>CAWHIH010000004.1:0-197500 GCA_963829365.1 uncultured Alphaproteobacteria bacterium | reverse complement strand
GGCCTGAATACATAGGGCTTCGAGGCAAACCCGGGGAACTGAAACATCTCAGTACCTGGAGGAACAGACATCAACCGAGATTCCGCGAGTAGTGGCGAGCGAAAGCGGATTAGGCCAGTGGTCTTGTTGCGTTAAGCCGAAGTGTCTGGAAAGGCACGCCAGAGTGGGTGATAGCCCCGTAGGCGTATGGCTCTGCAAGATCCTTGAGTAAGGCGAGGCACGTGAAACCTTGTCTGAACATGGGGGGACCACCCTCCAAGCCTAAATACTCCTTGGCGACCGATAGTGCACAAGTACCGTGAGGGAAAGGTGAAAAGCACCCCGACGAGGGGAGTGAAACAGACCTGAAACCGAACGCCTACAAGCAGTCGGAGCCCTTACTCGCAAGAGTGGGTGACGGCGTACCTTTTGTATAATGGGTCCGCGAGTTTCTGTTTGCAGCAAGCTTAAGCCGTGAGGTGTAGGCGCAGCGAAAGCGAGTCCGAATAGGGCGCCCAGTTGCTGGCAGAAGACCCGAAACCGAGTGATCTAGCCATGGCCAGGCTGAAGGTGCGGTAACACGCACTGGAGGGCCGAACCCACGCCTGTTGAAAAAGTCGGGGATGAGCTGTGGCTAGGGGTGAAAGGCCAATCAAACTCGGAAATAGCTGGTTCTCCGCGAAATCTATTGAGGTAGATCGTCGTTCGATTACCACCGGAGGTAGAGCACCGGAAGGGCTAGGGGGACCCAAAGTCCTACCAAACCCTACCGAACTCCGAATGCCGGTGAGTACAGGGCGGCAGACAGACAGTGGGTGCTAAGGTCCATTGTCGAGAGGGAAACAGCCCAGACCACCAGCTAAGGCCCCCAAATGATGGCTAAGTGGGAAAGCATGTAGGACGGCCATAACAACCAGGAGGTTGGCTTAGAAGCAGCCATCCTTTAAAGAAAGCGTAATAGCTCACTGGTCTAATAGCTGTCCCGCGGCGAAAATGTAACGGGGCTCAAGCCATCTGCCGAAGCTGTGGATGCTCGAAAGAGCGTGGTAGCGGAGCGTTCCCTAAGCCTGTGAAGCGGTATGCGTGAGCGGCCGTGGAGGTATGGGAAGTGCGAATGCGGACATGAGTAGCGACAAAGAGGGTGAGAAACCCTCTCGCCGAAAGTCCAAGGGTTCCTGCGCAAGGCTAATCCGCGCAGGGTGAGCCGGCCCCTAAGGCGAGGGCGACAGCCGTAGCCGATGGAAACCAGGTCAATATTCCTGGGCCCGTCAGAAGTGACGACCGTGAAGCGTTGTCATCCCTTATCGGATTGGGATGGCTGCCGGATCGGTCCGGGAAATAGCTCTGACATTATGGACCGTACCCTAAACCGACACAGGTGGACTGGTAGAGTATACCAAGGCGCTTGAGAGAACTATGCTGAAGGAACTAGGCAAATTGCTCGCGTAACTTCGGGATAAGCGAGACCCAGTCTTGGGCAACCAGGGCTGGGTGACACAAACCAGGGGGTGGCGACTGTTTAGTAAAAACACAGGGCTCTGCGAAATCGAGAGATGACGTATAGGGTCTGACGCCTGCCCGGTGCCGGAAGGTTAAGGGGAGATGTGCAAGCATCGAACCGAAGCCCCGGTAAACGGCGGCCGTAACTATAACGGTCCTAAGGTAGCGAAATTCCTTGTCGGGTAAGTTCCGACCTGCACGAATGGCGTAACGACCTCCCCACTGTCTCCAGCATAGACTCAGCGAAATTGAACTCCCCGTGAAGATGCGGGGTACCCGCGGTCAGACGGAAAGACCCTATGAACCTTTACTGCAACTTCGCAGTGGCGCCAGGAAGGGACTGTGTAGGATAGGTGGGAGGCTTTGAAGCCGGGGCGCTAGCCTTGGTGGAGCCAACCTTGAAATACCACCCTGTGCCTTTCTGGCGTCTAACTGAGCTCCGTCATCCGGAGCCAGGACCCTGCGTGGTGGGCAGTTTGACTGGGGCGGTCGCCTCCCAAATGGTAACGGAGGCGCGCGATGGTGGGCTCAAGCCGGTCGGACATCGGCTGTTGAGTGCAAAGGCACAAGCCCGCCTGACTGTGAGCGCGACAGCGCGAACAGAGACGAAAGTCGGCCTTAGTGATCCGGTGGTCCCGCGTGGAAGGGCCATCGCTCAACGGATAAAAGGTACTCTAGGGATAACAGGCTGATCTCCCCCAAGAGTCCACATCGACGGGGAGGTTTGGCACCTCGATGTCGGCTCATCGCATCCCGGGGCTGGAGCAGGTCCCAAGGGTTCGGCTGTTCGCCGATTAAAGCGGTACGTGAGCTGGGTTTAGAACGTCGTGAGACAGTTCGGTCCCTATCTGCCGTGGGTGTAGGAGACTTGCGAGGATCTGTCCCTAGTACGAGAGGACCGGGATGGACGTACCTCTGGTGTACCAGTTGTTCCGCCAGGAGCATCGCTGGGTAGCTAAGTGCGGACGGGATAACTGCTGAAGGCATCTAAGCAGGAAACCCCCCTCTAAACGAGGTCTCCCTCGAGGGCCGTGATAGACCATCACGTCGATAGGCCGCAGGTGGAAGTCGGGTAACCGACGCAGCCGAGCGGTCCTAATAGCCCGACAGAACTCAAATCCACCAACAACGCAACGCGGCCCGCAAAGGCCGCACCGCACGCAGCACCAAACCGCGCTCAACACACACACACACACTACCTACCCAAAACCAGCCAGTCCCATCCTCACCCACCAATCCACTTGGATCCGGCGCGGTGGCTCGGTGGTCATCGCGCGGATGACACACCCGATCCCATCCCGAACTCGGCCGTGAAACACCGCTGCGCCCATGGTACTGCATCTCAAGATGCGGGAGAGTCGGTCGCCGCCGGGCCGCCACGCCGGATCCAACACAACACACACCACCGCGGGGTGGAGCAGCCCGGTAGCTCGTCAGGCTCATAACCTGAAGGTCACAGGTTCAAATCCTGTCCCCGCATCCCATCACAAGCACATAACACATACTCAAGCCCGCAGGCATAAGCCGCGGGCTACCAGCAATTCTGCCCATTGCCCCATCGCACGGGCAACAAGGGCGTTGTAGCCTGACCCAAAATCCAGGGGAGGGCCAAATGACCGGCAGCTACGTTCACGGCGCCTCGTCCACGCCGCTCATCGGCGATACCATCGGCGCGCATTTCACCCAGGCAGCCCTCCGCTGGGCGGACCGCCCCGCGCTGGTCGTGCGGCACCAGGGCGTGCGCTGGACCTATGGGGACATGCTGCGCCGCGTGGAGGATGTGGCGGCGAACCTGCTCGCGCTTGGCCTGGAACCCGGCGACCGTGTCGCCATCTGGTCGCCCAACAACAGCGAATGGGCGCTCACCCAATATGCCACGGCCCTGGCCGGGCTGATCCTGGTGAACATCAATCCAGCCTACCGCCTGACGGAGCTGGAATACGCGCTGAACAAGGCCGGCTGCGCCGCCATCATCACCGCCACGCGCTTCAAGACCTCCGAATACGTCACCATGCTTGAGACGCTCGGGGCGGAAAAGCTGCCCGGCCTGCGCCACCGGATCCAGATCGGCGCGGGAGCCGCACCAGGCTGGCTGAACTACGCCGCCCTGATGGAGCCCGCCCCTGCCGCCGCCCGCCAGCGGCTGGCCGCGGCAACCGCCCGCCTGCAGTGCGACGATCCCATCAACATCCAGTTCACCTCCGGCACCACCGGCGCGCCGAAGGGCGCGACCCTGACGCACCATAACATCCTCAACAACGGCTACTTCATTGGCGAGGCGCAGCGCCTTACCGAACAGGACAGCGTCTGCATCCCGGTGCCGCTGTACCATTGCTTCGGCATGGTGCTCGGCAACCTGGCCTGCACCACCCATGGCGCCGCCATGGTCTATCCAACCGAAGGCTTCGATCCGCTGGCGACGCTGGAAGCCGTCCAGGCCGAACGCTGCACCGCGCTCTACGGCGTGCCCACCATGTTCATCGCGCAACTCAACCATCCGGAGTTCGCGCGCTTCGACCTGACCAGCCTGCGCACCGGCATCATGGCGGGCTCGCCCTGTCCGATCGAGGTGATGCGCCGCTGCATCGCGGACATGCATATGCGCGACGTGACCATCGCCTATGGCATGACGGAAACGAGCCCCGTCAGCTTCCAGTCAGGTACGGAAGACCCCATCGAGCGCCGCGTCTCCACCGTCGGCCGCATCCATCCGCATGTGGAGGTGAAGATCGTTGATGCAGAGGGCCGCGTGGTGCCGCGCGGCATGGCTGGCGAACTCTGCACCCGGGGCTATTCGGTCATGCAGGGCTACTGGGGCGAGCCAGAACGCACCGCCGAAGCCATCGACGCCGCCCGCTGGATGCACACCGGGGACCTCGCGGTGCTGGATGCGGAGGGGTATTGCAACATCGTCGGCCGCATCAAGGACATGGTCATCCGAGGCGGCGAGAACATCTACCCGCGCGAGGTGGAGGACTTCCTGTTCCGCCACCCCAAGGTGTCCGAGGTGCAGGTGGTCGGCGTGCCCGACGACCGGATGGGCGAAGAGCTTTGCGCATGGATACGCCTGAAGCCCGGCGAGAGCGCCACGGCAGAGGACATCCTTGCCTTCTGCCGCGGCCAGATCGCGCATTACAAGATCCCGCGCCACGTCCGCTTCGTGGAGGAATTCCCCATGACCGTGACCGGCAAGGTACAGAAATTCATGATGCGGGACACCATGATCCAGGAACTGGGCCTGGCCGAGCAGAAGACCGCCTGAGCGCCCCGCCCCGCGCCCGCCGTGGATGGGTGGAAGCGGCGCGGCCCACCGCACCGCCTCACAGCACCCACACCCAGGGCGACAGCGGAACCCGCATCCGGACCGCCAGCCCGCTCGTCCGGTGGTCGATGTCGATCTGTCCGTGCAACTCTCCCGCCAGGCTGCGGTCGAGCAGCCGCATCCCGAAGCCCGGTCGCTGCGGCACCACGACGGGCGGCCCACCGCGTTCCGTCCATTCGATGGCCAGTGCCGGCACCGCACCCTGCCGGTGCACCGCCCATTCCACCGCGACCGAGCCGTCGGGGGTGGACAGCGCGCCGTGCTGCACCGCGTTCACCACAAGCTCGTGCAACGCCGCATGCAGCACGGCAAGCGCCTTGGGCGCCAGCACGACCTCAGGCCCCACGGCGGAAACACGCGAAGCGGCAGCCTGCTCGTCAAGGAAAGGCAGCACGGTCTGCCGCACCAACTCGGCCAGCAGCGCACCGCCGCCAGCGTTCCGCATCAGCAGGTCCTGCGCCTTGCCGAGCGCCACGAGCCGCGACATCAGCAACTCGCGCGCCTCATCGAGCGAGGCGGAGCCCCGCAGCGTGTGCGCCGCCATCGACTGCGCGGAGGCGAGCGCGTTCTTGACGCGGTGATTCAACTCATCAAGCAGCAGTTGCTGCCGTTCCTGGCTGCGCTTCCGCTCGGTGATGTCCGCGACGACCCCGACAAGGCGCGCCACCCGGCCATCCGCCCCGTGCACCGGCCGCGCATGGACTTCGATCCAGCGCAGTGCGTCGTTGTCCGCGCGGCGGATGCGGTATTCCGCCGCCCAGTCTTCGCCATGCTCCACCGACCGGCGGATCTGCGCCTTGACCTGCTGGCGGTCCTCGGGGATCACCCGGCGCAGGAAGTCACGCAGCCCCCAGCGCATCGGCCGTGTCGCATAGCCGAAGATCCCGTCGTGCAGCGACGAGCGTTCAAACGCCGCAGTCGCCAGGTCCACCTCCCACGCGCCGAGCCGCCCGGCCGCCAGCGCCGCCTCCAGCCGGGTTTCGGTCTGGCGGAGCGCTTCATTGGCCTGGCGGATCTGCCGGTTGACCTCCCTGGCTTCTTTGGCCCGCCTGAGTATCTCGGCTTCGGCCACCGCCGCCCGCGCCTCGGTCATCTGGACCTGGGCCGCGTGGCACGATGACCGCTCGGCCAGCAGCACATACTCCGTCACGTCCTGGACTCGATGCACGATCATCGCAACCGTGCCATCCGGGCCGAGGACCGGCGCGTTCACCGGGCTCCAGTACTTCAGCTCGAAGCCGCCGCTGCCGTCGCGGCGCGGAATGTCGTATTTCTGCACCCCCATCGGGTCCGTCGCCCGGGTCGCCAGCACCCGCTCCAGCGAGGCGAGCAGGTCGGCCACCCCGCTGGCGGATGGGTCATCGGGGTTGTCGGGGAACACCTCGAACAATCCGCGCCCCAGCATCTCGTCCCGGCGTATGCCGGTCGCCGCGAGATAGGCGTCGTTCATGGCGAGGATGGTGAAGCATGGCGCATCGGGCAGCAGCAGGAGGTGCGCTCCCGGCAGCGCCTTGAAAACCTGCTGGAAGTCCATGGCCGGGTGGTGCCGGTCCCCGGCATCGGTTGCTGTTGGCTGGCCGTCCATGGTCTGATGTTTCCCACGCTGGCAGGCCACCCGCCAATCCCCTGACCGTGAGGTTTGGGGTGCTGCCATCCATCCCTGGAAGATCGTCCAGGCACGTCCCATGGGATCCGGCGGGCCGCTTCCCTCCGTGCCCATGGCGCCTACAATCGGCAGGCTGGCCGGAACGACGAGCTGAGGGTCATGGCTGAACAACGGATCGAACTGGACCGCCTCCGCACCGGCATCCCCGGGCTGGATGACATACTGGGCGGCGGGGTGTTCAACGGGGCCGCCTACATCGTCCAGGGCACGCCCGGCGCCGGCAAGACCATCCTGGCCAACCAGATCTGCTTCAACCATGCGGCACGGGGCGGCAAGGCGCTGTATGTCAGCCTGCTCGCCGAAGCACACGACCGCCTGCTGACCTACCTTTCCCCGATGCGGTTCTACGACGCCGCCATGGTGCCCGCGAACATCTTCTACATGAGCGCCTTCTCCATCCTCCAGAAGGAGGGGCCGGTGGCGCTGCAACGGTTGCTGGTCGAGGAAATCCGCAAGCGCGGCGCCACCCTGGTGGTGATCGACGGGCTGTTCGTGGTCCACGACGCCTTCGCATCCGAGCCGGCGTTCCGCCGCTTCGTGCATGAGATGCAGGGCATGGCCAGCCTTACCCGGACCTGCCTGCTCATGCTGACCAACCAGAACCGGGATCGGTCGTCGCCCGAGCACACCATGGTGGATGGCTGGATCGAGCTGCTCGACGAGATGCACCACATGCGCGCCGTCCGCGTGCTGGTCCTGCACAAGCAGCGCGGCTCGGCTTCGCTCCGTGGGCGCCACTACTTCCGCATCGCCGACGACGGGATCATGGTTTTCCCTCGCATGGAGGCCATCCAGCCGCACGAGCCCGCCAGGCCCGACACGGCCAGCCGCATCTCATCCGGCATTCCACAGTTCGATACCATGCTGCACGGCGGCTACTCCGGCGGGTCCGCGACCATGCTGCTCGGCCCGTCGGGCTCGGGCAAGACCACCTTCGGCCTGCAATTCCTGGCGGCCTCCACGCCCGAAGCTCCGGGGCTGCTGTTCAGCTTCTTCGAGACCCCGGCCAGCCTCATGCGCAAGGCGCACAGCGTCGGGCTGGACCTGGAAGGCATGGTCGAGCGCCGCGCCGTGCATATCCTGTGGCAGCCGGTCGCCGACCACCTGGTGGACGAACTCGGCCACCGGCTCAGCGACGCGGTCCGCGGCAGCGGCGCGAAACGCGTGTTCGTCGATGGCATCGGCGGTTTCGAGCGCGCCATGCTGTTCCCGCACCGGCTGCCCGCCTTCATCAATGCCGTGAACAACATGCTGAAGTCCATGGACGCGACGGTGCTGTACAGCCGGGAGACCAGGGACCTCTTCGCGCTCGACCGTCTGGACACCAACGAGATGTCGGCCATGGCCGAGAACCTGGTGATGCTGCATTACCAGCGGAGCGGCCGCATGCTGCGGCGGCTGGCCTCCATCCTGAAGTCGCGCGACAGCGACTTCGACCCGATGGCGGAGGAATTCCATATCAGCAGCCAGGGAATCCGCTTCGGCCCCCCGCCGTCGCCGCAGGATCGGCCCCGCACCAGCATAGGGACCCCGCCATCCCCCACTGGTTCATGACATGAAGAAGATCCTCGTGGTCGAGGACGAAATCGTCGTCGCCATGGCCATGGAAATGGTCCTTGAGGCCGAGGGCTTCGCCGTGGTGCTGGCAACCGATGGCCTCGAAGGGCTGGTGCTGGCCGATACGGCGAGGCCGGACCTGATCATCACCGACCTGATGATGCCCCGCATGGACGGCGCCACCATGATCGGGCGGCTCAGGTCGGCCGGGCACCTTGTGCCGGTCGTGCTCACCACCTGGATCCCGGAGGGCAAGGTCCGCCTGGGCGAGGGCGGGCACTACGGCGCCTTCCTGTCCAAGCCATTCAACGATTCGCAATTGCTGGCGACCATCCGGCGCTGCATGGGCTGACGCCTGCCGTTCAGGCCGCGACCCCGAGCAGGCTGCGCAACCCGGCCTCGGGCTGGGCAAGGTCGGCGATGGTGGTGTCGTCCAGCACCGCCAGGAAGGCGGCCTGCGCCGCATGCAGCCGGCCCTTCAGCCGGCAGGCCGGCAGGATGGCGCAGGAGGCCCCCGCGAAGCAGGGCACCAGCGCCATGTCCGGCTCCATCCGCCGCACCACCTCGCCTGCGGTGATCGCCGCGGCCGGCCGCGCCAGGGCCAGCCCGCCGCCCCGGCCGCGCAGGGTGGTCACGTAGCCCGCCTGCCCAAGCCGGTGCGCCACCTTCATCAGGTGGTTCTCCGAAACGCCATAGGCCGAGGCGACCTCGGCGATGGTGGCACGGCCCTCCGGCTTCACCGCGAGGTGGATGAGCATGCGGAGGGAGAAGTCGGTGAGGGTCGTCAGGCGCATGGCATCAAAGATGTACGAATTCATATTGCTTTTCAAGCCGCCGGGCCCCATAAGAGGCATTGTAAATACTTCTTAAGAGGCAACCATGAGCCCGATCGGCCTGTTCCTCCTGCCCGGCAACCTCGTCAGCGATGCGCTGCACGTCGATGACGCCGACAGCCGCACCATGCTGCGCACCCTGGTCAACATGCTGGTGTGGAACCTGGTCGCCGTGCTGGCGGTGCTTCCCTTCATCTGAGGCGCCAGCCATGCCAACGGCAGACATCACCGAGGCGGACATCGCGCGGCTGGTGGACAGCTTCTATGGCCGGGTCCGCGCGGACCCGCTGCTCGGCCCGGTCTTCCACGCCGCCATCGGCCAGTCATCCTCCGGGTGGGCCGCGCATCTCGCCAGGCTGCGGCGCTTCTGGTCGGCGGTGATGCTGCGCAGCGGCGCCTATCACGGCGACCCCTTCAGCGCGCATCTCCGGCTGCCCGGGCTGACGCCCGAGATGTTCACCCGATGGCTTGCGCTGTTCGACGCCACCTGCGCCGACAGCTTCCCGCCCGAGACGGCCGCCGCATTCGGCGAGCGCGCGCACCGCATCGCGCGCAGCCTGCGCATGGGGCTGTTCGAGCGCCTGCCGCCGCCCCGCCTGCGGGACGCGTGACCCCGGCGGGTCGATCCCGCCGGGGTTTTCTCCAGCCGACCGCCTCAGTCCAGGCGTATGTTCTGGTCGCGGATCACCTTGCCCCAGGTCTCGGTGTCCTGGGCCAGGGTCTGGCGCAGCAGGGCTGCATCCCCGGTCCAGGCATCGATCCCCTGGTCGGCCAGGCGCTGGCGGATCGTCGGGTCGCTGGTGGCGGCCTGCAGGGCGGCGCCAAGCCGCGTGACCGCCTGCTCCGGCATGCCGGCCGGGCCGAACAGCCCCTGCCAGAACACCACCTCGAAGCCCGGCAGCGTCTCGGCCACCGTCGGCACGTCCGGCATCAGCGGGATGCGTTCCTTCGAGGTGATGGCGAGGGCGCGGGTCCGGCCATCGCGCACCGACCCGACCGCCTCCTGCGCCGCCTGGAACATCGCCTGGATCCGCCCGGCATGCAGGTCGAGCAGCCCGGGTGCCCCGCCGCGATAGGGGATATGCACCACATCGATGCCGGCTTCGGCCCGGAACAGCTCAAGCGCCATGTGGTTGATGGCGCCGATGCCGGAGCTGCCCCAGCTCATCTTGCCGGGGTTCGCCTTGGCGTATTCGATCAGCTCCGCCGTCGTGCGGGCCGGGAATTCCGGATTGACGTGCAGGACGAAGGGCGAACTGGTCGCCGTGCCGATCGGGGTGAAGGCGCTGCGCGGGTCGTGCGGCTGGACATTGGGCTGCAAGGCCGGGATCACCGCGAGCGAGGTGGTGCCCATGATCAGCGTGTAGCCATCCGGCCGCTGCCCGGCGACGTAGGAATTGGCCACGGCGGTGCCGGCACCCGGCCGGTTCTCCACCACGATGGACTGGCCGAGTTCCTTCTCCATCCGGGCGGCGATCAGCCGTGCGCCGAAATCGGTCGCCCCGCCCGGCGGATAGGGGTTGACCAGGGTGATGGGGCGGTTGGGGAAGCTGTCCTGGGCAAAGGCGGCACGGCCGAGCAGTGCGGGCACCGCGAGGCCGAGGGTTGCGCCGAGCAGGATCCGGCGGGTTGGCTTGTGCATGGTTCCTCCGATTGATGTCCGTGTTGATGGTGATGCCCCACCCTGCCGCGGCCGGTCCACCCTTGGTGCGGCGCTGGCTGCGGCTGGCCGGGGCCAGCACGATCCTTGACGGGGCTGAACCTACCGAAGCCGGGCAGGTGCCGCCAGAGCGGTCGGCCGTCCCGATCCGGCGGCCGGGCGTCAGGCTGTCAGCGCCGCAGCCAACTCGCCGGCCCGGGCCAGGCCGGTGTGCCCGTCCAGCACGATGCGCCGTGCCGCCGCCGCCATCGCCAGCCGCCCGGCATCCGGCAGTGTCTGCAACGTGCCGACCACCTCCCCGGTGTCATGCGCGATGACGATGGCCTCGCCATCCGGGAACAGCCCGGACAGCCCGGCCCAGTCATCGCTGATGAGCGGCGTGCCGACCGCGGCCGCCTCGAACAGCCGCACGCTGGGCGACCAGCCGGCCGCGATCATGTCGGCGCGGGTGATGTTCAGGGTGAAGCGCTGGCGGCTGTAGAAATCGGCGTGCTCGGTGGGCGGCAGGTGGTCGATGCGCTCGACATTCGCCGGCCAGGCGATGCCGTCGGGATACTGCGGGCCGGCCACGACGAAGCGCATGTCCGGCAGCCGGCGGGCCGGCTCGATCAGCAGCCGCTCCAGCGCCGGCTGGCGGTCCGCGCTGTAGGTCCCGAGATAGCCGAGGTCCCAGCGCAGGGGCGCGCCGGTGTTGCGGTACCGCTCCGGCTCGACCGAGCAGTACAATGCCCGCGCCGCCTTCGCCCCGTAGCGCTGCCGCAGCACCTCCAGCGTCGGCCCGCCGGTGAAGGAGAAGTAGGTCTCGAAGGACGGGATCTGCCGGGCCGCCAGGTACTCCTCCTCGCCACGGCCGAGCTTCGCCAGCGTGACCGGCGTGTCGATGTCGTAGAAATGGACCCGGCCCGGCGCGAGACGGACCACCTGGTCGATGATCTCCACGCCCTCCGGCACGTAGGAGCCGATGATGACGGCGTCGGCCGCGGCGATGGTTGGGCCGAAGCGGTGCGCCAGCTCGGCGAGGCCGTCGTAGAATTGCAGGGTGCAGAAGTCCGGCTCGGCCAGGTCGCGATGGGCGGCGTACCAGCTCTGCTCGCGCTCCAGGAACCGCACCTGGTGGCCGAGCGCGTGCACTCCCCTGAGCAGGGAGCGGAAGGTGGTCGCATGGCCGTTGCCCCAGGAGGAGGACAGCGACAGCCCCAGCACCACGATATCAAGCGGGCGGGCCCCACTCATGCCGCGACCCCGGCCGCCTTCTCCGCCCGTGCACGGCGCAGCAAGGCATCCACAAGGACGGCGCGCTGTTCGTAGGTATGGTCCGCCAGCACCCGCCGCAGGGCCCGCGCGCCGATCCCGGCCGCGCGTGCATCGCTCAGGCCGCCGAGCAACTCGGCGACGTCGCGGCCGTCCCGCGCCACCAGGATCTCCTCCCCCGGCGCCAGGAAGGTGTCGATGCCCGGCCAGTCATCGGTGATGAGGCAGGCACCCGCGCCGGCCGCCTCGAACACCCGGGTGGGCGGCGAGAAACCCACCTCCGCCATGCTCGCACGGTTGATGTTGAGCACCGCCCGCGGCGTGACGTTGAAGGCGTTGTGGTCGCGCGTCGGGACATGGCCGATGCGGCGGACATTGCCCGGCACGGCACGGTCTTCCCAGCCCGAGCCGCCGAGCAGGAAGCTCTCCTGCGGCAATTGGGCAGCGGCCGCGAAGAAGAACGCATCCACCCGCGCCTCGCGGTCCGGCAGCCGGTTGCCGAGGAAGCCCAGCGCCGCGGCGAAACGGCTGTCCGCCGGAACGGGGTGGTGCGTCGATGAATTGAGTGCGTTGTAGATCGGCACGCAGGCCTTGGCGCCGAGGCTGCGATACGCCGCCACCACCGCATCGCCGCCACCATAGGTGAGCACCATGTCGAGCCCGGGCAGCAGCCGGTGGCTCGGGTGGTCCGGCGCCGCCTGGAGTTCCGCCAGCGTCGCCGGGCGCGTCCACGTCCCAGAACACCCTGATCGCGGTGGGCGAGGCGGCTTCGAGAACGGCGGCGAGCAGGTCGTCATCGGCATAGCCGACGCCGCTGGTCTTGACGACGACATCGGCACCGCGGGCCTCGGCCGCCGCCGCCCGCAGCGCCTGCGGCGTCGCGTCATAGACCACCACCCTGCACCAAGCCGGCGGTTCGATGTCGCGGTTCTGCTGACGGCCGAAGGCATCCGGCTCGTAGAAGGTGATGTCGTGGCCGAGCGCCGCGAGCGCCCGGATCATCCCGCGGTAATAGGTCGCCGCGCCGTTCCAGTAGGATGACAGCAGGCTGGAGCCGTAGAAGGCAATCTTCATCGGGTGGCACCCTCGCTGCTCATGCCGCCATGGCCCAACCCGGCGAGGATGGCCAGCAACTCATCCACCCGGTGCCCGCAGGTATGGCGGCCGTTGATCGTCTCCAGCCCGGCGGCGGCGAGGGATGCGGCCAGCGCCGGGTCGTGCAGGATATCCCGCAGGCGCTGGCGCATCTCCTCGCCGCTGCTTGCCGTCAGGTAGTCCTGGCCGGGGCGGAACAACCCCTCCGCATCCTCCCATGGGGCACAGACCAGCGGGATGCCGCAGGCGAGCGCCTCGAAGACGCGGATCGTGGGGATGCCCGGCAGTGCTTCCACATAGGGGCGGCGGGGGATGTGCATGGTGACGCGGTGCCGGGCGAAGCTTTGCGGCACCTCGGCATTGGCAAGCCAGCCGCGGTATTCCAGCCCCGCATCCCGAAGCGCCGCCAGCGCCGCGTCGGGATAGCGCACGCCATGCACGGTGCCGCTGAGCCCGAGCGCCCTGGCCGGCTCGACGAGGTAGCGCTGGATCTCCTCCGTGCGCTCCCCGTCTCCCCAGTTGCCGATCCAGACCAGGTCGCGGGACTTCTCGGCGGGCAGTGGCCTGAACAGCCGCACGTCCGCCGCCTCGTGCCAGGTGAAGACCCGCGAGCCCCAGCCGCTGTCCCGGTAGCGGCCACGCAGCGCCTCGCCGAAGGCCAGGATGGCGTCGTAGTCGTCGAGCATCATGCCGGCGATCGCCGCCTCGTCGGAGACGGCGCGGTGGTGGGTGTCGTGGAACAGCAGGCGGAAGCCGGCGCCCGACCGCCGCAGCCGGCCGATCCACGCGACAAGTGCCGGGTCCGTCCATTCATGCACCACGACGACATCGGCGCCATCCAGCGCGGCGGCATGGTCGAAGCCATCGTCGTAGCTGCGGCTGGACAATTCGGGGAAGGCGGCGGCGAAACGCTCCACCGCCGCCGGGCCTTCATTGTCGAGCAGGTTGCGCCGGCTCCAGCCGTCTTCCGGCTCCAGCGCCAGGGCCTGGTGGCCGCGCGCGACCAGCTCGCGCATCACGCCGCGCAGGAAATGCGCGTTGCCGTGGTTCCAGTCCGAAACCAGGGAATGGGTGTAGAATATGAAGCGCATCAGGTCACCGCATCGGCTGGGTTGCGCGCCTTCGCCATGGCGGCGTCATAGGCGGCGAGGACCCCACGCAACTGCCGCGCCGGGGTGAAGTCCGCGGCCCGTGCCGTGGCGTTGGCGGCCATGGTGCGGCGAAGGACGGGATCGCCCGCATAGGCCCCGACCGCCCGCGCCAGCGCCTCCGGCTGGCGTGGGTCGAAGAACAGCGCGGTGCCCTCCCAGTTCTCCCGGTAGGTCGGGATATCGGCAAGGACCAGCGCCGTGCCGGCCTCGGCCGCCTCGAGCGCCGCAAGGCCGAAGGGTTCGTAGCGGGAGGGCGAGACGAAGACCGCGGCCTCCCGCATCATCGATCGCAGCTGGCCATGGGTCAGCGCGCCCAGCGCCTGCGCCGCCTCGAAGGAGAAGGACTGCCCGTTCACGCCCTGGCAGGCGCCCGCCGCCAGCACCGGCCAGCGCAGCAGCGCCGCTGCCCGGTCAAGCACCGCGGCATTCTTCGCCTCATCCCACCAGCGCCCCGCGGCGATGACGATGTCGCGCCGCCGGGCGGGGGCGGGCATCGCCGGCGGACCGGCGGAGATGGCGTTGGGGACGACGGCAAGCCCGTCGATAGGGCCATAGACCCTGCGCAGGGCGGCTGCATGGCCCTCGCTCGGCGCGATCACCACCTCCGCCCGCCGCATCCCGCGCGCGTTCAACTCGGACTGCCAGCCCCAGGTGTCCGGCAGCGCCGCGTCGCGCATGGCGTCCCACCAGGTGGCGACGCAGGAATGCGCGGCCACCACCACCGGCAGCGCGGTCCGCAGCCCCGCCGCCTGGGATGCGGCGTTGAGATGCAGCAGGTCGATGCCATGCGCCGTGGCGAGTTCCTCGATGCGGCGCGGCACCTGCTGCAACTCGCCGGGCTGGCCGGCCAGCCAGTCGAGCGGCTGGTCCACGGTGACGAGCCGCGTCCGGGGCAACGCCCCGGCCGCCGCGGCCATGTCCGGTGCCGGCTGCGGCCCGAGGCACGCCAGCAGGACCGGTACCCCTGCCGCGTTCAGTGCACGGCAGAGATCGATGCTGTAGTTCCAGACGCCACCGACGGCATCGGTGGTCATCAGGACGTGCCGCGGCATCCTGCCGGCCGGGGGAGCGCCGGTCGCCGCCATGCGGCTCAGCGCTGCGCCAGGTGCAGGGCGCGCGGTGCGGCAGCGCCCTGGTTGGTTGCCCTCCGGGTGCTCATCCAGTCGTAGAGGTCGCGCAGCCCGTCCCGCCAGCCGATCGCCGGCGTCCAGCCCAGCATGCGCGACAGCTTGCGGGTGTCCGAGACGAAGTAGGTCTGATCGCCCTTGCGGGTCTCGCCGTAGTTGATCTTCGGCTTGCTCCCGATGAGCCGTTCGATCTCGCGCAGCACCATCTGCAGGCTCACGGCATTCGTCGCCCCGCCACCGAGGTTGAAGGCCTGCCCGCTGACATCGTCGATGGCGGCATGCACCGCCCGGTAGGCGGCGACGGCATCGTCGACGTGCAGCACGTCGCGCACCTGCTTGCCATCCCCGTAGATGGTCAGCGCATCACCGTCGAGCGCCCGGATGAGGAAATGCGCGATCCAGCCCTGGTCCTCGGTACCGAACTGGCGCGGCCCGTAGACGCAGCTCATGCGCAGCACCGCGGTCAGCAGCCCGAAGGACCGCGCGTAGTCCATGACATACTGGTCCGCGATGCCCTTGGAGCAGCCATAGGGCGTGCAGAAGTCCAGCCCGTAACTCTCCCCGATGCCATGGGCCGCGACAGCCTCGTCCACCGGCACGTAGCGGTCGTCCTGCTCCCGCATGCCGAGTTCGGTGAGGTTGCCGTAGACCTTGTTCGTCGAGGCGAAGATCAGCGGGTGCGGCGGCCGGACCGGCGCACCGCCTCGAGCATGTTGAGCGTGCCCCGGGCATTGACCTCGAAATCCTCGACCGGCGCATCGAGGCTGGTGGTGACGGCGACCTGGGCGGCGAAATGGAATACCGCGCCGGCATCGCGGATGATGTCGCGCATCGCGTGCTGGTCGCGGATGTCGGCGGCAGCCCAGGACACCCGGCCGCCGTGCCGGTCCTTCAGCCATGCCAGGTTCTGGTCGACGCCCTGCCGGCTGAGGTTGTCGATCAGCACGACATCCCGGCCTTCCTGCAGGAAGCTGTCGGCCAGGTTGCAGCCGATGAAGCCCGCCCCGCCGGCAACCACGACCGGCTCCGCGGCCTGCTTCAGGCCAGGGGCCGCAAGCTGCATGGTCGAGGCCAGCCGGGCCGGGCCGCCCGCCTCCAGCAGCCGCGCCCAGCAGCTTCGGCGTGCCCGCCGCATCGACGACGCCCATGTGGTAGTGGCGCCCGTCGAAGCGCAGCCCCTCCTGCACGGAGACGGTATCGGGGATGTCCTGCCAGCCGTACCAGTAGAGCCGGTCGGCGGGTGCGGCGATGGCATCGGCGAAGCTCCGCGCCTGCTCGGCTTCGTCGTGGCGCCAGGTGGAGTAGCCGGCCTCGGTGATCCATATCTCGGCGGCCGGGTTGTACTGGTCGATGATGCCGCGCGTCGTCGAGATAAGCCGCGCCCAGCCGTTCCAGCTGCCCAACGCGCTGTCCCAGGTGCCGGGGAAGCCATGCACGCCGACCGCGGTGATCTGGCCCAGGATGCCGCGCTCGCCCATCAGGCGCAGCCATTCCGCATCATAGGGCGACAGCCCCCCAGCACGGTGCCGAAGCCGCGCTGCCGGGCCCAGTAGGCGGCGCCGCCTACCATCTCGCAGAACAGCAGCCACTCGCGGTCCTCGCGCCAGTCCCAGTCGAGCAGGTTGTTCGGCTCGTTCCAGAGTTCGATCGATTTGAAATGGCTGCCGTAGCGCGTCAGCGCGTGGTCGACGAAGTCCGCGTAGTCCTGCAGGCGGTGCGGCGCACCGGCGGTGGTGCCGGTGCGCGACAGGGAAGGCGGCGTGTAGTGGATGCAGGGCAGCAACTCGAAGCGCGCGGCGATCCTTGGCAGCAGCCAGTCGTACCAGGCCTGGGCCGCCCGGCGTGTGGTACTCGGCCCAGGAGAGATGGGTGCGCAGGAATTTCGCACCGGTCGCCTGCATGGCGTCCAGCGCGGCGTCGGTGCGGGCATGCTCGCCCATGCGGAACCATTCGGTGAAGCCGAAGGGCATGGCGGGCCGCACCGGCGTTTCCCGTCCGCTCATGCCACGAGGCCCCGGGCTTCGAGGTGCTCGGCGCATTTCCTCGTACCCGGTCCCGCACGGTCTGCTCCGCCACCCATTCCGCCACCGGGCCCAGCGAATCCTCAAGTGCATGCTGCGGCGAGAAGCCCAGCATGCTGCGCGCCTTGGAGATGTCGGCGAAGCAATTGCGGATATCCCCCGACCGGGCCTTCTGCAGGATGGTGGGCGCCACGTCGCGGTTCATCGCGCGGGCCAGCATGCCGGCGACCTCCTCGATGGCATAGGCCCGGCCGCTGCCGATGTTGATGATCTCGTCGCCGATCCCCGGTTGCTCGAGTGCCAGGCGGAAGGCGGTGGCCACGTCGCGCACATGCACGAAATCGCGCTTCTGCCTGCCATCCTCGAAGATCCCGGGCGCCTGGCCGGCGGCGATGCGGGAGGCGAAATTCGCCAGCACGCCGGTATAGGGGTTGGACAGCGCCTGCCCGGCGCCGAATACGTTGAACAGCCGCAGCGCCACCGCGGGTGTCCGGTAGGCCCGGCCAAATATCAGCACGGCCTGTTCCTGGAAGTGCTTGGTCAGCGCATAGATCGAAGCCAGGTTGGCCGGGCTCGCCTCATCGGCTCGGCACCGGGAACAGCGGCTCCCCATCAGCCGAACGCGGGTCCCACTGGCCGGCCGCGACCCGCTGCGCATCGCGCCGCACGTTGTCCACGGCGCGGCCATCCGCGGTGCGGTAGCGCCCTTCGCCATAGACGCTCATCGAGGATGCAACCACGATCCGCTCCACCGGATGGTGGATGAGCGCCTCCAGCAGCACCGCGGTGCCGGTGTCGTTGGTGCTGACGTAGCGTTCGATCTCGTACATGCTCTGGCCGACGCCGACCTCGGCGGCCAGGTGCACCACGCCGGTCACGCCCTGCAACGCCCGGCGGACCGCCTCCGCATCCCGCACATCGCCGCGCAGGAATTCGGCGTCCGGCAATTCCACGCGCGGCTCGGGGCCATGCACCTGCTGGATGAGGAAATCGAGGACCCGGACCTCATGCCCATGCTCGACAAGTTCGCGACAGACCTGCCGCCCAATGAAGCCGGCCCCGCCGGTTACGAGATACCTGGACAAAGGAGGTTCTCCTGCATCAACGGCGGAAGCTCCGCCCGGAACCTTGCTCAACCAGCCGGGAGTGCACCGGCGTATTCAACGGCCATAGAGTCGGTCGAGGACAACGGCGACTTCGGTGAGCCGCAACGCCCCGGCGTCGAACCGGTTGCCCTCGGCAAGCGCGCCTGTCCATTCGATCGCCGCGCGCCCACCCCATGCATCGGGCGGCATGGCGACCACCTGCCGCGCGGTCCCGTGATGGACCTCGGTAGCGAAATCATAGAACGAGCCGTCGATGTTGCGCATCGCCGCGCCGCCCTCGGTGCCGTAGAAGCCGGCCGAGATCACCGCATCCTGGCCGGCGTGCATGCCCCATGAGCAGGCGAGCCGCACAATGCCTCCGGACTCCAGGCCGATCGTCGCCACCGCGAAATCCTCGACGCCGGCGGGGTCGGGGCCGAGCGCGTCGCCCCGGGCGAACAGCCTGCCGGATACCTCGGTCACCCGCGGCCAAGTCGAGCGTCCACAAGCGCAAGATCGACGAGGTGCACGCCGAGGTCCATCACGCAGCCGCCGCCCGACTGCGCCGCGTCGTAGAACCACGGCTTGTCCGGGCCGTAGGCGTTGTGGAAGACGAGGTCGACCGCGTACACCGTGGCCCAGCTCGCCGGCCCGCACGCGGTCGCGGATCAGCGCGCATCGCCGCGCGTGTAGCGGTAGGAAAGGTCCACGCCGAGCAGCCGGTCGGCCGCGCCGCGCCGCCTCGACCACGCGCGCGGGCCTCGGCGGCGTCGCGGCCCAGCGGCTTCTGGCAGAACACCGCCACGCCCGCGCCCGAGCGCTGCCTGGATTGCGCCGCGTGCAAGGCGCTCGGCGTGGCGATGACGACGCCGTCGAGGCCGAGGTCGAGCAGCGCCTCGAGGCGATCGACGCAGCCGCGCGCACCGGGCGCGAGCTTCGCGGCCTCCGCCGCGCATCTCGGCCGAGGGATCGGCGATGCCGACGACCTCGGCGCGCGCCGCGTCCTCGGCATCGCCCGCATGCGGTGCCGGCCGATCCAGCCGACGCCGAGGAACCCGAGGCGCGGCATGCCGGCGCGGGGGCCGCTGCGGCTGGCTCACGGCGTCACCACGCGCCTTCAGGAATCCCTCCGGGCCGGTCGCGGTGGCATCCAGCGCCTCGCCGAGCCGCTCGAGCGGATAGCGTATGCGTCAGCAGCGGCGACGGGTCGAGCCGGCCGCGACGCGACGGCCTCGACCGCGCTCGCGCATGCCCTCGATGTAGACGCGCCGGGTCGCGCTCGTGCGCGTTGATCACGTCGAGGCCGCGCCAGTTCCAGAGCTGCATGTTCACCTGCCGCGGCCCGTCCTGGTGGTAGCCGGCGATGACCAGCGGCCCCCGCTCGCGCGTCAGCTCGCCGGCCAGGTCGAGCGGCCATTGCTTGCCCACCGCCTCGATCACCCGGTCGCACATGGCGCCGCCGGTCAGGTCGCCGACCGCTCGAGGATGGCGGCGTGGTCGGCCAGCGGAATGGTCTCCGCCGCACCCATCCGGCGCGCGATATCGCGCGCAAAGTCGCGCCGGGAAATGGCGATCACCCGGGCGCCCATGTCGGACGCCAGCCGGGTGAGGATGGCGCCGAGGAAGCCGATGCCGATGATCGCCACGGTCTGCCCGGGCTGGATGTCGCTGCGGCGCGAAGATGTTCATGGCGCAGCCCAGCGGCTCGCCCGGGAAAGGCATCGCCGCCAGTGCGTCGGGCAGCCGGACCAGCGAAGCCGCGCTGCCCATGTCGAATTCGGCATAGCTGTGGTGGAACAGCGTCGCCACCCGCTCGCCGGCCGACCATCCCTCCACATCGGGGCCGAGCGCATCGACGACCCCCCAGGCCTCGTGGCCGAGGCCGCCTGGCGGGGTGGGAAAGCGCATCCAGTCCGGTCCCGCCCAGGGGGTGAGGTTGGACGCGCAGACCCCGCATCCCTCAAGCCGTACCCGCACCTCGCCGGGTCCGGGCTGCGGGCGCGGCACCCGTTCGACCCGCGCCTGTCCAGGGCCGGTCACGATCACTGCGCGCATGCTCTGGCCGGACATTGAGCTCAACGGTACCGATCTCCTGCATGCGGCGCCCAGGCAACGCCGATCGGATGGCTTCTGGCACTATCAAACCATCGTCATTGTCGCGGGTTCCACCGGCAGGGCCGCCGCAACCCCCGTCGCGCACTGCCGTTCACGCCGGGAAGAATGGGACGGATCGCTGCCATGGATGGCATTCCCTTTTGCGGCCCGCCACCGCTGCCGGGCGGCACCACCTGGAACCTGGACCCGCTCCTGCTGACGGTCCTGCTGCTGGGCATGGCGGCGACGCTCGTGCTCGGACGGCGGGAGCCAGGCGGCGCCATGCTGCCGTTCGGTGGCTGGGTGGCGCTCGCCGTGGCGCTCGTCTCGCCGCTGTGCAGCCTGTCCGTCGCGCTGTTCAGCGTCCGGGTTGCCCAGCACATGCTGGTGCTGCTGGTGGCGGCGCCGCTGCTCGCCGTCGGCGTGGCGCGGCTGCGCGGCCTTGCCGGGGTCGGCACCGTGCTGCCCGGGGCGATATTCGCCGCCCTGCTCTGGTTCTGGCATCTGCCCATGCCCTATGAGGCCAGCTTCGCCCAGGACGGGATCGCCTGGTGGATGATGCATCTCTCGCTGACCACCGGCGCGGTGTGGCTGTGGGCGGCGGTATTCGCGCAATTCGGTGCCCGGCCGCATGCCGCCGCGCTCACCGGCATCGCCACCGCCATCCAGATGGGCCTGCTTGGGGCGGTGCTGACCTTCGTGCCGCGGCCGCTCTACGCGCCCCACTCGGCCGGGGTGACCGCGCCCTGGGGCCTGACGCCGCTCGAGGACCAGCAACTCGGCGGGCTGGTGATGTGGGTGCCCGGCGGCCTGCTGTTCGCGGTGGTGATGGTGGTGGCGCTGGCCGGGGTGTTCGCCCCGCGCGGCCGCACCGCGCCGCTCGGCTAGCCGGCCGCCGCCGCCCCGGCCCGGGACGCCCGGCGGTTCGCTGCTTCCCCAAGCCCGTTCCCGCACGCCCGGGGCTGACAGGGTAGATGCATGGTGGGACAATGCCGGGAAGAACGAAACGCGTCCAGGCAGCTTGAGGTTGATCGACATGGTTGAACGCCACCCCGGGACCACGGCGTGACGCCCGCCGAGGGCCCCCGCGCGACGCGTCCCCAGCGCAGCGAGCTTTCGGTGCCGGCCACCTCCGGCCGGTTCTTTGCCAAGGCGGCGGCCAGCGCGGCCGATGCCGTGGTGCTCGACCTCGAGGACGGCGTCACCCCCGACCGCAAGGACGCGGCGCGCGCGGCGGCGATCGAGGCGCTGAACGGCATCGACTGGGGCAGCCGCATCCTCTCCGTGCGGGTCAACGGCATCGGCACCCCCTGGTGCCACCGCGACATCGTCGAGGTGGCGACGGCCTGCCCGCGGCTCGACCGCATCGTGCTGCCGAAGTCGGGCGAGGCCTTCGATATCCGCTTCGCCGCCGCCCTGCTGGACGGCATCGAGCAGGCGCGCGGCGGCGGCCGGCCCATCGGCATCGCGGCGCTGGTGGAGACCGCCCGCGGCGTCGCCCGGGTGGACGAGATCGCCGCGGCGCACCCACGGCTGGAGACCATCATCTTCGGCCTCGGCGACTACATGGCCGAGATGCGGACACCGGACACGGTGGTCGGCCTGCCCAACCCGGACTACGCCATGGTGGCGCCGGGGCCGGATGGCGTGCCGGCGCTGCACCGCAACGACCAGTGGCACTACGCGCTGGCCCGCATCGCCAATGCCTGCCGGGCGGCGGGGGTGCGGCCGATCGACGCGGTCTATGCGGACTACCGCGATGCCGAGGGGCTGCGCGCTTCCGCGATGCGGTCGCGCGCCCTCGGCTTCGAGGGGAAATGGGCGATCCACCCGGACCAGATCGCCCCGATCAACCAGGTCTTCTCGCCCGATGCGGCGCGGGTGGAATGGGCCCGGCGGACCCTGGCGACCCTGGCCCGCGCCGAGGCGGCCGGCGCCGGTGCGGCAAGCGAGGATGGCACGATGGTCGATGCGGTGCATGCGCGGATGGCGCAGGACATACTCCGGCAGGCGGGGCTGACGGCATGACGAACCCACAGCCCATGGCCGGGGTGAAGGTGCTGGATGTCGCCACCTTCCTCGCCGCACCCTTCGCCGGCACCATCCTGGCGGATTTCGGCGCGACGGTGCTGAAGATCGAGCACCCGAAGCTCGGCGACCCGATGCGCGCCTTCGGCACCCCGACCGAATGCGGCGATACCCTCGCCTGGCTCAGCGAGGCGCGGAACAAGCAGTGCATGACGCTCGACCTGCGGCACCCGGAGGGTGCGGCGGTGTTCCGCCGGCTGATCGCCCAGTCCGACGTGCTGCTGGAGAACTTCCGCCCCGGCACCCTGGAGAAATGGGGCCTCTCGCCGGACAGCCTGCGCGAGATCAACCCCCGGCTGGTGGTGCTGCGGGTCAGCGCCTATGGCCAGACCGGGCCGAAGCGCGGGCTGCCCGGCTTCGCCCGGGTGGCGCATGGCTTCGGCGGGCTCAGCTACCTGGCGGGCGAGCCGGACGGCAAGCCGGTGGTGCCCGGCTCGACCTCGCTGGCGGACTATCTCTCGGGCATCTGGGGCGCGCTCGGCGTGCTGATGGCGCTGCGCGTCGCCGAACGCACGGGGCAGGGGCAGGACGTGGACATCGGCCTCTACGAGGCGGTGTTCCGGCTGCTGGACGAGATCGCCCCGGCCTATGCCCGCACCGGCTTCATCCGCGAGCGCATGGGCGCCGACGTGCCGACCGTGGTGCCGCACGGCCATTGGCAGACCAGCGAGGGCCGCTGGGTCGCCATCGCCTGCACCAGCGACAAGATCTTCGCCCGGCTGGCCGGCGCCATGGGCAAGCCCGAGCTTTGCGCGCCGGACCAGCTGGCGACCACCGCGCAACGCCGCGCCCGGCGGGCGGAGGTGAACGGGCTGGTCGAGGACTGGGCGGCCGGCATGACCATGGAACAGCTCGGCGCCGCCTGCGACGCGGCCGAGGTGCCCTGGGGGCCGATCAACAGCATCGCCGACATCTTCGCCGACCCGCAATTCGCCGCCCGCGAGAACATCCTGCGGATCATGGACGAACGGGTGGGTGAGCTCGCGCTGCCCGCGCCGGTGCCGCGGCTGACCGGAACCCCGGCCACCCTGCGCCACGCCGGCCGCGCCCGCGGCGCCGATACCCAGGCCATCCTGCACGACTGGCTCGGCATGCTGGCCAGCGACATCGAGGACCTGCGCCGCACCGGCGCCATCTGACCAGACGGGGAACGACCGGCATGGACCGCACGATCAAGATGGTGGGCTTTCTGCAGGCGCAGAACTGCTCCATCGCGCCGGGGTCCTGGCGGCACCCCAACGCCGCCACGGATTTCCTGACGCCCGGACTACTTCACCCGCGTCGCCCGCACGCTGGAGGATGGCAAGTTCCACCTGGCCTTCTTCGACGACCGTCTGGCCATGCCGGACATCTATGGCCGCGACCATACCGCGGCGGTCGAGAACGGCATCCGCGTGGTGAAGATGGACCCGGCGACCATCCTGGCAGTGATGTCGGCGGTGACCACGCGGCTCGGCCTCGGCAGCACCTATTCCACCACCTACTACGAGCCGTTCCACGTCGCCCGGGTGTTCGGCACGCTGGACCTGATGACGCGCGGCCGGGCCGCCTGGAACGTGGTGACCTCGCTGAATGATTCCGAGGCGGCAAATTTCGGCCGCACCGAGCACCTGGAGCACGACCTCCGCTACGACCGCGCCGACGAGTTCATGGAAGCCGTGCTCGGCCACTGGGACAGTTGGGACGACGACGCCATCCTGCTGGACAAGGCCACCGGCCGCTTCGCCGATGCCGGCAAGGTCCGCCCGGTCCGCTATGAGGGCAAGTTCTTCCGCACCCATGGCCCGCTGCCGGTGCCGCGCAGCCCGCAGGGCCACCCGGTGCTGATCCAGGCCGGCCAGAGCGGCCGCGGCCGGCGCTTCGCCGGGCGCTGGGGCGAGCTGATCTTCGTCATCTACAACAACCTGGCCGCCGGCCAGAAGCAATACGCCGAGCTCAAGCGCGCGGTGGCCGAGGCCGGCCGCGACCCGGACAGCGTGACGGTGGCGCCGGCCTGCTACGTCAACGTGGCCGAGACCGCCGCCCTGGCGGAGGAGAAGCGCGCCTATACCGAAGCCCTCGCCACCGCCGAGGATGGCGTGGTGCTGCTCTCCGAGGCGCTGAACTTCGACTTCGCCAGCAAGGGCATGGACCAGGCCTTCACCGACGATGAGCTGGCCAACCTGTCCTGGGGCGGGTTCAAGGACCGCATCGTCCAGCTCAGCGGCAAGGCCAACCCGACCGTCAGGGATTTCGTCGACCTTCTCCGGCCGCGGCACCACCCGCGAATTCCCCAACTTCACCGGCACCCCGGCGCAGGTGGTGGACCAGATGGCGGAATGGTTCGAGGGCCGGGCCTGCGACGGCTTCGTGCTGGTCGCCTCGCAGAACCCGGGGTCTTTCGAGGATTTCACCCGCATGGTGGTGCCGGAGATGCAGCGCCGCGGCCTCTATCACCGCGACTATGCCGGCAGCACCCTGCGCGAGAACCTCGGCCTGCCACGCCCCCGGCACGGCGAATGGAAGAACGCCCGCTGAAGCCTGCGCGTCGCGCTAGCCCCGGTTCAGCCGCGCCGCCTCGGCCATCACGTCGATGGCTTCCGGCTGGCGGGACCGCACCGTGAGCGCATCCGCCCCGGAATCCTCCCAGGCGCGGTAGCGTTCGCGGATGCGGGCCGGCGGGCCGACCAGGGACTTGGCATCCACCCATTCATCCGGCACCGCCGCCGCCGCTTCGTCCTTGCGGCCGGCGAGGAACAATTCCTGCACCCGGTCGGCGGCGTCGCCGAAGCCGCGGCGGTGCATCATGTCCTTGTGGAAATTCTTGTCCCGGTGGCCCATGCCGCCGACATAGAGCGCCACCTCCGGCTTCAGCCGCGCCAGGGTCGCCCGCACATCGGCGTCCACTTCCACATGCACCGAGGCCTGGATGGTGAAATCCGCCCGGGACTTGCCGCTGCCGGCACGGCGGAAGCCTTCCTCCAGCCAGGGCAGGTACTCCGGCAGGGAGCCGGGCACGAAGCCCAGGGTCAGCCAGCCATCGGCGATCTCGGCGGTCAGCTTCACCATCGCCTCGCGGTCGGTGCCGAGGTAGATCGGGATGTCCGGGTTCATGTGCAGGATGGATTTCAGCGGCTTGCCGACGCCCATCGCGCCCTCCCCGGTATAGGGCAGGCTGATCTCGCGCCCGGCATGGGTCACCGGGCCCTCGCGGCGGAAGATCTTCCGCATGATCGCCACGTAGTCCTTTACCCGGTAGTAGGGCTTGCCCCAGGGCTGGCCGTACCAGCCCTCCACGATCTGCGGCCCCGAGACGCCGAGCCCGGCGATGAACCGCCCGCCGCCTGCCATCGCATCCACGCTGGCCGCGCACATCGCCGCATTCGCCGGGCTGCGGGCGGCGAGCTGCATGATGCCGGTGCCGAGCCGGATGCGCCGCGTCACCGCCGCGAGATAGGCCAGCGGCGTCACCGCATCCGAACCATAGGCCTCGGCTGTCCAGAGGCTGTCGTAGCCCAGCTCCTCCGCCCGCTGGATGAGCGGCACCGGGATATCGAGATGGGCGCCGGAATAGCCGATCGACAGGCCGAGCTTCATTGGTGGTTTCCCCTGGTCGTGTTGCCGGCAGGCTGCCGGAACCACGTCCGGCTGCCAATGGCATGGTGGCGGGGCATGGCGGCGCGGCAGGACAGTGGCACAGGCCGGGGGCAGGATTCCGCTTGCCGCGGGCAGGCCGGGGTGTAGCCTGCCCCGAGGTGCAGAGACACCCACGGAGGATACCCCATGGACGGCAACACCGCGCCCGCATCGCGCCCCGACATCAAGCTCAACATCGCCACCCGGGAGAACTCGCCCCTGGTCCCCGGCCGGCGGAAGTTCTTCCGCTACCGCGACCTCGGCGTATCCGCCGCGACCGGTGGCCGGCTGCGTGCCCAGGTGATGGAAGCCGTCACCGGCATGACCGAGCCGACCGGCTGGCACACCCACCAGTGCGAGGCGCAGTTCGTCTATGTGCTGAAGGGCTGGGTCGAGTTGGAATTCGAGGACGGCACCCGCACCCGCTCCGGCCCCGGCGATGCCATCCTCATCCCCGGCGGGATGAAGCACAACGAGATCGCCACCTCGGATGACGTGGAAATCCTGGAACTGTCGATCCCCGGCGACATGGCCACCCAGCCCTGCGACCCACCCGCCAGGGCCTGAACGCCGCCGGCGTTCAGGCTTCGGCCGAATGCGCCTTCAAGTCATCCAGCGCGCAGACCTCGAGTGCCGCGATATGCGTCGCTTCCAGCAGCACCCGGGGCGCCCGCCCCGCCCGCCGGGCTTCCTCCCAGCGGGCGGCGCAGAGGCACCAGCGGTCCCCGGGCTTCAAGCCGGCGAAGCCGAACTGCGGCATCGGGGTGCTGAGGTCGTTGCCGCGGCCCTGGGAGAAGGCGAGGAATTCGGCGGAAACCTCCACGCAGACCACATGCAGCCCCAGGTCTTCCGGCCCGGTGTTGCAGCAGCCGTCGCGGAAGAAGCCGGTCAGCGGCGCCACCGAGCAGGGCAGCAGTGCCCCGCCCAGTACGTTGGTGGCCGGGTTCTGCCCCGGCCTTTCCCGCCGCGGACCGAAGCCGCCGTCCGGCATCAGGCCGCGGCCCGGATCGCCGCGGCCAGCACCGCCTCGCTGACGCCGCCCGAGAAGCCCTCGAAATTCTTCTCGAAGCGTTCCACCAGGTCCTTGGCGGTGCGGTCGTAGGCGGCCTTGTCGGCCCAGGTCTCGCGCGGGTTCAGCACCTCGGCCGGCACGCCCGGCAGCGCCTTCGGGATCTGCAGCCCGAAGAACGGGTCGGTGATGAACTCGGCCTTGGCGAGCGAGCCGTCCAGCGCCGCCCGCAGCAGCGCGCGGGTGTGCTGGATGGACATGCGCTTGCCGGTGCCATAGGCGCCGCCGGTCCAGCCGGTGTTGACCAGCCAGCAATCGGCGCCGTGCCGGTCGATGAGGTCGGACAGCAGCTTGCCGTAGACCTCCGGGTGGCGCGGCAGGAAGGGCGCGCCGAAGCAGGTGGAGAAGGTCGCCTGCGGCTCCTTGCCCAGCCCCTTCTCGGTGCCGGCGACCCGCGCGGTGTAGCCCGAGAGGAAGTGGTACATCGCCTGCGCCGCCGAGAGCTTGGCGATCGGCGGCAGCACGCCGAAGGCATCCGCCGTCAGCATCACCACGTTCTTCGGCACCCCGGCCTGGCCGCTGGCCACGGTGTTCGGGATGAATTCCAGCGGGTAGCAGGACCGGGTGTTCTCAGTCAGCGAGCCGTCGTTGAGGTCGAGGTTGCCGAGGTCGTCGGCCACCACGTTCTCCAGCACGGCGCCGAAGCGGTGGCTGGCGTCCCAGATCTGCGGCTCGGCCTCGCGGCTCAGCCGGATGACCTTGGCGTAGCAGCCCCCTTCGAAGTTGAACACGCCGGTATCCGACCAGCCATGCTCGTCATCGCCGATCAGGCTGCGCTCGGGGTCGCTGCTCAGCGTGGTCTTGCCGGTGCCCGAGAGGCCGAAGAACAGCGCGGTATCGCCGTCCTTGCCGAGGTTGGCGCTGCAATGCATCGGCAGCACGCCGCGCTCCGGCAGCAGCCAGTTCATCACGGTGAAGATCGATTTCTTGATCTCGCCGGCATAGCTGGTGCCGGCGATCAGGATGGTCTTCGCGGCGAAGGACAGGGCGATGCAGGTGCCGCTGCGGCAGCCGTCGGTGGCCGGGTCGGCCTCGTATTCCGGCGCATGCAGGATGGTGAAGTCCGGCGTGAAGCCGGCCAGCTCGGCGCGCGGCGGGCGGATGAACATGTTGCGGGCGAACAGCGCGTGCCAGGCATTGGTGGTGACCAGCCGCACCTTGATGCGGTGCGCCGGGTCGGCGCCGGCATAGAGGTCCTGGGTGAACAGCACCGGGCGGGCGCCGAGCCAGTTGCGGACCTTGCCGGCCAGCCCGCGGAATTTCTCCGGCTGCATCGGCTGGTTGATCTTGCCCCACCAGATCTTGTCGTGGACTTCCGGGTCATCGACCACGAACTTGTCCTGGACGGACCGGCCGGTGTGCACACCGGTGGCGGCCATGAAGGCACCCTCGGCCGAGAGCCGGCCCTCGCCCCGGCGCAGCGCGTGTTCATAGAGCCGCGCCGCGGTCAGGTTGGCGTGGACGGCGGTGGCGGTGGCCACGCCGGTCCCGGCGAGGGCGGTCTCGGGCGCTGACATGCAGTTTCCTCCAACGAATATACGAGCAACGCGCCCAGGCACCCCGGGGCGTGAGCAGATGATGGGGTGCGTTTCGGCAAGTTAAGCGGCTAAATTAGGGCGCGATGCCAGCAGGGGTCAACGCGGCCGGCAGCAAATTGATGACAACCCGCTCAACCGGCGGACGAACGGGCAGCGCGTGCCGCCCGGATGAGTTCCGTGCGCACCCCGCCGGCATCGCCCACCGGGGCGCTGAAGGCCAACCGCACCACCACCTCGCCGGCCGCCAGGTCGGCCCCGTCCACATCCACCGCCACCATCCGCCAGTCGCCGGCCGGCCCGCCGAGCAGCCCGGTGGCGATCGCCGCCACCGCATCCGGGTGGTCGGCGTTGACGTGGCCGATGATGTCCTCTGCCGCCGCCGCGATGGCCGCCACCGCCGCCCCATCCGGCAGCAGCTCGGCCAGCCTGATCCGGCTGGCGCGGGCGAAGCCGCCGACCAGCAGGGCACCGCCCGGCGCCACCCGCCACAGCGCGAAATCACCGAAATCCGCGTACATCGCGGCATAGGGGTGCCTGGCCAGCCAGCGCGCCTTCAGCGCCGCCACCTCCGCCGCCGGCACCTCGGTGGCCAGGCCGGTCAGGGTCACCCGGGGCGCGGTCTGCGGGTTGGCCGATTCGGGCTGGCCGGTGAACAGCAGGGCGCAGCGTGGTTCGGCACGCAATTGCCGGGTGTGCTCGGACAGGCTGGACAGCAGCAGCAGCGGCGCCCCGTCCGCCGCCGCCGCCGGGGTGACCAGGCTGGCAAAGGGCTGGCCCCCGGCCTGGGTCGCCAGGGTCGCCGAGGCCGCCGCGCGGATCAGCCGGCGTGCCTCGAAGCCAAGGTTTTCGGTCACCATCTCGGTCCTGTCCGGGTTGTGCCACAATGCCGCACCATATGGGGTTATCTGATATCCTAACGAATGCCGGACCCCTCATCGCCGGCGGAGACGCGCGCATGGCAGCCACGATCGCCCTGGTGGACGACGACCGCAACATCCTGACCTCCGTCTCCATGACGCTGGAACAGGAGGGCTTCACCGTCCGCACCTATACCGATGGGGAAACCGCGCTGCAGGGGCTGCTGGCCCGGCCGGCGGACCTCGCGGTGCTCGACATCAAGATGCCGCGGATGGACGGGATGGAGCTGCTGCAGCGGCTCCGCCAGCGCAGCGCCATGCCGGTGGTGTTCCTCACCTCCAAGGACGAGGAGGTGGACGAGCTGATGGGCCTGCGCCTCGGCGCCGACGACTACATCACCAAGCCGTTCAGCCAGCGGCTGCTGCTGGAGCGCATCCGCGCCCTGCTGCGCCGCAACGAGGTGAGCCGCGCCGAGGCCAGCGGCACCCCCTCGGGCGGGGTGATCGTCCGTGGCGACCTGGTGCTGGACGAGACCAAGCACACCTGCGTGTGGAAGGGCACCGACATCCAGTTGACGGTGACCGAGTTCCTGCTGGTGAAGGCGCTGGCGATGCGGCCGGGCATGGTGAAGAACCGCGACCAGCTCATCGATGCCGCCTATGGCGAGAACATCTATGTCGACGACCGCACCATCGACAGCCATGTGAAGCGGGTGCGGAAGAAATTCCGCCACATCGACAACAATTTCGCCCAGATCGAGACGCTGTACGGGATCGGCTACCGCTACAAGGAAAGCTGATCCCGGCGCATCAACCGGCCGGGGGCGCCGCGGCGTCCGCCTGCCGGTCGAGATGCGCGGCCAGCCCCTCCGGCAGCTTCAGCCGGTGCGCCAGGGCTTCCAGGTAGGCCCGCTCGGCCGCCTCGTCCGGGTCCACCGCGAGGCGGGAGACGAGGTAGATCTCCGCCGCCTGCTCGGGCGTGCGGGCGGCGGCGGCGACCTCGGACACCCCGATCGGAGCGTTCAGCGTGTCGAAGACGAAGGCCTTGGCCTCGGAATCGAGCCCGGCCTTTTCCACATGCTCGAAGATGCGGCCGCGCTCGGTGGCGTCGATATGGCCATCGGCCCGGGCGGCGCCGATCATCGCCCGGATCAGCGACAGCTCGAAGGCCTCGCCGCCGGCTGCGGGTGTGGCGCCGGGCAGGAACCGCTGGTCGACCGCCTCGGCATCGCTGGCGGTGGCCGGCGCGGCGGTGGCCGGGGCCTGCCCGGCCTGCCAGTTCTGCCACGCCCGGTGCGCCAGCGCGCCGAGCACCGCGGCACCGCCATGGGTCACCAGCCCGCCGCCGCCCTTGCGGAGCTTCTTGTTGCCGAGCAGCAGGCCGAGCAGCCCGCCGGCCGCAACGCCGCCGGCCATGCCGCCCGCGCCGCCGAGCCGCCCGAGGGCCTGCTGCGCCTGCTCCGCAAAGCCGCCGCCGCCGGAGGCCGCCTGTGGCGCGCCCCAGGGGGAGGCCGTGGGGGAGGCCGTGGGGGGTGCCGCCTGGCCGGATTGGGTGCCGCCGCCCAAGGCAGCCGTCCCGCCGGGGCCGAGGAAGCGTTCGAGAAGGCCTTTTGCGTCGATCATGGCGCCGATGTTGGGGTGGGCGAGGGGCCGCACAAGATCGCCCCGGGGCGCCCGCGCGCTTGTCTCCCAGCGCGCCCGCGCGTCAGGCGCCCCGGTGGGACCGGCGGTACGGATGCGCCGGATAGGTCCCCAGCACCTTCAGCTCGCGCGAGAAGAAGGCCAGTTCCTCCAGCGCCCGCTGCACCGCCGGCTGCTCCGGCTGGCCATCGACATCGGCGAGGAACTGGGTGGCGGTGAACTCGCCGTCCACCATGTAGCTCTCCAGCTTCGTCATGTTCACGCCGTTGGTGGCGAAGCCGCCGAGCGCCTTGTAGAGCGCCGCCGGGATGTTGCGGACCCGGAAGACGAAGGTGGTGACGCAGTCCGGCATCCCGGGCGGCGGCGCGGCGGGGGTCATCGAGCAGACGTAGAAGCGGGTGGTGTTGTGCGCCGCGTCCTCGACGTTGCGGCGCAGGATCTCCAGCCCATAGGTCTCGGCCGCCAGGGCGCTGGCGATGGCGGCATCCTCCACCCCGCCGCGGCCGGCGATGATCTGCGCCGCGCCTGCGGTATCCGCCTCGATGATCGGGGTGAGGGACAGCTCCTTCAGGATGTTCCGCACCTGGCCGAGCGCCACCGGGTGGCTGTGCGCCCGCTTCAGGGTGGCCAGCGTCGCGCCCTTCGGGGCGAGCAGGCAGTGCTCCACCCGCTCGAAATGCTCACCCACCACGGACAGCCCGGATTCCGGCAGCAGCCGGTGGATGTCCGGCACCCGGCCGGCGAGGGAGTTCTCGCAGGGCAGCATGGCGAGCCTCGCCTGGCCGCCGCGCACCGCGTCCATCGCCGCCTCGAAGCTCGGGCAGGGCAGGGTGGCCCAGCCGGGATAGGCGGCGCGGCAGGCCAGGTCCGAATAGGCGCCGGGCAGGCCCTGGAAGGCGATCATCTCGGTCATGCGCGGTGCCCGTTGCCAGAATGTGGTCCGGCTTCTAATCGAGCGCTTCCGGTGGCGCAAACCAGGGGGATTGCCGATGGACCAGTTCATCGCGGCGGCCGAAGCCGCGGCCGAGGCGGCCGGCGCCATCATCCGCCCGCTGTTCCGCTCGCCCCTGCTGGTCGAGGCCAAGGGCGACGCCAGCCCGGTGACCGATGCCGACCGCGGCGCCGAACTCGCGATGCGCGCCCTGTTGCGGGAGCGCTTCCCCGGGCACGGCATCTGGGGCGAGGAATTCGGCCCCGACCGGGCCGATGCCGAATACCTGTGGGTGCTGGACCCGATCGACGGCACCCGCGCCTTCGTCACCGGACGGCCGCTGTTCGGCACGCTGATCGGGCTGCTGCACCGCGGGGTGCCGGTGCTCGGGATGATCGACCAGCCGGCCACCGGGGAGCGCTGGACCGGCGTCGCCGGCCGGCCGACCCGCTTCCGCTCGCCGCTCGGCGGCGTCGCCGGCTGCCGGCCCTGCGCCGCGCTGGCGGAGGCCGAGCTGTCCTGCACCAGCCCCGACATGTTCGAGCCGGCCGACCGCCCGGGCTTCGAGCGGCTGCGCGGCGCCGCGCGGCGGGTGACCTGGGGCGGCGACTGCTACGCCTATGGCCTGCTGGCGCTGGGGCTGGTCGATGTGGTGGCGGAGGCGACCATGAAGCCCTGGGACTGGGCGGCGCTGGTGCCGGTGGTCGAGGGCGCCGGCGGCCGGGTCACCGGCTGGGCCGGCGAGCGGCTGACGCTGGAGGCCGATGGCCGGGTGCTGGCGGTCGGCGATCCGGCGCTGCTGGCGGAAGCGGTCGCGCTGCTTGGCGCGTAGTTGTTGTCCGGAGCGGGTGGAACCCCCATCCTGATGGGCATGGATCGCCGCACCCTTCTGGCCACGGGCCTTGCCCTGCCTTTCCTCCGGCTGCCGCGGGCTGTCGCACAGCCGGGCGCCCAGCCGGCGCCCCAACCGGGCGCCGTCACCCGCAGCCACGCCCTGTCGCTGCTCGGGGAGCCGTCGCTGCCGCCGGACTTCACCCATTGGCCCTGGGTCAACCCGGATGCGCCGAAGGGCGGCGAGATCGCGCTGACCGCGCTCGGCAGCTTCGACACCTTCAACGGCTACGTGCTGCGGGGCACGCCCGCCGTCGGCCTCATCAACCTGTACGACACCCTGCTGAAAAGCAGCTCCGACGAGGCCAGCACCGAATACTCCCACCTGGCCGCCGTCATCGAGCAGCCGGCCGACGGCATGGGCGTGACCTTCGAATTGCCGCGAGCAGGCCCGCTTCCATGACGGCCGGCCGGTGACCGCCGAGGACGTGGTCTGGACCTTCAACACCCTGCGCGAGCACGGCCGGCCCTTCTTCCGGGCCTATTGGGCGGATGTGGCGGAGGTGGTGGCCGAGGGTCCGCGCCGCGTGGCCTTCCGCTTCAAGACCAACGAGAACCGTGAACTGGCGCTGATCCTCGGCCAGTTGCCGGTGCTGCCGAAGCACTGGTGGGAAGGCCGCGACTTCACCCGGCCGCTGCTGGAGGCGCCGCTCGGCTCCGGCCCCTACCGGCTGGAACGCTTCGAGAGCGGCCGCAGCCTGGTCTACCGCCGGGTGCCGGACTGCTGGGCGAAGGACCTGCCGACCGCCCGCGGCACGCCAATTTCGACGTCATGCGCTATGAGTACTTCCGCGACGCCACGGTGGCGCTGGAAGCCTTCAAGGCCGGGCAGATCGACTTCCGCACCGAGAACATCGCCAAGGAATGGGCCACCGCCTACGAATTCCCGGCGGTCCAGCGCGGCCTGGTGAAGCGCGACGAGATCCGCCACGAATTGCCCACCGGCATGCAGGCCTTCGTGGTGAACCTGCGCCGGCCGCTGTTCCAGGATGCGCGGGTGCGGCGGGCGCTGATCGAGGTGTTCGACTTCGAGTGGATGAACGCCAACCTGTTCTACGGCAGCTACGCCCGCACCCAGTCCTATTTCTCCAACTCCGAGCTGGCCTCCTCCGGGCTGCCGGAAGGCCGCGAGCTGGAGATCCTGCAGGCCTACAAGGGCCGGGTGCCGGACCGGCTGTTCACCGAGGAATACACGCTGCCGGTCACCGACGGCTCGGGCAACAACCGGGCGGGGTTGCGGCGGGCGCTCGGCCTGCTGCGCGAGGCGGGCTGGCGGGTGCAGGACCGCCGGCTGGTGAGCCCCGAGGGCCAGCCCTTCGCCTTCGAGATCCTGCTGAACGGCCCGAGCTTCGAGCGGGTGGCGCTGCCCTATGTGCAGAACCTGCAGCGCCTGGGCATGGACGTGCGGGTCCGCACCGTGGACCCGGCGCAGTACCAGGTCCGCACCGACGCCTTCGACTTCGACATGACGGTGGGCGGCCAGGGCCAGTCCCTCTCGCCGGGCAGCGAGCAGCGGGACTACTGGACCTGCGCCCGCGCCAACGACCCCGGCACCCTGAACACCGCCGGCATCTGCAACCCGGTGGTCGACGAACTGGTGGAGATGATCGTCAACGCGCCGGACCGCGATGAGCTGGTCGCCCGCACCCGGGCGCTGGACCGGGTGCTGCTGTGGAACGACTACATGGTCCCGCAATGGCACAGCCGCACCTTCCGCGTGGCATACTGGGACAAGTTCGGCCGGCCGCCGCGCAACCCGCGCTACGCGCTGGCCTGGATTCCTGGTGGGTCGAGCGGGCGCGGGAGGGGACGGTGGAGCAGGGCAAGCGCGAGACCAGCCAGCAGTAGCCCGATGGGAGCCTATCTCCTTCGCCGCCTGCTGCTGGTGGTGCCGACCCTGCTCGGCATCATCCTGATCAATTTCGCCGTGGTGCAATTCGCCCCCGGCGGCCCGGTGGACCAGATGCTGGCCGAGCTGCGGGGCGAGGCCGGCAGCACGCTCGGCCGCATCTCCGGCGAGGGCCAGGGCGAGACGCGCGGCCCGCCCGCCAGCGAGGGCCGCGGCGCGGGCCAGCCAGTACCGCGGCGCCCGCGGCCTCGACCCCGCCATCGTCGCCGAGATCGAGCGGACCTTCGGCTTCGACCGGCCCTGGCACGAACGGCTGGGCACCATGCTGCTGGGCTACGCGCAATTCGACCTCGGCCGGTCGCTGTTCCGCGACCGGCCGGTGGTGGAGCTGATCCTGGAGAAGATGCCGGTCTCGGTCTCGCTCGGCCTGTGGTCCACGCTGATCATCTACCTGGTGTCCATCCCGCTCGGTATCCGCAAGGCGGTGCGGGACGGCAGCCGGTTCGACGTGGCGACCAGCGCCGTGGTGCTGGTGGGCTACGCCATCCCGGGGTTCCTGTTCGCCATATTGCTGGTGGTGTTGTTCGCCGGCGGCAGCTTCCTGCAGATTTTCCCGCTGCGCGGCCTGCTCTCGCCGGGGATGGAGGACGCGCCCTTCCTGGCCCGCGCGCTGGACTATGCCTGGCACATGGTGCTGCCGACCCTGGCGCTGGTGATCGGCGGCTTCGCCGGTCTCACCATGCTGACCAAGAACGCCTTCCTGGAAGAGATCAACAAGCAGTACGTGGTCACCGCCCGGGCCAAGGGCGCGGGCGAGCAGCGGGTGCTGTACGGCCACGTGTTCCGCAACGCGATGCTGCTGATCATCGCCGGCTTCCCGGCCGCCTTCATCGGCATATTGTTCACCGGGGCGCTGCTGGTCGAGATCATCTTCTCGCTGGACGGGCTTGGCCTGCTGGGCTTCGAGGCGGCGATCCGGCGGGACTACCCGCTGATGTTCGGCTCGCTGTACATCTTCACGCTGCTCGGGCTGGTGATGCAGATCATCGGCGACTTCACCTACACGCTGGTCGACCCGCGGATCGACTTCGACGCGAAGGTCCCGCCGATGACGCCGCTGACCAGCCGCCGCCTGGCGAATTTCCGCGCGAACCGGCGGGGCTGGTGGTCGCTGTGGATCTTCGCCGTGCTGTTCGTGGTGACGCTGTTCGCCGAGTTCATCGCCAACGACCGGCCGCTGGTCGCCCGGGTGGACGACCGCTGGTTCGTCCCGGTGCTGGTGGACTACGCCGAGAGCGACATCCTGGAGGACGGCCTGCCGACCGAAGCCGACTGGCACGACCCCTTCCTGGCCGAGGCGGTCGCGGCGCGCGGCTGGATGATCTGGCCGGCGGTGCCCTACGCCTATGATTTCGGTGGTGCGGGACCTCGACGTGCCGGCCCCGGCGCCGCCCTCGGCGAAGAACTGGCTCGGCACGGATGACCAGGCGCGGGACGTGATGGCGCGGGTGATCTACGGCTTCCGCATCTCGGTGCTGTTCGGCTTCACCCTGACCATCGTCGCCTCGGTGCTCGGCATCGCGGCGGGGGCGGTGCAGGGCTTCTACGGCGGGCTGACCGACCTGCTGTTCCAGCGCTTCATCGAGATCTGGTCGGGCATGCCGCAGTTGTTCCTGCTCATCATCCTGGCCAGCGTGATTGAGCCGGGGTTCTGGACTCTGCTCGGCTTCCTGCTGCTGTTCTCCTGGATGGGCCTCACCGGCGTGGTGCGGGCGGAGTTCCTGCGCGGCCGCAACCTCGACTATGTCCGGGCCGCCCGCGCGCTGGGGGTTTCCGATACCCGGCTGATGGCCCGCCACATCCTGCCCAATGCCATGGTGGCGACGCTGACCTTCCTGCCCTTCATCCTCTCGGGCAGCGTCACGGTGCTGGCCTCGCTCGACTTCCTCGGCTTCGGGCTGCCGCCCGGCTCGCCCTCGCTGGGCGAGTTGCTGTCCCAGGGCAAGAACAACCTCCAGGCGCCCTGGCTGGCCTTCACCGGCTTCATCGTGCTGGGCGGGGTGCTGACGCTGCTGATCTTCGTCGGCGAGGCGGTGCGCGATGCCTTCGACCCGCGCAAGCTGCCGGGGGGCGGCCGATGACCCTGCTCTCGGTCGACAACCTCTCGGTCACCTTCGGCGAGCGCCGGGTGGTGCGCGGCGTCTCCTTCACCCTGGCGCCCGGCGAGACCCTGGCGCTGGTCGGGGAATCCGGCAGCGGCAAGTCGGTCACCGCCCTGGCCAGCCTGCGGCTGCTGCCACCCTCGGCCCGGATCGCCGAGGGCCGCATCACCCTGGACGGGGTGGATGTGCTGGGCGCGACCGAGCCGGCCATGCAGCAACTGCGTGGCGGCACCGCCGGGCTGATCTTCCAGGAACCGATGACCTCGCTGAACCCGCTGCACAGCATCGGCCGGCAGGTGGGCGAGGCCATCACCCTGCACCAGCCGCTGTCCGGGGATGCGCTGCGGGCACGCATCCTGCACCTGCTGCACGAGGCCGGGCTGCCGAATGCCGAGGCCAGGCTCGGCGCCTATCCGCACCAGCTCTCGGGCGGCCAGCGGCAGCGGGTGATGATCGCCGCCGCCCTGGCGAACGACCCGAAGCTGCTGATCGCCGACGAGCCGACCACCGCCCTCGACGTCACCATCCAGGCGCAGATCCTGGAGCTGCTGGCCGAGCTGAAGCAGCGCCTCGGCATGGCGATGCTGCTCATCACCCACGACCTGCAGATCGTCCGCCGCCACGCCGACCGGGTGGTAGTGATGAAGGATGGCGAGGTGGTGGAACAGGGGCCGGCGGCGGAGATCTTCGCCGCCCCCCGCCACCCCTATACCCGCATGCTGCTGGCGACCGAGCCGCGCGGCCGCCCCGCCCCGGTGCCCGCCGGCGCCCCGGTGGTGGTGCAGGGGGAGGCGGTGCAGGTGCATTTCCCCATCCGCCGCGGCCTGCTGCGCCGGACGGTCGGGCATGTGAAGGCGGTGGATGGCGTCTCGCTCACCATCCATGAGGGCGAGACGGTCGGGCTGGTCGGCGAATCCGGCAGCGGCAAGACCACCCTTGGCTTCGCGCTGCTGCGGCTGGAGGGCAGCCAGGGCGCCATCCGCTTCGAGGGGCGGGACATCCAGCCGCTGTCCACCCGCGCGCTGCGGCCCCTGCGGCGGCGGATGCAGATCGTGTTCCAGGACCCCTTCGGCTCGCTCTCGCCCCGGCTTTCGGTAGGCGAGATCATCGGCGAGGGGCTGGAGGTGCATGAACCCGGCCTGGACCGCGCCGCCCGCGACGCGGCGGTGGCCGGGGCGATGGCCGAGGTCGGGCTGGATCCCGCCACCGCCGGCCGCTACCCGCATGAGTTCAGCGGCGGCCAGCGCCAGCGCATCGCCATCGCCCGCGCCCTGGTGCTGAAGCCGCGGCTGGTGGTGCTGGACGAGCCCACCAGCGCGCTGGATGTCTCGGTGCAGGCGCAGGTGGTGGACCTGCTGCGGGCGCTGCAGGCGAAGCACCGGCTGGCCTACCTGTTCATCAGCCACGATTTGCGGGTGGTCCGCGCCCTGGCCCACCGCATCATCGTGCTGAAGGATGGCCGGGTGGTCGAGGAAGGCGAGGCCGAGAGGCTTACCGCCGCGCCCACCCAGCCCTATACCCGCGCCCTGATGGCCGCGGCCTTCGACCTGCGCGCCTCCGGCGTGGCGGAGCCGCATGCGGAACCCGGGACGGTGGGTGGATGACCGAGCTGGAGCGTTTGCGGGACCTGCTGGACGCCGACAAGGTGAAGCTCGGCGTGCATATCCGCAAGATGAACGTCCCCGGCACGCCGGTGTACCGCTCGGTCGAGAACATCGGGCCTGCCGCCGCCATCCTCGTCGGCTCCTTCGGCAGCACGGTGCTGGTGCATTTCTACCTCGGCGCCGCGGTGCTGGCGGTCGGCTGCGTCTGGTGGCTGTTCCGCTTCATGCCCAAGGTGAAGGACGGGGTATTCGACCGCACCGCGGCGATGGTGCTGGCGAACGAAGCCGCCTTCGACGTGTGGTGGGCCAAGGGCGTGCTCAGCCTCTACGCGAAGCTGCCGGACGGCGAGGAGCGGGCGGCCACCAGCCGCAACAACTGGCGGGACTGGGTACGCGCGCTGCCCGACGAGATGGAAACCTTGCCGCGCGAACTGCGGCACGAGGGGGAATGATGGCTATCCTGCTCTCCACCAAGACCTCCACTATGGAGGCCTGGCGCGACGCGCTGCTGGAGGTCGATCCCGGCCTCGACATCCGGCTGTTCCCGGCGGCCGGCGACCCGGCCGATATCGAGGCGGCGGTAGTCTGGACCTCGCACGACATGGCGGAGCTGCGGCGCTACCCGAAGTTGCGGCTGATCGTCTCCATGGGCGCCGGCGTGGACCACCTGATGCGCCCGCCCGGGCCGCCGCCCGGCATCCCGGTGGCGCGGCTGGTCGATGAACGGCTGACCCAGGGCATGACCGAGTGGGTCCTGCTCAACGTGCTGCGCTTCCATCGCCAGGACGCCGAGTACCGAGCCCAGCAGGCCGCCCGCATCTGGGACGAGCTGCCGGCGCCGGACACCGCCCGGCGGCGCATCGGCATCCTCGGCCTCGGCGCACTGGGCGGCGATGCGGCGCGGCGGCTGCTGGCGCTGGGCTTCCCGGTGATGGGCTGGTCGCGCCGGCCGAAGGACTTCCCCGGCGTCGAGACCTTCCATGGCGAGGACGGGCTGGCCGCCATGCTCGGCCGCAGCGACATCCTGGTCTGCCTGCTGCCGCTGACCCCGGATACCCGCGGCGTGCTGAACGCCCGCACCCTCGGCCTGCTGCCGCGCGGCGCGTTCCTGCTGAATGCGGCGCGCGGCGGACACGTGGTGCAGGACGACCTGCTGGCGGCGCTGGACGAAGGGCAGGTCGCCGCCGCAGCGCTCGACGTGTTCGAGCCGGAGCCGCTGCCGGCCGACCATCCCTTCTGGAGCCATCCGCAGGTGGTGCTGACGCCGCATGCGGCCAGCATCACGATCCCCCGCAGCGCGGCGCCGCAGGTGGTGGAGAACATCCACCGGGCGCGGGCGGGGCTGGCACCGATCAATCAGGTGGACTTCAACGCGGGCTACTGAATCGTCCGCGAGGGCGATCATGGCCTCCCGGGCGGTGGCGGCTCGGCTGCCACCGCCGGGGGTACTGGCCGACGCTTCAGCCGACCTTGCGCGAATCCCGCGATCCGTCGGCGTTCGCCGGCTCCACCGCCGGCATCTCATGCACCTGGGTCTCGGCTTCGGACATGATCTGCCGCATGTCGCGCAGGAAGGCGGTACCCTTCAGGGTCCGCTGTACGATGACGCTGCGGCGGTCCATCGGGTCCACCTTGCGGCGCGCGAGATCGAGCTCGCCCAGCCGGTCCAGGGCCCGGGTTATGGCCGGTTTGGACACATTCAGCTCCGCCGCCAGCCCGCGTACCGTATGCGGTCCATCGGTCAGGTAGACCGTCAGGAACACGCCGAGCTGCCGCGCCGAAAGATCGGGGCCGTCGCGCCGGACCAGGGCGACAACCGTGTCCCGTAGAATGCCGACCAGCTGGTCGGGGTTGCTCTGTACCGCCATCGCTCGAATCCTCTAGCCCCTGCGGGGCATTGAACCTGTTGGGTGGCAAGGCTGCTGCCTCGACGGCCCGGGTAGTTGTCCAGTCAAGCACTACAACCGGATAACGCATTCTGTAGTTGTCAGAGCAGTTCGACGGGCAAAGTTTCCGCCGCATCTCGATTTCGTTACCGGCCCGGCCCCGGTGCGTCAGCGAAAAGAGCCGCAATTGCTTTGGCCAGGGCGCGCATTGCCTGCGCTTCCCCACCCTCCGGCCGGCCCGGGCGATTGGCATCGTTCCAGGCATAAAGATCGAGATGCGCCCAGCGGATGCCCTTCGGCACGAACCGCTGCAGGAAGAGCGCTGCCACGATCGCGCCCGCCATGGGTCGCGCCGAGACGTTGTTCAGGTCACCCACCGGACTGTCGAGCCACGAATCGTATGCCGTGAACAGGGGCAGGCGCCACAGCGGATCATCCGTTGCGTGTCCGGCAGCAAGTAGCGTTTTCGCGAGGTCATCATCCGGGGTGAACAATGCCGGCAGGTCGGGGCCGAGCGCCACGCGCGCCGCCCCGGTCAGCGTGGCGCAATCGAGGATGAGCGCCGGCTGGCGTTCCGCCGCGCAGGCCAGCAGGTCGGCCAGCACCAGCCGGCCTTCCGCATCGGTGTTGCCCACCTCCACGGCCAAGCCGGCGCGGGTGCGCAGCACGTCCATCGGCCGGAAGGCCTCGCCCGAGACGGCATTCTCGACCGCCCCGATGAGCACCAGCAGCCGCACCGGCAGCCGCGCCCGCATCACCATCTCGGCCACGCCCAGCACCACCGCGGCGCCGCCCATATCCTTCTTCATCCGCAGCATGCCGGCCGAGGGCTTGAGGTCGAGGCCGCCGGTATCGAAGCACACCCCCTTGCCGCACAGCGCCACCAGCGGCGCGGCGGGGTCGCCCCATTCCAGCATGGCGACCCGTGGCGCCCGCGGGCTGCCGCGGCCGACGGTCGCCAGCGCCGGAAAGCCGTCCGCCAGCGCCTCGCCCTCGATGATGGTGCAGCTCGCACCATGGCTGTCGGCCAGCTCCTGCACGGCGGCGGCCAGCTCTGCCGGGCCGAGCAGGTTGGCCGGGGTGTTGATGAGGTCCCGCACCCGCCAGGCGGCCTCGGCGGCCTGCACCGCCGCCTCGGTCCCGGGTGGCGGCAGCAGCCGGGCCGGGGCCCGCTGCGGCGCCTTGAAGCGCCTGAACCGGTAGGCCCCCAGGCACCAGCCGAGCACCGCCGGCGCGGCATGCGCGCCGGGCTCCGCGAGTTGCCAGGTGCTGCCTTCCGGCAGGGCCTGCGCCAGCCCGCCGAAGGACCAGGGCGTCGGCGCCGCCTCGCCCAGCCCCAGCACCGCCCCGTTGATCCCGCCATCCCCCGGCAGCAGCGTCACCTGTTGCGCCCGGCCGGTGAAACCGGAAGCGGCGAGGAAGCCCGCGGCAGCGGGTGGCAGACGTTGCAGCAGCGCATCCAGCCCGGCCGGGCCGGTGATGTGCAGGGGCAGGGCCGGGGCGTCGGCGGCGGCGAGACAATTCATCATTCTGGGAGCAGTTCCGAAGAAATAAACCCGCTGGAAAACCGGGCGCTGCAACTACAGGTCGTGGTGCACCGTTACGCTGCACCGAAATCAGCGGGATGTCCAGCAAGTTGCGAAACCGCCGCAGTTGCATAGCCTGCGCGATGGCCCGCGCCGCGCCGGGAGGGCCAAACATTCATCCCCGTCCACGCGAGGGTTCGGTAGTTCATGGCGATTAAATTATTCTGGCATGAAACCGATCGCCGGAATTCAGCCGTCGTTTCTTCTCTGGGCAGCCAAGTGCTCGCGGATCAAGGTGGCCGGGCAGGGCGCGTCCGGCGGCAGCAGCGCCGGCCATTCGTCGACGCCCGGCAGCCGCCCGGGGTTGCGCCGCACCAGCTCGGTCTTCAGGAACGGAAAGCCCAGCCGGCGGACCAGCGCCTGCCACAGGTGGTGGGTCGGGTTCAGCGGCTGGTGGCGCAGCAGCTCCGCCCGCGCCGCCGGCGCCATCCCCTCCAGCCCCCGCAGCAGCGGGTGGGAGGCGGCAAGCCGGGCGCGCTCATCCGCATCGGCCAGGGTGGCCGCGACCAGCCGCCGGTAGCCGAACAGCGCCGCCACCCGATGGCCTCGGCCGCGCATCCAGCGGGCGAGCCGCAATTCGCCACGCCGCACCACCAGCCACTTGGAATGGCTGAGCCGCATGGCGGCGAGGAAATGCTGCAGGTCCGCCACCACGGCGGTGCCGCGGGCCAGCAGGAAGTAGCTTTGCAGATGCGGCCCGCCCTGGATGCTCTCGGTCAGCCCGAACAGCCCGGGGCCAGCCCCGCGCAGCGCCGCCAGCACCGGGGCCAGCGGGCGGATCGGACCGAGCACGCTGTCATTGGCCAGCAGCACCTCCTCGGCCGCCGGCCAGCGCCGCGCGGCTTCCGGGGCGACATCCCGCCAGGCGCCGAAATCCAGGGCGAATTTCCGCCGCCGCACCACCAGCGCGGCCCGTGCCCGCACCGCCTGCCAATCGGGCTCCGGCACCCGGGCCACCATGGTGACGAACACCACCGCGAAACCCTCGGCGGCAAGGCAGGCCAGTTGCCGCAGCACCATGCCGGAAACCTGGCCGGAGGGGCTGTAGTGGACATACAGCGCCACGCTGCGGGCATCCGGCCGCGGGTCGGTGCCCGCCTCCACCCGCAGCAGCGGCGGCGGCCCGGGGCGCAGCCGGCGCAGCGCGTCGCGTGGCAGGCTGGCGGCGATCTCGCCACCCAGCTCCGCCGCCCGCCGGATGAAGCGGCGCCAGGTGCCGGCCGTGCTGTAGCCATGCACGGCGCGGCGCAGCCCGGGGTCCCCGGCATCCAGGTCGGTGAGGCGATAGGGCTCGGGAGGTGTCATGCGCGCCGCGCGCCGGGGGTGCCGTGCGGGCGGGGCTTCAGGGCGGATCGGGGCATGAGGCCAGCTAAGGCGCGGCAGCGGGGGCTGTCCAGATGGCCTCCTCACGACCTTGCGTTTCCCAAGGCGGAGGGTGCTGCGCTAACAGGTGAGTCGTGCTCAAGCTCATGTCAGCAACTCAAGGTTGTTTTGTTGCCGGAGAGGTTCCGGTTATTCCTTCCGATGCCTCGTCTGGCGCCTGGGCGCCTCGCCGGCCCATGACCCGAGGGTGTCCCGATGCCATCCGATAACGTCGAAGGCCGGCGCGCGCCGCGGCAGATGGTGCGGCCGCAGGACCGTACCGTTGGCGGCATGGCCGCGGCGCGGCGGCGGCTGCTGGCGCGTGGTGGTGCGGCCTGGCGCTGGGCATGGTCGCAGATGCCGCCATCCACGGCCGCGGCCCGCATCCGGCTGGCGATGCTGGCCCGCCGGGTCCTGGGCACACCGCCGCCGCCGCCGCGGGCCTACCCCCTCGACCCGGTTTCTGCCGGACCATGGATGGCGGTGCATGCAACCCCGACCGCAGCGGACCGCACCGCGATCAGGGCCCATATCGCCCATCTGCCGGAGCAGCCTCGCATCGTCCTGCGGCTCGATGCTCGGGGTGCAGCGCCGGCCCGGGTGGCAGCCACCATCGGGTCGCTCACCGCCCAGCTCTACGGGCATTGGGAGCTGCTGGTGCTCGGAACCGCATCCGGCCCGATGGACCGCCGGGTGCGGCTGGTGGGCGATGCCGCCGACCTGGCCTGGGCGGAGGTCGCCGGTGACTGGGTCATGCCGCTGTCCCCGGGCGACCGGCTGCAGGAGGCCGCGCTCTATCGCATCGCCGCGGAGGCGGTGGCACACCCTGCGCTGGCCATCATCTACGGCGACGAGATCCGGCCGCATGCCACGCTGCCGGGCGCGCACCCCTGGTTCAAGCCGGCCTTCGACCTCGACCGCCTGCTTGGTTGCGACCTGTTCGGCCATGCCGCCGCCTTTCGCCCGGCGCTGCTCGACCGGGATGCCAAGGCCGAGATGGCGCGCGGGCAATGCCTAGCCGCCGGCCTGCGCGCCGCCCTGGCGGCCGGACCGGGCCGCATCGGGCATCTGCCGGCGCTGCTGACCGAGCAGCCGGCCGGTGCGCCGCCGCCGGATGCGGCTGATGCCGTGACCAGCATCCTGGCGGCGCAGGGCATCGCCGCCGAGGTCCGGCCCTTGCCACCTGCGGGGGCAGGTTGGCATCGGGTGGTCTGGCCGGTGCCTGCGGTGCCGCCGCTGGTTTCGGTGATCGTTCCGACGCGCGATCGGGCCACGCTGGTCGCCGCCTGTGCCGAGGGCGTGCTCACCCGCACCGACTACCCGGCCATCGAGTTCATCGTCGTGGACAACGGCAGCGAGCAGGCGGAAACCCGGGCGCTGTTCAGCCGGCTGGCGCAGGACCCGCGGGTCCGCATCCTGCCCGCCCCCGGGCCGTTCAACTACTCCACGCTCAACAACCGTGCCGCTGCCGAGGCCCGTGGCGATATCCTGCTGCTGCTCAACAACGACATCGAGGTGATCTCGGCCGGTTGGCTGCGCGAACTGGTCTCGCATGCGGTGCGGCCGGATGTCGGCGCGGTCGGCGCCAAGCTACTCTACGCGGACCACACCCTGCAGCATGGCGGGGTTGTCACCGGCGTGGGCGGGGGCGCCGATCATTACCGGCTAGGCGTGGCACGGGATGACGCCGGCTACTTCGGCAGCCTTGCCACAGTGCGCGAGGTCGCCGCCGCCACCGGCGCCTGCCTGGCGCTGCGGCGTTCGGTCTTCGAGGCGGTGGGCGGCCTGGACGAAGCCAACCTCGCGGTGGCCTTCAACGATGTCGACCTCTGCCTGCGCATCCGGGCGTCGGGGTGGCGCATCCTGTGGACGCCTTTCGCCGAGTTGTACCACCTCGAATCCGCATCGCGCGGGCAGGATGTCACGGCGGAGAAGGCGCGGCGGTTCGCAGCCGAACTCGGCTTCCTGCGGCGACGCTGGGGGGAGACGCTGAAGCGCGATCCGTTCTACAACCCGAACCTTGAACTCGATGGCGCCGCCGATGCGCTGGCGGCCGTGCCCCGGCACCGGGCGCCCTGGGAGCCCTTCCTGCGGAAGATGCCCGGCCAATCCTTCCTCGGCCGGTGAGCAGCCGGCATCAGCCCTGGCCGGCCAGCCATGTCGCCACCGCCGCCACCGATGGCAGCACCACCGTCCCGGCCGGCGCCCGTGCCGCCTCCGCCGCATCCGTGCCGACCAGGATGCGGGTGCCGACGCCGGCCCGGAAGGCAGCCTCGGCATCGGTCGCCTTGTCGCCCACCATGACCGAGGCCGCGAGGTCGAGCCCGTGCGCCGCCGCCGCGTCCAGCAGCATGCCGGGCCCGGGCTTGCGCCGCGGCGAGTCCCGGCGATAGGGGCCGAGGCCGTGCTCGGGGTGGTCCGGGCAGAACTCCACGGCGTGGATAGGGGCGCCGTGGCGAGCGAATTCCGCCAGCATCCAGCCCATCAGCCGGTGGAAATCCGCCTCCGGATAAAGCCCGCGGCCGATGCCGGACTGGTTGGTGACGATGACCGGCAGCATCCCGCGCGCCACCGCCGCGCGGCCCAGGGCGAATATGCCCTCGACGAAAACCACCTCCTCGCGCCGGTGCACGTAACCGTGATCGACATTGATGATGCCGTCCCGGTCGAGGAACAGGGCGCGCGGCATGCCGAGGTGCCCTGCTCAGGCGTCGCGCGGGAACATCCGCTGCTCGATCATGCCGCAGATGATGTGGCCGGCGACCTCATGGGCTTCCTGCACCTGCGGGGTGATGCCGGTGGGTGCCCGCAGGCAGTGGTCGCACAGCGCCGGCATCTCGCCGCCCGCCTCGCCGGTGAAGCCGATGGTCAGCATCCCCTTGGCGCGCGCCGCACGCAGCGCCGCCAGCACATTGCCCGAGCGGCCGGAGGTGGAGATGGCGAACAGCACGTCCCCCGGTGACCCGATCGCCTCCACCTGGCGGGCGAAGCCGTAGTCGTAGCCATAGTCGTTGCCGATCGCCGTCAGTATCGAGGTGTCGGTGGTGAGGGCGATCGCCGCCAGCCCCGGCCGGTCGTACATGAAGCGGGAGACCAGCTCGCCGGCCCAGTGCTGGGCATCCGCCGCGCTGCCGCCGTTGCCGCAGAACAGCAGCTTGCCGCCACGGCCCAGAGCGGCAACCGAGACTTCCACGATGGCGGCGATGGTGGCACACGCCCCGGCATCCCCGGCCATTCGGTCCAGCACCGCCGCGGAACGCAGGATGCCGTCGCGTACCTCGGTGCTCATCGCGGCGCCCCGGCGCCGCCTGGGGTGTTGCCACAAAAACGTGCGGTGCGGGTTGACAGGTTCTTTGTCATAGGTGCCTTGAACGCGTTCTTGAAAGCCACACACCCACCGCATGAAAGCGCAACATCTGGCGCATCCGGCACCCGGAGCATCGGTCGGCGGAGACCCCTTAAATGGATACGAACCTCGTGCCTTACCAGGCAACCGATTTAATTCGCCTGTCGACCGTGGCGGCGGAGCTTGATATCGGTGACGAACTGGACTGGCAGCCGGACCACCTGGCCCCGAGCGCCTGGCACGAGCACATCCCCTTCGCCTTCTGGCTGGTCAAGTCGCTGCGGCCGCGGAGCATCGTCGAACTCGGTGCGCATTGGGGTGTCTCCTATGCCGCCTTCTGCCAGGCGGCCGAGCGGATCGGCCTCTCGGCACGCTGTTACGCCGTCGACACCTGGGACGGCGACCCGCATGCCGGCGAATACGGCGAGGACGTCTTCGCCGCGGTGAACGGCCTGAACGAGCGTCGCTGGCGGCGTTTCTCCACCCTGCTCCGCACCACCTTCGCCGAGGCGCGCGGCTACTTCGGCCCCGGCGAGGTGGACCTGCTGCACATCGACGGCTTCCACACCTATGACGCGACGGCCGGGGACTTCCACACCTGGCGGGACACGCTCTCGGACCGCGGCGTGGTGCTGTTCCACGACACCAATGTGCGGGAACGCGAGTTCGGCGTATGGCGGCTGTGGCAGGAGCTGAAGTCGCAGCATCCGCATTTCGAGTTCACCCATGGCCATGGGCTGGGCGTTCTCGGGGTCGGCGGCCCGTTCCCCGAGCCGCTGACGGCGCTGTTCGCGGCCAGTGCCGACCCGGCCCGCACCAGCGCCATCCGGTCGCTGTTCGCGGCGCGTGGCGAGGCGGTGCGGCACCGCTACCTGCATGACGCGACCAATCGCCGCCTGGCCGAGTCCGAGGCCCGGCTGGCCAGCCTGGCGACCGAGGCGACCGCGCTTCGGGAGCAGACCCTGACCCTGCAGGAACAGAGTGCAGCCACCGCCGCCATGGTGGAGACGCTGCGCCAGGAACTCTCGCTGCGCCCCGGCGACCAGGTGCTGCGCCAGGAACTCGACCGGGCGCTGGCGGAGCAGCTGGTGGCGGCCTCGGCCGCCACGGTGGAAGCGCTGCGCCAGGAGCTGTCGCTGCGGCCCGGGGACGAGGGCACCCGCGAGGAATTGGCCCGGGCGCTGGCCGATCAGGCCGCCGCGGTCGCCGACCGCGACCGCATCCAGCACGAGTACGCCATGGCCTGCGGCGCGCGGGACGGCGCGCTGTCCGAAGCGGCCCAGGCTCGGGCCGTGGCGGCCGCGGCAATTGCCCAGCGGGATGCGCTGATAGGCTCCACATCCTGGCGCATCACCCGGCCGCTGCGGGTCGCGGTCGGGCTGCTCCGGGGCCAGCCAACCTACCGGAACGAGCTGCGGCGGATGCTGCGCCAGGCGCCGCTGCCGTTGCCGCCAGGGCCCGGTGGCGGGGAGCCCGCGCCGGCGGCGGCGGCGCCGCCCTTCCAGGGCGTGGCGCAACTCCTGTCGGGCCCGGATACCGCAGAGAACTACGTCGCGCGGCGGGTGCCGGCACCGATGTTCGGCTTCCCCGATCCCGCCTCGCCCCGGCGGCTGACCCTGGTGACCGACAGCATCAGCGCCGGCAGCCTGTTCGGCGGGGTCGGCACCGCAGTGATCCTGAGCACGCTGCTGGCCCGCCGGCTGGACATGCCGCTGCGGGTCGTCACCCGCAGCGTGCCGCCCGAGGCGCGCAACTTCGCCACGGTGTTGAGCGCGCACGGCCTTACCTATGATGGCAGCGTGGAGTTCGTGTTCTCGGGCAGGGACGGCGGTGGCACCCCGCTGCCGGTGGGTGCCAACGACCTGCTGCTCACCAGTTCCTGGTGGACCACCTCGGCGGCTCGGCGGCTGGTCCCGCCGGAGCGCATCCTGTACCTGCTGCAGGAGGATGAGCGGATGTTCTATCCCGCCGACGACGAACAACTCCGCTGCCAGGAAATGATGATGGACGAGAAGCTGCGCTTCATCGTCAACACCAACGCCCTGCTCGACCACCTGCGGTCGCAGGGCATGCGGGGTGTCGCGGCGAATGGCATGGCCTTCGAGCCGGCCTTCCCGAAGGCGATCTACCACCGCGCCGAACGCGAGGCGAAAGGGCGCCGGCGGTTCTTCTTCTATGCCCGGCCCAACCACCCGCGGAACCTGTTCCTGCGCGGGCTCGAGGTGGTGGCCGCGGCGATCGAGCGCGGCGTGCTGCGGGAGGACGAGTGGGACTTCCACTTCGTCGGCAGCGACCTGCCGCCGATCCTGCTGCCGGGCGGCATCAGGCCGCATGTCTCGCAGAACCTCGCCTGGGAGGATTATGCCGCACTGGTCCGCAGCGTCGATGTCGGCCTGTCGCTGATGTACACTCCGCATCCAAGCTATCCGCCGCTCGACCTCGCGGCGAGTGGCGCGGTGGTGGTGACCAACAGCTACGGCCCGAAGGTCTCGCTCGAGCGGTACTCGCGCAATATCATCTGCACCGAGCCCACGGTCGATGCGCTGGTCGAGGGGTTGTCGCGTGCCGTGGCGCTGTCCAAGGACGAGCCGAGGCGGGAGGCGAACTACCGCGAGAGCCTGATAGGCCGCGACTGGGAAGCCGCCTTCGCCCCGATCCTCGACCGTATCGCGATGGCCTGAGCCGATGTTCACCGCTGACCTGCCCACCATCTCCTACGTTGATCCCTGGACCCAGGATTTCGCGTCCCGCCTGCTGATGCTGTCGCGCGGGACGCGGCGCGTGGCCTATTTCTACGAGATCCCGGACACCAGCACCTTCCGCTACCGCGTCTTCAACATGATCGAGGCGCTGGCAGAGACCCACCCCGAGGTGGGCGCCGCCTGGTTCACCGCGGCCGAGCTGCTTGAGCACGGCAACGCCATCCTTGACCGCTGCGACACGGTGGTGATCTGCCGCATGCGCTATTCCGCCGGGCTCGCCCGGATGGTTGCCGGCGCGCGGTCGCGTGGCCGGCGCGTGCTGTTCGATGTGGATGACCTGGTCTTCGACACCCGCTTCGTCCATCTCGTGCTCGAGACGCTCGACCAGAATACCTCCGACGGGGATTTCGACTTCTGGTTCGGTGCCATGGGTCGCATCGGCGGGACCATGCGGCTGTGCGACGGGGTGATCCTGACCAACGAGTACCTCGCGGCGCGGGCGGCGGATTTTGCCGGACTGCCGACCTCGGTGGTGCCGAATTTCCTGAACCGGGCGCAGCTCGATGCCTCTCGCGATATCCTCGAGAAGAAGCGAGAGTCGGGCTTCCGGCGGGACAAGCATGTCACGCTCGGGTATTTCAGCGGCACGCCGACCCATAACCGGGACTTCGCTCTCGCCGCCGACAGCGTGGCCGAGATCATGCTGCGCGACAGCCGGGTGCGGCTGCGGCTGGTGGGCTTCATGGAGGCCCGCGGCCGGCTGGCGCAGCTGGCCGACCGCATCGAGCGGTTCCCGTTGCAGGACTTCATGAACCTGCAGCGGCTGATCGGCCAGGTGGAGCTGAACCTGGTGCCGCTGCAGGACAACACCTTCACCAACTGCAAGTCGGAGCTGAAGGTGTTCGAGGCCTCCATCGTCGGCACGGTCAGCATCGTGTCGCCGAGCTTCACCCTGCGTCGCGCCGTCATCGAGGGCGAGACCGGCTATGTGGCGCAGGCGCATCGCTGGGACGCGGTGATCGAGGCGGCGATCGCCAGGCTGGACGATACCTACCCCGCCATGGCCGAGGCCGCGGCCGCCATGACCGAGAAGCAGTACCGGCCAGCCGCCTTCGGCCCGGCCATCGCCCAGATCCTGTTCGACTGAAGGAGCCACGTAGCGTGATGCCCGACCGTGCCCAAATGCTGCTGCACGGGCTCGGCCCGGAAGACCGGATCCTGGAGATCGGTCCTAGCTTCAATCCCGTGGCGCCGAAATCGGCGGGCTGGCGCGTCACCATCGTGGACCATGCAAGCCAGGGCGAGCTGGTGGCGAAATACGCCGGTAGCAACGTCGACACCAGCCGCATCGAGCCGGTGGATGTGGTCTGGCAGGGCGGCCCGCTGGAGGAGGTGATCCCCGTTGCCGACCATGGCCGGTACAACGCGCTGATCGCCTGCCATGTGGTCGAGCACCTGCCCGACCTCATCGGCTTCCTGCGGTCCGTGGAACGGCTGCTCGACCCGGTGGATGGCCGGCTGCTGCTCGCGGTGCCGGACAAGCGTTTCTGCTTCGACGTCTTCCGCCCGGTCAGCACGACGGGGGACATGCTGGCGGCCCATCGGGCGCGGCAAGGCCGCCACACCGCGGCGCATCTCTTTGACCAGGTGGCCTATGGCGCCACCTGGAAGAAACAGGCCGGCTGGGGGCGCGAGCCGCTTGGCACGGGACTGCAGTTGGAGCACCCGCTGGAACAGGCCAAAGCGGTGTTCGACGACAGCCTGTCGAACGGCCCCTATGTCGATTGCCACGCCTGGCGGTTCACGCCGGCGAGCTTCTCGCTGCTGATCCTGGAATTCGGCGAACTCGGGCTGACGGACTGGCGGGTGGAATGGAGCGTGCCGCAGCCGGCCGTCGAGTTCCTTGTCCATCTGCGGCGCGGCCGCCGGCGCTTCAATTCGGCCGAAGCGCGCGAGGCGGAACGGCTGGCGCTGCTGCGGCAGGTATTGCTGGAACTGCGCGAACAGACCGACTGGCTGGTGGACAGCCCGCCGGTGCCGAAACCCTCGGCGCGGCTTGAGGCGATCGATGCCAAGCCGCCGCAGATCACCGAGCGCAACCCACCACTGCCGGATCCCACGGCGCGCCTCGATGCCATCGAGGCGAGGCTGGCGCAGATCGCCGAGGTCACCCTGCCGCCGATCGCGGCCAGCGCGGCGGAAACCAGGGCGGCCCTGCGGCCGGCGCGGGGGGTATGGCGGCGGCTGCTGCCGTTGCGCCGGGTGGTGGCGCGGCTTCGCGGGCGGGTCTGATCAGGCGGCTTCGGGCACCACCTCCTCGACCGTTCCATCGGCGACGATGCGTCCGGCGTCGAGTCGGATGGCGCGGGTGCACCATTCGCGGACGATGGCCATGTCGTGGGTGGCGAGGACCAGGATCTCGGCCTTGCTGACGAGCGCTTCGAGCTTGGTGCGGGCGCGCTGCATGAAGTCGGCGTCGCCGGCCAGGAACCACTCGTCCATCAGCAGCACCTCCGGGTCCATCACCGTGGCGATGGCGAAGGACAGCCGCACCGACATGCCGGCGGAGTAGGTGCGGACCGGCACGTCGAGGAACTCGGCGAGGCCGGAGAACTCGCCCACCTCCTCGGCCAGGGTGGTGCTCTCGGCCTCGTCCAGGCCGCGGAACAGGCCGCGCAGGATGATGTTCTCCCGCCCCGTGGCGTTGGGGTCCATGCCGGCGCTCGGGTCGATCAGCGCGCCGACCGAGCCGGACACCTCCAGCCGCCCGGCGACCGGCTCGTAGACCCCGGCCAGGGTGCGCAGCAGGGTGGTCTTGCCGGCGCCGTTCTGGCCGATGAGCGCCACCCGCTCGCCCGGGCGGATGCGGAAGCTGAGGTCGCGCAGCGCCGAGACCACGATGCGGCTGGCCTCGTCCTGGCGCAGCCGCAGCGGCGAGTTGGCCAGGATGCGCTTCTTCAGGGAGCGGGCGCCGAGGTGGTACAGCGGGAACTCGATGGCCACCGCCTCGGCCAGGATGTGTGGCATGCGGCTAGACCCAGAACGCGATGCGGCCGCGGAAGCGGATGAAGAAGGCCATCGCCACCGCCGCCAGCAGGATGGTGTAGACCACCGCCGAGAGCCAGACGACAGGCGCCGCACCCCCCTCGACCAGCGGCCCGCGCACCGTCTCCATCAGCGTGTAGAAGGGGTTGAACGGCAGCCAGACCTGCCGCTCGCCGAGCAGCTCCGGCTTCCACAGCACCGGCGACATGAAGAAGGCGAGCTGCATCACGCTGCCGACGATCGGCGGGATGTCGCGGAAGCGGGCGCAGAGCATGCCGAGGAACAGCGCCACGATGCAGGCGTTCAGCCCGATCAGCAGCAGGCCGGGAATGGCCAGCAGCGCCTCCGGCCCCGGCCAGGTGCCGGTGGCGAGGAACACCACCAGGATGATCGGCAGGCTGTGGGCGGCGATGACGGCGTTGCGGAAGACGCAGCGCAGCACATGCACGGAATAGGGCAGGGGCATCTGGCGGATGATGCCCTCGGCGCTGGTCAGGCTGGTGCAGGCGTCGCTGACGATCTGGCTGATGGTGCCCCAGACGATCAGGCTGACCGCGAGGAAGGGCAGGTAGTCCGCCAGCGCCAGCTTGAACAGCGAGGAATAGAGCAGCCCCAGCCCGCCCACCATGACGGCGGTCGACAGGGTCAGCCAGAACGGCCCGAGCACCGAGCCACGGTAGCGGTTGCGGATGTCGAGCCGGGCCAGCGCCACCGGCAGCCGCCAGCGCCGCAGCCCGGTGGCAAGGTCCGCCAGCGCCGTCTCCCGCCGCCGCGGCCGCGCGGCATCGAACACATAGGCGGCCTCGGGGGCGGTTTCAGGCACGGACCCGGTGGCGGCCCCGGCGGGCATCGGCTGGTCGAGCATGGCCGCGCCTATACAAGGAAGGGACGCAGCGCGCCAGTTGAGTGACGTTGGAACCGCCTCGGTGCGGGGAAATACATGGTTGGGCATGGTGTTTCGCCGGCAAAGCAGTCTTGCCTGCCGCCCGGCTGAGCGTGTACGGCTATGTTATCAGGACGCCAGTCGTCCGCCAGGTCTTCGGGGCAAGCCTGGGGTCCACGCCGTGGGGACGGCGCGGGCCCGCAAGGGGGGCAGGCTTCGGGAACCCGGTAGTCCCAGACCCGGTGGAGCGAATGGGGATGCCCAAAGGGACCAGGACATCGCTTGGGGCAGTGCAGGATGGACCACGGCGCATGGCGCGCCTGGTGCAGCCGGCCCTGGCCCTCTCGGTGTTGGCCATGCTTGCTGCCTGCGGGCAGCAGGCAACGAATCGGTCGGTGAACGGTGGCGTGGTGACGCATGGCGACTACAATCGCCCGGCCAGCTACGACCCGCCCGGCCCTTCCTCGGACCCCTGGGGTCCCTACATCAAGCAGGCCGCGCGCCGGTTCGACGTGCCCGAACGCTGGGTGCGCGAGGTGATGCGCCAGGAATCGGCCGGCCGGCCCGGCGCCACCAGCCGCGTCGGCGCCATGGGCCTGATGCAGGTGATGCCCGCGACCTACCGGGAGTTGCGCGGCCGCTACGGCCTCGGCGCCGATCCATACCATCCGTACGACAGCATCATGGCCGGCACAGCCTACCTGCGGGAGATGTACGACCTTTACGGCTCGCCGGCTTTCCTTGCCGCCTACAATGCCGGGCCGCGGCGGCTGGAGGACTACCTCTGGAAAAGCCGCGGGCTGCCGGCCGAGACGCGCAACTACGTCGCCCGGATCGGCCCCAACATCATCGCCCACAGCCCGTCCCGCCGGACGGCGCCCGAGATCTATGCCGCGGCCGAGATCCCGCTGCAAATTCCGGCCGGCCCGCGGCGGATGGATTCCGCCACCATGCTGGCACTGCGCGAGCAGCGGCAGGCGGTGGACCCCGGCATCCAGATGGCCCGGCTGCCGACCGGCCCGGTGGTACGGATGGAGCCGATCCCGGACGGCAGCACCTATGCCGGCTCGGCATTGGTCGCCCCGGTGCAACTCGCCTCGCTGGGTGAGGGCACGGTGGTGCGGATGGACCCGATCCCGGATGGCTCCACCGGCCCTGCGCCGAGCGCGGCACCCGCCCCGGCGGCGCCGCGGCCGACCTCGCTGGTCGCCGCGCCGATACCCCTGCCCGCACCGGCCCGGCCGCGTGGGCTTGGGCTGATGGGCACGGCGAATGCCAGCGCCCTGCCGGCCTCGCTGCGGGCCGGCATGGCGCGTCCGGCCGCCGCATCGGGCGGCTGGGCGGTCCAGGTCGGGGCCTTCGCCAGCCAGAACCTGGCGCGCAATGCCGCGACCACCGCACGCGTGGCGGGCGGACCGGCCGGGCAGGTGATGGTCCAGCCCGTGGTGGCGGGCCGCAGCACCCTGTACCGGGCACGGGTCACCGGGCTTTCGCAAAGCGCCGCCCAGGCGGTCTGCGACCGGCTGCGGCGCAACGGCGCCTGCATGGTCCTCTCGCCCGACGCCCAGGGCTGACGCGAACTCCGCCGGGGGAGGCAAGCCAGCCTCCCCTGCGGCCGTTGCCCCGGAACCTGCGGGCGGCCGGGATGTTCAAGCGATCTTCCACAGCCCCTGCGGATGCCGCAGGCTAGGGTCCGCCAGCCAGTGGAGGGAGCACCACCCATGTCGATCCCCGAGACCGAAGCCGCCGGCGTGCCGGGCTGGAATCGACTTGGCATGGCCGCATCCCGGCCGGCGACGGGTGGCGTGCCCGACGACGATGATGACGACCTCGACGAGGATGACGAGGACCTCGACGACGAGGATGACGAGGACGACGACGACGAGGATGACGACGAGGAAGACCTCGACGATGACGAACTCGATGACGACGACCTCGACGAGGATGACGACGAGGACGCCTGAGCCGCACCGCCGCGGCGCCATGGCCGCGGCTTCCGCCACCCCGACCGCCCCGCCCCCCTCTTGAAGTCGTACCCCGCCTCGCTCAGGGTGCGGGCCGGGAACAAGGGGAAACGTGCCAATGTCTGCCGCTGTGGTGCCGTCGGGCCTTTCGGATTTCGCGTCGCTCGACCCGCTGGTGCGGCCACGCTCGGTCGCCGTCATCGGCGCTTCGGATGAGCCCGCGCGGATCGGCGGCCGGCCGATCGCCTACATGAAGTCCCAGGGCTTCGCCGGGACGATCTACCCGGTGAACCCGAAGCGGCCGACGGTGCAGGGGCTGCAGGCCTATCCTTCCGTCGATGCGCTGCCGGAAGCGCCCGATGTCGCCATCATCGCGGTGCCCGCCGCCCTGGCGATCGCCTCGCTGGAGGACCTGGGCCGCAAGGGCTGCCGCGCGGTCATCTGTCTTCACCGCCGGATTCGCCGAAATGGACGAGGCCGGCGCCGCGGCGCAGGACCGCATGACGGCGGTGGCGCGGAAATACGGCATCCGGCTGCTCGGGCCGAACTGCCTGGGCGTGTTCAACGACTGCGATCGGATTCTACGGGACCTTCACCGCCAGCTTCGAGAAGGGCTGGCCGATCCCGCGGGCGGATCGGCATCGCCAGCCAGTCCGGCGCGTATGGCACGCATATGTTCGCCGCCGCGCTCGACCGCGGCCTCGGCACCCGCGGTCTGCGTCACCACCGGCAACGAGGCCGACGTGACCCTGGGCGACGTGCTCGGCTGGATGGCCGCAGGCGCCGGAAGTGGACGTGATCTGCGCCTATGCCGAGGGCATCCGCGACAGCACCGCAGTTCATCGCCGCGCTGGACCCGGCGCGGCGCAACCGCAAGCCGGTGGTGATGATGAAGGTCGGCCGCAGCGAGCTGGGCGGCGCCGGCGGCGCAGTCGCACACCGCCTCCATCGCCGGCGACGACGCGGTGATCCAGGCGGTGCTGGACGAATTCGGCGTGGTGCGGGCGCGCACGACCGAGGAGATGCTGGATATCGCCTATGCCGCCACCCGCCGCATCTACCCCGCGCGCAACACCCTCGGCGTACTGACCGTCTCGGGCGGCGCCGGCGTGCTGATCTCGGATGCGGCGGAGGCGGCCGGCGTGCCGATGCCGCCGATGCCGGAGGAAGCCCAGGCAAAGCTGCGCGGCCTGGTGCCGTTCTGCGCGCCGCGCAACCCGGTGGACTGCACGGCGCAGGTGACCAACGACCTCAAGCTCATCAGCCGCTTCGCCGAAAGCGTCGCGGTGGACGGCGGCTATGCCTCCATCCTGTCCTTCTGGTCGCAGACCGCGGCCGGGCGCAGCGTCGGGCCCAGCCTGCACGAGCAGATGCGGGCGGTGCGCGCCGCCCATCCGGACCGGCTGTGGGTGATGTCCGATGCTCGCCCCGAACAAGATCAAGGACTACGAGGAGGACGGCTGGCTGGTCTTCGAGGACCCCTCCCGCGCGGTGGTGGCGATCGAGGCCATGGGCCGGTTCGGCGCCGCCTTCGCCAAGACCGAGGCGCCGCAGGCCGAGGTGCCGCTGCCCGAGGTGACCCTGCCGGCGACCGACGCCCGAGCGAGGCGGTGGCCAAGGCGCTGCTGGCCGCGGCCGGCGTGCCGGCGGTGCCGGAACACGCGGCGCCCGACAGCGAGGCGGCGGTCGCGGCGGCCGAGCAGATCGGCTACCCGGTGGTGCTGAAGATCCTGTCGCCGGACATCCTGCACAAAAGCGAAATCGGCGGCGTGCTGCTGGATGTCGCCGATGCGGATGCGGTGCGGCACGGCTTCGCCACCCTGCTCGACCGCGCCCGCCACCACGCCCCCGCGGCGCGGATCGAGGGCGTGCTGGTCGCCAAGCAGATCAAGGGCGCGGTCGAGATGGCGCTCGGCGTGTTCCGCGACCCGGTCTTCGGGCCGGTGGCGATGGTCGGCCTCGGCGGCATCTTCATCGAGGTACTGAAGGACGTCGCCTTCCGCCGCTGCCCCTTCGACGTGACGGAGGCGGAGCGGCTGATCCGTTCGCTGCGCGGCTTCCCGGTGCTGGATGGCGCGCGCGGCCGGCCCAAGGCGGATGTGGCGGCGCTGGCCCGGGCGCTGTCCGCGCTGTCGGCCTTCGCGGTCGCGGCCGGGCCGAAGCTGGCCGGGGTGGATGTGAACCCGCTGCTGGTGCTGCCGGAAGGCCAGGGCTGCTACGCCGCCGATGCGGTCATTGAACTCGAAGGGGGGAGCCACTGAGATGGCCATCGATTACGACAAGCTGCTGGCCTATCCGATCCCCGAGGTGCGGCAGGCGCTGCGCTGGCAGGACGTGGCGCTGTACAACTTCTCGATCGGCCTCGGGCAGGACCCGATGGACGAGAAGCAGCTCGACTTCGTCTATGAGCCGCGGCTGAAGGCCATGCCCTCCATGCCGGTGGTGCTGGGCTCGCCCGGCTTCTGGTCGCGCAACGAGGATACCGGCATCGACTGGGTCAAGATCGTCCATGGCGAGCAGGGGCTGATCCTGCACCGGCCGCTGCCGGTCGAGGGCGAGGTGATCGGCCGGTCCCGGGTGACCGGCATCGTCGACCGCGGCGCCGGCAAGGGCGCGCTGATGTATTCCGAGCGGGAGGTGGTGGATGCCGCCACCGGCGAGAAGCTCGCCACCCTGACCAGCACCAGCTTCCTGCGCGGCGACGGCGGCTTCGGCGGCCCCTCGGCCCGGTGAAGGCGCCGCACCGCCGAGCCCGAGCGCGCCCCGGACGTGACGGTGGAGATGGCCACCCGGCCGGAACAGGCGCTGGTCTACCGGCTGAACAGCGACCTCAACCCGCTGCACATCGACCCCAAGGTGGCCGCCGCGGCCGGCTTCCCGCGGCCGATCCTGCACGGGCTTTGCACCTTCGGCACGGTCTGCCACGCCCTGCTGCGCAGCCTGTGCGACTACGACCCGGCGCGGTTCGGCCGGATGGACCTGCGCTTCTCCTCCCCGGTCTTCCCCGGCGAGACCATCCGCACCGAGATCTGGCACGAGGAAGGCGGCGCCGCCTTCCGCGCCCGGGTGGTGGAGCGCGACAAGCTGGTGGTCAGCAACGGGCTGTTCCGTTTCGCATGAAAGCCGCCGGTTTGAACGGCGGGGGCTCAAGGGACGGGGGCTGGACCGCGGGGCGCCGCGGCGGTAGTCCAATCCACCCCCGGGAGGGACAGGAATGATCAACAATATCGTGCAGTCGGTGGCGGATGCGTTGGCCGGCATCAAGGACGGCTCCACCGTCCTGATTGCCGGCTTCGGCGACGTCGGCGAGCCCAACGCGCTGATCGAGGGGCTGATCGAGCAGGGCGCCAGCGAACCTCGTCGTCGGTGCTGAACAACGCCAGCGCGGGCCGCGATCGGCGTGGCCCGGCTGATCGAGCTCGGCCGGGTGCGGAAGATCATCAGCTCCTTCCCCGCGCTGCCTCGGACCGGTGTGTTCGAGGCGGTGTACCGCGACGGCCAAGATGGAGCCGGAGATCGTGCCGCAGGGCACGCTGGCCGAGCGCATCCGCGCCGCCGGCGCCGGCATGCCCGCCTTCTTCACCGCCGACCGGCGCCGATACGCTGCTGGCCGAGGGCAAGGAAGTGCGCGAATACGACGGCCGCAGCTACATCCTGGAACACGCGCTGCCGCGGCGACGTCGCGCTGATCGAGGCCTGGATGGCGGACCGCTGGGGCAACCTGATCTACCGGGACAGCAGCCGCAACTTCAACCCGGTCATGGCGATGGCGGGCAGGCTGACCATCGCGCAGACCCACCATGTCTGCGACCTCGGCGAGTTGCCGCCCAACGAGATCGTCACGCCGGGCATCTTCGTCGACCGCGTGGTGCATGTCGCCGGCGGGCGACCCGAAACTGCCGGAATAAGGGACGTACCCGATGGAAGACAGCGCAGTTGCCTTCAGCCGCTCGGCCGCACCGGATGGCCGCACGCGCTGCCGCAGGACATCCCCGAAGGTTGGTACGTCAACCTCGGCATCGGCATCCCGACGCTGATGGCGAACCATGTGCCGCCGACCGGCGAAGTGATCTTCCATTCCGAGAACGGCATCATCGGCATGGGCCCGGCGCCGGCCAAGGACAATGAGAACCCCTGGCTGGTCAACGCCGGCAAGCAGCTCATCACTTTGGCCAAGGGCGGCACCTTCGTCCGCCATGCGGACAGCTTCGCGATCATCCGCGGCGGCCACATCGACCTCTGCGTGCTCGGCGGATTCGAGGTCGCGGAGAACGGCGACCTGGCGAACTGGGCGACCAGCGAGAACGACACGGCACCCGCCGTCGGCGGCGCCATGGATCTCGCCGCCGGGGCGAAGCGCCTTTGGGTCATCATGGAGCACACGACGAAGGACGGCCGGCCGAAGATCGTCGAGCGTTGCGGCTATCCGCTGACCGGCCTCGGCTGCGTCAACCGCGTCTATACCAACCTGGCCGTGCTGGATGTGGTGGAGGGCAAGGGCTTCGTGGTCCGCGACCTGGCGCCCGGGGTCACGCTGGAGGAAGTCCAGGCCAAGACCGGCGCCACGCTCCACACCAACTGAAGCCTGAGGAACGCCAGAATGAGCGCCGCGCTCGACGAAGACAGCCGCGCCGAATCCATTCGCATGATCCGCGACAGCGCCGCCGCGGTGGCGCCGCCGGGCGGCGACACCAAGCGGGTGCGCGGGCTGCGCTTCCAGCCGCCGGGCTACGACCCGGCGGTGTTCCGCCAGATGGGCGAGATGGGCTGGATCGGCCTGCGGGTGCCGGAAGCCTTGGGCGGCGCCGGCCTTGGCCTCGGCGAGGCCTGCGCCCTGGCAGAGGAATTCGGCGCCGCGCTGGTGCCGGAGCCGCTGATCCCGGCGACGCTCTCGGCCGGGCTGCTGGCCGCGGCCGGCGGCGGCCCGCTGGACAAGCTGCTGTCCGGCGAGGCGCTGGTGCTGACCGCCTGGCAGGAAAAGGCGGATACGCTGGAGGTGCCGGGCAGCCCGGACGCGGCGCGGAAATTCCTTACCGCCGCGGCGGGCGCCACCAGCTTCCTGCTGCCGGTGCGCGAGGGCGGCCGGATCGCCTTGTACGAGCAGCCGGCCGGCGCGGGCGGCCTCACCACCGAGCAGACCCAGGACGGCGGCTTCTTCGGCACGCTGGAGCCGAGGCTCGGTGCCGCCACCCGCATCGCCGAGGACGTGGGCGATGCGCTGGCGCTGGCGCTGGATGAGGCGGCGCTGGTGACCTCGGCCTATCTGCTCGGCGGGATGGAGCGGGCCTTCGCGATGACGCTCGACTACCTGCGGACCCGGCAGCAGTTCGGCCGGATCATCGGTACCTTCCAGGCGCTGCAGCACAAGGCTGCCGACGTGAAGATGCAGATCGCGCTGACCCGCGCCAGCATCGAGGCAGCGGCGGTGACGCTGGATGAAGGCGCCACCGGCGATGCGCGGCGGGCGGTGGTCTCGCGCGCCAAGGCCCGGGCGGCGGAGGCCTCGATGCTGGTCAACCGGCAGTGCATCCAGCTGCATGGCGGCATCGGCTATACCGATCAGTATGATGTCGGCCTCTACCTGCGCAAGGCGATGGTGATGGCCAACCAGTACGGCAGCGCCACCCTGCACCGCCGCCGCTTCATGGCCACCAGCCCGGAGGGCGAGGAATGAGCGAGGCCACCGCCATGCGGCTGGTCGAGGAACAGGACGGCGGAGTCCTGGTCCTGACGCTGGATTATCCGGCGCGGCGCAACGCCTTCGCCATGCCCATCCGGGTCGGGCTGATTGCGGCGCTGGAGCGGGCGCAATCCGACAAGTCCATCCGCAGCATCGTCGTCACCGGCGCGGGCGGGCACTTCTGCTCGGGCGGCGACATCTCCGGCATGGACGTGAAGTCGCCGCTGGATGGCCGCGAGCGCATGCGGCTCTCGCATCAGCTCATCCGGCTGATGGTGATGGGCAGCGTGCCTGTCGTCACCGCGATCGAGGGCTATTGCGTCGGCGCCGGCCTGTCGCTCGCCTGCGCCTCGGACACCATCGTCGCGGCGGAGGATGCCCGGCTGGGTGCCGGTTTCGGCCGCATCGGGCTGATGGCCGACCTCGGCCTGCCGCACACCCTGCCGCTGCGCGTCGGCCAGGGCAAGGCGCGGCAGATCCTGCTCTACCACAACCAGATGACCGCGGCGGAAGCCGAGCGCATGGGCCTGGTGGACCATGTGGTGCCCAAGGGCCATGCGCTGGCCGCCGCCATGGAGAAGGCAAGGTTCCTCGCCGAGCAGGCGCCGGCGCCGATGGCGCTGACCAAGCAGATGCTGGGCGAGGGCCTCGACCGTGCACTGGAACAGGAGCGCCATTTCCAGGCGACGCTGTTCCTGACGGAGGATTTCGTCGAAGGCCGCAACGCGTTCCTCGGCAAGCGGCCGCCGCAATTCAAGGGAGCCTGAGCGATGGACGCCATCCGCATTCCCGCACCCACCGAGCTCGACGCGCTGGACGATGAGCATTTCCGCCAGGTCGTGCGCGCCTTCCTGCACGAGAACTACCCGGAAGACCTCCGCAACCCGCCCAAGCGCCTGCACTGGAGCGAGAACAAGCCCTGGTACATGAAGCTGGCCGAGAAGGGCTGGCTCTGCCCGGGCTGGCCGAAGGAGCATGGCGGCCTCGGCCTCTCGCCCGCCAAGCAGATCATCCTGACCGAGGAATACGAGCGCCACGGCGTGGCCCGCACCAACGACCATGGCATCGTCATGCTCGGCCCGCTGGTGATCAACTACGGCACCGAGGCGCAGAAGCAGCAGTTCCTGCCGAAGATCCTCAGCGGCGAGCACATCTGGTGCCAGGGATATTCCGAACCCGGCGCCGGCTCCGACCTTGCCGCGCTGCGGACCGAGGCGGTGCTGGACGGCGACCACTACGTGGTCAACGGCCAGAAGATCTGGACCACCCTGGCGACCGATGCCAACTGGATATTCCTGCTGGTCCGCACCGACAAGGAAGCGAAGAAGCAGCAGGGCATCTCCTTCCTGCTGGTGGACATGAACACGCCGGGCATTACCGTCCGGCCGATCATCAACCTCGAATTGCATGACGAGTTCTGCGAGGTCTTCTTCGACAACGTGCGCGTGCCGAAGGAGAACCTGGTCGGCCAGATCAACAAGGGCTGGGACATGGCGAAGGCGTTGCTCGGCTTCGAGCGCATCTTCATCGGCGGCCCGCGGCAATCCGCCTACGCCCTCTCGCGCCTCAAGCTGCTCGCCGAGCGCATGGGGGTCTGGGAGGAGGCCGAATTCCAGGACCGCTACGCCCGGCTGCGGCTGGAGCTGGAAGACCTGAAGGCGCTGTACGGCACCTATGTCGCCAAGCTGAAGCGCGGCGAAACCCTCGGCCCCGATGTCTCCATGCTGAAGGTCATCCAGACCGAGCTGTTCCAGCACATCACGGAAACCATGCTGGACATCGCCGGCGAGAATGCCGGGCTGCTGGAGCCGATGGAGGGCAACCGCAACCTGCACCCGACCGGCCTGTTCATCCAGGCCCGGCCGGCCACCATCTACGGCGGATCGAGCGAGATCCAGCGCAACATCCTGTCGAAGAACGTGCTGGACCTGCCGGGGTAGCCGGCTAGGCTGGCGCCTCCCGCTATCCGGAGGCGCCGCCATGTCCGAAGCAATCACCCGCCAGCGCATCTCCCGCGCCGAGTTGCGCGGCAAGGCGCAGACGGTGCTCGGGCCGGTCGATCCCGCCAGCCTTGGCCCGACCCTGATGCATGAGCACCTGATCTGGGACATCCGCTCCCCGCCCATGCGTGCGGCGGCGGACCAGGGGCCGGAAATCACGCTCTGCAATTGCTTCGCCATCAACTACGGGCGGAAAAGCAAGGTGCCGGGCAACCTTCGCTTCCGTTGCGAGCCGACCGCCGTTGCCGAACTCGCCGCCATGCGCGAGGCCGGCGGGCGGACCATGGTGGAACTCACCTGCGGCGGCCTCGACCCCGACCCGGCGGCGCTGGCCCGGCTGGCGGCCGAGGCGGGCGTGCACATCGTCATGGGCTGCGGCCACTACGTCCATGAGTACCAGGACCCGGCCAATGCGGAGCGCACGCCGGAGGATTTCGCCGCCGAGATCATCGACCAGGTGCAGCTTGGCGCCTGGGGCACCTCGGTGCGCGCCGGCATCATCGGCGAGATCGGCTGCCAGGCGCCCTGGACCGAGCAGGAAAAGCGCGTCATGGCCGGCGCCATGTTGGCCATGGCGGAAACCGGCGCGGCGGTGAACGTCCACCCCGGCCGCCACCCGGACCAGCCGCAGGAGGTGGCGGATTTCGTCCGCGCCGCCGGCGCCGACCCCTCCCGCGTCATCATCAGCCATATCGACCGCACCATCTTCGACGAGGCGCGGCTGCTGCGGCTGGCGGACAGCGGGGTGGTCATTGAATTCGACCTGTTCGGGCAGGAGGCGTCCTACTACGCCCTGTCCGACATCGACATGCCGAACGATGCGATCCGGCTGAGGCTGATCCGCGCGCTGATCGCCCGTGGCCACCTGGAACGCGTCGTGATCAGCCACGACATCTGCTACCGCACCCGGCTGACCCGCTGGGGCGGGCATGGCTATGGCCATATCTTCGAGAACGTCGTGCCGCTGATGGCCGCGCGCGGCTTCAGCAAGGCCGAGATCGAGGCGATCATCATCGGCAACCCGCGGCGGCTGCTGACCTTCGCCTGACGGCTTCAGTGCACCTCCCGCCAGGCCGCCTTCAGGTCGCCGACGAAGCGGTCGTATTCACGCGCCTTGCTGTCCGGGTCCGGCAGCCGCAGCAGGTAGGAGGGATGTACCGTCGGAAACACTGCCACCCCGTCGGCGGTCCGCAGCACTTCGCCACGATGCTTGCCGATCGCCAGCGGCTTGCCGGTCAGCGCCCGCAAGGCCGTGGCCCCGAGCGACACCACCAGCCGTGGCTCGACGATCTCGATTTCCCGCCGCAGGAAGGGCCGGTAATGCGCGATGTCGCCGGCATCCGGCGTCTGGTGCAGCCGGCGGCGACCGGTCGGTTTGAATTTGAAGTGCTTCACCGCATTGGTGACATAAGTTTCCGGCCGTGGGATGCCGGCCTCCGTCAATGCCCGGTCGAACAGCCGCCCGGCCGGCCCGACGAAAGGGCGGCCGGCGACATCCTCCTCGTCGCCCGGCTGCTCGCCGACGAACAGCAGCGGAGCGCCGAGCGGGCCTTCGCCGAACACCGCCTGGGTGGCGTGCTCGGCCAAGGGGCCACGGTCTGCCAGCACCTCCGCGCGGAGGGTGGCGAGGGCGGTGGCGGGGTCCTGGGTGAAAAGATCTGCTGGCATGCCCGGTGCAACGCCCGGCGGTGGCTCCGGTTGGGCGGGCTGTTCCAGGTCGACACGACTCCGTCAGCGGCCGTCCACAATGAACCTTTGGCACTGGCGGCGGTTAAGCGAGCAATGACACACATCCTCCGCCCCCCGCTGCCCGTCCTGATGCTGCTTGCCGGCCTGACGATGGCCGAGCCGGCGGTGGCGCAGGCTCCACCGGCGAACCCCGCCTATCTCACCATCGACCAGGTCGCCACGGTGCTGCGCGCGCGGGGCTATTCCGAGCTCAGCTCGGTGGAGCTGGAAGGCGAGACCTTCCGCATCCCCGAGGCGATGCGCTACGGCGAGAAGGTGGAGGACCTGCGGATCGATGCCCTCACCGGCCAGCCGGTCGAGGAGCCGGAACTCAGTGAAGCCCAGGCCCGCACCCTGCTGCGCGACCGTGGCTATTCCGAGGTGACCGAAGTCAAGCGGGAGGGCGACATCCTCACGCTGCGCGCGGTCCGGGACGGCACGCCGATGGAATTGCGGGTGGATGCCCGCACGGGCACCGTTCGCCAGTAGCCGCCGCCGTGTTCCGCCCCATGTGTCCGGGGTGATATTCCCCCCGAGCCACCAGGCTTATATCAACCGCATCGGTACGGCCGTTCCGCGACATGAGGTGCACGACGCCTTCCGCATCTTCGCCGGACGGCAGATCACCGATGCGCGGACCCGGATCGCCTTCGCCCGGCTGGCCGAGCGGTCCCACATCAGCCACCGCCGCTCGGTGCTGGAGCCGGATGCCGAGGCCACCGGCACCACCGATGGCTTCTACCGCGTGGACCGCTTCCCCGGCACCGCCACCCGCATGGCCCGGTTCGAGGCCGAGGCCCCCGCCCTCGCCGAAGCCGCCTGCGACGCGCTCGGCCTGGCGGATGAGGCGGCCGGCATCACCCATCTGGTCTTCGCCACCTGCACCGGCTTCGTCGCCCCCGGGCTCGACCACTGGTTGATTCACCGCTACGGCATCCCCGGCAGCGTGGAGCGCAGCACCGTCGGCTTCATGGGGTGCCAGGCGGCGATCAACGCCTTGAAGCTGGCCCACCACATCGTCCGCAGCGAACCGAAGGCGCGGGTGCTGGTCCTCAACCTGGAATTATGCACGCTGCACCTCCAGCCCAGCACCGAGATCGAGCAGCTGCTCTGCTTCCTGCTGTTCGCCGATGGCTGCAGCGCCGCCCTGGTGACCGCCGAGCCGCATGGGCTGGCGATGGAGGGCTTCCACGCCGCCCTGATCCCCGAGGCGGCGGACCAGATCACCTGGCGGATCGGCGACGGCGGCTTCGACATGACGCTCTCCGGCTTCGTGCCGCTGACCCTGGCGCGCGCCCTGCCCGGGCAGGCCGCCGCCATCCTGGACGGTGCGGCGACGGATGCCTTCGACCTGTGGGCGGTGCATCCCGGCGGGCGCAGCGTGCTGGATGCGGTGATGCATGGGCTGGACCTGCCGGAAGCGGCGCTGGAGACCAGCCGCGCGGTGCTGCGCGAGCATGGCAACATGTCCTCCGCCACCGTCATGTTCGTGCTGGCGCGGATGATGGCGGCGCCGCGTGGCCAGCGTGGCTGCGCGCTGGCCTTCGGGCCGGGGCTGTCGGCCGAGACCATGCGCTTCCGCGTCGCCTGACCATGCGCCAGCGCAGCACCGCCGCCGAATGGATGGACGATGCCGCCGCCACCGAGGCCGAATTCGCCAGCGCGCTGCATGACCTGGAACGCATCAACCGGCTGAGCCTGGCCTATCGCCCCACCCTGCGATGGCTGGACCGGCTGGTGGCGCGGACCGGCGCGCGAAGCCTCGGCGTGCTGGATGTCGGGGCCGGCGGCGGGGACATGCTGCGGGCGATCGCCGGATGGGGTGCGCGGCGCGGGGTGGCGGTGCAGCTTACCGGCCTCGACCGCAGCCCCTGGGCGGCCCGCACCGCCGCCACCACCGGCACCCCGGGCGAGTTCCTCACCACCGACCTGTTCGCGCTGGACCCGGCGCGGCGGTTCGATGTGGTGGTGTGCAGCCTGTTCACCCACCACCTGCGCGACCCGGAGCTGGTGCGCTTCCTCCAATGGATCGAGGCACGGGCGCGGCTCGGCTGGCTGATCTCGGACCTGCACCGGCACTGGCTGCCCTGGGGCTTCGTCTGGGGCGCGGTGCGGCTGATGCGGATGGACCCGATGGTGGTGCATGACAGCACCGTCTCCATCGCCCGCGGCTTCGTCCGCGCCGACTGGGAAAGGCTGCTGGCGGAGGCAGGGGTCGTCGCCGAGGTCCGCTGGGCGGTGCCGTTCCGCTGGACCGTGGGGGCAATCCGCGCATGACGGCGGTGCTTGGTGCCGGTCCGGCCGGCTGCGCGGCGGCCATTGCGCTGGCCCGCGCCGGCCAGCGGGTGCTGCTGCTGGAACGCCAGCCGGTGCCGGCCGAGAGCGTCTGCGGCGAATTCCTCGGCCCGGATGCGGCTGCCGCCCTGGCCAGCCTGGGGCTGGACCTGCACAGCCTTGGCGCGGTGGCGCTGCGCGAGGTGGTGCTGCCGGGCGCGCGGCGGCCGGTGCCGCTGCCCTTCGCCGCCTGGGCGCTGCCGCGCCGGGTGCTGGATGGTGCGCTGCGCGAGGCGGCGGTCGCGGCGGGGGCCGAATTGCGCTGCGGCGTCACCATCCGTGGCGCCGAGCCTGACGGCGAGGGCTGGCGGCTGCACCTGCCGGACGGCAGCCTGGCCGCCCGCCGCATCATCCTGGCCACCGGCAAGCATGGGCTGCGGGGCCACCCAAGGGCTGGCGCCCCGGCTGGCGCCCCGGCTGGCGCAGTGGGGCAGAAGCTGCATCTGGCGGGGGTGGAGATGGGCGCGGCGGTGGCGCTGCTGCCCTTCGCCGGGGGCTATGCCGGGTTGCAGCCGCTGCCCGGTGGCGGCGCCAACCTCTGCGCCGCGCTGCATGGCGAACCCGCCCGGGATGCCGCCGGGCTGTTGGCGCGGGTGGCGGAGGGCTCGCCCCTGGCCGGGCGGCTGCTGCGGGATGCCCGGCCGCTATGGGCGCGGCCGCTTTCGGTCGGCGCGGTGCCCTATGGGTTCCGCCAGCCGGGCGGCGGCCCGCCCGGCCTGTACCGCGTGGGCGACCAGGTGGCGGTCATTCCCTCGTTTACCGGGGAGGGGGTGGCGCTGGCGCTGCATTCGGGGCTGGCGGCGGCGGCGGCGATCCTGGCGGGGCAGGAGGCTGGCGATTTCCACGCGGAATGGCGCCGCCGCAGCGCCCGGCCGATGCGGCTGGCCGGGCTCGGTGCCTGGGTGTTGCGGCGCTGGCCGGCGGGGTTCGCGGCCGCCGGGCCGGTGGTGGCGCAGGCCTTCGCCCGCGCCACCCGGCTGCCGCTCAGCCGTCCAGCGACAGGTTGAGCCGGCGCACCATCGCCTTCTCGTATTCGACGCGCTCGGCGACGAACTGGCGGTAGCTCTCGGTGTCCCGGTAGACCAGCGGCATGTCGAACTGGCCGCGGGTGCGGACATTGGCGGGGTTGTCGAGCGCCATCTTGAAGGCGTCGTGCAGCACCTTCACCACGCCCTCGTCCATGCCCTTCGGCCCGCTGACGCCGTAGGGGGAGGTGACCGTCATGTCGTAGCCGAGCTCCTTCAGCGTCGGCACCGTGGGGAAGCGCTCCACCCGATCGGCCGTCCAGACCGAGAGCGCCCGCATGGTGCCGGCATCGACGAAGGGTGCCCAGGTGCTGCTGTCGCAGACCATGTCCACCTGCCCGCCGAGCGCCGCCGTGACCGCCTCGTTCGAGCCGCGGTAAGGCACGTGGATCAGCTCGATCTTCTCGGCCTCCTGGATGGATTCCATGGCCAGATGATTGGTCGTGCCGACGCCGCTGGTGGTGTAGGACAGCTTGCCCGGGTTGGCGCGGGCGTAGGCGACCATTTCCTGCCAGGTCTTGAACGGGCTGTCGGCCTTCACCGCGGTGCCGAACAGCCAGCCGCACAGGCCGATGATGTGGGTGAAGTCGGCCACCGGGTCCCACAGCGGGTTCTTCATCATCCACGGCCGGCGTAGCACGGAGAGGTGCATCTGGGTCAGGCTGTAGCCGTCCGGCTTGGACTGCTGGGCCACCAGCATCGGGCCGAGGGTGCCGCCGGCGCCGGGCTTGTTCTCCAGCACCACCGGCTGGCCGAGCGCCTGGCTGGCGAGCTCGCCCATCGAGCGGAGCTGGGCATCGGCGGAGCCGCCGGCCGGCCAGGGGATCACCAGGCGGATCGGCCGGTCGGGAAAGCGGGATTGCGCCAGGGCAGGCGCGGCAAGGCCGGCAGTGGCGAGCGCCAGTGCGGCCCGGCGGGTGATGGTCGTCATTCTTCTGGACTCTCCCGGTGGTCTTCGTTCAATCAGGCTGCGGTGCCGCCGCTCCCGGAGGAGCCGGCGGCGGGCACGAGCGACACCGCCTCCAGTGTGGACTGCACCACGCGGACTGCATCCGGGTCCAGTCCCCCGGCAAGGCGATCCGGCGCAGCGGCAGGACGGGGGCTGGCCGGGCGGGGCTGGTTCACGGTATCTCCGGTCCAACAAGAAGTTGTAGTGTCCCGGCCAAACCATCTCGTGGCCGTATCGACGCGGCGTCGTACATTTGCAGGATTGCTGCACCAGACATGTCCCAACCCGACGGAAACACAGAACAGGTTGAGTCGCTGCTTGCCACGCCGAACCTGGCGGGGGCGCTCGAGAGCGATCAATTCCGACGGTTCCTGGACCAGGTTCCGATCGCCATCATCGTCTCCGCCATGAAGGGCACCGAGCGGATCGTCTATGCCAATCCGGAATTCGAGAAGCTGTCCGGGCAGGCGGCGGAGGCGCTGTTCAACCAGCCCTGGAGCACCCTGCAGGGGCAGGAGCAGGGCCGGGACCCGCCGCGCGAACTGGGCGCGGCGATCGATGATTTGAATGATTTCGTGGGCACCTTCAGGATCGAGCACGCCAAGGGCGACCCGACCTATGCGGATGCCTATTCCAACGTCATCGAGGATGACGAGGGGGTGCCGGCCTACCGGCTCGCGGTGCTGGTCGATGTCGGCGCGCATGGCCCGCAGGATCGGGAGGAGCTGGAGGAAAAGCTGCGCGAGAAGGATGCGCGGCTCATGGAGATCCAGCACCGGGTCAAGAACAACCTGCAGATGATCACCGCGCTGATGCGGATCGAGGCGCGCAACGCCCGCGGCAAGATGGACACCGCGCCCTTCGACCGGCTGGCCGGGCGGATCGAGGCCGTGCAGATCCTCTACGGCCTGCTGGCCGACCACGCCAGGAAGTCGGACCAGATCGACCTGGGCGTCTACCTGAGCGACATCGCCTCGTCCGTGCTGCGGGCGCATGCGGTCGAGGGGATCAGGCTGGAAACCAAGGTCGACACCTACCCCGTTTCGGTGAACGTGGCGCTGCCGACCGGCCTCGTGGTGAATGAGTTGCTGACCAATGCGCTCAAGCACGCCTTCGCCGGTCGGGACGGCGGCACCATCACGCTGAGCAGCCTGTCCGAGGATGGGGGATGCCGCATCACCATCGCCGATGACGGCATCGGGCTGCCCGAAGGCACGGAGTGGCCGGCGCGCGGCAAGCTCAGCGCCATGATCGTCCAGTCGCTGCGGCAGAATGCCCGGGCCCGGCTCGATGTGGCATCCACGCCGGGGCAGGGTGTGCGGGTAACCATCGAGTTCGAGCGCGACGCGGCGAAGGCGGCCTGAAACCGGGGGCGAGGCCAACCGGCAGGCTTGCCTTGGGCTGCCCCAGGGGCCAGTTTCGCCGCCCGATCCTGGCCTTCCGAGCGCCCGGCCCCCATCCAAGGAGCCTTCATGTCCGACAGCTTCGACCTCATCGTCATCGGCTCCGGCCCTGGCGGCTATGTCTGCGCCATCCGCGCCGCCCAGCTCGGGCTGAAGGTCGCCTGCGTGGAGAAGCGCGAGACGCTGGGCGGCACCTGCCTCAACGTCGGCTGCATTCCCTCCAAGGCGATGCTCCAGAGCAGCGAGAACTTCGAGGAGGCGGCGCACAAGCTGGCCGAGCACGGGGTGGTGGTCGAGGGCGTGAAGCTGGACCTGGCCCGGATGCAGGCCCGCAAGGGCGAGGTGGTGGCGGCCAACGTGAAGGGCGTCGAGTTCCTGTTCCGCAAGAACAAGGTCACCTGGCTGAAGGGCGCCGGCCGCATCGTCGCCCCCGGCCAGGTCGAGGTCGCCGGCCAGACCCATGCCACGAAGAACATCGTCATCGCGAACGGGCAGCGAAAGCACGCCGCTGCGGGGCGTGGAGGTCGATGAGAAGCGCATCGTCACCTCGACCGGCGCGCTGGAGCTGGACAAGGTGCCGGGCCACCTCGTGGTGATCGGTGGCGGCGTCATCGGGCTGGAGCTGGGCTCGGTCTGGCAGCGGCTGGGCGCCAAGGTGACGGTGATCGAATTCCTCGACCGGCTGATCCCCGGGATGGACGCCGAGATCGCCAAGCAGACCGAGCGGGTGCTCTCCAAGCAGGGGCTGCAATTCCGGCTGAAGTCCAAGGTGACCGGCGCGGTGCAGGACCAGGACGGCGTCACCCTCACCGTCGAGCCCGCCGCCGGCGGCGCGGCCGAGGAGATCAAGGCGGATGTCGTGCTGCTGTCGATCGGCCGGCGGTCCTACACCGGGGGCCTGGGCCTTGCCGAGGTGGGTGTCGCGGTCGATGACCGGGGCCGGGTGGTGACGGATGCGCATTTCGCCACCAATGTCCCCGGCATCTATGCCATCGGCGACTGCATCGCCGGCGCCATGCTGGCCCACAAGGCCGAGGACGAGGGCGTCGCCCTGGCCGAGATCCTGGTCGGGCAGGCCAGCCACGTGAACTACAGCGCCATTCCCGCGGTGATCTACACCTGGCCGGAAGTCGCCTCGGTCGGCGCCACCGAGGAGGAGCTGAAGGCCCAGGGCATCGCCTACAAGTCCGGCAAATTTCCCTTCACCGCCAATGGCCGGGCGCGGGCGATGAACAGCATGGACGGCTTCGTGAAGATCCTGGCGGATGCCACCTCGGACAAGGTGCTGGGCGCGCACATCATCGGCCCGGATGCCGGCACGCTGATCGCCGAGATCGCCATGGCGATCGAATTCGGTGCCAGCGCCGAGGATATCGCCCGCACCAGCCACGCCCACCCGACCCTGAACGAGGCGGTGAAGGAAGCCGCGCTCGCGGTGGCCGGGCGGGCGCTGCACATCTAGCGCGGCCGGCGGCAGGGGGCGCGGCGGTTGATCAAGTACCTCGGCAGCAAGCGCGCACTGCTCGGCAACATCCTGTCGGCGGTGGGCATGGCGGCGGCGCCGGGCGCCACGGTGGCGGATGTGTTCTCCGGCACCGCCCGGGTCGGCCATGCCCTGAAGGGCGCCGGCTACCGGGTGCTGGCGAACGACCACAACGCCTTCGCCCATACCCTGGCCACCTGCTACGTCCAGGCCGATGCCGAGCGCTGGGCCGAGCCGGCCCGGCGCATCCTGGACGACCTCCAGCGCCTGCCGCCCCGCGCCGGCTGGTTCACCGAGACGTATTGCGTCGCCGCCCGCTACCTGCACCCCGACAACGGCGCCAAGGTCGAGGCGATCCGCAACGCCATCCTGGGCATGGGCGCCGAGCCGGAACTCGAAGCCGTCCTGCTGACCTCCCTGCTGGAGGCCGCGGACCGGGTGGACAGCACCGCCGGGCTGCAGATGGCCTACATGAAGCAATGGGCGGCCCGGGCAAAGAACCCGCTGGCCCTGCGGCTGCCCGCCCTGCTGCCGCGCCCCGCGGCCGGCGCCTGCGCCGCCTTCTGCGGCGATGCCGAGGCGGTGGCGGCGACGCTCGACTGCGACGTCGCCTACCTGGACCCGCCCTACAACCAGCATTCGTACCTCAGGAACTACCATGTCTGGGAAACGCTGGTGCGCTGGGATCAGCCGGAAGTCTACGGCATTGCCAACAAGCGGACCGATTGCCGCACCCGGCTTTCGGCCTTCAACAGCCGCCCCGGCATCGGCCCGGCGCTGGCCCGCACCATCGCCGCGCTGCGTTGCCCGACCCTGGTGGTATCCTTCAGCGACGAGGGCTACCTCGGCCGGGCGGCGCTGGAGGCGATGCTCGCCGGCCGCGGCCACCTCCAGGTCATCGAGATCCCCTATGGCCGCTATGTCGGCGCCAAGATCGGCATCCATAACCCGAAGGGCGAGAAGGTCGGCACCGTGGGCAAGCTGACGAATACCGAATTCCTGTTCATCGCCAGCGATCGGGCGCTGGCCCTGCCACCGCTGCGGGCGGCATGATGCCCGGCCAGCCTTCGCTGAAGCGCAAGGTGGCCGGGATCGGCATGCTTGGGCTGGGCGTGCTCGGGCTGGTGCTGCCGGTGCTGCAGGGCGGCCTGTTCCTGGCGCTCGGGCTGTTCATCCTGCGCGACCAGTTCGGCTGGGCCCGCAACGGCATGGCAAAGCTGCACGCCCGCTGGCCCAGGCAGGTGGGACGGGTGGAACTTATGGAAGCCCGGCTGGTCGGCTGGTGCCGGACCCAGACGGACCGGCTGCGGCGCCTCATGGGCTGAATGTTGCGCGGATGACCCGCCCCGGCATCCGCTTGGCGGCGGGCACGGGGTGGCGGAGGATTGGGCATGTCCTCCATCCGGGCCGATCCGCGCTTCGTCGCCGCCATGCTCGGCGTCGCCCAGACCCTGGCCTGGGCCACCACCTACTACCTGCCGGCGCTGGTGGCGCCGGTGGTAATGGCGGACCTCGATGCCGACCCGGCCCTGGTCTATGGCGCCTTCTCGCTGGCGCTGCTGATCTCGGGCCTGGCGGCGCCGCAGGTCGGCCGGTTCATCGAGCGGCTGGGTGGGCGGCCGGTGCTGATCGTCTCCTCCGCCATCATCGCCACCGGGTTGGTGTTGCTGGGCATGCTGCCGGGGCTGGCGGGCTGGTTCGCCGGCTGGGTGGTGCTCGGCCTCGGCATGGCGCTCGGGCTGTACGAGGCGGCCTTCGCCACCCTGGGCGTGCTGTACGGCCGCTCCGCCCGGCGGGCCATCACGGTGGTGACGCTGTTCGCCGGCTTCGCCAGCACGGTCGGCTGGCCGGTGACCGCGGCGCTGCTGCCGATGGTCGGCTGGCGCGGCACCTGCCTGATCTATGCCGCGGTGAACCTGGTGCTGGTGCTGCCGATCTACCTGCTGCTGCCGCGCGCCGCGGCACCGGACGAGGCGAACGCCGCCACCGCCGCGCCGGAGGCCGCGGAAGTCCCGCTGCCTGCCGCCTGGGTGCGCCGCAGCTTCCTGCTGCTGGCGACCTTCTTCACCCTGCGGGCGATCATCAGCGCGACGCTTTCGGTGCACCTCATCGTGGTGCTTGGCGGGCTGGGCCTTTCGGTCGGCGCGGCGGTGGCGGCGGCGGCGCTGATGGGGCCGTCCCAGGTCGGTGGCCGGCTGCTGGAATTCACCCTGGGCAAGGCGGCGCATCCGCTGACCGCGGCTCGGCTCGGCGGGGCGCTGCTGCCGGCGGGGGCCTTGCTGCTGGTGCTGGCGGGGCCGGTGGCGGCGGTGCCCTTCGTGCTGCTGTACGGCGCGAGCAACGGCATCATGACCATCAGCCGCGGCGCGGTGCCGCTGGCCCTGTTCGGGCCGCGTGGCTACCCGGTACTGATGGGCAGGCTGGCCATGCCGATATTGCTGGCCCAGGCGGCGGCCCCGGCGGTGACGGCGCCGCTGGTCGCCAACCTGCCGGCGGCCACGGTGCTCGGGCTGGCCGGGCTGCTGGCGGCGGTGGCGCTGGGCTGCCTGGTGCCGCTGCGGGCGGCGCCGCCGCCATCGCGGCCGGCGGTTTAGGCCGGCGGCAAGGCAGTTTGGCGCCTCAGCGCCGGGAAACCGTCCGGCGGGCGCGGGCGAAGGCCACCCAGACCCCGGCGCAGGCTACGAGCAGCGTCGACAACCCACCCCAGGCCAGCAGCAACACGGCCGCCCGGAGCACCACATCGGCCGGCAACAGCCCCAGCCACAGCAGCGAGATCAACATTACCGAGCCAAGGACGAGGTGTCCCAGCATCTGCGCCAGCATCGACATCCTCCCGAACGTCACACTTTTGCGGAATCGTATACCGCACACGGAGTTGATTCAAGTCTTAGGTAACATCTGGGCTGATATCGCATCCGAACCGTTTCGGCCAGCCCCGGGCGTGGTGCCGAAGGCCGCCCGGAAGGCGGCGCCGAAGGCCGGGGCGCTCGCATAGCCCACCGCCGCCGCTGCCCGCGCCGGCGGCACCCCGCGCGACAGCAGCGCCGCCGCCTCCGCCAGCCGCAGCATCTGCCGCCAGCGGCCGAAGCTCATGCCGGTTTCCTGGCGGAACAGCCGGGTGAGGGTGCGCGGGCTGGCGCCGCATGCCAGCGCCCAGTCCTCCAGGCCCAGGTCGCGCGCCGGTTCCGCCCGCAGCGCCGCCGCCAGCCGCTGGAGCCGGGCATCCCGCACCGCCGGCACGCCGAGCGGCAGGGTGGGGGCCCGGGCGATCTCGTCCAGGATCAGCGCCGCCAGGTGGCCGCCGCGCCCGGCCTCGTCCCATTCCAGCGGTTCCGAGCAGGCGGCCAGCACCAGCTCCCGCAGCAGGGGAGAGACCGCCAGCACCGTCACCGCCCCCGGCCCGGCCCGCGCCGCATCGGCCCGGAGGAACAGCGCCCGCATCGCCACCGGCCCTTCCATCGCGGTGACATGCGGCACCGCGGCCGGCACCCACAGCGCCCGGCCGGGCGGCACGACGAAGCCGGCGGCATCGGTCGAGATCCGCATCACGCCGTGGGTCGCGTAGAGCAACTGGGCCCGGGCATGGGCGTGGCGCGGGATGCTGTCGCCATCGGCATAATCGCGCATGAAGCCGGCGAGCGGCCGGTCCACCGCATCCTGCGGCAGGTGGCGCAGCGGCGCATCGGGCATTTGGCCGGGTGGCGACATGGTTTGGCCAGCCATCGTCATCCGGCCAGACTATGCTGCCGCAGGTTCCAGGGGAATGGACATCCACAATGCGCGACCCCGCCCGGCGTCAGATCGCCTTCATCAACATCGCCCATATCTTCACCCATTACGGCCTGCTGATCCTGGCGACCGCGGTGCTCGGCATGGTGCAGCAGACGCCGGAGGCCTTCGGCCGGGACTACGGGCCTATCCTGGCGCTCGGCACCGGCATGTTCGTGCTGTACGGCCTCGGCGCCCTGCCCATGGGCTGGTTCGCGGCGCGGTTCGGCCGCAAGCCGATGATGGCGGGCTTCTTCCTCGGCACCGGCGGGGCGATGATGGTGGCGGGACTGGCCGATACGCCGCTGGCACTGGGCCTGGCGCTGGCGGTGATGGGCGCCTTCTCCGCCATCTACCACCCGATCGGCACCGCCATGCTGGTGGAGGCGGCGGCGGCCTCGCCGGGTGGCCGGGTGGGCCGCGCGGTCGGCATCAACGGCGCCTTCGGCAATATGGGCGTGGCGCTGGCGCCGGTGGTGACGGCGCTGGTGGCGGCGCGGCTCGGCTGGCAGTGGGCCTTCGTGCTGCCGGGCGCGCTCAGCGTGCTGGTCGGGCTGGTCTGGCTGCGCGAGCCGGTGTTCGATGCGCTGAAGGCGGCGGGCGGGCAGAAGCCCTTCCCCACCATCCCGCCGGCGGTGGTGCGGCGGGCGGTGGCGGTGCTGCTGAGCATCGCCGCCGTCTCGGGGCTGGTGTTCAATGCCTTCACCCTGCTGCTGCCGAAGCTGATGGAGGAACGCCTCGCCTCCTCGCCGGACCTGCTGCCGGTGGTGGGGCTGCTGGCCTTCCTCGCCACGCTGTGCGGCGGGCTGACGCAGTTCACCGTCGGCCACATGATCGACCGGCACACGCTGAAGAAGGTGTTCCTGCCGCTGGCGCTGGTCCAGGTGCCCTGCCTCCTGCTGCTGTCGGTGGTTGATGGCTGGCTGGTGCTGCCGCTGGCCGCGGTGATGGCGGCCTCCATCTTCGGCCAGGTGACGGTGAACGAGACCATGACGGCGCGCTACGTGGCGCCGGCCCTGCGGGTGAAGCTCTATTCCGTCCGCTTCACCATCGGCTTCCTCGGCGCCGCCACGGCCTCCCCGCTGGTCGGCCTCCTGCACGAGGCGACCGGCAACCTGGCGGCGCCGCTGGTGGTGCTGGCGGGCTTCGGCGTGGTGACCTTCGTCTGCGCGCTGGTATTCCCCAACCGGCCGGAGGAGTTGCAGCCCGAGCTCTGGGCCAGCCACCCGGCCGCGGCGCTGCCGGCGGCGGCGGAATAGCCGGGCGGCCGCTGCCGCCCGGGTTGCGCCGGCCGGCCGGCCCGGCTTGGATGGCGACGAAGCGCCGCACCCTTCCGGCGCGGCGGCCCACTGGGATACCATCGCCAGCCCATGCCGATTCTGACTGGTCACGCGCGTATCGCCGGCGTCCTGGGCTGGCCCGTCGCCCATTCCCGCTCGCCCCGCCTGCACGGGCTGTGGCTGCGGCGGCACGGCATCGACGGCGCCTACCTGCCGCTGCCGGTGCGGCCCGAGCATTTTGCCGCGGCGGTGCGCTCGCTGGCCGATCTCGGCTTCCGCGGCGCCAATGTCACCATCCCGCACAAGGAAGCCGCCTTCGCCGCCTGCGACGAGGTGGCGGCCTCCGCCCGCCGGGCCGGGGCGGTGAATACGCTGGTGTTCCGCGATGGCCGCATCCACGGCTCCAACACCGATGGCTTCGGCTTCCTGGCGAACTGCCTGGATTGCGCGCCGGGCTGGGCTCCGGCGGCCGGGCCGGCGGTGGTGCTGGGCGCCGGCGGCTCGGCCCGCGCCATCACCGCCGCGCTGCTGGACGCCGGCTGCCCGAAGGTGACGCTGGTCAACCGCACCCCGGCCCGGGCGGAGGCGCTGGCCGCGGCGCTCGGCGGCCCGGTGGCGGTGGCGGAACGGCCGCCGCTGGCCGGCGCGGCGCTGCTGGTGAACACCACCTCGCTCGGCATGCAGGGCCAGCCGCCGCTGGAGGTCGACCTTGCGGCGCTGCCGGCGGGCGCGGTGGTGGCGGATATCGTCTATGTCCCGCGCGAGACGGCCCTGCTGGCCGCCGCCCGGGCGCGCGGGCTGGTGGCGGTGGAGGGGCTGGGGATGCTGCTGCACCAGGCGCGGCCGGGCTTCGCCGAATGGTTCGGGGTGCAGCCGGTGGTGGACCAGGAGTTGCGGGATTTCGTCGGCGGGGACATCCCGGCCCGATGAAGATCATCGGCCTCACCGGCGGCATCGGCATGGGCAAGTCCACCGCCGCCAATACCTTCCGCCGGCTGCGCGTGCCGGTGTTCGACGCCGATGCGGCGGTGCATGCCCTGCAGGGGCGCGGCGGCTGTGGCGGTCGGGCCGATCGGCGCGGCCTTTCCGGGCACGGTGCGCGACGGCAAGGTGGACCGGGAGGCGTTGCGCCGCGCCGTGCTCGGCAACCCGGCGGCGATGGGCCGGCTGGAACGCATCGTCCACCCGCTGGTGCGGAATGCCGAGCGCCGCTTCCTCGCCGCCGCCCGGCGCCGGGCGGAGCCGATGGTGGTGCTGGACATCCCGCTGCTGTTCGAAACCAAGGGCGCCGGCCGCTGCGACCTGGTGGTGGTGGTCACCGCCCCGGCCGCGGTGCAGCGCTGGCGCGTGCTGCGCCGCCCGGGGATGACGCCGGACCGGCTGGCCTACATCCTGTCCCGGCAGATGCCGGATGGCGAGAAGCGCCGCCGGGCGGACCGGGTGGTGCATACCGGCCTGTCGCGCCACCAGGCGCAGCGGGCCATCCGGGCGATCGTGCGGGAGATGCGGGCGGCATGAGGCAGTTGGTGCTGGATACCGAGACCACCGGCCTCGACCCCGCCACCGGCGACCGGGTCATCGAGATCGCGGCGATCGAGCTGGTCAACCTGATGCCGACCGGCAACACCTACCACACCCTGCTCGACCCCGAGCGGGACATCCCGCCCGAGGCCACCAAGGTGCACGGCTTCACCGCCGAGATGCTGCGCGGCAAGCCGAAATTCCCCGAGGTGGCGGAGACGTTCATCGCCTTCCTCGGCGATGCGCCCATCGTCGCCCACAACGCGCCCTTCGACTTCGGCTTCCTTGATGCCGAGCTGGCCCGCGCCGGCCACCGGCCGCTCGACCGCAGCCGCATGATCGACAGCCTGATGCTGGCGAAGAAGCGCTTCCCCGGCATGCCCAACAGCCTCGATGCGCTGTGCCGCCGCATGGGGGTCGATAACTCCATGCGGGACAGCCACAATGCGCTGCTCGACGTGAAGCTGCTGGCGCAGGTCTACCTGGAACTGATGGGCGGCCGGCAGCCCGGCTTCGTGCTGGCGCTGAACATGGCCGGGCCGGCGGTGGTGCTGGACGGGCTGGCCAGGCCGCGCACCCCGCGCCGCATCGTGCCGAGCGAGGCCGAGCTGGCCGCGCATGCGGAATTCCTGAACAAGCTGAAGGAACCGCTCTGGCTGAAGTGACCGAACAAACCGGGAGGAAACAGGCAATGGGTCAGGTTCAGGGGAAGGTGGCGCTGGTCACCGGCGCGGCCTCCGGCATCGGTGCGGCCTGCGCGGAAACCCTGGCGCGGGAAGGCGCCAGGGTGGTGCTGACCGACCTCGACGATGCGCGGGCCGAGGCGCTGGCGCAGCGCATCCGCGCGGCCGGGGGCGAGGCCGCCTACCTGCACCAGGACGTCACCGACGAAGACCGCTGGGCCGAGGTGGTGGCCGAGGCGGAGCAACGCTTCGGCAGGCTGGACGTGCTGGTCTCCAACGCCGGCATCGGCATCATGGTGCAGACCGTGGACATGTCCTTGGCGGATTGGCGGCGGCAGATGGCGGTGAATGTCGAGGGGGTGTTCCTCTCGGTGAAGCACGCCATCCCGGCGATGCGCCGCGCCGGGGGCGGCTCGATCGTGCTGATGTCCTCGGTGGCGGGGATGCGCGGCTCATCGGGGCTGGCGGGCTATTCGGCCAGCAAGGGCGCGGTGCGGCTGTTCGCCAAGTCGGTCGCGCTGGAATGCGCCGGGGCGCGCGACAACATCCGCTGCAACAGCGTCCATCCCGGCATCATCGAGACGCCGATCTGGAGAAGATCCCGACCGGTGCCACCGGCCAGGGCCGCAACGCGCCGCTCGATGCGCGCGGCATCGCCGCCGCGAGCGTGCCGACCGGCGTGCTGGGCCAGCCGCAGGACATCGCCGACGGCGTGCTGTTCCTGGCCTCCGACCAGTCCCGCTACGTGACCGGGACGGAGCTGGTGATCGATGGCGGCCAGACCGCCGGGCGGGTCGGCAGCCTGGCCAAGGCCTAGGTTTCCGCCGCGGGAGTTTGCCCTGTCCGGCCACCCGTGGCTTACTGACATTGCAGTTGATTAGGGGGAAGACAATCCATGCCGGAAGCGCCGACACCGACGCAACTCAGGTCGCTCGGCCCGGACCAGCATGGCCCCGACCGGGAGGTGGCCTATTCGCCGCCGGTGGGCGACGAGGTCAAGACCACCACCTGCTACATGTGCGCCTGCCGCTGCGGCATCCGGGTCCACCTGAAGGACGGCCGGGTCCGCTACATCGAGGGCAACCCGGACCACCCGGTGAACAAGGGCGTGATCTGCGGCAAGGGCAGCGCCGGGATCATGACGCAGTACTCGCCGGCCCGGCTGCAATCCCCGCTGAAGCGGATCGGCCCGCGCGGCTCCGGCGAATACGCCGAGATCACCTGGGCGGAGGCGATGGAGACCGCCACCGGCTGGCTGAAGCATGTGCGCGAGACCGATCCGCGGCAGCTCGCCTTCTTCACCGGCCGCGACCAGTCCCAGTCGCTCACCGGTTTCTGGGCGGCGCAGTTCGGCACGCCGAATTTCGCCGCGCATGGCGGGTTCTGCTCGGTGAACATGGCGGCGGGCGGGCTCTATTCCATCGGCGGGTCGTTCTGGGAATTCGGCGAGCCGGACTGGGACCGCGCGAAATACTGCCTGATGTTCGGCGTCGCCGAGGACCATGACAGCAACCCGATCAAGATCGGCCTGTCCAAGATGAAGGCGCGGGGGGCAAATTCGTCTCCGTCAACCCGGTGCGTACCGGCTATTCCGCCATCGCCGACGAGTGGGTCGGCATCCGCCCCGGCACCGACGGGCTGTTCGCCCTGGCGCTGGCGCATGAGCTGCTGCGGACCGACAACATCGACCTCGAATTCCTGGCGCGCCACACCAACGCGGCCTGGCTGGTGGTGCGCAACCCGGGCGGCGCGGACGACGGGTTGTTCGCCCGCGACGAGGCCGGCAAGCCGCTGGCCTGGGACCGGGCGCGTGGCGCGGTGGATGCCTCCGTCGCCGATCTCTCGGCTGTCATGGTCGGGGATTTCACCCTGCCGGATGGCCGCCGCGCGCAGCCGGTGTTCCAGTTGATGGCGGAACGCTACCTCGCCCCGGAATACGCCCCGGATGCGGTGGCCGAGCGCTGCGGCGTCGAGGCCGGGCGCATCCGCCGGATCGCCGCCGAGATCGCCGATGTCGCCTTCAACCAGGCGATCACCCTCGACCAGCCCTGGACCGATGTCTGGGGCCGCCGGCACGAGACCATGGTCGGCCGCCCGGTCGCCTTCCACGCCATGCGCGGCATCAGCGCGCACAGCAACGGCTTCCATTCCTGCCGCGCGCTGCACCTGTTGCAGATGCTGCTCGGCGCGGTCGATACCCCCGGTTCCTGGCGCTACAAATCGCCCTTCCCGCGGCCCATCCCGCCCGGGCCGCCGCCCGCCGGCAAGGGTGCCAAGCCGAACACGCCGCTGGCCGGCAACATCCTGTCCTTCCCGCAGGGGCCGGACGACCTGCTGATCGACGACGACGGCAACCCGCTGCGGATCGACAAGGCCTTCTCCTGGGACGCGCCGCTGGCGCTGCACGGGATGATGCACACGGTCATCGGCAATGCCGGGATCGGCGACCCCTACAAGATCGACACGCTGTTCATGTTCATGGCCAACATGGCCTGGAACAGCGCGATGAATCCCGGCGAGGTCATCCGCATCCTCACCGAGCAGCAGCCGGATGGCGAATACACCATCCCGCATGTCATCTACTCGGATGCCTTCTTCTCCGAGACGGTGCCCTACGCGGACCTGATCCTGCCGGACACCACCTATCTCGAACGCTGGGACTGCATCTCGCATCCTCGACCGTCCCATCGGCAGCGCGCATGGCGCCGGGGATGCCATCCGCCAGCCGGTGGTGAAGCCGGACCGCGACGTGCGGCCCTTCCAGGACGTGCTGATCGAGCTTGGCGCCCGCCTCGGCCTGCCGGCCTTCACCGCGGCGGACGGCTCGCCCGCGCTACAAGGACTATGCCGACTACATCGTGAACCACGAGCGCTCCCCGGGCGTCGGGCCGCTCGCCGGGTTCCGCGGGGTGGACGGCGGCAAGAAGGGCGTCGGCGAGCCCAACCCGGACCAGTTGCAGCGCTACATCGACAACGGCTGCTTCTGGCGCGACCATCTGCCGCCGGAACAGGGCTACTTCAAGCACAGCAACCAGGCCTACCTGGACCAGGCCAAGGCGATGGGGCTGATCCCGCGCGCCGAGCAGATCGTCATGCAGATCTGGTCGGAGCCGCTGCAGAAGTTCCGCCTGGCCGCCGAGGGCCATGGCGCCAAGCAGCCGCCGGACCGCCTGCGCGAGCGCATCCGCACCTACTGCGACCCGCTGCCCATCTGGTACGCGCCGCTGGAGCACACCGGCCAGGACCTCGGCCGCTTCGACCTCTCGGCCATCACCCAGCGGCCGATGGCGATGTATCATTCCTGGGGCTCGATGAATGCCTGGCTGCGGCAGATCATGGCCTCCAACAAGCTGTACATGGCGCGGGCCCGCGGCGCGGCGCTCGGCATCGGGCAGGATGACTGGGTCTGGGTGGAAAGCCGCGCCGGCCGGCTGAAATGCCAGGTGGCGCTGATGGAAGGCGTGAACCCGGACACGGTCTGGACCTGGAACGCCATCGGCAAGCGGGCCGGCGCCTGGAACCTGTCCGAGGACAGCCCGGAGGCGACCAAGGGCTTCCTGCTCAACCACGTCATCAGCGAATGGCTGCCGGCGCAGGAAGGCTTCCGCCAGGCCAATGCCGACCCGGTGACCGGCCAGGCCGCCTGGTACGACCTGCGCGTGCGGGTGACCAAATGCGCCCCCGGCGAGGCGGGCATCACCAGCCCGCACCCGGACGCGCTGCCGCTGCCGCCGAACATGCCCGACCGCCCCGATATCCTGCGCTATTCGACAGAGGCCAAGCCGTGACCTCTCTGCCCGCAGATCACCCCTGGCCAGAACAGCTTGGCCTCGTCATCGACCTCGACACCTGCGTCGGCTGCCAGGCCTGCGCGACGAGTTGCAAGGAGTGGAACACCTGCGGCCACAGCGCGCCGCTGCCCGATATCAAGCCCTATTCCGCCGGCGCCGAGGGCGTCTGGTTCAACCGCGTCCACAGCTACGAGGCCGGGGAGGGCGGCAGCGGCCGCACCGTGCATTTCCCGCGCTCCTGCCTGCATTGCGAGACCCCGGCCTGCGTTACGGTCTGCCCCACCGGTGCGTCCTACAAGCGCATCGAGGACGGCATCGTGCTGGTGGACCACGACCTGTGCATCGGCTGCGGGTTGTGCGCCTGGGCCTGCCCCTATGGCGCCCGCGAGATGGACGAGGACGAGGGGGTGATGAAGAAATGCACCCTCTGCATCGACCGCATCTACAACGAGACCATCCCTGAGGCGCAGCGCCAGCCCGCCTGCGTGCTGGCCTGCCCCACCCAGGCACGCCACTTCGGCGACCTCGGCGATCCGGAGAGCAACGTCAGCCAGCTTGTCGCGGAACGCGGCGGCCAGGACCTGATGCCGGAGCTTGGCTACAAGCCGGTGAACAAGTACCTGCCGCCGCGCCAACGCAGCAGCGTCGCCGCCACCCCGCAGGAAGCCGCGCCGACCGCCATGGACATCAAGAACCCGCTGCTGCGCTGGATGGACAAGGTGCTGACCCGATGAACCCGGCGCCCTCGATCATCGTCTTCACCACGGCCTCGGGCGCCGGCTATGGGCTGCTGTTCTGGCTGGGGCTGCTGCGGCCGCTCGGGCTGCTGCCGGCCAGCATTAATTTCGCGCTGGTCTCGCTGGTGCTGGCGCTGGCGCTGATCACCGTGGGGCTGGTTTCCTCCACCCTGCATCTCGGCAATCCGCAGCGGGCGTGGCGGGCGGTGTCCCAGTGGCGGTCGTCCTGGCTGTCGCGGGAAGGCGTGGCGGCCATCGCCACCTATATTCCGGCGGTGCTGTTCGGCCTGGGGCTGTGGTTCGGCATGGCGGGGCTGACGGTCGTCGGCGGGTTGCTGGCGGCGGCGGGCGCGGTGGCGACGGTCTATTGCACAGCCATGATCTACGCTTCGCTGAAGCCGATCCGGCAGTGGAGCCACCCGCTGGTGGTGCCGGGGTATCTCGTGCTGTCGGCCTTCAGCGGCGCGGCGGTGCTGGCGATGCTGGCCGCCTTCTGGGGCGGCGGCGCGGTGCCGGCGGTGCTGGCGCTGCTGGCCGGGGCGGGCGCCCTGCTGCTGAAGCGGGCCTATTGGCAGGCAATCGACACCGCGGTGCCGGCCGCCACCGCCGAGAGCGCCACCAGCCTTGGCTTCATCGGCAAGGTCCGGCCGCTCGACCCGCCGCATACCGAAAGCAACTACCTGCTGCGCGAGATGGGCTTCCGCGTCGCCCGCAAGCACGCCGAGAAGCTGCGGCTGCTGGCGCTGGTCGGCGGCTTCGCGGTGCCCATGCTGCTGGCGTTGCTGGCGCTGCTGCTGGGCGGCGGCGCAGCGATGGCGGCGCTAACGCTTGGCGCCGTGCTGGCGCTGGGCGGGCTGCTGGTGGAACGCTGGCTGATGTTCGCCGAAGCCACCCACACCGTCACGCTGTATTACGGCGGAAGCTGAGGCCGCGGGGCCTCGGCCGTCTCGGGGAGAGCGTTGGGAATGCAACTCGGCATGGTCGGCCTTGGCCGCATGGGCGGCAACATCGTGCGGCGCCTGCTGCGCGCCGGGCATCACGCGGTGGCCTACGACCGCGACCCCGCAGCGGGCGCCGCCCTGGCCGCCGAGGGCGCGCAGGCGGTGGCGGACCTGCCGGCGCTGGTCGCCGCGCTGGATGCCCCGCGCGCCATCTGGATCATGCTGCCCTCCGGCGCCCCCACCGAGGAGGCGCTGGCCACCCTCGCCGGCATGCTCTCGCCCGGCGACGTGCTGATCGACGGCGGCAACAGCATGTGGAAGGACAGCGTCCGCCGCGGCGCCATGCTGCGGGAGAAGGGGCTGCACTTCCTGGATATCGGCACCTCGGGCGGCGTCTGGGGCTTGGCGCGCGGCTATTCCCTGATGATCGGCGGCGAGGATGCGGTGGTCCGCCGGCTGGACCCGATCTTTGCCGCCCTGGTTCCGGGCAAGGACGCCGCCCCGCCCACGCCGGGCCGCAGCGGAGACCCGCGGCCGGAGATGGGCTATGTCCATGCCGGCCCGAACGGCGCCGGCCACTTCACCAAGATGATCCACAACGGGATCGAGTACGGCATGATGCAGGCCTTCGCCGAGGGCCTCGACATCCTCCACCACGCCGACAGCCCGGCCCTGCCGGAAGACCACCGCCTGACCCTGAACCTGCCCGATATCACCGAATCCTGGCGGCGCGGCAGCGTGGTCGCCTCATGGCTGCTCGACCTCACCGCCCAGGCATTGGCCCAGGACCCGAAGCTGGAGAGCTTCTCCGGCCATGTCTCGGACAGCGGGGAGGGGCGCTGGACGGTGCAGGCGGCGGTGGAGACGGCGGTCTCCGCGCCGGTGCTCTCGGCCGCGCTGTTTGCCCGCTTTGCCAGCCGGGACGAGGACCGCTTCAGCGGCAAGGTGCTGTCCGCCCAGCGCAAGGGCTTCGGCGGGCATCTGGAACCGCCGAAGGAATGAGTGCCCTCGTCCTCGTCATGGGGGTTTCCGGCGCGGGGAAAAGCACCATTGGCAGGCTGCTGGCCACCCGGCTCGGGGTGCCCTTCGCCGATGCGGATGATTTCCACCCCGCCGCCAACGTGGCGAAGATGCGCCGCGGCGAGGCCTTGACCGACGTGGATCGCTTGCCCTGGCTGGATGCGATCGGCGACTGGCTGGATGCGCGGACGGGGGGCGGGGTCGTCACCTGTTCCGCCCTGAAGCGCATCTACCGCGCCCGGCTGCTCGGCCCGCGGCCGGCGGTGCGGCTGCTGCACCTGGTCGGCGACCCGGCGCTGATCGGCGCCCGCCAGGCGGCGCGGCCGGACCACTTCATGCCGGCCAGCCTGATGGCCAGCCAGTTCGCCACCCTGGAAGCACCGGGGCCGGAGGAGGGCGTCATCACCCTCTCGGTCGCCCCGCTGCCCGAGGCCATCGTCGCCGCGGCGCTGGAGGCGCTGCGGGGCGGCTGACCTGCCGGTGGTATCCGCCTCTGGTCGATACGGTGGCCTGGGGCTAATCCAGACCGGTCGATGCAAGGAAGCAGGCCATGGCCCTGGACCCCGCCACCAAGGCGAAGCTGGAAAAGATCACCACCGCGACCATCACCACGGTCCTGCTGAAGAAGGGCCTGCGCAACATCTGGCTGCGCGGCACGCCGCCCTTCAGCCCGGCCGCCAAGGGCCGGCGCTTCGTCGGCCCGGCCTTCACCCTGCGCTTCGTCCCGGCGCGCGAAGACCTGGCGACCCCGGAAAGCTGGTCCTCGCCCATCTCGACCCGGGCGGCGATCGAGGCCATGCCGGCCGGCTGCATCGCGGTCGCCGATGCCATGGGCACGACCGATGCCGGGATCTTCGGCGATATCCTCTGCGCCCGGCTGGCCAAGCGGGGCGTGCTGGCGCTGGTGACGGATGGCGCGGTGCGCGACGTGGCGGGGGTGAACGGCACCGGGCTGCCGGTGTTCTGCTCGGGCGGCGCCGCCCCGGCCTCCGTCGCCGCGCTGACCTTCGTGAACTGGGAGGAGCCGATCGGCTGCGGTGGCGTCGCGGTCTTCCCGGGCGACGTGATCGTCGCCGATGACGATGGCGCGGTCTGCATCCCCGCCGCCCTGGTCGACGAGGTGGCGAATGCCGGCGAGGCGCAGGAACACCTGGAAGGCTGGATCATGGCCAAGGTGGAAGCCGGCGAGTTGCTGCCCGGCCTCTATCCGCCGAACGCCGAGAACAAGGCCCGCTACGAGGCCGAGAAGGGCCGCTAGCCCGCCTGGCCAGGGGCGATCCCCTGGCCACACTTCTCCCGAGGATCACCCTGCATGCCAACACCGCCCCGGCCCGAGCATTTCCTGTTCTGGACCGACGAGAAGCTGCGGGTCGCCGATACCGACCTGAACGGCCACATCAACAACGGCGCCATCGGCGCCTATTGCGAGGCCGGCCGGGCCGAGCTGATGCAGGAGATCGCCGGCCCGCCGGCCGACCGGGGCCTCGCCATGGCGGTCGCCCGGGTCGAGATCGACTACCTCAGGGAGTTGCACTACCCCGGCCGGGTGCGGGTCGGCAGCGCGGTGCTGCGGGTGGGCAACAGCAGCATCACCCTGCGGCAGGGCGTGTTCCTGGGGGATGCCTGTGTCGCCGCCTCGCAATCCGTCATGGTGATCCTGGATGCCGCCAGCCGCCGGCCGGCCGCCATCCCGCCGCCGCTGCGCGAGGCCCTGGCGCGGCTGACGCTGGCTCCGCCGGCCTGATCTGCTGCGCCGGGCCTTGCCCCGGGGTGCGGCTTCGGGTCTAACCCGCGCCCCTCAGGCGGTGCGGGCGGAATTCATGGCAGCGGTCATCGGCGTCGATTTCGGCACCACCAACAGCGTCGTCGCCATCCTGCAGCCGGATGGCAGGGTGGAGACGGCGCGCTTCGCCGTGGGCCAGGCGGAGCTGGACGTGTTCCGCTCCGTGCTGTGCTTCTGGGCGGCCGAGCGCGGCGGCTTCCGCCATGCCGCCGGGCCGCTGGCGATCGACGCCTACCTGGAAGACCCGCTGGCCAGCCGGCTCATCATGTCGATGAAGTCCTACCTGGCGCAGCGCAGCTTCGGCGAGACCCGGATCTTCGGGCGGTCCTTCAACCTGGAAAGCCTTATCGCCCTGCTGCTCGGCGACCTGTTCGGCGGGAACGCACCGGCGCTGGCGGGGGCGCGGCTGGTCGCCGGCCGTCCGGTCCGCTTCGCCGGGGACGCACCGGACGACGCGCTGGCCGAGCGCCGGCTGCGTGCCGCCTATGCCCTGGCCGGCTGGCCCGAGATCGGCCTGGCGCTGGAGCCGGAGGCCGCCGGCACCCGCTTCGCCAGCACGCTGGATGGGGCGGCCACCGTGCTGGTGGGGGATTTCGGCGGCGGCACCAGCGATTTCTCGGTGCTGCGGTTCGAGCCGGGGGCGGCGCAGGGGGTGGTGGCGCTCGGCCATTCCGGCGTCGGCATCGCCGGGGACAGCTTCGACTACCGCATCATCGACCGGGTGGTCTCCCCGCTACTCGGCAAGGCGGACAATTACCGGGTCATGGGCAAGCCGCTGCCGATCCCGCCGGCTTGGTTCACCGGCTTCGCCCGCTGGCACCGGCTTTCACTGATGCGCGCGCCACGCACCCTGCGCGACATCGCCGAGGTCGCCCGCACCGCCGACCACCCGGAGCGGTTGCACCACCTGATCCGGCTGATCGAGGAGGAGGCGGGCTATTCGCTCTACCGCGCCGTATCCGGGGTGAAGGCCGCGCTGTCCCGGGCGCCAAGCGCCACGCTCGAATTCCATCACGAGGGCTTCAGCGTGGAGGCGAAGATCGAGCGGGTGGACTTCGAGGCTTGGATCGCCCCGGACCTCGCCAGGCTTGGTGACGCGGTGGATCAGGCGTTGGCCGAGGCCGGCCTGCCGCCCGAGCAGGTGGACCGCGTGTTCCTGACCGGCGGCACCTCGCTCGTCCCGGCGGTGCGGCGCATGTTCGAGGCGCGGTTCGGCGCCGCCAAGCTGGCTGGCGGCGGGGAATTCGTTTCGGTTGCCGAGGGATTGGCGCTGATCGGGCGGGCGCGCGGATAGCGCCCGGACCAGCCGCGCGGCAGCAATTTCACCTTTCGCTGCGCAGCAATGTTTCGCTGTTTCGTGTTGAGCGCGGCAGGATTTTTCGCCGTAAAGGAACGGTATCGCAAGCCACGACCGGTTCGGTACTGAGCGGGTTCCGGACGGACCGTGGGGCGGACGGCGCAAGCCGTATCGCCAGGCAACCACCAACCGTTGCCTGCTTGCGGTGCACGTGATCGTTGACCAGGAGACCGGCCCATGCAGCTTTCATGCTTGGTCTGTTAGGCGATGGAAATTTCGGTACATACCCTCGAAGGCCCGCCGGTCCGGGCGCTGACCCGCCGCGGCCCATCTGTCACGGCCTGCATCTGCACGCATGACCGAACGGCATACCTCCAGGCCTGCCTCGACAGTCTGCGCATGCAAACCGTCGGGCAGGATGGCTTCGACATCGTCGTGGTCGATAGCTGTTCCTCGCCTGCTGCTGCGGCCGAAATAAGGCATCTGGTCGCCTCGGTCCCGAACGCGACCCTCATCAGAGTGGATGAAATTGGCTTAAGTGTGGCACGCAACGCCGGCGCGCGGGCTGCCACGGGTTATTACGTTGCGTATATCGATGACGATGCGCTGGCAGCGCCGGACTGGGTGGAGCAGATCAGCTGCGTCGCCGCCGAGCAGCCCGTGCCGCCCGCGGTCCTGAGTGGCCGCGCGCTGCCGGTATGGGAAGCGCCGCTGCCGGCCTGGTGGCCGGATCATCTGCGTGGCGTGCTCACCATCACGGAATGGAATGGCCGCGGCGAATACCGCACGCCCGAGGTGCCGAAGGGGATTGGCCCCTATGGCGCCAATTTCGTGGTGGACCGGGACGCCCTGCTCGCCGCCGGCGGCTTCCTCGAGAACCTCGGCCGGCGCGGCAACATGCTGCTGTCCGACGAGGACGTGCATCTGGCGTGGAAGCTGCAGGACAGCGGCCGGTCGATCCGGCACGATTCCAGGATCATGGTGCACCATTGCATCCAGGCCCAGCGCCTGACACCGGCCTGGCTGCTGCAACGCCTCTACTGGCAGGGCGCCTCGACGGTATCGACGCGCCGGCTGCTGGGGCAGCCGGACAGGGTATGGCGGGAGTTTCCGCGACGCCTGGCGGTTTCTATCCTGCTCGCGCCGGCGGCCGTGGTTCCGGCCCGCAGCACCTGGCTGCTGGGCCTGCGCTGGCGCCTGGCCTATGCGCAGGGCTTCGTGCGGATGGCGCTGGGGCGCGGGCCGTCCACCATCTAGGCCCAAGGGACCGCCGCTTGCGCGGCGGGACCGGCTCCGGCGGCGCTCAGCCTTGGCTGAGCGCTACCATCTCCACCCTGCTGCGGGCCGCGTCCCATTCCGCGGTATCCTGCATCAACCCAAGCCCGACGAGCTGGTCCGGCCCGGTGTAGCCCAGGCTCCGCTCGCCATGCAGCGTGAACTGGGGGTTTTGCCGCAGTGCCGCGAGGTAGCGGTGGTACTCGGCCGAGCCGTCGAAATGCGCCCCGCGCGTGACAGCATCGACCACCCGGTCATGGAAGTCCTGCAGGAACTTGTAGTGGAGCAGCACGCCGCTCGGCTGGGTTGCGGCCAGGGCCAGCGGCGTGAGCGAATGGTTGTTCAGCCAACGCATGCCGGCCCGCCAGCGCAGCAGCGGCACCTTCGTCAGGTTGGGTGAGCAGCGCGGCGCCAGCTTCGTGAACCACCCGGCCTGCCGCAGGAATGGCAGCCGCCAGCCGAGGTTGTAGAGCTTCTGGTGGATGAAGCGCCTGGGGTTCTCGGGGTTGGTCTCGGGAAAGAACAGCCGTTCCCGGATACCGCCGTACTCCGCCACATAGGGGAAGTAGGGTGCCGCCTCATGGTGCAGGCGGGGCGGCTCGAACCAGGGCGCCGCTTCGGTCAGGTCATCGCCGGGCTGGTACCGCACCGCATGCAGCGGCTCCTTCGGGAAGCAATCCAGCATCCGCACCAGGAGGCATTCGCTTCCGATCGAATCGAGGTGGTCGCAGAGCATCGGCAGGCTGCCGGGCGCCTCGCTGCCGGGAAACACCAGAAGTTCATCGGCATCAAAGATCAGCGACCAGCGGTCGTGTGCGAACCGGTCAAGGATCGCATTCAGCCAGTTGATGCCGAAATGCGATTCCGAGAACTTCTCCGGTGCCTCGATGACATGGACCCGGCCGAAGGCGCTGGCGTTGGCGCGGGTTTCGTCCGTGGAGAGATTGTCGATCAGGATGATCGGGCCAACCCCGAGCCGGCGCGCATGGCGGATTGCCGCGCCGATCCGCAGCGCCTCGTTCCGGGCGACTACTACGCCGATGATTTCATGCGGTGCGGCGCGCGGCGGCTCCCCCACCACACGCATGCCGAAGGGCAGTTCGTCTGAATCTCGCGGCATCAGCTACGGGGCTTCCTCAACAGCTGCGTTCATGGGGTTCAATGCCACATCGGTGCCCGGCGTCCCATCTGAACATCCAGACTGCTCCGGAATTTGAACAGCCGGAATGAAGCGGGATCGGCTATGCAGCTTCTACCGCGGTGGGCGCCCGAAGCTGATGCCGCCTGGAAGGTCTGTCCCTTGCGAATGCACCTACCTGGACCCCAAGCCCCTGCCTGGGTACTCGCCGAAAGTGTCGCCGCGGCAATCTTTTCCTTCGCGTCGATGATGATGATCGGCCGGGTAATCGGTCCTCACGCCACCGGTATTGGCACCATTGCCATTGCAACATTTCTTCTGCTCGAAGTGTTCGGCGCGACCCTGTTCTCGGATGCGCTGGTGCAGTACCCGGCGCTCACCAAACGCCATTCCAGCAGCGCTGCCACCGTAGCCGTGCTGCTCAACCTGTTCCTCGCCCTGGGCATGGCCGCCGCGGCACCATTCATCGCCTCCAGCACCGGCTCGCCGGAGGTGGTCTGGCTGATCCTGGCGCTCACGCCGATGATGCCGCTGGCGGCCTTCTCCGGCACCGCCTCGGGGCTGTTGCTGCGGGAACAGCGGTTCCGCATCCTGGCGCTGCGGCTGCTGCTCGGCCAGCCGCTGGCCCTGGCGGCGGGGCTGACGGTGGCGGGCATCGGCTATGGCCCATGGGCGATGGTGGTGAACCAGATGGTCGCCACCACCATCACCTTCATCCTGCTGCTGCGCGGCGGCGGCTTGCAGCTTCGGCCGCGCCTTGATGTCGCCGCGCTGCGCGACCTGTGGCCGGTCGCCGCGCCGCAGATGGCGGGGATCGCGGTGCATGTGGGGCGCTACCGGCTGTTCCTGCTGGCGCTCGGCTTCGTCGTGTCGCAATCGGTGCTGGCGGTGTCGCATTTCGCCTTCCGCCTGCTGGATGCCGCATTGGCCATCGTCTGGCAGACCATCGGCCGGCTTTCCATGCCGAGGCTCTGCGCCCTGCAGGACAACCGCCCGGCGATGGCCGAAGCCTTCGGCGAGCTTGCCCAGTTGCAGGCGCTGCTCGGGCTGCCGATCGCCGCCGGCCTGGCGCTGATCGCGCCGGACCTCGTGCACGGGCTGCTTGGCCCGGCCTGGGCGGGTGCCGCGAGCGCCGCGCAGATCGCTGGTGTCGCGGTGATGTTCACGTTCCTGTACGGCGACTACATCAGCCTGTTCGTGGCGGTCGGCAAGGCCAAGCGGAATTTCTACATCGCGCTCGGCACGCTGGTGCTGCCGATGGTCGCGCTGGTGGTGGTGCAGCCGGAGACGCCGGAGCAGGTGGCGCTGGTCTGGGGCGCGCAATGCATCCTGTTCGCGCCCGGGCTGACCTGGCTGGTGCTGCGGGAGTTGCGCCGTTCGCCGCTGTGGCTGCTGGGCAAGATCGCGCCCGGGCTGGTGGCGACGGCGGCGATGGCGGTGGTGGTGATGGCCCTGGAAAACACCCTCGCCCTGCCGCCGATGGGCCGTGTCATGGCGGCGGTGTTCGGTGGCGGCATGGTCTATGTGGTCGTCGCCTGGCTGGCGCTGGGCGGCCGGATGCCGCGGGCATTGCGGCAGATGGCGCTGGTGCGCTCCGCCTGAAGCGAGGCGGCTGATGCAACTCCGCCGGAACCTTCGGTTCCGGCCCCCGGGGCAGAGCGCGGGGCCGCCGCGCTAGCCCTGGCTGATCTCGATCCGCTTCTGCCGCGCCGCCGCCTCGGCGGTCTTCGGCAGTGTCACCTGCAGCACGCCCTTGTCGAACCTCGCCTCGATGCGGTCGCGATCGACCCCGCGTGGCAGTTGGAAGGACCGCTGGAAGGATCCGAAGCGCCGCTCGGAGCGGTGGTAGTTCTCGGCCTTCTCCTCCTTTTCCTCCTTCTTCTCGCCGCGGATGGTCAGCATGTCATCGTTGACCACCAACTCGACATTCTCCGCGGACAGGCCGGGCAGCTCGGCGCTGATGCGGAATTCCTTCTCGCCCTCGGTCACGTCGACCATGGGTGCGACCATGCCGAAGGCGGTGTCGAGGCGCCACAGCGGTTGGGCCTCGGCCGGCTGACGCTGCATCCGGGTGGGCGAGGACCCGCCGAAGCCGCGCCAGACATTGTCGAACAGCCTGTCGACCTCCTCACGCAATGCGGAAAAGGGCTGCCACAGGGTATCCGGCCTGGAAGCAGGCTGTTGCGCGGTTGGCTGGCTGCCCTGTTCGACCTTCACCGGTTCCGGGGCCTTGGCTTCTGACATGATGAGTAGGCCCTCCGGTTTCATGCATCCCGCCCTGTCCTTCGGGCGTTCCGAAGGTTGTCGCAGCGATGATGAATGGGATTGATGCCGATCAATCCCGGGCATCACGGCACTGCGACGGAGCCGCCGAGGAAAAGGCGGGAATCACGCGCTGGTGATAGCGGTCGGTGTGCGGTCCTGATCCATGTCAATGCAACGGCAGGCTGTAGCGTGGTGGCCTCGACAACCAGGGCAGGCGGCGACTTCGATCGCGCCGAATTATGCCGCTGAAGAATCACGGGGGGAGTGGCGCATGCGTGCAGGCCTGGCACAGCCATCCGAGCAGGCGGCCCGAGCGGACGCCGAAGGCTTCATCCACGAGTTGCGCAGGGCGCTGGTGCTGCGGCTCCAGGGCAGGAGCCTCCGCATGGGTGAGACGGGTCGGCCGCCGCAGCTGCGCCGCCATGCACCGGGCATCATGGGGGGCGGCAGGCCATGGCCTGGATCCAAAGCCTCGAATACGTAGTCGAGCGGGACGCGGCCCACTGGACCGTATCCCTGCAGGCCGAGCGCTGCGGCTGCTTCGCCTCCCGCCGCGCCGCACTGGAATTGGCCCTGCGGGATGCCGAGCGGGTCCGCCGGCTCGGCCATGCGGTGCGGGTTGCCGTCCGCCACGCCGATGGCCGGCTGCGGTGCCTGCCCGCCGGCCTGCATCCGCCCAGCCATCCGGCCAGCGAGCGCCCGCCCGGCTGCACCGGCCCGGAAGGCTGAACCTACCCAGCCGCCGGCCGGCCCCGCTACAATCGGCCGCACAACGGGGAGCAGGGCCATGGAACTCGACGGCATTGCGGCATTGGTCACCGGCGGCGGCTCGGGCCTCGGGGCGGCGACGGCGACAGCCCTGGCGGCGGCCGGCGCCCGCGTGGTGGTCATGGACCTGCGGGGCGATGCGGCGGAGGCGGTGGCGGCCCGGATCGGCGGCGTCGCCGCGGCCGGCGATGTTGCGGATGAGGCGGCGGTGAATGCCGCGCTCGATGCCGCCGAGGCGCTCGGGCCGCTTCGGCTGGCGGTGAACTGCGCCGGCATCGCCCCGGCCGCCCGCGTGGTGGGGCGGCAGGGGCCGCACCCGCTGGCGATGTTCGACCAAGTGGTGCGGGTCAACCTGATCGGCACCTTCAACGTGCTGCGTCTGGCCGTCGCCCGGATGGCCGTGCTGCCACCGCTGGCCGAGGGCGAGCGCGGGCTGGTGGTCAACACCGCCTCGATCGCCGCCTATGAGGGCCAGATCGGCCAATGCGCCTATGCCGCCAGCAAATCGGGCGTGGTCGGGTTGACCCTGCCGGCGGCGCGGGAACTGGCGCGCTTCGGCATCCGGGTGATGACCCTGGCGCCCGGGCTGATCGAGACGCCGATGATGGCCGGCCTTGCCCCCGAGGCGCGGGAGGCGCTGGGCAGGCTGCCGCTGTTCCCCAACCGGCTCGGCCGGCCGGATGAATACGCCGCGATGGTGCTGGCCATCGCCGCCAATCCGCTGCTGAACGGCGAGACCATCCGGCTGGACGGCGCGCTGCGACTGACGCCTGCCTGAACCAGGGTCGGTCGTCAGGCGCGGGCGCTGTCCACCGGCGCGGGGTAGCCCGGCGGCGCGGGCGGCGCGGGGCGGCGCCAGGCCGGGGCCTGAACACCGCCATCCCATGGCGCCGGATGAAAGCTGTCGGCGGCGCAGGCGGGCAGCCCGATGGCCAGCAGGATCACCAGCAACCGATAGCGCATTGCCGTCTTCCCATCGGGCTGCCGTTCGCCGCGCTCAGAAATCGCTGACGCGGCCCTTGCGTTCCCAATCTCCGTAGCGGGTCGGCTCGGGGCCGGCGGGGCCGCCGATTTCCTTCATGCGAACCGGCGGGTCGCTCGGCGGGTCACCGGCGGGGGGCTCGGTAGGGTCGCCGGGCACCGGGCGGTCCTGGCCGGGCGGATCCTTCACCGGCGCGGGCGGGCGGTCCGGGCCGGGCGGGCCGGGCGGCACCGGGGGCACGGGGGCAGGCGGGTCGGCCGGCGGCAGCGGGGTAGGACCTGACATCACGTTCCGGATCACGTTCTCTGGGGCTTGAAGGGGGGCTTGTCGGGGATCGGTCATGCGCATCATCTGGGGTCGCGGAGGGGTTCCGCGCTACCCCTTCAACGCGATACGCCGGCGAAGATGCGTAAAGGAGCGGTAATTCATGAGCGGCTATTTTCGGACAGCGGTTCTGCTGGCGGCGATGACCGCCCTGTTCCTCGGCATCGGCTACCTGCTGGGCGGCCAAACGGGCATGGTCATCGCCTTCCTCTTCGCCTGCGGCACCAACCTCTGGGCCTGGTGGAACAGCGACCGGATGGTGCTGTCCATGCACAATGCCGAGCCCATCGCGCCGGAAAGCGCGCCGCGGCTGTACCGCATGGTGCAGGAGCTGTCGCAGCGCGCCGGGCTGCCGATGCCGGCGCTCTACGTCATCCATGAGGCCCAGCCCAACGCCTTCGCCACCGGCCGCAACCCCGAGAACGCCGCGGTCGCGGTCAATACCGGCCTGCTCGACCTGATGTCCGAGGAGGAGGTGGCCGGGGTGGTCGCGCATGAGCTGGCGCATATCAAGCACCGCGACACGCTCATCATGACCATCACCGCCACCCTGGCGGGGGCCATCGGCATGCTGGCGCAATTCGGCTTCCTGTTCGGCGGCCGGGGCGACGGCCAGCGCAACCCCTTCGGCCCGATCGGCATCATCCTGCTGATGATCGTCGGCCCGCTCGCCGCGATGCTGGTGCAGATGGCCATCAGCCGGTCCCGCGAATACGAGGCGGACCGCATGGGGGCCGAGATCTGCGGCGACCCGCGCTGGCTGGCCGGCGGCCTGGGCCGGCTTGAGCAGTACAAGCAGGGCCGGGTGAACCAGACCGCCGAGGCCAATCCGGCGACCGCGCATATGTTCATCATCAACCCGCTGTCCGGGATGCGGATGGACAGCCTGTTCACCACCCATCCGCCGACCGAGGAACGCATCCGCCGGCTGCTGGCCATGGCGCCGCCGGCCCCCGCGCCGCGCAGCGCCGGCTGGGGCGCCCCGCCCGCCGCCCGCCCGCCCGCCTCGCCCTGGGGTGGCCAGGGGGGCAGCCGGGGCAGCAGCCAGGGCGCCAGCCGGGGCCGCCGCAATCCCTGGGCCTGAGCGCTCCGCCCATGCTTGACGTCCCGGCGCCCCGCGTGCACTGCCCGCCCGGTACAACCGGAGACGTCGCCCGCATGGTCCGAGCCGCACTGCTGTCCCTGGTCCTGGCCGGCGGCCTCGCGTTGCCCGCCGCGGCGCAGGATGCCGCCGCCGGCCAGCGGGTCTACAACCAGTGCCGGGCATGCCACACCATCGCCGAGGGCGGGCGCAACGGCGTCGGCCCCAACCTGCACGGCGTCCTCGGCCGTCCGGCGGGCGCGATCGAGGGGTTCCGCTATTCCACCGCGCTGCGCGGCAAGGCGGCGGAGGGGCTGGTGTGGGACGAGGCCAGGCTGCGCGCCTACATCACCAACCCCAAGGCGGTGATCCCCGGCGGAGCCATGACCTATCCGGGGCTGCGGAGCGAGCAGCAGATGAACGACCTGATCGCCTATCTCAAGGCCAACGGTTGAAGCCTAGAGCAAACCCCGAACGGGTGGAATCACCCGGCAGGGGTAATTTGCTCGCCTAAACAACAGGCTAGAGCGCATTCCGTGAGCCATGTCGAACGGAATGCGCTCTAGATAGCGTAGATCTTCCCCACCGCGGCCGGCACCACCGCCGGTTCGCCGAAGGCCCGTTCCAGCGCATTCACCGCCCGCCAGCCTGTGCAATGCGCCGGGAAGACATGCGCCATGCCGAACTGCGCCAAGTCCCGCACCGTCTCGGGGATGATCGCCTCGTTCTCGCCGGACAGGTGGAAACCGCCCATGGCGGCGAAGATCGGCTCGCCGGGGAAGCAGGCGCGGGCGTGGTGCAGCACGTTGACGATGCCGGCATGCGAGCAGGCGGAGAATACCAGCAGCCCGCGGTCCCTGACCCGCACCGCCAGGAAGCGCTCGTCCATAAGCAGCGGGTCCGGCTCCCATGGCGCATCGGGCGCGGTGCGGCGGACCTGGTTCGGCAGGCCGCGCTCGTAGCCGGTCCGGCGGGGGATCTCGCCGCTGATGTAGAACAGCCCGTCGAGGCAGGTGGTGGCCTCCGCCGTCACCACCGGCGCGGCGCCCATCCCGGCCCAGTCCTCCGGCGGCGGCACCCGGTCCATCGGCAGCACCCCGCCATCAGCCTGGCGGGAGGCGCGCTCGTGGAACATGCCGGGGTGCAGGTACAGCGGCACCGCGACGCCGCCATTGGCCGCGCCGATCATCCGCAGCGCCTGCGGCAGCCCGCCGGCGTGGTCCCAATGGCCGTGCGAGAGCATCGCCGCGCCGATCGCCCCGAAATCCACGCCCAGCCGGGTACCATTGCGCTCCACCGCGTAGTCGACCGGCCCGCCATCGAACAGCATGCTGCGCGGGCCGCCCGGCCCATGCGCGGTGACGACCAGGGACAGCCCGTGGTTGGCGCAGCACAGCGCGCCGCCCGAGACCACCTGCATCCCCCGGCGGCGCAGCGCCACCCATTCGCGGGTGACGAAGGCCGGCGTGGTGGACAGGCTGTCCGTGACATTGTCCACCAGCACCTGGATCTCGACGCGGTCCGCCGTGCGGAGCGGCATCAGATGTTGATCCCGATGATGTTCTCCGGCCGCGCCGGAATCTCGCCCCGCTCGACCCGCTTCACCACATCGGTCAGCGCGGCATTGGCGGGGGCGGCGAGGCCGGCCTTCACCCCTTCCGCGGCGATGAAGCCGTTGATGTAGTCGATCTCGGTCTTGCGGCCCTTCAGCATATCCTGGCCCATGGAAGGCCGCTGCAGCGCGCTGCGCTGGCCGGCCTTCACCGAGGCGAGCAACGTGCTCTCGGCGGTATCCAGCGCGGCGGCGTCGCCCTCGCCGGCCATGGCCAGCACCTCGGGGTCGATGTTCTGGATCTTCTCCAGGCTGTAGCCGAGCGCCTGGCCGATCCGCACCGCCTCCGCGCCGATGCGGATGGCGAAGCGGCGGATCTGCTCGTTGGTGTCGCATTCATTGCCCGAGAGGCCGGTGGCGGCGCTGAGCCCGTTCCGCATGCCGTTGACGCAGAGCTTCGACCAGCGCTCGCCCCAGAGGTTGGTGGTGACCTTCACGCTGTCGATGCCGGCGACCATCTCGCCCAGTGCTTCCACCCGCGGGGTGATGCGGCCATGCACCTCGCCGACCCGGAACACGATGCGGTTGGCCCCGCCGCGCGGCACGGTGCGGCGGATGTGCCCCGCCTCATACAGGTCCACCGAGATGGTCGCCGCGATCATGCCCACCGTGCGGCCCCAGCCGACCACGCCGGCGATGCGTTCCTCGTTGATGCAGTTCTGCAGGCTGACGACGTAGCCGCCCTCGCTGAGATAGGGCGCGATGAAATGCGTCGCCCAGACGGTGTCGTAGGATTTCACGCTGACGAAAGCGATGTCGATCGGCCGCTGCCGGGAGAAGCCCTGCACCTCGGTCAGGTGCAGGATCGGCACCTGCACCGTCACGTTCTCCTCCGGCTCCAGCCCGGACAGCGCCAGCCCCTTGGCCCGGATGGTCTCGACATGCTCCGGCCAGGGGTCGATCAGCGTCACGTCATGGCCGAGGCGGGCGAGGTGCCCGCCGACATAGCCGCCCACCGCACCGGCACCGACGAAGGCAATCCTCGGGCGCATCGCTTCCCTCCCTGGTTTCCGCCGCAGCCTAGAGCAAACCCCGAACGGGTGGGATCACCCGGCAGGGGTAATTTGCTCGCGTGAACAACAGGCTGGAGCGCCTTCCGTGAGCCAGTTCGAACGGAAAGCGCTCCAGCCGCCGCGGGTCACCCCAGGAAGACGGGCCTGGCCGCCGGGTCGAAGCCGATGCCGGCGGCCCGCAGGGAGGCCGCCAGCTCCGCCTCCGGCATCCGCGCATGCCGCACCAGCAGGCCGAGATACAGCCCGACAAACACCGGCCCATGGCCGGCGCTGGCGCCTTCCGCCGTGCTGGTCATGGCATGCGCCAGCTCGTGCAGCAGCACCCAGCTCGGCAGCCGCGCCGGGGCCTCGATCGCCAGCCGGGTGGCGCGGGCGACGGTGCCGCGGGCCTGGCGGGGCAGGGGGCGGATGCGCGGCGGGAAGCGCAGCCCTTCGGCCGCCCAGACATGGTCCACCAGCGCCTGCAACTGCGCGAATGGCACGGCAGCGGTATCGCGCGGCGCCACCACCCGGTCTTCCCAGGCATAGAGCCGCCGCGCCGCGGCATCGCACCGGCTCATTTCGACCCCTTGGCCAGCCCCTTGGTGCCCGGCCCCGCGCCCACCGGCCGGCCCAGCCCGACCCGGCCGCCCGCCGCCGCGCCATGGCCATAGGCGCCGCGGTCCCGCACCGTGGCGCTGCTGGTGACGCTCCGCAGCCGGACGCCGAGGCCGCGGAAGCCCTCCTCCACCTTCTTCGCCTTGGCCAGCACCAGGGCGGTGCCGCCCGCGGGCGCGGCGGCGCGGCGGGCCTCGGCCGCCTGCTGGCGCTCGTTGGCCAGCGCATCCAGCCGCCTGGCCACCCGGTCGGCGAAGCCGTAGCGGAAGCTGCGGAGGATGGATTGCCCGGGCAGCGGGTTGGTGCGGTACTCGGCGCTGCGGCGGTAGCGGGCTTCCTCCCAGGCCAGCGCGCCCTCGATCACCCGCAGCAGGTATTCGGCCATCTGCACATCGGGCTCCAGCCCGAACAGCACGAAATCCTGCCGCCCGTCGGTCCAGCCGCGGCATTCGCAGAACCGCAGCACGGCCGGGAACAGCCAGCGCAGCGCGATCCGGCCCGGGCCATGCGCCGCCAGCCTGGTCTGCACGCAGGCTTCCTCGCGCAGCTCCACCTCGCTCATGGAAAGGCCGTAGATCTCCAGCAGCTCGCCCACCTTGGCGGCGGCGGCCATCGCCTCGGCCTCGGAGCAGCCGCGCTCGACGGTCTTGGCGGCGAGGGCGCGGATGCGGCCCTTCACCTTGGCGAGTTCGGTCTGCTGGTCCATCGGCCGAACATCATTCGGCGCCCCGGCGATGGTCAAGTGGCCGGCGGCGGCCCTAGGCTTCCCCGCCACCAGGAGGAACACGGCAATGCCCGACTACACCTTCGACCACGTCCATCTGCGCAGCCCCGACCCGGAAGCGACCGCCCGCTGGTTCGAGGAGATGCTCGGCGCCGAGATCATCCGCAGCATGCAGCAGGGCAAGCCGCGCATCGACATGAAGGTCGGCGGCCAGGACGTGTTCATCATCCAGGCCGATGCCGCCGCCGCGGCGCCGCCCTCCGCGCCCTACCAGGGGATCGACCATTTCGGCCTGAGCGTGACCGGGCTGGATGCGGCGGTGGCCGGGCTGAAGGCCAAGGGCGTGCAATTCACCATGGAGCCGACCGAGCCCCGCCCCGGCATCCGCATCTGCTTCATCCGCGGGCCGGAGAACATCTCGATCGAGCTGCTGGAACGCAGCCCGGCCTGAACGATGGCGGCGCCGGGCAGAGCAGGCTGGCGCCGCCAGAGACTGGATGGGACAGGCAAGGTCGCCGTGGCGATCCATCGGAACTGACGATTTTTTGTAATGATATCGGCATAATTGCCGCCACGTGGAAAATGCCGATGAGGGCGAACGTATTCGTTCAGGGATTTCCTGGACACAATCTCTATTGGTTTATTCTTGGGAAACCGAATCGGCCAGAATAGGAATCGTTCTCGCTTCCGCAGAAGGTCGACCCATGCCAGCGCCCGTGAATGACGACATTGCCAACGCAGTAGAGATCACCGCTTTCCCCTTCACCTACAGCGGGACCACCAGCGAGGCGACCGAGCAGGTGGGTGAACCCGACTCGCGTTGGATCAGCGATGTCAACAGGAGCGTCTGGTTCGTATACAATCCGGACGTGACCAGCACGGTCTACTTCAACACGAGCGGATCTGCTTTTGACACCACCCTGACCGTTTACAGCAGCACTGGCACCACTGATTTCGGCGATCTGCTCAAGGTCGTGGACAACGACGACAGCCAGTTCGGCTTGGCGTCGGAAGTGACTTTCGCCGCGGATCCTACGCTGAGCTATTACATCCAGCTTGATGGCTACAGGGGACGTACGGGCGACTACACCTTCTCCTACGGATCGCTCGATCCGGCCTGGAACCCCGATCCGGCGCGGGTCCACAACGATTTCGACGGCGACGGCAAGGCGGACATCCTCTGGCGGGGCCAGGACGGCAAGGTCGCGCTCTGGACCATGGACGCCGCCGAGATTGCGGATGCCAGCGAGATCGATGCCAACCCCGGCACCGACTGGACCGTCGCCGGCACCGGCGACTTCGGCGGCGACGGCAAGGCTGACATCCTCTGGCGCCACCAGGATGGCCGGGTCGCGGTCTGGACCATGGATGGCAACCTGATCGCCGACGCCGGCGAGATCGAAGCCCAGCCCGGCGCCGAATGGACCGTCGCCGGTACCGGCGACTTCGGCGGCGACGGCAAGGCGGACATCCTCTGGCGCCACCAGGACGGCAAGGTCGCGGTCTGGACCATGGACGGCGCGGCGATCACCGCGGCTGGCGAAGTCGATGCCAACCCCGGCGCCGAATGGAGTATCGCCGGCACCGGTGACTTCGGCGGCGACGGCAAGGCGGACATCCTCTGGCGCCACCAGGACGGCCAAGTCGCGGTCTGGACCATGGACGGCACCACGATCACCGAGGCCGGCGTGATCGATGCCGACCCAGGCACCGAATGGAGCATCGCCGGCACCGGCGACTTCGGCGGCGACGGCAAGGCTGACATCCTCTGGCGCCACCAGGACGGCCAGGTCGCGATCTGGACCATGGACGGCACCACGATCACCGAGGCCGGCGTGATCGATGCCAACCCCGGCACCGAGTGGACCATCGCCGGCACCGATGACTTCAACGGCGACGGCAAGGCGGACATCCTCTGGCGCCACCAGGACGGCAAGGTCGCCACCTGGACCATGGATGGCACCGCCATCACCAATGCCGTGGAACTCGCCGCGGCTCCGGACGGCCAGTGGCAGATCGTCGGCTGAGCCGCACCCGGCCGGGCTGAACCGCCCGGCCGGTCCTTTCAGGGCGGCGGGATGGCCCTCAGGCCGATCCGTCGTTCCGGCGGGTGGCGGCGATCTCCGTCCCCGCCCAATCCTCGGTGATGCGCGCCAGCTCGGTCACGTCGCCCTTGCCGCCACCGCCCGCCATCGCCAGCCCGTACAGCATCTGCGCGGCGCGGCTGGTCGGCATGACCAGCCCGAGCGCCTCGGCCTCCTGCAGGGCGAGCCGCATGTCCTTGGCCATCAGTTCCATGCGGAAGCCGAAGTCGAAGCGCCGGGTCAGCACCGGCCCGGCGGCGAAGCGCTCGGTGGCGAAGCTGCGGCCGGAGGATTTGTTGATGACGCCGACCATCAGCTCCGGGTCCAGCCCGGCCTTGGCGCCCATGGTCAGCGCCTCGCAGGCCGCGGCCCAGGTGGTTGCGGCCAGCAGGTTGTTCACCAGCTTCAGCGTCTGGCCCTGGCCGACCTTGTTGCCGACCAGCACGGTATTGGCGCCGATCACCTCCAGCACCGGCCGCACCCGGGCGAAGGCTTCGGCGTCGCCGGCCGCCATCACCGAAAGCGTGCCGGCCTCCGCCCCGGCGATGCCGCCGCTGACCGGCGCATCCAGCGAAACCACGCCGCGCGGCGCCAGCCCCGCCGCCACCGCCTGCGCCACCTGCGCGCCGGTGGTGGACAGGTCGATGTAGATCTGCAGCGCAGCGCCCTCGGCGAGCCCGCCAGCGCCGAGCGCCACCTGCCGCACCACATCCGGCGTCGGCAGGCTGACCAGCACCACCTCCGCCTCGGCGGCGATGGCGGCGGGGCTGTCCCGCCGTTCCGCCCCGCCCGCGACGGCGGTGGCCAGGGCCTGCGGGTTCACGTCATGCGCCAGCACCCGGTGCCCGGCCGCCAGCAGCCGCCGGACCATCGGCCCGCCCATCGCGCCGAGGCCGACGAAGCCCAGGGCCGCGCTCATTGCCGCACCAGCGGGCAGCCGCCGTCGGCCATCGGGCGGAAGGCCTGCTCGGCGGGGATGGTGGACAGGATGCGGTAGAGGTCCCACGGCCCCTGCAATTCCGCCGGCGTTTTCGCCTCGACCAGGTACATCTCGTGCACGTGGCGGCCATCCGCCCGCACCTTGCCGTTGGTGGCGAACATGTCGTTGACCGGCAGCTCGCGCATCTTCGCCGCCACCGCCATCGCCTCGTCCGTGCCGGCCGCCTCGATGGCCTTCAGGTAGTGCCGCACGGCGGAGTAGATGCCGGCCTGGTACTGGCTCGGCATGGCGTCGCGGTGGCGTTCGGCGAAGCGGCGGGCGAAGGCGCGGCTTTCGTCGTTGCGGTCCCAGTACCACGCCTCCGTCGCCACCACGCCCTGCGAGGCGGCGAGGCCCAGCGCCTTCACGTCGGTGATGTTGACGAACATGCCGACCAGCCGCTGGCCCTGCCGGGTCAGCCCGAACTCGCCGGCCTGCTTGATGGCGTTGATGGTGTCCGTGCCGGCATTGGCCAGCGCCACCACCTGCGCGCGCGAGGATTGCGCCTGCAACAGGAAGGAGGAGAAATCCCCGGCATTCAGCGGGTGCCGCGCATGGCCGAGCACCTGCCCGCCCTCGGCCTTCACCACCGCTTCCGAGGCGCGTTCCAGCGCATAGCCGCCTTCGTAGTCGACCGTCAGGAAGAACCAGGACTTGCCGCCCTGGCGCATCACCGCCCGGGTGGTGCCGGAGGACAGCGCGTAGCTGTCAGAGACCCAGTGGAAGCCGACCGGCGAGCACTGCCGGCCGGTGATCTCGGTGCTGGCGGCGCCGGTGTTGATGATGATGCGGTTGCGCTCCCGCCCCACCTGCTGCACCGCCAGCGCGACGGCGCTGTTCGGCATGTCGATGATCATGTCCACCCGTTCGGTGTCGATCCAGCGGCGGGCGAGGGCGCTGCCGACATCGGGCTTGTTCTGGTGGTCGCCGCTGATCACCTCGACCGGCTTGCCGAGCACCCGGCCGCCATGGTCCTCCACCGCCAGCCGCGCCGCGACGGCCGAGCCGGGGCCCGACCAATCGGCATAGGGGCCGGAGATGTCGGTGAGCACGCCGATGCGCACCACCTCGTCCGAGACCTGCGCCCTGGCGATGGACGGCGCGAGCATGACGGCAAGCGCGAGTGCGGCGCTGCGAAGCTTGGGCATCCGGTTCCCTCCTGTGCGGCGCTTCGAGGCGCCTTGCCGCACAGGCTACACCAGTCCCGGCAAAGGGCTAGCGCGGCGCCGCGGCGCGCATCAGCCGGTCGTTGATCGCCGCACCGAGCCCGGCCTCCGGCACCGGCATGGCGGCGATGCCGCGGCAGCCGCGCGCCGCCCCTTCCGCATCCAGCCAGCGCAGCCCGGCGAACAGCCGCGCCGCGGCTTCCCGCACGTCGCCCGCCGCGGACAGGTTCCACACCACCGCCGCGCCCGGCAGCGGCGTCCCGAAGGCCAGCAGCGCCTCATCCGCCGCGACCGTGGTGGCGCCCAGCCGTACCGGCAGTCCGGGGGCGTAGTGGGACAGCATCATCCCCGGCGAGCGCAGCGAGGCGCTGGCCGCCGCGGCCGCCAGCGGCAGCGGTCGGCCGACCGGGCCGAGCAGCGCCTCCAGCGCCTCCACCGGCACCCCGCCCGGCCGCAGCAGCACCGGGCCGGCGCCGGTCAGGTCCAGCACGGTTGATTCCACGCCCACCGCGCAGGGCCCGGCATCCAGCACCGCGGCGATTCGGCCCCCGAGCCCGGCCAGCACATGCGCCGCCGTGGTCGGGCTGACCTCGCCGGAGCGGTTGGCCGAGGGCGCCGCCACCGGCACCCCGGCCTCCCGCAGCAGCGCCAGCGCCACGGGGTGGTCCGGCACCCGCACCGCCAGGGTGTCCAGCCCGGCGCCGGCCAGCAGGTCCACCGTGCAGCCGGCGCGGCGCGGCAGCACCAGGGTCAGCGGCCCGGGCCAGAACCGCTCGGCCACTGCCCGCGCCCGGTCATCGGCATGGACATCGGCGAAGGCCGCTGCGGCATCGGGGTAGTGGCAGATCAGCGGGTTGAAATGCGGCCGGCCCTTGGCCTCGAAGATGGCCGCCACCGCCTTGCCGTTCCGTGCATCGGCGCCGAGGCCATAGACCGTCTCGGTCGGGAAGGCGACCAGCGCGCCGTCCCGCAGCAAGGCCGCCGCACGGCCCAGCCCGGCCGGGGACAGCACCTCCGTCATGCGATATCCGTCCCCTGGGAACCACCATGGCAGACGAAATCCGGGTTGCGCCAGCCGGGCTTGCCGTAACGCAGGGGTGTGCCATCGACCAGCGTCACCGCCCCGCCGGCCGCCTCCACCAGTGCCTGGCCGGCCGCGGAATCCCATTCCATGGTCGGCCCGAAGCGTGGGTAGAGGTCGGCGGTGCCCTCCGCCACCCGGCAGAATTTCAGCGCCGAGGACACGCTGCGCCGCACCGCCACCGGCCGCCCGGCGAGGAACGGCCCGATCCGCGGGTCGTCGGCATATTGCCGGCTGGCCAGCACCGTCAGCCCCTCGGGCGGCACCGAGCGCACCCGGATGGCCCGGCGGGGGCCACCATCTTCCTTCCAGGCGCCGGCGCCGAGCAGCCCGCCGAACACCTCCCCGGTCGCCGGCAGCACCAGCGCGCCGAGCACCGCCCGGCCGCCCCGCACCAGCCCGATGCAGACCGCGTATTCATCCCGCCCCTTGGCGAAGTCCCGCGTGCCATCCAGCGGGTCGACCAGCCAGAAGGCGGGCGCGGCGGCGGTGACGAGGCCGCCCGCGACCTCCTCCTCCGCCACCACCGGGATGTCCGGCGTGGCGGCGCGCAGGCCCTCGACGATCAGCGCCTCGGCGACGCGGTCGGCCTCGGTCACCGGGCTTTCGTCGGATTTGCGGTCCACCACGAAGCCGGCGCGGCGGACCGCCAGGATGGCCTCGGCGGCGCGCCGGGCGAGGCCGGCGGCGAGTTCCAGCAATGGGGCATCGGTCATCCATTGGGTTTAGCCGCCCGCCCCTGGTCCCGCCAGCCGCGGTAGGTGCTATCCTGCCGGTTCCCTCCACAGCGCCGGATGCCCCCAGCATGCTCGACATCGCTTTCGTGAAGCCCGCCCTGCCCCGCCACGGCGCGCTGGTGCTGCCCATCGCCGAAGGCGCCGAGGCGACGATCGGCCAGGACGGGGGGCTCACCCAGGCGATCGACGCGGCGACCGGCGGCGGCATCCAGCGGGCGCTGGCCGCCGCCGGCTTCAAGGGCCGCAAGGGCCAGAGCTGCACCATCTGGGCACCGGCCCTGGAAGGCGGCGCCCCGGGGCCGGGCCGCGTCGTCGTCATCGGCCTCGGCAAGGATCTCACGGCCGAGGCCGCCGAGGCGGCCGGCGGTGCGCTGCTGCCGCTGATCCAGTCCGAGCGGGAGGTGGTGGTCGCGGCCGAGGCGCTGCCCGCCGGCCTCGCCGCCTCGCTGACGCTGGGCGTGCTGCTGCGCAGCTACCGCTTCGACCGCTACCGCACCACCGAGAAGGAGGAGGACAAGCCGAAGCTGGAGCGCCTGAGCATCGCCACCGATGCGGGCGCCGCCGCCAAGGCCGCCTGGGCACCGCTCCGCGCCATCGCGGACGGCGTGTTCCTGGCCCGCGACCTGGTCAGCGAGCCGCCCAACATCCTGCACCCGCCCGAGATGGCGGAGCGCTGCAAGGCGCTGGAGAACCTCGGCCTGGTGGTCGAGGTGCTGGGGCCGAAGGAGATGCGCAAGCTCGGCTTCGGCGCCCTGCTCGGCGTGGCGCAGGGCAGCGACCAGGAACCCCGCATGGTGGTCATGCAGTGGAACGGCGCCTCCAAGGGCAAGAAGGGCGGCCAGAAGCCGGTCGCCTTCATCGGCAAGGGCGTGACCTTCGACACCGGCGGCATCTCCATCAAGCCGGCCGGCGGCATGGAGGACATGAAGTGGGACATGGCCGGCGCCGGCACCGTCATCGGGCTGATGGCGGCACTCGCCGGGCGCAAGGCCAAGGTGGATGCGGTCGGGCTGGTCGGGCTGGTCGAGAACATGCCGGGCAGCAACGCCCAGCGCCCGGGCGACGTGGTGAAGACCGCCAGCGGCCAGACGGTGGAGGTCATCAACACCGATGCCGAGGGCCGGCTGGTGCTGGCCGATGTGCTGCACTACTGCCAGGAGCGCTTCGCCCCGCGCTTCATGGTCGATCTCGCCACCCTGACCGGCGCCATCATCATCGCGCTCGGGCATGAGCACGCCGGGCTGTTCAGCAACGACGACGAGCTTTCGGCCCAGCTGACCGCCGCCGGCAAGGCGGTGGGCGAGGCCTGCTGGCGGATGCCGCTGGGCGAGGCCTACGACAAGCAGATCAAGTCCGACATCGCCGACATGAAGAACGTCGGCGGCCGGCCGGGCGGCTCGATCACCGCGGCGCAGTTCATCCAGCGCTTCATCGACACCAAGGCCGGGCCGATGCCCTGGGCGCATCTCGACATCGCCGGCGTCGCCTGGACCACCAAGGACCTGCCGACCATCCCCAAGGGCGCCACCGCCTTCGGCGTGCGCCTGCTCGACCGGCTGGTGGCCGAGCATTACGAGGGTTAGCGGCCCGGCTGGCGGCACGGGCAGGGCCGCCGCGTGCTGAAGGTCCGCTTCCGCCGCACGCCGCGCGAGGATGCCGGCCACCCCTGCGCCCTGCCGCGGCCGGACATCGCCTGCGTGCCGGATGGGCTGCGCGTCGCCGCCAATGCCGCCGGCTTCACCGGCGCCGCCGGCCAGGTGGTGGCGCTGGCCGGGCCGGAGGGCCGGGTGCTGCTGGTCGGCACCGGCCAGGCCCGGCATGCGCGGGACTGGGAGGCGGCCGGCGGGGCCGCCGCCGCCGCGGCGGGCGAGGCTGTCCGGCTCACCATCGACGCCCGCGGGCTGGCGGCCGGCGCCGCCGCCTCGCTCGCCGCCGGCGCCTGCCTGCGCGCCTGGGCCTTCACCCGCCACCAGCGCAACCCCACGCCGAGGCTGCGCGCGCTGGACGTGCTGGCCGACCACCCGGATGCGGTGGCACCGTTCTGGGACCGAGTCTCGGCCGGGGTGCGCGGCTGCCTGTTCGCACGGGAGCTGGTGGCGGAGCCGGCCAATACCCTGACCACCCGGGCCTTCGCCGCCCGGCTGGAGGCACTGGCCGAACATGGCATCGCGGTGGATGTGCTCGGCCGCAAGCGGCTGGCGCGGGAGGGGCTGGGCGGGCTGCTGGCGGTCGGCCAGGGCAGCCCCAGCCCGCCGCGGCTGGCGGTGCTGCGCTGGCGCGGCAGCGTGGCGGCGGCGCCGGTGGTCTTCGTCGGCAAGGGTATCTGCTTCGACACCGGCGGCATCAGCATCAAGCCGGCCGCCGGCATGGAGGCGATGAAGACCGACATGGCCGGCGCCGCCGCCTGCGCCGGGGCGATGCTGGCGCTGGCGCTGCGGCATTCCCCGGCGCCGGCCGTGGCGGTGCTGGCGCTGGCCGAGAACGCCCTCGGCGGCGGCGCCTACCGCCCGGGCGACGTGCTGCGCATGGGCTCCGGCCGCAGCGTGGAGGTGGTGGACACCGATGCCGAAGGCCGGCTGGTGCTGGCCGATGCGCTGCACTACGCGCAACGCTTCCGGCCGCAGGCGATGCTGGACCTCGCCACGCTGACCGGTTCGATCGTGACCGCGCTCGGCCATCACCGGGCCGGGCTGTATGGCAACGATGCCGGGCTGCTGGCCCAGGCGGCGGCGGCCGGGGAGGCGGTGGGCGAGCCGCTTTGGCCGATGCCGATCGGCGCCCGCCACCGCGAGGACCTCAACAGCGACATCGCCGACCTGAAGCAATGCGCAAGCGGACGCCTGCTGCCGGATGCCAGCCATGCCGCTGCCTTCCTGCGGGAATTCGCCGGCGGCGGCCCCTGGGCGCATCTCGACATCGCCGGGGTGGGCGTCAGGGCGGAGCCGGCGCCGCTGGGGCTGAAGGGGCCGAGCGGCTTCGGCGTGCGGCTGCTCGATCGCCCTGGTCTCGATGTATTTCGAACATTGAGGGCGGCATGGCCGAGATTGCCTTCTACCACCTGACCCGGACCCCGCTGGAGATGGCGCTGCCGAAGCTGCTCGGCCGGGTGCTGGCGAGCGGCGGCCGGGCCCTGCTGCTGTGCGGCGGCGAGGCACGGGTCGCCGCGCTGGATGCCGCGCTGTGGCTGTCCAACGACCCGGACTGGCTGCCGCATGGCACCGTCGCCACCGGCCATGCCGCGATGCAGCCGATCTGGCTCACCGCCGAGGATGCCCCGGCGCCCAATGGCGCGCGCTTCCTGGTGCTGGTGGACGGCACCGAATCCACCCGCCTCGGAGAGTACGACCGCGTTCTTGACCTGTTCGACGGCCAGGACGAGGCTGCCGTCGCCGCCGCCCGCCGCCGCTGGAGCGCGGCCAAGGCGGCGGGCCACGGGCTGAGCTACTGGCAGCAGGGCGCGGGCGGCTGGGAGAAGAAGGCCTAGCCCGCTTCGGTCGCCAGCACCCGCCGCACCGCCGGGCGCTCCGCCACGCGGCGCCGGTGGTCGATCACCCGCGGCAACCGGGCGAGGTCCACCCCGTCGCCTTCCAGCCAGCGGGAGACGGTGAACAGGTAGGCGTCGCAGACGGAGTAGTGCTCGCCCATCACCCAGGGTCCGGCCAGCATGCCCTGCTCGACCAGCGCGAAGGCGTCGCCGACCGATTTCGGCACGCCGCGCTTCAGGGCTTCCTGCGCCGCCGGCTCATCGGTCCAGCGGTGGCCGCGCATGCGGTGGGCATGCGCGACATGCACGGTGGAGCACAGGTAGCTGTTGAAGGCCTGCGCCTGGGCGAAGGCGAAGATATCCTCCAGCGGCGCCAGCCCCGCGGCCGGGAAGCGCTGGGCGATATAGGCGAGGATGGCCGGCGTCTCGGTCAGCGGGCCGTGCTCGGTCACCAGGGTCGGCACCCGGCCCTTGGGGTTCAGCGCCAGGTAGTCCGGGCTGCGCTGGTCGTTGCCGGCGAAGCGCAGGCGCTCGGTCCGGTATTCGGCACCGGCTTCCTCCAGCGCGATGTGGCTGGCCAGGGCGCAGGTCCCGGTGGCGACGTATAGCGTGAGCATGGCGTGTCTTCCCTTCGCGTTCAGCTGCCGAGCCGGATGCCGGTCAGTTCCACCAGATCCTTCCAGCGCTCCACCTCGGCCCGCTGGAAGGCGCCGAACTCGGCCGCCGGCATGGGCGCGGGGGTGAAGCCGAGGTTTGCCAGCCGCTCCACCATCGCCGGTTCCGCCAGGATGGCCGGCAGCGCCTCGGACAGCCGGGCGATGATGGGGGCCGGGGTGCCAGCCGGGGCCCAGAGGCCGAACCAGGCGTCCACCGCCATGTAGGGCACGCCCGCCTCGGCGAAGGTCGGCACCTCCGGCAGGTCCGCCAGCCGAGCCGGGGCGCCGATGCCGAGCGCCCGCAGCCGGCCGTCCTTCACCAGCGCCACCACCTGCGGCCAGGTCGAGACGAAGGCATCGACCACCCCGGCCACGGTATCCGTCACCGCCGCGGCGCCGCCGCGATAGGGCACATGCGTCGCCTCCAGCTTCTCCCGCCGGGCGAAGCTCTCGCCGATCACATGGCTGGCCGAGCCGACGCCGGAGGAAGCATAGGTCAGCCGCCCGCCATTCCGGCCGCGCGCCGCCAGTTCGGCCATGGTCTTCGCCGGAGAGTTGGCCGGCACCACCAGCGCGTGGTGGACCTCGGCCAGCCTGCCGATCGGGGCGAAATCCTCGACCGGGCGGTAGGACAGGCCCTGCACCATCGCCGCATTGGCTGCATGGGTCTGGTTGTTGCCGAGGCTGAGGGTGTAGCCATCCGGCGCCGCGATCGCCACCGACTGCGTGCCGACCACCGCCGCGCCGCCCGGTCGGTTCTCGACGATGAAGGTCCCGCCGATGGCCGCCGCCAGCCGCTCCGCCACGGCACGGCCCAGCACGTCCGTGCTGCCGCCGGGCGGATAGCCGATGACGATGCGGACGGGCCGGCTGGGCCAGGCGGCGTCCTGCGCCCGGGCGAGCATGGGCCAGCCGGACAGCGGAGCGGCGAGCAGCGGGGCGGCGAGCAATGCGCGGCGGCGGATCATGCGTTTCCTCGGTTTCGTTGCCGTATTCCCGTCAACTGAACCATCTCCGCCCGGCGGTCCACCATCCGTTGCCGGCGGCGATGGATCAGGGCCGGGTGCTGTCGCGGCATCGTGACTGAAACTTCATGTATTGCGGTGCCCGGAAGGCACGAATTGCCTACTTCGCGCCACAACTCCCCAGCATTATTCAACTGGAGGCAGGAGAGCGAAGGATGCCGAACAGGACCGCCGCGCACCCCACCAGCCCGACCGACGCCCCGTCACAACCCGACCCGCCCCGTGCCGAGCGCCGCCCGGACGCCTGGGGCGACTTCCTGCGCCGCATGCTGTTGTCCGCCGGCCTGGCCAGTGCCGCCGCGGTCACCGCCAGCGCCGGGCAGGAACCACCGCAGGCCGAAATCGCCGAGGCCGAAATGCCGCAGCCGGAACTGCCGGCGGCATAGCACCGCGCCGCTTGCGGCACCGGGCCGTGGCGCCCAGGATGCCGTGACCATGCACGAACCCCTGACGATATTCGGCAGCTTCACCTCCAGCTCGACCTACAAGCCGATGCTGTACCTGGCGCTGTCCGGGCTGCCGTTCTCCTTCCGCACCGTGAACCTGAAGCACGGGGTGCAGAAGCAGCCGGACTACCTGGCGGTGAACCGCTACGGCCAGGTGCCGGCGCTGCGGCACCGCGGGCTCACCATCGTGCAGTCCAACGTCATCCTGGACTACCTCGCCCGCGCCACCGGTCATTTCGAGGCCACCACCGAACAGCATCGCTGGACCGCCCGGGAATGGCTGTCCTGGGAAGCGGATGCCATCACCAACGTCGCCAAGGTCCGCCACTACAGCCGGTTCCGCACGGTCGACCCGGCGGTGATGGGGTATTTCCGCCCGCTGGCGGAAGCCGCCATCCAGCGTGTCGATGATGCGCTGGCCGGGCGGGAATGGCTGGTCGGCGATGCCCCGACCATCGCCGACATCGGCTGCTGGGGCCGCATGGTGTTCATGGCGGAAGGCGGGCTGGAGATCGGCCGCTGGCCCAATGTGGCGGCCTGGGCCGGACGGCTGGCCGCCATGCCGGGCTTCGCGCTGCCCTACGACCTGATCCCGAAGCGCGACACCGAATTCCCCGCCGCCCAAGGTGCCTAGGGCTGGCGCCTGTCCAGCGAAACCTCATAGGCGGGGCCGCGCACCAGCAGCACCGGGTCCTCGCTCGGCGCCATGCCGGCCGGCAGGACGAGCGGGCTGAACATCAGCGGGTCGCAGCCCTCCTCCAGCGCGGTGATGCGCAGCCGGGCGACCTCGACCTGCCGGCGTTCGTCGGGCCAGGTCCGGGTCGGGTCCACCACCGGGTCACCGGGCTGGCCGATGGCGATGAACACCCGCCACTCGGCCGGCCCGCGCGCCAGCCGCGCACGCAGCTCCGCTTCCAGGAAGTCCCGGCCCATGGCCTGGCGCTGTTCAGGGGTAAGCCCCTGGCGCCCGGCGACCGGCTCGAAGCGCCAGCGCACCGGGGTCCGCGTGCCGGCGGCATCCACCAGGAAGAAGGTGTGGATACCGAAATAGGGCGAGGTCGCATAGCTGGTCGAGGGTGGGTTGTTGCGGATCCACTCGGCTATGGCATCCGCTTCCGGGTGGGCGTCGTTGAAAGCGGCGATGCGTGCCGCATCGGGCCGGCCGGTCAGCGGGTCGGGCACGACCGACCGCAGTGAATCGGAGAAGGCGGCCGGTGTCCGCACGCTGAACATCGGCGCGGATATCATCACGAACTGATGGGACTGCTCCGCCGCCAGCGGGATGGCCAGCGCCAGGCCGCGCAAGCCGGGCGCGGCGTCCGATGCCCGCGGGCTGCCGGATGGCAGCGAGAACCGCGCGACGACCGGCGCGCGGAAGCCGGCACCGAGGTTCCCTGCGGTGGAAAGCCGCGCGGCGGCGCCGGTCGCCTGCCATTCGCCCACCGCGCAGACACCCTTCGCATGGGCCCGCCGGTATCCGGTCTGCTGCCCGTTGATGGCCTCAAGCAGGTTGACGAGCTGCTCCGGCGAGCCGCGTTCCACGCAACCCGGCAGGCTGGCCAGCATCAGCATGGTGAAGCCGGCGGCAAAGGCGGCACGAAGACACATTGTGAAGCTCCCGGGTCGGCACTGTTGCAGCTTGGCACAAATGGCTCCGGCGCAACTGGCCGATTGGCGGAACTGGTCGCCCGGCCCTATCGCCGCGCCGCGAAGAAGCCGCGCAGCAGCCCGGCGCATTCGGCTTCCCGCACGCCGCCCACCACCTCCGGCGCATGGTGGCATGATGCGGCGGCGAAGATGCGGGCGCCATGCTCCACCCCGCCGCCCTTCGGGTCGTAGGCGCCGAACACCACCCGCTTCACCCGGAAGAAGCTGGCGGCCTGGGCGCACATCGGGCAGGGCTCCAGCGTCACGGTCAGGGTGCAATCGGCCAGCAGCTTCGCCCCGCGTACCGCAGTCGCCGCCCGCAGCGCCAGCATCTCGGCATGCGCGGAGGGGTCGTGCCGGGCCTCGACCATGTTGCCGGCGCGCGCCAGCACCACCCCGGCGGCATCCGTCACCACCGCGCCGACCGGCACTTCGCCGCGGGCGGCGGCGGCGCGGGCTTCCTCCAATGCGATTTCGATGGGCGAGGGCATGGCGCGACCTTGTCCCGGCACGCCGATAAGGTCTAGCAACGTGCCATGCGAACCCGCCCCCTCATCGGCGTCACCCTGGATGCGGAGGAGCCGGGTGGCTACTCCAAGCTGCCCTGGTACGCGCTGCGCAAGAACTACTTCGCCGCCCTCGCCGCCGCCGGGGCCCTGCCCATGGCGCTGCCCCACCATGCCGAGCTGGCGGAGGCCTATCTCGACGAAATCGACGGGCTGCTCGTCACCGGCGGGGCCTTCGACGTGGACCCCTCGCTCTACGGCGGCGGCGACACCCACCCGAGCGTGGTGCTGAAGGCCGGCCGCACCGAATTCGAGCTGGCGCTGACCCGCGGCGCCCTGGCCCGCGACATCCCGGTGCTCGGCATCTGCGGCGGCGAGCAGCTTCTGGCCGTGGCGCTGGGCGGCACGCTGATCCAGCACATCCCGGACAGCATCGCCACCAGCATCGCGCATGAGCAGCCCAACCCGCGCACCGAGCCGGGGCACGACGTCATCATCGCGCCCGATACCCTGCTGTCCCGCATCATCGGCAAGCCCCGCATGGCGGTGAACAGCGCCCACCACCAGGCGGTGGCGACGCCGGGGCAGGGTGCGGTCATCAATGCGCTGGCCCCGGACGGCGTGGTGGAGGGGCTGGAGTATCCCGGCCACCGCTTCGCCCTCGGCGTGCAATGGCACCCGGAATACGCCGTGGACCCGGCCGACCCGCTGATATTCGCGGCTTTCGTACAGGCATGCCGATGACCGACGACCTGGCCGACGACCTGCCCGGGGATGACGCCGGGGAGGACGCCGCCCGCGGCGAGCGCATCGCCAAGTGGCTGGCCCGCGCCGGCGTCGCCAGCCGGCGGGATGCGGAGAAGATGATCGCCGAGGGCCGGGTCAAGGTGGATGGCAAGGTCATCGGCAAGCCCGCGACCTTCATCCTGCCCGGCATGAGCGTGATGGTGGACAACCGGCAGGTGGCCGGCGCCCAGCGCACCCGGCTGTTCCGCTACCACAAGCCGGACGGGCTGGTGACCACCCACAAGGACGAGAAGGGCCGGCAGACGGTGTTCGACGCCCTGCCGCCCGGCCTGCCGCGGCTGATCTCGGTCGGCCGGCTCGACCTCAATTCCGAGGGGCTGCTGCTGCTCACCAACGACGGCGAGCTGGCGCGCAAGCTGGAATTGCCCTCGAACGGCTGGATCCGCCGCTACCGGGTGCGGGTCAACGGCAATGTCGATGAACACGCGCTGGCCGAACTGGGCAAGGGGCTGGTGATCGACGGCGTGCGCTACGCCCCGATCGACGCCGGGCTGGACAGCCGCAAGGGCGCCAATGCCTGGCTCACCGTGGGGCTGCAGGAAGGCCGCAACCGCGAGATCCGCCGGGTGATGGAATTCCTCGGGCTGGTGGTGAACCGGCTGATCCGTACCTCCTACGGGCCGTTCCAGCTCGGCGCCCTGCCGCGCGGCGCGGTGGAGGAAGTGAACCCCAAGGTCATGCGCGAACAGCTCGGCATGAAGAACGACGTGCCCGGCCAGAACCGCCACCGCCCGGCCAAGGCGCCCACCCCTTGAGGATCATCGCCGGCCGCCACCGCGGGCGGCGGCTGGCCGCCCCGCCCGGCGAGACCACCCGCCCGACCGCCGACCGGGTGCGGCAGGCGCTGTTCGACATGCTGTGGCACGCCCCCTGGGCCGGGCGGGAGCGGATCGAGGATGCGGTGGTGCTGGATGCCTTCGCCGGCACCGGCGCCTTCGGGCTGGAGGCGCTCTCGCGCGGGGCCGCCCAGGCGCATTTCATGGAAACCGACCGCGCCGCCCTGGCGGCGATCCGCGCCAACATCGCCGCCTGCCGCGAGGAGGCCCGCTGCAACCTGCTGCCGGCCGATGCCACCCGGCCGCCGCGCGCCCCCGCCGCCTGCGCGCTGGTGTTTCTCGACCCGCCCTATGCCGCCGGGGTGATGGACACCGCCCTGGCCGCGCTGGGCGCCGCCGGCTGGATCGCCCCGGGGGCACTGGTCTGCGCCGAATACGCCGCCGGCCGCCCGCTCACCCCGCCGCCCGGCTTCACCCTGCTGGCCGAGCGCGCCCATGGCGCCGCCCACCTGCTGGTGCTGCAACCCGAGCCGCGGGGGTGACCCAGGGGCCGGTGCGCCGGCTGCGGCGGCTGCTGGTGCTGCTGCCCTCCGCCGGGCTGGGCGGGGCGGAGGCGCATACCGCGACCCTGGTGCGCGCCCTGGCGGCGGCCGGCGTCGGCGTCTCGGTCGCCGCCGAGCCGGAACTGCTGCCCGGCCTCGCCAGGCTGTTCGGCGAGGCGGCGGTGCTGCATCCCGCCGCGGTCGGCTGGCGGGAGGCCGAGCCGATGGCCGCCAGCATCGCCCGCCAGTCCGCGGCCGCCGCCCCGCTGATCGCCACGCTGCAACCGGATGCGGCGCTGCTGCCGCTGCCCTGGCCGATCCATGGCCTCGGCCTGCAGCAGGCGCTGGCGGCGGCCGGCACCGCGACCCTCGTCATCGGCCATCTCGCCCCGCCGGATACCGTCGCGCTGCCCGAGGCGCTTGCGCTGGCGGCCGGGCCGTTCACCTGGGCGGCGGTGTCGCGGCCGGTCGCCGCGCGGCTGGCGGCCTGCTTCGGGCTGCCGGCGGCCAGTGTCGCGGTGGTGCCGAACGGGGTGCCGGTGCCGCCGCCACCCCGGCCGGACCAGCGGGCGGCCATGCGGGTGGCGAAGCGGGCCGCGCTCGGCCTGCCGCCCGAGGTGCCGCTGGTGGTCTTCGCGGGCCGGCTGGAGGAGAAGAAGGGCGCCGAGTTGCTGCCCGCCCTGGCAGAGCGGCTGGCGGCCGAGTCCGGCGCCACCCTGGCCGCGCTCGGCAGCGGGCCGCTGGCGCCGCGGCTGGCCGGGCACCCGGCGGCCGGGCCAGGCGGCCCGCTTCGGCTGCCGGGGCAGGTCTCGGATGTGGCGGACTGGCTGCTGGCCGCCGATGCGCTGGTGCTGCCCTCGCAACTCGAGGGCTGCCCGCTGGTGTTCCTCGAAGCCGCCGCGCGGCGCTGCCCGGTGGTCGCCACGGCGGCGGCGCTGGAATGCTTCGGCGAGGAGGCCGGGGCCTTCGCGGCGGTGGTCGGGGTGCCGACCGTCGCCGCCCTCGCCGCCGCCGTATGCATGATGTTAACCCGTGATAAAGCAGTTGCATGCCAGATAGAGGCGGCCTTTGCCCATACGGCCGCCAATGATGAAGACCTCATGCTGCGGCGTTACTTCGCATTGCTGCGGGCCGGTGGGAGCCGCGGGGCAGGCCAGCCCGCCGGCTGACCGCCCCGCATGATGATGAGGAACGCCACCCGCACCATGCCGCCGCAGCCCGCCACGCCGGATGCCGCCAGCCCGGAGGCGCAGCGCCCGGGGGTACCCGGCTGGACCGAGGCGGCGGCCATCGGGGTCGCCGTCATCGTGCCGGCCTTCCGCCAGCCAGGGTTGCTGCCGGAGGCGATCCTCTCCGTCCTCGACCAGATCGGCGGGCCGCCGGCCGCGGTGGTGGTGGTCGATGACGGCTGCCCCTATCCCGCCACCGCCCGGACCGCGCTGGATTTCGCCGCCGCACATCCCGGCCGGGTCTTCGTGCTGCGGCAGCCCAACGGCGGGCTTTCGGCGGCGCGCAATGCCGGGATCGACTTCGCGCTGCGGGCCTTCCCGGCCTGCCGGGCGGTGCACTTCCTCGACGCCGATAACCGTCTGCACCCGCATTACCTGGCCCGCGCCCTGGCCGTGCTGGACCGGTCGCCGCCCGGGGTGGGATGGGTCTATCCCGATATCGACGAGTTGGGCGGCCAGGCCGACTGGTCCACCGCCGGCCCCTTCTCGGTGCTGCAAATGCTGGCCACCAACTACTGCGACGCCGGCAGCGTAGTCCGCCGGGACATGCTGGAGCACGGCCTGCGCTTCGACGAGACCATGCGCAGCGGCTTCGAGGACTGGGACTTCTGGCTAGGCGCCGTGGCCCGTGGCTTCCGCGGTCGCCACCTGCCGGCGGCCGGGTTCCGTTATCGCCGCCGGCCGGAGAGCATGCTCTCAGCCTCGGAGCGGATGCGGCCGCAGCTGCTCGGCGAGCTGTACCGCAAGCACGCATCCCTGCTGGCGCCGCGGCGGCTGCTGGCGCTGGAGGCGGCGGAGCTGCCGCGCTTCGCGCTGCACACCCCCGAAGACGGCAGCATCCGCCTGATGCCCGACCCCGGCTCGCCGGCCGGCGAGCGACTATTGCCCGCCGCGGCGCGCGCCCGGCTGGCCGCCGCCATGGAGCAGCCCGGCGCCGCCCACCACCCGGATGCGCTGTGCTTCACCGAGGCCGCCACCCTGGCGCTGCTGGCGCGCTTCGGCGTGCTGCACATGGTGTTCTGGTGGGCCGAGCGGCTGCTGCGCCAGGTGCCGGTGGTGGCGCTCGACATCCTGCCGGCGGCGCATCCCGAGATCCGGCTGGAACGGCCCGGCAGCGCCGCCGGCCGGCTTGCCACGGCGCCGCTGCTGCTGGCCCGCGGCCTGTCGCTGTGGGAGGCGGCGGGCGACCCCTCCCTCGCCTGGGCCGAGGGCCTGCGGCAGGGGGCGGCGCAGCCTGCGACCGCGCTGCTGCGGCTGCACCTGCCCGTTGCCGGCCCGGTGGACACGCCGGTCGCCCTGCGGCTGCTGCTGCTGGAGGTGGCGGCGCTGGCCCGCCTCCGCCAGCAGCGCAGCACCCTGCCGGCGACCCGGAAGCAGGAATACCGGCCGCCCCGCCGCCAAGTGGCCGCCGCCACCCAGGCCCTGGCCGGGGTAGGGCCCATCCTGCCGCGGCTGCCGCAGCCGGGACGGCGGGACATCGGCTTCGTGCTGCCGCTGTTCTCCTTCGCCGGGCTGGAGCGGGTGGTGCTGAACCAGGCGGCGGTGCTGCGGGGGCGGGGCTGGCGGACCCATCTCATCGTGCTGGGCGCCGGGCAGATCCACCGCGATGCGGCCTTCGGCGCCTCCTTCGATTCGGTCATGCTGCTGGAGGGGATCGGCGAGCATGCGGTCGCCTGGAAGGGCGGCTATTTCGGCGCGGGCACCTCGCATTTCGGCGGCACCGAGGGCGCCCGGGACGTGCTCGGGGTGCTCGCCGCGCTGGACGTGGTGGTCAACGTGCATTCGCTGGCGGCCCAGGCGCTGATGGCGGCGCTGCGGCGGCTCGGCGTGCGGACCTTCGGCGGGCTGCACCTGGTGGAGCGCGGGCCATGGGGGGAGCCGGAAGGCACCTTCTTCGTCCAGGCCGCCTATGAGCATGCCTATGACGGGGTGATCGTCATCTCGGACCAATTGCGGGACTGGTGCGTCGCGCATGGCCTGCCGGAGGGCAAGCTGCATGTGATCCGCAACGCCCCCGGCTACCCGACCCGGCCGGAGCGGGTCGCGCAACTGCTCGCCGCCCGCCGGGAGGATGGGGCACGGCCGTTGCGGGCGCTGTTCCTCGGCCGGCTGGATGGCCAGAAGGGGCTGGACCGGCTGGCGGCCATCATCGCCCGGACGGGCGTGGGCGAAAGCACCGGGACGGGCGAAAGCCAAAACACCCGGACTGGCGTGGAGGAGGGCATCGAGTGGCGGGTGCTCGGCCGTGCCGTGCTGGCCCAAGGCGAGGCGCCACCCGAACTCGGCGTGACGATCGAGCCGCCGGTATTCGAGCCGGCGGCGCTGGATGCCGCCTATGGCTGGGCCGATGTGCTGGTGGTGCCGTCCCGCTTCGAGGGCGTGCCGCTGGTGGTGCTGGAAGCCCAGCGGCTCGGCTGCGCGGTGATCGCCACCGATGTCGGCGCGGTCGGCGAGATCATCCGCCACGGCGAGGACGGCTTCCTCATCCCGCATGATGCGCCGGAGGCGGCCATCGTCGCCGGCTTCACCGAAACCCTGGCGCGGCTGGCGGCCGACCGCGCCGAGGCCCGCCGCATCGGCGCCCGGGCTGCCGCCCGGGTGGCCCGGTCCGGCTGGGCGGATACCATGCGCGACTTCATCGGCCACCTGGACAGCCTGGTCCCCGGCCCTTCGGAACCCTCCCCATGACCCTGCTGGTCGACCCGGCCGACCTCGCCGCCCTGTATGCAGCCACGCCGCTGCTGCTGGCCTTCGACACGGTGGAGGATGCCGCGGCGCTGGCCCTGCCCGGGGTGGCGCTGTGGCTGGTCTCGCCGGAGGGGGCGGCGATGCGCCTCCGCCGGTTGGGGGATGTCAGCGCTGCGGCCGGGGTGCCGCTGCCGGTGCCGCCGGCCCAGGTGCTCGGGCTGGTCGCGCCGGATGCCGCCGCCGCCGCCCCGCTGCTGGGCTGGTGGGCGGCGGCCGGACCGGAGCTGCCGCCGCTGGTCGAGGCCAGAACCGCCGCCGCCGCCTTGCCGGCGCTGGCCCGGCTGGCGCTGGCGTCGCTTGGCGCCCAGGCCGGCACTGCGGCGGCGCTGCACCGCGCCCTGGTCGTGGCCCGGCAGGACGCCGAGGAAACCCGCGAGGCGATGGTGTCGCTGATCCGCCACGCCAGCCATGGCGAGCCGCCGCCGGCGCCCACCCAGGTGCTGTCCCTGCCTCCCTCGGCCGATGGCCATGCGGTGGCGGCGGCGGCGGGACGGCTGGCGGCGGGGCAGATGCTCGGGGTGGCGCTGGATGGGCTGGCGGCGGTGGCGCTGCATGTGAACGAGGTGCGGGCGGGGCCGGCGGCGATGCTCCGCGTCCGGCTCTACGGGGCCGAGAGCGGCCGGGTGTTCGGCGCCTGGCGGGTGCCGGGGGCGGCGCTGGCGCCGGGCTGGCTGGCCCTCGACCTGCCCGGCCCGATCGGCCCGGTGCGGGAGACCGCCTGCCTCGACATCGCCGCCGAACTGGAGCCCGGCGATACCCTGGCGCTGGCGCTGGACGAGGGGCTCACCGAACCGGACCGCGCCGTCACCCTGGCGCATGCCGAGCCGGAGCAGGACGGTGCGCCGCCGCGGGCCCTGGCGCTGCGGCTATGGGCGGCGCCCTTCGGCCGGCGCTTCGTCCTGGCGCCGCATTGGGATGCCGAGGCGCCGGGCCTCTCGGTCGTTCCGGCCGGGGTGCCGGTGCGGCTGCCGGCGCAGATGTGGCGGGCCGCGCAATTCCCGCTGGGGCAGGTGGAGTGGGTGGCGCTGGGCTCCGAGACGCCGCGGTTGCTGGCCAGCTTCGGCGCCGGCCGGCAGGTGGCGATCACCCTGCCGGATGTGCCGGTGAACGGGCTCGACCTGTTGCAGGCCGAGGTGACGGTCGGCCGGGGCGACCCGGCCATGCTGGAAGCCGCACTCTGGCTGCAGCCGGCCGGCAGCCCGCCGGTAACCGAGCCGGATCTCTCGCTGGAGCCGGCCGAGGCCCGCTGGAGCGGCTGGCGCCGTCCGGGGCCGGATGGCGGCCCGCTGCTGCTGCCGCTGGCGCTGCCGCTGGAAGGACCGCGACGGGTGACCGTGGTGCTGATGCTGCGCCATGCCGGCACGGCGCCCGGCCAGCCGCTGCGGGTGGAATACTCCGACCTGATGGGCTTCCACGGGCTGCGCCCGCCCCCGGCCGTTGAGGCCCGCCGGCTGCTGCCGCCGCTACCGCCGCTGGCGCCGGTCCGTGCCATCGCCCTCCCGGTCGTGCCGCCCGCCGAGCCTGCCGTGGCGCTGCTGGGCGCGGCGCCGGATGCGGTGCCCGGGGTTTGCCCGGGGGAGCGACGGTGCGGCTGCAGGAACACTACACCACGCCCGATGGCGCCTACCGCCACCTCGACATCTGGCTGGAGGAGGTGCGCGAGGGCGGCCTCGCCTGGCCCAGGCTGCGCTTCAAGCTGGCGCTGCGGGGCGAGGGGCCGGTGCTGGAATTCCGCGTCCGGCCGGACTGGCCGGTGATGTTCTCCCGCTGGCCGGGCACCCAGTCCGACCAGTACGGCCCCTACCTGCTGGTGCGGGAGGCCGACCTGGCCGAGGGCTTCCTTGCCGGGCTGACCACCGAGCGGGACCGGCAGATGCTTGCCGCCGTGGTCCGGCTGCTCCCCGGCGCGGTCGCCCAGGCGGCACGGGAAGCCCCGGAGGCGGCGGCCGATGCCGAGACCTGGCTGCGGCACGCCCGGCAACTGGCCGCCGCGCTGGCCGAGCAGGTGGCGTAGCGGGCGTCGGCGCCCCCGTCGTCAGCGCCGGCCGAACAGCTTCTCCAGCTCGGCCGGGCCGAGCCGCAGGAAGGTCGGGCGGCCATGGCTGCAGGTGGCGGCGCGGGGCGTGGCCTCCATCTGGCGCAGCAGCGCATCCATCTCGGCCGGCAGCAGCCGGCGGCCGGCGCGCACCGAGCCATGGCAGGCCAGCCGCGCCACCGCCGCATCCAGCCGGCGTTCCAGCGCGGTGGTTTCGGCGAAGGCCGCCAGTTCCTCGGCCAGGTCGCGCAGCAGCGGCGCCGGGTCGGCCGGGCCAAGCAGCGCCGGCAGGGCGCGGACCAGCACCGCGCCGGGGCCGAAGCCCTCGATCTCCAGGCCCAGCCGGGCCAGTTCCGTGGCGAAGTCCAGCAGCCGGGCGGCATCGGCGGGCGACAGATCGACCACCGCCGGCAGCAGCAGCGGCTGCGCCCGAACCCCGCCGGCGACAAGCTGGGTGTGCAGGGCCTCATGCGTCAGCCGTTCATGCGCGGCGTGCTGATCGACCAGCACCAGCGCGCCGTCGGGCGCCTCGGCCAGGATGTAGGTGTCCAGCAACTGCGCCAGGGCGCGGCCGAGCGGATGCTCCTCGGGCGCCCGTTCGGCCGGTGGCGGGGCGTGCCGGGGCGCGGCGAAGCCGAGCGGCAGGGTGCCGTTGCCGGCCGGCGGGGCCGGGGCGGGGGCCAGCGCGAGCTGCATCTCGGCCAGCCCGATGCCGGCCGGCAGCGGCGCCGGCTCCGGCCGCCGCCAGCCGCCGGACCAGCCGCCGCGCGGCGCATAGACGGTCAGCGCCGGGGCCGGTGCCGCCACCCCCGCCCCGGCCGAGAGCGCCCGGCGCAGCGCCGAGATCAGCATGCCGCGCACACGCGGCCTCGTCGCGGAAGCGCAACTCGGTCTTCATCGGGTGGACGTTCACGATCCACCGCCTCGGGCGGGATATCGAGGAACAGCGCCGCCACCGGGTGCCGGCCGGCGGCTATCAGGTCGCGGTAGGCGACGCGCAGGGCGGTCCGCAGCAACTGGTCGCGCACCGGGCGGCGGTTGACCACGAGGTGCTGCTCGGTCCCGGTGCGCGCGGGTATGCGCCGGCTGGGCCGCCAGCCCGGACAGCACCAGCCCGCCGCCCTCGGCGGACACCGGCAGGGCGGCGGCGGCGAAATCCGCGCCGAGCAGATCGGCGATGCGGGCATCCCGCGCCGCGGCGGCGAGGTTCAGCACCTCCCGCCCATCCTGGGTCACCTGGAAGCCGACCTCGGGCCATGCCAGGGCGAGGCGGCGCACCGCCTCCACCGCCTGGTCGGCCTCGGCGCGCGGCGTCTTCGAGGAACTTGCGCCGGGCGGGGACGGCGTAGAACAGGTCGCGCACCTCGATCCGGGTGCCCGGCGCCCCGGCGGCGGGCATCACCAGTCCCTTGCGGCCGCCTTCCACCGTCGACGCATGGCGCCTCGCCGCCGCGCGGCGGCTGGTGATGGCCAGCCGCGCGACCGCGCCGATGCTCGGCAACGCCTCGCCGCGGAAGCCCAGGGTGGCGATGCGGAACAGCATGGCCTCGCTCCGGCAGCTTGGAGGTGGCGTGGCGCTCCACCGCCAGTTCGAGGTCCTCGGCGCCCATGCCGCTGCCGTCGTCCTCCACCACGCATCCGGCCGATGCCGCCGTCCTCCAGCGTCACCGCGATGCGGGTGGCGCCGGCGTCCAGCGCGTTCTCCACCAGCTCCTTCACCACCGCCGCCGGGCGCTCCACCACCTCGCCGGCGGCGATGCGGTTGGCGGTGGTCTCGGGGAGGAGGCGGATGGGCATGGTCAGCCCTGCAGGCGGCCGATCGCCCGCAGCAGCCCGATGGTCGAGCCATCCGTGCCGGTCCGGCGCCGCCCCGCCTTCCAGCGCCGGCAGGATCGGCCCGGCAAGCTGCTTGCCCAGCTCGACCCCCCACTGGTCGAAGGGGTTGATGTCCCAGAGCGCGCCGAGGCAGAACACCTTGTTCTCGTACAGCGCCACCAGCGTGCCCGAGCGTGACCGGCATCAGGATGCGGCAGCAGGATGGTGGTGCTCGGCCGGTTGCCGGGGAAGGCCCGGTGCGGCGCCAGCCGGTCGACCTCGGCCGCATCCGGCCCGGCGCCGGCCATCTCGGCGCGGACCTCCTCGGCGGTCTTGCCGCGCATCAGCGCCTCCGCCTGGGCCAGGCACGTTGGCCAGCAGCTTGCGGTGGCTGTCGGCATGCGCGTGGTCGGGCCGCGCGACCAGGATGAAGTCCGCCGGCACCGGGGTGGTGCCCTGGTGCAGCAACTGCATGAAGTGTGCTGGGCATTGGTGCCCGGCTCGCCGAACACCACCGGGCCGGTGGCCCGCGCCACCGCTGCGCCGCCGAGGGTCACCCGCTTGCCGAGGCTTTCCATCTCGACCTGCTGGAGATGCGCCGGCAGCCGCGCCAGCCGTTCGTCATAGGGCAGCACCGCCCGGGCGCCGAGGCCGAGGCCGTTCACGTGCCAGACCTCGGCCAGCGCCAGCAGCACCGGCAGGTTGGCCTCCAGCGGGGCAGTGAGGAAATGCTCATCCATCGCCCGCGCCCCGGCCAGCAGCCGGGCGAAGCTGTCCCAGCCGAGCGAGATTGCCAGCGACAGCCCGATCGCCGACCACAGCGAGAACCGCCCGCCGACCCAGTCCCGGAACGGAAACACCCGCTCGGGGGCGATGCCGAATGCCGCCGTCGCCGGCAGGTTGGTGGACAGGGCGGCAAGGTGCCGGCCGACCCCGGCCTCCCCGAGCGCCTCCGCCAGCCAGCCACGCACCAGGGCGGCGTTGGTCATGGTCTCCTGGGTGGTGAAGGTCTTGGAGGCCACCAGCACCAGGGTCCGCCGCGGATCGAGCCGCTGGCGGATCTCCTCCCAGGCATGGGCGTCGACATTGCCGAGGTAATGCGCCCGGAGCGGCGAGGCCGGGGTGTGCAGCGCCCGCGCCACCATCGCCGGGCCGAGGTCGGAGCCGCCGATGCCGATGTTCAGCACATCGGTGAAGCGCTCGCCGGTAGCGCCGCACAGGGTGCCGGCGCCCACTGCCCCGGCGAATTCGCGCATCCGCGCCAGGGTGTCGTGCACCTCGGCCGAGGCGTCCTCGGTGCCGACGCGGAAGCCGGCATCGGCCGGGGCCCGCAGCGCCAGGTGCATGACCGCCCGGCCCTCGGTGACGTTTACCGGCTCGCCCGCCGCCATGGCATCCCGCCGCGCGCCGAGCCGGGCGGTGCGGGCCAGGTCCAGCAGCGCCGCCAGCACCGCATCGGTCAGTGCGGTCTTGGAGAGGTCCAGCAGCAGCCCGTCCGCCGACCAGGAGAACCGGGCGAAGCGCCCGGCATCCGTGTCGAACAACGGGCGGATGGCATTGGCGGCGCTGCCGTCCGGGCGGGCCGTCCGCGCCAGCGCCATGACCGCCGCCCAGGCGTCCGGCATATCCTTGGCCATGCTCGCTCGCTCCCCCGTTGTGCCGGGTGCCGGATTAGAGCCCCGCCGGCTGCCCGGCAATCATCGTGGAAAGCTTGTCCGGCGCCAGCAGTTGCCCCGCCACCTGCGCCAGCCCGTCGCGGGTCAGCGCCCGCAGCCGGGCCGGGCGGCCGGCCAGCCAATCGGTCGGGCGGCCGTTCTGCTGCATGGCCAGCAGGGTGTAGGCCACCCGCCTGCTGTCGGTGAATTGCAGCGGCATGGAGCCGGTGAGGAAGGCGACCGCATCCGCCACTTCCTCGGCGGTCGGGCCGGATTGCGCCATGCGCGCCCATTCCGCCCGCAGGACGGTCAGGGTTTCCGCCACCCGGGCATTCTCGGTGGCAACGCTGCCGACGATGATGCCGCGCTTGAACAGCACGTCCAGCCCGGCGCCGATGCCGTAGGCGAGGCCGCGCTCCTCCCGCACCGACTGCATCAGCCGGGAGGTGAAGCCGCCGCCCGCCAGGATCCGCAGCACCACCTGCGCCGCTTCCCAGTCCGGGTCGGTCACCGGCAGGCCGGGCTGGCCGAACTGCACGGTCGATTGCGGCGAGGGGACCGGCACCACCACCTGGCCGAAAGGCCGGAACTCCGGCACCGGCGGCACCTCGGGCGGCTTGCCGGCCGGCAGGCCGGAGAACAACTCCGGCAGCAGCGCCCGCAACTGGTCCGCGGTGATGGCGCCGCTGGCCGCGACCAGCAGCCCGCCCTGGCGCAACTGGCGGTCCAGCGCGGCGCGGATCGCCTCGACCGACAGCTCGGCGAGGCTTTCGGGCGTGCCGGCGCTCGGCCGCCCAGCCGAATGTTCGGGGTAGGCGGCGGCCCAGAAGGCGAGGCTTGCCTGGCCGCTCGGGGTTTCCAGCACCCGGCGGGCGGCGGCGACCGCGCGGGCCCGCACCCGCTCCACCGCATCGGCATCGAGCCGGGGTTCCAGCATGGCGAGGCGGGCCAGCCGAAGGGCTTCCGGCAGCGCCTCGGTCAGGGTGCGGAAGCCGCCGCTGAAGCTGTCCCGATCGGCGGAGAAGCTGAGGTTGATGGCCTCGTTGCGCAGCGCATCGATGAATTCCACCGCGCGCAGCGGGCCGGCGCCCTCGGTCAGCAGGGCGGCGGCCAGGGCGGCGGCGCCTTCCTGTCCGGCCGGGTCCAGCGCCGCGCCGCCGTTCCACGCCCAGACGATGGACACCACGGGGACGGACTGGTCCTCGACCAGCCAAGCGGACTGGCCATTCGCCTCGACCACCTGGATCGGCAGCGAGAAGCCGGCGGGCTCGGGCAAGGTCCCGCTCACGACGGGGACCTGCCGGGAATGCCGGAATTCGATGGCTCGCCGGGCAGCAGCCAGCCGGTGGTGCCAACGGGGTCGGCCAGTACAGCGCGCGCCGCTGCCGCCACCTGTGGCTGGGTCACGGAGCGCATGTAGCGCGGCCAGAACTCCACCGTGTCGATCGGCAGGCCGATGGCCAGCGCGCTGCCCAGCATGCGCGGCGCGGCGCCGATGCCATCTAGCGACAGCAGCGCCCCCTGGGTGAGCTGGCGGATGGAACGGGCGCATTCGGCCTCGGTCGGGCCATCCTGCAGCAGGCGGGCGATCACCTCGTCCACCGCCGCTTCCAGGCGCTCCGGGGTCACGCCCGGTCGGGCGGTGGCGGACAGGCTGAGGCTGCCGGCGCCCACCGTCTCGCCGTTGTAGGAGGCGCTGGCATTGGTGGCGAGGCCGGTCTCGACCAGCGCCGCGTGAAGCCGGCTGCCCGGCCCGCTGCCGAGCAGATGCGCCAGCACCTCCAGCGGCCAGGCGTGGCGGGCCTCGCCGAAGGTCAGGCTGGGGGCCATGGCGGAACGCATGAAGCTCGCCTCGCGCACCGCCGGGTCGTGCCGGATCAGCCGGGGCTCGACCGGCGCGGCGGGTGGCGGGGCGCGGTCCCTGATCGCCGCGCGGCGTGGTGGCTCGGCGCCGTAGAATTCCTCGGCCAGCGCCCGCACGCGCTCCTCGCGGGCATCCCCGGTCACCACCAGGATGGCGTTGGAGGGGGCATAGCGGCGGTCGTAGAAGCCGCGCAGGTCGTCCAGGGTGATGGCGCGGATTTCGTCCTCCCAGCCGATGATCGGCCGGCCGTGCCAGTGCTGCGGCCCCCACATCGCGGCCTCGAAGGCTTCCCAGAAGCGGGCGCGGGGGTTGCTGGCGGTGCGCTGGTTGCGCTCCTCAAGGATCACCGCGCGTTCCGCCTCGAAGGTATCGGGCGGCAGCAGCGGGTAGGCGAAGCGGTCCGCCTCCATCCGCATGACCAGGGGCAGGCGGGAGGCCTCCACCGTCTGGTGGTAGGCGGTGACATCGCGGGAGGTGAAGGCGTTGTCCTGCCCGCCTTCCCGCGCCACCACCAGGGAGAACTCGCCCGGCGCGACGTTGCGGCTGCCCTTGAACATCATGTGTTCGAGGAAATGCGCGGTGCCGGACCGGCCGTGCGGGTCTTCCCCGCCGCCGGCGGCATAGAACAGGTAGTGCGAGACCACCGGCACCCGGCGGGTTTCCGCCAGCACCACCCGCAGGCCGTTGGGCATGGTCCAACTGACCGCGCCGAACAGCGGGCGGTCCGTCAGCCGGTCGGGTGGCGGGGCCACCGGCGGTGCGGCCAGGCCGGGCAAGGGGGCGAGGGCCGCCGGCAGGGCGGCGGCGGCGCGGAGGGCGGTGCGGCGGGTCATGCTGGGCATGTCCGCGCATGTGGGGCGGCGGGCCGCCCATGCAAACCCGGGGATGGCCCGTACCGGAAGGCCCGGAGGCGGCTCAGAAGATGCTTTCCAGCAGGCTGGTCACCGGGTTGCTGCTGCGGCTGCGCTGGATGATGGGTGTCTCGCCCTCGGTCGCGTCCCGGCCGAGCGCCGCATTCTCCCGCAGCCGCTGGGATTCGCGGCGGGCGTCGAGCGGCGTGCCGGGCTGGGCAGGGTCACGCCAGAACATAAGCCGGTCCGCCAGCCCGCGCTCCGGCTGGCTGAGCCGGAGGGATTCCTCATCGACCTGGCGGCGGATGTCGCCGCCGACCGGCTGCCCGGCCTGGGACAGCAGGGCGGCTTCGCCGGCAGTGGGCGCGACCGGGGCGGTGGTGCCGGACAGCGCCGCGCTGGGCACCAGCGTGGCTTCCGCCGCCTGGCTGGCGGAAACCTCCTGCGGACGGTCCGCGCCCGGGCGCGGCGGCGGCAACTGGCCGCCGAGCGCGGGCGGCATGGACAGCGGCGCCCGGGTGGTCACCTGGAATTCATCAGGGGCGTCCCGGGTGAAGCCGAAGGTGCGCGCGGTTTCCGGCCCGCAACCCGACAGGGTGGCGACGAGCAGGGTGGAAAGGACCAGGGCGGACCCGGCAGACTGGCGCATCCTCATGTTGCTTCCTTACCCGCGGGTGGCCGGCGGAACAAGGCATCGACCAGCAGCACGCCAACGCCGCAGACGATACCCGCATCGGCGATGTTGAACACGTACCAATGCCAGCCCCAGGCATGGAAATCGACGAAATCCACCACCGCGCCGAAGCGCAGCCGGTCGATGACGTTGCCGATCGCCCCGCCCACCACGGCGCCCAGCGCGGCGGCGACGGTGCGGTTTTCCGCCCGGGCCATCCAGCGCAGCAGGAAGCCGGCGATGGCGGTGGCGATGACCGCCAGGATGATGTGGTTCAGCGCCCCGTCGCCCGAGAACATCCCGAAGGTGACGCCGCGGTTCCAGACCATGGTGAGGTCCAGCCCGACGGGCCCGGCCGCGACCAGCGGGACATGCCGCAGCCAGCGGCAGCTCGATGACCTCCAGCACCCACCACTTGCTGGCCTGGTCGGCCAGCAGCAGGACCGCGGCCACGGCAAGGCCGAGACGCATCATGCGGCGGCCTCGACCACCGCCTCGCAGCGGCGGCAGAGGGTGGGGTGGGCGGCGGAGGTGCCGACCTCGGGCAGGACGCGCCAGCAGCGGTCGCATTTGATGCCGGGGGCCTTCTCGACGCGCAACGGGCTCAACTCCATCCCCTGCTCGACCTGCGAGACGATCAGGAATTCCTCCCAGAACGCCGGATCGAAATCGGCATCACCATCCGGTGGCACGGTGACCTTGGCCTGCAGCGAGGAGCCGATGTCGCCATCCCGGCGAAGCTGCTCCAGTCGCTGGGTCGCCGTGCTTCGGCGGGCAGCGCAGCTTCGACCCACTTCTCCGCCAGCGCATCATCCCGCCATTCCCCCGGCAGTTGCGGGAAGTCATGCAGGTGGATGCTGTCCGTCTCGCTCGGGAAGCGCGCCAGCCAGGCCTCCTCCGCGGTGAATGCCAGCACCGGCGCCAGCCAGGCGCATGAGGCAGCGATGCAGCGCGTCCAGCACCGTGCGCGCGGCTGCGGCGGCGGTGGCTGTCGCGCGCGTCGCAGTAGAGCGCGTCCTTGCGGATGTCGAAGTAGAAGGCCGCGAGGTCGGTGGCGCAGAAGTCGTGGATCTCCGGATAGACGCCGGTCCATTCGTAGTCCTTCGCCGCCTCGCGGAGCTTGGCGGTCCAGCTCGGTCAGCCGGTGCAGCACCCAGCGCTCCAGCTCGGGCAGCTCGGCATGCGGCACGCCGCTCGGCTTCGTCGAAGCCGGCGAGGTTGCCGAGCAGCCAGCGCAGCGTGTTGCGCAGCCGGCGGTACAGCTCCGCCTGCTGCTTGAGGATCTCCTTGCCGATGCGCAGGTCCTCGGCGGTAGTCGGAGTCCACCACCCACAGCCGCAGGATGTCGGCGCCGTACTGCTTCATCACCTCCTGCGGCGCGGTGACGTTGCCGAGCGACTTCGACATCTTGCCGCCCCGCCTCGTCCAGCACGAAGCCGTGGGTCAGCACCGCCTTGAACGGCGCCCCGCCGCGCGTGCCGATGGCTTCCAGCAGCGAGGAATGGAACCAGCCGCGATGCTGGTCCGAGCCTTCCAGGTAGAGGTCGGCCGGCAAGGGCAGGCCGGCGCGCCTCCAGCACGAAGGCGTGGGTCGAGCCGGATCTCGAACCACACGTCGACGATGTCCGTCACCTGCTCGTAGTCGGCCGGGTTGCGGCCGTTGCCGAGGAAGCGCGCGGCGGCGCCGGCTGGTACCAGGCGTCGGCGCCTTCCTCGCGCGAAGGCGGCCGACGATGCGCGCCATGACCGCCGGGTCGCGCAGCGGCTCGCCGCGTCTGCCTGTCGACGAAGACCGCGATCGGCACGCCCCAGGCGCGCTGGCGCGAGATGCACCAGTCCGGCCGCGCCTCGACCATGCTGCCGATGCGGTTGCGGCCGCTGGTCCGGCACGAAGCGCGTCGCGTCGATCGCCGCCAGCGCCTTGGCGCGCAGGTCGTTGGCTCGTCCATGGAGATGAACCATTGCGGCGTGGCGCGGAAGATCAGCGGCGCCTTGGAGCGCCAGCTAATGCGGATAGCTGTGCGTCGAGCTTGCCGACTTCGCCAGCAGCGTCCCGGCCGCCTCGCAGGCCGCGCAGACCGGCGTCTGCGCCTTGAACACGTGCAGGCCGGTGAAGCCCGGCGCACGGCGCGGTGAAGGTGCCGTCGTCGGCCACGGTCTCCGGCATCGCCAGGCCGTGCGCGCGGCCGAGGTCGAAGTCGTCCTCGCCGTGGCCGGGCGCGATGTGGACGAAGCCGGTGCCTGCCTCGGTGGTGACGAAGTCGCCCGCGCAGCAGCGGCACGTCGAAGTCGTAGCCCTGGCGCCGCGCAGCGGATGGGCGCAGACGCGCGCCGGCCAGCTCGGCGCCCTTCAGCACCCGCTTGATCGTCGTGCGCGGCGATGCCCGCCTCCTTGCTCGAAGCCGCGGCAGCAGCGGCTCAGCGCGACGAGCAGGACGCTCGCCCGGCACCAGGCGGCTGCCATCCGCCGACGCCGTCACCTCGACCAGCGCGTAGTCGATCTCCGCGCCATAGGCGACGGCGCGGTTGCCGGGGATGGTCCAGGGCGTGGTCGTCCAGATCACGACGATGGCGCCGGCCAGCTCCGCGGCGCGCGGCTCGACGCAGCGGGAACCGCGCCCAGATCGTCGGTCGAGGTGTGGTCGTGGTACTCGACTCTCGGCCTCGGCCAGCGCGGTCTTCTCGACCGGGCTACCACATCACCGGGCTGCAGGCCGCGGTAGAGCGCGCCGTTCATCAGGAACTTGCCGATCTCGCCGGCGATCGCCGCCTCGGCGGCGAAGTCCATGGTGGTGTAGGGGTCGTCCCAGTCGCCGGCGACGCCGAGGCGCTTGAACTCCTCCCGCTGCACGTCGATCCAGTGGGCGGCGAAGTCGCGGCATTCGGCGCGGAATTCGCAGCATCGGCACCTCGTCCTTGTCCTTGCCGCGGCCGCGGTATTCCTCCTCGATCTTCCACTCGATCGGCAGGCCGTGGCAGTCCCAGCCGGGGACGTAGTTGGCGTCCTTGCCCGCCATCTGCGCGGCGCGGTTGATGACGTCCTTCAGGATCTTGTTCAGCGCGTGGCCGATGTGCAGGTGGCCGTTGGCATAGGGCGGGCCGTCATGCAGGATGAACTGCGGCCGGCCGGCGGACTGCTCCCGCAGCTTCGCCCAGAGGTCCATCTTCTGCCAGCGCTCCAGCCATTCGGCTCGCGCTTCGGCAGGTCGCCCTTCATCGGGAAGTCGGTCTGCGGCAGGAAGACGGTGCCGCGGTAGTCGCGGGCGGGGGCGTCGGCGGGGGTGTCGGTCATCGGGTGTGTCTCCGGCCGCGGCGGGTGGGGCGGCGGGTCAGCGGTGGCGTGCGCGCGGTGTCCCGGCCCCTTCAGATGGGGGCCGGGCCGGGTAATTCGCAGGATGGCCACCGGGTAAGGCATGGCAGGCTTATGCGGAGCCGGACGCCGCCCGGTCAAGCACGGGCGCGGCCGGTGCCCCCGGACGGCATCAGCCCGGCGCGGTCCCGGCCAGCGCGCGGCGGGCATCCTCGGCATCCCGGGCGATGGCGGCCTTGAGCGCCTCCAGCCCGTCGAATTTCGGCATCCGCCCGCAGGAAGTGCCGCAGCCGCACGCCGATCTCCTGGCCGTACAGGTCGCCGGACCAGTCGAAGATGTAGGTTTCCAGCCGGGTCTGCGGGTCGCCACCCAGGGTCGGCCGACGGCCGATGTTGGAGACGCCCTGCACCTCCTGCCCGTCCGGCAGCACCACCGTCACGGCATAGACCCCCTGCGCCGGCTCCAGGTGGCGGCCGAACCACAGGTTGGCGGTCGGCCAGCCCAGCACCCGGCCGAGCTTGTCGCCATGCACCACCTCGCCACGGATCTCCCACGGCCGGCCGAGCATGGCGGTCGCCCGCTCCGGGTAGCCGTCCTGCAGGGCGCGGCGGATGCGGGTGGAGGAGATCGGCCCCTGCGCATCGGCCACCGGCGGCACCACGGTCAGCCCGACCCCGGCCGCCTCGGCCAGCCGGGCGAGGGTGCGGGCATCGCCGCCGCGGCGGTGGCCGAAGGCGAAGTCCTGGCCGCAGGACAGGTGCACCGCCCCCAGCCCCTCCCGCAACACCTCCTGGAAGAAGCTCTCGGCCGGCATGTTGGCGAGCGCCGCATCGAACCGCAGCGCCACCACCAGCGCCGCGCCGGCCTCGCCCAGCGCCTGCGCCTTTGCGGGCAGCGGGGTCAGCCGGAAGGGCGGGTCCTGCGGGCGGAAATGCTCGCGCGGGTGGGGCTCGAAGGTCAGCGCCGACAGCGGCGCCCCGGGCCGCGCCGCATGCGCCGCCGCCAGCACCGCCCGGTGGCCGAGATGCACCCCGTCCATGTTGCCGAGGGCGACGGTGGAGCCGCGCAGCCCGGGCGGCACGTCCCGCCAGTCGGTGATGACGACGGGCGGGGTCATTCGGCGGCCGCGGCCTTGTGGTGGCGGCTGGGGACTGAGACGAAGGCCTCGCCCTCCAGCACCGGCTCCCCGGCTACCGTGCAGACGGTGCGGAGGGTGGCGCGGTGCTTGTCCGGGTGCAGCGCCAGCACCTCGACCGTCGCGGTCACCGTCTCGCCGATCCGCACGGGGGCGCGGAACTTCAGGGTCTGGGACATGTAGATGGTGCCCGGACCTGGCAGTTGGGTGCCGAGCACCTTGGTGATCAGCCCGGCCGCCAGCATGCCATGGGCGATGCGTTCCCCGAACACCGAGGTCTTGGCGTATTCGGCGTTGAGGTGCATCGGGTTGGTGTCCCCGGTCACCGCGGCGAACAGCACGATATCAGCTTCGGTGATGGTCTTGCCGAAGCTGGCCTTCTGGCCGACGGCCAGATCCTCGAACCACATGCCTTCCGACATCCGCGCCGCTCCCCTGGGTCCCCGCGCGGTCTAACGGCGCCGGCCCGGGTGGACAAGCGCCGCGCCATCGCCACAGTGGAACCATCCCAGAAGCAGGACCAAGCGCCCCATGCCCCAGACCGACATCGGCTCCTCCGACCGCCTGCTGGCCGAGCTGCGGGGCTGGGTCGAGCACGAGACGCCGACCACCGACGCCAAGGCGGTGAACGGCCTGCTCGACCGTTGCCAGGCGGAGCTCGCCGGGGTGGGCGCGACGACCGAGCGGCTGCCGGGCCGGGACGGCTTCGGCGATACGCTGATCGCCCGCACCCCGGGGGAGGGCGCGCCGGTGGTGGTCGCCGGCCATGTGGATACGGTCTGGGACCACGGCACCCTCGCCCGGTCCATGCCCTGGCGGGTGGAGGCAGACCGCGCCTACGGCCCCGGCATCTACGACATGAAGGCCGGCAGCTTCTTCGCCTTCCACTGCGTGCGGGAGATCATGCGCCAGGGCACCCGGACGAAGCGCCCGATCACCCTGCTGCTGACCCCGGACGAGGAAGTCGGCAGCCCGACCAGCCGCGCACCGATCGAGGCGGCGGCCAGGGGCGCCTGCGCGGTGCTGATCCCCGAGCCGGCCGGCGGCCTGCAGGGTGCCTGCGTCACCGGCCGCAAGGGCACCGGCGGCTTCACCGTCACCATCGAGGGCCGCAGCGCCCATGCCGGCGGCAACTGGTCCGAGGGCCGCAGCGCCGTGGTGGCGATGTCCCGGCTGGTGCTGGCGGTGCATGCGCTGACCGATCTCGACCGCGGCATCACCACCAATGTCGCGCCGGTCTGGGGCGGCACCAGGCCGAACGTCATCCCGCCCGAGGCCGGCTGCCGGATCGACTTCCGTGCCCCCAGCCTTGAGGCGGCGGAGCGCGTGGTCGCCGCCATCCGCGCCCTGGAAGGCGAGGAGGACGGCATCCGCATCAGCCTCAAGGGCGGCCTCAACCGCCCGCCCTTCCCGGAGACCCCGGCCGGACTGGCATTGTTCGAGGCGGCCCGGGAGATCGCCGGCCGGCAGGGTTACGCGCTGCCGAAGCAGCACCGCGGCGGCGGCTCGGACGGCAATTTCACCGCCGTCATGGGCATCCCGACGCTGGATGGCCTCGGCTGCACCGGCGCCGGCGCGCATGCCCCGGAGGAGCACATCCGCTGGGCCGACCTCGCCCCGCGCTGCGCCACCTTGTGCGAGTTGCTGGAAACCCTGGGCTAGCTACAGCACCCGCCGCAGCAGCCGGCGTGCCGCTTCCAGCGCCGCGCCGAACACCAGATGGGATGCCAGGGAATAGGCGTGGGTGGCGGGCGGGCTGCGCCAGGGGGCGCTGGAAAGGCCCGCCGCGGGCACCAGCGCCTCATCCGCCAGCACCGCGACCGCGCCGCCGAAGGGCAGGCCGAAGCCGGCCGCGACCCGGGGCTCAAGCTCCGTCGCCAGCCCGTAGACCGCGCCGAGCGCGGCGCCGAAGCCGAAATGCACCGCCGTCCCGGCAGCGGGCTTCCGTGCCTTGGGCAGCGGGCGGCCGAGGGCACGCTCCGCCGCCTTGACCGTGGCCGGATCGCCGCCGCCGCCGGAGGACGGCATGAGCTTGCCGGCCTGGCGCTGGAACCGGTCCATCGCATGCGCCGCCAGGATGCCGCCAAGCGCCCCCTCCAGCACGGCCCGGGCCGCGCTTCCAGCGGCGGAAGGTGGGGGTGGTCGCATCGATATGTCTCCTGGCGGTGGGTGTCCCGGCGGGCCAACGCGATCCTTGGCGGGGCGTTGCCGCGGCTACGGCGGTGCAGCCTGGCGGGCGGCGAAATTATCCCCGCCGGGCTGGTCCAACCGGACCGGGTCTGCGCTAGGCTCGCCGGCGGAGGTGGCCATGCCCAAAGCCCTCATCATCGGTGCCGGAGACGGGCTTTCCGCCTCGCTCGCCCGGCTGCTGGCGCGGGAGGGCTATGCGGTTGCGCTGGCCGCCCGCAACACCGCCAAGCTGGCCGCGCTGGCGGCGGACACCGGCGCCACGCTGCACGCCACCGATGCGGCGGATGCGGCGCAGGTGGCCGCGCTGTTCGCGGCGGAAGGCGATGCCGAGGTGGTGGTCTACAACCCCAGCTACCGCACGCGCGGCCCAATCGCTGAACTGGACCCGGCCGAGGTGCAGAAAAGCCTGCAGGTCTGCGCCTTCGGTGCGTTCCTGGCGGTGCGGGAGGCGGCCGGGCGGATGCAGCAGGCCGGCCGGGGCACCATTTTGCTGACGGGTGCCAGCGCCGGGGTGAAGGGATATCCGCTGAGCGCGGCCTTCGCGATGGGCAAGTTCGCGCTGCGCGGCCTGGCGCAATCCGCCGCGCGGGAGCTGCACCCGAAGGGGGTGCATGTCGCCCATGTGGTCATCGACGGCGGCATCCGCGGCACCCGCCGGCCCGATCCCGGCACCGATGCGCTACTCGACCCCGAGGCGATCGCCATGACCTACCTGCAACTGATCCGCCAGCCGCGCAGCGCCTGGAGTTGGGAGCTTGAAATTCGTCCCTGGATTGAAAATTTCTGACAAAATATAAACTATATGTGAGACCGTCGTGGCAGAAGCGGGCTTTCGACATGGCATGCTGACAATCCGGTTCAGTCTGCCACTGGAAGCCCTTGATAGAACAATAACGATCTGAATCCCCAGGTAGATGAGAACCAAAAAGTTGCTGACGGCCTGCTTGATGATACCGTCCCTTGCAATGATTTCGTGCTTGCCCGTGATTGCGGTCAATAGTATGTGTGGCTTGCAATCAAATCGCCTGGAGCCTGCAGGATGCGCGCAGCGATCGAGCCTCTTGAGGCTGAGGCCGAAACCGACGTGGCTGACCATTCCGCGCTGCGCCTGATGCTCTCCTACGTCGAATCCGAGTGCCTGCGGATCGGCGCCACCGAGGCCGCGCGCCATGCCGCGCTGGCTGCTTCCCTGATGCCCCAGGGCGCGCCCCATCCCGGCGCGCCGCCGCCCCGGCCGCGCCGCGTCCGCCTCCACTGAGGCGAGTTGCCTAGCCTCGCCGCAACTGGAACAAGGCCTGCTCGCCGAACAGGTTCGCCAGCAGCGGGGACCGCTTCCATGGCGCCTTGAGGCCGCGTTCATCCACCGCCAGCCATTGCTCGACCACGTAGCCTTCCAGGGCGCAGAGGTCGAAGAAGTCGCGGATGGTGCAGGGATGGATGTTCGGGGTCTCGTACCAGGCGCGGTGCCAGGTGTCGGTCATCGGCATCCGGCCGCTGGTCAGCATCTGCCAGCGTACCAGCCAATGGCCGAAATTCGGGAAGCTGACGATCGCCCGCCGGCCGATCCGCAGCATCTGCCGCAGCACCTCCCGCGGGCGCTCCACCGCCTGCAGGGTGCGCGACAGCACCACGTAGTCGAAGGCGCCGTCCGGGTAGGAAGCCAGGTCGTGGTCGGCATCGCCGTGGATGACGGCGAGGCCCGCCGCCACCGCCCGCGTCGCCTCCGCCATGTCGATCTCGATCCCCCGCGCATCGGCGCCCTTCTCGGCGGTGAGATGCGCGAGCAGCGCGCCGTCGCCGCAGCCGATGTCGAGCACCCGCGCGCCGGGCGTTATCATCCCGGCGATCAGCCGCAGGTCCAGCCGCATGTTCTTGGCGACGTAGCGGATGGGAATACTGGTGTCTGGCATGGCGCCTCTCCGGCCGGCGTGGTGGTGCGATAGCCCCGCGCAGCGGCATCCGCAAGCAATGCGCCGCGGCCGGGCGGCGGCGGGCGTAAGCCTTCCTTCACCTGGGCGTGGTGTGCTGCGCCCCGCTGCTGGAAGGAACGGCTGCCATGCCGGCATCGAAGCCCGATGGTCCCGGATCGTTGCCGGGCCAAGTGCGAGGCTTCCTCGCCGGCCTGCCGGAACGTGGGTCGCGCCGCATCTCCCGCATGCTGCGGGCCGCGGCGGACCGGCTGGCCGGCGAGCCACCGCTGGCCGAGGCGCCCCCGGCCTGCCTCGGCGCGCCCCCCGCCGATGCCACGGAAACCCTGCAGGCGGCACGCGCCCGCTGGGCCGACCAGCTATGGGATGACGGCTTCCTGCTGCCCGGCAGCGCGGCCGAAATCCGGCGCCTGTCCGGCCTGTTGCCGCTGTCGCCGGCGACCACGCTGCTGCTGGTCGGCCGCGATGCGGGCGGCGCGGCGGCGGCGCTGGTGGCCCAGCGCGGCACCTGGGTCGCCGCGCACCAGCATGATGCATGGCTGGCGGAACGCAGCGTGGCGCGGCTGCGCCCGGTCGGCCGGCGGGTGGGCCTGCTGCCCTGGGACCCCGCCGCTCCGGCCTTCCGCGCCGGCTACCACCACCACGCCATGGCGCTGGAGCCGCTCGGCGGTGGCGCCAGCCTGCCGGCGCTGCTGCCGGCGATCGCCGCCGGGCTGAAGCCGGATGCCCAGTTCGTGCTGCTGGACGTGGTGCTGGCGGATGGCGCGGCGGGTGGGGCGGCGCTCGACCGCTGGCTGATGCTGGAGGGGCGGCCTGCCCGCCCACCCGGGCGCCCGGCGATAGAGGCGGCGTTGCAGGCCGCCGGCTTCCAGTTGCACGTCACCGAGGATGCCGGCCCGCGCCACTGCGCCGCAGTGATGGAGGGCTGGTCCAGGCTGCTCGGCGGGCTGCGCCACGAGGGCAAGGGGCGGACCCGGGCCGGCGCCGCGGCACTCGTCGCCGAAGCCGAGATGTGGCTGCTGCGGCACCGGCTGATCACCACGGGCACGATCGGGCTGCTGCGCTGGCACGCCACCCTCAGGCGGTGAGCGAGCCTAGCCGACTCCAACCACCCGGTAGCCGTATTCGCCGCCGTCAGGTTCCTGGATCGTGACGTATTCGCCGGGACGAAGCTGCCCTGCATGGGTGATGAGCGAATGCAGCGGGGCATCGACCCGCTCGCCATCGCCGGGAAAGAACCGCAGCGACCAGCCGGTATCCTCGTCCCATTGCACGTCGCCGGTGCTGGGCGGCTCGCCGGGCCAGGTGCGGGTTGCCGGCCAGGGCGCGGCCGAGGCCTGCCAGGCATCGGCATCCAGGTGTCCGCCCGGGGTCAGGGCGACATCCAGCTCATAGCGGTGGTCGGCGCTGCCCTGGGGCAGGCCAGGGCCATTGGCCATCACCAAGGTCACCAGCGGCATCGGCGGCTTGTCCTTCCTGCCCGCGCAATGGGCGAGCCATGGAAAACGCCCCCCATCGTGCCGGGTTCAGATTGCAACCCGTACACCCAGCTCCACCACCCGGTCCGAGGGGATGCGGAAGAACTCGGTCGCCGGCACCGCATTGCGGGACATCACGGTGAACAGCCACTGCCGCCAGCGCGACATCTTCGGCACCACCGCCTGCACCAGCGTCTCCCGGCCCAGGAAATAGCTCGACTGCATCGGCTCGAAGGCGACGCCGGCCTCGCGCAGGCTGGCCAGGTCGCGGGGGATGTTGGGGCTTTCCTGGAAGCCGTAGCGCAGGATGACGCGGTGGATGTCGGGGGCCAGTTCCTGCACCTCCCGCCGCCGGTCGACGGTGACCTGGGGCACGTCCTCGTTCAGCACGGTGAGGAACAGCACCCGCTCGTGCAGCACCTTGTTGTGCTTCAGGTTGTGCAGCAGCGCGCCCGGCACGTAGTCCGCCTGGCTGGTCATGAACACCGCGATGCCCGGTACCCGGATGGTGCGGGACTGCGGCAGCCGGGCAAGGAAGGATTTCAGCGGCAGGCTGTCCTGGCGGAAGCGGGCGAACAGCAGTTGCCGGCCGCGGTACCATGTGGTCATCAGCACCAGCAGCACCGCGCCGAGCATCAGCGGCACATAGCCACCGGCCGGGATCTTCAGGATGTTGGCCGCGAAGAACGTCAGGTCGAGCATCAGCAGCGGGGCGAACACCCCGATCACCAGCGGCAGCGACCAGCCGAACTGCCGGCGGAACACCACCATCGCCAGCATCGAGGTACAGACGAAGGTGCCCGTCACCGCAATGCCGTAGGCCCCTGCGAGGCTGTCCGAATTGCGGAACTCCAGCACCAGGATCACCACCCCGATCAGCATGGCGAAGTTCACCTGGGGCAGGTAGATCTGGCCTTCCTCGGTCCCGCTGGTGTGGCGCACCTCCAGCCGCGGCGCGAAGCCGAGCTGGACGCATTGCCGCGCCACCGAATAGGCGCCCGAGATCATCGCCTGGCTGGCGATGATGGTGGCCGCCGTCGCCAGCACCACCAGCGGCAGCCGAAACCATTCCGGTGCCAGCAGGAAGAACGGGTTCACCAGTGCAGCCGGGTCTGCCAGCAGCAGCGCCCCCTGGCCGAAGTAGTTCAGCGTCAGCGCCGGCAGCACGAAGAACAGCCAGGCATAGCGGATGGGGCGCTTGCCGAAATGACCCATGTCGGCATAGAGCGCCTCCGCCCCGGTCACCGCCAGCACGACGCTGCCCATGGCGATGAAGGCGCCGAGCGGATGGCTGGCGCAGAACTGGATGGCGAAGCTCGGCGAAAGCGCGATCAGCACCGCCGGCGCCTGCACGATCTGGATCAGCCCCAGCAGTCCGATGGTGGCGAACCACAGCGCGCAGATCGGCCCGAAGACCGCCCCCATGCTGCTGGTGCCGCGGTACTGCACCAGGAACAGCGCGATCAGGATGATGACCGAAAGCGGCACCACCGATTCCTCGAAGGCCGGGGAGACCACCTTCAGCCCCTCCACCGCCGAGAGCACCGAGATGGCGGGGGTGATGATGCCGTCGGCGAAGAACAGGCAGGCGCCGATCATGCCGATGAGCGCCACCGCCCAGCGGCCGCCCGCGGTGGTGGCCGAGCGCTGGGCCAGCGCCATCAGCGCCAGGATGCCGCCCTCGCCGCGGTTGTCGGCGCGCAGGATGAAGACGACGTATTTCACCGTGACGGTGAGCACCAGCGCCCAGAAGATCAGGCTGAGCAGTCCCAGCACAACCCATGCCGTCGCGTCGCCAATGCTGAAATGCTGCACCGAGGCCCGAAGGGCATAGAGCGGGCTGGTGCCGATATCCCCGTACACGATGCCCAGAACACCGAGCAGCATGGCGGGGGACAGGTCGCGCCGGTGGCCGGCGGCGGATTGTACGGTCAAGGTTGAGGGCCCGAGGGGTACGAGGGGCGGTACGCATAGGCCCGCCGACCGGGGGCAGGCAAGGCCATGCTTGTCCGCCCGTCCCCGGCCTCGTCAGTGCCCGCGCAGGATCTGGCTGAGGAACGTCTTCAGCCGTTCGGTGCGCGGGGTCTCGAATACCTCGGTCGGCGTGCCGATCTCGACGATCTCGCCGCGGTCCATGAACACCACCCGGTCGGCGACCTGCCGGGCGAAGCCCATCTCGTGCGTCACGCAGATCATGGTCATGCCGTCCTCGGCCAGCTCGACCATGACGTCCAGCACTTCCTTGATCATCTCCGGGTCGAGCGCGGAGGTCGGCTCGTCGAACAGCATGATCTTGGGCCGCATGCACAGCGCGCGGGCGATCGCCACGCGCTGCTGCTGGCCGCCGGAGAGCTGGCCGGGGTACTTCTTCGCCTGCTCCGGGATGCGCACCCGCTCCAGGTACTGCATCGCCAGCTCCTCGGCTTCCTTCTTGGGCATGCGGCGCACCCAGATCGGCGCCAGCGTGCAGTTCTCCAGCACCGTCAGGTGCGGGAACAGGTTGAACTCTGGAACACCATGCCGACCTCGCGGCGGATGGCGTCGATCGCCCGCACGTCGTCGGACAGCTCGATGCCGTCGACCACGATGCGGCCTTCCTGGTGCGTCTCCAGCCGGTTGATGCAGCGGATCATGGTCGACTTGCCCGAGCCCGAGGGGCCGCAGACGACGACCTTCTCGCCATGGGCGACCGACAGGTCGATGTCGCGCAGCACGTGGAACGCGCCGAACCACTTGTTGACCTTGTCGAGCATGATGGCGGCCGGCGCGTCGGTGCGGGCGACGGAGGCGACGTGGTCCAGGGCTGCGCTCATCTCTGTTGTCCCCTAGCGGCTGCGGTGGCGGTTCAGGTCCGCGCTCCAGCCGCTGGCTGTACTTGCACATCGCGAAGCAGAACACGAAGTAGATGGCGCCCACCGACAGGTAGACCTCGATGCCGAAGCCCTGCCAGGCCGGCTCGTTGAGCGCCACCTTGCCCGCGGTCAGCAGGTCGAACAGGCCGATGATCAGCACCAGCGAGGTGTCCTTGAAGAAGCCGATGAAGGTGTTGACCAGCGGCGGGATCACGATGCGCAGCGCCTGCGGCAGGATGATCAGCCGGTCTTGTGCCAGTAGGACAGGCCGAGCGCGTCGGCCGCCTCGTACTGGCCGCTCGGCATCGCCTGCAGCCCGCCGCGCACCACCTCCGCCAGGTAGGCCCCGGCGAACAGGATCATGGCGATCTGGGCGCGCAGCAGCTTGTCGATGTTCACGCCCTCCGGCAGGAACAGCGGGAACATCACGCTGGCCATGAACAGCAGCGTGATCAGCGGCACGCCGCGGATCAGCTCGACGTAGAGCACGCAGAGCGCCTTGACCGCCGGCATGTTCGAGCGCCGGCCGAGCGCCAGCAGGATCGGCCAGCGGAAAGGCGAAGGCCAGGCCGAAGGTGGCCAGCATCAGGGTGAGCATCAGCCCGCCCCAGCGTTCCTGCGGCACGTAGCTCAGCCCGACAACGCCGCCCCACATCAGCACGCCGATCAGCGCCAGCGCCACCGAGCCAGATCAGCGCCAGCACCGGGCGCCAGAACGCCGCATGGCGGAGACGACGTAGAGCGCGACGAACAGCAGGATGCACAGGCCGGCCGCCAGTGCTGCGTCATAGGGATAGGTGCCGAACAGGATGAAGCGGTGCTTCTCGGCGATCAACGCCCAGCAGGCGCCGTGCCGGCGATTCGCGGCAGGCCTGGGACTGGCTGTTCGGCACCGACCAGACCGCGTTGACGAAGGCCCAGTCGACGAAGCGGACGACCAGCGGATGACGAGATAGGCCAGCACCAGGGTCAGCGCGGTCGAGAGCCAGCTGGAGAACAGGTTCGTCCGGGCCAGCCGATCGACGCCGACCTGGGCGAGCGGCGCGGTGCGGGGCGGCGCCTCCGGCACCTTGGCGGCAGCGTTGAGGGTGACGTCGCTCATCGGTCAGCGCTCCACCAGCGCGATGCGCGCGTTGTACCAGTTCATGAACGGCCGAGATCGACAGGCTGATGGTCAGGTACACCGCCATGATGATGGCGATGCCCTCGATCGCCTGGCCGGTCTGGTTCAGCGTGGTGTTGGCGATCGACGACCAGGTCCGGTAGCCGATCGCCACCGCGAGCGAGCTGTTCTTGGTCAGGTTGAGGTACTGGCTGGTCATCGGCGGCACGATCACGCGCAGCGCCTGCGGCAGCACGATCAGCCAGGCACATCGGCCGGCGGCGCAGCCCGAGCGCGTGGGCCGCCTCGAACTGGCCGCGGTCACCGCCAGGATGCCGGCGCGCACGATCTCGGCGATGAAGGCGGCGGTGTAGAGTCACCAGGCCGAGCAGCAGCGGCGAATACTCCGGGCGTGATGCGTCATGCCGCCGCGGAAGTTGAAGCCCGCGCAGCGCCGGGCACGTCGACGTGCAGGGCGCGCCGGCCGAGCCAGGATCCAGCAGCGGCAGGCCGAGCACCAGCGCCAGCCGCCGCCGGCGAGACGCGGGAACGGCTGGCCGGTGAGCGCCGCGCGGCGCCTGGCCCAGCGGCGAGCAGCCAGGCGCCGACGCGCGCCGGCGACCAGCGCGGCAGCGCATCCAGGCGTGCGCCGGGTGCCATTCGACCGGCAGGGCAATTAGCCGCGGTTGCGACAGGAACACGCCGGGCACCGGGTTCAGCGCCTGGCGCGGCCCGGGCAGGTTCTCAGGATGACGTGTACCAGAAGAACAGCTGCAGCAGCAGCGGCACGTTGCGCATGACCTCGACGTAGCCGCCGGCGAGCCTGGACAGCAGCCAGTTGTGCGACAGCCGCGCCATGCCGATCAGCGTGCCGAGCATGGTCGCCAGGACGATGCCGACCATGCGCGACCGGCAGGTGTTGAGCACGCCGACCATCAGCGCGCGGAGATAGGTGTCGGCGGGTTGTAGGCGATGAGCGTGTCTCGCCGATCGGAAGCCGGCCTCGCGCTCGAGGAAGCCGAAGCCGCTCGCGATCCGCCGACTTCCAGGTTGTGCGACGTGTTCGACCAGAACCAGCCAGACGAGGCCCGACGACGCCACCACCAGCACCTGGTAGACGATGCCGCGCACCCGCATCGGACCAGGACAGCGCGCAGGGGCCGGCGCGCGGCGGGGTGCGCAGCGAACGCGGGTCAATCGTGCTCTGGGACATTATGGCGCCTTCTCGCACCAGGCAGTCAGCGCGGATGCCGGCGATTCGAGGCCGGTTCTGTATCGGGATGGCGGCCGGATGGCTCCGCCCGGCCCCGGTTCACCTCAGCGGAGCGGCGGCGCGTACTGCAGGCCGCCATTGGTCCACAGCGCGTTCAGGCCGCGCTGCGAGGCCGAGCGGAGCCAGGTGGCGGTCGAACATCTCGCCGTAGTTGCCGACCTGCTTGATGATGTTGAAGGCCCAGTCGTTGTCCAGCCCGAGCATCTCGCCGAGCCCGCCGGTCTGCCGAGCATGCGCTGCATTCCGGCCGGGTCGCTGTGCCGCCATCTGCGTCGACGTTCTCCGAGGTGACGCCCAGCTCCTCGGCGTTGACCAGCGCGAACAGCGATCCACTTGACCATGTCGGGAACCAGCTGCGTCGCCGTGGCGCACGCCGGGCGCCAGCGGCTCCTTGGTGATCACCTCCGGCAGGATCACGTAGTCGGCCGGGGCGGCGCGGCCGAGCGGGTCGAGGCGAGGCCGGAGACGTCGGTGGTGTAGGCATCGCAGCGGCCGGAGAAGAAGGCGCGCGACCACTTCCTCCAGCCTCTCGATCACCACCGGCGTGAAGGAGATGGGTTGGCGCGGGACCAGTCGGCCAGGTTCAGCTCGGTGGTGGTGCCGGGCTGGACGCAGATGGTGGCGCCGTTCAGGTCCTTGGCGGTTTTCAGCCCGAGGCTGGTCTTCACCATGAAGCCCTGGCCGTCGTAGAAGTTGATGGCGGCGAAATTGAGGCCGAGCGCGGTGTCGCGGGTCAGGGTCCAGGTGGTGTTGCGCGACAGCATGTCGACCTCGCCGGACTGCAGCGCGGTGAAGCGCTCTGCGCCGTGGTCGGCACGTAGCGCACCTTGCTGGCGTTCGCCGAACACCGCGGCGGCGACCGGCCCGGCAGAAGTCGACGTCGAGGCCGTGCCAGTCGCCCTGGCTGTTCGGCTGCGCGAAGCCGGCGAGGCCGGTGTTCACGCCGCAGATCAGGTTGCCGCGCTCGCGGATCAGGTCGAGGGTGTTGCCGGTTGCATTCTGCGCCTGTGCGGGCGCCACCGAGGCAAGCCCAAGCCCGACCGCCATGGCGGTCGCGCCCAGCGCACGGGTGAAGGCCGGTGCGCGCGTGATGGAAAGCCCAAAATGGGGCATTAAAACAGTCTCCCGTTGTGTCCACCCGGCAAGGGGCGGGTCCCTGGTCGTTGGCGTGTTCAGCAAATGCCGCGCCAGGGCATCCCGCGGACGAAATGCCTGGTGCGCGCACCGCCATCAGCCCCTGACCGGACATGCCAGCCATGAGGTGACAGCAGGGGCCAACGCGCATGCGAGGCAATCCGTTGCACCGTCACGCGAAGGACCGGCAACGTCAATGCGGATGATGGAGGCGGCGACTGCCCAACTTCGAGGCGTCGCCGGCGGCCTCAGTCCGGCTCTGGTTCAGCCGGCAGGGTGAGGCGGAGGCTGGTCTCGGCCATTTCGGCGCTGCCGCCCGCGCCCTGCGCCACCGCGGCCAGCGCCGCCAGACCGGGCAGCTCGATCCCCGGCGGCCAGCTGATCGCAAGCTCCACCGCACCGGGCCGATTGGCCACCGCCACGGTCAGCCCCAGGCCACGCGGCAGCACTTCGGCCGCTTCCTGGGCGATGGCCAGCAGCGCTTCCTCCAGCACCGCGCGGTCCAGCCGCACCGGGGCGTCATCGGGTGGCAAATCCAGGGTCAGCGCGCCGGTGGTGGGCAGCAGCAGGCCGAGCAACGGCCGGATCGCCTCGACCGCCTGCGAAAGCCGCAGCGCCACCGGCTGGCCGACCGGCCGCCGCAGCATGGTCAGCAGGGCCTTGGTCGAGAGCTCCATGCGCCGGGTGGCAGCCAGAATGCGGTCGAGCTGGCGCTGCGGGCCACCTTCCGCCGCAGTGCGCTTCAGCAGCTCGAGGTTGGCGAAGATCACCGTCAGCAGGTTGTTGACGTCATGCTGTACCGGCCGCGCCATCCCGGCGACGGTCGCCAGGCGGCGGGCAGCCGTCGGCAGTCTGGCCTGTTCGGGATCCATTCGCAGCGGCTCCTGCCCCGTCATCGTGAAGATGTAACGCGCAAGGGCGACGAAGGCACCCCCTGAATACGAAAGAAGTCCAGCCCGACGCAACCATAGCTTTGGTAATGCCCGCGACCGCCGTCATCAGGGCAGCGTCGCCGCCACATCCCTGAACAACCGGGCAGGCAGGGTGCCGCCGCGGACATCGTCCATCGGCCGGGCATCGTCATTGCCCAGCCAGATGCCGATCACCTGCCGGCCGGCGATGCCAATGAACCAGGCATCGCGGAAGTCCTGGGTGGTGCCGGTCTTGCCCCCCAGCGTCCGCCCGGCTGATGGCCGCCGCCCGGCCGCTGCCCCGCGTCACCACCGCTTCCAGCATCCGCCGCATCGCCGCGGCATGTTCCGGCCGCGACCACCCGCCGCGGCGCCACCGCCGGCGACGGCCACCGGCCGGCCTGCCGCGCTGCCGCCGGCGATGCCGCGCGGCATCACGCCGCAGCCCGCCATTGGCGAAGGCGGCGTAGCCGGCCGCCAGCTCGATCAGCGTCACCTCCCCGGTGCCGAGCGCCAGCGAGGCATCGCGGGGAACGGTCCGCCAATGCCCAGCGCGCCGCCATTGCCGATCGCCGCCGCGCGGCCCGCCGCGCGCGCAGCAGCACCCGCACGGCGGCGGTATTGACCGAATGGGCCAGCGCCTCCTCCAGCGTGATCTCGCCCCGCGGGCGCCAGCCGCCGTTGCCGGGCGACCAGCCGCCGAGGTTCAGCGGCCCGTCCGCCACCAGGTCCCCGGCGCGCAGCCCGCGTTCCAGCGCGGCCAGGAAGACGAAGGGCTTGAAGGCCGAGCCGGGCTGGCGCCGGGCCTGGGTGGCGCGGTTGAACTGGCTGGCGCGATAGTCCCGCCCGCCGGCCATGGCGCGGACCGCGCCGGTCGCGGCATCCATCACCACCACCGCGCCCTGGCCGACGCCGCGCCCGCGCGCCGGGGCCGGCCAGCAGCGCCTCCAGCCGCGGCTTCCACCACCGCCTGCATCCGCAGGTCGAGCGTGGCGCGCAGCACGAGGTCGGCATTGCCGGGGAAGCGTCTCCGCCAGGTCATCCAATGCCCAATCGGCGAACCAGCCGGCATGGCGGGAGGCGGGCGGCGGCAGCGGCATGCGGATCAGCTCGGCGCCAGCGGGCCTGGGCCGGGTGATGGCGCCGGTCTCGACCATCGCCTCCAGCACCTCGGCCGCGCGGCGCGGCGGCGGCGTCGGGCGCGGTGCGCGGGTTGAGCCGGGACGGCGCCTTCGGCAGCCCGGCCAGCATCGCCGACTGCCACAGGCGTCAGCCGCCGTGGCGGGAATGCCGAAGATACAGCCGCGCGGCCGCATCCACGCCATAGGCGCCGGCGCCGAGATAGACCCGGTTCAGGTAGATCTCCAGCAACTGGTCCTTGCTGAACCGCCATTCCAGCCACAGCGCCAGCAGCGCTTCCTGCGCCTTGCGGCGCAGGCTGCGCTCCGGCGTCAGGAACAGGTTCTTGGCCAGCTGCTGGGTCAGGGTGGAGCCGCCCTGCACCACCTCGCCCGGCCGGCCAGTTGACCAAGGCGGCGCGGGCCATGCCGATCGGGTCGATGCCGAAATGCTGGCGGAAGCGGCGGTCCTCGATCGCCATCAGCGCCGCCGGCAGATGCGCCGGCAGGTCGCGCAGCCGCACCGACCTGGCCATACAGGTCGCCCTGGGTCGCCAGCATCGGCCCGTCGGCGGCCAGCAGGGTGACGGAGGGGCGGCGGGTCGCGGCCGGCACGCCATCCGGTGCGCGGCAGGTCCCAGGCGAACACCAGCAGCAGCAGGCCAAGCCCCGACCGATCCCCAGACGGAGACCAGCACCAGCCAGCGCAGCCAGCGCCAGCCGCCGCGGCGGGTGGGGGAGGGGATGGGTACGGGGGCTGGCCGGGCGGTCGTGGCGCGCGGCGGGGGCCGGCGCTGCCGTGTCCGGCCGGCCTTCGCGGGCGGCATGGCGGGAGTATAGCGGCAGGAGGGCCGGTGCTCAAACCGGCGTGAAGAACGCTAGCCCTTGTCGGTCCCGGCCTCGAAGCCCTGCACCAATTCATGAATACGGGCGGGGTCGGACTGTTCCATCACCCGCCGGGCGAATCGGGCGCAATTGGCGATATCGAGCGCCCGCACCGCCTGCTTCACCCGCGGGATGGCGCTGGCGTTCATGCTCAGGCAGCGGATGCCCAGCCCCAGCAGCAGCGGCACCAGCCGCGGGTTGCCGGCCATCTCGCCGCAGACCGAAACCGGCATCCGCAGCCGCAGCGCGGCCTCGGTGGCGAATTGCATCAGCCGCAGCACCGCCGGGTGCAGCGGGTCGTACAGATGCGCGACCTCCGCCTCGCCGCGGTCCACCGCCAGGGTGTACATCGCCAGGTCGTTGGTCCCGATGGCGAAGAAATCCGCCTCGAGCGCGATCGCATCGGCGGCCAGCGCGGCGCCGGGGGTCTCGATCATCACGCCCAGCTCGGGCAGCTTGTCCGGCAGCGGCACGCCCTTGCGGCGCAGCCGGCGGGCGACCCGTTCATAGATCTCGCGCGCCGCCTTCACCTCGGACGGGTTGGTCACCATCGGCAGCAGGATGCGGACATCGCCACGCTCGGCGACCCGCAGGATGGCGGCGAATTGCGCCTCCAGCAGCTCCGGCCGCTTCAGCAGCAGCCGCAACCCGCGCAGGCCGAGCGCCGGGTTCGGCCCGGCATGAGCGGGCGCGACGCCTTCGCTCAGCGCCTGCATGTCCTTCTCGCCGCCCCAGTCGAGCACGCGGATGGTGACGGGGTCCTCGCCCATCGCCTCCACCACCTGGGTATAGGCGGCGAGCTGGGCTTCCTCGTCGGGCAGGTCCTCGCGGTTCAGGAACAGGAACTCGGTCCGCAGCAGCCCGATGCCCTGTGCGCCGGACTGGGCGATCAGCGGCAGCTCGGCCGGGATCTCGAGGTTGGCCAGCAATTCCACCAGCTCGCCATCGGTGGTGACGGCGGGCAGCCGGCGCAGCTTGGCAAGCTTGGTGCGTTCCTTGGCAAAGGCGGCGACCGCGGCGCGGCCCTTGTCCAGCGCCTTCTCCCCCGGCCCGCAGCACGATGGTGCCGGCCCCGCCGTCCAGCACCGCGATATCGCCCCGCTCGGCGCTCTCGGTCAGGCCGGAGGCGCCGAGGATGGCCGGGATGCCGAGCGCCCGCAGCATGATGGCGGTATGGCCATCAGCGCCGCCTTCCTCGGTGGCGACGCCGGCGATGCGCGTCGGGTCGAGCAGCGCGGCATCGGCCGGGGTCAGTTCCTCGGCCACCAGGATGGCGCCCTCGGGCACCCCCTTCAGGCTGCGGAACGGCGTCGCGGTCAGGTTGCGGGTCAGCCGGCGGGCGATCTCGCGCACTTCGCCGGCGCGGCGCTGCAGCCCGGGCTTGTCGTCGTCCTTGGCGGCGAGGATGAGCGCGGCGATCGCCTCCGCCTCGTCGTCCACCGCGGTCTCCGCCGCCAGCATCTCCTGCTCGATCCGCTTGCGGGCGCCGCGCAGCAGGCGGGAATTGCCCAGCATCATCACATAGGCATCGAGCAGCGGGGCGAGTTCGTCCTGGGCTTCCTCGGGCAGCACCGAAAGCCGGGTCTTCAGCTTGCCGAGCTGCTTGCGGGAGGCGGTGACGGCATCCGCCAGCCGCTGCTTCTCGGCCTCCACCTGTTCGGCGGCCACCATGCGGCGGGGCGTTTCGGCGGGTACCTCGGTGGTGTCGAAGATCGGCCCGATGGCGATGCCGGGCGATACCGGGATGCCGCGGATCGCGTGTTCGCGGCCCTTGCGGGAGCCGGGCTTGCGCAGCGCCTCGGCGGCGCCCTTGGTCTCGGCGGCCTTGGGGTCGGTCCGGTCGCGGTCGGCCTTGTCAGTCTTCATGGAATCCGGCCTCGACCAGGCCGGCGACTGCATCCAACGCTTCGCGGGCATCCCAGCCCTCGGCTTCGATGACTACCGTGCTGCCCTGGCCGGCGCCGAGCATCATCAACCCCATGATGGAACAGGCCGGTACCTTCTGACCATCCCTGGAAACGCTGAGGCAGGCGGAATACCGCTCCGCCGTGGTCACCAGCTTCGCCGCGGCACGGGCATGCAGGCCGCGGCTGTTGCGGATGGTGATGGTCCGGCGGAGCACGAGGTCGGAACCGGGACACCCGGCATCGGCCATCCCGCCGGTGGTCTCGCCGCTGCCGATCCCGCCGCCGCCGAATTCGTTCATGCCTTGCTTCCTCCGCTGCCACTGGGCCGGGCCATCCTGTGCAGCAGGTCGCCGGCCGCGGCGATGTACTTCCGGCCGGCCGCGGCGGCATGGTCCACCGCCTCGGCCAAAGGTTCGGAAGACCTGATCTTCGCCAGCTTCACCAGCAGGGGCAGGTTCACCCCCGCGATCACTTCCACATGGTCGCCATCCGCCAGCGACACCGCCAGGTTGCAGGGCGTGCCGCCCATGATGTCGGTCAGCACCACCACGCCGTCACCCTGCTCGACCGAGGCGATGCTGTCACGGATGTCCTGCCGCCGCTGCTCCATGTCGTCGTCGGCACCGATGCACACGGTGGCGACCGCCCGCTGCGGTCCTACCACATGTTCCATGGCGAGACGGAGTTCATCGGCCAGCCGGCCATGGGTAACCAGAACCAATCCAATCATGGGGACGGTGCCAGGGCCTCCCGACCCCCTAAACAACTGTATGGTGCATTGGGCATGGCTGAAGGGCCGGGCGCCACCCCTGGCGCTTCCGGCAGGTTGGCAACGCCGTCCCTGGGATCTTCCCCGCCGACGACAGCCCCGGACCCGAGTTCCCGATGCGTCACATCCGCACGCCAGCCCAAGCTCCGGAGATGGTCCGCCAAACGCTCTGCTACAAGGACCGACCGATGCCGGCCCCCGGTGCAACCTAACGCGACTGTAAGGTACTTCTTGCCCTCCGCCACATAGCGCGGCAAGAGCGGATCGACAAATCCGGTCAGCCGCTGCCAGAAAGGGGCGAATTCAGGGTCCGCCTCGATGAAGCCGGCCACCGCCGGGTCCAGCCCGGTCTGCGGCTTCAGGGCCGGGACGTAGTGCGGGTTGCGCAGGAACCGCACGTCGAACACCAGGTCGGCATCGCGCGGCAGGCCCCTGGGGAAGCCGAAGGACTGGACGTGGATGAGCAGGGCGGGCGCGCCGGCATCCGGCCGGAACCGTCGCTCGATCAACTGGCGCAATGCCGGCAGGGGCAGCTCCGAGGTGTCGATCACCATGTCCGCGGCATGCAGCAGTGGCTCCAGTATCCGTTGCTCGCGGGCGATGCCGTCCGCCACCCGGCTGCCGAGCGGGCCACCCGGGGCAAGCGGATGCCGCCGTCGGGTCTCGCTGTAGCGGCGGAGCAGCACGGGGACCTCGGCGGTGGCATGGACCACGGTGACCGCAATGTCCGGCCGCAGCCGGAGCCGGCCCAGGACCAGCATCATCTGCTCCGCATCGAAGCCGCGGGTGCGGGCATCGATACCGGCGGCGAGCGGCACCGCGCCATCCCCCACCAGCTCCTCCAGCAGGTCGAGCGGCGGGTTGTCCACGGTCTCGAAGCCCAGGTCCTCCAGGCTGCGGAGGATGGAAGCCTTGCCGGCACCCGAAAGCCCGGTCACCAGCACCACCGGCCGGATGGTGCTCACGCCAAGGCTCCGTTCATGAGAAGGCACCGGCATGCTGGGCCCGGCGGCCGAGCGCCAGGTCCAGCGCCAGGGCCAGCTTCGCCGGGGCGGATGCATCCAGGGCGTGCAGCCGGATGGCAGGCAGGGCGATGCCCTCGGCCGACCAGCGCTCCGGCACGGGCAGGCGGGGGATCTCGGCGCGCGGCAGCAGCCGGGCAACCAGCCGCAGCACCGGCGCCACCGCCAGCGGGAAGGGGCCGGTGATGCCGAGGCCGCGGATCTCCAGCAGGCCGCGCAGCGCCTCCGGCGCCTCCGGGCGCAACTCGCCCCGGTCCGCCCTTAGCGCGACCTGGTCATCGGCGACCAGGCACCATCCGGATTGCAGCAGGCGCAGCACCAGATCGGATTTCCCTGATCCTGGAGGACCGAGCAGGAGCACCGCATCTCCATCCCGGGCGACTGAACTCGCATGAAGCAGCATCGTGGCCGCCTACGAACAGGGGCGTGCATATGGCAGAAAGCTTACCACGTTCCAAGGGTACCGGCGGTTGCAGCCCGGCGCCGGTCGTGCCACCTGCCCTGGCATGACCGATGCCCTGCCCGTGGACCGGGATGCCATACGCGCCGCCGCCGGCCGAATTGCCCCGCATATCCGCCGGACGCCGCTGCTGCGGCTGGCCGGCGGCGACCTCGGGCTGGCGCCGGATGTGGTGCTGAAACTCGAATTGTTGCAGGCGACCGGCAGCTTCAAGCCACGCGGCGCCTTCAACACGATGCTGTCGGGGGCGTTGCCGGCGGCTGGCGTCATCGCCGCCTCGGGCGGCAACCATGGTGCCGCGGTCGCCTATGCCGCCCGTGCGCTTGGGGTGCCGGCGGAGATCTTCGTCCCCGCGATCACCGGCCCGGCCAAGCGTGCGCGGATCGCCAGCTATGGCGCCCGGCTGGTGGTCGGCGGCGCCGCCTACGACGAGGCACGGCAGGCCAGCGAAGCCCGCGCGGCTGAGACCGGCGCGCTGCCGGTCCATGCCTATGACCAGGACACGGTGCTGGCCGGGCAGGGCACGGTGGCGCTGGAATTCGCCGAGGACGCGCCCGGCCTGACCCATGTGCTGGTGGCGACCGGCGGCGGCGGGCTGATCGGTGGCATGGCCGCCTGGTATGCCGGCAGCGGCACCCGGGTCATCAGCGTGGAGCCCGAGGGCTGCCCGGCCCTGGCCGCAGCGCTCCGCGCCGGCCGGCCGGTGCCGGCGCCGGTGGGCGGGCTGGCGGCGGACAGCCTCGGCGCCCGGCAGGTGGGGGCGCTGATGTTCGCCGTCGCGCGGCGGCATGTGGCGGAGGCGGTGCTGGTGCCGGATGCGGCGATCGCTGCGGCGCAGCGCCTGCTGTGGGATGCGGCGCGGGTGGTGGCGGAACCGGGCGGCGCCACGGCGCTGGCCGCGCTGCTCTGCGGCGCCTGGGTGGCGCCGCCCGGCGCCCGGGTCGGCGTGCTGGTATGCGGCGGCAATTGCGACCCGGGCAGCGTGGCGGGCTGACCCCGCCGGCTACTGCACCAACAGCCAGGCCAGCATGACGCTGCCGATGGCGATGCGGTACCAGCCGAAGGGGGTGAAGCCGATCCGCCCGATCACCGCCAGCACGGTGCGCACGGTGACCAGCGCCACCAGGAAGGCGGCGACGAAGCCGACCGCGATCAGCCCCATCCCATCCGTCGAGATCTCGGCCCGGACCTTGAACAGGCTGTAGACCGTGGCCGCCAGCATGGTCGGGATGGCAAGCACGAAGCTGAACTCGGCCGCCGCCTTGCGCTCGACCCCCAGCAGCAGGGAGGTGATGATGGTGGCGCCCGAGCGCGAGGTGCCGGGGATCATCGCCAGCGCCTGGCCGAAGCCGATGAGCAGCGCCGCCAGCCAGCCGATTTCCGGCACCGACAGGATGCTGGGCACCGGCCGCAGCCGCTCGGTCAGGATGATGACGATGCCGCCGATGATCAGCGCGCAGGACACCACCCAGGGGTTGAACAACAGCCGCGTGATGGGTCCGTGCAGCAGGGCGCCCAGCACCATGGCCGGCAGGAAGGCCAGCAGCAGGTTCGCCACGTAATTGCGCTCCCGCCCCGGCTGCCAAAGCCCGCGCAGCAGCCCGAACAGCAGGTTGCGGTAGATCCACATCACCGCCAGGACGGCGCCGAGCTGGATGGAGATCTCAAAGGTCTTGCCCGGCGGCCCCTCGAACCCGATGAGCGAGCCCAGCAGGATCATGTGGCCGGTGGAGGAGACCGGGATGAATTCGGTCAGCCCCTCCAGCACCCCCATGGCGAGGGCGGAGAAGAACGCGTTCATGTCCATGGGCGGCAAATGCTCCGGCGGCGGCGAGGTGGGCTATACCGATCCCGCGTCGCCGCCGCCATGGCCTGGACTCCCCGGGCTTGCCGAAGGGTGACCTGAAATTCACCGCATCTGCGCGGCAGCGGGGAAGGCGAAGCTGTCGAAGCTGCTCTCGGCCACCCGGAACCACTGGTACTGCTCGTCACGGTAGGCGCGATAGGCGGTCCAGATCTTCTTGAAGCGCTCGTTGCGGCCCGACATCTCCTCGTACAGGCCATGCGCCTCGCGCCAGGAGGCCTGCAGGATTTCGCGCGGCCAGAACCGCAACTGGGCGCCGGCCGCGACCAGCCGCCGCAGCGCCTGCGGATTCAGGTGGTCGTAGCGCGCCAGCATCTCGCTGTTGGCCTCGTTGGCGGCAACCTCCAGCGCGGCCCGGTAGGCCGGCGGCAGGGCATCGACGGCGGCCTGGTTGACCAGCAGGTGCAGGTGCGCGCCGGCTTCCCAGAAGCCCGGGGCGTAGTAGTTGCGGGCCACCCGGACGAAGCCGAGCTTCTCGTCGTCATGCGGGCCGACGAATTCCACGGCGTCCAGCGTGCCACGCTCCAGCGCCGGGTAGATATCGGCGGCGGCCACCTGGGTCGGCACGGCGCCGAGCCGGCCGAACACCTCCCCGGCCAGGCCGGCGATGCGGAACTTCAGCCCCCTGAGGTCCTCGAGCGACTTGATTTCGTTGCGGAACCAGCCGCCCATCTGGGCGCCGGTGTCGCCTGCCGGGAAGCCGACCACGTTATAGTCGCGGAACAGTTCGGCAGCCAGCTCGTTGCCGCCGCCATGCTGCATCCAGGCCAGGTTCTGCCGGGCGTTCAGCCCGAAGGGGATGGCGGTGAAGAAGGCGAAGGAGGGGTCCTTGCCGGTGTAGTAGTACACCGGGGTATGGCCGGCCTCGATGTTGCCCGCCTGCACCGCATCCAGTACCGCGAGGCCGGGGACGATCTCGCCGGCCGCGAAGAAGCGGATGTTGAAGCGGTTGTCGGTCAGCTGGCCGACCCGCTGGGCGATCCGCTCGCCGGTGCCGTAGAGCACGTCGAGGTTGCGCGGGAAGGCCGAGGCGAGGCGCCAGCGCACCTCCGGGTTGGCCTGGGCCAGGGCGGGGGTGGCGAGGGCGAGCGGCGCGGCGGCGGCCGCGGCGCCCAGGATGCGGCGACGGTTCATAGGGTGGTGTGCTCCGGGAAGGCACGGGCTGTCGGGCATTGCGGGGCGGGGAAAAGCCCGAAGCCGGTGCCGGTGCAATAGCCAAAACAGCGGCGGCGGGGTCCGCCCCGCCGCCACCTTCCTGCTGGCTCAGTAGCGGTACTGTTCGGTCTTGAACGGACCGGTTTCCGGCACGCCGATGTAGCCGGCCTGCTGCGGGGTCAGCTTGGTGAGCTTCGCGCCGACCTTCTCCAGGTGCAGCGCCGCCACCTTCTCGTCCAGGTGCTTCGGCAGCACATAGACCTTCTTCTCGTACTTGCCCGGGTTCGCCCACAGCTCGATCTGCGCCAGGGTCTGGTTGGTGAAGCTGGCGGACATGACGAAGCTCGGGTGGCCGGTCGCGTTGCCAAGGTTCACCAGCCGGCCCTCGGAGAGCAGGATGATGCGCTTGCTGTCGGGGAACTCGATCTCGTCGACCTGCGGCTTCACGTTGTGCCACTTGTGGTTCTTCAGCGCGGCGACCTGGATCTCGCTGTCGAAGTGGCCGATGTTGCAGACGATGGCGCGGTGCTTCATCGCCCGCATGTGGTCGATGGTGATGACATCGACGTTGCCGGTGGCGGTCACGAAGATGTCGGCGCGCGGCGCGGCATCTTCCATGGTGACCACCTCGTAGCCTTCCATCGCCGCCTGCAGGGCGCAGATCGGGTCGGCCTCGCTGACCATGACGCGGCAGCCGGCGTTGCGTAGGCTGGCGGCGCTGCCCTTCCCCACGTCGCCGAAGCCCGCGACCATGGCGATCTTGCCGGACATCATCACGTCGGTGCCGCGGCGGATGCCGTCCACCAGGGACTCGCGGCAGCCGTACAGGTTGTCGAATTTCGACTTGGTGACGCTGTCGTTCACGTTGATGGCCGGGAACAGCAGCTTGCCTTCCTTCGCCATGATGTACAGCCGGTGGACGCCGGTGGTGGTCTCCTCGGAGACGCCCTTGATGCTGGCGGCGAGGCGGGCGAACCAGCCCGGCTTGGTCTTCACCAGCGACTTGATCAGGGCGAAGAAGACCTCCTCCTCCTCATTGGTCGGCTTCTCCAGGAAGGCCACGTCGCCCTGTTCGGCGCGCAGGCCGTAATGGACCAGCAGGGTCATGTCCCCGCCGTCGTCGAGCAGCATGTTCGGCTCGCCGCCGTCGGCCCATTCGAGCGTATTCTGCACATAGGACCAGTATTCCGGCAGGGTCTCGCCCTTCACGGCGAAGACCGGGGTGCCGGTGGCGGCGATGGCGGCCGCGGCATGGTCCTGGGTGCTGAAGATGTTGCAGGACGACCAGCGGACCTCGGCGCCGAGCGCCTGCAGCGTCTCGATCAGCACGGCGGTCTGGATGGTCATGTGCAGGCAGCCGGCGATGCGGGCGCCCTTCAGCGGCTGGGACGGCCCGTATTCGCGGCGCACGGCCATCAGGCCGGGCATCTCGTCCTGGGCCATCGCGATCTCCTTGCGGCCCCAATCGGCCAGGGAGAGGTCTTTCACGATGTGGTCGGGGGTGGTGGCCATGGTGCTAGTTCCTCGTCTCGTGGGCAGGCCCGTAGCATGCGGCCCGCCGGCTGGCCAGGGTGATCCCACGAGACATAAGGATGTCTTTATATCCTGTTCTGAATATGTCGGCCAACCCCATGCATCTCCGGGCGCCCCCGGCCGTTGCCTCGCAAGGCCGTGCGGTACGGCCGCAGGCAAGGAGCAGCGTCATGATCGATATGAGCAAGATCGGCGAACACATGGAGGTGGTCGGCTCCGACGGCGAGCACGTCGGCACCGTCGAATTCCCTGGACTCCGCCCGGATGAAGCTGACCAAGGCGGACCCGGCCTCCGGCGGGGAACACCGCTACATCCCCTTCGGCGCCATCGCATCGGTCAGGGATCAGAAGGTCCACCTTTCCATCCCTGCGGCCGAGGCGCGCGGCATGACCGAGACCCGCAACGCCGACCAGTCGCACTGAGGGCCAGCGCACTGAGGGCCAGGGGGGGCGGCGGTTGTCGCTGGGCCGGGTCCGGGGTATCCCGCCGCCGCGATGAACGCTTCCCCCCGCCTCCCCGAAGGCCCGTTGCCGGCCTACCGCGCCCGCGTCGCCGCCGGGCTGCTGAAGCCGGATACCGCCCAGGCCCTGGCGGCGGAAACGCTGCAGGAGCTGTGGCACCGGCTGCGCGGCTACGACCCACACCCCGAGGCCCCAGAGGAAGCCGGCTTCCTCGCCCGCTTCTTCCGCCGCAAGCCGGTGCCGGAAGCGCCCGGGGGCACGCCGCAGGGGCTGTACCTGGTCGGCGAGGTCGGCCGCGGCAAATCCATGCTGATGGATATGTTCTTCGATTGCGCCGACGTCATTCGCAAGCGGCGCATCCATTTCCACCAGTTCATGCAGGAATGCCACCAGCGCATCCATCGCTGGAAGCAGGCCAACCCAGGCGAGACGGACCCCATACCGCCGCTGGCCAACAGCATTGTCGCCGATGCCGCGTTGCTGTGCTTCGATGAATTCCAGGTCCATGACATCGCCGATGCCATGATCCTCGGTCGGCTGTTCGAGGCGCTGTTCGCCCGCGGGGTGGTGGTCGTTGCCACCAGCAACACCGCGCCGGACGACCTGTTCAAGGGCAAGCCGGGGCGGGACGCCTTCCTGCCGTTCATCACGCTCATCAACAAGCGGCTGAACGTGCTGTACCTCGATGCCGAGCGGGACTACCGCCGGGAACGCATCCGCGGCCTGCCCACCTGGCACAGCCCGGTGGATGGCCGGGCGGAACGCGCGCTGGACGCCGCCTTCCAGGAACTGACCGGCATTGAGCGCGGGGCACCGGCGCGGCTGACCGTGCTGGGCCGGTCGGTGGAACTGCCCGAGGCGGCGCGCGGGGTGGCCCGGGCCGATTTCGATGCGCTGTGCGGCAAGCCGCTCGGCCCGGCCGACTATCTGGCGGTGGCCACGCATTTCCACACTCTGGTGCTGGACGGCGTGCCGCGGCTGGGGCCGGAGAACTTCGACCGCGCCCGGCGGTTCATCACCCTGGTCGACGCGCTGTACGAGCACCGCTGCAAGCTGGTCGCCTCGGCCGAGGCGACGCCGGACATGCTGTACGAACAAGGCGAGAACGCCGGCATGTTCGAGCGGACCGCCAGCAGATTGATGGAAATGCAAAGTCAGGACTATCTCGCACTCCCACATTTGACGTAACATCTGGTAATAACGATCACGATATCTTAAGGGCACCCTAATGCGATTCATGCCTCTGGCCATGCTGGGCCTGCTTCTCGCCATCGCCCCGATTGTCGCGGCACAGGCGGCGGACCGACCGGCAGGAGGGCAGGGCAGGACGCAGACCGAGGTGACCGCGAAGGCCCCGGTAAAGACCACCGGCAAGGCCGCCGCCACCCGGCGCCCGGCCGCCGGCAGCGCGGCCCAGCGGCGGGCGCCGCAGCAGCTTCGCCAGGCAACCCAGCGCCGGGCCGCGCAACGCGCGCCCCAGGACGCGGTGCAGCGTTCCGCCCGGGTCCGCAGCCAGCTTGGCGTGACGCCGGGATTCGCGGGCGGCGACCTCGTCCACCGGCTGCCGCTCGGGCGCGAGCGGCGCCGCCTGCCGCAGCCAGGGCCGGCACTGGACCCGTGGCCTGCCGCCGGCGGCAGGCGTCCAGGCGAGCGAGTGCCCGCACGGCACCATGGCCACCCTGGCCCGCGGTCATGACGACATCGTACGCTGCATCCCCATCTGACCGCCGGGCTGTCTTGCCGGTCCGGACGGCCGGGAGTAGGTAGCCGGCGCTGATTTTGCCTGGGCGGACCACCGCCCGGCGCTCCCCGCCACCTGTCTGCACTGAGGACACGTCATGGCCCGCAAGAAGATCGCGCTGATCGGCGCCGGCAACATCGGTGGCACGCTCGCCCACCTGATCGGCCTGAAGGAACTCGGCGACGTCGTCATGTTCGACGTGTTCCCCGGCGTCGCCGCCGGCAAGGCGCTCGACATCATGCAGTCCGGCCCGGTGGACGGGTTCGATTCGGAGATGGTCGGCACCGGCGACTATGCCGACATCGCCGGGGCGGACGTGGTGATCGTCACCGCCGGCTTCCCGCGCATGCCGGGCATGAGCCGCGATGACCTGCTGACCAAGAATGCCGGGGTCATCGCCCAGGTGGCCGAGGGCATCAAGACCCATGCGCCGGATGCCTTCGTCATCGTCATCACCAACCCGCTCGACGTTATGGTGTGGGTGATGCAGCAGCGTTCCGGGCTGCCGGCCAGCAAGGTGGTCGGCATGGCGGGCGTGCTGGACAGCAGCCGGTTCCGGCTGTTCCTGGCGCAGGAATTCAACGTCTCGGTCGAGGACGTCACCGCCTTCGTGCTCGGCGGCCATGGCGACACGATGGTGCCGCTGACCCGCTATTCCACCGTCGCCGGCATCCCGGTGCCCGACCTCATCAAGATGGGCTGGACCACCCAGGAGAAGATCGACGCCATCGTGGCGCGCACCGCCAATGGCGGCGGCGAGATCGTGAAGCTGCTGGAGCGCGGCAGTGCCTTCTACGCCCCGGCCGCCTCCGCCATCGCCATGGCCGAGAGCTACCTGCTCGACAAGAAGCGCGTGCTGCCCGCCGCGGTGATGCTGAACGGCGAGTACGGCCTGAAGGACTTCTATGTCGGCGTGCCGGTGGTGATCGGCGCCGGCGGCGCGGAGCGGATCGTCGAGGTCCAGTTCACGCCCGAGGAGAAGAAGGCTTTCGATGCGTCCTGCGACGCCGTGAAGAAGCTGATCGAGGACTTCAAGAAACTCGGCGTCTGACCCGCCGGGCCTGACCGCTCCTGGCCCATTCGCTTGCAGAGGATGCCCGCATGAACATCCATGAATACCAGGCGAAGGAGTTGCTGGCGCGCTACGGCGTCGCCGTGCTCCAGGGCCATGTGGCCTGGAATGCCCAGGAAGCGGCCGAGGCGGCGCAGAAGCTGCCCGGCCCGGTCTATGTGGTGAAGTCGCAGATCCATGCCGGCGGCCGCGGCGCCGGCCGCTTCGCCGAGGACCCGAACGGCAAGGGCGGCGTCCGCGTCGTGAAGTCCATCGAGGAGGTCAAGGCGGCCGCCGAGGCGATGATCGGCAAGACGCTGGTCACCAAGCAGACCGGCGAGCAGGGCCGGCTGGTCTCCCGCGTATATGTCGAGGACGGCTGCGACATCAAGCGCGAGCTCTACCTCGGCCTGCTGGTCGACCGCGACACCTCGCGCGTCACCATCATGGCCTCGACCGAGGGCGGCATGGAGATCGAGGAGGTGGCCGAGCACCACCCCGAGAAGATCCTGAAGGTGGCGGTCGACCCCGCTTCCGGCGTGTTCCCCTTCCACGCCCGCAAGCTGGCCTTCGGCCTGGGGCTCACGGCAAGCAGGTCGGCAGCTTCACCAAATTCGTGCCGGCGCTGTACGGCGCCTTCCAAGAGCTGGACTGCGCCATCGTCGAGATCAACCCGCTGGTCGTGACCGGCGCGGGCGAGATCGTGGCGCTCGATGCCAAGGTGTCATTCGACGACAACGCGCTGTTCCGCCACAAGGACCTGGAAGCGCTGCGCGACGACGGCGAGATGGACCCGAAGGAGCTGGACGCGGTCAGGAACGACCTGAACTACGTGGCGCTCGACGGCGAGATCGGCTGCATGGTGAACGGTGCCGGGCTGGCGATGGCCACCATGGACATCATCAAGCTGTACGGCTCCTCCCCGGCCAACTTCCTCGACGTGGGCGGCACCGCCAATGCGGCGCGGGTGACCGAGGCGTTCCGGATCATCACCTCGGATACCAACGTCAAGGCGATCCTGGTGAACATCTTCGGCGGCATCGCCAAATGCGACATGATCGCCAACGGCATCGTGGAAGCCTCGAAGAACCTGTCCCTCTCGGTGCCGCTGGTCGTGCGGCTGGAGGGCACCAATGTCGAGCTCGGCAAGAAGATCCTGGCCGAGAGCGGGCTTGCCATCATTCCCGCCGAGAACCTGGCGGACGCTGCGCAGAAAGTCGTCGCAGCGGTCAAGGGGGCCTGAGCCATGGCGATCCTGATCGACGAAAACACCAAGGTCATGACCCAGGGCTTCACCGGCGCCCAGGGTACCTTCCATGCCGAACAGGGCATCGCTTACGGCAGCAAGTATGTCGGCGGCGTGACCCCGGGCAAGGGCGGCACCACCCATATCGGCCTGCCGGTGTTCGACACGGTGGCGGAATGCGTCGCGCGCACCGGCGCCGATGCCTCCGTCATCTACGTGCCGCCGCCCTTCGCCGCGGATGCCATCCTGGAAGCGATCGATGCCGAGCTTCCGCTCATCATCTGCATCACCGAGGGCATCCCGGTGCTCGACATGGTCCGGGTGAAGCGGGCACTGTCCGGCTCGAAGTCCCGCCTCATCGGGCCGAACTGCCCGGGCGTGATCACCCCGGATGCCTGCAAGATCGGCATCATGCCCGGCCATATCCACCGGCGCGGCTCGGTCGGCATCGTCAGCCGCTCCGGCACCCTCACCTATGAGGCGGTGGCGCAGACCACGGCCGCCGGCCTCGGCCAGTCCACCTGCGTCGGCATCGGCGGCGACCCGGTGAAGGGCACCGACTTCATCGAGGTGCTGGAGCTGTTCCTGGCCGACCCCGAGACCAAATCCATTGTCATGATCGGCGAGATCGGCGGCCAGTCCGAGATCCAGGCGGCGGAATTCCTCGGGCGCGAGAATCGCGGCGGACAAGCCGGTGGTCGGCTTCATCGCCGGCGCCACCGCCCCGCCGGGTCGCCGCATGGGCCATGCCGGCGCGGTGATCTCGGGCGGCAAGGACACGGCGGAGGCGAAGTTCGAGGCGATGCGGATCGCCGGCATCCATGTGGCCGACAGCCCGGCGGCGCTGGGCTCGACCATGGTGAAGGCGCTCAAGGGCTAGCCAGCGGATGCCTTCGCTGGAGGCAGGATGATAGGCAGGCAGCGCAGGTCTGACCCGCGGCATGCGGGTTGGGCCTGACGCAAGCCTGCCACAGACCCTATGTTAACCCATGCGGCGTTCTACTGTAGCGTGGTGGCGCGCCGCGTGCATTAGCCTGCCGCGTGCAGCAGATCTGACGACACCGCCGGCCTCCCTGGCCGGCACGGAGAGACATATGGCCGGAGTGGATATCCTCGCGACCGCGATGACAGGCGCGAATGCCGCCTTCCTCGCCGATCTTTACGCCCGCTGGGTGGAAAAGCCCGACAGCGTCGATCCCTCCTTCGCCGACCTGTTCGCCGCCCTCGACGATGACGCGAAGGCCGTGCTGACCGATGCGACCGGCGCATCCTGGGCGCCCCGCCCGCGCGGCGGCTTCGCCCCGGTTGCCGAGGCTCCGCCGTCCGGCAAGGGCAGGCCCGCTGCCCCGGCCGCGGATGCCGCCACCATCCGCAGCGCCGCAGCTGCGATTCGATCCGCGCCTTGATGCTGATCCGCAGCTACCGGGTGCGCGGCCACCTGCATGCCCAGCTCGACCCGCTCGGCCTGCAGCACCCGGCGCCGCACCAGGAGCTGGACCCGGCCTTCTGGGGCTTCACCGAAGCCGACATGGACCGCCCGGTGTTCATCAACGGCGTGCTGGGGCTGGATACCGCCACCCCGCGCCAGATCATGGAGGTCTGCCGCACCACCTATTGCGGCCCGATCGGCGTCGAGTTCATGCACATCCAGGACCCGGGGCAGAAGGCCTGGGTGCAGCAGCGCATGGAAGGCGCCCCCTGGACCACCGCCTTCGACGCGGCAGGCAAGCGGGTCATCCTGGAGCAGTTGACCGAGGCCGAGGGCTTCGAGGCCTTCTGCGCCAGCAAGTACGTCTCGACCAAGCGCTTCGGCCTGGAGGGCGGCGAGAGCACCATCCCGGCGATCGAAACCGTCATCGAGACGGCAGCCAAGGCCGGAGTGAACGAGATCGCCATCGGCATGGCCCACCGCGGCCGGCTGAACGTGCTGGTCAATGTGGTGAAGAAGCCCTTCACCCAGGTATTCTCCGAGTTCAAGGGCGTCGGCGCCAACCCGGACGACGTGCAGGGCTCGGGCGACGTGAAGTACCACCTGGGCACCAGCACCGATGTCGAGGTGGCCGGGCGGCAGGTGCACCTGTCGCTGCAGCCCAACCCCTCGCATCTGGAAGCCGTCGATCCCGTGGTGGTCGGCAAGGTGCGGGCGCGGCAGGACATGGCGGGCGACACCAAGGGCCGCCATTCCGTCATGGCGGTGCTGCTGCATGGCGATGCCGCCTTCGCCGGCCAGGGCCTGGTCTATGAGACGCATGGCGATGAGCCAGCTCATCGGCTACCGCACCGGCGGCACGGTGCATATCGTCACCAACAACCAGATCGGCTTCACCACCGTGCCGGCGCATGCCTATTCCGGCCTCTACTGCACGGATATCGCCAAGGCGGTGCAGGCGCCGATCCTGGCACGTGAACGGCGACGACCCGGAAGCGGTGGTCTTCGTCTCCCGCCTGGCGACGGAATTCCGCCAGACCTTCTCGACCGACGTGGTGCTGGACATCGTCTGCTACCGCCGGCACGGCCACAACGAAAGCGACGAGCCGGCCTTCACCCAGCCGATCATGTACGGCCGCATCAAGGAGATGCGGACCACCCGCACGCTCTATGCCGAGAAGCTGGCGGCCGAGGGCAGCGTCCCGGCCGAGGAATCGAAGGCGATGCTCGACGCCTTCTACCAGAAGCTGGAGCAGGCGCATGAGGCGGCGCACAACTTCAAGCCGAACAAGGCGGATTGGCTGGAAGGCCACTGGTCCGGCCTCAGCGCCGTCACCTCCGGCGAGGAGGTGGAGCAGCTTCATGCCACCGCCGTGCCGCTGGAGACGCTGCGCGAGGTGGGCGGCGCGCTGGCGCGGGTGCCGGAAGGCTTCGGGCTGAACCCGAAGATCGCCCGCCAGCTCGAAGCCAAGCGCCAGGCGATCGAAGGCGGCGAGGGCATCGACTGGGCGACCGGCGAGGCGCTCGGCTTCGGCACCCTGCTGCTGGAAGGCCACCGCGTCCGGCTGTCCGGCGAGGACGTGCAGCGCGGCACCTTCAGCCACCGCCACGCCGTGCTGGTCGACCAGCAGACCCAGGCGGAATTCGTGCCGCTGAACAACATCCGCTCCGGCCAGCCGAGGTTCGAGGCCTTCAACTCGCTGCTGAGCGAGTTCGGCGTGCTTGGCTTCGACTACGGCTATTCCCTGGCGGACCCGCACACCCTGGTGCTGTGGGAGGCGCAGTTCGGCGATTTCGCCAACGGCGCGCAGGTCATCATCGACCAGTTCATCGCCTCCGGCGAGACCAAGTGGCTGCGGATGTCCGGCCTGGTGCTGCTGCTGCCGCATGGCTACGAGGGGCAGGGGCCGGAGCATTCCTCGGCCCGGCTGGAGCGCTACCTGCAGCTTTGCGCCGAGCGCAACATGCGGGTCTGCAACCTGACCACCCCGGCGAACTACTTCCACGCGCTGCGCCGGCAGTTGAAGGCGAATTACCGTAAGCCGCTGGTGCTGATGACGCCGAAGTCCCTGCTGCGGCACAAGCTGGCGGTCAGCAGCCTGGCGGATTTCGGCCCGGGCAGCAGCTTCCGCTACGTGGTGCCGGAAATCGACGCCATCGCCCCGGAAGACAAGGTGAAGCGCGTCGTGCTGTGTTCCGGCAAGGTCTACTACGACCTGCTGCAGGAACGCCGCGACAAGGGCGTGCAGGATGTGGCGATCATCCGGCTCGAACAGCTCCACCCCTTCCCGCAGAACAGCCTGGCCCAGGCGCTGGCGCCCTACCGCAACGCGGAGGTGGTGTGGTGCCAGGAGGAGCCCGAGAACATGGGCGGCTGGACCTTCGTGGATCGCCGCATCGAGCGGGTCCTGAAGGGGCTCGACATCAAGGCGAAGCGGCCCGAATACGTCGGTCGCGAAGACGCGGCGAGTCCGGCCACCGGCCTCGCCAAGGTGCACCAGCAGCAGCAGGAAGCCCTGGTGCGGGCCGCGCTGGGGCTGTAGCCCCAGCCTGCTTGGCCACGCGACCGGATGGGAAGGCGATAGGACGATGGCGACGGATATTCTGGTACCCACGCTCGGCGAAAGCGTGAGCAGCGCAACCGTGGCGCGCTGGCTGAAGAAGGCCGGCGACACGGTGGCGGTCGATGAGCCGCTGGTCGAGTTGGAAACCGACAAGGTGACGGTGGAGGTCAACGCGACCTCCGCCGGCGTCATCGAGTCGATCGCCGCCGACGAGGGCGCCGAGGTGGCGCCCGGCGCGGTGCTGGGGGTGATCGGTGCGGCCGGCGCCGGCGCCGCCGCGGCGCCGCCGTCCTTCCCGCCCGCCAAGCCGCACCAGCCCGCGCCGGTGCCTGCCGCCGCGGCGCAGCCGAAGGTCGAGGAGCCGCGGGTGCCCGCCGGCCCGGTCGCCGTACCCGGCACCCATGCCCCGCTGCCCGCCGCCGCCAAGATGATGGCCGAGAACAAGGTCTCCGCCGAGCAGATCGGCACCGGCACCGCCAAGGACGGCCGCATCAGCAAGGGCGACGTGCAGGAATTCCTCGCCCGCCCCGCGGCCGCGCCGCCCACCCCGGCCGCCCGCGCACCCCGTGCGCCGGAGGACGGCGAGGAGCGGGTGAAGATGACCCGGCTGCGCATCACCATCGCCCGCCGGCTGAAGGAAGCTCAGAACACCGCTGCCATGCTGACCACCTTCAACGAGGTGGACATGGGCGCAGCGATGGCGCTGCGCAGCGAGTACCGTGATGCCTTCGAGAAGAAGCACGGCGTGAAGCTCGGCTTCATGTCCTTCTTCGTGAAGGCCTGCGTCGCCGCGCTGAAGGAATTCCCCGCCGTCAATGCCGAGATCGATGGCGACGAGATGGTCTACAAGCACTTCGTCCACATGGGCATCGCGGTCGGCGGGCCGAACGGGCTGGTGGTGCCGGTGGTCCGCAACGCCGACCAGATGGGCTTCGCCGAGATCGAGAAGACCATCGGCGCCCTGGGCAAGCGGGTCCGCGACGGCCAGCTCAAGCTGGAGGAAATGACCGGCGGCAGCTTCACCATCACCAACGGCGGCATCTACGGCAGCCTGATGTGCACGCCCATCCTGAACCCGCCGCAGTCCGGCATCCTGGGCATGCACAAGATCCAGGACCGGGCGATGGTGGTCGGCGGCAAGGTCGAGGTGCGGCCGATGATGTACCTGGCGCTGTCCTATGATCACCGAATCGTGGACGGCAAGGAAGCCGTCAGCTTCCTGGTCCGGGTGAAGGAAAGCATCGAAGACCCGCGGCGGCTCATGCTGGATATCTGATACGCCGGCCGCGGGGCCGGCCTGACCGGCCCCGCATTCCCGCGCCCAAGCGACGGGTGTTCTGCTAGACTTGCACGATCAGGCCGGCCATGCCGGACCGCCGGCGCGCGCCTGAGGGCGCCGCGCCGCAAACCCATGCCGGGAGAAAGTCACATGCGATCCTTCGATGGCCAATTCTCCGACAACCGCCCATTGAAGCGGACCCGGGAGGAAAAGCTTCGCCAGCTGGCCGAGCTGAAGGAGACCTACAAGTCGCTGAGGCCGCACACCTCGCCCGAACTGCGGACCTCGATCGTGACCAAGATCAAGGAGTTGCAGGCCGAGCTGGCCGCGCCGCCCCCGCCCCCGCGGGAGCGCCGCGGGCCGCCGCACCAGGAGCAATTCGGCACCGGTCCGCGGGTGCCGCGCCGCCCGCGTCCGCCGCGCGACATCTGATCCGGCCGGCGCGGGGTTTCCCCCGCGCCACCCCCGGCGCATTCTCCCAGCCGACAACCGCCAAGGGGGGAAGCGCCACCATGCGCCTCAAGGACAAGATTGCCGTCATCATCGGGGCCGGGCAGGGCCCTGGCGAGGGCACCGGCAACGGCCGCGCCACCGCCATCCAATTCGCCCAGGAAGGCGCCCGGGTGGTCTGCGTGGACCGCGACCTCGCCTCGGCCGAGGAAACCGCCAGGCTTGCCGGCAACGGCGCCACCGCCTTCACCGCCGACGTGACCCGGGAAGTCACCCTGGCCGACGCGCTGGCCGAGACGGTGCGGCTGCATGGCCGGGTGGACGTGCTGCACTACAACGTCGGCGTCTCGCTGGCCGGCGGCGATGCCTCGCCCACCGAGATCACCGAGGAAGCCTTCGACCGGGTGACCGCGATCAACCTGCGCGGCTTCGTCATGGCGGTGAAGCACGCGCTGCCGATCATGCGGGCGCAGCAATCCGGGGTGATCCTGTCGATTTCCTCGGCCGCGGCGGTCGAGAGCTACCCCTATGTCACCTACAAGGCGACCAAGGCGGCGATGCTGGCCTTCACCGAGCAGGTGGCGAACCAGAACGCCGGCTACGGCATCCGCTGCAACACCATCCTGCCCGGGCTGATGGACACGCCGATGGCGGTCGATACGCGCGTGCGCCACACCGGCAAGACCCGCGCCGAGGTGGCCGCCGAGCGGGATGCCAAGGTGCCGCTGCGGCGCCGGATGGGCACTGCCTGGGATGTCGCCAATGCCGCACTGTTCCTGGCCAGCGACGAGGCCGGCTTCATCACTGGCGTGGCGCTGCCGGTGGATGGCGGGCGGCTGGTGCAGATCGGCTAGGTTCTGTGGACACTTACCTTAACCAGAGGATGGTTGCGGCGAGGAGCACGACGGCGAGGTAGTTCCGGGCGGTCTTTTCGTATCGGGTGGCGACGCGGCGGAAGTGCTTGAGCCTGCCGATGCAGCCCTCGACGAGATGGCGTTCCTCGTAGATCGCCTCGTCGAGGTCGAGCCTGGTCGCGCGTGACGGGTTGTTCGGGATGACGGCGGTCGCGCCGGCCCCGGCGATCGCGGCGCGGAAGTGGTCTGCGTCATAGGCGGTGTCGGCCAGGACGAAGCCGGGCCTGTCCTCGCCCAGCAGGGCGGCGGCCTGCGGCGCATCGCCGCACTGACCGGCGGTCAGGACGACCCGGACCGGGCAGCCGAGGCCGCGCACGGCGAGGTGGATCTTGGTGCTCCAGCCGCCACGCGAGCGGCCGAGGGCCTGATCTCCAGCCCCTTTTTTGCTCCCGCGGCATGCTGGTGGGCACGGACGATGGTGCTGTCGAGGATCAGGTATTCGAAGTCCGGGTCGTCGGCCATGGCCGCGAAGATGCGGTGCCAGACCCCCTTGGCGCTCCAGCGGCTGAAGCGGCGGAAGATGCTGTTCCAGTGACCGAAGGCCTCCGGCAGGTCGCGCCAGGGCGCACCGGTGCGGACGATCCACAGCACCGCCTCGACGAACAGCCGGTTGTTCTGGCCCGAGGTGCCTCGGCTCCGTTCGTCACCGATGATGTGCGGCGCCATCCGCGCCCACTGTGCGTCCTTCAGGATCAGCCGGTCCCGCAACGCCATCCGCTGCCTCCAAAAAGCAGCCTTAAATCACAGCTAAGCCCAGCAGTAAATCCCAAGAGTCCACACGACCTAGAGCAAACCCCGAACGGGTGGATCACCCGGCAGGGGTAATTTGCTCGCCTAAACAACAGGCTAGAGCGCATTCCGTGAGCCATGTCGAACGGAATGCGCTGTGGCGCGGCGCAGCCGCAGCGCCTCGTAGCCGGCCCGGACCATCGCCGGGCCGTGCTTGCGTTCCAGCCGGCGGATGGTGAAATGGGCCAGGGCCACCCCGGAGAAATGTTCCAGGAAGGCCAGGTTCACCGCCGCCCCGCCGGCCGCGCCGACCACGGGGGCGGCCTGGGCCGAGAGCTTCACCCCCACCGGCCCGCCGAAACGCGCGGCGACCACGCCGACGAAGCCCGGCAGCATCGCCCCCAGCCCGCGCCCGACGGCGCCCTTCAGGGTTTCGGCCAGGGCGATCCGCAGGGCGAAATAGCCGCTTTCCGCCTCGTCATCCGCCGGATCGCGGCCACCGAGGGCGAATACCTTCAGGCATTCCGCCTGGACCATCGGGTCCGCCAGGTCCTCGCCCTGTTCGGCGGCGATGCCGGCGATCCGCCGCAGCAGCAGCGTGGTCGAGACCGGCAACTCCATCAGGGTGCCGGGCAGGCCGAAGGCCCCGCCCGCGGCGCCGGAGGCGGCCAGCATCCCGCGGTGCAGCCAGGCCCCGGACAGCGGCGTCGGGTTGCGCCGCGGGTCGCTCCGCAGCGCCGCCTGCATGGCGCCTTCCAGGGCGCGGCGGACGGCGCCCTCGATCATCCGCTGGGCGCCCTCCGGCAGCCGGCGCTTCATCGCCTCCACCGATCCGCCCACCATGGAGGCCAGCCGCACCGGCAGGGAGGTGCCTTCCAGCACCGCTACGGCGGCGGCGAGTTCTTCCAGGTCGTCATCCCGCAGGCCGGCGGGAACGGGGAGCGTCTGCTGTGTCTGGGTCATCGTGACGGCAACAACCTCCCGGAAGGCCCCGGGTTCGCCGGGCGCCGCAACATTCCACCTCATGCCACGCTGGTCAGCCCGGACCCGCGACCACGATGATGCCTGCCGAGGTCACCGGATACCCCCGCACCGAGAGCCGCAGATGCGGCGGGAACACCGGCCCGAGCGGCGAGGGGTCGTGCTCCTGCGGCGGCAGGTCCACGAAGCGGTCCAGCATGCCCTCGCCATGGCCGTCGTCCAGCGGCAGCATCCGGTGGCCCGCTGCCGCCACCCGTTCGCCCAGCGCCTCCAGGTGGCGGCGCTGGTAGAGCACGGTGCTGCCGCGCCGCAGGGTGCCGCCGGCGCCATCGAGGTTGAACTCGGTGGTGGTTATCAGTAAGACAGCCACAATTATTTGTAAGATTTCTAAAATCATAGTTTATTATATATGTTTTTTAAGAGTATTCGCAAGTTTACCTGAGTCATGATAAAGAGGGAAATCTGCACTTACCAAATCTTCTTCAATTATATTGAAAGTTGGATCCTCTTTTGCCATTTTGTCCAGCTCAATATAGGTATAGTCATATTGAGAGGGGATTGGGGTACTTACGTTATTATTGGCAATAATTGTATCAAATGGGAAAAAATCTAAATGGTTTTTGAACGCCGTAATAAAATCAGATAAAGCAAAATCTTTTGTCTGGCAAAAGGTTTGTTAGCAATATTTAAAACAAATATTTTTTTAGCCGTGCTTTTTTTAAGAGCATCTTTAATTTCCGGAACAACAAGTACCGGCAGTTGGTTGGTGTATAAATCTCCCGGTCCACTGATAATGACATCGGCATCCAAGAGACTTTGGATCATAGTAGGATTTACTTTGGGTCTTTCAGGTGTGATATATATTTTTGCAAGGCCATGAGGCTCACTATAGAGTGCAAGATCAAGGGTAGTCTCACTTTGTACATGTCGTCCGTCATTAGTAATTGCATGAAGTACTACTCTTTCATCGGTAGCAGGGTACATATCTGCATCAACGCCAAATATTTTTTTTGTGACTGCTATGGCCTTATAAAAGTCTCCTGTCCTTTGAATTTCTGCCAGCATAATGAGATTACCTAATTTCTGTCCATCGATGACATTATTTGTAGTTTCCTCTCCGGGATATCTATAAAGAAGAAGCTCTCCAAGTTCTTCTTGACCATCAGGGATAAGAGATGCAATACAGTTAACGATATCTCCTGGGGGCATTATTTTATATGCCTTCCTTAAACGACCTGAGGAACCTCCATCATCGGCCATTGAAGTAATGATTGTGAGATGATGGCCTTCATTTTTAAGTCCACGCAAAAGATTGCTGGTACCGACTCCACCCCCGAGACAGACAATTTTTTTATTTGATATGGGATATTTGATATTTGACATTTGTTATTTATTCAATTAGCCATCGAATTCCGGTTGTTATTGCAGCGAGAAGTATCGATGTTGTTAAAAATGCAAAAAGAGTGCTGAAATGCATACCGGGTATAATAAAACCGTAGATATTCGCACCCGTAAAGGTAAACGCTTGAATTATGATTCCCGGTACAAAGACTGTCAAGAGGTAGAGTATAAGTGCATTGGTAAAAATCGAAAAGAGTCCAAGCGTAATCAGGTTAAAAGGAAAAGTCAGGATGTTAAGGAGCGGCTTGAGGATAAGGAGCATAATGGTGAGCATAATCCCTCCAAAGATAAGTGTTGAGGTATCGTGTATTTCAACGCCGGGAATGATAAAAGGTAAGAAATAAAGGGAGAGTGTATTGATAACAAAGTTACGAAGAAGTGATTTCATTACTGGCTTGATCGTACCATTTGACCTCAACAGTGTCAATGAAAAACTTGCAAAGTTGAGAAAGAAACGTATTATTGGTAGTTACTCCCTTTCTATGAATACTGTTTTATGTCCCCAGTGTAAAGCTCCTGTTGAAATCAGTGAGGCTCTCAAGCATCAAATTCAGGATCAAGTTCTCGCAGAAGTACAAAATAAGCACAAAAAAGAACTTGAGAATCTCAAAAAGGATGCTGAGGAAAAAGCAACGAAGAGGATTCGCGAGGAATTAGAGTTTAAGTTAAAAGATTCAGAGAATGAGATTCAAGAGACCCGAAAGCGCAACAAAGAACAACATGAGCAGCTTCTCGCTCTGACCCAAACCATACGTGACCTCAAACAAAAAGACGAAGAGCGCGAACTTGCAATGCAAAAGAAATTAGATGAACTTTCGCAAAAAGCTAAGGATGAAGCTATCAAAAGCTATGAGCAGGAACACCGACTCAAAGATTTGGAGAAGGATAAAAAAATAAATGACATGCTCCAGACAATCGAAGAACTCAAAAGAAAGGGTCAACAGGGCTCACAACAGTTGCAAGGAGAAGTACAGGAACTAGACCTTGAAGAAATGTTGCGTGATCATTTTCGAGATGATGAGATATCTGCTGTTGGTAAGGGGATTACGGGAGCAGATATTAGACAAGTGGTCAGGACAAAACGAGGAAATTCCTGTGGTGAAATTTTGATTGAGAGTAAAAGAACAAAGGCGTGGTCAGATGAATGGGTAAACAAACTCAAGACAGATGTAAGAGCTGAGAAGGCAAGTATTGGTGTTATTGTAACTTCAGTCCTTCCAAAAGACATGGATCAGGATTTTGGCTTCAGGGATGGAATTTACATTACATTGTATAGCTGCTTCTTACCATTTATGGAACTTTTGAGGGACAAACTGAGAGAAGTGGCCTACCAGAAATATGTCAGTGAGCAAAGTGGTGAAAAAGCCGATGTATTGTATGACTATTTGACAGGACATGAGTTCAGGCAGCAAATAGAAGCTTTAGCTGAAGTATATCAGGATCAATTGCAGCAGATAACAAAAGAACGCGCTGCATTTGAAAGGATATGGAAAGCTCGAGAACTTCAGACGAGAAAGATGTTGATGAGTACAGCAAATATTTATGGGAGTGTCCAGGGGATAGTCGGGAAGTCATTACTGCAAGTTAAATCACTTGATCTCTTGGATGATGGGGAAGATGAACAACTTGATCTTCTGGATAAATAACTTCTATGACGCATCCAACTTTTGACGAAGAAAATTTTCTCTGGGATAGAGGGTATCAACGAGTTGCAGGAATTGATGAAGTAGGAAGAGGTGCCTTTGCTGGCCCTGTTGTAGCAGCCGCAGTTGTCTTTCCTCAATATATTCGATTTCAAAATACATTACTTCATGAAATTAATGATTCAAAGATTTTGTCACCCAAGAAACGCATACTTCTCTCTAAATTGATAATGGAAGAAGCTGAGACCTGTGCCATAGCTGAAATAGATGTTGATACCATCAATAGTATCGGTATAGGTAAGGCTGCCAAAAGAGCATTCCAAAAGGCAGTTGACGGCTTATCACATAGTCCTGAATTCTGTCTTATAGATGCATTTCCTCTTGAGACTTTTGATAGTGCGAAACAAAAGTCGATCATTAAAGGAGACCGAATTTCCTTCTCAATAGCAGCTGCCTCAATTATTGCAAAGGTCTATAGAGATACTTTGATGGAACAACTCCATGATACCTATGGAGACTATGGTTTTATGCAGAACAAAGGGTATGGAACTGCCTATCATCGAGAACAACTTGGAAAATTAGGACTATCTCCTCTACATCGTTCCTCATTCTCACTTGGAAAATTCCTCACTTCCTAGATGGCTTCTTCCTAAGTATTTGTTATAATTCCCTCTGCATTGCAATTGATGTGAGACTTCGCACTAAAGCGATAGTTGTCTCACGGGGAGAGCATTGCATCAAAGCACGTTTACAGTTCGCAGAGAAGAAGGGAAGATCATTATGACTCTCGAAGCCACAGCTGTTCGTCTTAACCGGATGCTTGAAGCCATAGAAGTATGGGGACTGCATCACAACCGACATCCAACCAGTCAGGGAGACGCAGTTGACATTCTCAACTACCTTGATTCAGATAACGAAGGTCGAGCGAGGGGATACCTACTTGTAATAGATATCTCACCAAAGCTACCCTTCGAACAAGATTATGCTATCCAAGTGACAGACAGCCAGGGCGGGGTACGTGAAGGTATGCTTCGTTCCTCAGGAAAGAGTAAAAACGAGTATTCGGTAGTCTTCAGGCATATGTCCGAAGATCTCCCGTTTACAATTCAAATTGTAGAAAAGGAGTAATCCTGAGAGAATAAAACATCTGCGACAACTGAATACGTGCAAATGACACCGAGACTGGAGAACCAGTCATTCTTTCCACCATAGGTGGATTGATGGGAGAAATCCCCGGTGTCTTTGTCGTATGGAAGTTATATTTTTTGAAGCCTTTTGATGCGTTCTTCAACAGGAGGATGAGTTGAAAAAAGTTTTGCCATCCCACGACCTAGTCCTCCGAGGGGGTTCTCAATATAAAGTGAGGAAAATGCAGGATTTGTTCGAAGTGGCGTTCTTTGAGTTGAGTTAGAAATAGCGAGAAGTGCTCTGGCTAACGGTATGCCCACTCAATAAGTCTTGCACCTGTTTCGTCGGCGCCGAATTCTCGTTGTCTTGAAATTGCCATTTGGATGATTGAGGCACCAATAGGAACAAGCAGAGCTATAACAAGTCCTATGATTCCTGATCCCTGATTACCTTCATCGTCACTACCTCCGAAACCTCCCCACAGGCTCATATTGGCAAGAAATGAAAACTATTGGCAAGAACCGCCGCAATAGAGGCTATGAGAATATCACGGTTTTTAACATGTCCCAGTTCATGAGCAAGAACCGCACGTAGTTCTTCTTTAGAGAGTATTTGTAAAATACCTTGAGTCACTGCAACCGATGCGTGTCCTGGCCCTCTGCCTGTTGCAAATGCATTTGCCTGCTGTGTTGGGGTGATATACATTTTTGGCATAGGGATGTTCATCTTTTGAGAGAGTCCCTCGACTATGTGGAATAATTCCGGGTAATCAGACTTTTGAATAGGCTTTGCACCACTGGCAGAAAGAGCAACTTATCCAAAAGAAATACATTCCACCATTCATGAGAAGAGAAAAAATAAAAGCAGTGATGATACCTTGTTGACCTCCAAGATAGCCGCCTATGGTGACAAGAATGACACTGAGGATTCCAAGTAGAAAGAAGGTTTTGAGGTAATTAACCATAGATATATTTTATCACAAGAATGCAATAACTGCTAAATTCTGTAAGAGAGACAACACCTTTATATCCTCCGGTATATTACAATAGATCTTATGGAATGGTTCTACTATGCACTTTCCGGTGCAGGTTTTTTTACTGTTTATTCACTTGTCATCAAAAAATTATTGCGTAATGAAGGGGATGTCAAAATTTTTAATGTTCTTATGCAGATGACTGTAGGTTTGATCTTATTATTCCTTTCTTTATTCACAGAGACAATCGTGAAGGTACATATCCTTCAAGTTGGACTTATGGTTATTGCCAGTTTTATGTTCGCAGCTGCAAGTACACTCCTCACAATCAGTCGTCAAAGGGAGGAAGTTTCAAAGGTCTCGGTGGTTAGGCAGACATCATTATTATGGATTTTCCTCGGAGGAGTATTTATATTTCATGAAACGGTTACGATCTCTAAAATAGTAGGTATAATCTGTATTATTATCGGCAGTGTGCTTGCCATGTGGCAACAGAATTCTTTCAAGCCGAGTCGTGAACTGGGATACGTTCTCCTTGCAACTGTAGCAGCAGCAATCAACACCCTTATAAGTAAATCTATTGTTGATGATAATGTCAGTCCTTCGCTCTATATAGGTATTGTTATCTCTCTTTCTGCAGTTTGGCTTCTGATCTTTTTACATAGTCCTATTGAACGAATGAAGAAAGAGTACCGATATCATCAGGCAAAGTTTATGATTCCTGCTTTTCTTATGGCCGGGAGTATGTTCTCTCTCATGAATGGTTATAAAGTTGGGGAAGTATCACAAGTCTATCCCGTATATAGTGTCTCACTTATTTTGACAGTCCTTGCAAGTATAATTTTTCTCAAAGAACGAGAGAGTCTCTTACAGAAAATCTTGGGGGCAATTATTGTTTTTGGAGGAATACTGTTAATTCGGTTGGTATAGGAAAGTGATCTTAAAAGCATCTTCAAGGTACTATTTACTTCGTAGTGTCGGGTTCTGACTGAACATCTGTCTAAAATGCAAAAAATCCCAGAATAAAATCTGAGATTTTCCCCAGTGAGCCCAGGAAAATTTGAACCTCCAACCAATACCTTAAGAGGGTACTGCTCTACCGTTGAGCTATGGGCCCGAGTTGGTCTTTGGTACGCCTGGAGGGACTTGAACCCCCGACCCCTTCGTCCGAAGCGAAGTGCTCTAATCCACTGAGCTACAGGCGCATTGGCTCATTTTAGCAAATGTTACGCCTGATAACAACAAAATGTCCATTCATATTACTTTTTATATGGAAGTGTAGTACACTGAATTTAGCTATGAATAACGTAATGACAACTATAAGAACAAAAGCAGCAAGACCTATTATCTGGTATAAAAATCGATCAAAGAAAAAGAAAATTATTATTGCGATTATAGGAATACTTCTTCTTTTTCTGATTTTGCAAGGAGTTTAGCATGCCAAAAACAACCGGAATACAAAACTGCTACAGCCAAGAAAGCTGATGTAACAGAAATTGTTTCAGAAACGGGTACCGTAAATGCAGCAGGACGATCAGATGTCTATTCTCCTTCAACCGGTGTAGTTGAAGAACTCTATGTTACCAATGGTGATCAGGTCTATGAGGGACAGGACCTTTTTCTTGTTAAAAGTAGTGCCACAGACACAGAAAAGGCTAATGCCTATGCAAGTTATCAAAGCGCTTTGAGTGCTCTTCGAACTGCAGAGCAGACCAAGCTTGCAACACAGGCTCTTCTTGAACAGAACAGACAAGCTATCTTAGATGCACAAAATAGTGTGGATTACAAAAATGAAAATGAAAAAAACCCTGCAACCGGCAAAAACTATACAGATCTTGAAAAGCAGAGTAAAGATTCAGTTCTCAATTCTACAAAGCAGACATTTTCGGCAAATGAAAAGAAGTATAAAGAGGCAGATGTTGCCATAGCTGCTGCTCAAGCACAAGTAAATGCTACCTGGCTTGCCTATCAAGCAACTCAGAGCATTGTTGTCAAATCACCATCTGAGGGTGTCGTTGCAAATCTTGCGGTTGGAAAAGGAGGAGCAGTCCAGGCAAAGCAGACAACGCTAACTGGTACTTCAGCACCAGTCCTGGCTATTTCTACCTTTACAACGACTGAAATAGCCGTAGGTCTCAATGAGACTGATAGTGCAAAGGTAAGTCCCGGACAAGAAGTTACTATAGAAATTAATTCATTAGGTAACAGATCATATGAAGGGACAGTAAGCAGGATAGATACTATTGGGACAGACAATCAAGGTGTAATGCAGTATAACGCTTATATAACTGTTCTTAGTGCTGATTCCCGTATAAGATCAGGAATGACAGCCGATGTTACTATTACGACTAATAAAAGAAAAAATGTAGTAACAGTTCCCAATTCTGGGGTAAAGCCATATAAAGGTGGTAGGGCAGTCAGGGTGCTAGATACTGATACAAAAGAGATTACCTATATACCCGTCACTATCGGTATACGAGGTGAGGACAGAACTGAAATTCTGAAAGGTCTTAAAGAAGGAACTGAGGTTATTATTGCACTTCCAAATGATCAAATAAATCGTCCAAGTCTTTTCTAAAATAGTTTCATGAATCATGATACCCCTCTTATCCAACTTGATAACGTAACAAAGCGATATCCTCTTGCCGAAGGTGAGTATTATCAATCTCTGAATGGTATTAGCCTAACTATTAACAAGGGAGAATTAGTCGCAATTATGGGTCCGTCAGGAAGTGGTAAATCTACTACCATGCATATTTTGGGAGCTCTGGATACCCCTACTACCGGTAAATATTTATTAAAAGGTAGAGATATAAGCAGTTATACAAATGATCAGTTGGCTGATATTCGCAATAAAGAAATTGGATTTGTTTTTCAATCATTTAATTTACTTTCTCGAACGACCGTTATCAAAAATGTTGAAAGACCTATGATGACAGGTATCCCCCAGTTGAAAGAACAAAAAGAGCACTCTCGGCGCTGCAACTTGTCCAAATTGCCGACAAGGCAAATAATTTGTCCAATCATATTTCAGGTGGACAAATCCAACGTGTGGCGATCGCACGAGCTATTGTCATGAATCCTGAAATTATTCTAGCAGATGAACCAACCGGTAATTTAGATACCAAAACTTCGCATGAGGTAATGTCATATTTTGAAAATCTTAACAAACAAGGGAAAACTATCATCCTAGTCACTCATGAAGATGAAATTGCTCAATTTGCAAAAAGAATTATAAAAATTGTTGATGGTCAAATAGTCTCAGACGTAAGGAAATAATTATGGATTATAAAGAAATTATTCAAACAGCCCTACAATCGTTACGCAGAAATATAATGCGTACTGCTTTAACTATGATTGGGATAATTATCGGCATTACCTCAGTTATTCTTATAGTTTCAATCGGTAGAGGAGCTGTTGCCTTTATCACCAATGAGTTATCCAGTTTTGGGACTGATTATTTCCAAATAGCACCCGGTAGTAGTACCTTTAGTAGTATTGCAGGTTCCAACACTCTTTCTCTTCAAGATGTTGAAGCTATCCAAAAGGACGCTTCATTAACCAATGTCAACAAAGTTGCACCGGCATCTGTCTCAACCGCTGTCGTTACGGCAAACGGGGAAGAAGATACTGTTACCGTGATGGGTACGAATCATGCCATGTTTGATATCCTCAAACCTGATATTACCTATGGCGAAGTACTATCAGAAGAATCGGACCTGGGAGCAGAGAAAGTAGCCGTAATTGGTACTGACGTAGCAGAAACGTTTTTTGGGGTAGATACTGATCCAACCGGCGAAACTCTTCGTGTACAGGATTCTACCTTTCGAGTGATAGGTGTTGCGCATTCTTCCAGTGCACTTGCCGGAAGTGTAATGAATAATGCGATATTTATCCCCATACAAGTAGCTTTTTCTGATCTTACAGGCGAGGAGAAAATTCAGGAGATCGATATCAGTGTTAAGGACGAAAATCAAATGAACCAGACAATAGATGATGTTGAGTATCTACTCCGGGATCGACATAATCTATCAGAAGGCCAAGAAAGTGATTTTCGAATCCAAAGTGCAGGTGATATTTTATCCACGGTCCAGACAATTACCGGTCTTCTTACCACAATGATTGCAGCAATATCAGGTATTTCTTTAGTGGTTGGTGGAGTAGGGGTTATGAACATTATGCTTGTATCTGTTACAGAGCGTACAAAAGAAATTGGTCTTCTTAAAGCAATTGGTGCAAAAGAGCAGGATATCCTCACACAATTTCTTATTGAAGCTGTCGTTATGACACTTGCCGGAGGAGTTATCGGTATTATTCTGGGTATAACAGGAGCGTATCTCATTTCACTCGTTGCCGGTATTCCCTTTGTTGTTGACGTTATCGCAATTTTAGTAGCAGTTGGCGTATCAACACTCGTGGGTGTAATTTTTGGACTTTATCCAGCACGGCGAGCAGCAAGACTTTCACCAATTGAGGCATTGCGGTATGAATGATATTGCAATGGGACTACTATTTGTTACAATGAATATGGAAGGGTGACTTACTCTTCCTTTTTACCTATGCAAAAAATTAAAAGAGGATTAAAAAAAGCAGTCTTTTCCTATAGATCATTACCCGAGAAAAAACAGTATGTTGAATTTTTTACTGCCTTATTAACTGTACCTGTGCTTTTAACAGTTATTACGTTAAATCTCAATAACTTAAAAGGTACGAATAAAGCTGCTGACAATAAATCCACGGAAAAGACAATATATGTAACAGTACCGCCAAATAATACTGATTCATCTGATAAGGAACCAACTCCTACTGAGAAAGATTGTAAAAAAAGTGTCGGTCCTGTCACTATCTCTTATCCTGCTGAAGGTGAGACAGTTACCGATAACCCTGTTATTATTGATGTCAATTATGATAATTCTGAACATTGTGAAGCTGTGTGGTCGTATCGAATAAATGGTGGTCGCTTTTCAGAATACGGCAGTAACAACATTGCACTTTACAATCCTCCTCAAGGCACTGTAAGACTGGAACTACGTGTTAAAAGCGTAGTATCTACTGATGAGGAGCTAGTTCGAAGGACTTTTGTCTATGAAGGGCCAACCGGAGGTTCTTCTGATTGTCTGCCTCATCATCAGCGAATTAATTGTAGTACAATACACAGATGTGGCAGAAAATTTCACCCTTTCTTACGTTTTTTCTTGGTTGGCCACTTTCTTTTCTTGCCTTATTTTTTATCGGAAAAACGTTTGCACCGCATATCGGTCAGGTTATTCAGGAGATTACCTCTGTTAATATTCTTTTTCTCAGTATCGGCGTAATCTCATTTGTTAGTTACTATATTCTCCGAAGCTATATTTGGTATTTACTTTTACAAAAATTGGGGTACAAATTAGATGTGAGAGAGTCATTGTATTTATGGGCTACATCACAAATAAAACGCTATATTCCAGGTAATGTCTGGTCATTTTTAGGAGTAACACTTCTTTTTAGTGAAAAGAAAGTCAAAAAAACTGATATTGCCAATGGTCTAGTAGTTGAGGCACAGCTTGTACTTCTTAGCTCATTAGCATTATCTCTTTTGTGTTTACCTTTTCTGGTAACAGTCCTTTGGCCACTTGGTGATAGCAGTAAGATTGCTATTTGGGGAGGAACTAGTCTGGTAGTGGTAGGATCCTTTTTGTATCTCTTCATACCTACCCCATACTCAAAAAAAGTCCGTTACCTCTGGCTAGAAAAATACAGCATCTCTTCCCCAAGATGCGCTATCAAGACGTAACACTTTTGTGGGCGAATATGCTTCTCTCATTCGTGCTTTTCGGTCTCGGATATTATTTTGCACTTTCATCTGTCGTCTTTTTGGATCCCCATCACTTACTCCTCTTTATCGGCTATTTTGTACTTAGTTTATTGCTCGGCTATCTCTCTTTTATTACACCTTCAGGTCTTGGTGTACGGGAAGGGATTATCACGCTTGGACTTGCAAAATTTATTCCGCTTGCTCTTGCAGGGTTTGCAGCCTTATTTGGTCGTATTGTACTAGTATTATCAGAGGTTCTCTTTGTTCTACTGATGTATCTGGTAAGTAAAAAACAGTTACCCGTAGTTACTCGACTATTTTCTCTCGTTAGAAAATATAAGTATGAATCAGTTGTTGCTCTCTTTTTTGTTATCTATTCACTCTATTTCTCAGTTATTAGTATTTTACGATTTGAAAATTATTATACAGGGCGATTTGATCTGGGAAACATGGCACAAACAGTATGGAATACCTATCATGGCCGTATTTTTGAACTCACTAATCCCAATGGTACTGAAATAGTATCCAGACTTGCCTTTCATGCAGATTTTATTCTGATACTTTTTGCACCTTTTTATGCCTTCTGGGAAAGTCCTAATGTACTGCTTCTTCTTCAAAGCATTATTGTCGGAGCAGGAGGATTTTTTGTCTATTTTCTCACGCGAGATATTCTCAAAAATAAACCTTTAGCATTGGTATTTTCTTTACTGTATTTCTTTAATCCCTCACTTCAGCGAGCGACTATTTATGACTTCCATGCAGTGACACTTGCCACAACGTTTTTTCTTGGGGCATTTTACTCTCTTTATCATAGAAGATATGGATGGTTTTTGTTCTTTGCTTTTCTTGCAGGTATCACGAAAGAACAGGTCTGGGCAGTCATAGCGCTTCTTGGACTATATATTGCCTACTTCCAGAAACAGTGGAAATTGGGACTTAGCATATTTGTCGTTTGTGTCGGGATAACTTATGGTCTAATTTGGTATGCAATTCCAAATGCATCAGGTGGAGAGCACTTTGCTCTTTCTTACTACCAACAGACTGAAGATGGAGATAGTCCATCAGATCTTATTAAAGCTATTATTATAGAACCACAACAAACATTTACTACCGTTACGGAAAAAAGCAGACTATTTTACCTTCATAAATTATTACTACCCTTAGGGTATGTACCATTACTTGCACCACTTTTTCTACTCTTTACAGGACCCGATCTGGTTATCAATATGTTAAGTGGCAAGCCACAGCTTCATCAAATATATTATCAATACACTGCCAATATTACCCCATTTCTTTTCATCGCAGCGATATATGCATGCAAGTTGTTACTTACTAAATGGAAGAAGTTATCTTTCTTCTTACTCATTTATCTCAGTCTTATGGGTATTATGAGTGCGTATCTCTATGGACCTCTTCCGGGTGCTAGGGAAGCAAATTTAGCTATGATCACTGATCCATTTCCTCATAAGAGAGAAGTGGATACACTCATTGCAAGCATTCCGGAAGATGCGAAAGTCTCCGCGAGTAACGGACTTGGTTCTCATTTGTCCCATAGACGTTTTATCTATACTCTTCCTCGAGGATTAGAGGACGCTGAGTATATCCTTATCACACGCGGAGATCCCAATAATTCATCCTCAAATCAGTTCTCTGATATCATCGGTACTCTGAGTAGTAATAGAGTCTATACCATTATTTACGACGATGGGAATGTGATCGCTTTCCAAAAACGAATTTTTGCACGACAAAAGTAATTGTCAGATTTCCCCAAAACAGGTAAGATAGATACATGGTACAGGTTATTAAAGCAGACCACAGTAAAGAACAATTTAGTGAAGAAAAAGTACTCGCATCTATTAAAAGAGCCGGTGTCCCAAAGCCGCTTCAGGAAAAAGTCCTCCAAGAGATAAAATCAAAGTTATATGAGAATATTCCTACCTTTGAGATATACCAGACTATTATTGATGCTCTTTCAAAGTCTGAGCAGCCCTACAGCAGATCTAAATATAGTCTAAAGCAAGCAATCATGATGTTAGGCCCAACAGGCTATCCTTTTGAAGATTTTATCAGTCGCGTTCTTGAGGAGCATGGATATATGGTACAGACACGACAACTCCTGATGGGAAAATGCGTAAATCATGAGATCGATGTCGTAGCACAAAAAGGGAAGACCAAGGCGATGATTGAGATCAAATTCCATAATAACTCCGGGACTCGGTCAGATGTAAGAGTTGCTTTATACGTTAAATCACGTTTTGATGATGTTAAAGATAAGCATGGATTTACAGAAGGATGGGTGGTAACAAATACCAAAACAACGCTTGATGCAAATGCCTATGCAGAGTGTAGCGGAATGAAAGTGATGAGCTGGAATTATCCAAGTGGTGGTAGTCTTCGGGAAATGGTTGAAAAATTTCAACTTCAACCTATCACACTTTTGACCACCCTCACAGCAACCCAAAAACTCAAGCTCCTTGAGAAACATATTATTGTCTGTCGCGACCTTAATGAGAAAAGAGATGTCCTCAAAACTCTCGGACTATCCCATGAGCAAGAGAAAGAGACCATCAACGAACTCCGTTATATTTGTGAAAGTCCTCAACAGGTTGAACGATAGGCATAATTGTATTTAGGATCAATTCTTGCTATTATCCACGTCATGGCAGAAGTATTAAAAAGGCATCAAGATCAATCTCCTCCGTATGTTGAAATTTCTGGACGAGAGTTTATTCTGAGTTATAATCGAAAATTATTCTCAGAAATAGTACAAAAACCTGCAATGCATGATTATGTAAAGCAACTTCTACCTCTCGGTCCCCTTAATTACCAAACTATAAAAGCAGAAGTCATATTGATAGGGGAAACCGATTGCTATGATTTTGAGTATAAAACAAGGCAGAAAGATACAAAACGACTTTCATTAGTGAAAAATCCTACTTATAAAGGTAGTGACTTCTCATTTGATTGGTCTTTTGCTGCGGTAGTGGATGCAGAAGAAAATGAAGTATTTCTGCAATTCATTGATGGAGAAAATGATCAACGTATCGCTCAAAATAATGCAAAAGCATTTACTCATGCAATGAACCTTTTTAAGGAAGTAACAGTATTTGATCTTAAAAACGTGGAGGAGCCCTTATGATTTCTTATCTAATTATACTGTTTGGTGTTATTTCTTTTATTACGTTTATCCAGGCTTTTATTGAGTGTAAAAACAAGAAAAATTCTTTTGGTACTGCCAATGTTGCATGCCAATTGTATGGATCGTTTGTCTGGGCAGATCATGTTGTCTTTGGCCTTTTTTGGACAGGGGTATCCATAATTGTCCTACTGCTGCAAGACTGGCTACTCTTTTTACTTATTGTGTCTGTGTTTTGGTTAGTGAGAAGCGTAGGGGAGACGTTGTATTGGTTTTTACAGCAATTTTCACCTCGTAAAAATATCAATCCTCAAAAGTTCTGGACACATAAGTACTTTCATAATGATTCAGTCTTTTTCGTTGCACAAATTACCTGGCAATGTCTTACGGTAGTTACTCTTATCTCCACAATATATTTGAGTGTCCTCTGGATTCGTTCTTTCTAAGTCTTACCCACTTCTTACTATCTCTTCATTAGCTTCTTATTAGCTGAGCTTAGACTATAGTAAGTTATTCACGTTGAATAACAAAGGAGGTGAGAGTATATGGCAGAAGTAGTACATCATGTAAATGAAGGGAATAGTAACAATTCAGGATTTTTACTTGGCGTTATTCTTATTATTGCGTTAGTTATTCTCTTTTTTGTTTTTGGATTACCACTTATTCAAAATAGTGGAAATAGTGGATCCGGAGCAGCAATTCCTGAAAAAGTAGATGTAAATGTTGATACACCACAACAATAATGGTGTCCTGACTCTTTCAGGTACAAAAGAGAGAAAAGGAGGTGAATACTAAATATGAATATTTTATTATGGGTAGTTTTCGGAGCATTAGCCGGATGGCTGGGCTCACTTATTATGAAAACTAATGCTCAAATGGGCTGGTTGATGAATATTATTATCGGTATTGTCGGCGCTTTCATCGGAGGATTTGTTATGAGTCTATTCGGACAAGAAGGTGTCACAGGATTTAATATATAGCCGGTTGCTCTCCGGCACCTGCTGGCTGGTCATCATCCGGTTGATGCTTTCACACGCAATCTGGCGCAGATCGGGCTGCTGCTCGCTGCGATCGTCCGCCGTCGTCAGGTTCACAGGATGTCTCCATTCAACTCATCCGACGATTGAGACGTGTGACATGAGACCAATTTCATTCTACGATCATGAATTACTTTGGTCTATTGAGTTCAGTAAAGGGCAAGTGCCTCGCCTTCCTGTCATTCTGAGCGGAGCGAAGCGGAGTCGAAGAATCTCTCCGTTGCATGGACAGAGTGAGCGAATTCTCAGCGGTTCAGGAGGGGTCATGGTCGAACTGGCGGACGATAGAGGCAGCACGGTCACAGGGTGGAACTGTCGTTAGCCCGCGATTGCGCGGATACTGGTGCTCCACTTTGCTCGCACGACGGCTACACTGCAACTATCATCGGCCGTCATTCTCGCGTCACCAAGAGTGAGGAGTAACTTGATGACTACCGGCCTTGCTCAGCAAGCGGAGATTCTCCGCTCACTTCACCATGGATCGACTCCGCTCGTGCTGCCAAATGCTTGGGACGTCGTCTCGGCCCGTGCGGTGGAACGCGCCGGGTTTCCGGTGGTCGCGACCTCCAGCGCCGCCGTGGCCGAGAGTCTGGGCTTTGAGGACGCCGACTCGATGCCGGTGGACGCCGCGTTCGGCGCGATAGATCGTGTCGCTCGTGCCGTCTCGGTCCCGGTGACGGCCGACTTCGAAGCGGGCTACCAGTTGAGCCTTCGGACATCGTCTCTGGTCTCCTTAGCGCCGGCGCCGTCGGCTGCAATTTCGAGGACACCGACCATCATGGGCCGGACGTTCTCGTACCTATGGAGCAGCAGGCCGAACGGCTGCGGGCGGTGCGCAAGGCAGTGACACGCTGGAGTGCCGCTGGTAATCAACGCGCGGGTCGATGTCTTTATTCGAGGAGCTGGTGAGCCGAGACGCGGCTCGCCGAGGCGATCGACGCGCGAGCCTATCTCGCGGCCGGGGCCGACTGCGTCTATCCGATTGGGTTGCGCGACGCGGCGAGATCGAGACGTTCGTGCGCGAGGTGCGGGCGCCGGTCAACATCTGGCTGCGACCCGACGGCCCCTCGCGACAGCTCTGGCCGAGCTTGGCGTCGCCCGCATCAGCCTGGCGACCGGACTCTTTCGACGCTCGCTCACCGAGATTGAGCGGGCGCTGTCTGAGCTCAAGGGGGCATGCGGCCCCGAGTTCATGCCCGGGGCCGGTGATGCCAGGAGTCAGTTTAGTCCGGCGGTGGTCCCAGAATCTCGACCTCGTACTTGGCGGCGATCGTCGTCAGCCGCTCCGACATCGAGCGGCGCCTGCGGTGGAATGGCCAACACCGTTGCCGGCTCACCACATTCCTCGACGAAGTCGGCGAAACCCGAGGGCGCGGTGATCGTGATCATGCGGGCTCCGCTGGGTCCAACCTTGAACGTGTGCGGAACATCCCGTGGGAGGAAGACCCAGCTTCCGGTTCCCGCCGTGAAACAGTCGTCACCGCAGTAGAAGGTGGCGTCGCCTTCCAGTAGATACCATGCTTCGTCTTCGGCATGATGGACGTGGACGCGGAACGGCATAGCCGCCGGGCACGCGTTGATCGAGCAGCGTGAAGCGGCCTTCAGTTGTCTCCGTGTCCGCCTTGATCAGCATCAGTGCGTTCGCGAACCAGATCGCTTTCCTTCGTCTTGCGCCAATACCGTGGCGCGGCTCTTCGTCTGCAACTTCGGTTTCCCTTTCACCATCGACTCTTCGCCGCCGTCGTGATTCGCGACGTCCACGTCGAACGCCGCTGTCATTTCGATTGGCATCTCCATGAGCCGTTTGTCGAACTGCCGATCACCACCTCCTAATCGATCCGCTCCTTGTCCAGCTGATCACGCACGAGCTCGACGACTTTGCTCGATTGCCAGTCACCTCACTCAGTCCCTCATCTCGTAACGATTTCCAGAATGGGAAATCGATGAGGGCGGTGACGATCGAAACGAGGTTCGGGCTCATCTCGGAATCCGCGAGGGCCGCCCGCACCAGCACCCGGAGACTCTCACGCTGGATTCGCCCGATCTCGCCGAGCGCTGGCACAAGGTCTTCCTCGCGTCGCGCCGCGTGGATCCAACCGCCGTCCCGTTCGTAGCATTCGCAGGTTCCGCGGACGAGCCATTCGAGCCGTTGAGAGGGATGTGGCAGCGTGGCACGGCATCACTGGCACGCTCGGGGTCGATCGGTCGCAGGACATGGATGGTGCGTGCACAGGCAGGAATCAGCTCGTCCAGTGAGGGGAAATGACGATAGACCGTCCCCTGCGCCACGCCAGCCCGGGCGGCGATCGCTTCGAAGCTCGTGGCGATGACGCCCCCGTCCTCGTGGAGTTCCTTTGCCGCTGCCACGATCTTCTGCCGGGTCGCGTCAACACCCTCGGCACGTCTGGTCATACGATACTTCCTGGGAATTGGATGCAACCTTTCGTCAGTGAATATCCTCTGTGAACAGAGTAGGGGTTGGTGGCGGGATTGTCAAGGGCGTGACCGGATTCTCACGATCAGTCGCCCGTATGATTCTCGGCCATCCGATGGTTGGAGGTACGGGTTGATCCGGGATCCATAGGGAACGACCCCGAGCGCGCTCTCGGGGTCGTCGTGATCCAGGTGAGGTCGCGAACGACCTCAGCCGTTCATGCTAGTACGGCGTCATCGCGAGTACTTCCGCGCCGACCCGGCCGAGGAGCACGTCATAGCGCTCCGGCCAAGCGCCGGGATGCAGCTCGAAGCGCTGCCGTTCGAAGTACTGGACGGTCACACCGTTCTCCGGTGAACGGTTCGCTGATCGGCATAGCCGAAGACCGCCAGTCCACCGAACTGGTTCCAGTAGGTGCGGAACGCGCCGCACACGTTATGGCCGGTCGCCGCGAAGTACACGCAGTCGTTGCTGCTGCTCGCGCGCGGTTCGCTGGAATGCCTGTGCCGGTGCGTCCGGCTGTCAGCTCGTCGCCCAGCAATCCGAGGAGCACGTCGTAGCGCTCCGGCCAGACGCCGGGATGCCACTCGAAGCGCGCGCGCTCGAAGTACTGCACCGTCATCGCCGTTCATCCTGGAACTCTTCGGTCATTGGATAGCCGTAGATGGCCAGACCCGCCGAACTGGTTCCAGTAGGCCGAGAAGCCCGCGCAGAGGTTGTGCTGCGTCTGCGGGAAGTAGGTGCAGCCGGCCTTCGGAGAGGCGGGACTACTCGGTTTGACCGCTGGTGGCGTCGGCGTCGTGGTCCAGTTCAGGGTCACGTTGCTGGCCGGATCGCCGCCGTCCTGCACGCCGTCTGAGTCGAGGTCGCCATAGGCGTGGATCGTGTCGGTTCCGGCTTTGGTGCCCGTGTAGCTGAAGCTGGCCTGCCCGCTGGAGTTCGTCACCACGTTGATCGTGGTCGGATTCGCGCCGGTCACCGTGAAGCGAACGGTGATGCCAGCGATCGGCTGGTTGTTGGCGTTCTTCAGCGTCGCGGTTGACGGTCTGCGTCGTGCCGACCTGAGGCGTTCGTGTTCGACAGGCTCAAGGTCAGTGACGCCGCGGTCCAGGTCACACTGGTGCTGGCACCGGGTTCGGTCGCATCCTGTACGCTGTCGTTGTCGATATCGGCATAGGCCAGACGGTGTCGGTGCCGCTGTGACTGCCGTGTAGGTGTAGCTGGCTTTGCCGTTGGCGTCGGTCGTGGCGCTACCCGAGTTCGGGTTCGCGCCGGTGACGACGAAGCGGACCTTCACGTTGTTGAGCGCGGTCACCCGCGGTGTTCTTGACGGTGGCGGTGAAGGTCTGCGACGTCGTCACCGCGTTGCGTGACGTTCAGCGGAGACAGCGTCAGTGTCGCGCCGGACCAGGTAACGGTCGTGCTGGCGCCCGGCTCGCCATTGTCCTGCGCGCCGTCGTTGTCGATGTCGGCATAGGCCGTTATCGTATCGACGCCCGTGTGCGTGCCGGTGTAGCTGAAGGCTGCCTGGCCGTTGCTGTCGGTCGTCTTGCTGCCGGTCGTCGGGTTGACGCCGGTTACCGTGAAGCGGACGGTGACGTTGGCCAGTGCCGCGTTGTTCGCGCCTTTGACGGTCGCGGTGAAGGTCTGGCTGCGAGCCGAGTGGCGCGGTCGACGTTGATCGGGGACGAGCGTCAGCGACGAGGTCGACCAGGTGATGGTCGTGGTCGCGCTTGGATCGTTGCTGTTCTGGGTGCTGTCCTTGTTGATGTCGGCCCAGGCCTTGATGGTATCGACGCCGGCTGCGTGCCGGTATAGCTGAAGGTCGCCTTGCCGTTGCTGTCCGTCGTCTTGGTTCCGGTCGTCGGATTGGCGCCGGTCACCGTGAAGTGGACGACGACCCCGCTGATCGCGTTGCCCTTCGTGTCTTGTCAGCGTCGCGGTGACGATCTGCGTCGAGTTCACTGCGGCGGTCGCGCCCGAGGTCGCCAGCGTCAACGTGTAGGCGATCCAGGTGATGTCGCCGGCGCGCCGGGCTCACCAGCTTCCTGGTCATGATCGCTATCGATATCGTAGAAGGCGAAGACGGTGTCGTCACCCGCCACCGTTGCCGGTATAGGTGAAGGTCGGCTTTGCCGTTGGCGTCGGTCGTCTTGTCGGTGGCGCCGACCGGATTCGCCCCGGTTACCTTGAACTGGACGACCTTGTCCTTCATCGGATTCCCGGCGCCGTCCTTCAGTGTCGCCGTAATCGTCACCGAATTGTTGACCTCGAGCGTCTTGGCTGGCCGGCGACACGGTCAGGTCGTAACCCGTCGCCGGGTTCCAGTGCACCGCTGCCGGTCCGATCCATTACTTGAGGAACCGCTGGTCACGATGGCGACAACGGTGTCATCACCGGCTTGCGTTCCGGTGTAGCTGACCATCGCCATCCCGATCTCATTGGTCGTCACTGCGGTCGTCGTCAGGTTGTTGGTGCCGCTGACATTGAGCACGACCGCATGCGTTTGCTAATGGAATGCCGATGGCGGTGCTTGCCCAGACGGTGAACTGTGCCGGTTCCGACGACGCGTGTCTGGTCTGATTGGGCGGTGTCAGTTGCACCAGTCCGACAATTGCGTCCGGAGTCGCGGCGGCCTGGGTCAGGACCGGAACCAGCAGGAACGCCAGCATGGCCAGGGTGGCCCCGAAGCGGACCACGCCGAGGGACACGGCGATCGTGCTGCAGTTTGAGTTCGGGCATTCCCTTTCATTCAACTGCTCACTTTCCAGAACGCCCGGCATAGCGACCTTCTCTGTCGCCATGCCGGGTGGATCGCCGCGCGGATCACGGGCGATCGTGCATTTCGAGCCATTTTCGCGACTGCTAGCGGGAACGGTCGGTGGTGATCGCTCTCCGCGCTGTCTCGACACATGAACCGGGATCGACAATTTCACAGCCGATAGCGGGCAGTTCCAGGGACGTGGGATTGTGTGAAACACCCAGATCCTCCATTTGCGACAACGCCCTGTTTCAGTCTAGGAGGATCAAATTACAAAGGCGCGACAGATCGTGCATGAGGTAACAGTTTCGTGGCGGCTGACGTAGGGCTTGGTCCGTTCTGGAGGATGGCTGGGACTCGACGTGGCTGGTGCCCAGCGACAAAGACAACGCCCCCGCCGACCGCGGGGGCGTCTGGTTCCACCTGGCTTGGCGCGCTAGTAGTCGATTCGCACCACTTCACCAGCACCGGAGAAGATGCCGAAGTTCGAGACGTAGATGTTGCCATTCTGGTCGAAGGCCAAACCGGCTGGTGTGACCAGCCGTTGCTGGCGATCTCCGTCTGGGAGCCATCCGCGTTGACGCGGATCAGCGCGCCCGTGGCCGCCTACGGTCATCCGGCCCAGCGCTCTCCGCCGCCAGGAGACCATTCTTGGTGATCTCCAGGACGTACAGATTGCCGATTGGTGTCGAACGCGAGCGAGATGATGTTGGTGAAGCCGGTGGCATAGACCGTCGGATGCTGACCCGGGACGACGCGCCAGATGCGCGCCTTCCCCACCGGGAACGGGAATCCGGTCAGTTCACCCACGTAGTACGCGCCGTCCGGACCCAACGCGACCGTGGTCGGCACCGACTCCGCCGGCATCTGGCTGCCCTCCGGCATGCCGAGCTCCGCTGGGGCATCGACCATCTGGCTCGGGAAGACGGCCAGCGTCGTGATGGTGCCGTCGGCGTCGACCTGGAGCAGGTCGTTGGCGGCTGCGTCCGCCACGATCTACTTGTCGCCGAGATCGAGCACCGCGTAGGATCGCTGTCGATCTGCGCGCCGTCCGGGTTGTTCTCCGCTTCGTAGGCCATGAGGTCGGCGATGTCGGTGTACTGGCCCTGCCGGTGATCTTGATCAGGTGGCCAAGCAGCTTCCCGGCGTCACCGAACTGCGCTCGTCGTCGGGTGTACCGCTGACTGGATCACGGCCGCGACCGTGCCGCCGTTGCGCCGACACATCCGCCGGGCCGGTGGCGGACATCCCCTGATCGTCCGCGAGCGATGGCAGTCCGCTCACGAACGCTGTGGCTTGCCCATTGGCGATCTTGGTGATCGCGCCACTCGTGCCGAAGCAGATCGTGCCGCCCTCGGGGCCGTCGACACACTGGCCGGTGCCGCCCGCGCCAGCCTGGGCGACGTAGATCGTCCCGTCGCTGGCCACGGTCACCCCGCGTGGGTTATTCAAGCCAGCGGCGACCATCTTGAGTGACGCACCGTTGAGGATCTTGTTGCCCAGCAGGCCAAGCAGCACCTCATACGGCGTCCCCGCGAACTCCGGATGGAGTTCGAAGCGCTGCCGCTCGAAGTACTGCACCGTGTGGCCGTTCTCGGTGTACTGGTCGCTGATCGGGTACCCGAAGATCGCCAGTCCACCATGCATCTTCCAGTAGTCGAGGAACTTGCCGGAGACCGAGTGGCCCGTCGCCGGGAAGTAGACACAGCCGGTCGAACCGGCGTCTGAATACGTGGCGCAGCCGCTGTGTTGTCGTGATGCGTGAACGGCGCGGTGCCCATCAATCCGAGGGTACTGGCGTAGGTGTTCCCCAGCAGCCCGAGCATGACGTCATAGCGCTCCGGCCATTCTCCGGGATGCCACTCAAAGCGCGCGCGCTCGAAGTACTGCACCGTCATGCCATTGTCGACGTACTCTTCGTGATCGGATACCCGAAGACCGCCAGGCCGCCGTATTTCTCCCAGTAGGCCCGAAAGCCAGCGCAGAGATTGTGCTGTGTCTCGCTGTAGTAGGTGCACCCTTCCTTGGCTGTGCGGGCTGCGATGCCGACATGGCATCCGCGGCGACAGCCGAGACCGAGGTAAGCATCAAGAACAGCGATATGAGAATCGCCGCCAATCGTCGCATGTGTAGTCTCCCCTTTCCCCAGTTCTTCACAGAGGTCGCGCGATATCGGTGACATGTGATCCGAGAGGATCAACGTGAGAGGCGCGTGCGACGCGCCGGTTCCGAGCCCCTCCCTTCCCATTTCCGAACACATCTAGCTGGGCGTCGTGTGTTGTGACGCGACGACGTTTGCTCAATGTACCGACTGGTCGAGAACTGTCAACCTGTTCAGTTGGTCTCTGTTCAACTGGTCAAACGGTCGTTTTCCCAATGAGTTCGTAGATTCAACGTGTGGCGATCAGTGGAGCCCGAGCTGCTGGGCCGTTCCGACGTCGTCTCGACTTGCCCAGTGCTCGGCGATCTTTCCGTCCTGCATGCGGAAGATGTGAATCTGCTGGGAGGTGAAACGTTTGCCAGTGCCGGGGTGGCCCATGAACTCCCCTGTATGTGTTCCAGACATGAGTGATCGTAGGGCAACGCGATCTCCGGTCGAGAAGATATCCTGTGGCTCATAGCGCACGTCGCTGAACGTGCTGTGGATCCAGCGGATGGTCGTCTTCACCGACTCGCGCCCGGGCGGGCTTCCCGGTAGCGCCGTGTGGTTCGCAATATCTGGCGCAACTAGTTCGTCGACAACCGACAGATCCCCGTTGCCGAACCCTTCACGCTGCAAGCGTAGGCAAACATGCTCGTTCTCGACGCTCATTTGGTACTCCCTTCCTTCACCGCACCGATAATTCGGTGGATGATTGACTTCTGGCAGTTCCATCTGACCACACTAGAACGGTGTGATGGAACATGGAACAATGTTCTATCAACGGTGGTCAATATAGACGGGAATTGGATTCATGTCAAGCAACGATTCTCGGGAAGCGATGCGGCTGCGCGAACAACATGCGTCCACCACGCGTGATGTCATTCTGCGCGCCCCGCGCGGCGTCTCTTTGCCGAGCGCGGGTATCAGGCCACGCCAGTTCGCTTGCTCGCACAGGAATCGGGTGTGGCCGTGCAGACGGTCTACGCCACTTTTGGCTCGAAGGCGGGGGTGCTGCAGGCCCTGCCGGACACGATCGATCAGGAAGCAGGACTGTACGAAATCGTCGAGCGGTGGAAGCTGATGCGCCGCGACAGAAACTCGCGCTCTTCGCGCGTCTTAGGCGCCAGTTTTCTGAGCGATGCGGCGACATTACCGACAGCCTCCGTTCAGGCGCCGTAGCCGAGCCTATGCTGGCGGAGACGCTTGACGTGGCGCTACGTCGTCGTCGCTTCGTTATTTCACGCATTGTTGACCATGCTCACGAGGGCGGCATGCTCAAGGATGGTCTCTCAGTCCACCGCGCTACGGATATGCTCTGTGCGATCGTGACGGACGAGGTGTGTGATTCGCTGGTGAAGCAGAGCGATTGGACTTTCGATGAGTCTGAGGAATGGTTGAATGCGACGATGCCGACGTTGGTGCTGCGTGATGACAATCTGGCCGCGTGCTGATCCGTGCAGCTCCGTGACGGGAGCCAACTGGCAGTGGGTCCTTTGCCGACCTGTGTGGGTCAAGGGTGATCGCGTCCTCCCGCCAGAGGAGATGCCGGTGCGATTCTTCGGGTGAGGTGAAAACGCCCTCATCCCCTGACCCCTTGTCACCCTCACTAACTCTCCCTCCACTGGAGGGCGGGACCCATCCCGCCAAGCAGGCGAAGGGGATCCGATAGAAAGCGGACGAGAGCGTCCTACTACGTCCCCCTTCTCCCGTTCCCACGGGAGAAGGGTGCTTATCAGGGGATGAGGGCTCCTAGAACTGGTTCCACAGATACTGGTTCGTCACCTCGTGGTGGAACTGGATCTCGCCCGGCTTGATGTTGTTGCCGAGCAGGCGCGGGCAGCGATCCGCCGCGGTGTGCTTCAGTTCGGCGTAGCGATCGCGCACTTCCGGCCCAAGCAGCTTGGCGGTGTAGCCCGCTGCCGCAGAAGTTGTCGATCGCGTCGTAGATGTTGTCCGGCAGAATCGCCTCGCGCTGGCGCATTTCCCGGCTGACCGGCCCCTGAGTCCAGTCCGCAACAACGAGTAGAGCACCATGTAGGGGTTGGCATCCGGCGCGATCGAGCGGACCTCGATGCGGGCCGAGCGCTCGTTGCCGATCGGGATGCGCACCATCGCGCCGCGGTCGATCGCCGAGGCGTTGATCTGGTTCGGCGCCTCGAAGTGCGGGTCGAGCCGGCGATAGGCGTTGACGCTCGGGTTCAGGATCAGGCACAGATCGAGCGCGCTCGACAGGATGCGCTCGACGAACGTCCAGGCGTATCCGAGAGCTTCTCCTCGCCCTGCGCGATCCCAGAACAAGTTCGTGTCGCCCTTGGCGATCGACATATTGGTGTGCATGCCGCTGCCGTTGACGCCGGTGATCGGCTTGGGCAGGAAGCTGGCGGTCATGCCGAGCCGGTCGGCCACCTGGCGGCAGATCAGCTTGTAGAGCATCACCTGGTCGGCGGCGATCAGCGCCTCGACGTAGGAGTAGTTCAGCTCGAACTGCGACGGCGCGACTTCCGGATGATCCTTCTCGTTCTGGAAACCCATCGCGCGCTGCACTTCGGCCGCCGTATCGATGAACTGGCGCAGCGGATCGCCCGGCAGCGAGTGATAGTAGCCGCTGGTGCTCAGCGAGTCGAACGCACCGGTCTCGACGTAGAGCTGCTCGGCATGCCGGCCCTTGAAGAGGATACCCTCGATCTCGTTGGCGATGTAGCAGGTCTGTCCGTGCTTCTCGAACAGCTCAGTCACGTAGCTCTTCAGCTTGGCGCGCATGTCGGAGCGATAGGGCGTGCCGTCCCGCTCGAGCACCTCACCGAAGACCAGCACCTTGCCCGGCGCGAAAATGTCGGACGGCAGCCAGTAGAAGGCCGACCAGTCGATCGCCAGCCGCAGGTCGGATTCCTGCTGCGCGCGTGAAGCCGCGCACCGACGAGCCGTCGAAGGTCAGGTTGTCGGCCGACTTCAGCAGGAACTTCTTGTCGTAGTCGAGCATGTGCAGCCGGCCCTCGAGGTCGGAGAAGCAGACCGTTACCGCCTTGATGCGCTTCTCGTCGGTCGAGGTACTTCAGCCGCTCTTCCTGAATCTTGCCCGGGTCCTTGCGCGCCAGACGGTCGGCCTTGGCCGACAGGTTCAGCTCTTCCAGCTCGTCGTACGGGATCTCCAGAAACTCGCGCAGATCGGCGCTCATGTAGGCTCCTCTCGGTCGGATGCCATCCACGATCCTCCAGCAGGCGGTCGGGGCACAACCACTCGACCACCGTTTGGAATTGTGGACGATCGCCCACCCCATTCATAGGTGCATTGAGCCGCGATCCCGGACCTGTTTCTTGTGCAGCATGCACAAAGAATTTCAGGGAGCGCCGCGTCGAGCGCGATGCGAGCGGCCGGAACCTTCCCATCTATAGCTGTTGGACCGAATATCGCGGGTGAAGAGCCGTAGCGATTCGACACTGTGCAGCAACAATCTGGAGCCATGTGATGAGAAACGACGTGCAATCGAAAACGGGGTTCGCCCGCGTTTTTGGGACCAATTTCGCTACGAGCTGGCCGGTGAGGGACCGACGCTGGTGCTGATCCACGCAGGGCTGGCCGATTGCCGGATGTTCGACGACCAGTTCGGCGCGTTATCGCGGCATTGCCAGGTCCTGCGCTATGACATGCACGGTTTCGGTCGCTCCAGCTGGCCCGACCAGCCCTACACGCACCATGACGCTCTGCACGAACTGCTCGACCAGCTCGGGATCGAACGCGTGTCGCTGCTGGGAATGTCGCTCGGGGGCGGCGTCGCGCTCGATTTCACGCTTACCTATCCCGGATCGGTCGACGCGTTGATCGCCGTGGCGGCCGGGATCGGCGGATTCCCGCAAACAGACGAGGACTCGAAGCTTTTCGAGCCGGTCGTCGAGGCGTTCACCGCCAACGATTTTACGCGGGCGATCGACCTGATGATCCACATCTGGCTGGAAGGGCCGCACCGGAGTTCGGACGACGTCGATCCGACTATCCGCGAGCGTCTCCGGGCGCTCTACACCGACGTGCTGTTGCGCACGCGTGAAGGTGGGCGACAGCCCGACAGCTCGACCCTCCCGCCTATAAACGACTGGATGAGATTCGCGTCCCGACGCTGGTCGATCGTGGGGTCGGGCGACATTCCGGCGGTCCAGATCAGGCGGAACTGATCGCCAATTCGGTTCCCGGGCGCACGCAAGGAGTCCTGCCGACGTCGCCCATCTACTCAACATGGAGGTTCCTGAGGACTTCAACCGGCTGGTGCTCGACTTTCTGCGGGAGCGTCACATCTCGCGCGCGGAACTCCAGCAGGCCACCGGTCCGGCGTGCAGTCTCAGTCCATACTGGGCCCTCGTCAATGGCTGTCTCGTCCGTGGGCGCAGCGGTACTTTTGCCAGATGTACCAGATGCCAGCAACACGAGGATGACCGCGATCGACTCGTCCACGAACTTGGCCCGATTGCGGAACTCCTCCCACTTGGCGCCCCAGTATTCGCCGACGGACGTCAGCGGGATGCACCAGAGGAACGCGCCGACGAACGTGTAGACGCGAACCGGCCGAAGGGCATGCGCGCGATACCCGCCGGGAACGAGATGAAGGTGCGTACGACCGGCAGCAGACGACCCGACGAAGGTGGTTATCGCTCCGCGGCGACTGAACCAGTGATCGGCCCGGTCCAGATCCTCGTGGGTAATCAAGACCCAGCGGCCCCAGCGCTCGATCACCGGGCGACCGCCGACCGCTCCAATGATGTAGGCGATGGTCGATCCGGCAAGGTCTCCCGGCCGCTCCGACGGGGCTGGCCGCGATG
>CAWHIH010000003.1:0-442457 GCA_963829365.1 uncultured Alphaproteobacteria bacterium | reverse complement strand
ATCCGCGAACGTTGGCCCAAGCTCGGCAAGCTCATGGACGACAGCGAGCACGACGTGCTCGCCTACATGGCCTTTCCGGCACCGCACCGGACCAAACTGCATTCGACGAACTCACTGGAGCGCCTGAACAAGGAAGTCAAACGCCGCGCCGACGTCATCGGCATTTTTCCTTCTGAGCAATCCATCATCAGGCTCATCGGCGCCGTGCTGCTCGAGGCCAACGACGAGTGGCAACTGCAGCACCGCTACATGGGCGTCGAGGCTATGAGCGAGATGCTCAGCCCAGCGACTACCAACGAAACCCTGCAACTTCCACCCAGATCCGCCTGAGCCGTGGCCACCTCAAGCCCAACAGAAAATTCCACCACGTTGACGGACGCTACCGCCGGCAGAAGCGAATTTCTTGAAGTCCCACATGCATCGTGTGCGACCTTTCACGCTTCTTCCGCTTGCCCAGGTTGTGCTGTATCGGGTGTGCTCCGAGCATGATGTCCACGAGGCGAGCAGGTTTCGAGGAACCTCCAGCGCCATCCCGCCAGCCAGATCAGGTTGCATCCCGTTATCCGACCATCAGCCCCGAGCAGGATGTGGATGCTAGAGCGCATTCCGTTAGACATGGCTCACGGAATGCGCTCTAGCCTGTTGTTTAGGTGAGCAAATTACCCCTGCCGGGTGATTCCACCCGTTCGGGGTTTGCTCTAAGAAAGCCAAGTTCTGGCATCCTGCAGCACGGTCTTGTCGAGGCTGAACTCAGCCCCCGCCCGCCTCATGGCCAATCTCATCATCCAGCAGGAGGAAATCCGCCGGCAATCCAGCACGAGAACCGGGCCACTTTCGCCGTGTCACCCGCATTCGATGTTGAGCTTGCAATGGACGCCGCCGCGTCCGACGATCCCATGCAAGGCAATGCTGTGGAGGGAACGGATGTACCGAGCACAATTTCTCAAGGCGCTGGCGGCCACCGGCCTTGTTGCCGTCGCGGGCGTGCCGCAGTCCGCGCGTGCGCAGTCAAACGCGGAAGCCACGCTGCGGGCCGGCATCAAGCTCAGCCCCACCTCCATGGACCCGCACTTCCGCCTGGCCGGCGAGCAGAACCTGCTGCGCGCCCTGCACGCCAGGCTTGTCGGCATGTCGCCGGACGGAACCCCCGAGCCCGGCATCGCCGAAAGCTGGCGGCCTGTCGGCGATGGCCGCGTGTGGGAGTTCACGCTGCGCCAGGGGGCGAAGTTCAGCGATGGCAGCCCGATCACCGCGGAGGATGTCGCCTTCAGCCTCTGGCGGGTGCCGCGCATCGAGGGATCGGCGGGCGCCTACCACATCTTCGTCCGCGCGATCACCAAGGTGGAGGTGAAGGACGCCCGCACGCTGCACCTGCACACGGCCGAACCCTATCCGTTCATGGCCGAAGACATGGCCGAGATCGCGGTCGTCACGAAGGCGCTGGGCGAGGATATAAGGACCGCCGATTTCAATGCCGGCAGTATCAAGGCGTTTTCCGGCCCCTACACCCTGACCGGCTTCCGCTTCGGCGAGGTCATCGCCATGCGGCGCAACCCGCACTGGTTCGGCGATCCGGTGGCCTTCGAGGAGGCGGAATTCAGGGTGATCCCGACCGATTCCAGCCGTGTCGCGGCGCTGCTTGCCCGGGATGTGCAGGCCATCGACGAGGTGCCGGTGCAGGACATCGCGCGGCTCAGGGCCGACGACGGGATTGCCCTCGCCCAGACCTCGGGCAAGCGCGTCATGTACGTGGCCATGGACATGGACCGCGACGTCACGCCGTATATCCGTGACGTGAACGGCCAGCCCATGACGAAGAATCCGCTGAAGGACCAGCGGGTGCGGCTGGCGATGTCGCTTGCCATCAACCGCGCGGCGATCGTCGACCGGGTGATGGAGGGTGCGGCGACCGTCGCCTCCAACCTGCTGCCGCCGGGCACCCCAGGCGCCTCGGACCGGCTTGGCGTGACACCCTACGACCCGGAGCGCGCCAGGCGCCTGCTGGCCGAGGCCGGCTACCCCGAGGGTTTCCAGGCCACGCTGCATGCGACCAACGACCGCTACCCGAATGACGAGAAGGTGGCGCAGGCGATCGCGCAGTTCTGGACCCGCGTGGGCATCCGGACGGAGGTCGCAACCCTGCCGAATGCGGCCTATTTCCCGCAGGCGGCGCGGCAGGCCTTCAGCCTGATGGCGGCCCAGTACGGCGCCGACAACATCAGCTACGCCTACCGCGCGCTGGTGCACACCTATGACCGCGACAGGGGTCTCGGCACGGCGAACCGCACCCGCCATTCCAGCCCACGCGCCGATGCGCTCGTCGCCGAGGCACTGACGGAGATGGACGCCGAGAAGCGGAACGCGCTGCTGGCCCGGGCTGCCGAGATCGCGATCGGCGAGGATGCCGTGATCCACATGATCTACCACCCGGCCTATGTCTACGCGTCCCGCAAGCCGCTCTCGGTGACGCCCTACTACAATGGCGCCTTCCTGCCCCAGGCGGTGAAGCCGGGATGAGATTGGCGGGCGGTGCAGCAAGGGGCCGCGGGTATCATCGCAGGCGGGTTCGCTGACGGGCCTGCCGCTGGCATGGGGGAGGGGCTAGGCGTTGCCCGTGCCGGTGGCGACCGAAGGCCAGCCGAGCGAGCCCTCAGGGCCGGGGCGGTGGCGCAGCCACCAGGACCAGTCCTGCGGGATCAGCGAGAACGGGTCGTTGTGGGCCAACTCGCGCGCCGCCCAGACCGGCCAGTGCGGGTTCGACAGGGCGGGCCGCCCGAGGAACACCATGTCGATCAACTCCTGGCGGATGACCCTGTCGGCAACCACAGGCAGCCCCAGGTTCCAGCTCACGCCGACGGGGATCCGGACCTCGCGGCGGACCCGGTTGGCGCGCTCCACCATGAAGGCCACCTCGCCGAACGGCAGGTCCTTCGTGTCGTCGGTGTTCATGCCGAGGCTGAGGTCGGCGAAGGTCCAGCCCATGCTCCTTCATGACGCCGATGGCCCAGACGGCGTCGTCGAACTGCACGCCCTTCTCGTTGAAGTCGTCGGAGCCCAGCCGCATCGTCAGCGGCAGGCGTTCCGGCCAGACTGCGCGCACCGCATCCAGCGCCTCGCGGTGGAAGCGCAGGCGGTTCCCGAGGCTGCCCCCATATTCGTCCGTGCGCTGGTTGGCCAGGGGCGAGAAGAAGCTGGCGCCGAGATAGCCGTGGGCGAAGTGCATCTCCAGCCACTCGAAGCCGGCATCGAGCGCCCGCTGCGCTGCGCGGGCGTAGCTGCGGTGGATGTCCTTGATCTCCTCGACCGTCAGCGCATGGACCGGATAGGTGTAGCGCCCGCCATAGGGGATCGCCGACGGGCCGCGCACCTGCCAGCCATGCGGATGGTCGGGCGGCAGCTGGATCTTGCCCTCCCAGGGCTTCGTCTCGCTGCCCTTGCGCCCGGTATGGCCGAGCTGGATGGCGGGAACGGCACCCATGTCCTTGATGATCGCAGTGACCCGGGACAGTCCCTCGATCTGGCTGTCGTCGTAGATTCCGGCGCAACTGGTACTCGTGCGGCCATCCGGCGTGATCGCCAATTGCTCGGGGAATACCAGGCCGAACCCGCCCGCCGCGCGCGATCCCATCAGCATGACGTGGAAGTCGTTCATCCGGCCATCGACCGACCGGTGCATGGTCATCGGCGACATCGCGATGCGGTTCCGCAACGTGACGTCCTTGAGCGTATAGGGGCTGAAGAGGTCGGGCATCGGACAGGCTGCCTGGACTGAATGGGCGATCCCGGAGCTTAGGCCGGATCGCCGGGGTTTTTACAACCTGGGACCGCCGCACCGGCGGAAGCCCGTTTCGTCCTACCGCTGCCTGCCCAGCAAACCCGCGCAACGATCGACCAGCGCCTGGATGGAGCCGAACACCTCCGCCCCGGCCGCCTCCAGGGCCACGGTCTTGGAGGCCAGGCTGCCCATGCCGCCATAGGTCAGCGCGCCGGCATGGCCCATGGCCACGCCCTCCTTCGCCTCGCGCCCGGCCAGCAGCGCCAGGACCGGGCGGCCCGAGGGAGCGTGCGACAGTGCGGCGGCGAACTCCTCCTCCTCCGTGCCGCCGACCTCACCGATTAGCACCACCAGCTCGGTCGCCGGGCTGAGCCGCCAGCACTGGCAACAACTCGGCGAAGCGGGTGCCCTTCACCGCATCGCCGCCGACGCCGATCCAGAGGCTCTGGCCCAACCCCATGCCGGCCAGGCGATAGCCGACCTCGTAGGACAGGGTGCCGCTTTTCGTCAGCAAGGCGACCGGGCCGGGCCGCAGCGCCACATCCGGCAGGAAGCCGAGCTTAACCTGCCCCGGAACGGCGCAGCCCGGCGTGGAGGCGCCGAGCCATGTGGCGCCATGCGCCCGGGCAATACCCCGCAACCGCACCGCGTCATGTACCGGCACGCCCTCGGCGATGGTGACGATGAGCCGGATGCCGGCCTCGATCGCCTCCGTGGCCGCCGCCAGCACCTCCAGCGGCGGCACCATGCACACCGAAGCCGTGGCGCCGGTGGCCGCCACGGCCGCGGCGCAATCGCCGAACAGCGGGATGCCCTCGATATTGCCTCCCGCCTCGCGCACCGAGGTGCCGGCGAGGATGCGGGTGCCGTAGGCGCGCATCAGCAGCGCGTGCCGGCGCCCCATGCGGCCGCTGGCGCCCTGCACCAGCACCGGGGTGGCGCGGGAGAGGGTGGCCAGAACGTCGTTCATGCCGCCAGAGCCGTGGCGCGTGCCATCGCCGCCTCCAGGTCCTCGAAGATCAGGATGTCGGGCCGCCGTTCCGCCAGCGCCGCACGTGCCTCCGCCGCGCCGTTGCCGACCAGCCGCGCGACCACCGGCACCCCGCGCACTGGGCTTGCCGCAAGCGCATCGGCCAGCAGCATGGCGAATTCGCGCTGGTCGGTGATGCCCGCGAAGATGTTGACGAACAGCACGCGCACCGAGGGCCTGGCGGCGATCCAGTCCAGCACGCGGATCAGCCGCGCCGGGCTGCCGCGCAACTGGCCGGTGCGGATATCGAGGAAGTTCAGCGGGTCGGCGCCGCGCGCCACCATCTCATCTACCAGCATCATGGAAAGCCCGGCGCCGGTGGTGATGAGGCCGATGCGGCCTTCGGCGTTCAGCTCGACATAGTCGAAGCCTTCGGTGAGCTTGCGGCAGGCATCGGCATAGGGGCCTGGGCGCGCCAGGATCATCGCTTCCAGCCGCGGCTGGCGGTGGATGGCGTTGAGGTCGACCACCACCTTGGCATCCCCGGCGACGCAGCCTTCCGCGGTGAGGAAAAGCGGGTTCACCTCCGCCAGCATCAACTCGCAGTCCAGGAAAAGGCGGATCAGGTTTTGCCCGGCCTGCCGCACGGCGGAGGCTTCAGCGGGCGGCAGCCCGGCGGTCACGGCCTCCAGCGCCATCCGCATCGCTTCGGCATCGAGCGTGCAGAGCCGCGTCGCCTCCGGCCCCAGGGTCGCGGCGGAGGATTCCACCTCGACGCCACCCTCGGGCAGGAAGGTGATACGCACCGCGCCGGCGGCCGCATCCAGCATGACGGAGAGATAGCATTCGCGCCCGCTGGCCACGGGTTCGACCAGGCAGGCCTCGACTGCATGGCCACGCAGGCTGGAGCCCAGCAGCAGGTCCACCGCCGCGGCCGCCGCCGCCGCATCGGCGCAGCGCTGCACGCCACCCGCCTTGCCGCGGCCGCCGATCGGCACCTGCGCCTTGACCATCAGCGGGCCGGCCGGCCTGGCGGTGAAGCCGCCGAGCTCCGTCACCAGCACGCCATCGGGAACCGCGAGGCCATGTTCGCGGAACAGCGCCTTGCCGTCCGCCTCGATGAGCAGCACGGGTCAGAACCCGCCCATGCCGAAGATGCCGTCCACCGGCAGGTCGCCACCCATGATGCGCTTGCCGATCAGGTCGCGCAGCGTCTCGGAAGCGCCGCCGCCGATCGAGCCGTAGCGTGCGCCGCGATACAGCCGGGATACCGGATACTCGTCGGTGAAGCCGAAGCCGCCATGGAGCTGCACCGCCTCGTTGGTCACCCGGATCGCCATCTCGTTGCAGAAGACCTTGGCGGTTGCGGCCATGAAGGGGTCGGGGAAGGGGTTGGCGGTGGCGCAGGCGCGGTAGAGCAATCCCCGTGCCGCCTCGATGTCCTTGTACATGTCGGCCAGCTTCCAGCGCGCGCCCTGGAAATCGCCGATCGGCTTGCCGAAGACGGTGCGGTCGCGGACATATTTCACCGTCTCGTCGAAGGCGCCTTCGGCCAGGCCGAGCGAAATGGCGGGGTTCAGGCAGCGCTGGGTGTTGAAGGCGGTCAGCAGCTTGCGGAAGCCGTCCTCCCGGATCACCAGGTTCTCCAGCGGCAGCTCCACGTCGTTGAACTGCACCTCGTGCAGGTTCTCGCCGCCCATGGTGTGGTAGGTGCCGGTCACTTCCAGCCCCGGCGTGCCGCGCTCGACCAGCACGCAGCCGATGCCCTCGCGGCCCGGCCTGCCATCGATGCGGGTGAAGACCACGAACATGCCCGCTTCCTCGGCGCGGCTGATCAGGGTCTTGGTGCCGTTGACCACCAAACGGTCGCCGGCGATGCGGGTATTGGTGCGGTAGGCCGCCACGTCGGTTCCCGCATGCGGCTCCGTCATGCAGATCGAGAGGATGCAGTCACCGGTGCAGACCGCGGGCAGGATGCGGCTGCGGATGCTCTCGGGCGCATAGGCGGCGATGACGCGGGTCTGCACACCGGCCTCGCCCAGCACCGCCATCGCGGTGGGGTAGCAGACCTTGGCGATCTCCTCGAGCACCAGCGCCGTCTCGAACACCGGCAGGCCCATCCCGCCGTATTCCTCCGGCACGGTCATGCCGAGCACCCCGAGCCCGGCCAGCTCGCGGATGTTCTCCCAGGGAAAGGTGCCATCCATCCAGCGCAGGGCGCGCTGGCGGAAGCTGGTCTGCGCCAGGTTGCGGACCGTGGCGACCATCTCGCGTTGCTGGTCGGATAGGCGGATCTGCATCAGTGGCAGCCCCGGCGCCGGTTCCAGCCACCCGCGTCGCGTGCCCGATGGCGGGCGGTGCCCGTATCCATGGATCGTCCCCCAAGCTTCATCCCGGGTCCGGTTCAGGCTGGCCCGCGGTGTTCCCGAGAGACGCTAGAACCGCGGCACAACCCCGTAAACCCCACCCGCCATGGGCCTGATGCGGACTGTCGCGGGCTCGACGCCGACGATCTATCGATCGAGGCGCCCCGGCTTCGGCCACCGCCGCGCCACCTCGGGCAGCACCTCCTCGATCAGCCGGCAGGACTGCGCGAGCACCTCGTCATCACCCTCGCCGAGCGGGCGGAGGATGAACTTCGACAGCCCGGCATCCACGTACTCCCCGATGCGGGCGAGGATCGCCGCTGCATCGCCGGTGACGAAGCGCCCGGCGGGGTCCTTGCCGGTGCGGCGGCGATAGGCGTCCATCAGGCGCTGCACGCCGGGGTCCGCGGCGCTGCCGAAGCGGAAGGCGAAGGCGGCACCGTAGTGGTCCTCGTCGATGCCGCGGCCGGTGCCGGCCAGGGCGGCCTTGATCTGGGCCACCACCGCGCCGGCTTCCGCCGGCGTCTCGGCGCCGCCCTGCCAGCCCGTGCCGTAGCGCGCGGTGCGGCGAACCGCGGCTTCCGAGGCGCCGCCGATCCACATCGGCAGTTGCGCCTGCACCGGCCGTGGTGCGATCGAGGCGGCCTTCAGCGTCCAGTGGCGGCCGGCGAAATCGACGCTGTCCTCGTGCCAGAGGCGGTGGATGATCTCCAGCGCCTCGTCCGTCATGCGGCCGCGCGACCTGGGGTCGAGCCCCAGCGCGCCCCATTCCGGCGCCAGCGGGCTGCCGATGCCGAAGCCGGGCAGCAGCCGGCCCGCCGAGAGCATGTCGATGGTGGCGCATTGCTTGGCCAGCAGCACCGGGTCCCGCATCGCCAGGGAGACGACGTTCATGCCGAATTTGATCCGCCGGGTACGCCCCGCGATGGCGGCCAGCGCCGCCATGCATTCGAGGATGGGCTGGCGGCTGACCAGGCGGTCTGTCTGCCACAGGCTGTCCAGCCCGCCCGCCTCGCATAGGTCCACCCAGCGCCAGAATGGCGCGGCGCCGGAGAAGGGGAAATCCTGCAGGCCTAGGCCAAGCGCCACGGTCACAGCAGGTCCGCCACCGCCGCCTGGAAGCGCTTCATGATCGCGAGGTGGTCATCCACGCCGCGCCCGGCGATGCGCCTGTGGTGGCGGCGGCCGAAGGTATTGGTCAGGGTGATGTGCGTGGCGCCGGCCCGCTTCCAGTAGGCGACCTCCTGCCGCCAGGAGGCCTCGTCACCGGCCCCGCCGGAGATCCAGACATCAAGGCCGATGGCCGTCGGGTCGCGGCCCGCGGCCTCGGCCAGGCGCCGCAGCTTGGCGAGTTCCGCCTCGATCTCGGCGCCCGGGGCATAGGCGTTCATGATCCAGCCGTCGCCCAGGGTGGCGATGCGTTCCAGCGTCTGGTCCACATGACCGCCGAACCAGACCGGAATGCGGCGGTGCACAGGCAGCGGGTTGATCCCGGCATCGTCGATCTCGTGCCAGCGGCCCTTGAAGCTGACATGCGGCTCGGCCCAGAGACGCTGCATCACCGCCACCTGCTCGGCACTGCGGCGGCCGCGGTTGGCGAAGTTCTCGTTGAGGCCGGTGAACTCCACCGGGTTCCAGCCGACGCCCACGCCGAGGCGAAACCGGCCGCCGCACAGCAGGTCCAGGCTGGCCGCCTGCTTGGCCACCAGCACCGCCTGGCGCTGCGCCAGGATCAGCACCTGGGTGGAGAATTCGGTGCTCGGCCGGCACAGCGCGGCGAGGAAGCCGAAGCAGACGAAGGGGTCGTGGAACAGGTCGGCCGAGGTGTTGCGGTCGCCCCAGTCCGGCCGGGAGGCCGCGTTCACGCCGAGCACGTGGTCGGCCAGGCCGAGGTTGCCATAGCCGAGATCCTCGGCAGCGAGGGCAAAGTCCCGCACCACCTGCGGCTCGCCGCCGATGTCACCCAGCGGCAGCATCACGCCCAGACGCATCCCAGTTTGCCGCATGACAGCCTCCCGCATGTTGATGCGGATTAGTCACCAGATCCCGGCGGCGGTCGAGTCCTGACGGACCATGCCTTCGCGGCGGCCCGCCTTGGTGCGCGGCGTCCTGCGTGGTCAGATCACGCCCTGGCATTCGCCGGTGGTGCGGGACCTTGGCGCGGTGGCCACGGCGCCGCAATGTTTCAGGAACAGTACAGGGGACCACGACATGCAATCCGACGACACGCAGGCGCGGATCGCCCGCTGCCTCCCCGAGCTGGTCGCCATGCGCCGCGATATCCACGTCCATCCCGAACTCGGCATGGAGGAGACCCGCACCGCCGCGCTCGTCGCCGAATGCCTGCGCGGCTGGGGGCTGGAGACCACGGAGGGTGTCGGTCGCTTCGGGGTAGTGGGCACGCTGAAGGGGCGGCGCCCCGGCCAGGGGGCCATCGGCCTGCGGGCGGACATGGATGCGCTCGCCCTGACCGAGCGGACCGCGCTGCCCCATGCTTCCACCGTCCCCGGCCGCATGCATGCCTGCGGGCATGACGGGCACACGGCCATGCTGCTCGGGGCCGCTAAGGTCCTGGCCGAGGATCCCGACTTCGCCGGCACGGTGCATTTCATCTTCCAGCCTGCCGAGGAAGGCCGCGGCGGCGCCCAGGCCATGCTGGAGGACCGGCTCTTCGAGCGCTTCCCGTGCGATGCCGTCTACGGCATGCACAACATGCCGGGCATGCCGCTCGGGAATTTTGCCCTGCGGAAGGGGCCGCTGATGGCCGGCTCCGGGCGATGGATCGTGACCTTCCGCGGCACGGGCGGGCATGGCGGAAACTCGCCGCATCTCGCCAACGACCTCACGCTGGCGCAGGCCATCTTCGTGCAGGCGCTGCAGGGGATCGTCAGCCGCAACGTGCCGGCGCTGGAGAGCGTGGTGGTCAGCGTCGGCCATATCGCCGGCGGCACCAGCGAGGCGCTGAACGTCATGCCCGCGGAACTCGTCGTCGGCGGGACGATGCGCGCCTTCAACCCACCGATGCAGGCGCTGGTCGAACGCCGCATCCGGGATCTGGCCGAACTGGCCGCGGCCACGCAGGGGGCGACCGCGGAGGTTTCCATGTGGTGGAACGCCATTCCGCTCGTCAACCATGAGCGGGAGACGGATGTGATGGCTGCCGCGGCCCGCGCGGTGGCCGGTGAGGCCGGGGTGGATACCGGCACGCCACCTGTCACGGGCGGCGAGGATTTCGCCTTCATGCTGAAGGCGAAGGCCGGTGCCTTCGTCTTCCTTGGCACCGGCACCGCACCTGACGGAACGGCGCATGCGCTGCACTCTCCGCTCTATGACTTCAACGATGCGGCGCTGCCGCATGGCGTGCAATTCTGGGTCGAGCTGGTCCGGCAGGAACTCGTGGCATCTGCCGGGGCGTGATCGTCCCCTGTGCCTGCAGCGTCCATGGCGCCAGCAACAGCGGATGCCGCCACAAATATGCTTGCGGCAGGATCGTCGCCGGGATCAGGCTGGCACCACACCATTCCTGTGGTGGCGCAGAAGATCTGACAAAGGGGGAACCCGGCAATGGGAACGGCATATCTGATGGTGCGCGCGGTATTGGCCGACGAGGCCGACCGGCCTCGCTTCGACCACTGGTACGAAACGGAGCATCTTCGGGACGCAACGGCCGCCTTCGACGCGCAGCGTTCCTGGCGGTGCTGGAGCCGGACGGACCCCACGGTCCACTTCGCCTTCTATGAATTCGCCAAGGTGGCGCAGGTGGAAGCGCTGCAGGATTCGGAGGCGCTGCGGACGATGGTCGCCGAGTTCGACAGGGTGTGGGGCACCCGGGTGAGGCGCACGCGCGACATCCTGGAGACGGCCGGCACGCTGGAGCCGCGCCCCGAGTGACGCAGGTGGCCCGGGCACCCGGGAGACGAACATGCCGCGGGTGGCGGTCCTGGAAGTTACCCGCCACCCGCGATGGGCGGCTCAGTCCGCCCTGATGTTCGCGCTGCGGATCACCTCGCCCCAGCGCTGCCGGTCCTGCGCGATGGTGGTACGGAAGCTGTCGGGATCGTCGACGATGATCTCCATGCCGTTCTCCGCCATCCGCTTCTGGAAGTCGGGGTTGGCCGCCACCTGGCGGAGCGCCGTGACCCAGCGGTCGAGCACTGGCTTCGGCAGGCCGGCCGGACCGGCGACGCCGAACCAGTTGCGGATCGAGAAGCCGGGCAGGGTCTCGCTGATGAGCGGCACATCCGGCAGCAGGCTGCTGGCCCGGGGGGCGCCGAAGGCGATGGGGGTCAGCCCGCCGCCACGGATCTGGCCCATGAATTCCGGCAGGTTGCCGAACATCAGGTTGGTCCGCCCGGCGACGATGTCGATGATCGCCGGTGCGCCGCCACGATAGGCGACGTGCAGCATGTCGATGCCGGCCTGCCGCTTGAACAACTCGGCGGACAGGTGCTGGCTGCTGCCGTTGCCGGCGCTGGCGTAGCTAAGCTTGCCCGGGTTGGCCTTGCCATAGGCGATCAGCTCCGGAATGCTCGTGTAGGGTGCGCCATTGGTGGTCACCAGGATGTTGTAGACATTGGCGACGTTGGCGATCGGCGTCAGGTCCCGTTCAGCGTTGAAGGGCATGTGCACGCCAGGCATCTCCGGCAGTATGGTGTGCATCGCCATGGTCGCCAGGCCGACCGTGTGGCCATCGGGTGCAGATTTGGCCACCGCGTCGGCCCCGATCATGCCGGAGGCGCCGGTTCGGTTTTCCACCACCACGTTCACCTTGAAGATCGGCGCAAGCTGTTCGGCCAGCATGCGGGACAGCAGGTCGCAGGTGCCGCCGGGGGCGAAGCCGCATATGAAGCGGATGTCGCGGCTCGGGAAATCCTGCGCCTTGGCGGGCAGAGCAGCGAGGCCGAATAGCAAGGCGGCAATCAACAGGCGATGCATGTGAACCCTCCCGGTTGTTCCGGCTGCTGCCGGTATTGGTTGGCTGCCCGGCCAGGACGATGCTTCAGACCTTGAAGCGGGCCAGGACCGTGCGGTCGATCTCGATACCGAGTCCTGGGCCATCCGGTACGGTGACGATACCTTGATTTTGCACGATCGGTACCGTTGCGAGCAGGTCGCGCAGCGGATTGGGGGTCTGCTCGAACTCCAGCATCGGCGGCATCGGCCGGAAGGCCGGCGGCTGGTCGGGCAGGGCGGCGAGGAACTGCACCGTCGCCGCCAGCCCGATGGCGCTGCCCCAGGCATGGGGTACGCATTCAACACCGAAGGCGCTCGCCAGGGTGGCGATCTTGCGCATCTCGGAGACGCCGCCGGCGGCGCAGACATCGGGCTGCACGATATCCATCGCCTTCTTGGCGATGACGTCGCGGAAGCCCCAGCGGGTGAAGTCGTTCTCGCCGCCGGCGATGGCGATATCCAGCGTCCGGGTCACTTCGGCATAGCCGGCATGGTCTTCCGGGCTGATCGGTTCCTCGAACCACAGCAGGTCGAGCGGCTCCAGCATGCGGCCGAGCTTGATCGCCTGCGGTACGGTGAAGCAGTGGTTGGCATCCACCGCCAGCGCCACCTCCGGGCCGATGGCTTCCCGCACCGCAGCCACCCGGCGGTAGTCGAGCTTCGGATCGCCCAGGCCGATCTTCATCTTGATCGCGCGGAATCCCTGTTCCTTGTAGGCCAGGGCCTCCTCGACCGCCTCCTCGACCAGGCGGTCCATGTCGATGAAGTAGAGGCCGGTCGCATAGGCTTGCACCGATGTACGGTAGGCGCCGCCGATCAGCTTGTGGATCGGCTTGCCGGTGGCGCGGCCCATGATGTCCCACAGCGCGATGTCGATGCCGGACAGCGCGGTGATGGAGAAGCCCTGCGCGCCGTAGTCCTTGATGCGGTTATAGAGGTCTTCCCACACCACCTCGACATCGAAGGGATCGCGGCCGATGACGCGCGGGGCGTATTGCGTCTCGATCAGCGTCCTGTTGACCGCCGCCGGCCCGTAGCATTCGCCCCAGCCGGTGATGCCTTCATCGGTGGTGATCTCGACGATGCAGGAGGACCGCGTGGCATAGACCCAGCCGCGGGCCGAGACGAAGGGCTTCTCCACCTTCGACTGAAGGATGTGGCAGGTGACGCCGGTGACCTTCATCTGGCCGCCCTCCCAGGCTCGTTTTGCCCGAGGCTGCCACGCGGAAACGCTGCCTGCTAGCCCTGCCTGCCGCAATCCCAGGCGCGGGCCATGCCGTGTCAGCCGCCGAGGCTGTCCGGCGCGGGTACATCCCTCGACGCCTTCGCCGAAGCGGACATGTCGGCATCCTCGCTGCCATCGGCGGCGGCCTGCTGCACCTGCCGCGAAACCGTCTCGATGGCCGCGCCGACCAGTCCGACGGCGCCGTGATGCACCATGTGGCCTTCGCCCTGCAGGATCAGGATGTTGCTCTGCGGCACATCCCGGTGGAGCCGCATGGCCTGTCGCCGGGGGTTCACCACCCGGTCCCCGGCACCGCCGATGATGGTCAGCGGGACGCGAAGCTCGCTGTAGCGGTCCTGCATCGCCGCCGCCGAGGGCACCATCATGGCGGTGTCCTGCGCGCTTGCCCTGATCTGGCTCGGGCGCAGCATCATGGCCTTGGGCACCCCGGTCCTGAACCTCCGCGGCACCGGAGCGGGCCTGAACAGATTGCGGATCAGCTTCGGCAACAGCAGGCCGCCCAGGATGGGCAAGATCGTATGCCGCATCAGGTCGCCCAGTACGGGAATGGCGAGCGGGGAAAACATCGCCACGTCGGCGCGCGCGGTCGGGTAGTAGTAGCCGGATGCCAGGACGAGGCCGCCCACCTGCCCCGGATGGTTCAGGGCCATCGCCAGCGCGACCAGGGTTCCCCAGGAATGGCCGACGACCACCGGCCGCTCGATGCCGAGCCGGGCACAGGCCTGCAGGATCAGCGCGGCCTGTTCCTCGGGTGCCCAGCTCCGGCCGCGCGGGCGGGTGCTGTGCCCGAAGCCCGGCCGGTCGAATGCCACCACCCGGTGGTGCTCGGCCACCAGGTCGAGCAGGCCGCTCGCGGCGAACTCCTCGACCATGCTGCCATTGCCATGGAGGCACACCACGGTGGGGTGGCCGGTGCCGCGCCGGACATAATGCAGGCGCACGCCATCCGCCTCGATGAAGTCCCCGATGGGGGGGTTCCTGCGCTCGGCCCGGCGGGCGTTGTGATGCACTGCCAGCGCCGCCCCGGCCAGGGCCATTCCGGCCCCGATCGCAACTCGGCCTCGGGACATGCGGTTGCCTCCCTCATGACGCAGTACCTCAACCGCGCTCGGCTGGCCGGGTTTGCCCCGGAACCTTGGGCGCCGGGGTCGATGCGCAGGTGGCCGGCCAGCCGCGGGCGGCATTGGAGGCGGGGGTACTTGCAGGACCCAGGCGGACTATTCAGTATCCCGCTGCGTCGAGGGAGAACGTGACATGGCTACCGGTAGCGTGAAATGGTTCAATGCGGACAAGGGCTTCGGCTTCATTCAGCCCGATGATGGCGGCAAGGACGTGTTCGTGCACATCACGGCAGTTCAGGCGGCGGGGCTGAGCGGCCTCAATGACGGCCAGAAGGTTTCGTTCGAGGTCGTGCGGGAGCGCGGCAAGGAGGCTGCGGCGAACCTCCGGCTCGCCTGAGGGAAGTCCCGCCCGGGCCTTCCGGGTGGCCGGGAATGGAGACCAGTGCTCCATTCCCGGTTCACTCGGGGTCCGGCGGCTTGAAATGGCTGAGTGCGTACAACGTAACGACCGCAAAGAGACAGATGACCACCGCGACATCGTAGTTGGCCAGGCCAACCGATACGCCGATTGCCCCGGTGATCCATAGGCTGGCGGCGGTGGCGGTGCCGTGGACCTCACCGCCACCCTTGAGGATTGCGCCGCCGCCGATGAAGCCGATCCCGGTGATCACCCCGGCGATGATCCGCGCCATGCTGTCGGGATGTTCCTGCAGCGTTCCCTCGGTAGCCTGGATGAAGCCGCAGGCCGCGATGGCGACGAGCGGAAAGGTACGCATTCCCGCACTATGGCCTTCGCGCTCGCGATTCCAGCCGATCAGGAAGGCCAGCGCATAGGCGATGGCGAGGTCGCGGATGCGCGGCAGGAAGTCGAGATGCCCGACACTCGGCACCAATGCAGACATGTCCATGCTGCCGCAACGTCCCGGTTGCCGCCACGTTCCGGGAATGGTCAGGCATACCGCTGATGCCCGGGCGGCACCATGCCCTTCAAACAAACCGTGACGCCAGGGCCTGTACCAGCCTATTATCAGCCGGTTCTGTGGTGCCGCGGTCAAGCAACCGCTGAATTGAAGGCATCCAACGAAAACAGCCATGGGAGGCAGCATGTCCGAATTTTATGTCAATCTGTATCGACTGCTCATCGCGGCCCTGGCGATATTCGTGTTCTTCGTGGCAGGTCGGCCCTATTTCGATGCGAAGCTGAGGGTCCTGACCAGCGCATTCTGTGCCGGCATACTGAACGCCTTTGCCGGAGGCGCATCCATGGGAACATCACCCGGCGGACTTCCGCTCCGGTTCGTCGTCGGCTTCCTGTTGATAGGGGCGGGCGTGGCGCTGCTCGAATATGTGTTCCCGCAAGGCGGCAGGGGTCGTCAGCAAGCGGATCGCCCCTGACAGGCACGGCCCGGGCCGCTTCCGAACCGGCGTGACACGCTGGGCGAAGGATGGCTGGCGGCAGCCTGGCAACGTTGACCCCACCGGCCATGCCCGACCAAGATGGTGCCGCCACAGTGGGGGTGCTGCATGTCCGGTTCACGCGAGGGCGCCATCGCACGCGCCGTCTCCTGCTATGACGACGGGCGCTTCCTGGCCGCCCTGCGCAGCCTGGTCGCGGTGCCGACCGAAAGCCAGATGCCGCAGCGCATGCCCGACCTCTACCGCTACTGCGGCGAGGTCCTGCCGCCGATGCTGGCCGACATGGGCTTCAACAGCGAGGTACTCGACAACCCCGAAGCGGGCGGCGGCCCCGTGCTGCTGGCAACCCGGATCGAGGATCCCGCGCTTCCCACGGTGCTGATCTATGGCCATGGCGACGTGGTGCGCGGGCTCGCCCCGCAATGGACCAACAACCGGGACCCCTGGGAAGTGACGGTCGAGGGGGACCACTGGTATGGCCGCGGCACGGTGGACAACAAGGGCCAGCACCTCATCGCGCTGGAAGCCCTGCGCGCCGTGCTGGCAGAACGCGGACGGCTCGGCTTCAACGCCAAATTCTTCGTCGAGACCGGCGAGGAGGTCGGCTCACCCGGGCTCGCCGAGTTCCTTGAACGGCACCGGGAGGCCTGCGCGGCGGATGTCTTCATCGCCCTCGACGGCCCGCGCCAGAACACCTTCATGCCGGCGATGTCGCTTGGCGCCCGTGGTGGCGTCGCCTTCGACCTGGTGGTGGACTACCGGGACGGCGAGCATCATTCCGGCCACTGGGGCGGCGTGCTGGACGATCCCGGCTTCGTGCTGGCGCATGCGCTGTCCTCCATCGTCACGCCGCGCGGCAAGATCCTGGTGGAGGGCTGGCTGCCCAAGGCGATCCCGCCGGCGGTGAAGGATGCGGTCGATGCGCTGGTCTTCGAGGACATGCCCGGCATGCCCGAAGGCAGCGCCGACTGGGGCGAGCCCGGCATGAGCAAGGCCGAGCGCATCTACAGCTGGACCAGCGTCATCGTCCTCGCCTCGGTCTGCGGCCATCCGGATGCGCCGACCAATGCGGTGCAGGGCAGGGCGCGCGCCCGGCTGCAGGTGCGCCATACCGTGGATGTGCCGGCAGAAACCATCGTCCCCAACCTCCGCCGCCACCTGGACGCGCACGGCTTTCCCATGGTGCGCATCGATGAGGCGCTGAACCGCTCCATGTTCCCGGCCAGCCGGACCGACCCGGACAACCCCTGGGTGAAGGCCGTGGCGCGGTCGATGCAGCGGACCTCCAACCAGGCGCCGCAGATCGTGCCCAATTCCTCCGGCTCCTCACCGTCGGACCTGTTCCTGAAGATCCTGGATGCGCCCTGCATCTGGATCCCGAACAGCTATCCCGGCTGCAATCAGCACGGGCCAGACGAACATGCGCTGGCGCCATTGCTGCGCGAGGGGCTGGGGCTGATGGCAGGCATCTGGTGGGATTTCGGCGCCGGCGGGGCGCCCGCTGCAAGGCGCCGCTGACCCAGGGGGCACCAGGCCCGGTCCGGTGATGCCGCCGGACCGGGATTGGCTTCAGGCCGAGGTGGCCTGGAGCCGCTTCTCCGCCGCCGCCTCCTCCGCCACGTGGCAGGCCGCGAGCGTACCGTCGCCATGCGCCAGCAGGGCGGGCGGATCGCGCAGGCAGCGGTCGTAGGCCAGCGGGCAGCGCGGATGGAAGGTGCAGCCCGGCGGCGGGTCCAGCGGGTTGGGGAAGATGCTGCCGAGGCCGGTGTCCGGCAGCCCGAGCCGCGGGTCAGGCGTCAGTACCGAGGCCAGCAGGCCGCGGCTGTAGGGGTGCCGCGGATCGCCCAGCACCTGCGCCGCCGGCCCTTCCTCCACCACCCGGCCGAGGTACATGACGGCGACCCGGCTTGCCAGGAGCTGCACCACCGCGAGGTTGTGGCTGATGAACAGGCAGGTCAGGCCAAGCCGTGACTGGAGGTCCATCAGCAGGTTCAGGATCTGCGCCTGCACCGAGACATCGAGCGCGCTGGTCGGCTCGTCGCAGATCAGCAGCGCGGGCCTGAGCACCAGCGCCCGGGCGATCGCCACGCGCTGGCGCTGGCCGCCCGACAATTGCGATGGATAGGCTGCGGCATGGCGCGGCGCGAGGCCGACCAGCCCGAGCATCTCCTCCACCCGGTCGCGCCGTTCCCCCGGCACACCCTCGCCATGCACGGAAAGCGGCAGGCCGACGATGGTGGCGATGGTCTTGCGCGGGTTCAGGGAGGAATAGGGGTCCTGGAACACCGGCTGCACCAGCCGCGCACGCTCAAGCCGTCCGAGCGCGGCGATGGGGCGGCCGTCGATCAGCACCTCGCCCTCGGTCGGGGTTTCGAGGCCGAGCACGAGCTTGGCCAGCGTGCTCTTGCCGCAGCCGGATTCACCGACGAGGCCGAGCACCTGCTGCCGGTGCAGCGCCAACGACACGCCGGCCACCGCGGTCAGCGCGCGGCGCGGCGCGAACAGCCCGCCGCCCACGCTGTAGCGCTTGACGACGCCGCGCAACTCAAGGATGGGGCTGGTCTGCTGCGGCCTCATGCGGCCTTCGCCGGGACGGGATTGCGGCAGGACGCAGCGCCAGCCATGCCCCGCTTCGCCCTGGTGGACGGGAATGGGGCCGGCGCAGGCTTCGGTCGCCAGGTGGCAGCGGTCCCGGAAGGCGCAGCCCTCGATCCCGCCGACCAGGTTCGGCACCAGGCCGGGGATGGTGCCGAGCGGCACGCCGGGCCGGCTGCGGCCGGGGATCGGGATGCAGTCGATCAGCCCGCGCGTGTAGGGGTGGCGGGGGTCGTCGAACACCGTCGCCGTCGGCCCCTGTTCCACCACCTCGCCGGCATACATCACCGCGACCCGATGGGCGACGCGGGCGACGATGCCGAGGTCATGGGTCACCAGGAGCAGCCCCATGCCCATCTCCTTCTGCAACTCCGCCAGCAGGCGCAGGATCTCGGCCTGGATGGTGACGTCGAGGGCGGTGGTCGGTTCGTCCGCCAGGATCAGGTCGGGGCCGCACATCAGCGCCATGGCGATCATCACGCGCTGGCGCAGGCCGCCCGACAATTCATGCGGGTATTGCCCGAGCCGGCCGGCGGCAGCGGCGATGCCCACGCGTTCGAGCAGTTGCACGGCGCGGTCGCGCGCCTGGCGGCGGTTGCCCTTGTCGTGGCGCAGGAAGGGCTCCATCAGCTGGTCGCCGATGGTCCAGGCCGGGTTGAGGCTGGTCATCGGTTCCTGGAAGATCATCGCCATCCGGTTGCCGCGCAGTTCCCGCAGCCGCGCCGGGGTCACGCCGAGCAGGTCCTCGCCGCCGAAGCTGAGGCGTTCCGCCGTGCGCCGCGCCGAGGGCGGCAGCAGACCCATCACCGCAAGCGAGGTGAGGGACTTGCCGCAGCCGGATTCGCCGACGACGCACAAGGTCTCGCCGGCCGCGACGCTGAGCGAGACGTCCCGCACCGCATGCAGCACGCCATCGGCCACCGGGATCTGCACCGCGAGGTGGCGCACCTCCAGCACCGGCGTGCCGGGCGGCGGTGCCCCGCCGAGGTCCTGGCCGCTCACGACCGGCCCTCCGGTGCGGTGGCGTCGCGGATGCCGTCGCCAAGCATGTTGATGGCCAGCACCAGGACGCAGATGGCGAGGCCGGGCAGCATGATCATCCAGGGCTCGAACAGCATGAACTCCTTCGCCTCGGCGACCATCAGACCCCAGGACGGCAGCGGCGGCTGGACACCCAGGCCGAGGAAGGACAGCGCCGCCTCCAGCAAAATCGCCTGCGCCATCTCATAGCTGGCCACCACCACCAGTGCCGAGACGAGGTTCGGCAGGATCTCGCCGATCAGGATCCGCGGGGTGGAACAGCCGACGGACCGCGCCGCCGCAACGTATTCGAGGTTGCGAAGCTGCATGGTCGCGCTGCGCATCACCACGGCGAAGCGGTCCCAGAGCAGCAGCCCCAGCACCAGCACGACCACCTGCAGCGACCCGCCGGCGATCGCCACCACCGCCAGCGCCACCATGACCACCGGCAGGGACAGCCGCGTGGTGACGAGGAAGGACACCACGGTATCCACCCGGCCGCCGAAATACCCCGCGGCAATGCCCATGGTGGTGCCGATGACGCCCGAGACCAGCATGGTCAGGAAGCCGATCAGCAGGGAGATGCGCGCGCCGTAGATCAGCCGCGAAAGATAGTCCCGGCCGAGGTTGTCGGTGCCCAGCAGGTACCGTGGATCGGCGTATTCGGCATCGATGAAGGCGGGCGGCAGCATCCGGTCGTCGAGGATCTGCGCATAAGGGTCGAGCGGTGCGATCAGCGGCGCGAATATCGCCATCAGCGCGATGAGGCACAGCGCGGCAGCCGATACGAGCAGCCCGGGGTTGCCCAGGATACGGCCGCGCCGCTTGCGGACCGGCGGGGTGGCGGTGGTCGTGCTCATGCGTCAGCCCCGCCGGATGCGCGGATCGAGCCAGGCATTCGCCAGGTCCGCCGCGAGAGTGAGCAGCACGTAGAACAGCGCCACCAGAAGAAGGATGCCCTGCACCACCGGGAAATCGCGCCGCGATATTGCTTCCCAGGCCAGGTAGCCGATGCCCTGGAGGGCAAAGACCGTCTCGATCACCACCGAGCCGGACAGCATGTTGCCGAACTGCACCGAAGACAGCGCCACCACGGGAACTATGGCATTGCGCAGCGCGTGCTTGAACAGCACCACCCGTACCGGCAGTCCCTTGGCATGGGCGGTGCGGATGTAGTCGGAGGACAGCACCTCCACCATGCCGCCGCGGGTCAGCCGCATCAGCACCGGCGCGGAGAACCAGCCGAGGGTGATCGCCGGCATGACGAAGTGCCACAGCGTGTCCGATCCCGAGACGGGCAGCCAGCCCAGCGTCAGGCCAAACAGGAATATCATGATCAGCCCAAACCAGAAATTCGGCATCGCCTGCCCGAGCACGGCGAGCCCGAGCGCGGCACGGTCCACCCAAGTGTTGCGCTTGAGCGCCGCGAGCACGCCGAGCGGGATGGAGATGAGCAGCGCCAGCACCAGCCCCATGCCGGCCAAGGTCAGTGTGTTGGGCAGGCGGGAAAAGATCAGGTTCGCCACGCTTTCGGGGTAGAACAGCGACCGCCCCAGGTCGCCGCCCAGGGCGCGCAGCAGCCAATCGCCGTACTGCACGATCAGTGGCCGGTTCAGGCCGAACTGTTCACGGATGCGCTCCACATCGGCCGGCGAAGCGTCCTCACCGGCAAGGGCGGTGGCGAGGTCGCCGGAGACACGGAGCAGCATGAAGGCGATGGCCGATACGGCAACGCCGACGACCACCGCCAGCAGCAGGCGGCGCAGGGTGAATCGCAGCACCTGCTATCGCTTCCAGCGTGCCTTGTAGAACCGCGGCACCTCATCGGCGGCCGGCGTGAAATCCAACTGGTTGTGGAAGGCGTAGGTCAGCGGGAAGGTCCAGAGCGGCACCCAATAGGCCCGCTCCGAAATCAGCCGCATCGCCTCGGCATACGCCGCCTTGCGCACCTCGGGATCGGTCGAGCCGTCACCGCGGGCCAGCAGTTCCGAAACTTCGTCGTCGCGCGTCATGTCGTCGGGCGACTGGCGGAAGAAGTAGGATGTGGATGCAGCCGCATCATACAGCGAGGTGGAACCCCAGGACCCATAGGCCAACCGCACCTGCCCTGCGCGTACGCGGCTCTGGTAGGTATCGTACTGCGCCCAGTTCAGGTTGGCGCGGATGCCGACGGCCCGCAGGTTGCCGATGATCGCCTCGCCCCAGGGACGCTCGCGGTAGGCGGCCAGATCCACCTCGAAGCCGTCCGGGTATCCGGCCTCGGCCAGCAGTGCGCGAGCGCGGGCGGGATCGTAGGCGTAGCGCGTGGCGTTCTCCTGGGTGCAGCCGAACTGTTCGGGGTGGCACGGAGTATGGAGCACTTCCGAGCCTTCGCCGACCAGGTTGCGGACAATGCCCTCGCGATCGATGGCATGGTTCATGGCCTGGCGGACGCGCAGGTCGAGGAAGGGGTTGCCATCCTTGCCGGTCCGCCCGGCCGCGTCCATCTGCAGGTAGTGGAACCGGATGGTTCCGCCGCTCTTGACGGTGACGCCGCCGCGACGGCGCTGGAGGTTGCGTGCCTGGTCGGGCGGCACGCGCCAGATCCAGTCGAGCCCGCCGGTCAGCAGTTCGGCCACGCGGGTGTTCTGCTCAGGCACGCGGCGGAACACCAGCCGCTCGATCTCGGCCTGCCCCTTGGCGCCGCCGAAGTAGCGGTCGAAGCGCTCCATCACGATCTGCCGGCCCGGGGCCAGTTCGGTGATGCGGTAGGGGCCGGTGCCGATCGGCTTGCTGCCCATCTCGTCGGCGCCAGCGGCCAAGCTGGCACGAGGGATGATCAGCAGCGCGGTCAGGTATTCCTGCCAAGGGCCAAAGGCTTCGCGCGTCTTGATCCGCACCGTACGATTGTCGACCAGCTCGGAGCCCGCCAACCAACGGGTACGGCCGAGCGAAACAATGCGGTTCGCCGGGTCGGTCATGAAGCGCACCGTCTCATGGACGTCGCGGGCGTCCACCGTGTCGCCGTTATGGGCGACGATGCCCTCGCGCATCCGCAGCTCGATCGTGGTGTCGTCCACCAGCCGGACCGATTCAGCCAGATGCGGGCGGTACTCGCCGGTGGCCGGGTCGCGATAGGTCGGCGCATCCCATACGTGGAAGCCGAGGATCACGCCCTCGCGCAGGGCATTGTAATAGGGGTTGACGTTCGCCGGCTCGCTGTCCGAGGCCCAGCGAACGGTGTTGTCGTCAGGCCCTGCCTGGACCTGCCCGGCCCAAAGCACAGCCACCGCAAGAGCGGCTGCGCATGTGATGCGTCGGATCATTTACGCCCCCTGTCCTGTGCCTGGACGATAGCAATGAAGGCCATCGCGTCAACCGTTCGTTCCGGACGGCATCGACCTCTGGGCGGTGCAATGCTCGGCCCGGGCGCCGTGCGGATGCCCGCGCATCGCCTTCACCGATTGCCCCCATACCACCCGCTGCAGTGCGGTGGTGCAGGCGGGCATGCTCCATGAAGAGCACTTCGCGAGCAGGCAGCCGCCCCGACCCGGCGGCCATCTCGGCGGTCGTTCCACCCGGACCGGACAGCCCTTTCGCACCGGAGACACGCGGGCCGAACTCCGCCCCCTGACGCTTGACAATGCGAAGCCGCAGCAGAAAGCTGGATGCGGGCGACAAGCTACAACGCCCGAAGAAAAAGAACGGCCCACCCCTGATGAGGGATGGCCGCGGTGGAGGAGCGCGAGCATGTCCGGCCACAATCCATCCTACCGGACAGGAATGCCGGCCGTCCCGACACACCGGAGCCAGCACCGCGGCATTTCAGTATCCGCCGGCTGAGGCTCTCGCCTGCAGCGTCGACCCGCATTCCAACAATGGGAGTAAAGCCATGCCCGCAGGCAAAGCCTTCAACAGCATCGGCGTCAGCAGCGCGGGGCATGTCACGGTCGTCGAGATCCAGCGCCCACCCAATAATTTCTTCGATCGCGAGCTGATCGAGGAAATCGCCGACGCATTCGAGGCCGCCGACGCAGACCCGGGCATTCGGGCGGTGGTGCTTGCGGCGCAGGGTAAGGCCTTCTGCGCCGGCGCCGATTTCGCCCGGCGCGACCGCGGTGCGGAAGGCGAGGGAACGGCGCGTAAGCACCTCTACAAGGAAGCGATCCGGCTGTTCCGCACGCGCAAGCCGATCGTCGCCGCGGTCCAGGGGCCGGCGATCGGCGGAGGGCTTGGCTTGGCCTGCATGGCCGATTTCCGTGTCACCTGCACCGAGGCGCGGTTCAGCGCCAATTTCACCCGCCTCGGCTTCCATCCCGGCTTCGGGCTGACGGCAACCTTGCCGCGGCTGGTCGGGCAGCAGATGGCGGCGATGCTGTTCTACACCAGCCGCCGCATCAACGGCGAGGAAGCGGTGCGCATCGGCCTCGCGGACATGCTGGTGCCGCTCGCCGAGGTGCGCGACGCGGCGCTGGGACTGGCGACCGAGATCGCGGAATCCTCGCCGCTTGGCGTGCTGGCAACGCGCGAGACGGTACGCCGCGGCTTCGCCGATGCGGTCGAGGCAGCGACCGAGCGGGAACTGGTCGAGCAGGAATGGCTGCGCAAGACCGAGGACTTCAAGGAAGGTATCAAGGCCACCGCCGAACGTCGCCCGGGCCAGTTCACCGGGCGCTGACCACCGCCGCCGCCTCGTTGCATTGGAGCAGATGCGATGTCCTTCAGCTTCCAGTTCGACCCGGTTCAACTTCCGCCCGAGGCAGCGGCACTCAGGCTTGAGGTGCGCGAGTTCCTGCGGGAGGAGATCGCCCGCGGCAGCTTCTCGCCGGTCAGCAACGGCCGCCAGTCATCCTGGTCGCCGGAGTTCAGCCGCAAGGTGGCGGAGCGCGGCTGGCTCGGCATGACCTGGCCGAAGGAGGAAGGCGGCCACGGCCGCACCCATCTCGAACGCTACGTCATGATCGAGGAGATGCTGGCGCATCGCGCGCCGGTCAGCTTCCACTGGGTCGCGGACCGGCAGAGCGGGCCGGTGATCCTGCGCTACGGACATGAGGCGGTGAAGCGTGACGATCATCCCGAAGATCGTGCGCGGCGAGGCCTCATTCTGCATTGGCTTGTCCGAGCCGAATTCGGGCTCAGACGTCTTCGCCGCCTCCACTCGGGCGACGCAGGTGCAGGGTGGCTGGCTGATCAACGGCCGCAAGATCTGGACCTCCAACGCGCATCGCGCGACGCATATGATCGGGCTGTTCCGCACCTCGGCCTCGACCAAGGAGAACCGGCGGCACGGCCTCACGCAATTCGTGCTGGAGATGAAGACACCCGGCATCACCCCGCGGCCAATCCGCAACCTGACCGGGCGGCACGAATTCAACGAAATCACCTTCGACGATGTCTTCATCCCCGACCAGAACATGCTCGGCGAGAAGGATATGGCCTGGACCCAGGCGACGGCGGAACTCGCCTATGAGCGCAGCGGCCCCGACCGCATCCTGGAAACCATGTCCGTGCTGACCGAACTGATCCGTGCCGCCGGACCGGCGCCCGGCGAAAGAATCGCGGAAGGCATCGGGCGGGAGATCGCGCATCTGAAGACGCTGCGGCGCATGTCGCTGTCGGTCGCCGGCATGCTGCAGTCCGGCAAGACGCCGGCGGTGGAGTCCGCGGTGGTGAAGGATCTCGGCACCAACTGGGAACAGGCACTGCCGGGCCGCGCGCGGACGCTGATGCCGCCACGCATCGGCGGTGCACCCGCACCGGAGCGGGAGGACTACGAGGCGGCGATGTATTTCAACACGCTGATCGCACCGAAGCTGACCATCCAGGGCGGCACGCGGGAGGTGCTGCGCGGCATCATCGCGCGCGGCCTCGGCCTGCGCTGAACGCGGCGGCCGGCATGGCCAACCTCGACGCGCTGCTCGCCCCAGGCAGCATCGCCATCATCGGCGCATCGCCGGACGCCACGATCATTCGCGGCAAGATCCAGCATGTCCTGCAGGCGCGCGGCTTTCCGGGGCCGATCTACCCGATCAGCCGCAGCCACCCGGAAGTGCAGGGGGTGCGCGCCTGGCCGGCCATCGGGACGGTGCCCGGGCCGGTCGACCTGGCCATCATCATCATCCCCGCCGCCGGGGTTCCGCAGGCGATGGAGGAATGCGGCCAGGCCGGCGTGCGCGCCGCCTACATCATCAGCTCAGGTTTTGCCGAGGAGGCCGGCGCTGCCGGCGCCGCCTTGCAGGATCAGGTACGGATGATCGCTCATCGTTACGACATGGCGACATGCGGACCGAATGCCGAGGGGTTCTTCAACGTCTCGGCAAACGTCGTCGCCACCTTCAGCCCGGCGGTGGAGAACTTCGCGCAAACCATGGCGCCCGCTACGACGAAGGGCAGGCGCATCAGCGTGTTGGCGCAGAGCGGCGGCGTCGGCTTTTCCTTCTACCATCGCGGCCGGCCACGGCAACTCCGCTTCGAGCACGTGATCAGCACCGGCAATGAGGCAGTGCTGGACAGCTTTGCCATCATCGAGCACCTGATCGATACCGGCGGCACCGACATCATTCTCGCCTATATCGAAGGCGTGAAGGACCCCGCGACCTTCCGTCGTGCCGCAGCCAAGGCGGCGGACCGCGGCATCCCGATCATCGTCGCGAAGATGGGCCGATCGGAGGCCGGGCGTCGCGCCGCCGCATCCCATACCGCGGCGCTGGCGGGTGCGGACACGACCTATGCCGCGCTGTTCCGCCGCTACGGCATCATCCGCGCGACCGACATGGACGAGATGCTGGACATCGCCGCGGGCTTCGCCTTCTGCCCCATGCCGCACGGCCGGCGCATCGGCATCATGTCGGGCTCCGGCGGCGCTGGTGTCTGGATGGCGGACATGCTGGCCATGCAGGGGCTGGAGGTGCCGCCGCTCGATGCCGAGACGCGCGCCACCTGCGAAGCGCTGATGCCATCCTTCGGTTCTGCGGCCAATCCCGTGGACCTGACGGCGGGTGCAATCGGCAAGGTCGGCTATGCGCATGTGGTGGATATCCTGCAACGCTCCCCGGTGGTGGATGCGGTGGTGATCGTCGGTTCGGTCGCCAGCGCCAAGCGGCTCAGGGAAGACCAGCCGGTGCTGGCGCAGGTTGCCATGCACCCGGACAAGCCGGTGCTGTTCTGCGCCTATACTGCCGCGGCACCGGAGGCGGTGGATGTGGCCGCGGAAGTTGGCGTGCCGGTGTTCACCAGCATGCCCGGCTGTGCCCGCGCGCTGCGCGCCATGGCGGACCATCGGCGCTTCCTGGAGGCCTGGAAAGCCCGCGTGCCGGACGCGGCGCCACGGCCGGACCCGGCGGTGCGGGCGCTGCTGCGACAGGCGGGGCGGGTACTGCCCGAGCATGCGGCGAAGGCACTGCTGGCCGTCGCCGGTCTGCCGAAGCCGGTGGAGGCGTTGGTGACCGACGCCGAGGCGGCCGTTGCCGCCGCCACGGACATCGGCTTTCCTGTCGCGCTGAAGATCCAGTCCGCCGATATTCCACACAAGACGGAGATCGGCGGCGTGGTGCTGAAGCTCGGTTCGGCCGAGGCGGTGCGTGCCGCCTTCGGCACCATCATGGATCGTGCCCAGGCCGCGCACCCCGGCGCGACGGTGGATGGGGTGCTGGTGCAGCGCATGGCACCGCCAGGATTGGAAGTCATTCTCGGCATCAGCCGCGATGCCGCATTCGGGCCGATGCTCATGGTGGGGCTTGGCGGCATCCATGTGGAGGTGCTGCGCGATGTCGCCTTCGCGCCGGCACCGCTGACCGAAGCGGATGCGCATGCGCTGCTTGCGGAATTTCAGGGAGCGAAGCTGCTGGAGGGCGTGCGTGGTGCGCCGCCCGCCGATGTGCCGGCACTCGTCGCCCTGATGGTGACGCTCGGCCGCTTCGCCGCCGACCATGCCGACGACATCGAGGAGATCGACCTCAATCCGGTGCTGGTCCATCCGGCCGGGGCGGGAGTGAGCGTGGTGGATGCGCTGATCATCCGGCGGATGCAGCACGACATGGCGTAGGCCAGACATCGAACCGGCTTGCTGGGAGGAACGAAAACAATGCTTCGCCTCATCCGGAACGTCACCACCTCCATCCTGCTCGGCGCCCTTGCCGCGGCCGCCATGCCCGCGGCGGCGCAGACGCCCGGCGGTGTCCTGCGGGTCTACCACCGCGACAATCCGCCCAGCGCTTCCATCCATGAGGAAGCGACCATCTCCACCGCGCAGCCCTTCTCGCCAGTTTTCAACAATCTCATCATGTTCAACCAGCACAGCGAGCGGAACGACCCCGAGGACCTCACGGCTGAGCTTGCCACGGAATGGTCCTGGGACGACGACCGCACGCGGCTGACCTTCAAGCTGCGCGAGGGCGTCCGCTGGCACGACGGCAAGCCCTTCACCAGCGCCGACGTGAAATGCACCTGGGACACCGTTGCCGGCAACCGCAACGCGGGCTGGCGCAAGAGCCCGCGGCGCGGCTGGTACACCAACCTCAAGGAGGTGGTGACGAATGGCGAGAACGAGGTGACCTTCGTGCTCGGCCGGCCGCAGCCTGCCTTCATCAGCTTCCTCGCCAGCGGGCTTTCGCCGGTCTATCCCTGCCATGTGGATGGGCGGGTGATGCGGCAGGCGCCCATCGGCACCGGGCCGTTCCGGATGGCGGAGTTCCGGCCGAACACCAGCATCCGCCTGGTACGCAACCCCGACTACTGGAAGCCAGACCGCCCCTACCTGGATGGGATCGAGTACCGCATCATCCGCAGCCGCTCGACCCGCGTGCTGGCCTTCGTGGCCGGGGAGTTCGACATGACCTTCCCGTTCGAGCTGTCATCGGCGATGATGCGGGATGTCGAGGCACGGGCGTCGAACGCGAAATGCGTGATGCAGACGTCCAACGTTGCGACCCAGCTGCTCATCAACCGCGACGTGGTGCCCTTCGACAATCCCGCGGTGCGGCGTGCGCTGGCGCTGTCCATCGACCGGCAGGCCTATATCGACATCATCAGCGAGGGAAAGGCAGTGAAGGGCGGCGTCATGCTGCCACCGCCGAATGGCGCCTGGGGCCTGACGGCGGAAGACCTCGCCGATATCCCCGGCTATGGCCCAGACATCGAGCGTAACCGCGAGGAAGCACGCGAAATCATGCGCGGGCTTGGCTACAGCGCCGACCAGCCGCTGCGCATCAAGGTCGCCACGCGCGAAATTCCGAGCTACCGCGACCCGGCGGTCATCATGGTGGACCATCTCAAGTCCATTTTCGTCGAGGCCGAACTCGAAATCCTGGACACCAGCGTCTGGTATTCCACCATGGCGCGGCGGGCCTTCACCATCGCGGTGAACCAGGCCGGCATGGGCATCGATGAGCCGGACGTGCCCTTCTACGAAGGCTATGCCTGCGGCAGCGAGCGCAACTACGAGAACTACTGCAACCGCGACATCGAGCGCATGGTCGAGCAGCAATCCGCCACGGTCGATACGGCGGAGCGGCGGCGGCTGGTGCGGGAGATCGACCTGGCGATCCAGCGCGATATCGCCCGGCCCATCCTGTACCACTCGATGGCCGGCACCTGCCACTTCCCGCAGGTCCGCAACGTCACCTCGGCGGTGAACAGCATCTACAACAGCTGGCGCATGGAAGATGCCTGGCTGGAGCGCTAGCCCGCACACGGTTGATGTCCTGCAGGATGGAGGCAATGCAATGGCAGACGGTTCCAACATCGTGGTCGAAACCGCCCTGCGAATTCTGCAGGACCACAGCACCCCGGCGGTCATCAACGACGCCGAGGCGGGGCAGTGGCCCGAGGCGTTGTGGAACACGCTGGAGGAATCCGGCCTGACGCTGGCCTGGGTGCCGGATGCGCTGGGCGGCGCCGGCGCCGATTTGGCGGATGGCTTTGGCATCCTTCGCGTGGCCGGTGAGCATGCCGCACCGGTGCCGCTGGCCGAGACGCTCATGGCAGGCTTCCTGCTGGCCCGTGCCGGCCTGCAGGTGCCGGAGGGGCCGATGACCGTGGCACCGGTCCATGCGCTGGACCGGCTTGAGCTTGACCAGCATGGCCGGCTGCACGGCGTCGCCCATGACATCCCCTTCGCACGATGGTCCCGGCACATCGCGGTGCTGGCACGGCGCGGCGGGGAGGACTGCGTGGCGCTGGTCGCCACGGCCGATGCGGCGCTGGAGCCCGGCCAGTCCCTGGCGGGCGAGCCTGCCGACCGGGTTTCCTTCGAGGGCGTGGTGCCACGCGCGGTCATGGAGGCCAAGGGTGTGGATGCACAGGCACTGGCCGCGCTGGGCGCTGCGGTGCGGTCGGTGCAGATGGCGGGCGCGTTGAAGCGCAGTCTCGATCAGGCGCTGCTTCATGCGGCGGACCGGGTGCAGTTCGGCCGGCCGATCGGGAATTTCCAGGTGATCCAGCACAATCTGGCGCAGTTCGCGGGTGAGGTCGCCGCCGCCACCGCCGCCGCCGATGCCGCCGCCGAGGCGATAGGCGCCGGGGGGCTGACGGATGAGGCGACCCTGGCCGAGGTTGCGACGGCCAAGATCCGGGTCGGCGAGGCGGCGGGCCTCGGCTCGGCGATCGCGCACCAGGTACATGGCGCCATGGGCTTCACCTACGAACATTCGCTGCATCACGCGACCCGCCGGCTCTGGGCCTGGCGGGACGAGTTCGGCAACGAGGCGCACTGGTCGATCCTGCTCGGCGGCATCGCGGCGCGGCACGGCGCCGATGCGTTCTGGCCCTTCGTGAGCGGCGCCGGCGACTGATCCGGCGCTGCCGGAGAAAGCGCGGCGGCTTGCCCCGGGCCGGGCATCCCGCCATTCTGCGCGCCGCCTGATCATGGCGGACCATGGCCTCGCGCCGGCGCCGGGTAGCGAGGAGGTTGATGTCATGGCGAAGCCGATCCATCCGGATGCGGTGCCCGAAGGCTTCGTGCCGGCCACCCATGGGGGCCCTTATGCGAAGGAACTGGGGCCATTCTGGTCGAAGCCCGAGGAAACCCAGGTCACCCTCGGCCTGCGGCTGCAGCACCGCCACTGCAATTCCGCCGGTGCCGCGCATGGCGGCTTCGTCGCCACCCTGGCGGATCTCGGCCTGATCCATGCGGTGTCGGTGATGCGCGAGCGGGACGGCCGGCCGCGGCACCACCTGACCACCGTCACCCTGACGGTGGACTTTGTCGCCCCGGCCAGGGAAGGCTGCTGGCTGGAGGTGAGGGCCGAGGTCTCGCGCCTCGGCCGCAACCTGTGCTTCACCGAGGGTGTGATGCTCGCCGATGGCCAGCGCGTGGCGCGGGTCAGCGCGGTGATGGCGGTGCTGGGGCCGCGGGGCTGAGCCGCGCAGGCCGAGCAGGCACGGTGGAGCTTGCCGCGGGCCGGCCACTGCCGGATGATCGCGGCAACCGGGCGGGAGCGAAACCATGCGGCTGAAGGACAAGGTCGCCATCGTGACGGGTGGCGGGCACGGGATGGGCGAGGCCACGGCCCGCCTGTTCGCCGCGGAAGGCGCCGCGGTCGTCATCGCGGATGTACGGCCGGAGCTGGGTGAGGCGGTGGCGGCGGATATCAACGCCAGCCAGGGACGGGCGATGTTCGTCCGGACGGATGTCAGCGCCGAGGCCGATTGGCAGGACCTGGTCGCCAGGACGATCGAGACCTATGGCAGGCTCGACATCCTGGTGAACAACGCGGGCATCAGCGGCAGCTCGGTTGGCAGCGAGTTGTCGCTGGAGGGCTGGAACATGCTGATGTCGGTCAACGCGACCGGCGTATTCCTCGGCACGACGCTGGCGGCGCAGGAAATGGCCAAGGCAGGGCGTGGCTCGATCGTCAACATCTCCTCCATCATGGGCTTCGTCGGCGGGGCGGAGGGGCACCCGGGCTATTCAGCTTCCAAGGGCGCGGTCCGCCTCCTGACCAAATCGGCGGCGGTGCGCTGGGGGCCGCAGGGCGTGCGGGTGAACTCGGTGCACCCGGGGTACATGCCGGCGATGCTGAACGGCACCAATTCCGGCAGCCGCGCGGCGAAGATCCCGATGACGCCGCTGCGGCGGCTGGGTGAGCCTGTCGAGGTCGCCTATGGCATATTGTTCCTTGCCTCGGACGAGGCATCCTTCGTCACCGGCACCGAACTGGTGATCGACGGCGGCTATATCGCGCAGTAGGCGGCGCCCGGGCGGGTGGCGATGATGCGCGGTGTCGAGGGAGTGAACGCATGCCTATCTCGCAGACGGTCCAGGCTGCTGCCGGCAGCCAGCCGGACGAGCGCTACGATGCCATCATCATCGGCGCCGGGATCGCCGGCATGTACCAGCTTCACCGGCTGCGGCAGCTCGGGCTTTCCGTCAGGGTCTTCGAGGCCGGCAGCGGCGTGGGTGGCACCTGGTACTGGAACCGCTATCCGGGCGCCCGCTTCGATTCCGAAAGCTGGTCCTATGGCTATTCCTTTTCCGAGGAACTGCTGCAGGAGTGGGAATGGCCGGAGCATTTCGCGGCCCAGCCGGACACCCTGCGCTACCTGAATTTCGTGGCCGACAAATTCGACCTGCGGCGGGACATCCGGTTCAACAGCCGCGTCACCGCCGCGCATTTCGAGGATGACGCCAACCATTGGACCATCACGCTTGAGGACGGCGGGCAGGCCCGGGGCCGGCTCCTTGTCACCGCGCTTGGCCCGCTCTCGGCTTATACGCTGCCGAACATCCCCGGCCGGGACAGCTTCCAGGGGCCGGCCTATCACACCGCACGCTGGCCGCGTGAACCGGTGAGCCTGGCGGGCCAGCGGGTCGGCATCATCGGCACCGGCGCCACCGCGATCCAGACCATCCAGACCATCGCCGGCGAGGTGAAGCACCTGACGGTGTTCCAGCGCACACCCAACTGGGCCGCGCCGCTGCACAACCGCAGGATCACCGCGGAGGAGCAGAAGAAAATCAAGGCCAGCTACCACGAGATCTTCGAGCGCTGCCGCCAGACCAGCACCTGCTTCATCCACCAGACCGACCCGCGCAAGGCCCTGGAAGTCTCGCCGGAGGAGCGCGAGGCATTCTGGGAGAAACTGTATGCCGAGCCGGGCTTCGGCATCTGGGTGGGCAATTTCCAGGATGTGCTGACCAACCCGGCGGCGAACGACCTCGCCAGCGAGTTCATGGCCAGGAAGATCCGCGAGCGTGTCCGCGACCCCAGGATCGCGGAGAAGCTGATCCCCCGGAACCATGGCTTCGGCACGCGCCGCCTGCCGCTCGAGAGCGGCTACTACGAGGTCTACAACCAGGACAACGTGCGGCTGGTCGATCTCAACGAGACGCCGATCGCGTGCATCACGCCACAGGGGATCAGGACCAGCGCGGAAGAGTTCGAGTTCGACCAGCTGATCTACGCGACCGGCTTCGATGGCGTCACCGGGCCGTATGACCGCATAGACATTCGCGGTACGGGCGGGCGGCGATTGAAGGATGCGTGGAACGAGGTTCCCCGGACTTCTGCTCGGCATGCAGGCCGAGGGCTTCCCGAACATGCTCATGATCCTGGGTCCGCATACCGCCCGCGGCAACATCCCGCGCAACATCGAGGAAATCGTCGATTGGCTGACTGGATTGGTCAGCCATATGCAGGCACGCGGCTTGGTGCGGGTGGAACCCTGGCCCGAGGCGGTGGATGCCTGGGGCACCCATGTCGAGGAAGCCGCCTCCGGCCTGTTGTTCAGCCAGGTGGATTCCTGGCAGACCGGCGTCAACCGCAACGTCGAGGGCCGCACCGTCCGCCGGGTGCTCGGCTACTACGGCGGTGCCGTCGAATACCGCCGGAAGATCGAGGCGGTGGCGGCGGAGGGCTACCGGGAGTTCCTGTTCCTCTAGCCCAACGCCTCACCACTCGTCACTCCCAGTAGAAGCGCTGCCCGTAGTGGCGGTGAAGCTGCTCCTCATAGGACCGACCCACCACGGCGGAGGGGTCGAAGTCCGGGCTCTTCTCGACCTCGGCGCGGGTGAGGCCCACGTGGATCTGCTGCTCGGCCCAATTGACGTCGCGGAACCAGCGCGGCGCCACCAGCACCTTGCGGCCCGGCCACCAGTTCTTGGTGTCGACCATGACGTAGCGGATGTCCCAACCCTCGTCTTCAACCAGGAAATCCTCGATATGGCCGATGTCGTCGTCGGTCGCGCGGATGTAGTAGCCGGTGACCTCGCTCATGCTGCGCAGCGACGGGTCGCCGCTCGGCTGCTCCGCATCGCCGGGTTGGTCGGGCGATCCGCCACCCTGCGGCAGGCCACCGACCGCAGGCGGCACGGCAGCCGGCGCAGCCAGCGGCGGCGCATAGCCGGGATAGGCGGCGAAACCTGGGTACCAATAGGGCGCCCATCCGTAATGGCCGTAGGTGCTTGCCTCGAGCTGCCGCGAAACCGGTGCATCCGTGCCCAGGCCGGGGCTGTCCTCGACCTGCTTGCGGGTAAGGTCGACCGGGAATTCCTGCGGCATGGCCTGCGGCCGGCCCAGTGCGGACGGCGGCAGCAGTACCTGGCGGCCGGGCAGCCAGGAGCCGGTATCGACCACCACCCATCTGACCGTCCAGCTTGTATCCTCGAACAGCAGATCCGTGATGCTGCCGATGGAACCGTCCCGGGCGCGGATTCCGCTGCCCATGATCGTCGATGCGCGCCACAGCATGGCTGTCTCCTCATCGCTGACTGCGGACTCCAAAGCGGGTGGTGGGTGTCTGGTTCCCTGCTGGGCGCCTGGTCCCTGGGGCCGGCAAGCCCCGCAGCGGACCCGGTGACCCAAGCGGAATCGGAGACCGCCACATCCCGCCCCTGAGGCAATTGACCCGGGCGGACCCGTAACCTATCAAGGAAAATGTTATGTTATAACATAATGGAGATACCATGCGGCGCCGTTCGCTCATGACACTTGCCACGGCAGCCGCCGTGTTTCTCGCACCACCGCGGCAGGCGACGGCGAAGACGCCGCCCGCCGGGACCAAGCTGCCGGTGGTTGCCTCCTTCTCCATCCTCGGCGACATGGCCCGCGAGGTCGGCGGCAACCGCGTCGCCGTGCGGAGCATCGCCGGAGCGGATGCCGATGCGCATAGCTTCCAGCCCCGCCCATCGGATGTGGCGGCCATCCAGGGCGCGGGCCTGCTCATCCGCAACGGCCTCGGTTTCGAGCCCTGGTTCGACCGGCTGACGCGGTCGGCGAGCTACGGCGGACCGGTGGTGACCACGACCGAAGGTATCCAGCCGCGTGGCATGGAGGGCCATGCCCATGACCACGGCGGGGTGAGCCGCCGGCAGCAGCACTACATTCCGCCACGGCGGGTGGCAGACCCGCATTGCTGGCAGGACCTGCGCATGGGCCAGGCCTATGTCCGCGCCATCGCCGCCGGCCTGGCCGCCGCGGACCCGGAGGGCGCCGGGTTCTACCGCGGCAATGCCGAAGCCTACCTGCAACGCCTGGTGGCGCTGGATGGCTGGGTGCGGGCGCAGATCGCAACAGTGCCCGCGGCGCGACGGAAGGCCGTCACCAGCCATGACGCCCTCGGCTATTTCGGCGATGCCTACGGCGTCGAGTTCCTGCCGGCGCAGGGAATTGCCGCCGACGCCCAGCCTTCGGCGGCCCAACTGGCCGCGCTGATCCGCCAGGTGCGCGCCGAGGGCATCACCGCCGTGTTCCTCGATATTCCGGGCAGCGCCGCGGTCCTACGCCAACTGGCCGATGAGGCCGGCCTGCGCGTCAGCGGCCGGCTCTATGCCGATGCCCTGTCACCACCGGACGGGGCGGCGCCCAGCTACGCGGCCATGTTCCGCCATAATGTCGGCCTGCTGGTGCCTGCCATGCGGGGAGAGGCGTGATGCGCTTCGCCATTGCCGCAACGGCGCTCGGCCTGCTCGCCGCGGGTGCCGCGCCGGCCCGGGCCCAGCCGGCCTCCACAGGGGTTGGCTTCCCGCAGATCGCGGGCGAGATCAACATGGGGCTCTATACCACCGGCACCCGCGGCTCCACCGACCGGCGGCAGCGGGGCGCGCATACCTTCCTGTTCGGCGAGATCGCCGCCGGCCTCCACCTCAGCCCGGAATTCTCCATCCAGGGCCTGGCCCATATCGAGCCGGTCGGGGAGACGGAGCCGGACGGGACCTGGACCGGCTTCCGGTACCAGGGCGCCTATATCGAGAGCCTCAACCTCAACTGGCGGCCGACCGATCGGCTGAACCTGTATGGCGGCAAGTTCTCCGCCCCGTTCGGCTACGGGCACCACAGCTTCCCCGGCATCCTGCCGATGATCCGCGCGCATGAGGCCTAGAGCGCATTCCGTTCGACATGGCTCACGGAATGCGCTCTATCCTGTTGTTTAGGCGAGCATTTTCCCTCGGGTCTGCCGCCGGAAGCAATGGGTGCCGGCGCCACCGCCACCCTCGTCTCCAGCGAGACACTCGGCGAGCATGATCTCTCGGCCGCGGTATTCGCCTTCGACACCAGCTTCCTCTCCAATACCGCCATCACCCGCAAGACCTGCTGCGAGGGCGATTTCGAGCGCTACCGGCGAAACGAGCGGGACCAGGGCGGTGCCGGCAACACCGGCCGCCTGAGCAACTTCGCCGTCGCCCTGGATGGCGACAGAATTGGCTGGCTGCCCAACTTCTCCTACCACCTGGCCGTGCTGTCCCACGGGGCGGGACGCGATGGGACAAGCCGCGAATGGGGCTATGCCGCGGGAGCCCGCTACCAGATCAACTGGCAGCCGAACCTCCGCACACTGCTCTATGCCGAGCATGTCGAATTCCGTGGCGCCGGCGGCAAGCCGATCGAGGAATTCGACGGCACCGAGGTCGCGGTGTCCGAGGACCGCCGCTTCACCACCATCGGGGCCCAGACGACCCATGGGCCGTGGCGCGGCAACATCGCCTGGCAGCGCGACCAGCGGAAGCGCTCGGCCAATCCGCAGCCGACGGCCAGCTACCTCGAGGTTTCGGTGGGGCGGGAACTGCTCTGGGGCTTCGGCATCGACCTCGGCTACCAGTATGCCCGCTATCCGCTGGAGGATGACGGCGGCCGGGGGCAATCCAACAGCCTGCTCGGGGTGCTGCGCTACCGCGCCGATTTCTGACCACGCCGTCTGCATGGACAGGCGCCACGGCGGAAGCGGCAGGCCCGGTTGCCGAAGCAACCGGGCCGCCGCATCCGCCGATTGAAGCCTAGGCCGGCTCCAGCGCCGCCAGCACCTGCGGTGGCGACATGGGCAGGCTGTCGAAGCGGTGGTTCAGGGCGCCGTGGATGGCGTTCGCGACCGCCGCCAGCGGCGGCACGAGCGGCACCTCGCCGACCCCGCGGACACCCTGCGGATGCTTCGGGTTCGGCACCTCGATGATGACCGTGTCGAGCATCGGCAGGTCGGAGCAGACCGGCATCCGGTAGTCGAGGAAGCCCGGATTATCGAGGTGGCCTTTCCTGTTGTAGATGTACTCCTCGCTGAGCGCCCAGCCGATGCCCTGCGCGACGCCGCCCTGCATCTGCCCCTCGACGTAGCTCGGGTGGATCGCCCGGCCGACATCCTGGAACGAGGTATAGCGCACCACCCGCACGATGCCGGTCTGCGGATCGACCTCGACATCGCAGATATGCGTGGCGAAGCCGCCCTCGGCACCGGTGGTGTTGAGCTGGATGCCGGCGCCGATCGGGCCGCCCGTCTCGGTGGCCCGTGCGGCGATCTGCGCCAAGGTCAGCGGCGGGAACTGGCCGGCATTGGCGCCGGCGGGGCGTGCCTCGCCGTTCTCCCAGGTGACCGCCTCGGGGTCGATTTTCCAGATCTTCGCCGCCCGCTGGCGGAGCGTGGTGATCACCTGCTCCGTCGATTGCGTGACCACCATCGCCGAGGCGTAGGTGACGCGGCTGCCGCCGGTCAGGTTGCTGAAGCCGATGGTGCTGGTATCGCCGATCAGTACCGAGACCTTGTTGTAGTCGATGCCCAGCAGCTCCGCCGTGATGTTTGCAGTCGAGGCGCGCGAGCCGCCGACATCCGGATGGCCGGTGATGACCACCACGCTGCCGTCCTCGGCGATATTGACCTGGGCGCTCGATTCACCGCCGGCGTTGAACCAGAAGCCGCTGGCAACGCCACGGCCCTGGTTGGGGCCGAGCGGCGCCTTGTAGTGCGGATGCTCCATCGCCGCCTTCAGGGTTTCCTCATAGCCGATGCGCGGGAAGGTCGGGCCATAGGCAGTCTTGGTGCCCTCCTTGGCGGCGTTCTTCAGCCGCAGCTCCAGCGGGTCCATCTTCAGGGCCTCGGCCAGCTCGTCCATCACGCATTCGGCGGCATAGGCGCCGATCGGTGCCCCCGGCGCGCGGTAGGCTGCCACCTTCGAGCGGTTGGAGACCACATCGAAGCCCAGCGCATGCACGTTCGGGATGTCATAGGGTGCGAAGGCGCAGCCGGCCGCACCACGGATCGGCGAGCCGGGGAATGCGCCGGCCTGGAGGTAGTAGGTGCCCTTCGCGGCAACGATCCGGCCGTCCCGGGTCGCACCGATCTTGACCGTGCTGTACGAGCCCGAGGTCGGCCCCGAGGCGCGGAAAACATCCTCGCGCGACATCAGCATCTTCACCGGCCGGCCCGACTTCTTCGCCAGGATCAGCGCCACCGGCTCCAGGTAGATGATGGTCTTGCCGCCGAAGCCGCCGCCGATCTCGGCCGGGATGGCGCGGATGTCGTTCTGCGGCAGGCCGGTCAGGTAGGCGCACATGGCGCGCACCATGAACTGCCCCTGGCTGGAGCTCCAGATCGTGGCCTTGCCATCGGGCAGGACGCTGACCAGGCAGGCATGCGGCTCGATGTAGCCCTGGTGGACGGGCTTGGTCCTGAAGCTGCGCTCGACGACCACCTCGGCCTGGGCGAAGCCGGCATCGATGTCACCCAGCTTGTGTTCGAGCTTGCCGGCGATGTTGGACGGCTTGCCCTCGAACTGGATGTGGTCGTGCAGGATCGGCGCGTCGGGCTTCATCGCCTCCTCGACGTCGATGACCCAGGGCAGCACCTCGTACTCGACCTCGATCAGCTTGACGGCTTCCGCCGCGATGCTGTCCGTCGTCGCGGCGACGGCGGCGACCGGGTGGCCGGCGAACAGCACCTTGTCCTGCGCCATGACGTTGCGCGCCATCCAGCGCATGTCCTGGATGCCCAGCATCACCGGCTTGTCGACCGGGAATTGCACCAGGTCCCGGCCGGTCATGACGGCCTTCACCCCCGGCAGCGCTTCCGCCTTGGTCGTGTCGATCGACTTGATCCGGGCATGCGGATGCGGGCTGCGCAGGATCCTGCCCCAGATCATCCCGGGCATGGTGGTGTCGGCGGCGTAGGCGGCCCGCCCGGTGACCTTGTCCGCGCCATCCGGCCGGATGGTGCGCTGGCCGATCCATTTGTTGGCCTGGTCGTTCATCGCGCTGCCTCCCTCATGTCCGCCGCCGTTTCCATCACCGCGCGGATGATCTTGTCATAGCCCGTGCACCGGCACAGGTTGCCGGCGAGCCAGTAGCGAACCTCGGTCTCGGTCGGGTCCGGGTGCTTCTCCAGCAGCGCCTTGGCGGCCACCAGGACGCCCGGCGTGCAGATGCCGCATTGCAGCGCCGCCATTTCCAGGAATTTCTGCTGCAGCGGGTGGAGATGATCGCCCTGGGCCATGCCCTCGATGGTGGTGATCTGCCCGCCATCGGCCTCGGCCGCGAGCATCAGGCAGGAACACACCAGCCTGCCGTCCAGGGTGATGGTGCAGGCGCCGCAATCGCCCGAGCCGCAACCTTCCTTGCTGCCGGTCAGGCCGAGCGGGCCGCGTAGCACGTCGAGCATGGTCTGCGACGGGTCGCAGAGGAACTCGGTCGGCTCGCCGTTGATGGTGGTGGAGATGTGTAATTTGGCCATGGCCTCAGGCCCTCCCGGCGCGTTCGGCGGCGATGGCGACGGTCCGCTTCAGCAGCACGCCAGCGATTTTTGTGCGGTAGACGATGGTGCCGCGCTTGTCGTCGATCGGGCGGCACACCGCCCGGCAGGCGGCGGCGGCGGCTTCCAGCGCCGCCTCGTCCAGTGTCGAGCCGACCAGCGCCTTGGCCGCATCGGCCACCAGCAGCACGGTCGGCGCCACGGCGCCCAGCCCGACCCTGGCAGCGGTGCAGGTGCCGTTCTGCATGGTCAGGCTGACCCCGCAGCCGACCACGGCGATGTCCATTTCGGTGCGCGGGATCAGCCGCAGATAGGCATCGCCCGAGCCCGGCGGCCGCGGCGGCAGGGTGAAGCTGACCAGGATCTCGCCCGGCGCCAGGTTGGTGCGGCCCGGCCCGGCCGGAATTGCTTCCACCGGCAGCTCGCGCCGCCCGTTCGGGCCCTGTACCGTCACCGTCGCGCCGGCCGCCAGCATGGCCGGCACGCTGTCCCCGGCCGGGGAGGCATTGCACAGGTTGCCGCCCGCCGAGGCCCGGCCCTGCACCTGGGTGGAGCCGATCAGGTTGATCGCCTCGAGCACGCCCGGCCACGCCTTGCCGAACTTCGGGTGATCGGCAAGCACCGCGCCGGGCACCGCGGCACCGATGCGGAAGCCGCCATCGGCGGTTTCCTCGATGCTGGTCATCTCGGCGATCTTCTTGATGTCGACGATGAGCCCCGGGCGCACCGTGCCGGCTCGCATCTGCACCAGCAGATCGGTGCCGCCTGCAAGGATGCGGGCGGCGCCATTCGCGGCGGCAAAGGCGCCAACCGCTTCGTCGAGCGTGCGCGGCGCTAGGTATTGGATGTCTGTCATGATCGGTTCCGTGGTCCTCTCCAGTCCCCGGTGCACCCCGTTGGCTCGGGATGCCGCCCCTGGTCAGGCGCACAGGGTGCAATGAAGCTACGCCGGCAGGCGAGGCCAGAATAGCCCCTTCGCAAGGATCCGCGGCCCTTCACCGCCCGGAACCGCCGCCGGGACGGCAATTCCGGGCCATTTTCCCGGGTGGCGATCACCGACGCCGCGGCCGGGAACGGCGGGATGGCGCGGCACGTCGGCTTACGCGAGGGCCAGCGCTCCCCCGCCGGAGCCGGCACGCCGCAGCGCAATCCATTGCGCCACCGCGAAGCCGAGCACCGCCAGCGCCTGCGCCAGCACGAAGGCGATGCCGAGCGCCGTCGGCGCCAGCCCCGCGAGCGCAGGCCCCAGGAGCAGCAGCAGCGCGCTGTCGGCGACCCACAGCAGGTTCACCAGGACGATCCCGCGCACGGTGCCACGGGACGGCGCGGCACGCGTACCGACCCAGCCGACGAAACCCGCAAAGGGCAGCAGCAGCAGCCCGGCGGCACGCAGCAGCGGCTCCGGCAGGCCGAGCAATGGGGCGAGCGAACCCGCCGCGATGACCAGGAGCAGGCCGGTCGCGCCGCTCGCGGCGGCATCGCCCAGCAGGGCGGTGCGCAGGAATGGCGTCTGCTTGAGGGTGTTGGGCATGGCGAAGGTCCTCCTTCGGTTGGCAACGGCCGGATCCTCCGCCTGTCCGGGCAGCCGCGCGATTACCTCGGAGGTCATGGGCATGCCGCGCGGCGGGGGCCTATCCTCCGGCATGGCCAGCAGTTCGATGCCGATCCCCACGCTGCCCGGCGCCCCCTTTGGGGTGCTCCTGCGCGCCTGGCGCCAGCGGCGCCGGCGCAGCCAGCTCGACCTGTCCCTGGATGCCGAGATCTCGCAGCGGCACCTCAGCTTCATCGAGGGCGGCCGCGCCATGCCGAGCCGCGAGGTGGTGCTGCGCCTGGCCCGCCATCTCGAGTTGCCGCTGCGCGAGCGCAACGCATTGCTCGTCGCCGCCGGCCATGCCCCGGTCTTTCCGCGACGGCCGCTCGGCGACCCGGCCATGCACGCGGCGCGCGAGGCGGTCGAGCGCGTGCTCGCCGCGCATATGCCGTTTCCGGCGGTGGCGCTGGACCGCGACTGGACGCTGGTTGCCGCGAACGGCGCGGTGGCGCCGCTGCTCTCGGGCGCCGACCCGGCGCTGCTGGTGGCGCCGGTCAACGTGCTGCGGCTGTCCCTGCACCCGGCGGGCCTGGCGCCACGTATCGCCAACCTGCCGGAATGGCGCGCACATCTGCTTGAACGGCTCGGGCACCAAGTGGCGCTTACCGCCGACCCGGGCCTGCTGGCGTTGCTGGAGGAACTGCGCGGCTACCCGCCGGGCCGGACGCCGGGGCCGGAGCCGGACCGTGCGACAGTAGCGGTGCCGCTCCGCCTGGCGGTGGAGGGGCAGGGCACGCTCTCGTTCCTGAGCACCACCACGGTGTTCGGCACACCGGTGGACGTCACCCTCTCGGAGTTGTTCGTCGAGGCCTTCCTGCCCGCCGATACCGCCACCGCCGGGGCGCTGCGGGCGATGGCTGGGCCGGAACGGGATTCGCCCGGGTAATTGCGGCGGGATGCACCGGACGTGGGTTTCCGCTCCCTGCGGCGCTGGGTCGGCACTGCAGGTTTGGCCACGCCGCCCGGCATGTGCGAGGTTCCGGAGAGGGTACGCATTCGCGGCGCCCGCGCCTCGCCACCTGGTTCCCTGATCCATTACAGCCAAGGCCCTTGCCCATGCGATATGCAGACACGCTTGACCGCTACACTCCCTATGCCCTCGCGGCGCTGCGCATCGTGGCGGCGTTGCTCTTCATGGCGCATGGCACACAGAAGCTGTTCGGCTTTCCGGCACCCTCCGCGAGCGGGCTGCCCTCGGCCTTCTCGCTGCTCTGGATCGGCGCCATCCTGGAGGCGGCCGGCGGCCTGCTCATCCTGATCGGCCTGTTCACCCGGCCGGTGGCCTTCGTGCTGGCGGGCGAGATGGCGGTGGCCTACTGGATGTTCCACGCCCCGCGGAACTTCTACCCGGTGCTGAACGGTGGCGACGCCTCGATCCTTTACTGCTTCGTGTTCCTGCTGCTCGTCTTCACCGGGCCAGGCGCCTGGAGCGTCGATGGCGCCCGGCAGACCAAGGCTTCCCCGCGGCGTATCTGAGTGCGGCGGGGAAGCTCCCGCTGCCTTCAGGTCTTGCCACCGCCCTTGTCCGAGCCTGGGAACATCACCCAGAGGAAGCAGTCGGCCGGCTCCGCTTCTGTAGTGGACCGGCCTCCCTGGCGCGACCGTTCCGCCAGGATCTGGTCCAGCCACGCCACTCGCTCTGGGCGTATCGCCGGCGGCGGCCGGTTCAGCGCACCGACGTCGCACAGCCGGTCGAGCAACCCGATGGCCCGGGTCCAGTACCATTCCGCCTCCTGCGCATCCGGTGCATTGCGCGCGCACAGGATGATCAGGCGTGCGGCGCTGGATGCCAGCTCGATCTCCTGCCCGGCTTGCAGGCGGCTTTCCACCTGGTCGTGCAGGCGGCTGATGCGGTGCTGAAGCTCGTCCCGGCGAGCCCACAGCCAGAGGCGGCGGATCAGGCTCGCACGACTTTGTGCCGCCGAGCACAATGCCGGGCGATAGGCCGAGGCCCTTGGCAGGATCTCCTCCGCCAGCGCCCGTGCCAAAACCGACGCGCGGGCCGCATCGAAGCCGTCATTGGTCCCGATGATGCGGGGCGCGAAGGATTTCAGGCGCTGGCGCACATCCCGGGGCACTCCGTCGTTCAACGGGATCGCAAAGGCCCGGATCATCGGTGATGCGGTGTTCGGGCAGTCGGTATGGCCTTCGCCCGCCAGGCAGGCCACGAAGGACATGATGCACATCTGGCCAAGGCTTGGCGTGCCGATGCCGCCGACCAGCTCCACGCCATCGAAGACCCGCTGCTGCCGCAGGTCAGGGTTGATGGTCCGCATGATCCTCTCCTTTCCTTCCGCTTGTGTCGGAGCCAGTGCCGGGAAGCCGGGCGCACCATGCGCCACGAGTGCCGCACCACGCGGAGCGCGGCTGCCAAGCCATGCCTCGCTTCAATGGTTGGTGCGGTGATGGGTGATGGAGCCGGTGGGGCCGTGCATCCTGGCGGGCACCCCCTGTCGATGCCGGCGGCGCATCCCGCATGCCATGGATCGGCCACTTTTCCGCTGCATGCGGCATCGTCCCGTGGGGCGCGTCTTGCCCTCCGGACTTGCCTGCGCCGGCTTTCCTGCGCGACCTCGGTCTGTTGCAGGCGACCATGGGCTTTGCCTTCCCGGCATTGCGTGCGGGGGGAAATCGCAGCCTGAACGCGGGCGGGGGATGCCGCGTTCCTGGAGAGAGCAGATACCCCGCCCGACGCTCAGCGTGCCAGGAAATCCGCGCACAGTTCATTGACCGAGGCCACACCCATCAACCCGAGGGTGCGGTCCATCTCGTCCCGCAGAATCTCGATGGCCCGCGCAGCGCCGGCGCGTTCCGCCGCAGCCACTCCGTATAGTGCGGCGCGGCCGATCTGCACCGCATCCGCCCCGAGGGCGAGCGCCTTCAGCACATCCGCACCACGGCGCATGCCGCCATCCACCAGGATCGTCAGCCGGTCGCCGACAAGGCGGCGCGCCTCGGGCAGGCTGTCGAGACCGGCAATGGTGCTGTCGAGCTGCCGGCCGCCATGATTGGACAGCACGACGCCATCGGCGCCCACCTCCGCTGCCCGCATCACATCCGCCGGGCGCAGCAGGCCCTTCACCAGCAGCTTGCGCGGCCAGAGCCGGCGGATATGCGCGAGCTTGTTCCAGTCGAGCGCCTTATCCATCTGCGACCGTACCCAGAAGGCGCTGTCGTAGAAGCCGCGGTGCTCCTTCGGGACGTGGTCGATGATGTTCTCGAAGGCGGGCATGCCCCGCCGGCGCAGGACGGTTGCCGCCAGCCAGCGCGGATGCAGCCCCGCGGCAAGCACCGAAGGCCAGCTGAGATGACCCGGTTGGGTAAAATGGCGCCGGCTCCAGGCACGATTCCCATAAATCTGCGCATCGGTCGTCACGACCAGCGCCTCGCAGCCCGCCTGCTCCGCCCGGGCAACCATTTGCTCCCAGACTGACTGCGGCCCGAAGACATAGAGCTGCCACCAGTGGCGCAGGTCGAGTCCGGCACCGACATCCTCCATCGCCAGGTTGGACATGGTGCTCTGGGTGAAGGGTATGCCCGCCTCTGCCGCGGCCTCCGCCAGCATGCGGTCGGCGCCGGCGCGGAACAGCCCGTTCAGCCCGGTGGGCGCGATCACCAATGGCACTGGCAGGGGGCGGCCGAACAGCGTCGTTGCCGTGGAACGGCGCGAGACGTCCACCAGGGCGCGCGGCACCAGGCGCCAGGCCGCCAGCGCCGCAAGGTTGCGGGCGAGGGTCTGTTCCTCCCCGGCGCCGCCTTCGAGATAAGCCAGCGCGAAACCGGGCAGGAACCGGTGTGCCATGGCCCGCAAGTCATCGACCGTGACCGCGCTCGCGGGATCATGTCCGCCATAGAGGCTTCGCTGCGGGGAGTTCCCCAGTTGGGCCGGGCTCGGCGCGAAGGGCGAGAACGCGGCTCCAGTTGAGGCGAGGAGCGGTCCTGCGCCGCTTGCCGGGCGGTTGGTATGCATGGCGCTAGTCCTGACCGGCCAGCATGCCGGTGCTGATTGCGCGAGGCCCAGGAAGGTTGGTTGCTGATGATTGTTGTGGCATCGTCGCCCCCCCATCGGTCAACCCGACCACTAAAGAAGCGGGCAGGCGCCTGGTTCCCTCCGGGTCGCTGGGGCGGGGCCTACCCGGGGGTGGTCAGGCAAAGCCTTCCCTCGCAGATTGGAGCGTGGCGGCCGGGAAGCCGGCCGCACCGCAAGGCCGTCCTGCGGCCTGTCGCTCGGACGCATCGCCAGCGTGCCGTTCCGCAAGGGCTCCGGCGCGCCGGCGTGCCGCGGTTCCTGGCGGCGGAAGTCCATCTGGTGTCCGGCAAAGACGAAGCTGGTGTGCGGTCATCCCGCACGACCAGGTGTAGTGCGGCTCAGCGCCGCACGATGACAACCTCGAGATATTCGGCCGGCACCACGAGCCCGGCCGGCCCACCACGGTCGAAGCGCGCCAGCAGTTCCAGCAGGTCGCGTTCGAGCGCTTCCTGGCGTGGCGGGTCGAGCGCCAGGAAGGCCTTGTGCACCGGCCCGTACAGGGTGCGGAAAACCTCCACCCAATGGGCCGCGGACCGGTAGCGGAAGTTGAACTCGCGTGGCGTGGCGGCGATGGAGCTGGCCTCGCGGCCGAACAATTCGCGCAGCCGTTCCTCGGTGCCCCAAAGCGCGGGCGAGCGCAGGCCGGCCGGCGGCGGGACATGGCGGCCGACGACCTTGAACAGCTCGCCAATGAACCCGCCCGGGGTCCAATTCGCAAGCCCGATCCGTCCGCCGGGACGGCAGACCCGCGCCATTTCCGCCGCGGCCCGGTCCTGGTCCGGCGCGAACATCACGCCATAGGTCGAGAGCACGACATCGAAGGAGGCATCGGGGAAGGGCAGGGCCTCGGCATCGGCCTCGCGGAAGGTCACCGGCAGGCGCTCGGCCGCGGCGCGGGCGCGACCACCCTCCAGCAGGGCCGGCACGTAGTCGGTGGAGGTCACCTCGGCGAAGCGGCGGGCCGCGGCCAGGGTGGCGTTGCCGTTGCCGGCGGCCACGTCCAGCACATGCTCGCCGGCATGCAGGTCGACCGCTTCGCACAGGGATTCACCGGCGATCTGCAAGGTCGTGCCGATCACGGCGAAGTCACCGGATGCCCAGGTCGTCTGCTGCTTCGCCTTGATGGCCACCAGGTCGGGGGCCTGACCGGGCGTCGGCGGGGGCGGGGCAGGCTGGGGCGCGGATACGGATGTCGTGGCGGTGCTCATGGCGGTCTCCAGGCATCTGGTTGCTTGGCGCGGCCGGCCGATGCTCGACCGGCGCGGTGCCCACCCTGGCCGGGGAGCCTCACGGCAGGATCAAAGCCGCCGTCAAACCGCCGTCAAAAGCGTGACCGGAAAGGTTTTTGATGGATCGCGGGTCGGCCGGTATACTTGTCGGCAGGCGCTCCGCCACAGGACTTCCAGGACCAATGGCCCCATCGCCGATGGCCAGAGCACGGATTTGCCTCCTGGGTGGCTTCGAAGCCTATCGTGCCGATGGCGGCCGCGCGGCACTGCCGACCCGCAAGGCGGAAGCTTTGCTCGCCGTGGTCGCGCTCGGCGGCGGCGCGCCATGTCCGCGCGAGCGGCTGGCCGCCATGCTGTGGGGCGACCGCGGCGAAGCCCAGGCGAGGCACAGCCTCAGCCAATGTTTGACCTCCATCCGCACCACTCTCGGCGAGGACTGCCTGGTTGCCACGCGGGAAGGTGTCGCGCTCGCCCTCGGCCGGCTGGCAGTGGACGCGTTGGTATTCCAGGAATTGGCGAAGGACGCAGGCTTCGACGCGTTGGCCGAGGCGGCGGAGCTGTACCGCGGGCCGCTCCTCGATGGCCTGGCGCTGCATGAGGAAGGCTTCGCCGAGTGGGTCGCCACCGCGCGGCGGCAGTTGCACGACCGCGCCGTGGAAACGCTGCTGCGGCTGGCTCGTGCGGCACGGATACGCGGCGATGAGCCCGCGGCACGGGCAGCCCTCGAACGCGCGGTGGCGCTGGAGCCGCTGTCGGAGGATGCGCACCGGGACCTCATCCAGCTCCATCTCGACCATGGCCGGGCGGCCGAGGCGGTAAGGCGTTACGATGCCTGCGCCGAACTGCTCCGGCACGAGTTGCAGGTCGAACCCGGACCCGAACTTGCCGCACTTCGCCGGGAGGCGCTCGCCCGCGGGCGGAGCGCGCCCGGCGCACCCGAGGCGGGAGGTGAACGGAAGCAGGTCACGGCTATTGCGATGGCCTTCGCCCCGGGCGCCGGCGCGCCGTCCGATCCCGAGGACCTGGAAGTGCTGCTCGGGGACATGGCGTGGCGGGCGGCGGAAGCCCTCCGGGAACAGGGCGCGCATGTCCTCCGCGCCTCGGTGGAAGGGGTCGCGGCGGTCTTCGGCGCGCCGGTTGCCCAGGAGGATCATGCGGCACGCGCCTGCTACGCGGCGCTCGCAATGCTCCGCACCCTGGCACCGGGGCGGGCGCGCGGTGCCGTCGGCGTCGCCGGGGCGCTCAATTCCAGTGAGGTGCTGCTCCGCGGCGGCACGGTCTTCGGCACCTGCCTGCAGCGCGCGGCGCGCATTGCCGCGATGGCGCCGATGGGGGCGGTCGTGGCGACGGAGGCGACCGTCGCGCTCACCCGCGGAAGGTTCCATGTCGCCCGGGCCGAGCCGGTGCCGCTCGATCCCGCCGCACCGGCGCTGCCGCTGTATCGCCTCGAAGGGGCCAGGACGTGGGAGCAAGGGCCGATCGGCCCAGACCGCGGTTTCGTCGAGCGCCAGCCCGAACTGGCGGCGATCGCCGCGGCCATTGCCCCGGTGGCGCAGGGTGCCGGCCGGCTCGTGGCGCTGGTCGGCGAGGCGGGCGTTGGCAAGTCGCGCCTGGTGCGGGAGTTCATCGTCCGCGCGCTGCCGCCCGGCTGGCGCGCCGTGCTGGCCGGGGCCGATCCGCAATCCTCCGACGTCGCCTATTCCAGCATCGCCGGGCTGCTGCGCGGTTACTTCGGCATCACCGGGGAGGACACGACGGAAACCGTGCAGCAGCGTGTCATGGCGGCGGTGCGGGCCCTCGATCCTGCCCTGGCGCCGCTGGTCGATGCGCCGCTGCTCGCGCTTTTCGATGCGCAGCAGCCTGATTCGGGCTGGGCCGCGCTGGAACCGGCACAGCGGCGCCGGCGGTTGACGGAGGCGGTCAGGGCGCTGCTGCACCGCCACGCCGCGGCACAGCCCCTGCTGATCGTGCTGGAGGATCTCCATTGGCTGGACGCCGCCAGCCGGCAGCTTGTCGAGAGCCTCGGTCGAGTCGCTGGCGGCGTCACGGCTGGCGCTGCTGGTCAACTATCGCCCGGAATTCGTGCATGGCTGGCCGGGCCTTGGCCATTACCGCCAGATCCGCGTCGATCCGCTGTCGGCGGTGGGTGCGCGGGCGCTGCTGGACCGCATGCTGGGCCAGGACCCAAGCACCGACCCGCTGAAGCGGCGCCTTGCCGCGCGCGCCGGCGGCAACCCCTTCTTCCTTGAGGAATGCGTGCATTCCGTCGAGGCCGCCGGCCTGTTGCTCGGCGAGCCCGGCAGGTACCGCGTGCTGGGCGACCCGGAGGCGGTCGCGCTGCCGGCGACGGTCCAGGCGGTGATCGGCGCACGGCTCGACCGGCTCGCACCCGATGACAAGCGGCTGCTCCAGATTGCGGCGGTCATCGGGCCAGAGCCGCCGGGCGCGCTGCTGCGGGCCGTCTGCGGCCTGGCGGAGGAAGCATTCGAGGGCCGCCTGGGGCGGCTCCAGGCAGCCGAATTCCTGGTGCCGCTGCGTATGGTCCCGGACCCGCTCTACCGCTTCCGCCATGCGCTGACGCATGAGGTCGTACAGGCATCGCTGCTTCGGCAAGACCGGCGCGAGCTGCATGAGCGGGTGCTGCGCACCCTCGAACGCGGGCATGGCGAAGGGCCGCGTTCGGCCGAGCTGCCGGTCGAGTTGCTGGCTTTCCACGCAACGCGCGCCGAAGCCTGGGAGGCCGCCGCGGAATACGGTCGCCGGGCCGGCATGCGGGCCGCGGCACGGGCGGCGAACCGCGAGGCGGTCAGCCTCTACCGCCAGGCCCTCGCGGCGCTGCAACGGCTGCCGGAGGGGCCGGAGCGCGGCGCGGCAGAGGTGGACCTTCACCTTGAGATACGCAACGCGCTTTTCGTGCTCGGCGAGCCGGAGGAGATTCCGGCCCATCTGGAGGCGGCGGCCCGCCTCGCCGAAGCCATGGGAGATGCCGGCCGCCGGTGCCGCGTCGGGTTGCTGCTGTCGGGCTGGTACTGGCAGAACGGGCAGCACGGCCTGGCCGCCGAGGCTGCCGATCGTGCGGTCGCGGTGGCGGCGAGCGGGGGCGACAGCTTGACCAGAGCGCTCGGCCTCTACCGCCGGGGCACCAATTTGCAGGCGGTGGGACACTACGCCGCCGCCGTGTCTGCGCTGCGCGAGTTCGATCGCGGTGCTGGGACGGGAGGATGCGCAGGAGGTGTTCGCCTTCGGTGGGCACCCCTTCGTCTTCTGCTGTTCCTTCCTGGCCTGGTCGCTGGCCGAGCTTGGCGACCATGCCGCCGCGCGCAAGGAGGGCGAGCGCGGTTGGCGGGCCGCGGCACGCCTGGGCAACAGCTATTCCCAGGCGGTGATGAGCTTCGGCCACGGCCATGCGCTGATCCGCGCCGGCGCATTGGACGAGGCGGAGGCGGTGCTCGAACGAGGCCTGGAACTCTTTCGCGTCGAGGAGGTGCCGGCGACCTATCCCTGGATCGCCGCCGGGCTCGGCTATGTGCGGGTGCTGAAGGGGGAGGCGGATGCCGGCATGGCGCTGCTCCGCCACGCGATCGCGCCCGAGGTGCGCCGACGTGGGCCGCTGTATGCGCAGACCCATCTCTGGCTAGCGGAAGCGGCCGGCCATCTGCGGCGTTCCGAGGAGGCGCTGGCGACGGCCCGGACCGGCCATGCGGTGGCCTTGGCGCAGGGCGAGCGCGGCCACCTTGCCTGGGCCGAGCGCATCCTCGGCAACCTGCAGGCGGCGACGGACCCCCGGGCGGCGGCGGCGCACTACGAGCGTTCGCTCCAGATCGCGGCGAATCTCGGGATGCGCCCGCAGGCGGAACTGGCTCGTGCAGGGCTGGCGAGGCTTGCGGCAGAACGGGCTTCCCCATGACCGGGTCGCCGCAGCCGCGGCCTGCCCGGCCATTTACCGCTGAGGTCAGGCGTTGCTGCCTTGCGTCGGGCTCCAGAGGCCGCCGCCCATGAGCCAGCCATAGAAATCGGCCGGCGGAGCGGTGGCAGGTCGGTCCGGTGCTTCCAGCTGTGGCATCATATCCGGTTTGGGCGTCGCGGTGCGTTCGGCAGCCTCGATCGATAGCATGCGGGCATGGATTGCGGCGATATCGTCGACGATGTGGCTCGGCACGAAGCGGGCTTCCTCGGGCAGCAGGGCGCAACGGGTCGTTCCGACGCCATAGTCGCTGCAAATCATTCCCTTTTTGTAACAAAAAACGACTGTTGCAGGACGCGCCCGGCATGGCGCCTCGGCGGATGACATTTGGTCCATCCGGCCGCATCGGTGCTGCCGGGCTTGCCGGGAGGCCGCGAAGGACCCATATCCATCGCGTCAAGCTTTTTTGGTTCGGCCTGCTTTCCCGTTGCTCTGATAGAGCGTCGAGCCTGGTGCCCGTTACCCTGGGAAGGTTGATCCGTCGCGCGATACCGCGTGGGCGGCATTTTGTCATGAACGGAACACCGCCATGTCCATTGGCACTGTAAAATGGTTCAACGCGACCAAGGGCTTCGGCTTCATCCAGCCCGAGGACGGCTCGAAGGACGTCTTCCTTCACATCTCGGACGTGCAGCGTGCCGGCCTGCAGGAGCCGCGAGAGGGCGACAAGCTGGAATACGACCTCCAGCAGGGCCAGCAGGGCAAGTCCTCGGCCGGCAACCTGAAGCTGGCCTGACCGACCGGAATGGGGCGGCCCTGGCGGCCGCCTCGCTTCCGGTCCGGGGCGACGATCGGGCACCTGGTCGTCGTGTCCAACCCCGGACGGCCGGCATCCGCGGTTTTCCGCAGCGCCCGGCCCACGCCGGCCGATCCGGTCCAGGCCGCCAATGCGGCACCCGCAGCATCATGCGAGAGGGCCATCGGCGCCGGTCCGGGCCTTGAATTGCGAGCTTGGACGCCGGCTTCACAATTGGCCCCGCTTCGGGCGGGGCAGGATGATGGAGAGTTTCCTTGGCAAAGATCAAGACGCAGGCCGAGAGCACTGCCCCGGCACCCACTCCCGAAGTTGAGGAAGAAGTCGCCTACTTGGCAAAGCGGCACCGGGTTTCACCCGCCATCGTGCGGGAGATCATCCGTCGCACAGGTTCGATGGAGCGCGCGGCGATCGAGCGCGACATCGAGAAGGGCAAGGCGAGGCGCTGACGCCGAAGCACTCTGCGCACTGGAAGCCGCGAGGCGCATCTGGACCTTGCCGTCCGGGATCACCTTCCAGCTTCCAGTGAGTTGCTTCGTGGCCGGCCATCGCAACGGTTGGTCCAAACGACCGATGCATGGGGCAGGACATGGATCATTCGGTGCGGTTCACCCGCCAGCGGTTCATAGCCGGGCTGTTGGCAGGAACTCACGATACCTGCCTCGTCCGCCAAGGCGGATGATCCGTGGCAAGGCTTTGCTGATGGCACGGTGGTGGCGATCATGCGCCATGCCGCCGCACCAGGCACCGGTGATCCCCGCGGTTTCACGCTGGACGATTGCGCGACGCAGAGAAACCTGTCCGATGCCGGACGCAGCCAGGCACGGGCCATCGGCGCGATGTTCCGGGCGCATGGCGGCGGTGCGGCGCGGGTGTATTCCAGCCGCTGGTGCCGCTCGATGGAAACCGCCCGGCTTCTGCAGCTGGGAAGGCCGGAACCGCTCGAGTACCTGGATTCATTCTTTGCCCAGCCGCATTTGCGGGAAGGCCGGACGCAGGGCCTGCTGGCATGGCTGCATCGGCAGGACGGTTCTGCGCCGATCATCCTCGTGACGCACCAGGTGAATATCACGGCACTTTCGGGCGTATTCCCGGCATCCGGTGAAATCATTCTTGCCAGGCGCCATGGCGGGGTGCCGCTGCCGGTGGCGGGCAGGATCCGGCCACCTGAACCCTGAGCGTTTGCCGCAACCGGATTGCCAGACCTTCCCCAAACCGGATTATCCCGCCACAGCCACGTGGTGCCGTTCCGGCGCCATCGACGGTCCGACCTTTGCAGTGAGCGTCACCGCCAACCACCCGCCTTTCATGCCGAAGGGACCAAAGGCTTCGTTGCAGCCGTCGCGCTTAGCTGCATGGTTGGGGTTCGCTTGGCGGAGTTTCCACAACGGCCATGAGCAGCATCCCATTCCGGGCTGCGGCCAATTCGCCTTCGGCGACATGTTCCGCCGGATCGAGGGAATGGCCTTCAAGGGTCGCCACAAGACCACCTGCGATACGCTCGATGACATGCAGGCAGCCCGCGCGCGGTACGTGGCGCCGGCGTCGCGACCTGAACAACCGGCAAGGGCGGCTCTACTTCAGCCGGCCGCGATGCCCTGCAACACAGCCGCATCCGCCCTGCAGCGCTCGGGGCCACCGAGCAACTGGCGATTGGCCATGATGCGCTTGAACCAGAACGGCAGGCCCAGCAGTTCGGTGAAGCCCATGCCGCCATGCACTTCCGTAGCCGTGCGGGCGACGTCGCGCGCCACTTCGTCGAGATGGGCCTTGACCTGTGCGGCGAGCATCCGCGCCTCATCATCCGGTTCGTCCTGGGCATGCGCGGCGTACCAGACGAAGGCGCGGCAGGGTTCCAGCGCGGTGGCCATTTCCGCGCAGGCGTGTTTCACCGCCTGGAAGCCGGCGATGGTGCGGCCGAACTGTCGCCGTTCCGCCGCATATGCCACGGCCTGTTCCAACATGGATTGCGCGGCGCCGAGGGTCTCAGCCGCCAGCGCAACGCGCCCGGCATCCAGCACGCGCCGCACCTCGCCGCCGACGAGAACCTCGCCAGCGACATCGGCGAATTCGACATCGGCCAGCATTCGCAGCCGGTCGACGCTGCGCCTGCGCCGCAAGGTCACGCCCGCCGCATCTGCCGCCACCAGCACCATCCCGCCCACCGGCACGGCCACCAGCAAATGTGTCGCTCCCGCCGCATCCAGCGCGCCGGTGATTGTGCCGGCAAGCCGCCCGCCGGCCAGCCGCAGGCTGCATGTGCCGGTGGTGCCGGTGAGCTTACCTAACGCCACGGCAACGCGGATGTCACCGGCCGCGATGGATGGCAACCATTCCGCCTGCTGCGCCGGACTGCCCAGCAGGCGCAGCGCCTTTGGCGCCAGCACGGCCGAACCGAGGAATGGCGTCGGCGCCGCGGCATGGCCAAGGGCTTCCGCCGCCAGCGCCGCATCCATCATCCCAAGGCCGGCGCCGCCGAATTCCCTCCGGCACCAGCAGACCCGCCAGACCCAGGTCGCACAGGCCGTGCCATAGGTCCGGCGCTTCGCCAGAGATGGCGGCGGCATGGCGCAGCGCCATCGGCACGCGCTCCACCAGGAAGCGGCGCAGGGCGTGGTCGAAATCGCGCTGGCTCTCGCCCAATCCGAATTCCATGTCACGCTCCGCCCTGCGGCCTGGCCTCGCGCGGCATGCCAAGGCCGCGCTCCGCGATGATGTTCTTCTGGATATTCGAGCTGCCGCCACCGATGATCAGGCCGAGGTCGTACATGTGGTCGGCGTACCAGGCGGTCGCGGCGTCGTCCTCCGCCACGTCGTCATGCGGATCGTAGGGCAGGCCGGCATCGCCCAGGGCATCCACCGCCAGCGCCGCCAGCCGCCAGGCGAGGGTGGTGCCATAGTACTTCACCACCAGCAGGCCGAGGCCCGAATCCTGCTCCCGTGCCGCCTCGCTCAGCAGTCGCATCTGGTGGTATCTGGCGGCCAGCACCTCGCCCTGCAGCCGCATCAGCCGGTCGCGCCACTGCGCCATGCTGATCAGCGGTACCCCATCCACCTGCGTCCGCTCCAGCAGGCCACGCAGGTTGTGCAACCGGTACATCAGCTTGTTGGCGTCGCCAAGCAGCATGCGCTCATGCTTCAGCGTGACATTCGCCACCCGCCAGCCAAGCCCCCGGCCGAGCACCACCTGGTCCACCGGCACGCGGACATCGGTGAAGAACACCTCGTTGAAGGTGGCGAGGCCGGTCATGGTCGCCAGCGGCCGCACCTCGATGCCCGGCGTGTCCATGGGCAGCAGCAGGTAGGAGATGCCCTCGTGCTTCGGCTTGTCGGGTTCGGTCCGGCACAGGAGGAACATCATGTCGGCATAATGCGCCGAGCTGGTCCAGATTTTCTGGCCGTTGATGACGAAGTGTCCGTCCTGCACGGCGGCGCTGGTCCGCAGCGCGGCGAGATCGCTACCGGCTTCCGGTTCCGAATAGCCCTGGCACCAAATCACCTCGCCACGGATGGTGGGGCCTATCCACCTTTGGCGTTGTTCCTCCGTGCCGACTTCCAGCAGGGTCGGCACCAGCATCCGGATGCCCTGGCCCTGGATGCCGGGGCTGACGCCGGCCTTGTTGAATTCCTCGGCGATGATGGCTGCTTCCAGCAGATCCGGCTCGGCGCCGAAGCCGCCGTAGTGGCGCGGCACGGCGCGCGCCGCGTAGCCGGCTTCGATCAGCCGCGCCTGCCAGTCCAGCGCCTTGCGGTCCGGCCGGGCCCGGCCGCCGCCACCGCCCACCGGCGGCGAGCGATGGCCGTGTTCGGCGATGAAGCGCCGGACCTCCGCCTGCAGGCGGCGGTGACGGTCCGAGAGAGTGAGGTTCATCGGTTCCTCCTAGCGCTTCGTTCTGCCGCAAGCCTTGAGCAGCCATGCCGGTGCCTAACCGGCCCGCCATTCCTGCAACCCCTCGCGGCCTTCGGTGAGCTGTCCGGTCATGCCGATGGCTGAGTGCCGCGGCGACATCAGCACATCCAGCGTCGCCGCATCCTCGCGCGGCACACGCGCCATGGTGCGGGCGCCGTCGGGCAGCCGCAGCACGACCGCGCCATAGTCCGGCGTGCCATCGGTGCGGAACACCACGGTATGCGTCTCGACCGTCGCCGCGCCGCTGCGGCCCTCGGCGATGGTTGGCGCAGGGCCGCGGCGGCGGTCGGCCTCCGCCTGGCGGTCCTCGGTGACCAGGGCTTCGCCGGTTCCGCAGCCCGCACCGAGCACCAGCGTGCGATGCTGGGTCACGAAGCCACCCTGCCCGTAAAGCAGGCCGAGCGCCCCGGGCGCATCGCGCAGCGCCCGGACCATGGCACAGGCCGCGTGCAGCATGTAGTTGTTGAGCGGCGCGCCATGGAAGGTCAGGCCGCCGGCGACGGTCGGCGCCACATCCTCCGCCAGGCCAAGCTTGCGCCGCGCCATCTTCGGCACGCAGGGGAAGCAGCTGTAGAACTCGCGGCAGGCGAAGCGGCCGGCGTCGCCCTCCACCATCTCCAGCGCGGTCTCCAGCACCACGTCCATCGCGGGCGCACTGTTGAAATGTGGCCGCTGCATGTAGTCCTTCGGCTCGTCCGCCGCCGCGCCGCCACGGACGTGGACCATGCGGTGCTCCGGGATGCCGGCGGCACGGGCGACCTCAAGGCTGGCCACCAGCACAGCGCAGCCCTTGTTCACCAGCGGGTTCGCCGTCATCAGCTTGGGATAGGGCCAGGCGATCATGCGGTTGCCGGCGGAGGGCGTGGCGATCTCCTCGGCCCCGAAGCGCCGCTGCAGCCAGGATTCCGGATTGCGCGAGGCGACCTCGGAAAAGCAGGCCCAGAGCCGCGCCAATTCTGCCTGCCCCTGTTCCGGCGTCTGACCCCAGGCGGCCTGGATGGCATTCTCGTACAGCGGATAGACCCGGATGGGCTGGTCGATGCCATGCCTTTGTGCAACTTCAGCCAAGTATTCCCGGGTGCGTGGCCGGAAGCCGGGGTCGCGGGGCTTCCAGGGCAGAACGATGCCGGCTTTCTCCGCCTGCGCCACGGTGTATTGCGCCTCGCCGCCGCAAACCGCGGCGATGGCGCTCTCGCCGCGGCTGATCCTTCCTGCGGCTTCGTGCAGGAAGCGCACCGGCGTTTCGCCGCCGACCGGGCCGTAGTGGCGATGCCGGGGGCCGGCGCCGAGCACCTCGCAGAGCATATCGGGAAGGTCGACGTAGGGCCAGGATACCTCATGCACCACATCGAGCGCATCCAGCCGCGGCAGCAGCGAGGCGCCGGCATCGGCCTCGGCGCGCCGCAGGGCTTCAGCCATCAGCGCCAGGGGCTCCAGCCCCTGCGCAGGGTCGGCAGGCCGGTCCTTGATCTCGCCGATGCCGATGATGACCGGGATGCGGGATGGCGGTAGTCGGCTGGTCATGGGATATCCTCTCGCCTCGGCACCATGCAGCGCTGTCCCGCGCCATCGCCGTCCGGTGCCCGCCGGGGATCATGGCGGAGTTCCGGCCGGCGAGGCTACCCCGCCTGCGCGGAAGCCTCCGCGTATGGCCTGCTTGCGCCAGCCCGGTGGCGGTATGCGGCTTAGGCCTCGGCGGGCGGCAGCCCGAGCTTCTCGACCCGGTGCTGCTCCCAATGCTTCACCCAGGCATCGTCACCCTGGCCGGTGAAGCTTTTCTGCGCCTCGGCCCAGCCGGCCTGGATGCGCCGCAGCCGCGCCAGGCGCTGGTCCTGCCAGGCCTGGTGCTCGGCCTTCCAGATGCCGTGCTCCTTCAGGTAGCGGATGGCGCCTTCGTGCCAGGGCGCATCCGCCGGTGGCTTTCCCGCCATGCTGGGTGCCCAATTACCGGCGCTGCCGGTGATGGCGCGGATGATGTCCATGGATTCGTCGATTGCCTTAGTGAGGGCATAGACCTCGTCGGCGTCGGTATTCGCGTAGGTGGAGATGATGGGGTAGCGGAAGCCTATCAGGTCCACCGGCTTGCCCGGCGAGATGCCGGCGCCCACCGTTTCGCGGAACGGCTCGAAGAAATCGGCCACCTTGCGGATGCGCTCCCAACCCGCGGTATCCGAGAGCGGGAAGGGCGGATAGGTGAGCCCGCGCGGGCTGGCCTCGATCTCCCGCATATTGCCGGATGTGGTGACGCTGGCGAACGCATCGAGCTGGTTGTTGATGACCGCGGTCTTCATGGCGTTGTAGCTGCCGAACCATACCTCCTGCACGTCCGCGCGCGTCAGCCCGCCGAATGCGATGTAGGCGTCGGTCTTCACGTTCACCGAAGGGTTGCCGCGCACGTAGCCGATGCGCTTGCCGCGCAGGTCCTTCATTTCCTTGACGCCGATGTCGCCGGCCGTGGCCAGTGCGGCGCTGGCCGGGCGCGCGAGCACCACGCGGACATCCTGCGGTCCCCATGACGGCACGGCGAAATCGTAGGTCGCCTCGGTGGCGAAGTAGAGCTCGTTGGCGAGGAAGCCGTAGTTGGCGCGACCCTGGCGCAGCGGCAGCAGCCGCCCGATCGAGGTGCCGGAGGGCACGATGCGGACCCGCATCGGCTGCTTCTTCATGATGGCATCGGCAATGCCGGAGGCCTCGGCATAGCCGGACGAGCCAAGGTCGTAGGCGGTCCAGACGGAGGTGGAAGGCAGCTTGGCTCGCGCCGTGCCGGCAGCCAGCAGCGCCGCCGACGAGCCCACGAGCATGTCGCGTCGTGTCACCATGGTGCGTCCTCCCGGGTGTTTTTCTTGTTGGCCACCTATCCCACGACAAAGCCGGCACGGATGTCAATTTCAAAGACGGCTGTGCCGGACTACAGCGGAATCGCCAGCAGGGTGTCGAAGTTGGCGCTGTCGCATATCACTTCGCGTCGGGCGAAGTGCAGCGTGCCGTCCCGCCCGGGCCGCACCGCATCGAGGTAGCGGCCGGCGGCGAAGACCTCCATCGCGCCCCCGCGCATGGTGCGCACCACCAGGAAAGGCGCCTCTGCACGAAAGCCATCGGCGTCCTGCTCCAGGATCGCCGGCATGCCGATGACGTGGCGGTAGCGCTGGCGCTCGTAGATGTTCGCCCGGCGCAGGGCGAAGACGCGGTCATGCAGCATCGCGCGTGAATCCGCGTAGATGATCCCGGCCTGCAGGCCTCGCTGGTGGTTCTCGGCGGTGGTGATCCGGTAGAGGCAGTCCTCGGTGAAGAAGTCCGGCCAATCCTCCAACCGGTCGGCATCGATCGCCGAGGCATAGGCGGTGTTCAGCATCGCCAGGCGCAGCAGCGCGTCCGTCGTCTGCATCGCCCTATATCCCCATCAGGCCGCGGTAGACCTTCCAGAACCCGCGCACCGCGACCTCGGTGGCGCGGGTCGCCTGGGTCTCCACGCCACGGCCACCCATTTCCACGATCGCGGTCTCCTCCGAGGCCGTGGCCGCGGCGCGCTGCACGAAGCCGCCGATGCAGCCATCCTCGAGCGAGATATAGCCGGCCGGGCCGACAAGGTTCGCCTGCTTCAGGCGGCGCCTGCGCATCTCCGGCGTGTCGTCGGCGAAGCCGAGGTAGGTCCAGTGCAGGGTCATCGCCTCGGCGCCGCGCGGCAGGAAGTGGCGGATCGCCAGGCTGTTGTGGGTCTGTTGCAGGACCAGCGAGGGGAACACCGTCAGGATCTGCAACTGGATGCCGTCGCCGAATTCATCGACCGCTTCCAGGAAGGACATGTCCCGCAGCTTCAGACCATCGTTGTCGGACCGGATGCCCTGGTCCTTGTAAGCGGAATCGCTGCCCTCGACCGTTGCGATGGTGGCGGAGGCATGGTGCCCGCCCTCCTCGCTGAGGGTGATGCCGCCGGCCTGGCTGAAGCGGGTGATGCGGAAGGTGGTGAAGAAGGTGTGCAGCAGGCTGGCGTGATAGGTGTCCCGCACGTTCTCCGCATAGAGCTTCCAGTTGTTCGGCATCGGCTGGGAGAAGCGGCCGAGCACCTCCACCGGCCGGTTCAGCACCCGCCTCAGCTTGGCGGCTATGGCGGGGCCGAGATAGGCTTCAAGCGTTGGCGTGCGATCCGAGAGCGTGCCGAACACCAGCCCGCCGATGGTCTCCACCCGCAGCTTGCGCGGCCCGTGCTGGTCCATGCGGAAGTCGGCAGGCATGCCGCCCTTGCCGTTCACGCCGCGCTGGAAAGCGACGGAGCAAAGGCTGCCGGTCAGGTCGTACCGCCAGGCATGGTAGGCGCAGGTGAAGTCCCTGGTGTTGCCGCCGTCATCCAATGCGATCAGCGCACCACGGTGGGCGCAGCGGTTCTCGAAGGCATGGATCGCGCCGTCGTCCCCGCGCACCACGACGACCGGCATGGCGCCGACGAAGGTGGTGCGGTAGTCGCCGCGGTTGGGGATGTCGACTTCGAGTGCCAGGAAGTTCCAGATCGGGCCTTCAAAGATGGCCTTCTGCTCGGCCTGCAGGATGTCGGGGTCCTGGTAGACCCAATAGGGCACGCGCGTGACGCCGGCTGGCCAGGGACGAGAAGCCGGCGCCGTGCCCGGGGGGGCGATGGCGGTATCGGGCATGGGGTCTCCTCCACCGGCTTGTTGGTCGCCGGTGGCGTGATGCTAGTCCGCCGCCGGCACGCAGGCCAATGATTCCGGCGGCGGGCGGGCAGGGGAAGGGCCGGCCGCCGGTGAGTCAGCCGAAGCCGGCGCCCTGCGCGCCGACATGGACCGCGTAGAGCCCCTTGCTGGCAGCCATGAACAGCCGGTTGCGCCGCTCTCCGCCGAAGCAGAGATTGGCGCAGCGTTCCGGCAGGTGGATATGCCCGATGGCCTTGCCATCCGGGTTCAACACCCGCACGCCATCGAGCCCCGGCCCCATCCCCCAGCCGCACCAGAGGTTGCCGTCCGTATCGCAACGAAAGCCGTCCGGCGTCTCGCCTTCCTGGCATTGGTGGAACACCCTGCCGTTGGTGAGTTCCTGTCCGTTCGCCGCCAGGTCGAAGACCCGGATCGCACGTGGTGATGCGCCACCGTCCATGACGTAGAGGCGGCTTTCATCCGGCGAGAAGGCAAGGCCGTTCGGGTTGCGGACATCGCCCGCCACCACGGTCAGCCGATGGCCATCCGGGTCGAGCCGGTAGACGTTGGTGGGCAGCTCCGGCTCCATCCGCCGGGTGCCTTCGTAAACCCCGTTGATGCCCCAGGGCGGGTCGGTGAACCAGACGCTGCCATCCGACTTCACCACCGCATCATTCGGCGAATTCAGCCGCTTCCCGTCGAAGGTGTCGGCAAGTACCGTGATGCTGCCGTCATGTTCCGTGCGCGTGACGCGGCGGCTGTCGTGCTCGCAGGTGACGAGGCGGCCTTCGCGGTCCCGGGTGTTGCCGTTGGAGAAGTTGGACGGCTTGCGGAATTCGGCGACCTGGCCGCTGGCCTCGTCCCAGCGGAGGATGCGGTTGTTCGGGATGTCGCTCCAGAACACCGCGCGCATGTCGCCGAACCACACCGGGCCTTCGCTCCAGCGGGCGCCGGTCCACAGGCGCTCGACCTCGGCGTTGAACAGCCGGTAGCGAGTGAAGGATGGGTCGAGGATCTCGATGGCCGGGTCGGGATAGCGGACGGTGTCGTCCCAGCGGGCGCGGGCGGGCAGGGCGGCGATGGCAGCGGCCGAGGCCGCGGTACCAAGCACCGCGCGACGGGAAACATGCATAGGGTTTCCTCTCCTTGATCAGGCCGGCCTCTCCGGGCCGTGCTGCGGGCAGGCTAGCACTCCGGGAAGTGCCGCAGGCAACGCCCATCAGGGGCCAAGGCCTGCCGGCGCCGGCCTGTCCGCCATCGATCCAGGCGGCCCGTGCCTTCGACCGTCCAACGATCTGAACAAGAATTCGTTACCATCCGGCTCGGCGCCCATGCCAGGGAGGGTCCGAGGCCCCTCCCGGGCGGGTCAGGCTCGGGGAACGGGGGGCAGGTAGATCTCCCCACCGTTGGCGCGGAAGCTGTCCGCCATTTCCTCCATGCCCTGCTGCGCCGCGGCCCGGACTTCCTGGCTGATTTTCATCGAGCAGAATTTCGGCCCGCACATGGAGCAGAAATGCGCCAGCTTGGCGCCTTCCGCCGGCAATGTCTGGTCATGGAAACGCTCGGCCGTATCCGGGTCGAGCGAGAGGTTGAACTGGTCCCGCCAGCGGAAGTCGAAGCGGGCACGGGACAGCGCATCATCCCTGAGCTTCGCTGCCGGATGGCCCTTGGCAAGATCGGCCGCATGCGCCGCGATCCGGTAGGTGATGACCCCCACCTTCACGTCGTCCCGGTCCGGCAGGCCGAGATGCTCCTTCGGGGTGACGTAGCAGAGCATGGCGCAGCCGAACCAGCCGATCATCGCCGCGCCGATGCCGGAGGTGATGTGGTCGTAGCCCGGGGCGATATCCGTGGTCAGCGGGCCGAGTGTGTAGAACGGCGCCTCGCCACACATCTCAAGCTGCTTCTCCATGTTCACTTTGATCTTGTGCATGGGCACATGGCCCGGGCCTTCGATCATCACCTGCACGTCGCGCGCCCAGGCGATCTTGGTCAGCTCGCCCAGCGTCTCCAGCTCGGCGAATTGTGCGGCGTCGTTGGCGTCGGCGATGCTGCCCGGCCGCAGCCCGTCGCCGAGCGAGAAGCTGACGTCATAGGCCCGCATGATCTGGCAGATGTCGTCGAAATGCTCGTAGAGGAAATTCTCCTTGTGGTGCGCCAGGCACCACTTCGCCATGATCGAGCCGCCGCGCGAGACGATGCCGGTCACGCGCTTCGCGGTCAGCGGAATGTATTCCAGCCGTACCCCGGCATGTATGGTGAAGTAGTCCACCCCCTGCTCGGCCTGCTCGATCAGCGTGTCGCGGAAGATCTCCCAGGTGAGGTCCTCGGCGCGGCCGCCCACCTTCTCCAGCGCCTGGTAGATCGGCACCGTGCCGATCGGCACCGGGCTGTTGCGGATGATCCATTCCCGGGTGGTGTGGATGTTGCGGCCGGTGCTGAGGTCCATCACCGTGTCGCCGCCCCAGCGGATCGCCCAGACCAACTTGTCCACCTCCTGCGCGACCGAGGAGGCTACGGCGCTATTGCCGATATTGGCGTTGATCTTCACCAGGAAGTTCCGGCCGATCGCCATCGGCTCGGATTCCGGGTGGTTGATGTTCGCCGGGATGATGGCGCGGCCGCGCGCCACCTCGTCGCGGACGAACTCGGCGGTGACGAAGTCCGGGATGGCGGCGCCGAAGCTCTCGCCGTCCCGCTGGGCGGCGTCCCGCAGCTTCGCCCGGCCGAGGTTCTCGCGGATCGCCACGTATTCCATCTCGGGGGTGACGATGCCGGCCCGGGCATAGGCGAGCTGGGTGGGCACGGCACCGGGCGTGGCCCGCAGCGGCTGCCGCCCAGCGCGGTCGAACACCGGCACGCGCCGTGCCTCGCCCGGCTTCAGCCCATCGTCTTCCGGCCTGGGATCGCGGCCGGCATAGGCCTCGACATCGCCGCGCGCCTCGATCCAGGCCTGGCGCAGCGCGGGCAGGCCGCGACGGATATCGGTGGCGTAGTCCGGGTCCGTGTAGGGGCCGGAGGTGTCGTACACCCGCAGCGGCGGTTCCTTGGCGGAGGGCGCGAGGTCGATCTCGCGCATCGCCACCCGCAGGCGGGGATGGTGGGTGCCGGCGATATGCACCTTGCGGGAGGCCGGCAGCGGGCCGGTGGTGACCTCAAGGGTTTCGGGGGGGAATGAATCGGGCATTCTTTGGACCTCCTGTCATGGAGATCCGGGTTAATTGACGCGTGGGGTCGGACAGATGCCCCTTCCGGCGCAATGCCCGCTCGTTCCGTTCCCTACGCCGGCATGACCCGGATCAGGTTCGAAGGGTCACGACGAATACGCCGTATCTCAGCCCCTGCTGGGGCTCCCCTTGGAACACGACCAGCCTGCTGCCGGTGGCGACGCCTGTCAACGCGCAGGCGGTGGCCCCACGGGCCGGCCTGCCGGTCCGCCGCAGGGTTCCACCTTGAGGTGGAGTGCCGGGTCCAGCGGGTTGCCATCAACCAGCAACTCGAAATGCAGGTGCGTGCCATAGGTGATGCCGGTGCGTCCGATGCGGCCCAGCACCTCCCCCTGGCGAACCTGTCGCTTCCCGGATGCCAGGGCCGGTGCAACGCTGCCGAGATGGGCGTAGCGGGTGATGGAGCCGCCGGGATGGCGCAGGCTGACCTCCAGCCCGGCCCCCGCCCGCCTGCGAACCGCCACCACTCGACCCGCGGCGGCGGCGCGTACCCAGGCACCGGCCGGCGCCGGCAGGTCGATGCCGCGGTGCAGGCGCGACGCCCGGGGGCCGCCGGCGCCGCGGTCTCCAAAGGGCGACGAGACGCAGGCCGGCTGCACCGGCGGTGCCAGTGCGGGCATCGGATCACCGACCGTGGGTTGCGCCGCGGCCGCGCCGGCCGCGAGCAGCGCAAGCGCCGGAAGCCCATGCAGCAGGCACGCCAGAATGCGGCGGGACGCACGGTGTCGGCGGCCGGGCGGCAGCGCCGGGCTGGTCACCGGGCGCATTCCAGCAGCGGCCGGATCTGCGGGACGCGTCGCTCGATGAGGGCGACGCGCCGCCGCAAGTTCGGCCCAGGCCGGGCGACGGACCATTCGAGCGGGTTGGGCAATACGGCTGCGAGCTGCGCCGCCTCCCGCCCCGAGAGGCGCGCGGCCGGCTTGCCGAAGAAGGCCCGGGCCGCCGCCTCGGCGCCGTAGATGCCGGGGCCGAACTCGACCACGTTTAGGTAGACCTCCAGCACCCGGCGCTTCGGCCAGAGCAGCGCGATCTGCGGCGTGAGCCAGGCCTCCAGCACCTTGCGAACCGGATCGCGACCGGGCCAGAGGAACAGGTTCTTCGCCAGTTGCATCGTGATGGTACTGGCCCCGCGTGGCCGCTCGCCCTCCCTCCAGGCTGTCACCTGCTCGCCAAGCGCCTTGAAGTCGAAGCCCAGGACCTGTTGGCAGAACAGGTTGTCCTCGGCGGCGATGACGGCTTCGGCGAGCGCGGGCGCGATGGCCGGATAGGCGACCCAGTCCTGGTGGAGGGGCCGGCCCTGGGCAAGGCGGATCAGCATGAGCGGCGTCGCCGGCGGAGGCAGCACGCGGAACACCAGGATCATCGCCGGAGGAGCGGCGACGACCAGCAGTACGACCAGCAGGAGCAGGTGTTTCAAACGCCCTCGGCGGCGCCGTTGCGGCGCGGCCGGCGGCGGCGGCGGATCAACCCACACGGTGGTTGCGCGCGTACCCACCCGGATTGTCGCCGCCGCATGGCCGCCTGGCGAGGCGGCCGGCCTTGAAGATGGAGGGCATTACCCAGTCGTGTCGGGGCGGACAGGTGGCGTCAAGCGCTACCTGCCAGGCTGGCCCGTATGCCGCAGGCCGGGCGACCCTGTCGCAACCGGACCGGCCGGCTGCCGTTTCGGCCGGATCGATGCAGGGAAGGGACGCCACCGTGATCGACCTCTGGTACAAGAACGCGGTCATCTACTGCCTTGACGTCAAGACCTTCATGGACTCCAACGGCGACGGCATGGGTGACTTCCGTGGCCTCGCCGACAGGCTGGACCACATCGAGGCCCTCGGCGCAAATTGCCTATGGCTGCTGCCGTTCCACCCCACTCCGGACCGCGACAACGGCTACGACATCACCGACTACTATGCCGTGGACCCACGGCTTGGCAGCCTGGGCGACTTCGTGGAGTTCACCCGCGCCGCGCGCGAACGCGGCCTGCGCATCATCGTCGACCTGGTGGTCAACCACACCTCGATCGACCACCCCTGGTTCCAGGAGGCCCGGAGCAGCCGCGATTCGCCACGGCGGGACTGGTACGTCTGGTCGGACGCGGAACCCGAGAACCGGCACGAGGGCATGGTCTTCCCCGGCCAGCAGGAGGCGACCTGGACCTGGGACAAGAAGGCCGGCGCCTGGTACATGCACCGCTTCTATGAGCACCAGCCCGACCTCAACATCGCCAACCCGGCGGTGCGCGAGGAGATCGCCCGCATCATGGGCTTCTGGCTGCAACTCGGCGCCACCGGCTTCCGCCTCGATGCGGTGCCGTTCCTGATCGAGTACCGAGGCGTCCAGGTGCCCGAGGGACGGAGCGACCCGCACCACTATCTGGTGGAGCTGCGGGACTTCCTCGACTGGCGCGAGGCGGAATCCGTGCTGCTCGCCGAGGCGAACATCGAGATGGACGACATCGACGAATACTTCGGCGCGGGCGACCGCCTGCAGATGATCTTCAACTTCATGCTGAACCAAAATCTGTTCCTGGCGCTCGCCCGCGGCGAGGCGGCGCCGGTCGTGCAGGTGATGCAGGCCACGCCGAAGATCCCGCTGATCGCCCAATGGGCCACCTTCCTGCGCAACCACGACGAGCTGGACCTCGGCCGCCTGTCCGATGCGGAACGCGAGGAGGCCTTCGCGGCCTTCGCACCGGATGAGGACATGCGCATTTTCGGCCGCGGCATCCGGCGCCGGCTCGCGCCCATGCTGGGCGGCGACGCCCGCCGCATCGCCATGGCCCATAGCCTGATGTTCGCACTGCCGGGCACGCCGGTGATCTGGTACGGCGAGGAACTTGGCATGGGCGAGGACCTCTCGCTGCCCGGACGCTTCCCCGTGCGGACCCCGATGCAGTGGAGCGACGAGCCCAACGCCGGCTTCTCGACGGCGCCGGCCGAACGGCTGGTGAGGCCCGTGGTGGCAGGCGGCGATTTCGGCTTCGAGCGGCTGAACGCGATGGTGCAGCGCAACCGCTACGAATTGCCGATGGAGCACTACCGCCGCCTGATCGTCACGCGCAGGGCCTGCCCCGAGATCGGCTGGGGGGATTGCACGGTGCTGGACGTGGGTGCGCCGAGCATCCTCGCCCTGCGCTCCGAATGGCGCGGCAATGCCGTGGTGACGCTGCACAACCTGGCCGGCCATGCCGCCGAGGCGCGGCTGCCGGAGGGCACCGGCCGCCTGATCCGTCTGCTCAGCGATACCGAGCCCGCCGCCCCGGAAGACGCGACCCGGCCGCTCACCCTGAACGGCTACGGCTTCCGCTGGTTCAGGCTGCAGGGCGAGCGCCGCTAGCGGCAAGGTTGAGCACCACGCCCTCGTCCGGCCGCAGCGCCAACTCACCGGCCACCGCCTCGTCCGTGCGGTCGAGCGCTGAGGACAGCAGCACGCGCGCAGGCAGCAGGCCGGCCCCGGGCAGGGCCAGGCGCTGCGGCTCCTGGCCAAGGTTAAGGGCCACGAGCAGCCGTTCGCCGTTGGCGTGGCGCCGTTCATAGGCGAAGACCTCGCCGTCCGACGCCACCGTGGCGTAGCTTCCCGCATGCAGCGCCACATGCTCGTGCCGCAGCGCGATGAGCCGGCGATACAGCGTGAGGATGGAGCCGGGATCCTGCGCCATGCGCGCCACGTTGCGCGTCGCGTGGTCGGGCGAGAGCGGCAGCCATGGCTCGCCCGTGGTGAAGCCGGCATGGCGTGAACCGTCCCACGGCATCGGCGTGCGCGACGGATCGCGGCCGAGGCCGAGGCCCGGCTCGTTCTTCTCCCACGGGTCCTGAACCCGCTCGTGCGGGATCGCCACGTTCTCCATGCCAAGTTCATCGCCGTAGTAGAGCGTCGGCGTGCCGCGCAGGGTCAGCAGCAGCATCGCCGCGATGCGGGCCTGCGCCTGGCCGACCCGCGTGGCGATCCGCCGCTGGTCGTGGTTGCCCAGCACCCAGTTCGGCCAGCCATCCGCGGGCAGCGCCGCTTCATATTCGTCCACCAGCCGGGCGATCGCCGGCGCCGACCATGCGGCGAAGATCAGCTGGAAGTTGAAGGGCAGGTGGGCGCCTTCCATATCGGCGCCGTAGTAGGCGACCAGGCGTTCCAGCGGCAGGTAGATCTCGCCGATAAGCACGCGTTCCGGGTAGCTTTCCATCAGCGACCGCATGCCGGCCACCACGTCATGCACTTCGGGCTGGTCGGCGGAATGGACCTGCAGCAGGCGGTCGATGCCGGCGTGGTGCGGTTGCCAGGCCGGGTTCGGCGGATTGTCGCGGAACCCGGCGTCCTTCATCAGGTGCCAGATCACATCGACCCGGAAGCCATCCACGCCGCGGTCCAGCCAGAAGCGCATGGCGCCGTGCATGGCCTGGCGGACCGCCGGGTTGCGCCAGTTGAGGTCCGGCTGCTCCGGCAGGAAGGCATGGTAGTAGTACTGGCCCGTGGCCGCATCGAAGGTCCAGGCGCTGCCGCCGAAATTCGCCAGCCAATTGTTCGGCGGGCCACCATCCGGGGCGGGATCGCGCCAGATGTACCAGTCGCGCTTCGGGTTGTCGCGCGAGGCGCGGCTCTCGGCGAACCAGGGATGGTGGTCGGAACTGTGGTTCGGCACGAAGTCCAGGATGACCTTGAGGCCGCGCGCATGCGCTTCCGCGAGCAGGTGGTCGAAGTCCGCGATGGAGCCGAAGATGGAGTCCACGCCGCAATAGTCGGCGACGTCGTAGCCGGCATCCGCCATCGGTGAAGGGTAGATCGGCGATATCCACATCGCATCCACCCCCAGCCAGACGAGGTGGTCCAGCCTGCGCCGGATGCCGGCAAGGTCACCGATGCCGTCGCCATTGCTGTCCATGAACGACCGCGGATAGACCTGATACACAATTCCACGCTTCCACCAGACCATGTCGGCCATGCGCGTTCTCCCGGCGTTGATGGCGATGAGGCAAAGCCCGCCGGGTCCAACGCGCTAGCTGCGCATCGGTGACGCACTTCGCCTCACCATCCCGTGAGCGCAGGCCTGGAAGCGCCGGCCTTACAGCACCGTGCCTTGCGAAACCCCCGCCGGGGCGGCGGTGCGGCCACCATCGACGACGTATTGCGCGCCGGTGATGTTGCTGGCGAGGTCGGAGCAGAGGAACATCACCAGGTTGGCCACTTCCTCCGCCGTGCCGTAGCGCCGCAGCGGAATGCCGCTGGCGTAGCGTTCCTCCACGCCTTCGGGGTTGTTCGGCGAGACCTGCCGGGCGATGTCATGCACCATGCGGGTCGATATCGGGCCGGGGCAGATCGCATTCACCCGGATGCCGAGCGGGCCGACCTCGCCGGCGGCCACCTTGGTCAACCCGATCACCGCATGCTTCGAGGCGACATAGGCCGGCATGCCCACGGTGCCGACCAGCCCGGCGATCGAGGCCGTGTTCACCACCGCGCCGCGCTGCTGGCGGATCATCACCGGCAGCACATGCCGCAGGCCGAGGAACACGCCCTTGACGTTGACGGCCATGATCGAGTCGAACATTGCTTCGTCGTACTCGGCCGTCGGCGCGACCTTGCCTTCGATGCCGGCGTTGTTGTGGAAGCAGTCGATGCTGCCGAAGGCATCGAGTGCCGCCTTCACATAGGCTTCGACATCGGCCGCGCGGGTAACGTCCGCGGCGCAGGAGATGGCGGACCTGCCGATCTCCGTGGCAACCGCGGCGGCAGCTTCGGCATCGCGGTCGACGACGACAACCCTGGCTCCGCGTTGCGCGAAGCCCAGCGACGCCGCACGCCCGATGCCATTGCCGCCACCGGTGACGACCGCCACTTTGCCGTTGAAGTCCATGCTGCATTCCTCCAGGTAATTTATCGTTGCCGCGCATCGGCGTGCTGAGCCTTGTGCGGGTTCAGGATGGCTGCTTCGCCGATGCCCGCGCTGGCCGGCAGTGAGCGTAGCAACCTCTGTTCAGCGGTTCCAACCCTGTACCGGACGGCCTCCGCATGCTCCCCTGCGCCGAGGGAAGGATACGCAGCCGAAGGATATGCGCCGATGCCGAGCCTGACGATCGACGGGCAGGAGACGACCTATGTCGAGCAGGGCGCGGGCGACCTGCTGGTCCTGGTCCACGGATCCTTGAACGACTACCGCTACTGGTCGCCGCAGATGGACGCCTTTGCCGCGGCAGGCTTCCGGACCGTCGCGGTGAGCCTGCGCCACTACTGGCCGGAACGCTGGGACGGCAGCGGCGAGGGCTTCACCATGGACCGGCATATCGCGGAGCTGGCGGCGTTCATCGGCGCCCTGGGTGCCGGCCCGGCGCATCTCGTCGGGCATTCGCGCGGCGCCTACATCGCCTTCCGCCTCGCCGAGCGGCATCCGCGCCTGGTGCGCAGGCTGGTGCTGGCCGAGCCGGCCGGCGTGCTGGACGAAAGCCTGCTGCCGCCCGGCTCTGCGCCGGAAGTCTACACCGCCTTCATCGCCGATGCGGTCGAGCGTGTGCGGCATGGCGATGTCGAAGGGGGGCTTCGCAGCTTCTACGACTACGCCGTCGGGCCCGGCGCCTGGGACAGCCTCGCCGCGGAGCGCCAGCGGATCTGCCGGGACAACGCCACCACCCTGCTCGGCCAGATGAACGAGGGGCGGAAGCCCTATTCCCGGGCCGCAGCAGCCGCGATCGGCGCACCGACCCTGCTGGTCGGGGGCGGGTTGACCCGCCCGGCCTTCGCCGCCGTGCTGGACGGGCTCGGCCAGGCCATCCCGGAGGTGCGGCGCGCCACCATCCCGGGCGCCACGCACATCATGAGCTGGGACAACCCGCGGGCCTTCAACGAGATAGTGCTGGAGTTCCTGCGCGCCGCTTAGGCGCTGCCATGCCCGGTGGTGCCGCTGTCGGAGGGTGCGTGCCCGGCAACCGCTACTCCACCCGCACGTCGGCCTGCCGCACCACCTCTGCCCATTTCGCAATCTCCGTACGCAGGAAGGCCGCGAAAGTCTCGGGGCTCGAACCGCCATCGGGCGTCAGCCCGGCGGGATCCGCGCCGAAGGTTGCCAGGCGGGCACGGAAATCCGGGTCCCGGCCGACCGCATTAAGCTCGGCGCCAAGTCGGGCCACGATCGGTGCCGGGGTCGCCGCCGGCGCCAGGACGCCGAACCAGGCGGTTGCCTCGAAATCCGCCAGGCCCTGTTCCGCGATGGTCGGCACATCGGGCAGCGACGCGTTGCGCTGCGCGCTGGTCACGCCAAGTGCGCGGATCTTGCCGTCGCGGATGAACGCCAACGCGGAGGGGATGTTGTCCATCCCGAGGTCGATCCGCTCCGCCACCAATTCCGTCAGCATCGGCGCCGATCCACGATAGGGCACATGGGTGATGTTGATGCCGGTGGCCAGCCGCAACTGTTCACCCACCACATGCGGCGAGGTGGCGATTCCGGCGGTGCCGTAGTTGAGCCGGCCCGGCGCCGCCTTCGCCTCCCGCACCATATCGGCGAGGCTGCGGATAGAGGTGCCGTTGGATGCCAGCAGCACGTTCGGCACCCTGGTCATGAGCGCGACGGCGGCGAGGTCTTCCGGCTTGTAGGGCATGCGCTCGCGGAAGACGGCGTAGTTGATCGCCCCAGTACCGATCGTCGTCAGCAGCAGCGTGTAGCCATCCGGCTCGCTGCGCGCCACGAAGGAGGCCCCGACGTTGCCGGAGGCGCCGGGCCGGTTGTCCACCACCACCTGCTGGTTCAGCCGGCGCCCGAGATGTTCGGCCGTCAGCCGCGCGACCAAGTCGGTCGTGCCCGCCGGGGTGAAGGGAACGACGATACGGATGGGGCGCGACGGAAAGTCCTGCGCCACGGCAAGCCGCGGCGCCGCGAGCGCGGCAGTCAGGCCGGCAAGCAGGGGACGGCGGGTGATCGGCATGGCGTCTTCCTTTCCCGAACGGGCGACGGGAGCAGTGCCGCGGCGCCCTGTTTTCGTTATCCTAGCAGCAGGTTCGGAGGTTCCGCACCCCCCGCACGGGCCGGAGCCGCAACCACACGCCATCCCGGCCGCTTACGACACGGCTGTCACCAGGACTGCTTGGCCAGAAGTTGGGGTGGGGGTCGAGGAAAGCCATTCTGCTGGTCGGCGGTCGGATACGTGGTTGCGCATGAACAGGCGATCGCTACCGCCTCGATTGCCCGGTGCCACATACTCGCCGTGTGGCTTGGCTCATCCTGCATGCGCATGAGGCGCAAGCGGCCCGTTGGAAATGCTCAGTTCCGGAAGATCGGCACAGGAATGTCGATTATGCAGACCACCCCCGTGGGCGCGAAATCGAGCTGCACGAGGCCGCTCAACTCAGTGGCCAGGCCACGTTCGATCACCCGCGACCCGAAACCCCTGCGCGAGGGCGGAATGACCGGCGGCCCATCCACTTCCTGCCAACGGAAAACCAGATGGTCGCCGCCAGGCCTCGGCTCGACCACCCACCCGATCAGGATCGCGCCGGCTTCATTGGATAGCGCGCCGAACTTCACGGCGTTGGTCGCCAGTTCATGCAGCGCAATGCCAAAGGCCAGGGCGGCATTGGGCGTGAGGAGAAGATTGGTGCCCGTGATCGTGAAGCGTCCTGCCTGGGCGCCAGCCGCGCCGAAGGAGTTCATGGCTTCGTTCACCAGGTCGAGGATGCCGGCACCCTGCCATTGGCCGCGGGTCAGCAGATCATGCGAGCGGGCCAGCGCGAAGAGGCGGGCTTCGATGGAGTGCCGGACGATCTCCACGTCGGAATCATTCCGCAGGGCCTGCCGAACGATCGATTGAACGGTTGAAAGGGTGTTCTTGACGCGATGGTTGAGCTCGGCGATGAGCAACTGGGCCTGGGTCTGTTCGAGCTTATGCTTCGTCAGGTCGATGAAGGAGGCGAAGTGCTGCACGACCTCGCCCTCCCTGTCATGCACGGGGCTGATTTCGATGCCGGTCCAGAACGTGCTGCCATCCTTGCGGCAATAGACCACCTCGGGAGCTTCGCTACCGTCGCCCTGAAAGGCGGCTTCGATCTGCACCAGAGCCTCAGGCTTGGTGCCGCGTGCCATCAGGAAGCTGAAGCCTTGCCCGACCACCTCCGACCAGTCGTAGCCGGTCAGGCGGAGAAAGCTGTCATTGGCGAAGATTATGGGATGCCCGGGAAGTCTGGCATCGGTGAACACCATGGCCATGCGTGTCGTTTCAACGGCAGTAACGAACGGGCCAAGATCCCGGCCCACGGCTGCCACTTCAGCCTCCGCCGAGCGTTGGGCCTGAGTCTTGTCGCTGAACTCGGAGGTCATCGCAGGCACAATGGACGCCCCCTGTTGGCGCATGGTTGACATTGTTAGACCCATCCTGGTCTTTCTACCAATGGCAAATGTCGACCCGTCTCATACTGACCCTGAATGGTAATGATCTGGTTGTTCATAACCAGCAGGATGTTTCCTGTGCCTGCCTGCCACCATGCCGGGTAGTAGGCACCGATATGGTGGCCATCATCCTTACGGCGCCGGCCATCATTGGAGCGGCACCTCGGCCTCAATCCCGGCCCGCAGAGGCTTGAAGCGTGGCGAGGATCGGGAGCAGGTATTCGGCGAACAGCGGAGGGTTCTCCGCGAAGGGAAAATGGCCGAGCCCCGGCATCTCCTGGAAACGCGCCCCGGCGATCTTTGCCGCTGTCGCCGCGGAATGCTCCACCGTGCAGGAGTAGTCGTACTCGCCCGTCAGCATCCACAGCGGGCACCGTTTTGTATCGATGCGGTGCATCCGGTCGCGCGCGTCCCAGCCGCCCGAATAGAACTCGATATCCCGCGCGAAGGTGGCATGGCCGCCCTGGCTGTAGTGCCACCAGACATCTGTGGCGCAGGCAGCCGGGCTTTGCGGCGCCATGAGGCCCTCGATCCATTCGGGAACGAAGATCGCCTGGTTCACCTGCGGGTGGTCGGCCCAGGCCACTTTCCGGCCCTGGATGTGATCGCTCGCCTCGCAGGCCACGATCCCGCTGAAGGCATCAGGATGCCGCAGTGCCAACTCGAGACAGATCTCGCCGGACATGGACGCACCCAGCACCACCGGGCGCCGCAGGCCGGCAGCCCGAAGGACGCCCATGACCAGTTGCACATAGCGCTCGGTATCGAGCCGCCAGCTTCCCGGCGCGGCGCCGGCCGGCGGCGGGCTCTTGCCATGCCAGGGGAGGTCGAAGGCGGTCATGCGCCAGTGGCGGGTGATGCGCTGGTCCGCCATCAGGCGATGGAACTGCCGGCCGTCCGCGCCCGCGGTATGCAGGCACAGCAGGTCGCGGGCCTCGCCACCGGCCGGGCCGGCCTGCTCGCAATAGATGCGATAGGCGGTGCCGTCCGCGATGGCAGGGAGGTAGCGGCCGCGGATATCGGCCGGCTCCGGCTCCGCCAGGACGGGGCGCGGCAATTCCGGCACAGGTGCGGCCCGGCCGGCGGCAAGCCAGCGACCGATTTCCAGCACCCGCCGCACCAGGTGGCAATGCTGCGCGAAGGCGAGTTCGTCGCCCGTGATGCGGAAATCAGGCACCCGCATGCGGAGCGCGAACACGCTGTGATGATGCCGCGGCGGGATCGGCTGCAGCACCTTCGCCCATGTGCCGGCCGGCGCATGCAGGGTGAATGCGGCAGCCTCCGGCGCGGCACCGACCAAGAATTCCACGGGCGTGCCGTCGCTCTCCAGGACGAAGCGCAACCTGGCACCTGAGCCCCAGCGCAGCAGTATCGCATCCTCGGCCACCGCCGCATGCCAGCGGGGAAGGAACGCTTCCGGCGTCGCTACGGGCCATCCGCATCCGGGCTTCATGATGTCCTGCTTTCCGTCTGTTGCGGCCTTGGTGGGTGGCAGCCTGTTGCGGTCAGGACCAGTAGGGCGGGAAGCCCGATTGCCGCTGCTCGGCCTCCAGCAACCGCAGCATGGCGTGCCATTCCAGCACGCCATAGGGCCGCCGCGTGGCCGGCTGATAGAGATGCGCGGTCTTCTTAAGGATCTCCGCTGAAGGCAGCGTCAACTCGGTACGCGCGGCCATGGCATCCACCTGGGCACGGCAGGCCATCTCCAGCTGATAGAGCGTGTTGAAGGCCTGCGGGAGCGTCGCGCCGCAGGTCAGCAGCCCGTGGTTCCGCATGATCAATGCATCATGCGCGCCAAGGTCAGCGACAATCCGTTCCCGCTCGGCGATATCCACCGCCGGGCCTTCGTAGTCGTGGTACCCAATGTGGCCGACGAAGCGCATCGTGGTCTGGGTGAGGGGCAGCAGCCCGCATGTCATCGAAGCCACCGCCATCCCGGCCCGGGTATGGGTATGGATCACCGCCGCCACATCCGGCCGCGCCTTGTGGATTGCCCCATGGATGACGTAGCCGGACTTGTTGATGCCGTAGTCGGTGTCGGGCTTCCAGATGACGTTGCCCTCGACATCGATCCTGGCAAGGGAGGTCGCAGTGATCTCCTTGTAGAGCAGGCCATAGAGGTTGATCAGCAGGTGGTCGGTGCCTGGGATGCGCAGGGTGATGTGGTTGTAGATCATGTCCGTCATGCCGTAGGCATCGACCAGCCGGTAGCAGGCGGCGAGGTCGAGACGGGCCTGCCATTCCTCCGCACTGACCTGCCCGCGGATCGACGGCCAGTCCGTCGCGTATCGGGAAGCGATGTTGCCCATCTTCTACTCCCTGTCTGCTGGCGACCCACTCCGGTGGCGCGGCGCGGGCGCTTGCCGCGGGCGTGCCGTGGAAGCGCCATGGCCCGGAGCATGCGGCATTGGCGGCGGCTCCGCCAGCCGGCCGTCAACCCTTGCCTGCGCGTCGGGCCTCGCCATCTCGTGACCGGGCCGGGGTACATGGCCGGGTTATTCCGAGACTTCCGTTGGGACCAAGCCAGACCAGATGCCGCATCCTGTCCGTTACATCGTCATTGCCTGGGTTGTGCTGCTTGCTGTGGCGCAGCCCGCTGCGGCATCGGCCGCCAGCGACCCCTTCGAGGCCGTGAACCGCCGCATCCATGACTTCAACCGCGAAGTTCAGACGAAGGTGCTTGGGCCGGCGGTGGAACTCTACCACTCCGCCACCTCCGCCGAACTCCGGCGTGGCATCGGCAACGTCATGGCCAACCTGAGCGAGCCGATCACCGCCATGAGCGGCCTGGCAGCCGGTGATATCGGCCTGGCGGCCAATTCGGCGGCCCGCTTCGGCATCAATTCCACCCTCGGCCTGGCAGGCGTGCAGGACCGGGCCGCCGCGATGGGGTACCCGCGCAGGGCATTCAGCGTGGCGGATGCAGTGTGCAGCTGGGGCGTGCCGAGCGGTCCCTACATCGTCATGCCGCTACTCGGGCCATCGACCCTGCGGGATGCGGGGGCACTGGTGGCGACGAGCGCAACCCTGTCGCAGGCGCTGGGCACGGAGGCTTTCCTCGCATGGCGCACGAGCGATGTCTTCGTCGGCTATGCGGAGGTCCATAGCGAACTCGGCCGCATCGATGCCCAATCGCTCGATGCCTATGCGGTCTACCGCAGCGCCTACCTCCAGCGGCGCGCAGCGGTTTGCGCAACGGACAGCGCGGAGGAACCCGCGGAGCATCCGGCAGGCGAGGCGGCTACGCCATGACCCTTGCCGCCGGTGCAGCCGCGCCTTTCGTTAGGCATCGACCGCGTAGTCGGCAAGCTCCGGCAGCATCGCCTCGATGACGAAATCGACGAAGGCGGCGGGAAGGTCGAGATAGAATTCCCGGTCGGAATAGCTGCCGACGGACGCCTCCAGGCCACGGGCCTGTGCCCAGGCGGCCAGATCTTCCAGGGCGGCGCGCGGTGCCTCGTCAAGGAACGAGACCTGCGAGCGGTGCTTGTCCACATCACGATGATCCGTCTCGCTGCGGCTGAACTGCAGGTCGACATTGCCACCGGGCTGCCTCAGCCAGATGGCGCGTTCCGTCCGGCGCAGTTCGACGAAGCCGAGCCTCGCCGTCAGCATCTCTACGACCGTCTCGAAGTGCCTGGCATCGAGCCTGTTGGCGACGTGGTTGAACTTCATCCTGCTCCGTTCCCTCCTGCTCGCCGGGCCTCCGCGAACCCTTATCCACCGAGCGCCCCGGCTTCCCGCAGCAGCCGGATCTCGTCTGGCGCGTAGCCATGCTCGGCCAGTATCGCCGCCGCGTCCGCACCCAGGGCCGGCGGTGGTTCTGCCGGCGGCTTGGTCTCGCCGGCAATGTGCAGGGGGCTATCCACCGTCCAGCCTCCTGCCGCCGTGCGACGGATGGCGCCGGTCGCGCGTGGCTGGGCAGCGGCGGCGGCCTCGGCAGTGCTCGTCACCGCATCGAAGGTCAGGCCGGCGGCGTTCAGCAGCGGCTGCCATTCGGCCAGGCCTTGTGTGGCAAAGGCGGCATCCAGCCGCGCCACCAGCGCCGATGCGTTGGCCCGGCGCAGCGCCTGGGTGGCGAAACGCGGATCGTCACCCCAGCCTGGCCGCCCCAGCACTCCGAGCAGCGCCGGCCATTGCCGCGTCTCGTTCAGCAAGGCGAGCAGGAACCAGCGGCCGCAGCCTGCCCGATAGAGGTTCACCATGGCGTTCGGTGCCTGCTCGCGCGGTGGCCGGGGAACGAACTTGGCGCCATCCAGCGCCGCCTGCACCATGAAGCCGTTGGCCCAAAGCCCGGCATCGAGCAGCGCGACATGCACGAAGCCGCCTTGCCCGGTCCGCTCGCGCCGGTAGAGCGCGGTGACGATGGCGCCGTAGAGGGCAAGGCCGGTCGGTTGGTCCCCCATGCCGGCGACCGAGCGGGCAGGCGGCGCCTCGGCGTCGGACCTGACGAGGTCCATCAGCCCGCTGCGGGCCCAGTAGGCGGTGGCGTCGAAGCCGGTCTTGTCGGCTTCCGGTCCGGTTTCTCCGAAGGCCGTCAGCGCGGCATAGACCAGCCGCGGGTTCAACGCCGCCAAGGTATCGGGGGCGATCCCGAGGCCGGCCCGAAGCCGTGGTATGGCGTTGGTCACGAAGACATCGGTGTTGCGGATCAGCCGATGCAGCACCGCCTGGGCACCAGCTTGCTTGAGGTCCAGCACCAGGCCACGCTTGCCGCGGTTGTTCAGCACCCAAGGGTAGTCCGTCTCGGCCCGGGGTTGTCCGGGCGCGGTGCCCAGGTTCCGGTAGGCATCGCCGCCGGGCGGCTCCAGCTTGATCACGCTGGCGCCGAAGTCGCCGAGGATCGTCGCCGCCGAAGGCCCGGCGACATAGGTGGCGGCATCAATGACCCTGATCCCGGCGAATACCCCTGCCATCTGCGGCGTCCCCCTTCGGTTCCTATGCTGCGGCGGATGGGGCCGGCCGGCAATCGCCCGGCCGGATGACCTGCCCGGCCATGCCGTCCAGGCCCGGCGCGGCGTGCGGCGTGCCCGGACGGCAAGCGGGCGGTTCAGCGCAATTCCGGGAAATCCTCCTCCCGGAATTCGGCGGCGCCGCGCGTTCCGTCGTTGAACCGTGCCACCTCCGCCTGCCGCAGCTCCACCCGGCGGATCTTGCCGGAAATGGTCTTCGGCAGCTCAAGCACCTCCAGCCGCCGCACCCGCTTGAACGGGGAAAGCCGTGCATGGATGTGGCGAAAGATCGACAGCATGGTCTCCCGGTCCGCCGTCGCGCTTGCGGTCAGGGCGATGAATGCCTTCGGCACCGCCATCCGCAGCGCATCCGGCGCCGGCACCACGGCGGCTTCGGCCACCGCGTCATGCTCGATCAGCACGCTCTCCAATTCGAAGGGCGAGATGCGGTAGTCGGACGCCTTGAACACGTCGTCGGCGCGGCCGACGTAGGTGAGGTAGCCATCCGCGTCGATGCTTGCCACGTCGCCGGTCCGATACACCTCCTGGCCCGGCGGCAGGATGGTGCCGTCGCCGGCCTGATAGCCCATCATCAGGCCTGCGGGTGCCGGGTCCAGCATGATGCAGACCTCGCCCTCGCTTGCCGGCTTGTCGTCCACATCCAGCAGCGTGATGCGGAATCCCGGCATCGGCCGGCCCATGGAGCCTTCCTTCAGCGCCATGCCCGGCGGATTGCCGATCTGCGCCGTCGTCTCCGTCTGGCCGTAGAAATCCCGCACCGTCAGGCCCCAGGCGGCGCGCACCTGCTCGATGATCTCGGGGTTCAGTGGCTCGCCGGCACCCGCCACCTCGCGCAGGCTGGTGCGGAAGGACCGCATGTCCTCCTGCACGAGCATCCGCCACACCGTCGGCGGTGCACATAGCGTGGTGACCTGGTTGCCGGCGATCGCCTCCAGCATGGCACGCGCGTTGAAGCGCGGCTGGTTGCAGATGAAAATGGCCGCCCCTGCGTTCCATGGCGCGAAGAAACAGGAATAGGCGTGCTTCGCCCAGCCCGGCGAGGAGATGTTCAGATGCATGTCGCCGGGACGCAGCCCCAATGCGTACATCGTGGTGAGATGCCCCACCGGATAGGATTGGTGGCTGTGCAGCACCAGCTTCGGCTTCGCGGTGGTGCCGGAGGTGAAGTACAGCAGCATCGGATCGCCGGCCTTCGTCACCCCATCCGGCACGAATTCCGCTGCGCTTTCCAGGAGGGAATCATACGCCACCCAGCCAGCCGGCGCCGCGCCGACGGCAATGCGCGTCACGCTGGGGTCCAGCCCCTCGAACTTCGGCGCATCCGCTCCGTTGGCGACCAGGTGTCGCACCCGCCCACGCTCGAACCGGTCCCGCAGATCGGTGGTGTTCAGCAGCGTGGTCGCGGGGATCACCACCGCGCCCAGCTTCATCGCCGCCAGCATCACTTCCCATAGCGGCACGACGTTGCCGAGCATCAGCAGGATGCGGTCGCCCCGCTTCACCCCCAACCCGCGCAGGCCGTTCGCCACCCGGTTTGATGCGGTCGAAAGCTCGGAGAAGGTCCGGCTGGCCGCGCCGTCTCCCACGATGCGCAGGGCTTCCAGCCTCGCGCTGTCACCCCGGGCCAGTTCGCCATCGAACCAGTCCAGCGCCCAGTTGAAATCTGCGAGCGCCGGCCAGCGGAAATCCCGGTAGGCGGTCGCGTGGTCATCCCGGTGCGAGAACAGGAAATCCCTGGCTGTCTTGAACGCTTCGCTACCCATCCGGCGCCTCCCCTGGCTTGTCCGGGGATTTCCCCGGTCCGCGACCTGCATGGTCGGTGTTGCAAGGATCTCGCGCACTTTCCACCCTCCGGCACAAGTCCGGTCGTGCAGGGTGCGCCCATGATCGGGGCGCCGGCCCCGCTCGGTGTGCCTCGCCGTGGCGGATGCGGGTAATCTGCTGCCGAGGGCCGATGATGTCGGTTCAACGCAGGAAGGATGGGCGACATGGCCAAGGACGAGGCGGACGAGATGCGCGGCGAGATCATTGCGCTGGAGACGGCCCTCGCCGCTGCCTTTGGCGAGATTGCGGTGCTGCGGGCCACCGTCGAGGGTGGCGGCACCCAGGCGGCACTCGGCGCCATGGAGGCCATGGCGGTGCAACTGGAGGGCTCCGTGCTGCGTGGCGTCGTGGGCGCGGAGGCGGCGGGGCGGCCGGGTGCCGCGGCGGGCTTCGAGCGGCGCATGGAGTTCATCGTCCACGCCCTGCGCAACGCGATCGCCTTCCGCGGCCAGTGACACCGGGCTGGCGCCCTATGGCTGGGATGCCAGCCGCTCATCCTCGCCGATCAGGTGGAGCGGCTGCCCTCCCGTGATGGCCCGCCGGCAATTGGCGATGGCGCGCCGCAGGGCGACCTCCTGCCAGCCATGGACGGATGCGGAGTTGTGCGGCGACCCGATGACGTTCGGCAGTTTCAGGAAGGGATGCCCCATGCCGAACCGGCCGTGGCGGATCGGCTCCACCCACCAGGCATCGATGCAGGCGGTGAAGCCCGGCGTTGCAACGAGGTGCTGGTACAGCGCCTGTTCGTCCAGGATCTCGCCGCGCGCCAGGTTGACCAGGATGGCGCCGGGCTTCATCAGCCCTAGCTCGCGCGCGCCGATCAGGCCGCGCGTCGCGCGCGACAGCGGCAGGCTGACCACCAGCACGTCCGAGGCTGCCAGCAGTTCATCCAGCCGGTCGGGCGTGCCGATCCAGTTAATGGGTTCGTCCGTCGTGCCGCTGCGCCGGATCGCATGGATGCGCATGCCGATGCCCCGCATGAGCCCCGCGGTGGCAACCCCGATGCCACCGAAGCCCAGGATGCCGCAGATGCCGCCCGCCAGCATGCGGTTCGGCTTGAACTGGTTGAACTCGCCGCGGGCTAGCGCCGCGTGCTCGGGCAGGAGGCGCTTGGCCGCGGCCAGCGCCATGGCCATGGCGTGTTCGGCCATCGGCTCGGCATAGGCGCCACCGTTCCCGGCAACCGGCACTCCGGATGGCAGGGCATGCAGCGGAACGAAATCGATGCCGGCCGACATGAACTGCACCAGCCGTACGTGCTGGAGCAGCGCAGGCTCGTCGCCCCGCAGCTCGACGCCGGTGTTCCGGGCCAGCAGGACGGTGGCCTTGGCCAGGGTCTGGCGGCGGGCCGCGCCGTCCAGGTCGTGCAGGAAAGCCGTCGTTGCAATGCCGCCGAGTTCCGCCGCGACGATGGCCCGCCCGGCCGCATCCATGTCGAAGCCGACAACCATCAGGGGTGTGTTCATTCCGCCTCCTTGCGAGCCTGGCTGCGCCGGCACATGGCTGTAGTCTGCAAGCAGGAACCGGACCATCCCCCGGGCGCGATCGTCAGGGTGCCTTCCTCGGGCAGATCAGCGAGCGGCAAGGTTGTTCAGGCACGGCGACGCCGCGGGACCTGTCGCCGGGCGGTGCATCCCGAAACCGGGCGGCATTGATCTCGCCGGCGCCCGCCGCGAGGGATGGCCACGGCGGCAATGGGGAGGATGGAGCTTGGAGCAACAATTGCATCGCATCGAGGTCGGTACGCATGGGCGAGGGCTGATGGACATCACCAGCCAGGTCTGCCGCTGGTTGAGCACCTGGCCCGGATACGGGAACGCCTGGTGGTCATGATCTGCTCCAGCGTCACCGGCCGGAAATCCCAGGCATCGACGCCGACATCCGCCTGGCGCGGCAACGGCGCCAAGCGGCCATGGCTGTGGCCATGCAGGTTCAGCCAGCCGCGACTCATGTTGCGCCAGGTGCGGAAGGCGTAGTGGCAGAGCACGGCCCGAGATCCTTCCACTTCGATTTCGACATAGGGGTGGACGCTCGACCATCCTGCCAGGCTGGTCGTCTCGGGTGGATCGTTGTTGCCGGTGATGAGGTGCTTGCGGCCGTTCAGCCGGCCGAGCATCTCCGCCATCCTCGCTTCGGGCAGGCCTACGGCGAAATCCCCGAGATGCCATATCTCGTCGTCCGGCCCGACGGTGGCGTTCCAGCGATCGCACATCGCCGCATCCATGTCCGGCACGGAATCGAACGGCCGGCGGTAGAGACTGCGTGCCCCTGCATGACCGAAATGGGTGTCGCTGGTGAAGAAGATCGCCATGAGCTATCCAACCGTTGCAGCCGCCGCAGTGTAGCGGCTTTGGCCACCTCTGGTTCAACCGGAGCCACGGCGCCTGTCCGGGCCAGACTGGTGGGACGCGCCTGCATGCCCATGTTCCCGGTGATGCCGGGCTTCACCAATGAACCGGTGCCAGCAGCAGATAGGGCAGGGCGATGCAACTCCACGGGATCCACCATCTGACCGCCGTCTCCGCAGATGCGCGCGGGAACCACGACTTCTACACGCGCACCCTGGGGATGCGGCTGGTGAAGAAGACCGTCAACCAGGACGACGTCAGCGCCTACCACCTGTTCTACGCGGACGGCGTGGCCAGCCCCGGCACCGACCTCACCTTTTTCGACTGGCCGGCGGAACGGGAGCGGCGCGGCACCAACGCGATCGTCCGCACGGCGCTGCGCGTGGCGGGAAAGGCTGCGCTGGAATACTGGCTGGAGCGTTTCGATGCGGCTGACGTGACGCATGGCCCGATCCAGGAGGTCGACGGGCGGCTGCAACTCGAATTCGAGGACCCTGAGGGCCAGCGCCTGGCGTTGGTGGACGATGGCGGCACCGGTCCCTCGCATCCCTGGTCGCGCAGCCCGGTGCCCGATGCATTCCAGATCCGTGGCCTCGGGCCGATTACCTTGAGCGTACCGGACCTCGCGCCCTCGGACCGCTTCCTTACCGAGGTGATGGCGATGCGGCGTGGCCGGAGCTTCGCCGCGCCGGATGCGCAAGGCGTCACCGTCCAGGTCTACGAAATGGGCCCAGGCGGACCCGCGGCGGAACTGCATGTCAGGGAGGAGCCCGGCCTGCCGCGGGCGCGGCAGGGCGCGGGCGCCGTCCATCACGTTGCCTTCCGTGTGGGCGACGATGAATATGCGGCCTGGGTCGCCAGGCTGGAGCGCCTGCGGATCGCCTCCAGCGGCCCGGTGGACCGGTTCTATTTCCGCAGCCTCTACACGCGCGAGCCGAACGGCATTCTCTACGAGATCGCCACCGATGGCCCCGGCTTCGCCATGGACGAACCACTCGAGGCACTGGGCGAGCGGCTCTCCCTGCCGCCGTTCCTGGAGCCGCAGCGCTCTGCCATTGAGCGTAACCTGAAGCCGCTTTGAACCGACGTCAGGACTGACAGCAGGCCCTGGGTGGTTCACGTTCAGGTACGGCCCCGGAAGGCGCGCAGGATCAGTGCCACGCCCCAGCCGAAGCTGCCCACGATGGCCACGGTTATCGCCAGACGCCGAGGGTCGCCGCCAACGAAGTAGGCGCCGCCCTTGATCATCGGCAGAACCACCCAGTTGGTGAGGCCGAGCGCCACCACCCCGAAGACGAAGCCGAACAGCAGGTCGGGCACCCGCAGTCGCTGCAACAGGGCCGCAATCAGGATGCCCCAGAGCCCGCCCCAGAAGCATTGGTTCACGATCTGTGGCACGCCGAAGGGTGGTATGGGGCGCGTTCCGTAGGGGCCGGTCGGTAGCTGCCCCATCATGTGCAGGAGCCAGACCGTTCCCTGATGGAATACCAGCACCGCCAGGACTCCGGCGACGAAGCCGAGCAAGATCGTGCGCATGGTCAGGCGCTGTGATTGTGGGTGTCCCGGTACCGTCAGGGTGTCTGCCATGGCAGTCGTATCCTCTGTGGTCATTTTCAGGGATCGCGTTGCCGCCGGTGGCAACTATGACGATCTGCCTGCTTCCATGTGTCCCACATTCTTGGCGCGGCAAGATGATATCGCCCTGGCTTCGACAGACATTCCCGCTCGGCCTGGGTGATGGACTGCCTCCACCCTTGAGAACGGGCAGCGTTCCGCTGCCTGCGCGGACACGTTTCAATGGATCGGATCATTTCACCGAAACGAAATATTCTATCCAGCCCATGGAACCTTTGCAGTATATTCCCACAGAAGCAAAATCTTTGTTGGAAATTTCCCGCAAGAACTGATCGCCGCCCTGAATAGATCTGACATCGGCGTGAGCCATGCATCCAGCGTTCATCTTCCTTCGTATTGCGTGTGGGCCGGTCGCGGCCTGGCAGAAGAAGCATTCTTTGGAATGCGTCACGATGGTTGAGAAATCACGGCGAAGGGTGCGCGATGCGAAAGATTTTCTTGTGCGGAGATCCCAAGGGGCAAAGCGCATCGTCACGACAAGACGCATGCATGGGCGTGTCGGGCAACTTCGAGACGCTCGCACCGGCTGACGGCTGCCGCGTGGAAGGCGTCGCACGGTGATCGGCGCGAGTGAAATAATGACAGCCCCGCAAACCATCGTCGGTTTCACTGGTCATCCTGGCAGGCAGTTTCAAAAGGGCGGCAAGCTGAACACTGCTGCCGGGATCGAAGGAGTTGCATCCGGCCGATCCACCTGCCGCTACCCCCGCAGCAGTCTTGCCATGGGCAGCCAGTTCCGCAAAACGGCAGCCTCATCCAAGGCGCGGTGTGCCTGCCTGGGCACATCCGTCCCGCAGCTTCGCCACGGACAAGCATCGCTTGCTGCCGGTGAGGGCCTGCTGCGACCTTGGGGTGGTAACGTTGTCGTTCACGCGCAGCCGCCGAGTGGCTCCACATGCGCCCGCCAACCCGGGCCCATCGGCGATGTGGCCGTCTGCATGTTCAATCTTGCCGCCGCATGCATGATCGCAAAGGACCGCATTCAACCCATGGCCGGCGTCGATGGCCGGGCGTCGGGCAACCGTCCCGTGGTCACCGTCGAGGACCTGTGGTGGACGGGTGAAGGTGCATTCGCATTGGCCGACAGCGTGATCCGCGGTGCCGGCCCGCCTCGGGCCATGACGCCCAATCCGGCAGCCCACACGAAGCGGTCCGCCGTGACCAGGCTGCATGCGCCGCTTGTCGCGTGTCTGCCTTCAACCCGCCACCGGCCGCGGCCACGGCCGGATCATCGAAATCAATGCAGTGGCAAGCTCATGTGCCGGACGGCCATCGGCACGGCTGCCGTCGGAGTTTGCGTCACATGAAGTTCTCTCTGTCCGAACCCATGACTTCCGCTTTCGCCGGCAGCGGCCTGACGGCAGGCCGCCTGCCTGGGCTTCTGCGGCAGGTGGCGGAACGCGTTGCGTCGGCGTCGCCGGTTGCGGACCACATGCTGCGGACCCGTCGGCTGCGATACCGCATGCGTATGGCATTGGGCTACGACCCGAACTTCAGCTCGCCGCGCACCTTCAACGAGAAGCTGGCCTGGCGAATGCTGTTCGACCGAAACCCGCTGTTTCCGCTGACCATGGATAAGATCGCGGTGCGCGACTATGTGGCGGCGAAGGTCGGGCCCCAGCTGCTGATTCCCCTGCTGGGAACATGGAGCAGGGCTGCCGACGTTTCTTGGGCTGACCTGCCGCAGCGCTTCGTGCTGAAGGCAAGCCATGGCTGGAACATGAACCTGCTGGTGGCGGACAAGGACGCGACCGACGGAGCCGCTGCGCTGAAGACCGCCGATGCGTGGCTGCGGGACAACCATTTCTCGGATACACACGAATGGGGCTACCGGGACATCCCGCCGCGGTTGCTTGCGGAGGAAATGCTGCTGGACCTGAACGGCGACATTCCGGCGGACTTCAAGTTCTACGTATTCGGCGGCCAAGCCAAGCTGCTTCGGGTACACACTGGGCGCTTCGGTGACCACCGCACCAATTTCTTCGGTGCGGATCTTCAACCCCTGCCGATCTCCCAGATCTTCCCTGCCAACCCGGACTACGTCCTGCCGCCCGAGGCGCGCGGCATGGCGCGGATCGCGGAACGACTGGGTGCCGATTTCGACTTCGCCCGCATCGATCTCTACCTGACGCGCGGTCGCGTCTGGTTTGGTGAAATCACGCATTATGAGGGCAGCGCCTGCGTGCCCTTCACCGACCCTGACGATGACCGGATCATTGGCGACATGTGGCAGCTGCCCAGCCTGGGCCGTTGAAACAGCCGCTGTGTCCTGTTCGCCGGCTCGACAGCGAGGGGAGCGGGAACAGGACAGCGGAAATCGACGCGGATCGACCTGTGGCAAGCACGTGCTGGCCTCGGTCGAACCGTGCCCGGGAGCCTGCCTTGCGGTCGGCGGAGGTGCGGGACCGAAGGCCTGGACGGCGCGGCCTTCCCTGCCGGCAAGCCCACGGGCCCCGTGCCGCATCGAGCGTGGCCGGCGATGCGGGCCACGGTTCCAACCCCGGGCAAGGCCGCCTCGATTGCGCCTGATGCGGAATTCCCGTGGAACCACGAGATGCGTGCGCGGCATCGAGCGGATGCCCGGGCCGGAACGGGACGGATCTGGAAGCGAGGACTGTGGGTTGGCTGGGGGACCTGGATTCGAACCAAGACTGCCCGAGTCAAGAGTTCGGGAGTTCTACCGTTAAACTATCCCCCAAGCGGGACCGCGAGTGAGCCACCGCCTCGCAGGGCGCCGCTGGTACCATTTCCCTCCGGGGCCTGCAACCCGTCCCCGACCGAAAGCGCTTGCCCCAGCGCCCGCATCCCCGGATCATGCGTCGGGGGGCGCGGCAGGCGCCACCTTTTGGGGGGTCCTCGGACCCAGTGCAATGCCGGATGATGCGGTGCCCTTTCGGCTGTCAGAGCCAATCCTTCCTGCCACGGCACTGCCCGTGGTCGACCGGCCTGCCGTGCTCGCCGCCCGGTGCTCGATCTCGCCGGCGCCGGCCTATGCCGCGCTCGACCTCGGCACCAACAACTGCCGCCTGCTGATCGGCGCGCCGACCGGTACCGGCTTCCGCGTGGTGGACAGCTTCAGCCGCATCGTTCGCCTGGGGGAGGGGCTGGCGGCCACCGGCCGGCTGGCCGAACCCGCCATGGATCGCGCCATCGCCGCCCTGGCCGTCTGTGCCGATAAGCTGTCCCGCCGGCCGATCCGCCAGTTCCATGCAGTTGCCACCGAAGCCTGCCGACGTGCGACCAATGGCGCGGCCTTCCTCGCCCGGGTCGAGGCCGAGACCGGTCTGCGCCCCCGCATCATCTCGGCGCGCGAGGAAGCCGAGCTGGCGCTCGAAAGCTGCTCCCCCCTGCTGGAGGAGACGGACCGCCGCGCCCTGCTGTTCGACATCGGCGGCGGCAGCACCGAGATCGCTTGGATCAGGGTGCCGCCGCGCGCCGGCAGGCCAGCCGGCGCGCCGGTGGCCGAACTCATCGGCTATGTCTCCCTGCCACTCGGCGTGGTCACCCTGGCCGAGCGCGCCGGGGCATCCTGCTTCACCGAGGAAGGCTTCCATGCGGTGGTGGATGAGGTGGCGACCCATCTCCTCGCCTTCGACCGGGTGCATTGCATCGGCCAGGAGATCCGCGCCGGCGGGGTCCGGCTCATCGGCACCAGCGGCACCGTCACCACCCTGGCCGGCGTCGCGCTGGCCCTGCCACGCTACCGCCGCCCGCTGGTCGATGGCCGCACGCTGGACATGGGGGCGGCCGACCAGGCGTTGGGCGACCTGTTCGCGCTCGGCCGCGCAGGGCTGGCGGCGCATCCCTGCGTCGGGCCGGAGCGGGTGGATTTCGTGCTGCCGGGCTGTGCGGTATATGCTGCCATCCGCCATGTCTGGCCGCTGCCGGCGCTGACCGTCGCCGATCGCGGGCTGCGGGAAGGGATGCTGCTGCGGATGATGCGGGCCGACCGCCTGACCGCCCGCGAGCCGCGCGGCACCCGCCGTGGCGGCGCTTGAGACCCCGACGCCACAACCCGACCGAAACCAAGCCGATGAAAGGCCCATCGTGAAAAGCCCCTCGCCAGGCGGCCGCGGCCTGACCACCCGCCTGAAGACCGCCAAGAAGCGCACCATCGGCAGCCAGCGCTGGCTGGAACGCCAATTGAACGACCCCTATGTCCGCGCCGCCCAGCAGCAGGGCCTGCGCTCGCGTGCCGCCTTCAAGCTCATCGAGCTGGATGAGAAGCACAAGCTGCTGAAGCCCGGTCTGCGGGTGGTCGATCTCGGCGCCGCGCCCGGCGGCTGGACCCAGGTGGCGGTGCAGAAGGGCGGGGTGAAGGTGGTGGCGCTGGACCTGCTGCCGATGGACCCGCTGCCCGGCGCCGTGGTGCTGCAGGGCGATTTCCAAGACCCCGAGGCGGAGCAGGCGGTGCTGGCGGCGCTGGATGGCCCGGCCGACCTGGTGCTGTCCGACATGGCGCCGAATACCACCGGCCATGGCGCGACGGACCACCTGCGGATCATCGGCCTGGCCGAGCTGGCGCTGGATTTCGCGCTGAAGGTGCTGGCGCCGGGCGGCGGCTTCGTCACCAAGGTGTTCCAGGGCGGCAGCGAACGGGCGCTGCTGGAGCTGCTGAAAAAGAACTTCGCCACCGTCAAGCACGGCAAGCCGCCGGCCAGCCGCAAGGACAGCTCCGAGCTCTACGTGGTCGCCACCGGCTTCCGCGGCCGCTGAACCGCCCCGCCCGGGGCGGGATGCGGATATCACCGCGCTGCAACGCTCCCGCGGCGCGTGGTGCTGGACGCCGCGGACCCGCTGGGGGTAAAGGGGGCCGCCAAGGTAGCGGATCGACCCGCCTCCGCGACGCGTCCCGCGCGAAAGGTCCCCCATGGCACCCGATTCACCCCCGGACTCCGCCAGCCCCGCCTCGCCGCGGAGCCGCGTGATCACCATCGAGGAGGCCTATGCCTTCGACGATGTGCTGCTGGTCCCGGCCTATTCCGCGGTACTGCCGCACCAGACCGATACCCGTACCCGGCTGACCCGGGAGATCTCGCTGCACATCCCGCTGGTCGCCGCGGCCATGGATACCGTGACCGAGGCGCCGATGGCGATCGCCATGGCCCAGGCTGGCGGCATCGGCGTGGTACACAAGAACATGACGCCGGAGGAACAGGCGGGGCAGGTCCGCCGGGTGAAGAAGTTCGAAAGCGGCATGGTGGTGAACCCGGTCACCATCCACCCCGACCAGACCCTGGCCGATGTCCGCGCCCTGCAGGAACAGTACAAGATCAGCGGCATCCCGGTGGTGGAGCGCGGCAAGCCGGGCGAGCAGGGCGGCCGGCTGGTCGGCATCGTCACCAACCGCGACGTCCGTTTCGCCAACGACCCGGGCACCCGGGTGTACGAGTTGATGACGCGGGACAACCTGATCGTCGCCAATGGCGATGTCTCGCCGGAGCAGGCCCGCACCCTGCTGCACCGCCACCGGATCGAGAAGCTGCTGGTGGTCGATGACGCCGGGCGCTGCATCGGGCTGATCACCGTGAAGGACATGGACAAGGCCCAGGCCAACCCGAATGCGGTGAAGGACGCGCTCGGCCGCCTGCGCGTCGCCGCCGCGACCGGCGTTGGCGAGGACGGCTTCCGCCGGGTCGAGGCGCTGGTCGCCGCCGAGGTCGATGTGGTCGTGGTCGATACGGCGCACGGCCATTCCGGTGGCGTGCTGGCGGCGATCGAGCGGATCAAGCGCATGTCGAACACCGTGCAGGTGGTCGCCGGCAACGTGGCGACGCCCGAGGGCGTGCTGGCGCTGATCCAGGCCGGTGCCGATGCGGTGAAGATCGGCATCGGCCCCGGTTCCATCTGCACCACCCGGATCGTCGCCGGCGTCGGCGTGCCGCAGTTGACCGCGGTGCTGGAATGCGCCGCGGCCGCCCGGGAGCAGGGCGTGCCGGCCATCGCCGACGGCGGCATCCGCACCTCGGGCGACATCGCCAAGGCCATCGCCGCCGGCGCCGATTGCGTGATGATGGGCAGCCTCTTTGCCGGCACCGACGAGGCGCCTGGCGAGGTGTTCCTGTACCAGGGCCGGTCCTACAAATCCTACCGTGGCATGGGCTCGCTGGGCGCCATGGCGCGCGGCTCGGCGGACCGCTACTTCCAGCAGGACGTGCAGGACCAGCTGAAGCTGGTGCCGGAAGGGGTCGAGGGGCGGATCGGCTACAAGGGTCCGGTCAGCAATGTCGTCCACCAACTGGTCGGCGGCCTGCGTGCCGCCATGGGCTATACCGGCAATGCAACGGTGGCCGAGATGCAGACCAACGCCCGCTTCCGCCGCATCACCGGCGCCGGGCTGCGGGAAAGCCATGTGCACGACGTGGCGGTGACGCGCGAGGCGCCGAACTACCGCCAGGACGGCTGAAGCGCGGGGGGCATGCCGCCCCCCGCATCACGGCCTCAGGGCTGCATGTGGCTGCCGCCGCTGACCGTCATGTTCTCGCCGCTGATGTAGACCGCGGCGTTCGACAGCAGGAAGCAGATCAGCGGTGCCACCTCGGCCGGCTGCGCGACCCGCCCGAGCGGGATGCGGGACATGGTCTGCTCGCGGAACTTGTCGCTGCGGATCACCTCGGTCATCGGCGTCTCCACCGTGCCGAAGCCCACGCTGTTCGCGCGCACGCCGTAGCGCGCCCATTCCCGCGCCGCCGTCATGGTCATGCCGAACAGCCCGGCCTTGGCGGCCGAGTAGTTGATCTGGCCGATGCTGCCGCGCTTGCCGGCGGTGGATGAGATGTTGACGATGGCCCCGGTGGTGCCGGTCGGCTGCGGCAACTCGGCCCGCGCCCGGTTGCACATGTGCCGGCCGACCGACTGCAGCATCAGGTAGCAGCCGGTCAGGTTCACATCGATCACCGCCTGCCACTGCTGGAAGGTCATTTTCTCGATCATCGCCGGGCGGGTGATGCCGGCGTTGTTCACCAGCCCATGCACCGCCCCGAACCGGTCCACCGCCTGGGCCACGCAGGATTCGGAGAAGCCTTCCTCCGCCACATTGCCCTGCACTGCCAGGATGCGGTCGGCGTCCATCTCGGCGGCGGTGGCGGCCAGGGTCTCGGGGTTGCGTTCCACCAGCACGGCATTGCCGCCGAGGTCGAGCACCAGTTCGGTGATCGCCCGGCCAATGCCCTGGCCGGCACCGGTGACGATGATGGTCCGGCCGGTGAGTTCCATCGGGTTGCGCATGGTCATTTTTCCTCCCGCGGTGCATCCGCAGCGCCGGCAGTTTGCGCGGCAGGGCGGCCGGTGGGGAAGGGGGCGTGGCCCCTGTGGCCGCGTTGCTATATAATAGAACTGCCATTTTCCTGAAATCGCCGGAGAACCACCATGACGCCGGCCGCGCGGCTGTCTGCCGCCATTGACCTGTTGATCGCGCTGGAAAGCCAGCCGCGCCGCCCGGCTGACGCCACCGCCAATGATTTCTTCCGCACCCGCCGCTACATCGGTGGCGGCGACCGCCGGGCGGTGGGCGAAATCGCCTGGGGCGTGGTGCGGCAGCGGCTGCGCCTCGATTGGTGGCTGCACCGCGTGAAGTGCCGGGCGACCGCCCGGATGCTGGTCGCCGCCGACCAGCTGCTGGCCAGGGGGCTGGACGTCGACGCGGTGCTGGCCGCCTTCCCCGGCGGCCAATATGCCGCGGACCCCTTGAGCGTGCTGGAGGAACGGCTGCTGCGGCAGCTCGACGGCACCCGCTATGGCCCGGGACTGATCCATCCTGCCATGCCGGAAGGCGTGCGGCTCGACCTGCCGGACTGGGTGCTGCCCGGCTTCCGCGTCCGGTTCGGCGAGGATCTGGCCAGCGAGGCCGCGGCGATGGAGGCGGAGGCGCCGCTCGACCTGCGCGCCAACCTGCTGAAGGCCAGCCGGGAAGATGCCGCCGCGGCGCTGGCCGCCGAGGGTATCGAGACCACCCCGACACCGTTTTCGCCCTGGGGCCTGCGGCTGCCCTCCCGCCGCCCGGTCACCCAGACCAAGGCCTTCATGGAGGGACTGATCGAGGTCCAGGATGAGGGCAGCCAGCTCATCGCCCTGCTGACCGACGCGCGGCCGGGGATGCGGGTGGTGGACCTCTGCGCCGGGGCGGCCGGCAAGACCTTGGCATTGGCCGCCACCATGCGGAACCGTGGGCGGATCACCGCCTGTGACGTCTCCGTCCCCCGGCTCGAAGGTGCGGTGAAGCGGCTGCGCCGGGCCGGGGTGGACAATGTGGAACGGCACCTGCTGGAAGCCGGCGACCGCTGGGCCAAGCGCCGAGCCGGGCAGTTCGACCGGGTGCTGGTCGATGCCCCCTGCACCGGCACGGGCACATGGCGACGCAACCCGGATGCACGCTTGCGTACCGACCCAACCGACCTCACGGAGTTGTGCGCCAAGCAGGCCGAAATTCTGGCCATGAGCGCTGATCTCGTGCGGCCCGGCGGGCGTCTGGTCTACGCTACGTGTTCGCTGCTGCCCGAGGAGGACGAGATGCAGGTGCAAGCCTTCCTGGATCGCCACACGGATTTCACCGTGCTGCCGCTGGCCGATGCCTGGGCGGCAGCGGGCGCTGCCGGGCTTCCGCCGTCCGAGGGGCCTTACCTGGTCACCACCCCGGCGCAACACGGCACCGATGGCTTCTTCGCGGCGATCCTGCAGCGGAAGGCCCGGACGGAGGCAACGCCCGAAGGCTGAGCAAGGGAAGGATTCGCGCCGCATGATCTGCATCCGCCGCGCCCGGCCCGCCGATGCTGCCGCCATCGGCGCCGTGCATGTCGCCACCTGGCGTACCGCCTATGCCGGGGTGCTGCCGGAGGCGTATCTCGCCGGATTATCCATCCTGCGCCACGCCGCCGGTTACGAGGCGGCGATCGCTGACCGCCGTAACGGCCATGCGGTGTTCATCGCCGTTGCCAGTGGGGAGGACGCCCCGGCGGGCGAGGACGGGGCGGTGGTCGGGTTCGTTTCGGGCGGCCGCGCCAGGCGGCCGGGCTTCGGCGATGGCGAGGTCGAAACCCTCTACCTGCTGGACGACTACCGTGACCGCGGCGTAGGCCGCCGGCTGATGCGCGCCATGGCGGCGCATCTGGCCGCGGTCGGCTGCCGTTCCGTCATGCTATGGGTGCTGAAGGACAACCCGACCCGCTGGTTCTACCAGCACCTGGGCGGCCGGCCCGCGGCGCGCGAGGAGATCCAGTTCGCCGGCCAACCGATGGAGCAACTGGCCTTCGCCTGGAACCCCATCGAATCCCTGCTGACTGCGACGGCGCCCGCCTCGGAAGCGTGACGGGCGGCTTGCCCGGACGCCCCTGCTGTGGTGTTAGACGCCATGAACGCCCCCTCGACACCCTCCGCTGGGCCTGCGGTCCAGCACGACCGCATCCTGATCCTCGACTTCGGCAGCCAGGTGACGCAGCTGATCGCCAGGCGCCTGCGGGAAGTCCGGCGTCTATTGCGAGATCTGGCCCTACACCGCGGATGAGGCACGCATCCGCGCCTTCGCCCCGCGCGGGATCATCCTCTCGGGCGGGCCGGCGAGCGTGACGGAGGGCGCCAGCCCGAGGGCACCGCAAGCGGTGTTCGGCATGGGTCTGCCCATCCTTGGCATCTGCTACGGCCAGCAGACCATGGCGCACCAGCTCGGCGGGGTGGTCGAGGGCGGCCATGCGCGGGAGTTCGGACGCGCCTTCATCGATGTTACCGGCGGACAGCGCCATCACCGAAGGGTTGTGGGCCAAGGGTGCGCGCGAGCAGGTGTGGATGAGCCATGGCGACCGCATCACCCGGTTGCCGCCCGGCTTCCGCGTGGTCGCGGCCAGCGAGGGCGCGCCCTTCGCGCTGATCGCCGACGACGCCCGCCGGTTCTACGGCACCATGTTCCACCCGGAGGTGGTGCACACGCCGCATGGCGCGGCGCTGCTGAAGAATTTCACCCATCTGATCTGCGGCTGCGCCGGCGACTGGACCATGGGCGCCTTCCGTGCCGAGGCCATCGCCCGCATCCGCGCCCAGGTCGGCGGTGGCCGGGTGATCTGCGGGCTTTCGGGCGGCGTCGATTCCAGCGTGGCCGCGGTGCTGCTGCATGAGGCGATCGGCGACCAGCTCACCTGCATCTACGTGGACCACGGGCTGATGCGGGCCAATGAGAGCGAACAGGTGGTCCGTACCTTCCGCGACCGCTTCAACATCAAGCTGGTCCACCGGGATGCGAGCGAGCTGTTCCTCGGCCAGCTCGCCGGGGTGACCGACCCGGAGCTGAAGCGCAAGACCATCGGCCGGCTGTTCATCGAGGTGTTCGAGGAGGAGCAGCAGAAGATCGGCGGCGCCGACTTCCTGGCCCAGGGCACGCTCTACCCGGACGTGATCGAGAGCGTCTCGGCGACCGGCGGGCCTAGCGTCACCATCAAGTCGCACCACAATGTCGGCGGCCTGCCGGACTGCATGCGCATGAAGCTGGTCGAGCCGCTGCGCGACCTGTTCAAGGACGAGGTGCGCGTGCTGGGCCGCGAACTCGGCATGCCGGAGGCGATCGTTGGCCGCCACCCCTTCCCGGGACCGGGCCTGGCCATCCGCATCCCCGGCGAGGTGACGCGCGAGAAGGCGGACATCCTGCGCCAGGCCGACACCATCTACCTTGAGGAGATCCGCGCCGCCGGATTGTACGATGCGATCTGGCAGGCCTTCGCGGTGCTGCTGCCGGTGCGCACGGTGGGCGTGATGGGCGATGGCCGGACCTATGACAGCGCCTGCGCGCTGCGTGCGGTGACCAGCACGGATGGCATGACGGCGGATGTCTATCCGTTCAGCATGGAATTCCTTGCCCGCGTCGCCAACCGCATCGTCAATGAGGTGCGGGGCATCAACCGCGTCACCTACGACATCACCAGCAAGCCGCCGGGCACCATCGAGTGGGAATGAGCCTGGATAGCTAGGGCAGTGTGGGCGGCCCGTTACCGGGCCGCCCGGCGCCATTTACGCGAAGTCGCCGTCGGCGACCTTGTTCCAGAACTCGACCTGCCAGGCATCGCCCTTGCCGGCATAGGCATTCGCGTCCCAGGCCGCTTCCCAGGCGTCCCACCAGGGCTCCTTGGTGCTGCCGCGCCAGCTGTCGTCGCCACCCGAGGAGGTTTCGGGCTCCGGCGACCAGGAGTTGTTGGACGAGGATACCGGCTCCGGCGACCAGGAATTGTTCGACGAGGACGGCGTGCTGCTGCCGCTGTTGCTGCCGCCACCGCTGCCATCGGACGAGTACGAAACCTCGTACACGGTCATCGACGTCGCCCAGCCCTTGTTCTGCAGGCCGAACACCTGATTGGTGCCGCCGTGGTCATAGTCCCGGCCGACGTTATTGCCGACTTCGCCCATCCAATTGCCATCGACGTAGTAGGTGATCTTGCCCGGCGCCCAATCGAGGGTGTAGGTGTGAACCTTGCTCTCGTCGATGCCGTTGAAATACACCGACTTGTATCCGTCGCCGCCGTTGGAACCCCTCCAGTGAACGGCGCCGTACGGGGTGCCGTTGATCACCTCGAGTATGTCGAACTCCTGGCCCGGCCACACGTCGTCGCCCGGCCAGAGCAGTGCGGCCGGACCGGCGGTGTTGCCGGAAACCGAGGCGACGATTTCATAGGTGCCGTAGCCGAACCCGGTTGACGCGCCCCACGGGCGTTGCATGAAACCACCGTCGCCGCTTACCGTTACTTGGCCGGACTTGCTGGTATCGATGTTGGGATTGCCCCAGACATGATTTAGCGCACCGATCCCGTTATCGAAGCTTTCGACGAAATACTCAGGCATGGTCTGCAATCCCCTGCGGAAAACGTCGAAAAGACGGTGCCCGGCTGCCGGCAGGCAAAAGCCGGGCGTCAGCCGGAGAAGGTCGTTCTCCGCACTCTTCGACATGGACATCCGGATCGTGCGGTGCTGCACCCCGGACCAGCGATGGCCGCCGGCGATGCTTGGGTTAAGGCAAGGCTGCATCGCCCCGCAAGTATTGAACATTATATACGTTTCTAATACAGAATAAAATAACCGGTATGCAGCCTCAGGAAACGATGGATCATTGGCGTTGTGGAATTGCGCTGAAATCAACTTGCATTACGCCGAATGTCACGGCTGCCGCGGCTTTCGGCGCAGCGCAAGCCCCGCCACGATCCTGCAACGAACCGGTATTCCTGCATGGTTTCGCCAAGGCCTGCATGGTTGCATCAGGCAATGTCACAGATTGTCGCATGGCGTCATATGCCGCATCGCCGAGGTCATAAACGCGATTCTCTTGCGCACACAGCGCATCATTGCTGCCAGCATTGACGCTGATGGTTGTGTCCAGCCCGGATATGGCAATTTTTTTCGCCCAATTCGCTGCCTTGTTTTTGCCAAGATTGGTTTTGGGCATTACATGTACTTCATGGCCCTGCGGGATCTGCGCGGCGAGGTGTGTCGGCTACAGTTCTCTCCCGCACGACGTGTGGCGCAGCGCTTGACGGGACGGCGCCCCGCATCGGAGGCTCGCATCGTGGCTGGCGTCAGATCAGCCCGAGGGGAGGTCGTCCATGCAGCGTGTTTTCACGGCGGCTGTCTGCGCAGTCGCCATTGCCATAGCGGCGCCCGCCGCCGCCCAGCGCGAGTTGGTCATCGCGGCGCAGACCCCACCCAGCGCACTCGACCCGCACTACCACAACACCACCAACAACAGCATGGTCCTGCGGCAGATCTTCGAACCGCTGTTCGAACTCGACACCCAGGCCCGCCAGCAGCCCCGGCTGGCGACCAGCCTGCGCATGATCGACCCGCTGACCTGGGAGCTGAAGCTGCGCGAAGGCGTCCGCTTCCATGACGGCACGCCCTTCGAGGCGGACGATATCGCCTATACCTTCGCCCGCGTGCCCACCGTGCCGAACAGCCCGGCGCTGTTCACGCCGCAGGTCCGCACCATCAGTGCCATCGAGATCAAGGACCCGCAGACCGTCATCCTCCGCACCCGCGAGCCGAACCCGCTGCTGCCCTATGATCTGACCGGCCCGCCGATCCTGTCCCGCCGGGTGCATGGGCCCAGTCCCAGCACTTCGGATTTCACCAGCGGCAAGCTGGCGATCGGCACCGGGCCCTACCGCTACGCCAGCTACCTGCACAACGAGCGGCTGGTGGTGACCCGCAACACGGACTACTGGGGCCCCGCCGAGCCATGGGACAAGGTGACCTTCCGCTATATCCCGCAGGGCGGCTCGCGCATGGCGGCGCTGCTCGCGGGTGAGGTGGACCTCATCGACTACGTGCCGCTGCAAGATGTCCCGCGGCTGGAACGCGATCCGCGCTTCGCACTGTTCGCCGGGGACAGCGTGACCTTCGTCTACCTGGCGCCGGATGCGATGCGGGAGACGACGCCGCATGTGCTCGACCGCCAGGGCAAGCCGCTCGACCGCAACCCGCTGGCCGACCGGCGGGTGCGGGAGGCGCTTTCGCTCGCTATCCCGCGCGAGGTGATCGCGGAGCGGCTGTACCATGGCCAGGCCCGCGCCGCAGACCAGTTCGCCGCCCCCATCGCGGAGCACCGGCTGCCCAACCTGCCGCCGCTGCCCTACGACCCGCCCCGCGCCCGCGCGTTGCTGGCCGAGGCCGGCTATCCCGAGGGCTTCCGCATCACCATCCATGGCCCGAACGGCTTCTTCCCGAACGACGACGGTCTGCTGCAGGCCCTGGCGCAATCCTTCACCCGCGTCGGCGTCGAGACCCAGGTGCAGACGCTGCCGCCGGCCACGCTGTTCAGCAAGGCGACCAACCGCGAGTTCTCCTTGTTCATGACCTATTTCAGCAGCTACCTGACCATCAACCCGATGCGCCAGGTGGCGATGACCCGCAACCCGGATCTCGGCCACGGCCCGTTCAACCGCCAGCGCTACTCCAACCCGGAGATGGATGTGCCGCTGGCCAAGGCCATGACCACCATGGACCCCGAGCAGCGCGAGGTCCTGACGCACCAGGCGGCGCGGGCCTTGCTGGAGGACAAGGGCGTGCTGCCCATCATCTTCCTGCGCAACATCTGGGCCGGCAAGCGCGACAAGGTGGTGTACGAGCCGAGCCCGGTGAACCACACCGCGGCGCAATACGCCAAGCCCGTGCAATAGCCGCCGGCGTCCTGGCGACCGGTGGCGTGCGTGCTAGTCTGCCCGCGCGCCACCCCTGCCGAGGATGCCCGGATGCCCGATGCCGCACTGCTCGCCCGCCTCTCCGCCGCCGTCGATGCCAATTTCGACCGCGAGGTGACCTTCCTCGGAGAGCTGGTGAAATTCCCCAGCACCCGCGGCAACGAGGCCCCGCTGCAGGATTGGGTGGCACGGCAGATGGCGGCGCGGGGCTATGGGGTGGACCGCTACACCCTGGCCGAGGTGCCGCTGACCGACCATCCGAAGGCCAGCCCCATGGTTGATGCCAGCGCGGCGAATTCGGTGCAGGTGGTCGCCACCCATCGCGCCGCCAACCCGACCGGCCGCAGCCTGATCCTGCAGGGCCATATCGACGTGGTGCCGGCTGGCCCGGCCGAGATGTGGACCTACCCGCCCTACAGCGCCACCATCAAGGACGGCTGGATGTACGGCCGCGGCGCGCATGACATGAAGTCGGGCGTCGCCGCCATGGTCTTCGCAATGGATGCGCTGAAGACCGCCGGGCTGGAGCCGGCCGCCGATGTGCATGTCCAGACGGTGACCGAGGAGGAAAGCACCGGCAACGGCGCGCTCTCCACTCTGGTGCGGGGCTACCGGGCCGAGGCGGCGCTGATTCCGGAGCCCACCGGCGGCACCATCACCCGCGCCCATACCGGCACGCTATGGTTCCGCATCCGGGTTCGGGGCGTGCCGGTGCATGTCGCAGTGGCGCAGTCCGGCAGCAACGCCATCATGTCCGCCTACCACCTCATCCTGGCCTTGCAGGGACATACCGCGACGCTGAACGAGGCGGCGAAGCAGCACCCCTGGTATGCCGGCATTGAGAATCCGCTGAAGTTCAACCCCGGCATCATCCGCGGCGGCGACTGGGCGAGCTCCACCCCGGCCTGGTGCGAGGTGGATTGCCGGATCGGCCTGCTGCCCGGCACCGATGTGGCGGAGGCCCAGCGTGGCGTGGAACGCTGCGTGGAAGCCGCGGCGAAGACGGACAACTTCCTCGCCAACAACCCGCCGACGGTCGAGTGGCACGGCTTCCTCGCCGACGGCTACGTGCTGGAGCCCGGCACCGAGGCCGAGGCGGTGCTGGCCGCCGCCCATGCCCAGGTCTTCGGCGACGAGATGCCGGCAAGGATCACCACCGCGGTGAACGACACCCGGTTCTACGGTCTGTATTTCGGCATCCCCGGGCTCTGCTACGGGCCGATGGGGGAGGGCGCGCATGCCTTCGACGAGCGCACCAACCTGGAACACCTGAAGCGGACCACCCTGTCCATGGCGGCCTTCATCGCCGATTGGTGCGGCACGCGGCCATTGGCCTGAACCGCCTCCACGGCGCGTATCCCGGCAGGCCCGGGCGGGACTGGTGCCGGCCGGCCCGGGTGACGAGTCGCGCCGTCCGGCCGCGCCCCGCGCCTGTCCTATAGGGTCAACCACCACCGCGGCGGGCCGGATCAGGGCGCCCAGCTACCGGCGCCGGGCGGCGGCGGGTGCCGAATGGTGCTTGACGATCTCACCCAACCTGCCAACTTATCCGTGAACGTAATGTGAACAATGGCGGTTGGCCTGGACTTCCGGCCGGCAGATTTTTTGCAACCCAATACCCGATATGGTGTTAGAGTAAGTCACTCGCACCAACATCTTGTGTAAGGACGCTCCAGGATGCATGCACTGGTCCGGGGGAATGAAGGGGACGTCGCCTTGTTCGATACGGTACAGCTTGAAGGCCATCATCAGGTTCAGGTGGACCGGGCACGCGACGCCTTGCTGACGGACTTCGGCAAGGCGACGCTGGACGACCGCTACCTGCTGCCGGGCGAAAGCTACCAGGACCTGTTCGCGCGGGTGGCTTCGGCCTATGGCGATGACGCCGCCCATTCGCAGCGCATCTACGACTACATCAGCCGGCTGTGGTTCATGCCGGCCACCCCGGTGCTGTCCAACGGCGGCACCACCCGCGGCCTGCCGATCTCCTGCTTCCTGAACGAGGCCGACGACAGCCTCGACGGCATCGTCGGACTGTGGAACGAGAATGTCTGGCTGGCCGCCAAGGGCGGCGGCATCGGCAGCTACTGGGGCAACCTGCGCGGCATCGGCGAGAAGGTCGGCCGCAACGGCAAGACCTCCGGCGTGGTGCCCTTCATCCGGGTGATGGACAGCCTGACCCTGGCGATCTCCCAGGGCTCGCTGCGGCGCGGCTCGGCGGCGGTCTACCTGCCGGTGAACCACCCGGAGATCGAGGAGTTCATCGAGATCCGCCGCCCCACCGGCGGCGACCCGAATCGCAAGGCGCTGAACCTGCACCACGGGCTGCTGATCTCGGACGCCTTCATGCGGGCGGTCGAGGCCGACGAGGAATGGCCGCTGTGCAGCCCCAAGGACGGCGCGATCATGCGCAAGGTCTCGGCGCGCGGCCTGTGGATCCGCATCCTGACCGCGCGGATCGAGACCGGCGAGCCCTACCTGATCTTCTCGGACCACGTGAACAAGGCGCTGCCGGCGCACCACAAGCTGGCGGGGCTGGAGGTCAAGACCTCCAACCTGTGCTCCGAGATCACGCTGCCGACCGGGCGCGACCAGCATGGCCGCGACCGCACCGCGGTGTGCTGCCTGTCCTCGCTGAACCTCGAGACCTGGCACGAGTGGAAGGACAACCCGCGCTTCATCCCCGATGTGATGCGCTTCCTCGACAACGTGCTGCAGGGCTTCATCGACACCGCGCCGGACAGCATGGTGAAGGCGAAGTACGCGGCGATGCGCGAACGCTCCGTCGGGCTCGGCGTGATGGGCTTCCACAGCTTCCTGCAGGCGCAGAACGTGCCCTTCGAGAGCGTGGTGGCGAAGGTCTGGAACAAGCGGATGTTCAAGCACATCCGCGAACAGGCGGACTTCGCCAGCCGCGCCCTGGCCGAGGAGCGCGGCGCCTGCCCGGATGCCGCGGAATACGGCTTCATGGAGCGGTTCTCGAACAAGATGGCGATCGCGCCGACCGCCAGCATCAGCATCATCTGCGGCGGCGCCTCGCCGGGGATCGAGCCGGTGGCGGCCAATGTCTACAACCACAAGACCCTGTCCGGCAGCTACATCGTCCGCAACCCGTTCCTGAAGAAGGTGCTGGCCAAGCACGGCCGCGACGACGACGAGACCTGGACCAGCATCACCGTCCGCAAGGGCAGCGTGCAGCACCTCGATTTCCTGAGCGACCAGGACCGCGCCACCTTCAAGACGGCCTTCGAGCTGGACCAGCGCTGGGTGGTCGAGCATGCGGCGGACCGCGCGCCCTTCATCTGCCAGAGCCAGTCGGTCAACCTGTTCCTGCCCGCGAACATCCACAAGCGCGACCTGCACCAGATCCATCTGATGGCCTGGAAGCGCGGGGTGAAGTCGCTGTACTACTGCCGCAGCCTGTCCATCCAGCGGGCCGACACGATCAGCGAGAAGATCGTGGGGCAGGGCGACATCATGGCGGCGCATGTGGCGACCGCGGCGGATGCGGCGGTGCCGCTGATGGCCAATGGGGCGCAGACCTCGACCACGGACTATGAAGAGTGCCTGGCCTGCCAGTGAGGCAGGCAGGCACCACCCACGGCACTACCCAGAAATTGAATGGCGGTTACCATGGCCGACGGCACTTCCTCCCCCGACGAGCTTCCTGTTCGTTTCGATCTCCTCACCGCCAACCCGGTGTACAAGCCCTTCCGCTACCCCTGGGCCTATGACGCCTGGCTGACCCAGCAGCGCGTCCACTGGCTGCCTGAGGAAGTGCCGCTGGCGGATGACGTGAAGGACTGGCAGCGCAACCTGTCGGCCGCCGAGCGCAACCTGCTGACCCAGATCTTCCGCTTCTTCACCCAGGCGGATGTCGAGGTGAACAACTGCTACATGAAAGTGTACTCGCAGGTGTTCAAGCCGACCGAAGTGCTGATGATGATGTCGGCCTTCTCGAATACCGAGACCATCCACATCGCCGCCTATTCCCACCTGCTGGATACGGTCGGGATGCCGGAGCTGGAGTACAGCGCCTTCCTCAAATACAAGGAGATGAAGGACAAGTACGACTACATGCACAGCTTCTCGATCGAGAACAAGACAGAGATCGCCAAGACCCTGGCCGCCTTCGGTGCCTTCACCGAGGGGCTGCAGCTGTTCGCATCCTTCGCCATCCTGATGAACTTCCCCCGCTTCAACAAGATGAAGGGGATGGGCCAGATCGTCGCCTGGTCGGTGCGGGACGAAACCCTGCATTGCCTGTCCATCATCCGGCTGTTCCGAACCTTCGTGCAGGAAAACCCGGAGATCTGGACCGAGGAGCTGCGCCGCGACCTCTACCTCATCTGCGCCACCATCGTGGACCATGAGGACGCCTTCATCGACCTCGCCTTCGAACTCGGCGGCGTCGAGGGCATCGATGCGGCCGATACCAAGACCTACATCCGCTTCATCGCCGACCGCCGCCTGCAACAGCTCGGGCTGGAGCCGTTGTTCCACATCGAGAAGAACCCGCTGCCCTGGCTCGATGAGATGCTGAACGCGGTCGAGCACACCAATTTCTTCGAGAACCGTTCCACCGAGTATTCCAAGGCCAGCACCTCCGGCAGTTGGGAAGAAGCCTTCTCGGACAGCACCTTCACCTCCCCCCAGCCGACCGGTGAGCCCGCCGCGCCGCCGCGCCACTGACCCGGCCGCAGGGCTGGGCTGCGGCGCCCGCCCTGGCGATCCGGGGCTGGCCGGCCTATCCTGTGGCGATGCTGCGAACCATTCGTATTTTTGCCGGTCTGCTCGTTCTCCTGCTCGGCGGGATCTGGGCCTATGCCTGGGTGACCAGGGCGCCGGGTGAGGGGCTGGCGGACGCCTTCGCCAGCCGGCTCACCATGCTGTTCGGCGGCCAGGGGACGGTGGTCTCGGGCGGCGGGGTGCAGCTGCCGCAGGGCATGTCGCTCGGCGGGCCGTTCAGCCTGACCGACCAGTCCGGCAAGCCGGTGACCGAGCAGGATTATGCCGGCCGCTGGATGCTGGTGTATTTCGGCTACAGCTATTGCCCCGACGTCTGCCCGACCGAACTCGGCACCATGGTCGCGGCGGTCGATGCGATGGGGCCGGCCGGGGACGCCGTGGTGCCGGTCTTCATCTCGGTCGATCCGCAGCGCGATACGCCGGAACACCTGGCGGACTATGTCAGCCGCTTCCATCCGCGGATGCAGGGCCTGACCGGCACGCCGCAGCAGGTTGCGGATGCAGCGCGCGCCTACCGGGTATACTATGCCAAGGTGGAGCGGGCCGAAATGACCGACTACCTGATGGACCACTCCAGCTTCATCTATCTGGTCGGACCCGATGCCAAGGTGCGCACGCTGTTCCGGCCGGAACAGACACCGGAATCGATCGCCGCGACGGTCGCGGCCCAGATCGCCCGGTAGGTTTTTCGAGTAGGGCGGCAGCACTTCGCAGCAATGCGAAGTTTGCTAAGCTGCATGAACGGGCATGGTCCAATTGACGGGTCGGGCCGCAACCGGATGAGGGCAGTATGGCGGACGAGGGTGCGGAACAGGACGGCGGCAAGGACACCGGGCGCGGCGGGGCAGCGCCTCGGCACAGCCGACGCCTGTCCGACAAGATCCTGATCGCCTTCCATCATGCCTGTGACCAGGCCGACTACGAGGTGGCGGAACAGCTGCTGCGAATCCTGGAAATGATGCTGACGCGTCGCCCGGTTTCCCCGGACACCAACCGGCGCCGCAACATGGAAAGCTTGGTCGCGGCACACGAGCGGCTGTGGCATCTGCGCCATCCGGATACCAACATCAGCTGACCTGGCTCAACGAAAGGGCAGGGCGGCGGCATCGCGCAGCACGGCTTCCGCCGCCGGGGTGAAGCCTTCGGCCAGATGCAGCGTCAGGCCGGGCGCAACCTGCGCCGGGCCGCGGCCACCACGCCGGGCCTGCAGCAGCACCCGCTTGGCGGCCAACCCCGCGCGCGGCCAGAACGGCAACAGCAGCGTGCCCGCGCATCCCGCCGCCGCCAGCGCCGCCATTCCCTGGTCCAGCCGCGCCGCTGGCAATATCAGGCTTAGCGTGCCGCGGTTCGCCAGCGGCGTGGCGAGCCAGATGGCCCAATCCGCCAGGCTGGCGGCATCCCCGGTGGCCGCATGGGTCATTGCCTGCCGCCGGGCCTCGGGCGGGGTGGTGCCGCCGGGCCAGAAGGGCGGGTTGGCGAAGCCGTGGTCGCAGGGCGGCAGGCGGCGGGCCAGGGCGCGGTCCCGCACATCGCCCTCGATCACCTCCACCTGCCCGGCGAGGCCGTTGGCGGCGGCATTGGCGGTGGCCAGGGCGGCCAGCACGGGGTCCCGCTCCAGCGCGATGATCCGCAGCCCCGGCACCCGCGCCGCCAGGCACAGGAAGCCCGCGCCGCTGCCGCAGCCGGCTTCCAGCACCCGCTGGCCGGGCCGGGCCGGCACGCCGGCGGCCAGCAGCACCGCATCCAGCCCGGCCCGCAGGCCGCTGCGCGGTTGGCGCAGCAGCACCCGGCCGTCGAGCAGCCGGTCCTCGGTGAAGCCCTCGGTCACGCGTGTTCCTCGCCGGCCTCCCGCAGCACCTTCCGGGCCGCGTCCCAATCCTCGGTCGCCACCGCCAGCCGGCGAGGGAAGGCGCCGATGCCGCCCTCCATCGCGCTGATATGCTGGTCCAGCAACACGCACTCGATGCCGGCATCGCGCAGCAGCGCCATCAGGAAACTGAGCCGGACCGGGTCCACGCTTTGGACGATGAGCCGCATGGTTCCACGAAATCCTTGTTTTTCCGGCGCTTGCCGCCAAGTGCCTGCGTGGCTATGGTGCCGCCCCCCAGCCCAGGGTCAAGTGAAGTGGCAGCGGTTGCGCGTGCTGTGCCGGAAATATCGCCTGTGATGATGCCGGCCAGTGGCGGCGAGGATGCGCTTACGGCGCTGACCTCGCTTGTCCAGGCGGATCTGGAAGCCTGCAACCGGCTGATCGTGCAGCGCATGCACAGCCCGGTGGCGCTGATCCCGCAATTGGCCGCGCATATCGTCGCGGCCGGCGGCAAGCGGCTGCGGCCGCTGCTGACCCTCGCGGCGGCACAGCTTTGCGGCTACCGCGGGGACCGCCATGTGGCGCTGGCCGCTTGCGTGGAGTTCATCCACACCGCCACCCTGCTGCACGATGACGTGGTGGACGAAAGTTCGCTGCGGCGCGGCCAGGCCAGCGCGAATGCGCTGTTCGGCAACAAGCCCAGCGTCCTGGTCGGGGACTTCCTGTTCGCCCGCGCCTTCCAGTTGATGACCGCGGATGGCAGCCTGAAGGTGCTGGCCATCCTCTCGGAAGCCTCCGCCACCATCGCCGAGGGCGAGGTGCTGCAGCTCGCCACCCAGAACGACACCAAGACGACCGAGGCGCAGTACCTCGAAGTCGTCGAGGGCAAGACCGCCGCGCTGTTCGCCGCTGCGACCCGGATCGGCGCTGTGGTGGCCGACCGGCCGGTCGCGGAGGAGGAGGCGCTCGACACCTACGGCCGCAACCTCGGCATCGCCTTCCAGTTGGTCGATGACGCGCTGGACTACGCGGCCGAGCAGGAACGGCTCGGCAAGACCGTCGGCGACGATTTCCGCGAGGGCAAGATCACCCTGCCCGTGCTGCTGGCCTTCGAGCGGGGCGACGATGCCGAGCGCATCTTCTGGCGCCGCACCCTCGAAGACCGCGACCAGGGGCCGGAAGACCTCGCCACTGCCCAGGCGCTGATCGAGCGCCATGGCGCGCTGCGCGACACGGTGGCGCGGGCGCAGGCCTATGGCGATGTGGCGCTGGATGCCCTGGCGCTGTTCCCCGACAGCCCGGTGCGCCGCGCCCTGGCCGGCATCATCGCCTTCTGCATCGCCCGCGCGCGATAGGCCTGGTAGCCACAGGCCCGGAGGAAACATCCCCCGGGCCGCTTCGGGCGGCTACAGCGCGAAGCGCGTGCCGACCAGCACGCTGCGCCCCGGCGTGGCGAATCCGTTCGCCGGCTCCCACCGGCTGTTGCCGAGGTTGCGGGCCTCCAGGAACAGCGTGGCCTGCTCGAAGGCCTGCCAGCTTGCGGTGACGTTCACCAGAGTGCCGGCCGGGTTGCTGCGCGGGTAGGCATAGCTGCTGTCGTCGTTCCGGTAACTGGCGAAGGCAGCTTCAGGACTGCGGCCGGTGAACTGCACCGTGGGCGAGATCACCAGCTTCGGCGTCGGTGCAATCCGCGCGGTGATGCTGACCACATGTTCCGGCCGGCGCGGCAGGCGCTCGTTGGTGGTGTCGTCGAAGGCGCCGGTGATGGTCCAGGCGGCCGTCGCCTCGAACCAGGTCGCCGGCCGCAGGGTCAGCCCAAGCTCCACGCCCTGGATACGCACCCGGTCCACGTTCACCAAGCTGTTGAAGCTGCGGTTGAAGTTGATCAGGTCGCGCACCCGGCTCTGGAAATAGGTGACGCTCGGGGTGACGAAGTCGGTGCGGCCGAAGCCCGGGATATCTGTCTCGACGCCGACTTCCCAACCGGTGGAGCGTTCCGGCTTCAGCTCCGGGTTGCCGCGGAAGAAGCCGCTGATGACCCCGAAGCGCTGGTAGAGCGATGGCGCCGCGAAGCCGGTGCCGGCCGAGACCCGCACGCGCGTGGCGATCTCCGGCATCGCCAGCACCCCGCCGACCCGCCAGGTCGTCTCGTCGGTGAAGCCGGTGGTGCTGTCGTGCCGCAGCCCGGCGGTCAGGTCCAGCCGTTCCAGCACCTGGTACTGCAGGGTGGCATAGCCGCCGGTGCTGTGCTGGTGCGCATCGACCGAGATCTCGGCCCCGCTGCCGGCGCTCAGGCTGCTGGCTTCCTCGGCACTGTGGGTCACTCCGAAGCCGAGCGCGCCGTTGCTGAGTACGCCCATGCCCGGTAGCAGCACCGAGTTGCCCCAATCGAGAGTGGTCCGGGTGCCGCGGTAGTAGTCCCGGGTCAGGGCGCTGCTGAGGCGATCCGGCAGGTTGCTGTAGACCCGCCGGTCCTCGGTCGCGGCCAGCCGCAGGCCGGTGGTCCAGGTGCCGTCCAGCAACCTGGTCTCGCCGCGCAACTGGCCATAGGTGCGGCGATCCTCGCCGGAGTAGTTCGGGTCGTCCTGCGGCACGCTGTCCAGGCCGAAATTGGTCTGGCGCCAGCGCAGCAGGGCCTCCAGCCGGGTGCCTTCCACCGGGGTCCAGCCGAGCCGGGCGGTGGTGAAGGCGCCGCGGAAGCCGTCCCGCTCCCCGATGGCGCGGTCGAAGCGCGGCGGCGTGGCATTCGAGCCCTCGGTCGAGAGGGACTGGCCGGAGAACAGGTAGTCATAGGCGCCGATGGTGCCGGTGACGCCGAGGCCGCCGCGCAGGCTGCGCTGGGTGCCGCCCGCAAGCTCGCCATAGGGCTGGAAGGCGCGGTCGGCGGGTGCCTTGCGGGTCACCAGGTTGATGACGCCGCCGATCGCCGACGAGCCGTACAAGGCGGAGGTCGGGCCGCGCAGCACCTCGATCCGCTCGACGTCGAACAGCAGGTCCTGGCCGAAGTTGAAGGCGCCGTTCGGCTCGGCCGGGTCGTTCAGCGGCACGCCGTCCAGCAGCACCAGGACGGAGCGGCTGGAATTGCCGCGCAGGAAGGCGCTGGTCTGGCCCCCCAGCCCGCCGCCCGGCACCACCCGCATGCCGGGGACGGATACCAGCGCCTCGGACAGCGATTGGTAGCCGCGGTCCTCGATCTCCTGGCGGGTGATGACGGTGATGGCGGCCGGCACGCGCTCCGCCGGTGTCGGGATGCGGGTGCCGGTGACGATGGTGTCGGGAATGGCCTGTTGGGCATGGCTGTTGGTGGCGAGGACGGCAAGGCCGCCCGCCAGAAGCAGGGATACGCGTCGCATCGGGGTCCTCCGAATGCGTTGACGACAGAGCCCCGGCCCGGTCACCCGGGCCGGAACGACGGACGTCGTTCCCGCAATCGGAAAGGCCTGCCGCGGAGGACGGAGGGCCCTTGGTTCCGGTGCGCCGGTGCACCCCGCCCGGCACGCGCGAGACAACTCTGCGCCGGCCGGTCTCCTGGCTCACGGTGGGGGGCTGGAGGATGAACCCCAGGACCCTCGGCCTTCCCGCCTTCTCGCGCCCCGGAGGGCACAATGGCATCTGGAAAGGCCTCACCGCCTACAGTTGCGGGGGCAGCCACGGACGGGTGGCATGGCCACCTGCCGCATTCCCGTTTCAGCCCTTGCGGGCCACCGGCGCATGACCGGAGGCTAGCAGGCTTCCGCCGGCAGGGCGACCCTCTGGCCCGATCGGTGTCAGAACAGCCAGGTGAGCGCCTGCATGCCGAGCCAGCCAAGGATGACCAGCACGAAGGTGGCGAAGGCACAGCCGCCGATGGTCAGCCCGACCCCCCAGGCCATCACCCGGTTGTCATGCTCCACCAGCCCCAGCGCCATGACGATGTTGCCGAAGGCCGGTGGCCCGTTGGTGCCGGGGCCGGGCAGGATGAGCATCAGCGCCACATAGGCGGTCAGCCAGCCGAACAGCCGGTCGCCCAACAGGGAGGTGAAGAAGCCCGGTCGTGGCCGCACATACTGTTCGATGCGGTTCATCCAGGTGGATGAACCGCTGGTCAGCCGCAGCAGGTCGGTCCGCTTCACGCTTTGCCGGGCGAGGAAGCCGGGCAGCTTCGGCGTCCGCCGCCCCAGCCCCATCTGGACACCGAGCAGCAGGATCGGCAGCCCGAAGACCGAGGCCATGCCGGGCAACAGGGATGGCAGCAGCAGCAGCAGGATCAGCAGGCCGAAGGCACGGTCGCCGAAGGCTTCCGCCATTTCCCCCAAGGTGATGCGTTCCCCGGGGAACCGGGCGGCGACTTCGGCCACGATGCGTGAAATGGGCGCCCCAGGGCCACAATCACCGGGTTGCACGGGAGAATAAATCTCAACCTCCGGCGGCTTGACGGTTCCGTCCATGCCCGGTCATCAACCCCTTGTCCCAGACGTCATTTCTGCCGACCTGTCAGGCCGGCGGTTCGTGCAGTTCATTGATACCGGCGATACCGAATTTCTTCCGGGTCCGTCACGGCATTCCGGCATCCTAGACCTACCCCGCGCGTCATGCATCGGGATTCTTGCGCAAAACAGGATGCCGGCCTGTCGTCCAAAAAACAATAACGGTCGTTTCAGCTACCGGTGAATGCCGGCTTGCGCTTTTCCATGAAGGCACGGCGGCCTTCGCGGTAGTCGTTGCTGTCGAAGCATGCGGCCATGGCGGCGCGCAGCTTGTCCATGTCGCGGTCGGCGCGGTCCATCAGCACCGATTTCACCGTCATCTTGTTGGTGAGGAGGGACAGCGGGGCGTTCCTGGCCATGATCGCAGCCAGTTTCGCCACCGTCGCATCCAGCTCGGCCACCGGTACCACCTTGTTCACCAGGCCGAAGCGCTCGGCCTCGGCGGCCGGGAAGCGCTCGCCGCTCATCAGGATCATATGGGCGTGCGCCGGGCCGACCAGGTCCACCAGCGCCCGCACCATGTCGAAGCCGTAGGCGATGCCGAGCTTGGCGGCCGGGATGCCGAACTGGCTGTCGTCCGAGGCGATGCGGATATCGGTGGACATCGCAATGCCGAGCCCGCCGCCCATGCAGAAGCCGCGGATCTGGGCGATCACCGGCTTGCCGTAGGCCGCCAGCCGGGCGCGGCCGACGCTGGTCAGCTTGTCGTATTCGGCCTGGGCATCGGCATTGGCGCGGTTCTTCTCGAACTGGCTGATATCCGCGCCCGAGACGAAGGCCTTGTCGCCGGCGCCCTGCAGCACGACGCAGCGCACCGCCGGGTCCTCGGCGAACAGGTCGAGCGCCGCACCCATGCCGGTCCACATGTCGACCGACATGGCATTGCGCTTCTCGGGCTGGTTGAACACCAACCGGCCGACGCCGTCGGCGATGCTGGCGAGGATCTTGCCGTCTGCGAATTCCATGCTGCTCATGCCCCGCCCAATGCTCCCTTGGCCTTCAGGTCCGCGATCTCGGCGGCCGACAACCCGGCTTCCGCCAGGATTTCCGCGCCATGCTCGCCGAGTTCCGGCACATCCCGGTGGACGCCGGTTTCCAGCCCCTCGATGTTGAGCGGATTGGCGACGACCTGGATGTCGCCCCGCTTACGGTGATGCATCGGCATCGCCATTTCCAGGTGCTTGACCTGGGGGTCGTCGAAGACGTCCTTGATGTCGTTCACCGGCCCGCAGGGGATGCCGGCTTCCTCCAGCTTGTCGATCCACCATTCGCTGGACTGGGTTTTCGTCACCTCGGAGATGGTGGCGTTGACCCGGGCGCGGTCGGCGCTGCGGCCGGCGGTAGTCTTCCATTCCGGCACTTCCAGCCAGTCCTCGCGGCCGGCGGCCTTGCAGAAATTGGTCCAGAGCTTGGGCGAGGAAGCGGCGATGTTGATCGGCTTGTCGCTGGTCGGGAAGACCCCCATCGGGATGTTCACCGGGTGGTCGTTCCCGGCCTGTCCCGCGACCTCGCCGTCCATCAGGTAGCGGCTGGCCTGGAAGTCCAGCATGAACACCTGGGCTTCGAGCAGGCTGGTGTGGACGTAGCCGCCCTTGCCGGTCTTTTCGCGATCGAACAGCTTCAGCATGATGCCGAAGGCCAGCAGGTTGCCGGCGGTCAGGTCGTTGATCGGGATGCCGACGCGCATCGGCCCGCGGCCGGGCTCGCCGGTGATGGTCATCAGCCCGCCCATCCCCTGGGCGATCTGGTCCACGCCGCCGCGCTTGGAATACGGCCCGGTCTGGCCGAAGCCGGAGATCGAGGCATAGACCAGCCGCGGGTTGATGTCCTTCAGGTCGTCATAGGCGATCTTCAGCCGGTGCTTCACCTGCATCCGCATGTTCTCGACCACCACATCGGCGGTCGCGGCCAGCTTCAGGAAGGCGGCGTGGCCATCCGGGTGCTTCAGGTCCAGTGCGATGCCGCGCTTGTTGCGGTGCAGGTTGACGCTGTCGAAGCCGTCCCGCGCCCCGCCGAGGCCGTCGGAGGTGCCTGGCGGCTCCACCCGGATGATGTCGGCGCCCCAGTCCGCCAGATGCCGCACGCAGGTCGGGCCGGCGCGGGCCAGGGTCAGGTCGAGGACGCGGATGCCGGCCAGGGGAAGCCGGGTTTCCTGCATCAATTTCGGGTCGATGGTGCTGTCGGGCATCAACTGCTCCTCCCTCTTTCAAGGCAGACTAAGACGCCGGGGGCGCCAGGGCCAGACATGGAAGGAGCCGGCCCGCCCATCGCCCGCCTGTCAGGGCAGTTGGCGGACCGAAACCCGGTCCAGCCGGTGCCCGCGGCGCTCCAGCACCTGGATCGTGTAGCTGCCGATGGTGATCTCGGTGCCCACGGCCGGGATGCCGCGCTGCCAGGCGACGACCAGCCCGGCAATGGTGGCGGCCTCGTCCTCCGGCAGCTCCCATCCCAACTCACGGTTGATATCCCGCACGCGCACATCGCCGCGGACCTCCACCGCGCCATCCCCGGCGAGATCCGCCAGGATCGCCTCGCCGCGCTCGGCGATCTGGCCGACCACCACTTCGACGATGTCCTCCAGCGTGACGATGCCCTTCAGGGAGCCGTATTCATCGAGCACGAAGGCCATCTTGATGGGGGCCTTGCGGAATTCCTGCAACTGCTCGCGCAGCGGCCGTGTCTCGATCACCAGCTGCGGTGGCGCCGCGATAGCCGCCAGATCCAGCTTCGTGGCATCCCCGCCGGCCAGGTGAAGCGCCCGCAGCACGTCCCGCGCATGCACCACGCCCAGGATCTCCTCCCCGTCGCGGCGCCACAGCGGCAGGCGGGTATGCGGCGTCGCCAGCGCCCGGGCGAGCAGCACCTTCGGCGGGTCATCGGCGTCGAGGGCGAATACCCGGGACCGGTGGGTCATCACCTCCTCGACGATCATGTCGTCGAGCGCGAGGACGCCGCGCAGCATCCGCCGTTCCTCCCGCGCCGCAAGTTCCGCCTGGCCATGCTGCCCAAGCCCATGGAGGTCGATTGCCCCGAGCAGCTCGTCTTCCGTGATGCCCGGTGCCTCGGCGGCCGGCGGGCGGATGCCGAACAGCCGCAGCGTCATCCGCACCAGCCAGCCTACCGCGCCCGCGGCCGGGCCGAGCAGGAACATCACCCCCGACAGCAGCGGCACTGCCCGCAGTGCCACCGAATCCGGCGACCGGAGTGCCAGGGTCTTCGGCAGCACCTCGGAGAACACCACCAGCAGGACGGTCATGGCCAGCGAGGCATAGGCCACGCCGCCCTCCCCGAACCAGGCGATCAGCAGGGCCGAGGCCAGGGCGGTGGCCGTGGTGTTGACCAGGTTGTTGCCGACCAGGATGGCCGCGACCACATGGTCCCGCCGCTCCCCGAGCCTCGCCAGCGTCGCCGCCTTCGGGTCGCCTTCCTTGGCGCGGCGGGTCACGAAGGCCCGGCTTGCTGCGGTGAATGCGGTCTCCGTGCCGGAGAACAATGCCGAGGCCATCAACAGGACCAGGATGGTCCCGATCAGGGCGATGGTTCCGGCATCCATGAACGTCTCCTTGGCGATGATCGGGCGGCACCATAGCGGCATCCGTCCCAGGCCTGTAGCGCCGCGGCCGGTCGGAACGTGGCAATATCCGCTGCATGAATCCGGTGGACCTCGCCCTTTGCCTCGCCATCGATGTCTCGGCCAGCGTCGACTACGACGAATTCGGCCTGATGGTGGACGGCTATGCCGCGGCCTTCCGCGACCCCGGCATCGCCGCCGCCTGTGCCGGCGGGCCGCGCGGGGCCATCGCGGTGGCGGTGCTGTTCTGGTCCGGCAGCGGCCCACCCGGCGGCGGCCCGGATGTGGCGGTGCCTTGGCTGCGGGTGGATGGCCCTGCCGCCGCCGTCCGGCTGGCCGAGGCGTTGCAGGCCGCGCCCCGTCTGCCGCAACCCGGTGCCACGGCGCTGGGGCAGGGGATGGCCGCTGGCCTGGCCCTGCTGGCCCGCTGCCCGGCCGAGGCGACGCGGCTGGTCCTGGATGTCTCGGGCGACGGCCGCCACAACCAGGGCCGCCCGTCCGGCCCGGTGCGGGACATCGGCATCGCCGCCGGCATCACCATCAATGCGTTGGCGGTGCTGAACGAGGAGCCGGACCTGCTTGATCATTACCGGGCCGAGGTGATCGGCGGCCCCGGCGCCTTCGCCCTGGACTGCCCGGACTATGCCGCCTTCGCCGAGGCAATTCGCCGCAAGCTGCTGCGCGAGATCCGCGGCCTTCTCCTTTCTGGGGCGGATGGGCTATTGCCACACCGTGCTTGAAGGTTCCGTTTCATGCTGTTGCTCATCCCCGGCCCGGTGCAGACCCGCCCTGAAACCCGTGCCGCCATGGCGCAGGACATCGCGCCCTGGGACCTCGGGTTCCGCCCGACCTATGCCGCCATCCGTGAGCGGGTGCGGGCGATCGCCGGCGGGACCGAGGGGGTGCATGCCACCCTGCCGCTGCAGGGCTGCGGCCATTTCATCATGGAAGCTGCCATCCGCACCTTCGTCCCGGCCGGCGGCAAGCTGCTGATCGCCCATAACGGGTCCTATGCGGACCGCGCGGTGCGGCTGGCCACCGAGGCCGGCCGGCAAGTGGTGACCATCCCCGGCCCGGACACCCGGCCGGTGACCGCCGCGGAGGTGGCCGCCGCCCTGGCCGCCGACCCGGGCATCACCCATGTCGCCATCGTCCACCACGAGACCGGCAGCGGCATCGTCAACGACCCGGCCGGGATCGGGCCGGTGGTGCGGGCGGCCGGGCGGCGGCTGATCCTCGACAGCGTCTCGGCCTTCGGCGCGCTGCCGGTGGACCTTGCGGCACATCCGGAGGTGGATGTGGTGATCTTCACCTCGGGCAAATGCCTGGAGGGGCTGCCGGGCATCGGCTTCGCGGTGGCGCGGATCGACAGCGTGGAGGCCGCCGCCGGCAATGCCGGGTCCTGGTCCTTCGACCTGGCGGATGTGTACCAGCATGCGCTGCGGGCCGGCTGGGGCAGCTTCCGCTTCACCCCGCCCGTGCAGGCGCTGGCTGCGTTCAAGGTGGCGCTCGATCTGTTCGATGCCGAGGGCGGGCAGCCGGCGCGGCTGGCCCGCTACCGGGAGAATGCGCGGGTGATGTACGAGGGGGTTCAGGCGCTGGGCCTGACGCCCTACCTGGAGCCGCGGCACCAGGGGCCGGTGATCGTTACTGTGCACCAGCCGGCCGATCCGGCCTTCGTGCTCCAGGGCTTCGTCGATGCGCTGAAGGCGCGCGGCGTGCTCATCAGCAATTTCTACAACACCAAGGTGCCCGAGCTTCCGGGTCGGCTGCGTCGGCGCAATCACGCCGGACGACATGCGCGGCGCGGTCGCGGCGATCGGCGGGGCGCTGGATGATCTCGGTGTCAGGCGGCGGGAAGCCGCCTGATGCGCGCCGCCTTCAGAACCGGTAGCGCACCGAAGCGCCGATGATCCAGGCGTCGAGCTTCACCTCGGCACTGACCAGCCCGGAATTCATGCTGGCGTCGGGACGCAGGTACAGCTTCTTCACGTCCAGGTTGGCCAGCCATTTCGTCGTGATCTCGTAGTCCGCACCAATGTTGAGGGCGAGGCCGAGGGCGGTATCAACCTTCACGCGCTGGACCGGCGGGGTGGGCGTGCCGCCCTCGCCATAGAAGAAGCTGACGTTCAGCCCGGCACCGACATATGGGCTGAAGCGTTCGGCCGGCAGCGGGTGCACCTGCAGGGTCAGGGTCGGCGGCAGCACCCAGACATGCCCAAGTTCCAAGTTGCCCAGCGCTGAGCCCTTGACGCTGATATCATGCCGGGTGGTGGCCGCGATGAGGTTCAGGGACAGGCAGGGCGACATGAAATAGCTGAGGTCGAGCTGCGGGCTGGCGCTGTCGCTCACCTCCGGCTTGCCGCCGATGGTGCCGACCGAGCCGCCGCCGTTCGGCAGCACGCCGATGACGCCGAGGCCCAGCACGAAGTCCCCCGCCTGCTTGCCGCGCACCACATCCTGTCCCGCGGCCGGGCCGGCAAATGCCGCCGCCAGTGCCATGGCCCCGGCCAGCATGCGCAAAGTCTTGCTCGTTGTCCGTCTTGTCCATTCCAGGCGGCCAGTGCCGCTGGACCGGAAACTGCAACGGATCATGCGATGCGGCATTGACGCCGATCAATCCGCAAAGGAAATCAGTCTTTTTTCCGTTTCGCCGCCTTGCCGGTGCGCTGGCCGGCCGCGGCCAGCGCCACCAGCCGCTCCGGCAGCGCCGCCTTGATGGCGGGCCGGCGTTCCTTCTCCTTCTTCCAGTGCTTCTTGTCTTTGCGGGTCATGCCGCAGCCGAGGCACCATCCGGTGGCCTCGTCGTAGCGGCAGATATCGATGCAGGGGCTTGCCATATGGGCCATATGGGCCAGCTAGCCAAAAGGTTGCCGTCGCCGCTTGCGCGCCCGGCGCGGGGGCGATAATCGCGGGGCGCATAACGGGAGAAGCGACCGCAATGGCAACCGACCTCGAGATCGCGCGGGCCGCGACCCTCCGGCCGATCGGCGCCATTGCCGCCCGCGCCGGCATCCCCGAGGACGCGCTGATTCCCTTCGGCAAGTACAAGGCCAAGGTGGACCTCGGTTTCGTCCAGGAACGGATGGGATCCCCGCCCGGCAGGCTCGTGCTGGTCACCGGCATCAACCCGACCGCGGCCGGCGAGGGCAAGACCACCACCACCGTCGGCCTCGGCGATGCGCTCAACGCGCTGGGCACGAAGACCATGATCTGCCTGCGGGAGCCCTCGCTCGGCCCGTGCTTCGGGGTGAAGGGCGGCGCGACCGGCGGCGGCCGGGCCCAGGTGGCGCCGATGGAGGACATCAACCTTCATTTCACCGGCGATTTCCACGCCATAACCAGCGCCAACAACCTGCTGGCGGCGATGATCGACAACCACCTGTACTGGGGCAACGCGCTCGGCCTCGATGCCGCGCCGCATCACCTGGCGGCGCGGCATCGACATGAACGACCGAGCGCTGCGCAGCGTGGTGTCCTCGCTCGGCGGCGTGGCCAACGGCTTCCCGCGGGAGGACGGCTTCGACATCACCGTGGCGTCCGAGGTGATGGCGATCTTCTGCCTGGCGACCGACCTTGCGGATCTGCAGGTACGGCTCGGCCGCATCATCATCGGCACGCACGCGCGACGGCACCGCCGTCACCGCGCGCGACCTGAAGGCGGATGGCGCGATGGCGGCGCTGCTGCGCGATGCGCTGTCGCCGAACCTGGTGCAGACGCTGGAAGGCTCGCCGGCGCTGGTGCATGGCGGGCCCTTCGCCAACATCGCGCATGGCTGCAACAGCGTGATGGCAACGCGGCTCGGCCTGGCGCTGGCCGATGTGGTGGTGACGGAAGCCGGCTTCGGCGCGGATCTCGGCGCCGAGAAATTCCTCGACATCAAATGCACCATGGCCGACCTCAAGCCCGATGCCTGCGTCATCGTCGCCACGGTGCGCGCGCTGAAGATGCATGGCGGCGTGGCCAAGGCGGATCTCGGCCGGGAGGATGTCGCGGCGTTGCGAGCGCGGCATGGTGAACCTCGCGCGGCATGTCGAGAACATGCAGAAGTTCGGCCTGCCCGTAGTTGTGGCGCTGAACCGCTTCACAACTGACACGGGCAGCGAAATCGCCGCGGTGGGCGAGGCCATGGCCGCACTCGGCTCGGAGGCGGTGCTGTGCACGCATTGGGCGGATGGCGCTGACGGCGCCGCGGATCTTGCCCGCGCCGTGCTGGCGCCGGCTGGATGCGGGGCAGGCGCGCTTCGCGCCGATCTATCCGGATGCGATGCCGCTGGCGGAGAAGCTGCGCACCATCGCGCGCGAGATCTACCGCGCTTCCGACGTGCAGATCCCGCCCGCCATCGCGGCGCGCCTGCGGCGCTTCGAGGAACAGGGCTTCGGCCATGTTCCCGGTATGCATCGCCAAGACCCAGTACAGCTTCAGTGCGGACCCGACGGCATTCGGTGCGCCGCTCGGTCATGTATTGCCGGTACGCGAGGTGCGGCTTTCCGCTGGCGCCGGATTCGTCGTCGCGATCTGCGGCGACGTGATGACCATGCCCGGATTGCCGCGCCGCCCTGCCGCCGAAGCCATCGGATTGAATGCCGCGGGCGAGATCGAAGGGCTGTTCTGACCGGCTGTCGTGGTTTCCCACGCAAGCGTGCAGCCCAGGTTCCACCGCTACACGCAAGGGTGTCTCATTGCACGCCCACCCCGGCGCAGGCTTCGGTTAGTGTCCGCCCCATCGAACTGCCACGTGCAAAGAGGGGCTGCCAGTATCGCATGCAGCAGGATAGGGCGCCCGAGGCGGACGCCTTCGCGACCGCGATCGCCGCCGAAATACCCCGCCTTCGTCGCTTCGCGCGCGTTCTCGCACGCGGGACCGACGTCGCGGACGACCTGGTTCAGGAGACCTTGTTGCGGGCCATCACCGCCCGTGACCAATTCGAGCCGGGCACCAACCTGCGTGCCTGGCTCTTCACCATCCTGCGGCACGCCCGGGCGGCGGCGGCACGGCGTGCGGCGCGCAGCCCCATCGTCGAGTCCGACACCCTGCCGGAATCCGCGGTCTCGGGCGGGCAGGAGGAACGGCAGGCGATGCGCGACGTCGCCACCGCCTTCCGCAGGCTGGCGCGCATCCACCGGGAGGCGTTGTGGCTGGTGGTGGTGGAGGGCCTCGACTACGCCGAGGCGGCCCGAATCCTCGATGTGCCGCCCGGCACCTTGCGGTCACGGCTGTCCCGGGCGCGGGAGGCCCTGCGGGAGGCAATCGGCATGACGCCCGAGGATATCGGCGGGCCGGGCCGGGACTGAAGCGGCCGGTCTGCGTCAGCCGATTGTCGGGTTCCTGAGAATGCACAGCAGCCGCTCCGGAACCGGTTCCTGCAAAACCCGGTCATGCACGGCGGTGAGCTGTTGCTGCAGCCATGCATCGAAGGCGGCGTCGTTCGGCTGGGGCGGTGCGGCGGGGCGTGACGGGACGGTTTGCGACACGATCTCCATGGCTTTATTAAGGCCGTGTGGATCGTCTGGTTCCACCCCTGATGCGCTCGATGACCTGGGTTTTGTTGACATTCGGGAATCACGCTCGATTTTCGGGTGGTTACCCCATTGTCCATCAACCTATGAGCGTGGCAGCGGCTAGGCAAGCACAGAAATGTGATCGCATACAATATGCCGGTTGGTGTGGCGTTGCAGATGCCAGCCGCCAACCGCACAGTGTCGCCATGCCTCCGAATACCCACGGCGACGCCGAATCGCACCTCCTGCTCCGGGCCGGCGCCGCTCGCCATACCGCGGGTGACTTGGCCGGTGCCGAGAAGCTCTACCGCCAGGTGCTCAAGCACCGGCCCCGGGACGCCAATGCCCATAACCTGATGGGCGTGCTGGCCCGCCAGCGCGGCGACCACGCCGCTGCCCTCCGGCATATCGAGCATGCCCTGGCGCTGCAGCCTGAAGCACCGGTGTTCCTTGCCAACCATGGCGGTGCCCTGGCCGAGGCCGGGCGGCTGGCGGATGCGGTGCGGTCGCTGCGCGCCGCCCTGGCACGTCGGCCGGAGGACCCGGTTTCGCTGCGGAACCTGGGCCAGGCGCTCTGTACCCTGGGCGACCCGGCGGCCGCGCTGGCGCCGCTCGATGCCGCCATCCGGCTGCTGCCGGATGCGTCGGAGCCGCGGCTGGCCCTGGCCCATGCCCGGCGCGACAGCGGCGATGCGGATGGCGCGGCGCAGGCGGCGCAGGCGGCGCTCGACCGGGCCGGTGGTCAGCCGCAACTGGCGGAGCAGGCCCGCTTCCTGCTGGCCGCGCTCGGCCGAGGCATGGCACCGGACCGCGCGCCCGCCGGCTATGTGCGGGACCTGTTCGACCAATTCGCCCCGCGCTTCGATGCCGAGCTGACCGGCCCCCTGGCCTATGCCACCCCGGCACTGCTTGCATCCCTTCTGGCCGAGGCCGGCATCGTGCCCAGCAAGGCGTTGCGGGTGTTGGACCTCGGCTGCGGCACCGGGCTGTCCGGGGTGGCGCTGGCCCCCTTCGCGCGCCGGCTGGACGGGCTGGACCTTTCGCCCCGGATGCTGGCCGAGGCCCGCAGGCGCGGCCTCTACCACGCCCTGCACGAAGCCGACCTGCTGGACTGGCTGCCCGCCCAGGCCGGCCGCTTCGGACTGATCGCCGCGGCCGACGTGCTGAACTACCTCGGCGACCTGGCCCCCGCGCTGGCCGCCATCGCCGGGGCGCTGGCGCCGGGCGGGACCGCGGCCTTCTCGGTCGAGGCGGGGGCAGACAAGCCCTTCGTGCTGGGCGAGACGATGCGCTACCGCCACGACCCGGCGCATGTGGCGGCGCTGGCGGAAGCCGCCGGCCTCCGCCCGCTGGCCCGCCGTGCGGCGACGCTGCGGACGGAGAAGTCGGTGCCCGTTGCCGGTGAGCTGTTCGTGCTCAGCCGGCCTGGATGATCCTCGCCTCGGTCATCAGCCGGCGGACCTTCTCACTTTCGGTGGCGCCGGCTTCCACCGCCGCAACCGCCTTCGCCTCGGCCGCGCGAACCGCCTCCAGCGCGACCAGCACCGCCTCCGCCCGCTCGATCGGCACCACCACCACGCCATCCGCATCGCCGATGACGATGTCGCCGGACTTCACCGGGATGGTCCCGCAGACGATCGGCGCACCGACGATGCCTGGCCCGTTGGTGGCTGGCGAGGTCGGCACGATGCCGGCGGCGAAGACCGGCAGGCCGGTCGCCACGATGCCGGCCTTGTCGCGCGCCAGCCCCTCGGTAACGAAGCCGGCGACGCCCTTGTTCTTCATCATCCCGATGACGAGGTCGCCCACCACGGCGGTGCCCAGGTAGCCGTCGTTCGCCACCACCACCACGTCGCCCGCCTGCGCCTCGGCCAGCGCGCCCTGCACGCCGACGACATCGGCGGGGTAGGCGAAGGCGGTCAGCGCCGGGCCGACGAACTCGCAGCGTGCCGGATCGAGCGGCTTGATCTTCCAGTCCATGGCGCCGCGGCCATCCATGGCATCGACCAGATGCGAGGTCTGCACGCCCCGGAAGCGGTTTAGCAGCGCGGCGGCGGGGCGCTTGTGGCCACGGTGCACGGTCAGCAGCGGCGGGTTGTCGAGCATGGTGTTTCCTTCCCCGGATGGTCCCGCCAGCTTCACCCGCCGCCTGGCCGGCGGCAACGGCTACTCGGCGTAGATCATCTTGCGCGTCATCCCGCCGTCGATGACGAATTCGGCGCCGGTGACGAAGCCGCTCTCCGGCCCGACCAGCCAGGCGACCAGCGCCGCCACGTCCTCCGGCTTGCCCACCCGGCCGGCGGGGTGCTGCCGATGGTCCTCCGGCCGCAGCGGATCGCCGCCGGTGTTGATCCAGCCGGGGCTGACGCAATTGGCCCGCACCTCCGGCCCCAGGCTCATCGCCAGCGCATGGGTCAGCGCGACCAGCCCACCCTTGGAGGCGGCATAGCTCTCGGTATCCGGCTCCGACTGGCGGGCCCGGGTCGAGGCGATGGTGACCACCGCGCCGCGGTTCGCCCGCAGCAGCCCCTCGGCCGCACGAACCAGCAGGAAGGTGCTGGTGAGGTTGGTTGCCAGCACCGAATTCCACTCGCCCAGGGTCAGCGCCCCGAGCGGCTTCTGCAGCATGAAGCCGGCGTTGCAGACCAGCGCATCCAGCCGGCCCTCCTGGGAGGCGATGCCGTGCATCAGCCGCGTCACCTCGGCTTCATCGGCCACATCGGCCCGGACGCTGCGGGCGGCGAATTCGGTGGCACCCGGCTCGCGGTCCGCGATGACCACCTGCCAGCCGTCCCGCGCCAGCCGCCCCGCGATGCCAAGGCCGATTCCCCGGGCGCCGCCGGTGACGAGCGCCACGCGATGCTGAGCAACCATCCTGGCGTTTCCTTCTGCCGCTCCGGGCCGGAAGCGTCGCCCAGGCCCTGGGTTCCCTAAAGCCGCAACGGCTGTAGCATGCGATGAAACGCCCGGAGGAATCATCCATGGCCGCACCGCTGCTGTTCACGCCCATGCAACTGCGTGGGGTGACGCTGAAGAACCGCGTCGTGGTGGCGCCGATGCACCAGTACGCCGCGGTCCGCGGCTTCTCGACCGACTGGCACCTGATGAACGCCGGGCGCTACGCCGCCGGCGGCGCCGGGCTGATGATGATGGAGAGCACCAAGGTGGAACGCCGCGGCTGCGGCACCATGGGCGATCTCGGGCTGTGGGACGACGCGCATATCCCGGGGCTGGCGCGCTGCGTCGAGTTCATCCGGCGGCATGGCGCGGTGGCCGGCATCCAGCTTGGCCATTCCGGCCGCAAGGCACGACGGTTCCGCCCATGGGAAGGCGGCCGGCCGCTGGTCCGCACGCCGGAAGTGGAGGCCGAATCCGGCAACTGGGACGACTGGGAACTGGTCGCGCCCTCCGCCATCAACAGCCCGGCCAGCGACCCCATCCCGCGGGCGCTGACCCGGGACGAGGTGCAGGCGCTGGTCCGCCGCTGGCGCGACGCTGCCCTGCGGGCGCACCAGGCCGGCTTCGAGGTGCTGGAGATCCATGGCGCGCATGGCTACCTCATCCACGAATTCCTCTCGCCCTTCAGCAACGTGCGCAACGACGATTACGGCGGCAGCGAGCTCAACCGCATGCGCTTTTGCATCGAGGTGGTGGAGGCGGTGCGCGAGGTCTGGCCCGAAGACAAGCCGCTGTTCCTGCGGCTCTCGGTCGATGACGATGCCGGCTGGGACCCCGACCAGTCCTCCCGCCTCTCGGCGCTGGTGAAGCCGAAGGGGGTGGACGTGATCGACTGTTCCTCGGGCGGCATGCGCGGCTCGCCGGTGGTGAGCGCCGGGCCGATCACCTATGGCTACCAGGTACCCTATGCCACCAAGATCCGACGCGAGGCGGATATCCTCACCATGGCGGTCGGGCTGATCGTGCATGCCGACCAGGCCGAGGCCATCCTGCAACGCGGCGAGGCGGACCTCATCGCCCTGGCGCGGGAGCTGCTCTACAACCCGAACTGGCCGATGGACGCGGCGCAGAAGCTGGGCGTGGACCCCGAGTTCGCGCTGGTGCCGCCGCCCCAGGCGTACTGGCTGGAGAAGCGGGCGCGGCAGGTGAAGGACATGGTGCCGAGCACCTACCGGGAATCCCTGGAGGCCTGAACCGGGGTGGCCCGTTCACCGGGCCATCCCGTCGCCGCTTGCCTCTAGCGGCGGCTTGGTGCCGTCAGCGCGCCGCCGGCGGCACCCACGCCACCACCGATTAGCGCCCCGGTGCCGACGCTGCCGCCCGTGGCGGCGCTGACCCCGGCCCCGGCGCCGGCCCCGAGCAGCCCGCCCGACAACGCCCGGCTGCCGGGCGTGCTGCCACAGGCCGCCAGTCCCAGAGACAATGCGCTGACAAGTGCCATGGCCATGAACCTGCTTTTCACGGTCGCGTCTCCCTTGAGTGTTCGCGCAGGCAGAACGCGGCGACGGTGCTGAAGGCGGCTGCGCATCGACTTCAAATTGCCGTTGCAGAAATGGTCCGAGTTGCTGCCGCGCCTCAGGGCGGGCGTCCAAGCCGGTCCCATTGCTGTTCCCAATGCTGGCGCAGACGGTCCTGGGACCAGTTCTCCCGCCGAGGCGCCGGCGGCCGGTGCACCGGCGGAGGGTAGCCCTGGTGGCCATCCCAGCCGCGACGGGCCGGGCCCCGGCCATAGTACCGGTCGTCCGCCCAGTAACGCGGCGCCCGGTAGCGTGGCGTCCCCACCCATGGCGGCGGCCCGCCATTGTAGTGGTAGCCCGGTTCATGCCGCATCACCGTTCCCGGCGCCGCACAGCCGGCAAGGCCCGTCATTGCCAGGGCCGTCATGCCGATGATGGCGAGAATGCGCGGCGACACGGTGGTGATCCTTCCGGCACTGGTGTGGCGGCATCTGGATATATGGCGGAAGCGGATGGGAATCGAACCCACCACCCGGGGTTAGCGGGACAGCGGTTTTGAAGACCGTGGGGGCCACCAGACCCCAGTCGCCTCCACCGGGTCAAACCCGCCGCCCGGCCGCCGGTTCCGCATTGATGTGGCGGCGGTCGCCGGCCCGGCGGGTGAAGCGTTCCGCATCCAGCCGCTCCAGCAGCGGAATGGAGAAGCGGCGGGAGATGCCCAGCAAACGGCCGCATTCCCCGGCCAGGAAGCCCTCGGCACTGCGGCCGAAATGGGTGCGGAGCAGGTCGCGCGCGGCGGCCATGGCATCCCGGTGGAACAGGATCTCGCGCTTCTGCACCGCATCCGGGGCGCGCAGCAGCACGCCCTGGCGTTGCAGCAGGTGCAGCGCGGCGGCGCGGCGGCGGCAGCCGGCAACCACCGCAGCGGCATCGGGCGGCGCCAAGTGGCCGGTGCGGAAGGCGGCCTCAAGCTCCGTCAGCAACGCCCGGTCGGCGTCCGAGAGCAGCGCCGCCGCATCCAGCCCGCGCCGCTTCAGCCGCCCCCCGGCCAGCGCCAGGCTGCCTGCCGCGACCAGCCGCGCGACGATGGCCTCGGCCGGGGCGCCGGGCGGCAGCGCCAGGCGCAGCGTGGCGAAATCCGCGCCGGGCCCGACCGGGTCCTGCCGCTGCGCCGCCTCCACCGCCGCCAGCACGGCGTGTTCCAGGCTGGCGCAGGCATCCCGGTGCAACGCCAGACCGCCGGCCAGGCGCACCCCCTCGGCCTCGGCAAGCCGTGGCAGGAAGCTGGCGGGCGACAACGCGGCGAGCCGGGCCAGTGCCGCCGCATCGCAGCCCCGCGTCCCGGCTTCCCGCAGCCGCAATGCCGCGGCGGCCATCGGCGGCGCGGCGGCCAGCGCGGCGAGGGCAGTCGCCTCGCCCGCCCGCCGGCGGGGCGGGCAGGGGTCCAGCACCACCCCGCCGCCGACGGTGCGGGCGGGCGAGGCGAGCCGCAGCACGAATGCCTCCCGCGCCGGCACCGCCACCGCCGCGTCGAGCCGGAGTTGCGCCATCGCGGCTTCCCCGGGCAGCAGCCGGTCGCGGTCCAGCAGGTGCAGCCGGGCGCCGGCCTCGGTGGTGCCGAGCAGCAGCCGCAGTGTCTCGCCGTGACCGATCGCCCGCGGTGCGGAGGCCAGCACCACCACCCGTGCATCCAGCCGCATCGAGGCGGCCAGCAATCCGGGCGCGGCCAGCGCATCGCCGGGCGCGATGGCGTCGCGGTCCACCCCGCGCAGCGCCACGGCGACGCGACGCCCGGCCTGCACCTCCGCCACCGCCCGGCCATGGCTCTGCAACCCGCGCACCCGGGCGGGGCGGCCGGAGGGCAGGATGTCCACCATGTCTTCCAGCGCCAGGCGGCCGCGCCGCAGCGCGCCGGTCACCACCGTGCCGGCGCCGGCCAGGGTGAAGACTCGGTCTACCGGCAGCCAGGCGGCACCGGCCTCGGCTTCATCGGGGGCCGTTGCGAAGGGCGCCAGCGCGGCCACCAGCCCCGGCAGCCCCGCCCCGGTGATGGCGGAGGTCACCACCACCGGCCAATCGCCGAGGCCCAGCCCGCGCAGCATGGCCCGCGCGGCGGCGGCGGCCGCGGCGGCCTGGTCGGGACCGGCGCGGTCGGCGCGGGCCATCGCCACCACGCCCCGCCGCACGCCGAGCAGCATGGCGATCTCGGCATGCTCCACGGTCTGCGGCCGGACACCCTCGGCGGCATCGACCACCAGCAGCGCGGCCCGCATGGCGGTGGCGCCGGCGACCATGGTGCGGACGAAGCGCTCGTGCCCCGGCACGTCCACCAGGTCCAGCTCCGCGCCCCCGGGCAGCGGCAGCCGGGCGAAGCCGAGGGCGATGGAGATGCCGCGCGTGCGTTCCTCCGGCAGCCGGTCCGTCTCGGTGCCGGTCAGGGCGCGGACCAGGGCGGATTTGCCATGGTCCACATGGCCGAGCACGGCGACCAGCGCGGACTTCATGGCGCGAGGGCCGCATGAATGGAGGCGGCGGCCTCCTCGATCTCGGCATCGGCCAGGGTGCGGACATCCAGCACCAGCCGGCCATCCCGGATGCGGCCCAGCAGCGGCGGGCGGCCCTGGCGCAGCCGGCCGGCGAGGTCTTCCGGCGACAGGCCGGGCCGCTGCAGCGCCACCAGCGCCGAGGGCAGCATGGTGCCCGGCAGGGAGCCGCCGCCGACCACCGAATTGCCCGCGACCACCGTCGCCACCCCACCCAGCATCGCCTGCAGCCGCGCGGCGCGTGCCGCCAGGGTGCCGGGGGTCGCGGCCAGCATCGCCAGGGCCGGCACCGAGGCGGGCAGCCCGGCCGGGTCGCGGTACAGCCGCAGGGTGGCCTCCAGCGCCGCCAGCACCAGCTTGTCCGGGCGCAGCGCCCGCATCAGCGGGTGGCGGGCGCAGCGCGCCACCGCCTCCGCCCGGCCCAGGATCAGCCCGGCCTGCGGGCCGCCCAGCAGCTTGTCGCCGCTGCAGCACACCAGGTCGAAGCCGGCGGCGACGCTGGCGGCCATGGTCGGCTCGGCCGGCAGGCCGAAGGTGGTGAGGTCGGCCAGGGCGCCGCTGCCGAGATCCTCCAGCGCGAACACCCCGCGGTCGCGCGCCAGTGCCACCAGCTCGGCCGGGCTGGGTGCGGCGGTGAAGCCGAGGATGCGGTAGTTGCTCTGGTGGACGCGCAGCAGGGCGCGGGTTTCCGGCCCGATGGCGGCGGCGTAGTCGGCGATGCGGGTGCGGTTGGTGGTGCCCACCTCGACCAGCCGGGCGCCGCCCTGGCGGATGACATCGGGGATGCGGAAGCCGCCGCCGATCTCCACCAGCTCCCCGCGGGAGACCACCGCCTCGCCCCCGGCGGCCAGCGCCGACAGCGCCAGCAGCACGGCGGCGGCGCCGTTGTTCACCACCAGCGCCGCCTCGGCGCCGGTCAATTCCCGCAGCAGGGCGGTGCAGCCGGCATGGCGGTCGCCGCGTCCGCCGGTGGCGAGGTCCATCTCCAGGTTGCAGTAGCCGCCCGCCACCTCCGCCACCGCCACCAGCGCCGCCGCCGGCAGGGGCGCGCGGCCGAGGTTGGTGTGCAGCACCACGCCGGTCGCATTCAGCATGCGGGAAAGACCGGGGGCGGCATCGAGGGTGGCGTGGATGGCGGCGAAGAAGGGCGCCGGGGCGAAGGGCTGGCCGGCCTGGCGCAGCCGGTCCAGCCCTGACCGCAGCGCCGCCAGCACCACCGGGCGCGGCCAGGCGGCGAGCAGCGCCACCGCATCAGGCATGGCCAGCAGGCGGTGCATCGCCGGCAGGGCGCGGCGGGGCGGCACGGCAGGGTCCGTCGGCAGGCTGTCCATTACCGGAAGAAGAAGCATGGGCGGCTTCCGGTTCCCGGAACCGGGACCGTTGCGGCGTGTTTGCGCCTGCATCGCCCATACCCACCCGCGGCCTGCCGAAGGGAAGCCCCGCTTGCCCGATCCCACAACCTCGACAGTCCGCCGAAGCCTGCCGCAGGACCGGGCGTGAGGCGGGGCGGCTGGCTGGCCCTGGCGGTGCTGCTGCCGCTCGGGGGCTGCGGCGGGGCGCAATCCTTCCTCAGCCCGCTCGGCCCGAACGCCAAGGCCACGCTCGGGTTGTTCGAGATGACCCTGTGGGTATCGGTGCTGGTCTGCCTGCTGGTGGGCGCGGCGCTCGCGCATGCCTTCCTGCTGCCGCGCTGGCGGGGCGGGGACCGCTATGGCCGGCTGCTGGTGGTCGGCGGCGGCGTGGTGCTGCCGGCCATCGTGCTGCCAGTGCTTCTGGTGACCAGCCTCCGCATTCCCTGGCCCTATGCCGAGGAACGCGAGGGCGCCTTTACCGTGGACGTGGTGGCCTGGCAGTTCTGGTGGGAGATCCGCTACCCGAACCCCGTGCCGGGCGGGCCGCCGGTGGTATCCGCGAACGAGATCCGGCTGCCGGTCGGCGTGCCAGTGCGCTTCCGGCTGATGACCGAGGACGTGATCCACAGCTTCTGGGTGCCGAAGCTGGGCGGCAAGGTGGACATGATCCCGGGCCGGGTGAACTACGCCCTGCTGCAGGCCGATGCGCCAGGCGAGTTCCGCGGCGCCTGCTTCGAATTCTGTGGCACGCAGCACGCCAACATGGCCTTCACGGTGCACGCCATGCCGCCCGAGGAATGGGCCGCCTGGCTAGGTCGGGAAGCCCAGCCCGCCGCCCCGCCGGCCACCGCGGCAGCGCTGCGCGGCCGGCAAGTGTTCATCGAATCCGGCTGCGGGTCCTGCCATGCGGTGCGCGGCCATGGCGCGGATGGCGCGGTCGCGCCGGACCTGACGCATCTCGCTTCCCGCCCCACCATCGGCGCAGGGATATTGCCGAACACCCGGGCCTCGCTCGCCGGCTGGGTGGCGGCGACGCAGCAGATCAAGCCCGGTGCCAACATGCCGAGCTTCAACCAGTTGCCCGGCCCGGACCTGCTGGCGCTCACCACCTACCTGGAGGGCTTGCGGTGAACGCCCCCGGCCCGCCGCCGCTCCGCCCGCCGGGGGAGGAAGCCACGCTCGCCCGCGCCTGGGGCTCGCCGCTGAACTGGCGTTTTCCGACCGCGGTCAACCATCGGCCGATGGGCGCGCGCTTCGTCACCACGGCGTTGATGTTCTTCCTGGTTGCCGGCGTGCTGGGCCTGCTCATCCGCACCCAGCTCGCCGTGCCGAACAACACCGTGCTGGGACCGGGGGCCTACAACCAGGTCTTCACCATGCACGGCACGATGATGCTGTTCCTGTTCGCCGTGCCGGTGCTGCAGGGTGCTGCGACCTACCTGCTGCCGCTGATGCTCGGTTCGCGGGACCTGCCCTTCCCGCGGCTGGGGGCGTTCTCCTACTGGTGCTACCTGTTCGGCGGCCTGATCCTGGTATCTTCGCTGCTGCTGCGGCTGGCGCCGGACGCCGGGTGGTTCATCTACCCGCCGCTGTCGGGCATCGAATTCTCGCCCGGCATCAACATCGATTTCTGGCTGATCGGCGTGACCTTCGCCGAGATCGCGGGGGTGGCCGGTGCCATCGAGATCACCGTCTCCATCCTGCGGTCCCGGGCGCCGGGAATGGCGCTGTCGCGGATGCCGCTGTTCGCCTGGTTCATGTTGGCGACGGCCGGGATGATATTGCTGGGCTTCCCGCCGCTGATCCTCGGCTCGATCCTGTTCGAGCTGGAGCGGGCCTTCGGCTGGCCCTTCTTCGATGCCTCGCGCGGCGGCGACCCGGTGCTGTGGCAACACCTGTTCTGGCTGTTCGGCCATCCGGAGGTCTACATCATCCTGCTGCCGGCGGTCGGGCTGCTGGCGATGATGGTGCCGGTGCATGCGCGGGCGCCGACCTTCCTCTATTCCTGGGTGGCCGCCTCGGCACTCGGCACCGGATTCCTCTCGCTGGGGCTGTGGGCGCACCACATGTACGCCGTCGGCATCCCGCAGATGTCGCTGGCGTTCTTCTCGGCGGCGAGCACGCTGGTGGCGATCCCGTCCGGCATCCAGGTGTTCTCGCTGATCGCCACCGTCGGCCAGGGCAGGCCGGTGTTCCGCACGCCGTTGCTGTTCGCGCTGGGCTTCGTGGTGATCTTCGTGCTGGGCGGGCTGAGCGGCGTGATGGTGGCGCTGGTGACCTTCGACCTGGTGGTGCACGACACCCAGTTCGTGGTGGCGCATTTCCACTACGTGCTGATCGGTGGCTCGGTATTCCCGCTGCTCGGCGCGCTGCACCACTGGTGGCCGGTGGCGACCGGGCGGCTGCCGAGCGAGTTCACCGGCAAGTTCGGCTTCTGGCTGATGTTCGGCGGCTTCAACCTGAACTTCTTCCCGCTGCACCACACCGGCCTCGCCGGCATGCCGCGGCGGGTCTACACCTATCCCGCCGGCCTGGGCTGGGAATGGACCAACCTGATGGCCACGGCCGGCGCGGTGTTGTTCGCGCTCGGCGTGCTGGTCTATCTGGGTGGCCTGGCCCGCAGCCTGTTCCGCGGCCCACCCACGCCGGACGACCCCTGGGGGGCCGGCACGCTCGAATGGCTCGTCACGCCGCCACCGGTCTACAACTTCCGCGCCATTCCGGTGGTCGGCACGCGCTATCCGCTGTGGGAGCAGCCGGGCCTCGCGGATGCCGTGCGCCGCGGCACCGGCCTGCTGGCGGACCCGCGGGACGGCCACCGCTTCAGCCTGGCGAGCACCGAGGTCGAGGCGCAACCCGAGATCGCAACCGACCTGCCGGGACCGACCTGGGTGCCGGTGCTGGCCGCGCTGACCTTCGCGGTGCTGTTCCTCGGCCTGCTCACCAAGGTCTATGCGGTTGCCGTCGCCGGCGGAATCGCCGCCTTCGTCATGCTGGTGGTCTGGATGTGGCCGGAACGCGACGCCTACACACCCGCCACGGTCGAGGCCGCTCCCGGGCTGGTCCTGCCGACCGACCGCGGCCACCACCGTTCGCCGGCCTGGACCGCGATGTGGCTGACGCTGGTTGCCGATGCGGCGCTGTTTGCCTCGCTGGCCTTCGCCTTCTTCTACCTGTGGGGCTTCGCCGCGCAGTGGCCGCCGGCGGTGGCGCGGGCGGAGATTCCCTGGGTGGCGACCATCGCCCTCGGGCCACTCGCCCTTGGCACGCTGGCGATGTGGCTGGCGGAGCGGGCCATCCGGCAGGACCGGCGGGCGGCGCTGGGCCGGTGGCTGCTGGTGGCGCTCGGTGCCGGCGCTGCCTTCCTTGGGATGCAGTTCTGGGCCGGCGCGGGGCTCGGCGCGCCCGAGCGGCACGCCCGCGACGCGCTGGCGCATTTCACCGCGCTGTACCAGGGCTTCCACGTGGCGGTGGCGATGACCATGGCCGGCATGGCGCTGGCCCGGGCCCGGCGCGGCGACTTCGCGCCGAACCGCCACCTCGCGGTGCGGATCGCCACGCGGTTCTGGAGCTATGCGGCGGCGCTGTGGGTGGTGGGCTACCCGCTGGTCCACCTCGCGCCCTTCCTGTTCGCCCGATGAGCCCGGGCCTTTCCCTGCTGGCGCCGCCGGTGCTGTGGGCAGTGCATTTCCTGGTGGTCTACATATTCGTCTCGCTCGCCTGCCTGTGGGGCTGGCACCAGGCCGCGGTGTACGGCCTGCCGCTGGTCGAGACGGTGGTGGCGGCGGTGACGCTGGGCTTCGTCGCGGCGGTGCTGCTCTGCGGCCGCGCGGCGCTGCGGCGCGGCGACTTCTACGGCCGCACCGGCTTCGGCATCGCGCTGCTGTTCACCTTGGCGACCGCGACGGTCGGGCTGCCGACCCTGCTCGCCCCGGTGTGCCGGTGATGCGGGCGCGCTACCTCCTGCCCATGCTGCTGCTGCTCGGCTGCGGCGAGGATGCCGCCGAGCCGCCCGCCCATCTGCGCGTGGCGGGCGGCGACCCCGGGCGTGGCCAGGCGGCGATGGTCGCGCTGGGGTGCGGCGCCTGCCACCGGATCCCCGGCGTCCGAAACGCCCGCGCCATGGTGGGGCCGCCGCTCGATGACTATGCCCAGCGAGGCTATGTCGCAGGGCTGCTGCCGAACCGGCCGGCCAACCTGATCGCCTGGCTGCGCGACCCGCCGGCCATCAGCCCCGGCACGGCGATGCCGAACCTCGGGCTGAGCGAGGCGCAGGCGCGGGACATGGCGGCGTATCTCTACACCCTCGGCGCCGCTGGCGCGGGCGTGTATCCGCCGGGCAAGCAGCCCTCCCGGGTGGTCGGGGATGGCGGCTCTCCCGCCGGGTATCCGCCGCCGCGGGGACCTTAGATGGTCAGCGAATGGGAATTGCTCCACCAGGCGGCAAGCCTGGTTAAGGGCGTGCTCGAGGCGGCCGGGCTGGCCGTGATATTGCTCGGCCTGATCATCACCAGCATCATCTTCGTTCGCGACGGCTGGGGCGCCGGCTGGAGCAACAGCTTCCGGAAGTACCGTGCCAGCCTCGGCCGTTCCATCCTGATCGGGCTGGAGATGCTGGTCGCGGCGGATATCGCCGGCACGGTGATCGCGCCGCTCGATCTCGAACGTATCGCGGCGCTCGGCCTGATCGTGTTGATCCGGACCTTCCTCAGCCTGTCGCTGGAGGTGGAGATCGGGGGTCGCTGGCCGTGGCAGGGGCGGAACGAGTAAGCACGCCGCGCCGCTCGCTCCACCACCAGGCCGCACAGGCGGCACCGAGCGCCGGCGCCAGCACCAGGTCCAGCCACAGCGCCGGCGCACCAAGCGGCGCATCCGGCCGCACCAGCCACCACAGGTGCCCGATGTGCTGCACCAGCAGCAGCCCGCACACCGCGCCGAGCCTGGCGGGGCCGGTGCGGGGCGGGATGGCGAGGATGATCGCCGCCACCAGCGCCGGCAGGATGACGCCGCCCTTCAGCCAGGCCCAGCCGCCGTACCGGCGCAGGTACCACGCCGCTTCGGCCGGCAGATCGGCCATCCACACCACCACGAACTGCACGAACCACAGCCAGAGCGTCAGCATCGCCAGGGTCAGCAACGCCCGCTCCAACCCGGCGACGCGATGCGGATCCGGATGGCCCCGATGCAGCAGGCTGAGCAGCACCGCGCCGGCCAGCGCCGCCGCCAATTGCTCGACGAACATCGCGGTTCCCTGCAGGCTGCCGAACCATTCGAGGTCGCGCGACAGGGCCCAATCCTGCGCGGCGATGGACCCGATGGGCAGCAGGAACGCCAGCCCCAGCGCGCTGCGGCCGACATGCGGGCCCGGCCGCGCCACCAGCCAGCCGAGCCCGATCAAGAAGGCCAGCGTCAGCGCCGAGCGGAGGCGGAAGGCGCCGACTGAGAACCAGGCTGCGCGCGGTCCTTCCGCCGTCGCCTCGCCGGGTATCGCCCAGGGATAGAGCCCTTCCAGCCCTAACAGAACAGGCAGCGCCAGCAGTGCCAGCAGGGGTGCGGTGCGGGCGGCGGCTTCCAGTTCCGGCCGCACCGGCTGCAGCCAGGCTTCGTTCAGCAGATGCCCGATCATCAAGGCGGTGAGCGCGCCGATCACCAGCCCGGCCCACAGCATGAAGGCCGGCAGCCATGCCTCCAGCACCGCCGGCCCACCGAGCAGGATGGCGGCGGCGGCCAGCGCTGCGGCACCGAGCAGGGCGGCAGGCTTCATGGCGCCGCGGCCTCCAGCGCCGCGACATGCCGGGCGATGGCCCATTGCTGGTGCGGCGGGATGCGGCCCTGGAACGGATGCGCCCCCGCCGAGATTCACGGCGATCGCCGCCATCGCGCGCCCGGCGTCCGCCGGCAGCGGCGGCGGGCGCGGGAAGCCGCGCGTCACCACCGGCCCGTCGCCGCGGCCGGCCGGGCCGTGGCAGGGCGTACACCATATGGCGTAGCGCTCGGCGCCCAGTCGCAGCAGCGCGGCATCCACCGGCGGGCCGGGCGGGGCCAGCGCCGCCAGCCTTGCCGCCGAACCCCGGGGCACGGCGCCGGCCGGCGGCGGGACGGGTGGCGGGGGCGGCTTGCTCGCCGGCCAGCCGTCGCAGGCGGCCAGGGCCAGCAGCAGCAGGGCGGCCACGGTGCGGATCATCGCCGCGGCGGCTCCGTGCCGGCGTCCAGCGGCACCGGGGAAATCCGCACCGGCGACAGGCCGCGCAGGAAATCCGCCGCGCGGTCCGGCTCGTACAGCGGGTCGGTCGCCAGCAGGCACAGGAAGAAGCGGTCCTCGCTGGCCCGGCCGAAGCCCGGCACGCCGAACACCGGGTGGTAGAGCTGCGGCAGCCGGTTCAGCACCAGCATGCCGATCAGCGCCGCCGCCGCCGCCCACAGCACCGCGACGATGTAGGTCGCCGGCAGGAACACCGGCCAGGCATGCAGCGGCCGGCCACCGACGTTCAGCGGGTAGTCGATCACGCTGAGGTACCATTGCGTGCCGTACTGCAAGGCGCCACCGGCGAGCCCGGCCGCCACCGCGATCGCGGCCACCGGCCAGGACCGGGTGCCGAGCACTTCCGCCGCCTCGGGCACCGGGTAGGGGGAATAGGCATCCAGCCGGCGCCATCCCGCCGCATGGGCTGCGCGGAGCGCCGTCACCATGGGTTCGGCAGCGGTGAATTCCGCCATCATGCCGGCGGTGCGCAGGGCAGTGGGGGAGGGCGGCTTCATGCGGCGTCCGATTCCTTCTCCTCGTGCCGGGTCTCGAACATCGACACCACCGGCACGAAGCGAGCGAACAGCAGCAGCAGCAGCGCGAACAGCCCGACGGTGCCGAGCAGCAGCGTCCATTCCGGGCCGCTCGGCGCGTAAAGCGGGCGGGCCAGCGGCAGGTTGCCGCGCAGCACGCCGGCTATCACCAGGGAAAAGCGGTCCAGCCACACCCCGGCGGCGGCCAGCATGCCGATCGGCACCACCGACCAGACCCGCAGCCGGAACCGGCGCGCCCACAGCAGTTGCGGCACCAGCACGGTCAAGGCCGCTCCGGCCCAGTAATGCGCCGCATAGGGGCCGAAGACACGGGCGGCGAAGGCGGCACGCGTCACGTCATCCTCCAGCACCAGCCCGTCCAGCAGTTCCTGGGCATAGATATAGCCGCAGACCAACGCGGCGGTGGCGGTCAGCAGGGCGAGCAGGCTCATGTCGTCGTCGTCGATGAAGCGCTCCAGCCGGAGGCCGGAGCGCAGCAGCGCCGCCAGCGCCAGCACCACGCCGAGGCCGGAGGGAATCCCGGTCACCACCACATGCAGCGGCAGCCGCGCCTGGTGCCAGCCCGGCACCAGGGTGGTGGCGAATTCCAGCGCCACCACGGTCTGCGCGGACAGCAGCAGCGGCAGCACCAGCGCCGCCACCATCCGGTAGGCGGTCTGGTGCCGCGCCCAGTGCCGCACCGACCCGCGCCAGCCGAGCGCGAAGAACCCGTAGAACCGTGCCATGCCGAGCCGCCCGGCGGCAGCGGCGCGGTCGCGCAGCGTGGCGAGGTCCGGGATCAGCCCGGTGAACCAGAACAGCCCAGTCACCACCACATGCGCGGTGATTCCCCAAAAGTCCCAGATCAGCGTGCTGCGGAACTGCGGCCAGACCTGATAGGTCGCGGGGTAGGGGAACACCCAGTAGAACAGCCAGGGCCGCCCGAGATGCAGGACGGGGTACAGCCCGGCCGCCACCACGGCCGCCAGCGCCGCCGCCTCGGCGAAGCGGTTGACCGCGGTGCGCAGCCCGTGCCGGCGCAACACCAGGATGGCGGCGAACAGGCTGGCGGCATTGGCGATGCCGATCCACCAGATGTAGTTGATGAGGTCGAAGCCCCAGACATGCGGCACGTTGGTGCCCCACAGCCCCACGCCGTACAGCAGCAGCATGGCGACCGCATAGGCCAGCAGCAGCGTCCCCGCCGCCGCGGCGGCGAGCGAAAGGCGGAAGCCCCAGCCGAAGCCGCCGACCGGCCGCAGCGGCACCTGCGCGATGGAGGCCGTGTCCGTCTGCCGCGCGGTGGTGCTCACGCCGGATCCTCCGGCCTGACGCGGGCGAGGTAGGTGGTGCGCGGCCGGGTGTCGAGGTCACCGAGCAGCGCGTAGTTGCGTCCCTCGCGCTTGGCGATGGAGACGGCGCTGTCCGGATCGTTGACGTCGCCGAAGACGATGGCCTGGGTCGGGCAGGCGCGCTGGCAGGCGGTCTCGATCTCGCCGTCCCGGATCGGCCGGCCCTCGGCACCGGCCTGGGCATGGGCGGCGGCGATGCGGTGGCTGCAATAGGTGCATTTCTCGATGACGCCACGCGGCCGCAGCGGGACATCGGGGTTGCGGACCATCACGCCGTTCTCGCCGCGGGCATAGTCGAACCAGTTGAAGCGGCGAACCTTGTACGGACAGTTGTTGGAGCAGGTGCGGGTGCCGATGCAACGTGGATAGACCATCACGTTCAGCCCCTCGTCGTCGTGCACGGTGGCGTTGACTGGGCAGACCACCTCGCAGGGTGCCTTCTCGCAGTGCATGCAGGGCACCGGCTGGAACAGCGTGTCTGGCGTCGCCTCGTCGCCCTGCTGGTATAGGTCGATCCGCAGCCAGTGCATCTCGCGTCCGCGCGCCATCTCCTGCGGGCCGACCACGGGGACGTTGTTCTCCGACTGGCAGGCAACGGCGCAGGCGTTGCAGCCGATGCAGGCATCGAGGTCCATGGTCATGCCCCAGGCATGCCCCTCGTAGCGCCATTCCGGGTACAGCGAGGGCGCCGGCGCGGGTGGCGGGAAGGCCTGGCCGGGCGCCACGATGCGGGCGGCATCGGCCTGGTCCAGGTGAGGGTCGAGCTGGGTGGCGATCACCTCCGCCCGCCGCCCGGTCGGCCGCAGGGTGAGGCCGGGCGCGACCCAGGGATTGGCGGCGGGGCGCAGCGCATAGGCATCGAACCCGCGTGCCGCGGCGAGCCCGGCGATATGGCCGTAGCCGAGCGGCAGGGTGACACACCCCAATGCATGCCCCGCCACCGGCCAGACCGGCGCCACCACGCGCCGGCCATCGAGTTCCAGCGCCACCTCATCCCCCGCCACCAGGCCAAGCGCGGCGGCGGTGGCCGGAGCGAGCAGCGCGGCATTGCCCCAGGCGAGCTTGGTCAACGGCCGGGGCATTTCCTGCAGCCAGGCGTTCTCCGCGAAGCCGCCATCCCACACATGGGGGTCCGGCGCGAAGATGGCGGACAGCCCCGCCGCGGCCGGGGGGGATGGGCCAGGGTCCCACCCCGCCTGCAACTGCACCGGCAGTTCGGGCGAGGCGCTGTCCGCGACGACCCCGGCTTCCAGCACCGCCGCCCAGCGCTCCTCGAAGCCGGCCTCGCCCCAGGCGGCCTGCCAGGTTTCGCGCACCAGGGATTGCGCCGGGGCGGGCCGCCCGGCCAGCGCCGCCAGCACCTCATCCGCGGTGCCGGCCTGCGGCACCAATGGCACCGTCGCGGGCTGGCGGATGGCGGCGGTGCCGTCGAAGGCGCGGAGGTCGCCCCAGCATTCCAGCGGATGCGCCATCGGAAGGTGCCAGCGCGAGAGATGCGCCGTCTCGTCCAGCCACATGCCGAGATGCAGGCTGAACGGCACCCGCTGCAGCAATGCGCCGAATGCGATGCCCGCCGGCGCGTCATAGGCCGGGTTGACGCCCAACATGACGAGGTGGGTCACCGCTCCGGCCGCCATGGCCTCGGCCAGCGGGCCGAGTGCGGTGCCGCCCATCGGCTCCGGCCGGGCCAGCGGCGGCGCCACATGGCGGACCACGGTGGACCCCAGCGCCGCGTTCATCGCATGCGCCAGGGCATGCACCGCGGGCGGCTCCGCCCGGCCGGCCGCCACCAGCGCCAGCGGCCCGGCCCGGCGCAGCACCGCGGCAATCTCCGCCGCCGCCGGATGCGCCGCACCGGCCATGCCCTGCACGCCGAGCGCTGCCGCGACGGCGCGGGCGAAGGGCTCCGTCTCGCCGGGCGGCAGCGGCAGGCGGCGGTCGGCCTTGGCGCCGGTCAGGCTGGGGGAGGCCTCGGCGACCATCAGCACCGGCAGCGAACCCGCCGCACGCCCGGCCGCGCGCGCAGCGGCCCATTCCCGTGCCTGGCGAAGCTGCGCCGGCCCCGGCCCCAGCAGGTCGGCACCGAGCGACAGCACCGCCATCGCCCGGCGCAGGTCCGGCAACACGGCCACCGGCTGCCCGAAGGCGCGTTGCGCGCCCGTCAGCGCCGCGTCATCGGCCAGCGGGTCGTGCTGGTGCCAGGTGCGCGGCCGGCATGGCCTCGGCCAGGGCGGCGAGCAGCCGGGCGGTGGTGGGGGAGGCGATGGGTCCGGTCAGCACATGCAGCCCCTCCCCGCCGCGCGCCTGCAGCAACGCACGTTGGGCCTCCAGCGCGGCGACCAGGGCGGCCGGGTCGCGCGGGCGGCCGGCTTCGCGCGGACGGCGGGAGCGTTCCGGGTCGTGCAGCGACAGCACCGCGGCCTCGGCGAAGACATCGGTGGCGCCAAGGCTGGCCGGGTGTGCCGGGTTGCCCTCGACCTTCACCGCATGGCCGGCGCGGGTCCGCACCAGCACGCCGCGGCCAAGCCCCTGCAAATCCAGCACCGTGGCATAGCTCGCCGCCTCCTGGGCGACGTCCTGCGGGCGTGCATACAGCGGGTGGCCGAATTCATCCGTCCCGGCATCGCAGCCGGCGGCGGCCAGGGCCAGCGAGGCGGCGGCGAGGCGCAGCACCTCCCGCCGTTCCGGCCCGGGGGTGGCGGCGTCCTGCGGCGGGGTGGCGTGGCCGGTCATCCGCGCCTCACCGGTGGCAGGTCGAGCAGCGGGTGAGGGGCGATATTTCCACCCCAAAATGCCGCACCAGCAGCGTATCCGCCTCGCCGGGACGATGCCCTGCGGCCTCCGTGGGGCCGGGCCAGTCGCGGTCGAACACCGCCTCCGTCGGGCGCCGCCCGGCTTCCGGCGCGCGGTGGCAGTCGAGGCACCATCCCATCGACATGGTCCGTACCTTCACCGTCTCCGGCATGGTCCAGGTCTGGCCGTGGCAGGTCTCGCAGGCCACCCCCGCGTTGACATGCGCGGCGTGCTGGAAGCGGACATGGTCCGGCAGGCGATGCACCGAATGCCACTCGATCGGCGTGCCAAGCGCGATGCTGTCCCGCAGCGGCGCCAGGGCCGCCGCCCCGGTCCAGATCTGGTTGTGGCAGCCGAGGCACAACTCCGCGCTGGGCATGCCGGCATCCGCCGCGCGCTCCACCGTGGCGTGGCAGTAGCGGCAATCCGTGCCGAGGCCACCGGCATGCAGCGCATGGCTGAACGGGATGGGCTGCGGCGCCGGGGTGCCGACGCCCCAGGCGCGGTCCGACCGCACCAGCGTGAAGCCCAGCGCCGCCGCCCCGGTCAGCATCGCCGCGACCAGCACCAGCCCCCAGCGGAGCCGGCTGTTGGCACGGGGCGAGAAAAGCTGCGGCATGGCGGCATCGGTCCCCCGGGCAGGTCTGGAGCGGGTGCGGGGGAAGCCCGGTTGGCGCCGCACCCGCTGACGTTGGCAAAGCGGTGGCGAGGCGGAAGGTTCCCGCGCCGCGTGCCGGGCCTACTGCCCTGGCTTGGGGCGCAGGTAGGCGAACCAGCGGGCGGCACCCACGGTGACGTCGCCGATGAGGTTGCCGAAGACATCGGGGCTTGGGTCCGGCCAGTTGTCGCTGTGGGCCTGGGTGCCGGCGTCGCTCATCGCGCTGCTTCCTGCTCGCGTGGTGGCGGCCGCCGCGCGTCATTCGGCCTCGGCCGTTGCCTCGTCCAATGCCGCGCGCGCCTTCTGCAGCCGCTGCCGGCGGAAGCCCGTCACCGGCACCACGCCCGACCAGGTGAGGCTGAACACCGCATTCGCCTCGGCCAGCCGGCGGTCCAGTTCGGCCGAGGCACCGGCCTGCCGCCGCTGCGCCACCAGCCCGTCCCGCAGGGCGACCACCTGGCGTATCGCCTCGACCGCCTCCTGCGCGGTGCAGGGCGGCGCATCGGCGAGCAGCCGGTCCAGCGCCAAGGCGGCGAGATAGCGGGCCTCGCGTTCCTCCTGCGGGATGCCGGTCATCGGCGGCGTCCCGGCTGGGTGACGCGGAAGGCATCGCCAGGGCGGCGGGCGCTGGCATTGCCGGCAAGCAGCACCGCATGGCGCATCGCCGCCCCGCCGGCCAGCATGGCGAGGGAGGCGATCTCCGGCAGCAGCGCGCCGCCGCGCCCGCCGATCGCACGCCCCAGGCCATGCGCCGCCAGCGGCAGCACCACGCCCAGCGCCTTGCCGCCGCCCTTGTGCAGCGCCGCCGCGGTGCCGGTCTCGATCGAGGCGGCGATGCCCGCCTGCTTCCAGCGGCGCTCGGTGGCGCGGGTGGCGAGCATTTCCGCGGCGGCGGCACACATCGCCAGCGTATCCAGCCGGCGTGCGCTGCGCGTATCGCCATTGGCGCGTTGCAGCAGCGCGAGCGCGGAGGCCGCACCGGCCATCGAGGCAGAGCCGAATTGCGCCGCCAGCGGGCCGGGTGCCGCGGCCCATAGCGGCGTGCTGGTCGAGGACAGCAGGGATGCGGTGTAGATGCTCATCCCCGCACCCGCGACGGCGGCGGGCACGCCGCGTGGCATCCGCCACGCGCCGCGCGAAGGGCCAGCGCCGGCCGAGGATCTCGCCCAGGGCGGTCACCCCGCTGAGGGCGCCGAAGGCGGTCAGCAGCCAGGACCCGACCGACATCGGCGAGGTCGGCCGCAGGATGCGCAGCATGTTGTACCAGCGCCGCGGCGTCTTCAGGTGCTGCACCAGCACCAGCGGCCCGATCATGCTGCCGGCCAGCGCCAGGAAGCGCGCCCGCCGGGTGAGGGCACGGCCTTCCGGTGCCCGCCGCGCCAGCGCCCCGATGACCTGCGCCGACCCCGCGATGCCGAGGATCACCACATAGGCGGAAACCTTCCAGTCGAAGGAGCTGGCCTTCACCACCGGGTTGCCGTGGTAGGTCTCGCCCTGCCATTGCTGCTGCACGGCCGGCGGCAGGCGGCTTTCCGTGTTCATCGCCGGCCAACCCCGATCAGCGCCGCGGCGAGTGCGAGGCCGGCCATGGTGGCGATGCCGGACAGCATCGAGGGCACCGCGTTGCGCGCGGGGCGCGAGGGCGCCGGCGGCAGGTTGTAGAGCTCCGGCCGGTCGGTCAGCAGGAAGAAGGCGTTGAGGCGCTTGATGCCGCCCGTCGCCCCGGGCCGCCCGGCGCGCCGTACAGGTATGCCGTCGGCTGGCCCTGCGTCGTGCAACTGCATCGACCCGCTTCCGCCCGCTCGGTGAGCTCGTCGATCATCGCCGAACTGGATGCTGTCGGTCGGGCAGGCCTTGGCGCAGGCCGGCTCCAGCCCGCCCTTCAGCCGGTCGTAGCAGAGGGTGCATTTGTGCGCCTTGCCGTCCTCCTTCGCCGATTCGACCACGCCGAAGGGACAGGCCGGCACGCAATAGCCGCAGCCGTTGCAGATGTCCTGCTGCACCACCACCGTGTCGAACTCGGTGCGGAACAGCGCGCCGGTCGGGCAGGCCTCGAGGCAGGGCGCCGGCTCGCAGTGCTTGCAGACATCCGACATCATCAGCCAGTTGGATCTGGTAGGGCGGCATGGATCGTGGCGCGCTCGCCGCCCGGCATCCGCGATGCTGCTCGATGAAGGTCGACGTGCCGCCAGGTGTTGGCGCCGAGAGTCGCCGGTGTTGTCGTAGCTCGTGCCGCTGAGGCCGAGGTCGTCGGCCGGCAGGCCGTTCCATTCCTTGCAGGCGACCTCGCAGGCCTTGCAGCCGATGCACAGCGTCGTGTCGGTGAAGAAGCCGTAGCTCTTGCCCGGCTCGATCGCGCGTGCCGGCGGTCATCTCCGCCTCCTGCGGGATCGGCCTCGGCAGGTACTGTCGGCGTAGTCCTGCGCCGCGCGGATGCGCCAGCGCCGCCATCCATCAGCTCTCCTCGCTTGCGGCGTGCGCCGCGTCAGCCGCCCTGGTCGCAGGCCGCAGGTCAGCGCCTTGTTCTCGTGCATGCTGGTGTTCGGGTCGCCGACGACGGCGGTCAGCATATTGGCGATGTCGCCGGTGGCGTAGCCCTCCCAGCCGAAGTGCCAGGGCATGCCGATCTGGTGCACCACCCGCCCGCCATCCAGAGCCGAACGGCCGCAGCCGCTCGGTCACCAGCGCGCGGCGTCTCGATCTCGCCGCGCGCGGTCGAGAGCACCACCCAGTCGGTATTGCCGATGCCGAGTTCGCGCGCCAGTTCCGGCGGGATCTCGGCGAAGCCCTCGGGCTGCAATTCGGCCGTGACCGGCACGATGCGCGTCGGCGTGCCGCCCGAGTGGTGCTCGGTCAGCCGGTAGGTGGTCAGCACATACGGGAAGCGCGGATCGCCGGCCTCGTGGACGGGTTGTCGTCGCGCTCCCATTTCTTCGGCGGCCGGGTTGTACTGCTGCTTGGATGGAACGGGTTGCGGACCGGGCGATTCGACCGGCTCGTAATGCGTCGGGCAGCGGCCCGTCCTTCAGGCCGGAGGGCACGAACAGCGCCGCCTTGCCATCGGCGATCATGATGAACGGCGAGTGCCCGTCGAGCGCGTCCATGCCCGGCCGGATGCTTCGACCAGTCCGGCCGGTAGTCCGGCGCTTGTCTTCGGCGAAATCGATCGCGTCCGGGCCGGCCCACTTGCCCTTGCCCTCGTCCCACCACATCAGCCGCTTGCGCTCGGACCATGGCTTGCCGTCGGGATCGGCGGAGGCGCGGTTGTACAGCGATGCGGCGGTTGCCGGGCCAGGCGAAGCCCCAGCCGAGATGGGTGCCGGGACCGTCCGGGCCGATCGGGCCTGCGCGAGCGCGCGCGGTTGTGGCCTTCCTCGGGGAAGACGCCGCTGTAGATCCAGCAGCCGCAGGCGGTGGAGCCGTCGTCCTTCAGCTCGCTGAAGCCGGACAGCTGCGTCTTGTCGGCCCAGGTGTAGCCGTTGATCTCCTTCAGCACCGCCTCGGCGGTCGGGCTCGCCCTGCTCGTCCACCGGGTAGTCCCAGGTCAGGGCGCGGATCGCCTGGTCCTTCGGTGCGGTCGCTGTCGGCATACAGCTCCTTGCAGGCGCCGACCGAGGTGGTAGATGAACCACGTCTCGGAACGGCTCTCGCCCGGCGCCTCGACCACCTTGTCGTGCCACTGGATCAGCCGGTGGGTGTTGGTGAAGGTGCCGTCCTTCTCGCCCGGCAAGCGCGGCCGGCATCAGGAAGACCTCGGTGCTCGATGTCCTCGGGCCGCATCTCGCCGTCGCGCACCATCTGGCCGTCGTACCAGAAGGAGGCGGTTTCGGTCTCGGCGATGTCGCGCACCACCATCCAGTCGAGCTTGGCCAGGCCGCGCTGCACCATGCTGCGAGTTGTGCCGCCGACCACCGGGTTCTGCCCCATCACGAACAGACCCCTGATCACGCCGTCGCGCATGGCCAGCGTCATCGGCAGTTGCGAATGGTCGCCGACGATCGCGGGCATCCAGTGGTAGCCCCAGCCATTCTCCGGCTTCGCCGCTGTCGCCGTACCAGGCGCGCAGCAGGCTGACGGCGTATTTCGGGAAGTTGTGCCACCAGCCCGTGGCGGCTGGTCTCGACCTCCAGGTACTCCGCCAGGGTGTCGTGCGGCTGTAGGCGTGGGGCTGCGGCAGGTAGCCCGGCAGCATGTTGTACAGCGTCGGGATGTCGGTGCTGCCCTGGATGCTGGCATGGCCGCGCAGCGCCAGGATGCCGCCGCCCGGCCGGCCGACATTGCCGAGCAGCGCCTGCAGGATGGCGCGCCGCCCGGATCATCTGCACGCCGTTCGTGTGGTGGGTCCAGCCGACGGCGTAGCAGATCGCCCGGTCCGCTCGCGTCCCGAGTTGCGCGCGATCGCCTCCGCCACCTTCAGGAACATCGTCGCGCGGGCAGCCGGTGACGCGCTCCACCATCTCCGGCGTGTAGCGGGCGTAGTGGCGGCGCATGATCTGGTAGACGCAGTTCGGGTGCTGGAGCGTAGGGTCGCTGCGGCGTGGCGGCCCTCGTTCAGCCGCCTGGTCGCTGTCGCAAATCCCTCGATCGTCGACGTAGCTGCTCGGCGAGGGAGGACGGCACCACCACGCCCTCGTACTGCCAGCTCTCGACCGAGTAGCGCTTGCCGTCCTCGTTCCAGCCGGAGAATACGCCGTCCAGCTCATCCGGGCCCTGGTAGTCCTCGCCGATGATGGTGGCGATGTTGGTGTAGGTGCAGGACGTACTCGCTGGAACCAAAGGTCGTTCTCCAGCATGTGCCGATCAGGCCGCCGAGGAAGGCGATGTCCGTGCCGGCGCGCAGCGGCGCGTAGATGTCCGCCATCGCGGAGGTGCGGGTGAAGCGCGGATCGGCATGGATGACCGTCGCGCCCTTCTGCCTTCGCCTGCATGACGAAGCGGAAGGCGATCGGGTGGTTCTCCGCCATGTTGGAGCCCATCACCAGGACGCAGTCCGCATTGGCGAGGTCCCACTGCGGCGAGGTCGCCGCACCCCGGCCGAAGGTGGCACCCAGACTGGGCACCGAGGTGCTGTGTCAAACCCTGGCCTGGTTCTCGATGCAGACCATGCCCAGCCCGGCGGAGAACAGCTTCTTGATCAGGTAGTTCTCCTCATTGTCGAGCGTCGCGCCGCCCAGCGACGCGAGGCCCAGGGTATGGTTCACCGGCGTGCCGTCCGGCAGGCGGCTGACGAAGCTTTCGTCGCGCACCTGCCTGGTCAGCTGCTGCGATGCGGTCCATTGCCCAGTCGAGCGGCACCTCGGCGCCATTCGGTGGCGCCCGGCGCGCGGTGCAGGCAGTGGTCCAGCCGCTGCGGGCTGGTCATCAGCCCAAGTGTCGCGGCGCCCTTGGGGCAGAGCGTGCCCTGGTTGACCGGGCTGCGCGGATCCCCCTCCACCTGGATGGGCTTGCCGTCCTTCGCGTAGATCAACTGCGCGCAACCCACCGCGCAATAGGGGCAGATCGAGGTCCCGATGGTATCGGCCTGTTCCAGCCGCGGGCGCAGCGTGCGGGACTGCTCGCTCTCGGCGGCCTTGGTCTTGTGCGGGCTGCCGGTGAGCTGGCGTGGCACCGACCAGTTCCGCAGGAAGCCGGCGGCGCGGTCGGCCATGGTGGTGCGTGGGCGGCGGCGGTTGGTCATCGGCGGGCGTCCTTCCCATCCAGCATCACCAGGCCGCTGACGATGCCGGCGACCAGTTTCGGCGCATCCTCGTATTCGACGCGGACCCGGCGATGGGTCAGCGCGGGCAGGTCCTGCGGCTCGATCGCCGCGTCATGGGCGAGCAGGAAGGTAAGGCCGCGGCCGTCCTCGGTCAGCAACCGGAAGCGACCTTCCTGGACCAACAGAATGGTTCCGCTGACGGTCTGCATCACCTGCCTTTTTCCCTGCGCCCGGATTTCCCTGCGCCCGGACCGGCAACGCCGGCTTCCTCTACCGGTTCCACATGGATGCCGGGCTCGCCTGCACACACCACGCCGATGACTGCCGCCGTGGCGCAGCCTGCCGCCCGCAACGCCACGACACAGGCCGCGGCCCGCGCCGCCGGCACTCCGGCCAGCAGCCCGCCGGCGGTCTGCGGGTCCAGCAGCAGTGCCAGGCGGGCCGGCGGCACCGCGGGCCAGCCATCCCGCAGCGCGGGCGTCGCGGCGGCGGCATTGGCGGGGTGGAGGGTGCTGGCGATGCCGGCCTCCAGCGCCGCCACCGCACCCGGCAGCGCCGGCACGGCGAAGGGGTCCAGCGCCGCTGCCGCGTTGGACGCCACCAGCATTTCCATCAGGTGGTTCAGCAGGCCGAAGCCGGTCACATCCGCGCAAGCCGTGGCGCCATGCGCCAGCAGCACGCGCGCGGCCGGGAAGGGCGAGGCCTGCATCGCGGCCTGCGCCGCCTCCACCCATTCCGCCCGCACCCGGCCCTGCATCGCGCCGGCCAGCAATGCCCCGGTGCCGAGCGGCTTGGTCAGCACCAGCGCATCGCCCGGCCGCAGGCCGGCGCGACGCAGCGCGCGGGCCGGCAGCACCTCCCCGGTGACGGAGAAGCCGAGCACCGGCTCGGCCAGCTCCGCGCTGTGGCCGCCGACCAGCTCCGCCCCGGCGGCCGCCAGCACCTGCTGGCCACCGAGCAGCATGGCGAACAACTCCGCCTCCGCCGCCGCCTCGGGCATGGGCGGCAGGCCGGCGATGGCGAGGGCGGCGCGCGGGGTGCCGCCCATCGCCGCGATGTCGCCCAGCGCGTGGTTGGCGGCGATGCGGCCGAAAAGCCAGGGGTCGTCCACCATGGCGCGGAAGAAATCGAGGCTCTGCACCTGCACATGGCCGGGCGCCGGCGGCGCGAGCAGCGCGGCGTCATCCGGCGTCGCCAGCCCGAGCGGCGCCGCCCGCCCCGTCGGGGCGCCGGGCAGCCGGGCCAGCACCCGGGCCAGCACGGCGGCGGGCAGCTTGGCACCGCAGCCGCCGCAGCGCATCGGCGCCCCGGCGCCCGGCAGTGGGGGCGGCATGGCGGGCATCCGGGCATGCATGGTGATCCAGCGGCGGTCGATGCGGTCCTTCAGCCACAGCGCCCAGGCGCCGGAGACGGCGAGCCGCCCGCGGGTCGCCACCGCCGCCGTGCCGGTGGCGACCAGCGCCAGGTAGCGGCGCTGCGGGGTGAAGCGACGGGGTGCCTGGCCGGCCAGCGCGCGGCGAAGGTTGCCGGCCAGCGGCGGCCCCTGCCGCACCGCGAAGACCCCGGCGCGCTCGCGCGGGTGGGGCAGCACGCTGGCGACGTCGCCGGCGGCGAACACCCGCGCATCGCCGGTGCTGCGCAGCGCCGCATCCACCGCGACGAAGCCGCGCGGGCACAGGTCCAGCCCGCTGCCCGCCAGCCAGCCCGGCGGCGCCGCGCCGGTCGCCCAGACCGCCGCGTCGAAGCCGAGCCGTTCGCCATCCTCCCGCACCAGCACCCCTGGGTCCACCCGCGCCACCGCCGCCCCCGGGTGCAGCGCAACCCCCTGGTCCGCCAGCGCCCGCAGCGTGGCCCGGCGGGCGGCGGGCGCGTGGTGCGGCAGCGGTTCGGCGCCGCGGCCGACCAGCCCGACCCGCGCCGCCGCGGCGAGCCGCCGCCGCAGGGCCAGCGCCACCTCCACCCCCGCCGCACCGGCGCCGACCACCAGCAGCTCCAGCGGCCGTGGCGCCGCCGCCGCGCGTTCCAGCAGGGCGTGCCAGCCCGGCAGGAAACGGCCGAAGGGGCGCAGCGGCAGCGCATGCTCCGCCGCGCCGGGCACCAGCGCCGGGGCCGCGCCGCAGTTCAGCGACAGCAGGTCGTAGTGCAGTGGCGGGCGGCCGGCGGCCAGCACCAGCCTGGCCGCGAGGTCGAGGCCGGTCACCTCCGCCTGGATGAAGCGTGCCCCCGTGGCGCGGGCCAGCCGCATCAGGTCCACCGCGCAATCTCCGGGGGCGAAGCGGCCGGCGATCAGGCCGGGGAGCATACCCGAATAGGTCGGCGCAGCTTCCCGCGCCACCAGGGTGATGCGGGTGCCGGCGGGCGGCGGCTGGCGGGCCAAGGCGCGCAGCACGCCGAGATGCGCATGGCCGCCGCCGACCAGCACCAGCTCCCGGCTGGGTGGCGCGCCGATCATGCGTCGCGTGGGTCGGTCGGTATGTCCTGGCGTTCCAGGAAGGCATCCACGTACAGCCGCTTGCCCAGCACCAGCAGCAGCGCGGCCAGCGGCGCCGCCAGCGCCAGGCCAAGCAGGCCGAACATCCCTAGCATCACCAGCTGCGCCAGCAGGATCAGCCCCGGCGGCAGGTTGATGGCGCGGCTCTGCACCAGCGGGGTCACCAGGTCGCCCTCGATGGTCTGGATGGCGATGTAGAGGCCGATCACCCACAGCACCATGGACCAGCCTTCGCCGAAGGCCAGCAGCACCGCCGGCACCGCCGCGATGATCGGCCCAAGGATGGGGATGAAGCCGAGCAGCGCCGCCAGCGCCGCGAGGATGCCCGCCAGTGGCATCCCCAGCAGCGTCAGCCCGATGAAGCTCAGCCCGCCGACGATGGCCATGGCCAGCATCTGCGCCCCGACCCAGGCCCGCAGCGCCGCGCCCATCGCCAGCAGCACCGGGTCGAAACGCGGCCGCCATTCCGGCGCCACCAGGGCGCGCAGCCCGGCGAGATAGGGCTTGGGCGAGATCGCCAGGAACAGGCAGAGGAACAGCAGGAAGATGAAATCCGTCAGCCGGTTCGCGGTGCCCGCCACGGCGGCCGTCGCCGCCCCGGCGGTGGCCCGCCCGACCTGGGAAAGCACGTCGCTGGGGGCGAATTCATCCAGCAGGACACGCCCCCACCGGGTTTCGCCGAGGGTGGCCCGGATCTGGTCCCAGGCCCCCGGCAGGCGCTGGAGCAGCTCGTCGGCCTGCTGCAGCAGCGTCGGCGCCACGAGCCAGGCGCCGAGCCCGAGCGCGCCGATGATGGCGAGCACCACCGCCACCACCCCGGCCCAGTCGGGCAGGCGCAGCGGCCGGGCCAGTGCCTCCGCCCCGCCGCGCAGGGCGATGGCCAGCAGGATGGCGGCGAAGCCCAGCAGCACCGCCCCCGGGACGAGCAGCAGCAGCACCACGGGCAGGCCCAGCAGGACCAGGAGCGAAACGGCGGGACGGGACATGCCGTGCTCAAGCCCCCGCGGCTTCGCCGGGTTCCCTGCTTCCTTTCGAGATTGATTCACAATGGCCTTGTGGAACGCCAGCCGCCGCGGCGGCGTTCGCATCGCCGGACAATCGGGCAGCGCCAGGGACCAACGCCGCAGTGTCTGACCATGCAAAGCCGCCCGCTGGACGGCCGGAGGCCCGCCGGCCGGTCTTCGGATTGTTGCTCGGCGCCGGGCTGTTCGTGCTGCTGCTGGTGCTGCCGCCGCCCGAGGGGATGCCGCCGGTCGCCTGGCGGGTAGCCGCGGTGGCCGCGCTGATGGCGATCTGGTGGGTGACCGAGGCCATTCCCATCCCCGCCACCGCGCTGCTGCCGCTGGTGCTGTTCCCGCTGCTCGGCGTGGCCGGCATGGGCCAGCCTCGACGCCCTATGCGGATCCGTTGATCTTCCTGTTCATCGGCGGCTTCCTGCTGGCGCTGGCGATGGAGCGGTGGAGGCTGCACCGGCGGATCGCCCTGCGAACCGTGGCGCTGGTCGGCACCCGCCCGCCGGCCCTGGTCGGCGGCTTCATGGTGGCGACCGCCTTCCTCAGCATGTGGGTCAGCAATACCGCCACCGCGGTGATGATGCTGCCGATCGGGCTTTCGGTGATCGGTCTGCTGCGAGACCAGGCGGGTAGCGATGCTGCGGCCGGGGCGGGCGCCGGCTTCGCGCCGGCCCTGATGCTCGGCATCGCCTATGCCGCCAGCATCGGCGGCCTCGGCACGCTGATCGGCACCCCGCCCAATGCCCTTCTGGCCGGCTTCATGGCGCGAGACCTACGGCGTGGAGATCGGCTTCGCCCAGTGGATGCTGGTCGGCCTGCCGCTGGTGGTCGGTGCTCGCTGCCCTGCACCTGGCTGCTGCTGACCCGGCTGGTCTTCACCCTGCCGCGATCGCGAGATCGCCGGCGGCGGCGGGCTGATCCGCAGGCCGAATCGCCGCGCTGGGCCCGATGTCCGCGGCCGGAGCGAGCGGGTGGCGGTGGTGTTCGCCCTGATGGCGGCGCTGTGGGTCATCCGGCCGCTGCTCGGTGAGCTGGTCCCGGGGCTGAGCTGACGACCGGCATCGCCATCGCCGCCGCGCTGGCGCTCTTCGTGCTGCCGGCGGAGCCGGGCAGGGCGGGGCGTCGCTGCTGGACTGGGACGACGCCGCGCAGCTGCCCTGGGGCGTGCTGCTGCTCTTCGGCGGCGGGCTGTCGCTGGCCGCGGCCTCGCCCGCACCGGCCTGGCGGATGGATCGGCGGCGCGCCTGGCCGGGCTGGGCGGCTGGCCGGCGCTGGTGCTGGTGCTGGTGGTGGTCACCGCGATCATGTCTTCCTGACCGAGCTGACCAGCAACACCGCCACCGCCGCCGCCTTCCTGCCGCTGGTCGCCTCGGTGGCGCCGGCCTGGGCGAGAACCCCTTCCTGCTGACCATCCCGGCCGCGCTGGCGCGCAGCTGCGCCTTCATGATGCCGGTGGCGACGCCGCCCAACGCCATGATTTACGGCAGCGGACAGGTCACCATCGCGCAGATGGTGAAGGCCGGGTTCTGGCTGAACCTCGTCAGCATCCTGACCATCGTCGGTGTCGCCTGGCTGGCGGTCGGCACGCTGTTCGCGGTGCCGCCGGGCCTGGTTCAGTAGCGCAGGATGGCCGCCATCGGCCTGCCGCCCGGCATCTGCTCCGGCGGCAGGATGAAGACGGCGCCGCCCTGCTGGAGGGTGCGGGTCGCGGCGGCATCGACCAGATCCTCGCCGGGGCCGCCCGGCAGGTCGGCGCCCTCGGCCAGCAGCAGCGTGTCCACCCGGCCTTCCGCGGCTGCCGTGACCACGGGGCGGGGGCCGGTCAGCGCCTTGGCATCCCCGGACCCGTGCAGGGCGGCGAAGCGTTCCAGTGCCCGGTTGCGGTCCGTCTCGAATTGCGGGCGCATGACGTCGTAGGCGGCGGCATGCAGCGCGTCCCGCTCCAGCGCGGCCGGGTTGGTTTCGACCACCCCGGCCAGGGGTGGGCCGAACTTGCGGAAATGCCCCTGCACCTCGGCATCCGCCACCAGCACCACCGGCAAGGACTTGACCGCGAGGTAGTCCTTCAACGCCAGGCCGATCCGGTGGACGAATTCGACGAGCTGGTTCTTGCGCCAGTCCTCCGGGCTGTCGCCGAAGACCTGGGCGTTCGGCACGTTCGTGGTGCCGACATTGGGGCGGTTGGCCGGGCTGGCCTGCTGCGGGTTCTCGTAGTCGTTCTCGCCGGAGACCTCGGCCAGGTCGGTGGGCAGGCCGGCTTCCTCGTTCTCGCTCAGGGCGAAGCGCGAGGCGTCGTACAGCCGTACGGCGTCGGCGGTGATGGTCAGCACCAGGAAGGCACCATCCCGCGCCAGCACCGGCAGCAGCGGCTTCACATGAAAGCCGGGGCCGACCACCACCTGCTCGGTCAGGGAAACCGGCAGCTTGTGGCGGCGCATCCCGGTTTCGTCGAGAAACAGCGCCAGCCCTTCGGCCTGGTGCTGCCAGAAGGGATACTCATCCACCAGCGCCATGGCGGGGGCCAGCATCGCATCAGCCGCGGCGTGGTCGAGGCCGGCCGATTGCAGCCCGCCGCGCGCTTCGGAAACGAGGTTCTTCAGGCGAATCGGGTCCTGCCGGATCTCACGGCCTCGGACGTGGGTCGGCATGAAGATCGAGACGCCGACCGGCGGCGCGGCGTCCATCAGGGTGGCGAGGTCGGAACGGTTGAACATCGGCGGCTCCATCATGATGGGGCGGATTGCAAGCAGCGGCGGCAATGCCTCAGCCGGGTTCGGTCGGGCGGATGGAGGCGCGGCCCTTGAGGTCGTCCTGGCGGCCGAAGGCGGTATCGAGCAGGCTCCGCATCTTCTTCGAGGCACCGCTCCAGGCCTCGGCCAGGGTGGCTGCCTGATGCGTCACGGCGACCGGCTGCTGGCCAGCGGGGCGTACTTCCATCAGACAGCGCTTGTCGTTGGTGCCGGACTTGCCGGCGTTCTCGTCGCTGAGATGCACCTCCACCCGGGTGATGCGGTCGGCGAAGCGGTCGAGGCTGCTGGCGATATCGGCCTCCGCCCGCCGGGTCAGTTCATCGCGGCCCTGGATGTTGTCGTCGGTATTGATCTGGATCTGCACGGCTGGCCTCCTCCGGGCTGGTTTTGCGCAGGCTTTGCGGGATGCCCTCGGCGCGGGCACGCGGCGATCGGACAGGGCGGGTGGGTTTCCCTGGTGCCAGGGCAGTGCCCCGGCCGGATCCGCAAGCTTGCGATGCCCCGGTTACGGAAACCAACGCAACCGCAGGGCCATTGTTCCGTCGGAACCCGTGGCCTGGGCCTGGTCGCCCAGCGTGCTATCAAAATCGAAGGTTGAGCGACGGCCGAGATCCTGCCGACATGCCTGCACGGACTCGCCCGCGCTCCGCCGCCCCTCGTCGCGCCGGAAGATCAGGAAATTCCATTGGGCACCCGGCTTGGCGGAGTGGTCGAGATCGGCCATCGCCGCCCGAGGCGATGCGATGCCCCCGCATCGCCTTCCACAGTGCGTCTTTACCGTTCGTCCTCATCCACCACGTGGCGCAGCAGGGCGATCGTCCGCAATTCCTCCGTGCGGGAGGAGTTGAAGTACATCTCATTCATTCGCTTGATGGTTCGCGCGCGGTGCGGGGCGTCTCCGGGCGGCTGATGGGGTTGATCTGCACCAGCTCAGGATGTCGTTGCTGGAACGTTCCTGCACCAGCGGGGTGACGGACGGGTTGCCGGCGAAGCCGCCATCGCAACAGGCCTCGCCCTCGACCGCCTGGAAGATGGTGGGCAGGCAGGCAGGGGCCAGCAGCACCTTCCGGGTGGCTTCCGCATTGTGGAAGATCCGCCCCTGGCCGGTATGGACAGTGGTCGCGGTGACAAAGAGCTTGGCCGGCGAGCGCGCCAGACGGCGGGAATCCACCGTCCGCGAGGATGTCCTCAAGCGGGTCGACGTCATAAGGCAAGAGCAGCCGCGCCGACAGGTCGAGCGCCACGGACACCGCCGAGCTGCCCAGCGCCCGAACAGCCGGTCGGGCAGGCCGCGCTGAACCGCGCCGCCCAGCGGCGCGGGGGCGGTATTGGTCATGGGTGGTACCGAAGCCGCATGGCGGTCCCTCCGTTGCCGATGGCTGGAACCGGCTGCCGTCGCCTTCCGCGACGCAAATCCGGCGTCTGCCGCCGGTTTCGCTGAGGCATGTGCGTTTTATGGCTTCAACCGCCCGCGTATCAGGTTATGAACGCGCCGATGACGGCTGCCAGCATCCCCCTAGCGATCGCCACCCTGTTCCTTGGTGCTGCTCTCGTACCGCTCCTCGCCCGCTTCGGCCGGGCGATGGCTGCGTGGTCGAGTGCGGCGACCCTTGGGATTTCCACGCTTTTCCTGCTGCCGCACATGCCCGGCGCCTTCGCGGGGGAGGTGGCTATCCTGCGCCAGCCCTGGCTGCCGGAATGGGGGCTGGATCTCGCCTTTCGATTCGACGGGCTGGGGCTGCTGTTCACGATCCTCATCCTTGGCATCGGCCAGCTCATTGTCCTGTATGCCACCTTCTACATGCCGAAGAAGGACGGGCTCGGTCGCTTCTTCGGCATATTGATGGCCTTCGCGGGCGGCGATGCTTGGCATCGTGCTGTCGGAGAACCTGCTGCTGCTGGTGGTGTTCTGGGAACTGACCAGCCTCACCTCCTTCCTGCTGATCGGCTACTGGCACGACATCGCTCCGAGGCCCGCGATCGCCGCGCGCATGGCGCTGGCGGTCACCGGCGGCGGCGGCCTCGCGCTGCTGGCCGGCGTGCTGCTGCTGGGCCGGATCGCCGGCAGCTACGACTTGACGTACGTGCTGGCGCGCGGGCGACCTGATCCGCGCCGATCCGCGCTATCCCATGGCGCTGGTGCTGGTGCTGCTCGGCGCGTTCACCAAGATCGGCGCAGTTCCCGTTCCATTTCTGGCTGCCGCACGCGATGGCGGCGCCGACCCCGGTGTCGCGCCTACCTGCATTCGGCGACGATGGTGAAGGCCGGCGTGTTCCTGCTGGCGCGGCTGCTACCCGGCGCTGTCGGCACCGACCTGTGGTTCGTGCTGGTCAGCGGCGTCGGGCGCGGTGACGCTGATCTATGCCGCCTATGTCGCGATGCTGCAAGCACGACCTGAAGGGCCTGCTGGCCTATTCCACCATCAGCCACCTCGGGCTGATCACCCTGCTGTTCGGCCTGGGCACGCCGCTGGCCGCGGTCGCGGCGGTGTTCCACATCATCAACCACGCCATCTTCAAGGCGTCGCTGTTCATGGCGGCCGGCATCATCGACCATGAATGCGGCACCCGCGACATGCGCGCGCATCAACGGGCTGTTGCCGCTACATGCCGATCACCGCCGTGCTCGGCATCGTCGCCGCCGGCCTCGATGGCCGGGCGTGCCGCTGCTGAACGGCTTCCTCAGCAAGGAGATGTTCTTCACGGAGGCGGTGGCAGCTGCCGGCTTGGCCGGCTCCGGCTACGCTGCTGCCGGTCCTCGCGACGCTGGCGCGGGCGTCCTCTCGGTCGCCTATTCCGCTGCGCTTCATCCACGACGTGTTCTTCAACGGCGAGCCGGTGGACCTGCCGCGAACCCCGCACGAGCCGCCGCGCTGGATGAGGCTGCCGGTCGAGATCCTGGTGGCGCTGTGCCTGCATCGTCGGGCTGCTGCCGCAGCTGTCGGTCGGCCCGCTGCTGCTCGCGGCAGCGGCCGCGGTGCTCGGCGGCCCGCCGCCCGAGTACAAGCTGGCGATCTGGCACGGCTTCAACCTGCCGCTGGCGATGAGCGTCATCGCGCTGATCGGCGGGCTGGCCTACTACCACCTCCGCTGGGCGGTCTACGGCCTGAGCGATCGCTACGCCCTGACCGCTGGCCAGCCCGGTTGCCTTCGAGCGCAGCTTCAACATTGCCGCTCGGCGGCAGCCGGTGGCTGATGGCCACGCTCGATACCGTGTCGCTGCAGCGCTATCTCGTGCTGTTCCTGCTGGCCGCCCTGCTGCTTGGCGGCTTCGCCTGTTTCGGCGCGGCGCCGGCGCCACTCGCGGGCGGCCTGCCCGGGACACCCGTCCGACCCGGCCGCCTGGGCCGCGCTGGCCGCGTTGCTGGTCGGCGCCTTCGGCTGCGCCGCGATGCACCGCCACCGCCTGATGGCGATCGTGTTCGCCAGCGTGGTGGGGCTGCTGGTTTCGCTCACCTTCATCGCGCTTCTCCGCGCCGGACCTGGCGCTGACCCAGCTTTCGGTCGAGGTGGTCACCATCGTGCTGCTGCTGCTGGCGCTGCGCTTCCTGCCGGCCGAAGGCCCGCGCGGAGGCGCCGCGGCGGCCGCGCGCGTCAGCGACGGCGCCATCGCGCTGGCCGGCGGGCTGGGGGTGGCGGCGCCTGGCCTACGGCGATGCTGACGCGGCCCTTCGAGACCATCTCGGGCTACTTCCTCGCCAACAGCTATGAGGGCGGCGGCGGCACCAACGTGGTCAACGTCATCCTGGTGGACTTCCGCGGCTTCGACACCCTGGGCGAGATCACCGTGCTGGCGCTCGCGGCGCTCGGCGCCCATGCGCTGCTGGACGGGCTGCGGCTGCGCCCGCACGCGCCACCGGCGCGAGTCGGCGGCCGACCGCCACCCCATCATGCTGGCTGATGCTGATGCGGCCGGCTGCTGCCGCTGGCCGCTGGTGGTCGCCTTCTATATCCTGTGCGCGGCCACAACCTGCCCGGCGGCGGCTTCATCGCCGGCCTGATCACCGGCGGTGGCGCTGATCCTGCAATACCTGGCGGTGCGGGATCGACGTGAACCGCGGCGCGGCATGCGGATCGACGCGTGACAGCTGTTCGGCGTCGGCCTCGCCCTGGCGCGGGCACCGGGCTGGTCAGCATGGCGCTTCGGCGTGCCCTTCCTGACCAGCACCCATGGCTATGTGCGACCTGCCGCTGGTCGGGGCGACGCATCTCGCCTCGGCGCTGCGTGTTCGACCTCGGGCGTCTATCTGATCGTGGTCGGCGACGGTGCTGCTGGTGCTGTCGGAACTCGGCACAGCTCAGCCAGCGCCGAGATGCTGCGCTGGGGATGCGCGCGCTGATGGAACTGCTGGTGGCCATCGGCATCGGGCCCTGGTGGCCGTGCGGTATCTGGCTGCTGCTGCGCGCGCGCACCTTCTCGGTCGTGCTCGGCCTGACGCTGCTGTCCTACGCGGTCAACCTGTTCATCTTCGCCATGCGGCCGGCTCGCCGCCGCCGCGCGCCGCCGATTGGCACTTGAGCGGGCACTGGCCGGCTGGTCGCCGACCCGCTGCCGCAGGCGCTGGTGCTGACCGCCATCGTCATCGGCTTCGGCATGACCGCCTTCGCTGGTCGCCCTGGCGCTGCGCGCGTCGGCGGAAACCGGCACGCGACCACGTGGACGGCGGCCGCGAGGACCGTCGCCGTGATCGCATCTGCGCCATGCTGCCGGTCCTGGTGCCGCTGGTCGCCGCCGTGTTGCTGCTGCTGGCTGCACCGCGGCGCCGATCGAGCGTGGCGCGCGGCATCGCCTTCGTCTCTGCGCGGCGGTGCTGGCTGGTGGTCTCGCTGCTGCTGCTGCGGCAGGCGGCGGAGGGCACGGTGGTCGCCGTCATCGCTCGGCGACTGGCCGGCGCCCTTCGGCATCGCGCTTCGTGGCGGACCGGCTGTCGGCGATGATGCTGGTGGTGACCACGGCGATCGCGGTGCCGGCGCTGCTGGCCGCGACAGCCGGCGGCGGACCGGCTCGGCCGGCATTTCCACGCGCTGTTCCAGTTGCAGCTGCCGGGACTCAACGGCGCCTTCCTGACCGGCGACCTGTTCAACCTGTTCGTGTTCTTCGAGGTGCTGCTGATCGCCTCCTACGGGCTGCTGGTGCATGGCGGCGGCGCCGCGCGGGCGCGGGCGGGGCGTGCATTACGTCGTGCTGAACCTGACCGGCTCGGCGCTGTTCCTGATCGCGCTCGGGCTGCTCTACGGCACGCTCGGCACGCTGAACCTGGCCGATATCGCGCTGCGGCTGCCGGTGGTGCCGCCGGCGGATGCGCCGCTGGTGCGGGCCGCCCTGGCGCTGATGCGTCGCGGTCTTCGTGCTGCAAGGCGGCGCTGCTGCCGCTCGGCTTCTGGCTGCCGCACGCCTATCCGGCGGCAAGCGCGCCGGTCGCCGCGCTGTTCGCGGTGATGACCAAGGTCGGCATCTACGGGCTGCTGCGGCTGTCCGCCGTGGCCTTCGACGATCCGCTTGCGACCGGGCTGCTCTCGCCCTGGCTGATGCTGGTGGCGCTGGGCACGGTGGTGGTCGGCACCGCCGGCGCGTTGGCGGCGAAGCGGCTGTCCGTCGTGGCGGCGCACCTGCTGCTGCTCTCGACCGGGATGCTGGCGGCGGCGGTGGCGCAGGGCGGCGCGGCGATGGTTGCCGCCATGCTGTACTACCTGCCGCATACCACGCTGGTTTCCGCTGCGCTGTTCCTGCTGGTCGGGCATATCGCCGCCGGCCGGGGCGAGACAGGGGACCGGCTGGTCCGCGGCCCCTACCTGCCCAACACCGCCTGGCTCGGCTCGGCCTACCTGCTGCTGGCCGTCGCGGTCACCGGCCTGCCGCCGCTTTCGGGCTTCATCGGCAAGGTGATGCTGCTGTCCGCGGCGGCGCCGACGCCCATGGGCTACACGCTTTGGGCGGTGTTCATCATCTCCGGCTTCGTCGCCGCACTGGGGCTGGCCCGCGCCGCCAGCACCATATTCTGGGAGCCGACCGGCCCGGCCGAGGCGAGGCCGGCGCGGGAAGGCGGGTGGCGGGGGATCCTCGCGCTGGTCATCGCGCTCGGCTTCGTCCCGGCGCTGGTGCTGGGAGCCGCGCCGCTGTCCGCCTATGCCCGCGCCACCGCCGAGCAATTGGCGGCGCGCCAGCCCTACCTCGATGCGGTGCTGCCGCCCGGCACCGCCACCCTGCGGGAGGTCCGGCCATGACCCGGGTGCTGCCGCAACCGGTGCTGAGCCTCCTCATCCTCGGGCTCTGGCTGGTGCTGGCGCCGGCGCCGACGCTGGGGCAGATCATCATCGGCGTGGTGCTGGCGCTGGTGCTGCCCTGGGCGACGAGCGGCTTCTGGCCCAACCGGCCGCGGGTGGCGGATGTGGGCGCCGGGCTGCGGCTGGTGGCGGTGGTGCTGTTCGACATCGTCACCGCCAACATCCAGGTCGCGCGCCAGGTAATCGGCCCGCCCAGCAGGCTGAAGCCGGCCTTCCTGGAAGTGCCGCTCGACCTCCAGGATCCCTTCGTCGCCACCATCCTCGGCAGCATCATCACCATGACCCCGGGGACGGTTTCGGTGGACATCCAGGACAGGGTGCTGCTGGTGCATGCGCTGCACGTGACGGACATCCCGGAGGCCATTGCCGACATCAAGTCCCGCTACGAGACGCCGCTGAAAAAGGTGTTCGCATGCTGACCTTCGTGATTCCCATCGTCATCGGCATGATCTCGCTTGCCATGGCGCTCAATATCTGGCGGCTGGTGCACGGACCGGGATTGCCGGACCGGATCCTGGCGCTGGACACGCTCGGCATCAATACCATCGCGCTGGTCATGCTGCTCGACATCATGCTCGGCAATGCGGTGTTCTATGAAGCCGCACTCATCATTGCCATGATGGGCTTCGTGGGCACGGTGGCGCTGTGCAAATTCATCCTCTCCGGCGACATCATCGAGTGACCGCCATGCTGTCCGAGATCATCGTCAGCCTGTTGCTGCTCATCGGCGGCGCCTTCGCGCTGCTGGGCTCGGTCGGCCTGGCGCGGCTGCCGGATTTCTTCATGCGGCTGCACGGGCCGACCAAGGCGACCACCCTTGGCGTCGGCGCCATCGTGATCGCCTCGCTGGTGCATATCGGCCTGCAGGAGGGTGGGCTGAGCCTGCGTGAGCTTGGCATCACGCTGTTCCTGTTCATCACCGCGCCGGTGACCGCGCATCTGCTTTCGAAGGCCGCCCTGGCCGAGAAGCGGCGGGCGGAATCCCGCCCCGAATCCCGAAAGGGCTGAGGCGGCTACTTCCGCCGCTCCCGCAGGTTGGCCCAGTAGTCCAGCCGCCGCTTCACCTCGCGCTCGAAGCCGCGCTCGTTGGCGCGGTAGAATTCCGGCCGCTGCGCCCCGGCCAGCGGCGCGGGGAAGAACTCCTGGCCGGAGAAGGCGTCCGGCTCGTCATGGTCGTAGCGGTAGCCGGCGTGGCGGCCGAGGTCGCGCATCAACTGCGTCGGCGCGTTCAGGATGCTCAGCGGCGGCGGCAGGTTGGGCGTGCGCTCGGCCAGGGCCAGTGCTTCGCTGAAGCCGGTATAGGCGGCATTGGACTTCGGTGCCGTCGCCACATAGGCGATGGCCTGGGCGAGGAACAGCTTGCCCTCCGGCCAGCCGACCCGCTCGAAGGCCTGCCAGGCCGTCACCGCCTGGACCATGGCCTGCGGGTCGGCCATGCCGACATCCTCGGAGGCGGCGCAGGTCAGTCGGCGGAAGATGGTCTCCGGCGCTTCCCCCGCCACGATCATGCGCGCGGCGTAGTACAGCGCCGCCTGCACATCCGAGCCGCGCAGGCTTTTGTGGAAGCAGCTCAGCAGGTCGTAGTGGCCATCCCCGGCCTTGTCGTGGATCGGCATGCGCCGGGTCAGCACATTGGCCAGCGCCGCGGTATCGAGCGCTTCCGGCCCGCCCAGGGTGAGCACCTGCTCCACCATGTTGAGCAGGTAGCGGCCATCGCCATTGGCCATGCCGAGCAGCCCGGCCCGCGCCTCCGGTGTCAGCGGCAGGGGCCGCCCGGCATGGGCCTCGGCACGGTCCAGCAGCGCCGACAGCGCCGCCTCGTCCAGCGGGCGCAGCACGAACACCTGCATGCGCGACAGCAGGGCGGCGTTCAATTCGAAGGACGGGTTCTCGGTGGTGGCACCGACCAGGGTGATGGTGCCGTCTTCCAGATAGGGCAGGAACACGTCCTGCTGGCCGCGGTTGAAGCGATGGATCTCGTCGCAGAACAGCAGGGTGCCCTGGCCCATGGCGCGGCGCTGGCGGGCGGCATCGAACAGCTTCCGCAGTTCCGCGACGCCGGATTGCAGGGCGGAGATCGATACGAAGTGCAGGTCGGTCGCTTCGGCCAGCAGACGGGCGATGGTGGTCTTGCCGCAGCCGGGCGGCCCCCACAGCACCATGGAGACCAGCGCGCGGGCCGCTGCCATCCGGCCGATCGGACCATCGGGGCCGAGCAGGTGGTGCTGCCCGGCCACCTCGGAAAGCCGGGCCGGTCGCAGCCGGTCGGCCAGTGGTCGTGGTGCCTGGCCGGCGAAGATGGTGCCGGCGGAGGTATCGGGGGTGGACATCAGGCGAGGGCTCCGGTGCCATCCAAGCCTCACCCCATCCGGTGCTCCCGATCAAGCCCAGGCCGGTTCAGGCGGTGGCGTGGTACGGCGCCGGCTGGCCGCCTTCCAGCAGCACGGCGGCGGGTACCGGGCGGCCGATCAGCCAGCCCTGCAACAGGGTGCAGCCGGCCCGGCGCAGCGCTTCCGCCTGGGCCTCGGTTTCGACCCCTTCGCCGATGACCTCGATCCCCAGGTCGCGGGCGAGCGCCATGGTGGCGTTCAGCACCGCCCGCGCCTTGGCATCTCCCGGCAGGCCGGAGACGATGGATCGGTCGAGCTTCAGCCGGTCCACCGGCAGCCGCACGATGTGTGGCAGGCTGGAATGGCCGCTGCCGAAATCATCGAGCGCAAGCCGCACGCCGAGCGCATGCAGCCCGGCCAGGGTTACCTCGACCGCAGGCAGGTCGCACACCGCCAGGTCCTCGGGAATCTCGATCTCCAGCCGGCTGGCGCGGATGCCGTGGCGCAGCAGGGCGCGCGCCACCTGGTCAGCGAAGCCCACATCCTGCAGCCCGACCGCCGAGATGTTGACTGAAACCAGCGGCGGTGCCCCGGCGAGGCCATCCCAGGCGGTGATCTGGCGCAGCGCCGTCTCCAGCACCCAGGCATCGATCGCCGGCAGCAGCCCCGCAGCGGCGGCGACCGGCAGCAATTCGCCGGGCGAGATGGCGCCGCCGAGCTTCGGGCAATTCCAGCGCAGCAGTGCCTCCGCTCCCAGCAGCCGGTGGGTCACGAAGTCCCGCTGGGGTTGCCAGGCCAGTTGCAGCCCGTCTCCCGCCAGCGCCTCGGCGAGGGCATCCCGCATCCGCTCCCGGCGCTCCCGCGCCTCGAACAGTTCCGGCCGGAACGGCAGGTAGCGGTCCCGGCCGGCCTGCTGCGCCGCCCGCAGAGCCACCTTGGCCGCCCGCAGCAGGGTGTCCGGCGTGGTCGCATCGGCCGGGGCGAGGGCGCTGCCGACGCAGGCGCTGATCCCCACTTCGGCGCCATCGATCCGCATGGGAGCGGTGAGCGCTGCCCGCAGCCGCCCGGCCACGGCCGATGACGCGCCGGCGCCATCGCCGAAGATCAGCACCGCGAACTGGTCCTCGCCCACCCGGCAGACGAGGTCGGCCGGGCGGACGCAGGTGCGCAACCGGTTCGCAGCGACGCGCAGCACCGCATCGCCATTCATCAGCCCCAGCCGGTCTTTCACCGCGCGGAAAAGGTCGATCTCGAGCAGCAGCAGCGAGCCGCCGGTGGGCGAGCCGGCCAGCGCCGCCAGCGCACCATGGAATTGCGCGCGGTTGCTGAGGCCGGTCAGCGCATCATGTTCGGCCAGATGGTCCAGCCGCGCCTGGGCGGCTTTCAGCGGCCCGATGTCGAGCAGGGTGAGGACGCAGCCACCGCCAGCGTTGCCGGGAAATGCCACGGCGTGCAGGCTCACCGGCCGGCGGCTGCCATCGGCGTGCGGCAGGCTGGCCTCGACCTCGCGGCCGGTGGGCAGGCCCAGCAGCCCGCGCGGGTCGGCCGGCCCGGCGAGCGCCAGGCCGCTGGCGGCCAGCCCGGCCGGCACCGCCCCGCCGCACAATGCCGCCAGCCGGGCATTGGCGAAGACGGTGCGGCCCTCGGCATCGAGCTGCCACAGCCCGACCGGTGCCGCATCGAGCAGGGCGCCGCAGCGTATGGCGTCCGGCATATAGGCGCCGCGCCGGCCCGGGCGACGCTCCAGCCGCAGCCCGAGCAGCAGCCCGCATGCCAGCGCCACGGCGAGCCAGAGCATGGCGCCAAGGTCGCCTGGCGCCACTGGCCGCGGCATCAGGGCAATGGAGGCGAGCAGGATGGCGATGGCGGCGACTAACGGCAGGCGGGTGCTGAGCATGGGGGCTGACCGGATTCCTTGCGGTCATTCTTCTTCCCCAACTATCAAGAAGTGGTTGCCGAAGTGGCGCTGGTCAGCCGCTGGCCAGCACCACCGCCACATGGGCGGCCGCCGCGGCCGCGGCGCCGGTGGCCAGCGCCTGCATCGCGCCCCGTATCGGGGGCAGGCCGCTGGCCCGGGCCTTCAGCCAGCCGAAGGCCAGCAGGGCAACGCTGGTCAGCCCCGCCGAAAGCGCCAGCGCCGGCCCGGAGTCCGCCAGCAGCACATAGGGCAGCACCGGGATCACCCCGGCAGCCAGATGGGCGGCGCCCATCGCCGCCGCCGCCGGTCCCGCCTCGCCGGGCACCGGTTCCGCCAGTTCCAGCTCGAACCGCATCATGAAGTCCACCCAGCGGCGGCGGTCACTGGCGATGGCATCGCTCGCCCGCGCCAGGATCTCGCCGCGCAGGCCATAGCGGTGGAGGATGGCCGAAACCTCCCATTTCTCCCGCTCGGGGTAGTCCTTGGTTTCCTGTTCCTCGCGCAGCCGTTCGGCGGCGTAGTGCCGCGCCTCGGTGCGCGCCGCCAGGACGTGGCCGAGCCCGAGCGCGACGCAGCCGGCGGCAATCGCGGCCAGGCCGGCGGTGGCGACCAACTGGGTGTCCGCAACCGCGGCGGCCAGCCCTGCGGTAACGGCGAAGGGCAGGATCAGCCCATCCGCCAGCCCCGTCGCCAACTCACGCCCGGTTCGTGGCCCGGTGAAATGCTGCTCGCCTTCCGGCGGGCCGGGCGGCTGCGGCGGCAGGTCCTCGCGGTAGGGGGTCGGGGGGGGCGCGGCCACGGGGGTCTCCATGGGCCCCAGGCTAGCGGGCCGCCGGGCGCATCGCCAGCATGGGTTGCGGGTGCGATTTCCCCTGTCCGGCAGGCCGGCGCCGCGCCACCATGCCAGCCAGGGAGGATATGCCATGATCGATGATGCGACGGTCGCCGCCTACAGGCGCGACGGCTTCGTGGTGGTGCCCGGCATGGTCGGGGCGGCGGAGCTTGCGGTGCTTCGCCAGGTGCTCGCCGAAATCGTCGCCGGCGCCGCCGAGGTCGAGGCCCATGACGATGTCTACGACCTGGAACCCGGCCATTCCCGCGCCACGCCCAAGGTCCGCCGCATCAAGTCCCCGCACAAGGTCCATGCCGCCTTCGACCGGCTGGTCCGGTCCGCGCCGGTGCTCGAAGTCTGCCGGGCGCTGCTCGGCCAGGCGGACCTGCGGCTGTACGGCGCCAAGCTGAACATGAAGTCGGCGCATTACGGCTCGCCGGTGGAATGGCACCAGGACTGGGCCTTCTACCCCCACACCAACGACGACATCCTGGCGATCGGGGTGATGCTGGACGATACCTCGCTGGAGAACGGCCCGCTGCTCTGCACCCCGGGCAGCCATCTCGGGCCGGTGTTCAGCCACCACGGCGCGGACGGGCGGTTCTGCGGCTCGGTCGACCCGCGCGAGATCGGTGCCGGGATCGCCGCGGCCCGGCCCTGCATCGGCACGGCCGGCAGCATGTCCTTCCACCATGTCCGCACCCTGCACGGCTCGGCGCAGAATGTCTCCGACCGGCCGCGCAACCTGCTGCTGTACGAGGTGGCGGCGGCGGATGCCTGGCCGCTGCTCGGGGTGAAGGATCTCGCGGAATTCGACAGCCGGCTGCTGACCGGGCAGGGCCCCTCCGTCACGCCGCGGCTGGCGCCGGTGCCGGTCCGGCTGCCGCTGCCGCCCGCCGCGCGCCAGGGCTCGATCTATGAGAACCAGCTCGGCGCGGCGGAACGCTCCTACTTCAGCCGGACCGCCGCGTGACGGGCGGCCGGGTTGCCGCCCATGGCGCGGCGCCGTATAGGGCGCGGCAGCCCTGAGGAATATTGTTTTGGCCAGCCTTGAGCCCGATACCCAGCCGCAGCCCCGGCCGAACCCCGCCATGGCGGCCCAGGCCGCCTTGCTCGCGCGCCCGGTGACGGAGGAACGGCGGATGGCGGATGCCATCCGTGCCCTGGCGATCGATGCGGTCGAGAAGGCCAAGTCCGGCCACCCCGGCATGCCGATGGGCATGGCCGATGTGGCGACCGTGCTGTTCACGAAGTTCCTGAAGTTCGACGCCGCCGACCCGCGCTGGCCGGACCGCGACCGCTTCGTACTCAGCGCCGGGCATGGCTCGATGCTGCTCTATGCGCTGCTGAACCTGACCGGCCATGCCGGCATGGGCATCGACGAGATCAAGCGCTTCCGCCAGTTGCACTCCCCCGCCGCGGGCCACCCGGAATACGGCGAGCATCCGGGGATCGAGACCACCACCGGACCGCTCGGCCAGGGGCTGGCCAATGCGGTCGGCATGGCGCTGGCCGAGCGGCTGCTGGCGGCGCGCTTCGGCAAGTCGCTGGTCGACCACCGCACCTGGGTGATCGCCGGCGACGGCTGCATGCAGGAAGGCATCAGCCACGAGGCTGCCTCGCTCGCGGGGCACCTGCGGCTCAACAAGCTGACCATCCTGTACGACGACAACAACATCTCGATCGACGGCGACACCAGCTTGTCGTTCAGCGACGACACGCTGAAGCGCTTCTCCGCCTATGGCTGGGCGGTGCGCCGGGTCGATGGGCATGACCAGGACGCGGTCGCCGCGGCGCTGGCTTGGGCCAGCCGCAGCGCGCGGCCGACGCTGATCGCCTGCCGCACCATCATCGGCTTCTCGGCGCCGACCAAGGCCGGCACCGCCAGCAGCCATGGCAGCCCGCTGGGCGGCGAGGAAGCGGCGGCGGCGAAATCCGCCATGGGCTGGAACCATCCGCCGTTCGAGGTGCCGGAAGGCCTGCGCGAACGCTGGGAGGCCGCCGGCCGGCGTGGCGGCGGCACCCGCCGCGCCTGGCTGAAGCGCCTCGCCAAGCACCCGCAGCACGCCGAATTCGAGCGCGCCATCGCCGGCCGGCTGCCGGAAGCCTGGCACGAGCCGCTGGCCGCGCTGCGGGCGAAGACCGCCGGGGACCCGCCGAAGATCGCCTCGCGCATCGCCGGCCAGCGGGCGCTGGAGGCGCTGGTGCCGGCGGTGCCCGAGATGGTGGGCGGCTCGGCCGATCTCACCGGCTCCAACAATACCAATGTGAAGGGCATCCCGGCCGTCACGCCGGGGAATTTCGCCGGGCGCTACATCCATTGGGGCGTGCGGGAACACGGCATGGCGGCGGCCATGAACGGCATGGCGCTGCATGGCGGCGTCATCCCCTATTCCGGCACCTTCCTGGTCTTCGCCGACTACATGCGCCCGGCCATCCGCCTCGCGGCGCTGATGCGCCAGCGGGTCATCCATGTGCTGACGCATGACAGCATCGGCCTCGGCGAGGATGGCCCGACCCACCAGCCGGTGGAGACACCTGGCCGGCCTGCGCGCCATCCCCAACCTGTTCACCTTCCGCCCCGGCGATGCGCTGGAGACCGCGGAGTGCTGGGAATTGGCGGTGAAGCGGGCGGATGGGCCGAGCGTGCTGGCGCTGTCGCGGCAGAACCTCACGCCCTTCCGCACCGAGGCCGGCGAGAACCGCTGCGCCCGCGGCGGCTATGTGGCGGCGGACGCCTCCGGCGAACGGCGCGCAACCTTGATCGCCACCGGCTCGGAAGTGCCGCTGGCCCTGGTTGCCCGCACCGCGCTGGAGGCCGATGGTATCCCCACCGCGGTCGTTTCGCTGCCCTGCTGGGAACTCTTTGCCGCGCAGGACGCCATTTACCGTGACCAGGTGCTCGGCACCGCGCTGCGGGTCGGCGTGGAGGCGGCGGTCGGCTTCGGCTGGGAACGCTGGCTGGGGCCGGACGGGATCTTCATCGGGATGAGCGGCTTCGGCGCCTCCGCCCCGGCCGAGGACCTGTTCCGGCACTTCGGCATCACCGCCGATGCCGTGGTGGCGGCGGTGAAGAAGCGCCTCGGGTAATCCTGTTTCTTGGTTGTGGAAGGAAGACGACAATGGCCGTGAAGGTCGCCATCAACGGTTTCGGGCGGATCGGGCGCCTGGTGCTGCGCGCTGCTTGCGAGGCGGGCCGCCAGGACCTCGAATTCGTCACCATCAACGACCTCGGCAGCGTGGAGGCGAATGCCCACCTGTTCCGCTACGACAGCGTGCATGGCCGTTTCCCCGGCGAGGTGATCGTCGAGGGTGACACCATCACCATCAAGAACGCCGGCAAGACCTGGGGTCCGATCAAGATCACCGCCGAGCGTGATCCGTCGAAGCTGCCACTCAAGGGCATCGACGTGGCGATGGAATGCACCGGCATCTTCACCAGCAAGGAGAAGGCCTCGGCGCTGATCACCGCCGGTGCGCGCAAGGTCGTCATCTCCGCGCCCGGGGACAACGCGGATGCGACCATCGTCTATGGCGTGAACGAGAAGACGCTGACCAAGGAGATGACCGTCATCTCCAACGCGTCCTGCACCACCAACTGCCTGGCCCCGGTGGCCAAGGTACTGCACGACAACTTCGGCATCCTGCGCGGCTACATGGTCACCATCCACGCCTATACCGGCGACCAGAACACCGTGGACACCCTGCACAAGGACCTGCACCGCGCCCGTGCCGCGGCGGTCTCGGCCATCCCGACCAGCACCGGCGCCGCCAAGGCCGTCGGCCTCGTGCTGCCGGAGCTGAAGGGCAAGCTGGACGGCACCGCCATCCGCATCCCGACCCCGAACGTCTCGCTGGTGTCCCTCGACGTGAACCTGAAGAAGGAAGGCGTCACCAAGGAGGACATCAACGCGGCGATGAAGGCGGCCTCCGAAGGCGCGCTGAAGGGCATCCTGGCCTACAACACCGCGCCGCTGGTGAGCATCGACTTCAACCACAACCCGGCGTCCAGCACCTTCGACGCGACCCAGACCGCCGTGGTCGATGGCGCGCTGGCGCGGGTGATGAGCTGGTACGACAACGAGTGGGGCTTCTCCAACCGCATGAGCGACACGGCCGCCCTGTTCGGCAGCCTGTAGCGCCCGCAAACCGGGGCAGGGGCGGTGCCCCTGCCGCCGTCGCCTGACCGGAGTTGATGATGGCCCGCTTCCGCACGCTCGACGAACTCGACCCCAAGGGCCGGCGCATCCTGCTGCGCGCCGACCTGAACCTGCCGGTGAAGGACGGTGTCATCACCGACCGCACCCGGATCGAGCGGCTGGCGCCGACCATCCGCGAACTGGCGGACAAGGGCGGCCGGATCATCATCTGCAGCCACTTCGACCGGCCGAAGGGCAAGCGGGTGCCGGAGATGTCGCTGCGGCCGATGGCCGAGGCGCTGGCCGCCACGTTGGGCCGCAAGGTCGGCTTCGTCGACGACTGCATCGGCCCCGATGCCGAAGCCGCCGCCGCGGCCCTGGCCGATGGCGAGGTGCTGCTGCTGGAGAACACCCGCTTCCACGCCGGCGAGGAAAAGAACGACCCGGCGCTCGCCGCTGGGCTGGCCAGGCTGGCCGATGTCTATGTCAATGATGCCTTCTCCGCCGCCCACCGCGCCCATGCCAGCACCGAGGGCGTGGCGCGGCTGCTGCCGGCCTATGCCGGGCGGCTGATGCAGGCCGAGCTGGAGGCGCTGGACGCAGCCCTCGGCACGCCGTCGCGGCCGGTGGTGGCGATCGTCGGCGGCGCCAAGGTCAGCACCAAGCTGGACCTGCTCGGCAACCTGTCGACGAAGGTGGATGTGCTGGTCATCGGCGGCGCCATGGCCAATACCTTCCTCGCCGCCCAGGGCCATCCCATGGGCAAGTCGCTCCAGGAAGCCGGGATGCACGACACCGCGCGGGAGATCCTGGCGGCGGCGAAGACCGGCAATTGCGAGATCCTGCTGCCGGTGGACCTGGTGGTCGCCACCGCCTTCGCCGAGCATGTGCCGACCCGCGAGGTGGGCGTCGATTCCGTGCCCTCCGACATGATGGCGCTGGATGTCGGCCCCGACACCGTGGCGCTGATCGAGGCGCGGTTGCGCCAGGCCGGCACCCTGGTCTGGAACGGCCCGCTCGGCGCCTTCGAGACACCGCCCTTCGATGCTGCGACCGTCGCCATCGCGCAGTCGGTGGCCGGGCTGACGCAATCGGCCGGGCTGAAATCCATCGGCGGCGGCGGCGATACCGTCTCGGCGCTGAAGCATGCCGGGGTGGTGGATCGGCTGACCTATGTCTCGGCGGCCGGTGGCGCCTTCCTGGAATGGCTGGAAGGCAAGACCCTGCCCGGCGTCGCGGCGCTGGAGACCTCGTGACAGGCCTCGCCGGACTAATCTTTCCTTAGCCTGGGGCAACCGCATCCCCTAGGCTCCCCATTGCAGGCTGCCCTGCGTCCTGACGGGCGCACAAAGAGGCAGCCACATGGGGAGGAACGCAGCATGGAGACTACCCGCAGGACCCTGCTCGGCGCGGCCGCCGCCGCACCCGTCGCCGGGGGGCTGCCCTGGCGCAGCGCCCGGGCGCAGGCCGCCGACACCATCAGGCTCGGCGTGCCGGTGGACATGTCCGGCATGTACCGGGACGTGACCGGGGAGGTCTCGGTCGCCGCGGTGCGCCAGGCGATCCAGGATTTCGGCCCGCGCGGCTTCAAGGTGGAAGTGCTGTCGGCCGACCACCAGAACCGCCCGGATGTCGGGGTGAACATCACCCGGCAATGGTTCGACCGCGAAGGGGTGGATTGCCTGGTCGATGTGGCGACTTCCTCGGTCGCGCTGGCGGTGAACGACATCTGCCGGGAGAAGAACAAGGTCCACCTGAACAGCTCGGCCGCCAGTTCCGACCTCACCGGCAAGCTCTGCTCGCCCAACATGATCCATTGGACCTACGACACCTGGATGCTGGCCAATTCGGTCGGCGGCGCCACGGTGCGGGCGGGCGGCGACAGCTGGTTCTTCATCACCGCCGACTATGCCTTCGGCCATGCGCTGGAACGCGATACCGCCGGCTTCGTCCGCAGCGCCGGCGGCAAGGTACTCGGCAGCGTGCGGACACCCTTCCCGGGCACCCAGGATTTCTCCTCCTTCCTGCTGCAGGCCCAGGCGAGCGGCGCCAAGGTCATCGGGCTGGCGAACGCGGGGACCGACACCACCAATTGCGTGAAGCAGGCGGCCGAATTCGGCCTCACCCGGCGTGGCGTCCGGCTGGCCTCGCTGCTGCTGTTCATCACCGAGGTCCATTCGCTGGGCCTGCGGACCGCCGCCGGGCTGATCGTGACCGAAAGCTTCTACTGGGACCTGAACGACCGTACCCGCGCCTTCACCGCGCGACTGCGCCAGCAGGTCGGGCCGGCCCCGGGCATCGCCAGCACCCATGCCGGCACCTATGCCGCCGCGCTGCATTACCTGAAGGCGGTGCAGGACATGGGCGTACCGGCCGCCAAGGCGAGCGGCGCGGCCACCGTCGCGCGGATGAAGGCGATGCCGACCGACGACGACGCCTTCGGCACCGGCACCATCCGGCCCGACGGGCGGAAGCTGCACCCGTCCTTCCTGTTCGAGGTGAAGAAGCCCGAGGAAAGCCACGGTCCCTTCGACTACTACAAGCTGCTGCAGACCACCGAGGCGGACAAGGCGTTCCGGCCGATGGCGGAGGGCAACTGCCCGCTCGTCCGCGCCTGACGGATCGTTGCGGTGCCCTCAACCGATACGTTACTGGACAGTTAACGGGGGCGGCGGCCAGCTTGGGGCATGCGTATCCCGGTCGCCCCATCTGCCCGCCGTTCCTGGTTCCCCGATGCCGATGATGCGCCGTTCATGGCGGATTCAGACTTGCAGGGCACCATCCGGCGCATGATCAGCACCAACTCGCTGGCTGCCTTCACCACGCAGGTGGCCAATACCCGCCCCGCCCCGCCGGTCCGCGGCGTCTCGCCCGGCGCGGGCGACCCTGTCACCGCCGAAACCGTGCAGGCCCAGCGCACCCTGGAAGCGGTGCCGGCCACGCCCCCGGCCAAGCCCCTGCCGCGCGGGTCGCTGCTCGACCTGCGGGTCTGATTTTCAGCCCAAGCGAGTCCTTGCGTCCACCGGGGGTGCCGCGCATGTTGTCGGCATGTCCGGCTTTGTCCGCAAGGTTCCCGATGGCGACGACCGTGAGCGGCTGACCTGCTCCGATTGCGGCTTCGTAGCCTATGAAAATCCCAAGATCGTCGTCGGCAGCGTCGTCGATGTCGACGGCCGGATCATGCTTTGCCGCCGCGCGATCGAGCCGCGCCGGGGCTACTGGACCCTGCCCGCCGGCTACATGGAAATGGCCGAGACGGTCGAGGAGGGCGCCCGCCGTGAGGCCTGGGAAGAAGCCCGTGCCCGAATTGCGCTGGAGGGCGTGCTGGCGGTCTATTCAATCGCCCGGCTCGGCCAGGTGCAGGTGATATTCCGCGCCGCGTTGGCCGAGCCGGGCTTCGAGGCCGGGCCCGAAAGCCTTGATGTCCGGCTGTTCGACTGGGACGACATTCCATGGAACGACATCGCCTTCCCCTCGGTCCGCTGGGCCCTGCACCGTTGGCGCGAATCGGCCGGGGGACCACTCGGCCCGCCGGCGATGAATCCGCCGGAGGACGCCCGCGGCACCCGTCCCATGCCGGGGGCGGCGCTGTGATGGCCCGGCCCTGGCTGCTTGGCGTGCTGGCCGCCTGCCTCGCCGTCGCCGCCCCGGAGGCTGCCAGGTCCGAGCCTGCCACCCCGGGCCAGTCGGTCAGCCGAGCACCGACACAGAAGCCCGCCCCGCTCGACCTCACCAAGCAGCACGTCCAGCGTCCCCCGCCGCGCGGGCATGGCGTCACCCGGGCGCCGGTGCCGAACCGCAGCGTCGAGCGCCCGCAGGTGGTGGCCCAGGAGCGGGCCAGCCTCGGCCCCAGCGTCCTCCGCCGCAGCCTGCCGGGCCAGGGCCTGGCATCGAACGGCAGCCCGGATGAGCTGGAGGAAACGCTGTTCCTCCCCGGTCCCGGCGCCCGGCTGCGGCTGCCCTTCTCCTACTGAGGCTGCAGCCCGCGCCCGGCGGCCCAGACCGGGTCCGGCGTGGTCCACAGCACAGGGTCGCGCATCGCGGCGGCAATCGCCTGGGTGACCGCGGCGAAGATGGCCTCACCCTTCTCGGCCGTCGCGGCGCGCGGGTCGCCGCGGACGCCGGTGCGGGGTGCGCGTTCCTCGAAGGAATAGAAGCGCACGAAGCCGGCCGGTGCGTTCGGCGGCGGGTTGGACAGGCTCTCGGCGATCTTCTCCTGGCGCACCTGGGCGGCATCGAGCGCCAGCCACAGGCTGGTCTCGCCCTCGCACGCATGCTGGATGCCAGCCTGGGTGGTGAGGATGCCGCCGATCGCCGCCGCGGCCGCCTGCGGCCAGGTGGTGGTGACGATGGGGATGCCGAACTCCACCGCCAGCTCGCGACCGGCGACGCCCAGCGGGTCGATGTTGCCGCCATGGCCGTTGACGATCAGCAGCTTGCGGAAGCCCTGCGCCACCAGCGACCGGACGATGCAGCGCAGCACCGCCTGGAACGTCGCATGGTCCAGGGTGATGGTGCCGCCGAAGGGCAGGTGGTGCTCGGACAGGCCGAGCCACATGGGCGGCAGCACCGCCACCGGCAGCTCGGCCGCCACCGCCTTGGCGGCGCGCAGGGCGAAGGCATGGGCGCAGGCGCTGTCGGTCCAGACCGGCAGGTGCGGGCCATGCTGTTCCAGGCTGCCGATGGGCAGTACCGCCAGCGCATCCCGGCCGGCGAGGGCCTTCAGTTCAGGCCCGGTCATGCGTTGCCACTGGACTTCCATGCCGCGACTCCTCTCCGGTACGGCGGGAAGGGTCGTCGGGCCGTGGCGGCGCGTCAATCCAGCCCCATCAGCCCTCGGGCGTAGTCCCGCGCGGCGAAGGGCCTGAGGTCGCCGGCCTTCTCGCCGACGCCGACGAAATGTACCGGCACGCCGAATTCCTGCGCCAGCGCCACCACCACGCCGCCCTTGGCACTGCCGTCGAGCTTGGTGACGGCGAGGCCGGTGACATCCACCATCTCCTTGAACACCTTCACCTGCTGCACGCGCGTTCTGCCCGGTGGTGGCGTCCAGCACCAGCAGCACGGAATGCGGCGCCTCCGGGTCCACCCGCTTCATCACGCGGATGACCTTGCGCAGCTCGTCCATCAGCGCCGTCTTGTTGTGCAGCCGCCCGGCGGTATCGACCAGCAGCACCTGGGCGCCGTCGGCGCGGGCAGCGGTCAGCGCGTCGAAGGCGAGGCCGGCGGCATCGGCGCCCTGCTTGGCCGGCGAAGACCGGGCGCCGGTCCGTTCGCCCCAGATCTGCAACTGTTCGACCGCGGCGGCGCGGAAGGTGTCGCCGGCGACGAAGGCGCAGCGCAGCCCCTGCTCGCGGTACTGCTGCCCGAGCTTGGCGATGGTGGTGGTCTTGCCGGTGCCGTTGACGCCGACCACCAGCACCACATGCGGCGCGCGGGCCGGGTCCACCGGCATCGGCGCCGCCACGGGGCCGAGGATGGCGGCGATCTCCTCGGCCAGCGCCGCCTTCACCTCCGCATCGGTGACCTCCTTGCCGAAGCGGGTCCTGCGGAAGCCCTCCACGATACGGCGGGCGGCCGCGACGCCGAGGTCGGCGGCGATCAGGGTTTCCTCAAGCTCCTCCAGCGCCTCCTCATCGAGGCGGCGCTTGCGGAACAGCGAGGTGACGCTGTCGGTCAGCCGGGTGGTGGAGCGCGACAGCCCGGCCTTGAGGCGGGACAGCCAGCCGCCAGGGGCTTCGGGCACGGCGGCCTCGGGCGGCGCCGGCCGGTCTTCCGGGGGAGGGGGTGCATCCACCGGCGGCGCCGGTGGCCGGGCTTCCGGCTCGGGCGGCAGGGTGGGCTCCGGTGCCGGTGGAGCGGCCTCGGGCGGGACGACCGTCTCCAGGTCCGGCTCGGGCAGCGTGCTGGGCAGCGGCGCTTCCACGGCCGGCGCTTCCACCGCAGCAGGAGCCTCGGTCGGTGGAGCCTCCGGCGAAGATACTTCTGGCGGCGGGGCCTCCGGGGCGCCGGCCGCGCAGCCGGCCGAGCCAGTCCTTCAGCGCCATGCTCAGGCCACCTCGGCCAGCAGGCCGCGGGCATCCGTGCCGGTCACCCGCAGCCGGCGCAACTCGCCCGGGGTGGCGCTGCCGCCGATCAGCCGGATGGGTGCGAAATGTGCGGTATGGCCGCGGTCATTCCCTTCGAACAGCACCGTTTCCTCGCTGCCCCAGCCGTGCCCGGTAGAACCGTTCGGCACCGGCCTGGCCGGCGGCGCGCAGCCGGGCGGCGCGGGCCTTGCGCACCGGCTCCGGCACCGCCGGCATCCTGGCCGCCGGCGTGCCGGCCCGCTCCGAGTAGGGAAAGACATGCAGGAAGGTGAGTCCCATCTCCGCCACCAGGTCGAGCATTTCGCGGAATTGTCCTCGGTTTCGGTCGGGAAGCCGGCGATGAGATCGGCCCCGAAGGCGATGTCCGGCCGCAACGCGCGGGCACGGCGGACGAAGGCGAGGCCATCCGCGCGCAGGTGCCGGCGCTTCATCCGCTTCAGGATCAGGTCGGCGCCATGCTGCAGCGACAGATGCAGGTGCGGCATCAGCCGCGGCTCCTCGCTCGATCAGGCGCCAGAGATCCTCGTCCATCTCGACCGGGTCGAGCGAGGACAGCCGCAGCCGCGGCAGCTCCGGCACCAGCGCCAGCAGCCGGCGGACCATCTGGCCAAGGCTCGGGGCGCCGGGCAGGTCGGGGCCGTAGCTGGTGATGTCGACGCCGGTCAGCACCACCTCCCGGTAGCCGTTCGCCACCAGCAGCCGCACCTGCTCGACGATGCCGCCGATCGGCACGGAACGCGACGGCCCGCGGCCATAGGGGATGACGCAGAAGGTGCAGCGGTGGTCGCAGCCCTGCTGCACCTGCACGAAGGCACGGGCGCGGCCGGCGAATTCGGTCACCAGATGCGCCGCCGTCTCGGTCGCCGCCATGATGTCGGAGACCGGGGCAGGGGGCGCATCCACCGCCCAGGTCGCCGGCTTCAGCTTGTCCGCGTTGCCGATCACCCGGCTGACGCCGGGCATCGCGGCCCAGGCCTCGGGGGCGATCTGCGCGGCGCAGCCGGTGACGATGATGCGGGCGCCGGGGCTGTCCCGCGCCGCCTTGCGGATCGCCTGGCGGGCCTGGCGCTCGGCCTCGGCGGTGACGGCGCAGGTATTGACCACGATGGTATCCGCATGGCCGCCGCGGGTGGCGAGGTCCCGCATGGCCTCGGACTCATAGGCGTTGAGCCGGCAGCCGAAGGTCAGCAATTCCACGGTCATGCGGCGTAGGTGTCCAGGTCGATGCTGCCGGTGAAGGCGGTGGCGACCGGCCCGGTCATCAGCACATGGCCATCCCCGCGCCAGTCGATCAGCAGGTTCCCGCCGGGCAGGGAGACGGTGGCCCGGCGCCCGCACAGCCCGCGCCGGGCGGCGTTGACCAGCGCGGCACAGGCGCCGGAGCCGCAGGCGCGGGTCAGCCCGGCGCCGCGTTCCCAGACCACCAGCCGGAGGTGCCCGGGGTCCAGCACCTGCACCACGCCGATATTGGCCCGCTGCGGGAAGATCGGGTCGTGTTCCAGCGAGGGACCGAGGGTCTCGATCGGCACCGCATCGAGGTCCGGCACGAAGAAGGTGGCATGCGGGTTGCCCATGGAGCAGGCCGCCGGGTCCGTAAGCACGCCGCGGCCGAGCGGCAGGTGCAGCGTATCCATCTCGGCCGCCAGCGGTACGTCCCGCCAGCCCAGCCGGGCCTCGCCCATGTCGACCTGCCAGGACGGCGATGCGTGGCCATCCGGCAACGCCTCGGCCGGCAGGTCGCCGCTGATGGTCCGCACCACCACCCGCGCCCGGCCGGTCTCGGCGCCGAGCAGGGAGGCGACGCAGCGGGTGGCATTGCCGCAGGCGCCGGCCTCCGAGCCATCCGGGTTGCGGATCCGCATGAAGACATCGGCGCCATCCCCGCCCGGCTCCAGCAGGATGAGTTGGTCGCAGCCGATGCCGGTGCGGCGGTCCGCCAGCGCGGCGGCACGGGCGGGGGTGATGCCGAGGGTACCGGCGCGGCCGTCCAGCACGATGAAATCATTGCCGAGGCCGTGCATCTTGCGGAAAGGGGTCATGCTGCGGGCAGATATGCCCCTTTCGGCCGCCCAATCCAACCGCCCTTGCGCTGCGGTGCGGCATGCGGCGCAGTGGCCGCCCCATCGCTTCCGCACCTGCCTCCACAAGCGCATCCGCGCTATGCTGCCCGGCATGAACGACACCATCTACACCATGGTCCGCGCCGCCGACTGGCGCGCGGCCGAGGCCGCCGGCGCCTATCACGGCAGCGCCGACGACCGCCGCGACGGCTTCCTGCATTTCTCGACTGCCGCCCAGGTCCGCGCCAGCGCCGCGAAGCACCGCGCCGGGGAGGCCGACCTCATGCTGGTCGCGGTGGCGACGGCGCCGCTGGGCGAGGCGCTGCGCTGGGAAGCGGCCAGCGGCGGCAAGCGCCCCGGCCTGTTCCCGCACCTCTATGGGGCCTTGCCGCTCTCGGCGGTGCGGACGGTGGTGCCGCTGCCGCTCGGCCCCGATGGCGGCCATCTCTTTCCGGCCGGAATCGGCTGAGGCAGGCCGCGCAGCCGCGCCCGCTCGCTCATCAGGCAGGCGAAGACCACCACCGCCCCGCCGGCCAGCATCCCGAGGTCCGGCCACAGCCCCCATATCGCCAGGTCCAGCCCGATCGAGACCGGCAGCGCCGCGAAGCCATAGGGGCCAAGCCGGGCGGCATCGGCATGGCGGAAGGCTTCGGCGACGCAGATCACCGCGCCGCCGGCCAGCACGCCGTTCAGCAGCAGGGCGGCCAGGTGCAGCGGCGGCGGGGTGACCCAGTGCTGCGCCGCCATCGGCCCATAGACCAGCAGCCCGAGCAGGCTCGGCCACAGCATGATGGCGGCGATCCCGGCCTCGCCCCGCAGCCGCCGGTTCACCGTCTGGTTCACCGCGAAGCCGAAGGTGCCGATGAACACCGCGAGGTAGCCGCCCAGCGGCCCGCCGCCACCGAGCTTCGGCGCCACCGCCAGCAGCACGCCGCCGAACCCGACGGCGCACCACAGCCAGGCGATGCGCGGCACCGTCTCGCGCAGCAGCAGCGCGGCCATGGCCAGGGTGAGGAAGGGCGCGGTGAAGAACACCAGATAGCCCTCGGCCAGCGGCAGTTGCCGGAAGGCCAGGAAGAACCCGGCGGCCGAGACCGCCATGGAGCAGGCCCGCAGCAGGTGCAGCCCCGGCATCCGGGTGGCGAGCGACCCGCCGAAGCCCGGCCAAAGCGCGCGGGCCAGCAGGAAGGCCGGCAGCAGCATCGCGTAGCGGAGGAAGATCACCTGCCCCAGCCCGTACTGGCCTGACAGCAGCTTGCTGTTGGCATCGAGCAGGCCGAACAGCATGACGCCGGCGAGCATCAACGCCGGACCCTTCACCAGTTTTCCTCCCGCGGTTCCCGTTGGTCGTTTGTCGCGTCCGCCGCCGGGGCCGTCAACCACGGCTTCCCAACCCACCCCGGCTCGGGCACACACCCGCGGCATGACCCCAAGCCTTGCATCCCTCGCCACGCCGCTGCTGCGCCGGCTGGACGCCGAAACCGCCCATGGGCTGGCGCTGAAGGCGCTGTCTGCCGGGCTGGCGGGGCAGGACCGCGGCCCGGCGGACCCGATCCTGGCGACTGAGGTGCTCGGCATCCGCTTCGCCAACCCCATCGGGCTGGCGGCCGGCTTCGACAAGGATGCAGTGGCGGTGCTGCCGCTGATGCGGCTGGGCTTCGGCTTCGTCGAGGCCGGCACCGTCACCCCCCGGCCGCAGCCCGGCAACCCGCGCCCGCGGCTGTTCCGGCTGGAGGAGGATGCCGCCGTCATCAACCGCATGGGCTTCAACAACGGCGGGCTGGAGGCGTACCGGGCCCGGGTGGCGGCGCTGCCACGGCCGCTGCTGGCGCCCTTCGGGGCCAATATCGGGGTGAACAAGGAAGCCGCGGACCCGGTGCGGGACTATCCGGCGCTGTATGCCGCGCTGGCGCCGCTGGTGGATTACGTCGTCATCAATGTTTCATCGCCCAACACCCCCGGCCTGCGCGACCTGCAGGGCGAGGAACGGCTGGCGCAGATCCTGGCCGGCATCGCGGGGGTGAGGCAGGTGGGCAACCCGCCGGTGCTGGTGAAGATCGCCCCCGACCTCGCCGATGCGGCGCTCGGCCCGTTGGTCGAGACCTGCGTGGCGCATGGGGTTGCCGGGCTGATCGTCTCGAACACCACCATCGCCCGGCCCGACAGCCTGCGCTCGGCCAACCGGGGCCAGTCGGGCGGGCTGTCCGGCGCGCCCCTGCGGGAGCGCTCGACCGAGGTGCTGCGGCAGTGCTTCCGGCTGGCGCGGCGGCGGCTGGTGCTGGTGGGGGTGGGCGGGATCGGCTCGGGTGCCGATGCGCTGGCGAAGATCCGGGCCGGTGCCAGCCTGGTGCAGATGTACAGCGCCTTCGCCTATGCCGGCCCGGCGCTGGTGCCGGCGATGAAGCGCGATCTCGCGGCGCTGCTGCGGCGGGACGGATTCGCCCATGTGGCCGATGCTGTCGGCGTGGATGCCTGAGGAGAGGTTCGCGTGGAAATTCTGGACGGCATCGCCCCGCTGGCGGACCGCTACGACGGCTATGTGCTCGACCTCTGGGGCGTGGTGCACAACGGCCAGCGCATCTATCCCGGCGTGGCGGAGGCGCTCGGCGAGTTGAAGGCGCGCGGCAAGCGGGTGGTGTTCCTGACCAATGCGCCGCGCCGCGCCTGGTTCGTCGGCACCATGCTCGACCGCATGGGGCTCGACCGCGGGCTGTACGACGGGATCATGTCCTCCGGCGAGATCGCCTGGATGATGCTGAAGGCCCGCCGCCACCCGTTCTTCGCCCCACTCGGCAGGCGGGCCGTGCATATCGGCCCGGACCGCGACCTTTCCGTCATCGAGGAGGACGTGGCCGAACTGGTGGACGACCCGGCCGAGGCTGATTTCCTGCTCAACACCGGCCCCGACCCGGAGCGCGGCTCGATGGACCCCTCGCCCTACCGCCCGGCGCTGGAAGCCGCCGCCGCGCACCGGCTGCCGATGGTCTGCGTCAACCCGGACCGGCATGTGATGGTCGGCACCGAGCGGCTGATCTGCGCCGGCGCATTGGCCGATATCTACCTGGAGATGGGCGGCAGCGTGTTCGAGGTCGGCAAGCCCGACCCCGCGGTCTACGACCCGGTGATGGAGATGCTCGGCATGACCGACCGCGCCCGGGTGGTGGCGATCGGCGACACGCCGCACACCGACCTCGCCGGCGCCCAGGCCGCCGGGATCGATGCGCTATGGGCGATGACCGGGCTGGCCGCCCATGCCCATGGCGAAAACCCGGACCCGGAAGCGCTGCGGCAGGTGGCGCTGTCCGAGGGGGTGGACCCGGTGGCGGCGATCCGCGGCCTGCGCTGGTAGCGGCCTACTCCGCCGGCCGCATCGCGAAGGGCTGCGCGGCGAGAAAGGCCTCCGCCGCCCGCAGCACCAGCGCATCCGCCAGCCGCGGCCCGGCGAATTGCAGCCCGACCGGCAGCCCATCGCCGGTCAGCCCGCAGGGCACCGAGATTGCCGGACCATGCGACAGGTTGAACGGGTAGGAGAATTCCGCCCAGACCAGCCAGTCCCATTCTGTCCCCGGGGCATGCGGCGGCCAGTGCGGCGGCCGTTGCAGCCCCACCGGGAAGGCGGCGACCGAGGCGCTCGGCGTCACCAGCAGGTCCCAGCCGCCCTCGGCGAACCAGGTATTCACCGCCGCCGCATAGGCGATGCGGCGGCCCTGGGCGTCATGCGCCTGGTCGAAGCTGAAGTCCCGGTAGGCATGGGTGCAGGCGACCAGGCCCGGGTCCATCCGGGCCTCGGTCGCGGCATCGGGGGCGAGGAAGGGGCGCATGGCGCCGCCCCAGATCTCGCGTTCCAGCGCCGGGCCGGCCGGACCCCAGGGCGGCGTCAGCTGCTCGACCGTGGCGCCCTGGTCCGTCAGCACGCGCAGGCTGGCGGCGACGGATTCGGCCACCTCCGGGTCCACCCGGGCATGGCCGAGGTCGGGGCTGAAAGCGATCCGCAATCCCTTCAGCCCGCCCGGCTCGATGGCGGGGCCGAAGCGGTCGGGCAGGGTGGTGTGGTCGGCCGGATGCGGCCCGGCCAGGATGCTGAACATCAGCGCCGCATCGGCGACGCTGCGGGTGATCGGCCCGGCATGGGACAGCGCGCCGTTGTTCGGCACCGGCGCATAGGGCACCCGCCCATAGGTCGGCTTGAACCCGACCGCGCCGCAGAAATGCGCCGGCAACCGGATGGAGCCGGCGCCATCGGTGCCGAGGTGCAGCGGCCCGCAGCCCGCCCCCGCCAGCGCCGCGGCACCGGAGGAGGAGCCGCCCGCCGTGTAGCCATGCTTCCACGGGTTGTGCGTCGCCCCGGTCAGCGGGTTGTGGCTGACTGCGGTCCAGCCCTGCTCGGTGCTGGTGGTCTTGCCGAGGATGATGGCCCCCGCCGCCCGCAGCCGGGCGACCAGCGGCGCATCCGCCGTGGCGGGCGCCGGGTCCGACAGCCTGGAGCCGCGCCGGGTCGGCAGGCCGGTGACCGCCTGGATGTCCTTGATGGTCACCGGCACGCCGTGCAGCGGACCGAGCGTATCGCCGCGCTTGACGGCGGCTTCCGCCGCGCGGGCGGCGTCCCGCGCGCGCTCCGCGTCCAGCACCACGAAAGCGTTGAGCGATGGCTCCTTTGCCGCGATGCGGGCCAGCACCGCCTCGGTGATGTCGACGGGCGAGGCGTGCCTGTCGCGCACCATCGCCACCATGTCCACCGCCGAGGCGGTTGCCAGATCAGTCGTGGGGGGCTTTGGCGCCATAGGTCTTCCCGTAGCTCTCGGTCATGATCTCATCCAGCCTACGGCCTGGCGTGAAACCTGCCAAACCCGGCGGATAGGGCACGCCTTCCGGCATCCGCGGGCAGGGCTCCGAGGCGCCGATCACCTGGGTCACCGGGAAGCGGGTGGCGTAGATCGGCAGTGCATAGTCCTCCTCCTCGTCGCCGACGCCCTTGTTGCGGATCTTGCCGCTGGCTTCCTCGATCCGCATGCCGATCACCATGGTGGCCTTCAGCTCCTGGGTGGTGCTGGGGCGCAGCTCGGCGTTCCGGCCGGGGTAGAAGCGGTCGATCATGATATCGAGCGCCTTCGCCTTCTCCTCCAGGTCCTCGATGATATGCGCGGTGCCGAAGCACATGGCGGAGCGGTAGTCGACCGAATGGTTGAAGCCGCAGCGGGCCAGCACCAGGCTGTCGAGATGCGTCACGGTCAGGCAGACCGGGATGCCCGGCTTCTGGGTCCGCAGCATCCGGCTGGCGGAGGAGCCGTGCCAGTACAGGTGCTCGCCCTCGCGCCAGAAGGCGGTCGGGGTGCAGTAGGGCTGGCCGTCGATGACATAGGCGATGTGGCACAGCATGGCGGCGTCCAGGATGGCGTGGACGCTCTCGTGGTCGTAGCGGCCCCGCTCATGCAGGCGCTTCACCCGGTTGCGGACGGTGACGGGGTAGGTCTCGGACATCGGGGCTCTCTCGCACGCAGGGGATGGACGGCGGTGCCATGTAAGCCGCAGGATTGGTCCCGCGCGAGGGCCAATCCTGCGCCTGATGGCTGGTCCAATCCACATGGCATCCGACCTGTCCGAACTGATGCTCGTCACCATCGACCGCGCCAGCCCGGTGCCGGTGCTGCGGCAGGTCTACCTGGAACTGCGCCGGGCCATCCTGGCCGGCGCCATCCCGCCCGGCGGCAAGCTGCCGCCGACCGCGGGTGCTGGCCACGCAGCTCGGCATCGCCCGCAACTCGGTGGTGGCGGCCTATGAGCAGTTGCTGGCCGAGGGCTTCATCGAGGGGCGCGTCGGCGCCGGCAGCTACGTCTCGCGCGACATGCCGGAGGCGCTGGAGGTGCCGCCACCGCCCGCCGCGCCACCGCCATCCATGCCCGCGCACCGCTATCCCGCCAGCCCGCCGCATGCCGGGCAATACGGCACCGCGCCCTTCAACACCGGCCGCTGCTGGCTGGACGACCGCACGCTGCAGGTCTGGCGCAGCCTGACCATGCGCCACCTGCAGACCATGGACCCCGCGCTGCTGGGCTATGCCGACCCGCGTGGCTCGCTGCCGCTGCGCCAGGCCATCGCCCGCTACCTGCGGGCCGCCCGCGCGGTACGCTGCGAGCCGGAGCAGGTGGTGGTGACGGCCGGCGCCCAACAGGCGATCGACCTGATGCTGCGGGTCCTGCTGGAGCCCGGCGACCCGGTCTGGCTGGAGGACCCCTGCTACCCCGCGGTACGGGCCGCGCTGGCCGCCGCCCGCGCCCGCATCATCCCGGTGCCGGTCGATGCCCAGGGGCTGGAGGTGGCCGCCGGCATCGCCGCCTCGCCGCAGGCGCGGCTGGCCTATGTCACGCCGTCTTCCCAGTACCCGCTCGGGGTGGTGCTTTCCATGGCGCGGCGGCTGGAATTGCTGGCCTGGGCACGGCGGGCCGGCGCCTGGGTCCTGGAGGACGACTACGACAGCGAGTTCCGCTACGCCGGCCGGCCGCTGGCCTCGCTCCAGGGCATCGATGACGGTGGCCGGGTCATCTATGTCGGCACCTTCAGCAAGGTGCTGTTCCCCGGGTTGCGGCTCGGCTACGCGGTGGTGCCGCCGGAATTGCTGGATGCGGTGCTCTCGGCCCGGCTGCTGACCGACTGGCACCCGGCCGCACTGCAGGAAGGCGTGGTGACGGATTTCCTGGAGGAAGGCCATTTCGCCCAGCACCTCCGCCGGATGCGCCAGCACTACCGGCTGGCGCGGGATACGCTGGTGGCGGCGCTGCGCGAACGGCTGCCCGATACGCTGGAGGTCGAGGTGCCGGAACAGGGCATGAAGCTGCTCGCCCGGCTGCGGCCGGGGCTGGCGGACAGCGCGGTCTCCGCGGCGGCGGCCAGGCGCGGCATCGTCGCCCGGCCGGTCAGCCCGATGTTCATGGCCGCGCCGCCGGTGCAGGGGCTGATGCTGGGGTTTTCCGGTCACGAACCCGGTGCGCTGCGTTGGGCAGCCCGCGAATTGGCGGAGGCGCTGGCCTGAGCCATGCTGCTGCCGCAGGGCACTCAGGCGCCTGCCGCACCGATTTAGTGCTGTGCAACCGCGCGCCACTACCCTAGATGGCAGGCGTGAGCCCGCGCGACATCCCGGAGGGCGATCTCCTCCCACCCAGCCCCCCGGCCGTCCTGCGGCCGAAGCCCTCCATCCTGATGCTGGTGGCGATGACCGGGCTCGGCCCGTTCTCCATGCAGATCCTGATCCCCACCCTGCCGGCGATGGCGGTGGCGCTGAACACCTCCTATGCCACGGTACAGTTGACGCTGACGCTGTACCTGGTGGGGGTGGCGCTGGCGCAGCTGGTCTATGGGCCGCTGTCGGACCGCTACGGACGGAAGCCGCTGCTGCTGGCCGGGCTGGCGATCTACTCGGTCGGGACCGTCGCCGCGGCGATGGCGCCCTCGGTCGGCTGGCTGGTGGCGGCGCGGGTGTTGCAGGCGATCGGCGGCTGCGCCGGGCTGGTGCTCGGCCGGGCGATGATCCGCGATGCCTTCCCGCGCGAGAAGGCGGCCAGCGTCATCGGCTATGTCAGCACCGCCATGGCGGTGGCGCCTATGCTGGCGCCGCTGCTGGGCAGCCTGCTTGAGGGCCAGTTCGGCTGGCGGGCGACCATGCTGGCCTGCCTTGCCTTCGGCCTGCCGCTGTTGCTGGCGGTGCGCGCGCGGCTGCCGGAAACCCTGGTGGAGCCGGCGCCGCTGCCGGGCATCGCGGGGCTGCTCGGGGCCTATGGCCAGTTGCTGCGGCTGCCGGCATTCCGGGCCTATTGCGGGATCACCGCCTTCTCCACCGCGGTGTTCTTCGCCTTCATGGCGGGCGGGCCGATGGTGGTCATCACCGGCCTCGGGCATTCCGGCACCACCTATGCGCTGGCGATGATGGCCATCTCCGTCGCCTGGAGCAGCGGCAGCTTCATCGCGGCGCGGCTGGCCCAGCGACTGGGCATCGCGCGGATGCTGCTGCTCGGCACCGGGACCACCACGCTCGGTGGGGTGCTGGCGCTGGCGACCCAAGCCTTCCTGCCGCCGCATATCGTATTGTTCTTCCTGCCGATGGTGGTGGTAGCTCTCGGCAACGGCATGACCCAGCCGAACGCCGTCGCCGCCGCGGTCAGCGTGCGGCCGAATCTCGCCGGCACCGCGTCCGGGCTGGTGGGCGCCACCCAGATGGGGTTCGGCGCGGCGATGACGGTGCTGTGCGGCATGACCGAAAGCGGCAGCGGCATCGCCACCGCGCTGTGGATGTTGGCCGGGGCGCTCGGCACCCAGGTGGCGCTGCTGGCCGCGCGGCGCCAGCGCGGCTGAGGCTTCAGGCGTGCCCGGCGGCACCCGAGAGCAGCAGCGGGTCCACCTTGAGCTTGGCCATGGCCTGGTGCCACTTGCGATCCAGCCCGTCGTCGAACAGCAGGGCCTCGTCCGGGCAGACCGACAGCCAGGCATTGGCCTGGATCTCATCCTCGAGCTGGCCCGGTCCCCAGCCGGCGTAGCCGAGCGCCAGCAGGCCGTTGCGCGGCCCGCCGCCACCGGCGATCGCCTTCAGGATGTCCACGCTGGCGGTCAGCGTGAGGTTCTTGGCCACCTCCAGCGACCCGTCGCTCGACCAGTCGTTGGTGTGCAGCACGAAGCCGCGGCCGCCCTCGACCGGGCCGCCCTGGCACAGCCGGATGCGGCGCTGCGGCGGCACCGGCTCCAGTTCAAGCTGGGTGAGCAGATCATCGAAGGAAAGCCCGTCGACCGGCTTGTTCACGATGATGCCCATGGCGCCGTCCGGGGAGTGGGCACAGAGGCAGATCACGGAACGGGCGAAGCGGGGGTCCTGCATGCTTGGCATGGCCACCAGGACCTGGCCGCCGAGGTAGCCTTCGTCCGGGCTGTTGCGGGCTAAGGGTTTAGTGCGTGCGCGTCTCGCCATTCGCCCAACATGGCGGCGCGGCGCGGACCGTGCAAGCGCGGCGGAAGCCCCGGGCGGCTGGCGCTGATCCTCGCATGATCACGGCTGCGATGACGGGCTTCGACGGGGCGCGGTGACATGGCGCGGGGAAGCGACTAAACGGTAGCGTTCGGAGGAGAAAGAACCCATGACGATCAAGGTTGGCGACAGCATCCCCTCGGCGAAGCTGATGCAGGGCACCGCGGAAGGCCCGCGGGAGATCACCACCGAAGAACTGTTCGGCGGCAAGACCGTCGTGCTGTTCGGCGTGCCGGGCGCCTTCACGCCCACCTGCTCGGCCAAGCACTTGCCCGGCTATGTCGAGCAGAACGATGCGTTGAAGGCCAAGGGTGCCGATGTGGTTGCCTGCATGGCCGTGAACGATGCCTTCGTCATGGGCGCCTGGGGCAAGGACCAGGGCGTCGGCGACAAGGTCATGATGCTGGCCGATGGCAGCGCCGATTTCACCAAATCGCTCGGGCTGGAACTGGACCTCACCGCCCGCGGGCTTGGCGTGCGTTGCCAGCGCTTCGTGCTGGTGGCGAAGGACGGCAAGGTCGTGCATATCGGTGTCGAGGCGCCGGGCGCCTTCGAGGTGAGCAAGGCCGAGGCTGCCCTCGCCGCGCTTTAACCAAATGGCCGCGGTGGGTCACCCATGATCCACCGCGGCACCCCAAGCCGGATCTGCCGACCAGGAGGATGACCGCTGCCATGAGCCCTTTCACCGCTGCGGCCTTCGCCTGGCAGTCTGGCTTCGTCTTCGCCATGCGGAGCGCACAGCTTTGGGTCGAGCCGGCGGAAGCCCAGGCCAGGCTGACCGGCTATGTGCTTGAGAAGCAGCGTGCCTTCGCCGATGGCGCCTTCGCGGCGAGCCGGGCGGTGATGGCCGGGGCGGCCGGGCCTGCGGTGGTCGCCGCGGCGCTGGCACCGGCGCATCGCCGGGTGCGGGCCAACCTGCGGGGCATCACCCGCGGCTGAGGGCGGTGGCGCCGGCCTCGGTCATGCCCCAATTCCTCACGCCAGGGCGGCGCGGCGCGGCTGCCGCCGCATCGCCAGCACGCCGAGCAGCGCCAGCGCCGCGAGGTTGCTGACGATCCCTACCTCCCAGGCGACAGCATAGTTGCCGAAGCGGTCGTAGAGGAAGCCGGCCAGCCAGGCGCCCGCGGCCATGCCGCCCAAGCTGAGGAACAGCAGCGCCGGCACCCGCCAGGCGACTTCCTGGACCGGGAACAGCTCCCGCACCGCCAGCACATAGGCCGGCACGATTCCGGCGAATCCCAGCCCGAAGGCCGCCGAGATGAAGAACAGCCCGGCCTCGTCCTGGGTGGTCAGGAAGGCGGCCATGCCGATCACCTGGCAGGCATTGCCGATGATCACGGTGTTCAGCCCGCCGAGCCGGTCCGACATCCAGCCCCAGAATTGCCGGGCGATGAAGGCCATGGTCAGCAGCACGGACAGCATCAGCGCCCCGCGCGAGCCGGCGATGCCGATGTCGCCGCAGAACGCCACCAGATGCGCCGCCGGCATCGCCATCGGGATGCAGCACAGGAAGGACGCCAGCGCCAGCAGCCCGAGCGCCAGGTCGGGGGGCAGGCCGAATACCGGCGCCCCCGCCACGGGACCGGCCACCTCCGCGGCCCCGGCCGGCGGCCGCGGGGCCGGGCGCAGCACCAGCCCGGCCAGCGGCAGGATGACCGCGGCGGCGAAGATCCCGTAGGCCAGCATCGCCCGCTGCCAGCCATATGCGCCGATCAGCCGGTCGAACACCGCCGGCCAGACCGCACCCGCGATGTATTGCCCCGAGGAGACCAGGGCCAGGGCGGTGCCCCGCCGGCGGTCGAACCACAGCGAGACATAGGCCATCATGGGCGGATACAGCGCGCCGTTGCCCAGCAGCCCGACCAGCAGCCCGAAGCCCAGCACCAGTTGCCAGGCCGCGCCGCCGGAGGCCAGCACCAGCCCCAGGCACACCATGGTCCCGCCGATCAGCGCGACCAGCCGGGTCGAGGTGCGCCCGGCCAGCCACCCCATCAGCATCCCGCCCGCCCCGGCACCGAGATAGGCGAGGGAGGAAGCCAGCGCGGGAACCGAACGCGCGTCCCCGAGGTCGGCTGCGATCGGCCGCAGCGCCACCACCACCAGCAACGGCGCCCCGAAGGACACCGAGAGGATGACGACGATGGTGACGGCGACGATCCAGGAAGCGCGGGTCTCGACGCTCGCGCGTTCCGCCATGCCGATGGCTCCTCGTTGCTGCGATAGGTTGGGGTGGCTGGACTGTCGCGGTCAGGCCATGCCGGCCGGCCCGGATGCGCCCTGGCGCAGCGCCCGGTCCCACATGGCGAAGATCTTCGCCCAGGAATCCTCGGCCGCCAGGGTGTCGTAGTCCGGCCGCTGGGGGAAGCTGAAGCCATGGTGGGTGCCGGGGTAGGTATCTATCGCCGCCCGCACGCCGCTGGCCGCCACCGCCTTCCGCAACTCGGGGATGACATGCCCGGGGACGAACCGGTCGTGCTCGGCGAAGGCGAAGTACAGCTCGCCGCGGACCCTATCCAGCAGCAGATGCGGCGAATCCGGCTGGTCGGTGACGATGCCGACGCCATACATCGAGGCGGCTGCGGCGATGCGGTGCGGGTAGTGGGCGGCGGCGGCGGCGATGTAGCGGCCGCTCATGCAGTAGCCGACGCAGCCGACCGGCCCGGGCTTCACCGATTCCTGCGCATCGAGGTGGGCGAGCAGCCCGGCGGTATCCTCCACCACCATGGCATTGGTCAGGTGGTTCATTGCGGCATGGATCACCGTGGACATGGCCTCGGTGCGGTGGGCGAGGTCGAAGCGCAGCAGGCCCATGCGGTAGTACATGTCCGGCAGGATGCAGAAGTAGCCGGCCCGGGCAATCCGCCGCGCCATGTTCCGCAACTCCTCCCGGATGCCGGGCGCGTCCATGTAGAGGATGATGCCGGGATAGGGGCCGGGGCCGCCGCCGGGATGCACGGTGAAGGCGGGCATGGTGCCGTGCCTCGTGGTGACGATGACGTCCTGTTCGATCATGGCGCGTTCCTCCTGCCATGATGGTGCCTGCCCGCCGGGGCCGTTGCCAAGGCGCCATCGGACCGTCAGCCCGTGCCGCCCGATCGCTCGGACTGCGCAACCACGCCGGTGATGCCGCTGTGGGAGGGCGGGTCGCTGGCGGGGAAGCTTTCCTTGCTGGCTTCGTCCACCTCCATGCTGGTCTCCTCGGCTTCGGTGGCGCGCTTCCAGTGCTCGTCGGCGCGGTCATCCGGGCAGCCTTCGCCCAGCCACAGGAAATAGGCGCGGCGGCGGATGCGGGCTTCGCGTTCGTTGTCGGACATGGGGGCTCCGGTAGGTTGTTGGCAGATAGCGGCGCGGCGCGGGGCTTCAGGCGAGGATGAGGTCGTTGCAGGCCGCGCCGATGCACGCATCGGCCGGGGCGGGGCTGGCCGCGGCAATGGCCTGGTCCGGGCCGAGCAGGGCCGGCCGCAGGGTGGGGTCGCCCTGCATCAGCATGCCGTAGTGCCAGTCGACCATCCAATCCCGCGCGGGATCGTCGGTCGGCGCGGCATTGGCGGTGAACCATTGCAGGAAGGCCTGGCCCATGCTGTCGCCGGCCGCCTGCGGCCGGTAGAAATCGGCGAAGTTGAGCATGCTGCCGGTCTTGGTGCTGCCGACCGCATTCACCACGCCGTCGGTCAGGAACAGGTAGGCACCCATGAGGTTGTCGGGCACCGAGAAATCGGCAGACCCGCAATTCCACAGGTTCAGGAAGCCCGCCCGCACATCGATCCCGGCGATGTCGGCGCTGGTGATGATGCCGCCATTCTCGCCGGAGACCACATGGCCCTGCGCCCAGCTATGGATCTGCATGACCAGCGTCTCGGTTTTCGATTCCAGCGCCTCGATGTATCCGGCACGGGTCGTTTCGGCGGGGGCGCGGATATCGGTGACGGTGTCGTACATGGTGGCCAGCGAGCGGGTGTCGCCGGCATTGGCCGACCAGTCGTCGTCGGCGAACCAGGTGCCGCGGTCGTCGTATTGCAGCGCGCCGCTGCGGACCGCGTGCAGCTTCGCGAAATAATCGTTGATGAGCGCGGCCTCGCCCGCCTCCGAGATGCCGCCGAGATTGCCGGCGGCCAGCCGCGACACGTAGATCTCCGGCGCGACATCGCCGGTGTGGCTGTCCGGCCCGAACGCCTGCATGTCGTAGGTACCGTCCAGGTCCATGAAGTACAGGTCGTGCAGGTAGGTCGCCTCGCCGCCACCGGTGAAGTCGTCGATGCTGGTGAACTCGACGTGCGGCAGGTCGCCGACCAGCAGCGCGCCCTCCAGGCCGCCGGTCTCCCAACGGTCCCGCAGCACCAGCCGCAACTCCTCGGCGGTGCCGGAGAAGGGGTGGACGGTCGCCGCATAGCCCTCGGCCTCGAGGTCGGCGACGTAGCAGGCGAGGGACTCCGTGATATCCCCGGCCAGCGCCTCCTCGACATAGATGTCGAACACCCCGCTCCAGCCTGCCGGTGCATCGGCGGCGGTCGGGTAGGCTTGGTCCTGGATGGTCATGCGGGCCTCCTGCGTCATGCAGGAACGCAGGCAAGCCCCGGAAGACGCATCCCGCCTTGATCCAGGTCAGTCATGGAAAGGCAGGCTGCATCGCGATGATCCAGATCAAGCGCCCGCCATGGGCATCCGCCCTAGGCTTGAGCCGGTTCGCATGCTGCCGCGAGGAGCCAGGGGGAAATGCAGGCCTACAGGGTGATCCTGGTCGATGCCGGCCTGGATCCGGTCGAGGAAGCACGGGTTCGCCTGGCGGCTGGGCTCGCGGAGCGCTTCGGGGCCGCGCTCGTCGGTCTGGCCGCCGGCGGGATCGTCCCGCCGGTGACCGGCCCGTTCGGTGAGACCGCGATGGTCGTGGATATCGTCGAGGCCGAGAAGCAGCGCGTCGCGGCGCTGCTGGATGCCGCTGCCGGGCGGTTCCGCGCGGTGGCGGGGGCTTCGGCGGAATGGCGCGGCTTCATTGAAAACCCGGGCGACGCGCTGGCCCGGGAGGCCCGCGCCGCGGACCTGCTCGTCATCGGCCGCAGCGGGCCGGGCGGCGGCCAGCAGGCGGCCGAGCCGAGCGACGTGGTGATCCGCGCCGGGCATCCGGTGCTGGTCGTCCCGCCGGGCACGGATGCGCTGGCGGCCCGCCGCGTGGTGGTGGGCTGGAAGGATGGCCGCCCGGCCCGCCGCGCCGTCGCCGATGCCCTGCCGTTCCTGGTCGCCGCCGAGCAGGTCCTGGTGCTCGCGGTGCGTGAGGAAGCGGACCACGCAGCCCCGGCGGAACGCCAGGTGGGGGATGTCGTGGCCTGGCTGGCACGGCACGGCGCCCGGGCCTCGGGCGAGGTCGCGGTGGCATCCGACGTCGCCGACGCGCTGTTCGGCGCGGCGGGCCGGCTGGAGGCCGACCTGATCGTCGCGGGCGGCTATGGCAGCGCGCCGATGCTGGAATGGGTCCTGGGCGGCGTGACGCGCGACCTGCTGGCGCGCTGCCCGGTCTGCTGCCTGCTGAGCCACTGATGGGAGACGCATGATGAGCAACCGCCCCACCCGATCCACCGGCGGCAAGCCACGCCTCCGCCGCCATGCGGTGGCGCTGCTGGCGGGCTGCCTTGCCACGGCACCCGCCCTGGCGCAGCAGGCCGGGGATGTCGACGCCGGCCGGCGCATCGCCGAGACCTGGTGCGGCAACTGCCACCTGACCGGGCCGCAGGACAGCGGCCCCGCGACGGATGCGGCGCCGACCTTCGCCTCGATCATCCGCATGCCATCGACCACGGCGATGTCGCTGCGGGCGACGCTGATGACGCCGCATGTCCGGATGCCGGACTACCAGCTCTCCCAGGCCGAGATGGACGACGTCATCGCCTACATGCTGCGCCTGCGCGAGCGATGAGGGCCGCCGGCTTGCCCCGGCGCGGCGGCGACCCTAGAGCAAACCCCGAACGGGTGGAATCACCCTGCAGGGGTAATTTGCTCGCCTAAACAACAGGCTAGAGCGCATTCCGTGAGCCATGTCGAACGGAATGCGCTCTAGCGCAGCACCTCGAAGAAGCCGGTCTCCTCATCGAGCCGGGCGTGCTCCACGGCGCGGAAGTCGTAGCGCGAGACGATGCCGCAGACCCGCCCGTCGCGGCAGATCGGCAGGTGGCGGAAGCCGCCGTCATGGAACAGCCGCAGCGCATCGATGGCGTGCTGTTCCGGGGCCAGCGTGGTGGGCTGGCGGGTCATCACCTTGTCGAGCCGGGTGTGTCTGGCGTCGCACCCCTCGGCCAGGCAGCGGACCGCATCGCGTCCGGTGAATATCCCCACCAGGCGGTCCTTGTCCTCCACTACCAGGATCGCCCCGACGCGTCGCTGGTGCATCGCGGCGCAGGCCTCCGCGACGGTCTTGTCCGGTGGCATGGTCAGCGGCCGCTGGTCGCGGATGGCTTCGCCCAGGCTACGGTCTTGCATGGCGGCTTCCTCCCTCGCGCATCCGGATCAACCTGCCGGGCCATCCTGGGCGCGTTGCACCGGCACGAACAACCATCAATGCGACATCAGCAATCAATGCGACATCAGCACCGGCAGCGTCATGTGTTGCAGCAGCGCCCGGGTCACGCCGCCGAGCACCAATTCGCGGAACCGTGAATGGCCGTAGCCGCCGACGACCAGCAGGTCGGCCGACAGGTCGGCGGCGGTGTTCAGCAGGATGTCGCTGGTGGCGATGCCTGCCGCGATGGTGTGCTCCACCCGCACCTTGATGCCGTGGCGCGCGAGGTGGAGCGCGATCTCCGCCCCCGCCTCGTCATCATCGCCGCCCTGGCGCGAGACGGTGAGCACCGTCGCCGCCTCGGCCCGGGCGATCAGCGGCAGGGCGTCATGGACCGCGCGGGCCGATTCGCGGCTGGCGTTCCAGCCGATCAGCACCCTGCGGCCGACGGTGTCCGCCCGGGTCGTGTAGGGCACGATCAGCACCGGCCGGCCGGCGCTGAACAGCACCCGCTCGATGATCGCATCGGCTTCCGGCTGGCTGCCATCCGGGTGCCTCTGGCCGGCGACCACCAGGTCGGCATAGCGCGCCTGCAGCACCATCTGTTCCGTTGCGTCGCCCTCGATCTGCCGCCATTCGCCGGCGACGCCTTCAAGCCGCAGCCGCTCGCGGAACCGGGCCGCCAGACCGGCCGCCGCGGTGTGCGCGTCGCGCAGCATGTCCCTGCGCAGGTCGTCGAGGAAGGCGGCGCCCGCGCCTTCGCTGCCCGCGATGGCAGGCACCTGGATGTCGATCAGGTGCAGCGCAGTCAGATACGCGTCGTGGCGGCGGGCGAGGTCGGCCGCCAGCCGGAGCCGGGCCTCGGCCTGCGGCGTCCCGTCCATATGGATCAGGATGTCCTTGAGTTGCATGCGTCCCTCCTGCCTGCCGGCGGGCATTTCGCCCGCTGGGCTTGCAACCAGCAGAGCCGGAAGCCTGCCTCCCGCGCCTTGATCAAGCGCAAGACAGCCGCGAGGAGTTAGGGGGCGGGCGGGTGCAGGGTGATGACGCGCACGCTGCCATCGGCCCGCCGGGCGAAGACGCGGATGAGGTGGCCAAGCCGGCGGGCGCGCTCGGCGTCGCCGACGGCCGAGCCCAGGGCTGCCCGGCGCGACTGGAACCGTCCGCAGTGGCGGCCCTGGAAGCTGACGGTCCAATGCTGCTCGTCGCGCTCGACCACGTAGTCGAGGTCTGGAGTATGGGGCATGGCGTCTCCTGCTGCATTGCGGATACGGCGGCTGGACCGGGCGCGCTGCATCAATGCTTCCGCATGGGACCAGGCCTGGCGGCGCCGGCGCCGCTGCTGGCATCACCTCCCTGTGACACCAGTGGCGCTGCAGTCTGGCCGGTCCTGCCGGATGCGTCCGTGACCCAGATCAAGCCGGCGGTCGAGACGCCGCGGCGCTCAGGCGACCGCCGCCTCGGGGTCGCCCGGCGCGGTTTCCCAGCCCGGCCCGGCAATGGTCACGATCCGCCGCCCTGTCATGTCCGGCCGGCATATGATGGCGCCCTGTTCCTCGATGAAGGCCAGCGCCCGCCGCGCCCGCCCGGCCGAGCGGGTGCCATAGGCCTGGGCGATCGCCGCATCCGAGGGGCAGGGCGCCCGGGCCAGCGCCGCCTGGGCCAGCAGCAGGAACACCCCCTGGAGGTCTTCCGGCAGCGGCGCGGCGCGGGCCATGGCTTCCGCCCATTCCGGGCCTTCCGCCACCTCGGCCGCGACCCCGGCCTTGGCCACCGCCAGGATCCGGCGGAACCCGGCCAGGTCCGGCACCTTGCTGCCAAGCTGCTGGATGCGGCAGCGCACCAGGAAGTCCTGGTACAGCACGGCGGCCGGGCGGTAGCCGCTGTCCGGCTCGCTGAGCAGTGCCTGCATCACCGCCTCCAGCCGGCGCCGGTGGGCGGCCAGTTCCTCAGGCGCGGGCGGCGGCAGGGCCTCGGGCAGCGGCGCCGGGCGGGCGGCGGCGAGCTGGGCCAGGATATCGGGTGGCGGCGGCGGCGGCGGGCGGCGCGGCCGCGGCGCCTCGGGCGCCGGTGGCTGCAGGATCACCGCGCGGGCATCGCTCAGCGGCATCTCCGGCAGCGGCATCAGCTTCGGGGCGGCGCCGCGGGACTGGGTCTCGACCGGGCCGATCCGCACCGCCAGCGGGCGGCGCGCCAGCGCCGGGCCGAGCGCCATGAAATGCCCGCTGCCGCAGGTCGCGGAACATCTCGGCCTGGCGCCGTTCCATGCCCAGCAGGTCGGCGGCGCGGGCCATGTCGATATCGAGGAAGGTCCGGCCCATCAGGAAATTGGAAGCCTCGGCGGCGACGTTCTTGGCCAACTTGGCCAGCCGCTGGGTGGCGATGATGCCGGCCAGCCCGCGCTTGCGGCCGCGGCACATCAGGTTGGTCATGGCACCGAGCGAGAGCTTGCGGGCCTCGTCCGGCACCTCCCCGGCGACCATCGGGGCGAACAGCTGCGCCTCGTCCACCACCACCAGCATCGGCGACCAATAGGCGCGGTCCACGTCGAACAGCCCGCCGAGGAAGGCGGCGGCGCGGCGCATCTGGCCCTCGGTATCCAGCCCCTCCAGGTTCGAGCACCACCGAGACGCGGTGCTGGCGCACCCGCTCGGCCGCCAGTTGCAGCCCGGCTTCGGAATGCGCTGCGGCGTCGATCACCAGATGGCCGAAGCGGTCCGCCAGGGTGACGAAATCGCCCTCCGGGTCGATCACCGCCTGCTGCACCCAGGCGGCGCTGCCTTCCAGCAGCCGGCGCAGCAGGTGCGACTTGCCGGAGCCGGAATTGCCCTGGACCAGCAGCCTGGTCGCCAGCAGCTCCTCAAGGTCCAGCAGCGCGGACGCTCCTGCGCTGGTCTGCCCGAGATCCACGCTGACCGTCATCCTGCTCCCGTTCCCCATCCGCAGGTGGTCTAGAGCACGGCGGCCGATCCATAAACAGCGTCTTCACACTGTTGCGGCCATGGTGGGACGCGTGCCGAATGTGGAGACGGGACCGATGCAGCCTGAGACCAGCGCCGAACCGACGGAGCCGTTGCGGATGGCCCTGCGCGCCGACATGGGCGGCATGTTCGCCGACCTCCGCAGCTTCGTGGACCGCCGGATCGCCGAGCTGAGCGCCGAGGTGCATGCCACCGTCCAGCTCGTCGACTACAGCGAGGAGAACCTGTCCGGCCAACTCGGCAGGATCCACGACCAAATCGCCAGCCTAGTCGCCATCCCCGCCGCCAGCACCCGTAACAGCGGCGTCGAGCTGGAGGCGGTGGTGCAGGCGACCGAGGCGGCGGCCAACACCATCATGGAGGCGGCCGAGGCCATCCAGGGCTGGCTCGACGGCGGCCAGCAGGATGCCGCCTCGCTGCGGGTCGTCTCGGAGAAGGTGAATTCCATCTTCGAGGCCTGCAGCTTCCAGGACGTGACCGGCCAGCGCATCCGCCGCGCCATCCAGCACCTGCAGCAGGTGGAAACCATGCTGGAAGGCATGATCCCCGGCGGCGTGGTCCCGGTGGGTGAGAAGCTGGAGGTTTCGGCGATGCTGCACACGGTGGCGGAACCCGCCGCCGCCGGTCCCGATCTTGCGCAGGCCGAGATCGACCGGCTACTGAACGGCTGAGCCACCCGCTGACCGCACCGCAGGGTTGCGGCTGATTCATTGGGCAGCACGGCTCAGGTCCCACATAAGGCCCTGTACGCCGCGAGGCCGGGATACCATGAACACGCGCACCGCCTTCCAGACCCATTGCGAAACCACCCTCGGCGCCCTGCGGCGGGAGGGCCGCTACCGGGAATTCGCCCATCTGGAAAAGCTGGCCGGCCAGTTCCCCACCTACCGATGGCACGGCCCGGACGGGGTGCAGGAGGTGACGGTCTGGTCCTCCAACGACTACCTCGGCATGGGCACCCATCCGGAGGTGCTGGCGGCGGCGACCCGGGCGATCGCCGACCACGGCGCCGGGGCGGGCGGCACCCGCAACATCTCCGGCACCTCGCCACTGCATGCGGCGTTGGAGGCGGAACTCGCCTCGCTGCACGGCAAGGCCGGGGCCCTGCTGTTCGGCAGCGGCTACATCGCCAACCAGGCCGGCATCAGCGCGGTGCTGGAAGCACTGCCGGGCTTCATCGTGTTCAGCGACGAGAAGAACCATGCCAGCATGATCGCCGGCATGCGTGGCGCCAAGGCGGCCACCCGGGTGATCTGGCGGCACAACGACCTCGCCGACCTGGAAGCGAAGCTGGCCGCCGCGCCGGCCGCCGCGCCCAAGCTGATCGCCTTCGAGAGCGTCTATTCGATGGATGGCGACATCGCCCCGATCGGCGCGATCTGCGACCTGGCGGACCGCTACGGCGCCATGACCTACCTCGACGAGGTGCATGCGGTGGGCCTGTACGGCGCCACCGGCGGCGGCATCGCCGAGCGGGACGGGGTGGCGGGGCGGGTGGACCTCATCGAGGGGACGCTGGCCAAGGGCTTCGGCGTGCTCGGCGGGTATGTGGCAGGGGATGCGGCGGTGGTGGACTATATCCGCAGCGTCGCCGGCGGGTTGATCTTCACCACCGCCCTGCCGCCGGCGGTCGCCGCCGCGGCGCTGGCCAGCGTGCGGGTGCTGAAGCGGGAGCCTGGGCTGCGAGCGGCGCTGGCGGCGCGGGCGGCGGCATTGAAGGCGGCGCTGGATGCCGCCGGCCTGCCGCGGATGGACGGGCCGAGCCACATCATCCCGGTCTGGGTGGGGGAGGCGGCGCTGTGCCGGCAGGTCGCCCGCCGGCTGCTGGCGGAACACGCGATCTACGCCACGCCCATCAACTACCCGACCGTGCCGCGCGGGACGGAACGGCTGCGGCTCTGCGCCACGCCCTTCCATACGGATGCAATGATCGCCGCGCTGGTCACCGCGTTGCGGGCGGTGCTGCCGGACGGCATGCGGCTGGCGGCGGAGTAGCCGCCGGCTACAGGTTGATGGTCCCGGCAAGTTCCACGTTGGCGACCGTCGCCGGATAGCCCTTCAGCCCCATGGCCACGAACCTGACCTGCCCGCCGCCGACGAAGGCGAAGCCGAACAGCGCGGAGTTGCCCGGCCACTTCTCCGCGTAGCCGGCGCTTTTCCAGGTGCCGACGACCTTCCACCCCAGCGGCGGGATGCTGATGGCCTCGCGGCAGGCGTCGCTGCTGTAGACATGCGCGCCCATGATCTGCCCACCCGGCGCCTTCAGGATGGTCAGGTCGCAGCCGCCGAACTGGTCGCTGGCGATGAAGCCGTCACGCACCAGCAGGCCGACCGTCACCTGGTCGTCGGTGTTGCGGATGAAGGTGCCGTTCGACTAGGACATGCTGCTTTTTTCCAGCGACAGCTCGTTCTTGGCCAGGTTGCCGAAGATGGCGCCGCTGTATTCCCTGACCCTTGGGCCGAAACCCGGGACGGTATTGCTGCGGGTTATGTCGTTCTTCCCGGTCATGGTGAACTTGCAGCCAATTCCGGTGGATACGAGTATTTCAGCCGTCAGCATTGCACTCTCCCGGGCGCGACTTCGGGCACATCCTATCGGACACGAAACGGAATACGCAACCGGAGCATGTTTTTCAGAAAAACAGCAACCTATAAGTTTGTAATGCGATGCTTTCAGGCGGTCATCCAGCCCGCAGCTCGTCATCCAGCACCGTGATCCGCCGGACGGTGCAGCCGTCCACCGCCGGCATTTCCACCGCCCGGCCGTCCACCCAGACGATGCGCAGTGAATAGCTCCCGGTGCCGGGGAAGCGGATGGGCATGGTGGCGCCGCTCGGCAGGTGGCGCTGGCCGAGCAGGTTGACGCCCCAGCCGTCCGCCCCCGCCCGGGCCAGGTAGAATTGCTCGACCGCCAGGGCCGAGGCATTCTGGACCAGCGCCTCGGCCGGGCCGCAGGTGGGGATGCGGTCGGGGCCGCCGCAGCCGGCCAGCCCCGCCAGCAGGGCAAGCGCCAGCCGCCGCCGCATCAGGCCGGGTCGACCGGGGAGGGTGGGGTGCCGCCGGCCTCGATCGCCTCGGCGGCGGCCAGCAGCACGTCCTCCCGGTAGCGGCCGCCGACCATTTGCACGCCGACCGGCACGCCGCCCACCAGCCCGGTGCTGACCGCCAAGCCCGGCAGGCTCAGCAGCGGCAGCCCGACCTGGGGAAGCTGCGCCGCCAGGATGCGCTGGAAATCCTCGAAGCTCTCGACATCCGAATGGTCGCGGAACGGCAACTCGCCCGAAACCGGCATGATGGCGACGGGGTAGCGTTCCAGGAACAGCAGCCATTCCCGCAGTAGCCCGACCCGCCGTTGCAGCGCATCCTGGAAGGCGTCGAGGTCCGGCGCCGGGCAGAGCCGTTCCATGTAGCCATAGACCGCCAGCGCATCCGGGTCGGCTTCCCGGGCGAAGGCGGTGCCGCCGCCGCGACGCGTCTCGGCCAGCCAGAGCATCGCCTGGAGCCGCGCGCATTCGCCGAGCGGCGGCAGCGTAGCGATTTCCTCCACCACCCAGCCGGCGGCTTCCAGGCGCTTCGCCGAATTGCGCAGCGCGGCCTCCACCTCCGGTGCCACCGCCATGCCCTCGGGCGCGATGCAGAGCGCGGCGCGCTTCGGATAGGCCGGGCCTTCAAGTGGCGCCGGGGTCCACCAGGGGTCCCGCGCATCGGCAGCGCTCATCGCCGCGAGGCCAAGGCGGAGGTCGGCGATGGTGCGCGCCAGCGGCCCGGACACCGCCATCAACTGGGCGCCGATGAAGCGGTCCGCCCCGGTCCGGTTCCAGGCCGGGATGCGCCCGATGGTCGGCCGTAGCCCATGGATGCCGCAGGCATAGGCCGGGTAGCGGATCGAACCGCCGATATCCGTGCCATGGCCGAGCGCGCCGATGCCCGCCGCGGTGGCCGCCGCAGCGCCGCCCGAGGAGCCGCCCGGGGTTATCGCCGGGTCGCGCGGGTTCAGCGTGGCGCCATGCAGGGAGTTGCGGGTGAACCAGCGCAGCGAGAAGGCCGGCGTATTGGTCCGCCCAAGAATCACCGCGCCGGCCTTCTTCAGGTTGGCGACCACCGGGCTGTCCTGCTCGGCGATGCTGGCCTCCTGCAGCCGCAGGCCGTTGGTGGTGGCCCAGCCCGCCTGGTCCGCGTTGACCTTCACCGTGACCGGCACCCCGGCGAGCAGGCCGGGCGGCTCGCCGCGGGCGATCGACGCATCCACCGCATCGGCCGCGGCCAGCGCCTGGGCCGGGTCATGAGCGATGACCGCGTTGATGCGCGGGTTGACCGCATCGAGCCGGGCGAGGGCGGCGGCGGTCGCCTCCCGAGCCGAGACGTCCCGGCGGCGGATGCGTGCGGCGAGATCGGTGGCCGATAGCCGCCAGAGTTCGGTCATGCGGGGCTCCTGTCGCGCTGCAGCATGGTCCCGCGCGGCCGGGGCTGGGTCAACCGATAGGGTCAGGCGGCGGTGCGGGCCTTGGGAAGGCCGGCCGCTTCAACCATGGCAATGGCCGCATCCACCTCGGCAAGGGTCGTCGCATCCTGGCGGAATACCAGCGCGATGCCGTCATCGAGGACGCGGGCGACGCGGCCGAGGATCGGCTGCTGCGCCCCTGGCAGCGTCACGCGCAGGTCGTTGCCGGGCGCCGGCGGGGGTTGAAGGGAGCAGACCAGGGCCGCCCCGCCGCGGGAGATATTTCGCAGCTTTGCCGGCCATTCTTGCTGCCCGCCGGTGAGGCAGATCCTGGCCGATGCATCGCCGCAGTCGATCCGTTCATACTGCCGGCGGCTTTCATCCTCGCGCCGCATGGCGGTGAGGAACTGGTCCACCTCCTCCCGCAGGGTGTGGGAAACCTGGGCGACTTCATCGGCGGCGCTGCGCACGGAACGCCCAGCCGAGCCGGCGCCCTCGGCGGCGGCAGCGACCAGGGCAAGCGACTCGGTCGCCGCTTCGGTCTGTCGGGAGACGGATTGCACCTGCTGGGCAATCTCATGCGTCGCGGCGGCCTGCTGCTCCACCGCGGCGGCGATCGCGGTTGAGACCTCATCCACCCGGGCGATGGCCCGGCCGACCTCGGCGACCGCTTCCACCGCGCCACCTGTGGCGGCCTGGATGGTGGCGATGTGGCGGCTGATTTCCTGCGTGGCGCTGGCGGTTTGCCCGGCCAGGGTCTTCACCTCACTCGCCACCACGGCAAAGCCTTTGCCGGCCTCCCCGGCACGGGCGGCCTCGATGGTGGCGTTCAGCGCCAGCAGGTTGGTCTGCCCGGCGATCTGGCCGATCAACCGGACCACGCTGCCGATCTGCCCGGCCGCTTCGGACAGGCCGCGCACCGTGCGGTCTGTGGCTTCGGCCTGTGTGACGGCATCTTTCATGGCGGTCGCGGCATGGCCGACCTGGCGTGCCACCTCGGAGACGCTGGCGGTGAGTTCCTCGGTGGCGGAGGCCACGGCGGCAAGGTTCTGCGCCGAAGCGGCGGCGCCGGCCGCGGTGGCGGCGGTGCCCTCGCTGGTGCGCTCGGCGCCGCTGGCGACCTCCTCGGCGGTTTGGCGCATTGCTTCGGCGGCCCTGCCGAGCATGCCCATGACGCCGGAGATCGACGCGCCGAAATCCTGGGTATGGCTGGCCATGGCGCTGCGCCGGCGTTCCTGCGTCTGCTGTACGGCAATGGCTTCGCTGGCCATCCGCTGCTTTTCCAGGCCTTCCGCGCGGAAGGTTTCCAGGGCCTTGGCCAAGACGCCCAGTTCGTCCCGCCGCGCCGTGCCCGGCACTGGGGTAGTCAGGTCGCCGCCCGCCAGCGCCACGGTGGCCCGGGTGGCCGCGGCCAGCGGACGGACGATGCCGCGAGCGACCATCCAGGCCAGCAGACCGACCAGCGTCGCAGCCAGCAGCGCGAGGCCGATGCCGTCACGCAGGATGATGAACTGTTCCTGGCGCAGGTCATCGACATAGACGCCGGAGCCGAGCACCCAGTCCCAGGGGGCGAATTGTTGGACGTAGGACAGCTTCTCGACCGGCTGCTGCGCGCCGGGCCGCGGCCATAGATAGCCGACGGTGCCCGAGCCACTGGCGCGCACCGCATCGACGATGCCGACGAAAAGGCGGAAGCCGGTCGGGTCCTTGATGTCGCCGAGAGGCTTGCCTTCCAGGTCCGGGCGGAAAGGGTGCATGACCATTATGGGGGTCATGTCGTTGACCCAGACATATTCCTCGCCGCGGTAGCGGATGGCGCGGATGGCCTCCAGGGCGCGGCTTTGGGCTTCGGCGCGGGTGGCGCGGCCGGCAGCTTCCTCGCGTTGGTAATGCGCGGTGATGGTACTGGCGGCTTCAACCAAATGGCGCAGGATGGCGGTACGGGCGGTCTCGGCCGCATCCCTGCGGGCGTTGATCTCGATGCCGGCCAGCGCCAGCAGCCCAACCACTGCAATGAGCGTTGTCAGATGGATGCGCAACGAGATCGGCAAATGGGTCAACATGCAGCGGCCTCACCCTGGTTTGGTGCGCCGTCAGTATCCCTGCCCAGGCTTTAGAACCCGTTAGCGGCCGGGGCTGTCCCGGTTCATGCCACCAAGGGCGCTGGCCGCCGCTTCAGGCATGTGCGCTGGCCAGCAGGATCACCCCGCCGCAGATCAGCCCGATCGCCGCCATCTTCTGTGCACCGAGCGCCTCGCCGAACATGAAATGCCCGATCAGCGCCACCGCCACGTAGCTGGCCGCGGTGCAGGGCAGGGCCACGCTCATCGGGATCTTGCGCAGCGCGATGATGTACAGCAGCGCCGCGCCGCCATAGGCCATCAGCCCGATCATCGTGGTGGGGCGGAACAACTGGGTGATGAAGGCGCCCTCGCCGATGGCGCCGGCCTTCAGCAGCACCTGGCCGCCGAGCGAGGTGCAGATCGCCGCGGCGAGGGCCAGCCAGTAGATGGTCACAGCGCCGACATCCTCCCGCGCACGGGCCGGGATCACCTGCCGCACCACGCCCTGCGGCTTGCCGTTGGCCGAGAGGAAGGCGCGCCCGACATACTCGCCGAGCACGCCGAGGATCAGGAACTGCACGCCCGCCACCAGCAGCGTGACGGTCATCGATGGAGGCCCAGCCGGAGGGGGTGTGCCGCTCACCATCGCCTCGATCATCACCACCGCCGCGCCGATCAGCCCGAATATGCCCATGCCGCGCCGGCCAGGATCGCCAGCCGCAGCGGCAGGACGGAGAAGTTGGTGGCGAGGTTCAGCCACAGCAGCACCAGCCGCTTCAGCGTGTAGTTGGAACGGCCCTCCGCGCGCGGCAGGTGCTGCACCTCGATGCTGTCGATGCCGCTGCGTCACCTGCATGATCAGCCCGTCCACATAGGGGTAGGGGCCGCCATAGCTGGGCGACCTCGCCGCACCACCAGCGCGCTCATGCAGCGGAACGACGACAGGTACAGCCCCTTCGGCTTGTCCAGCAGCGCGTCCGCCACCCGCATTGGCGAAGCGGCTGCCGAGGTTGCGCCAGCCCTCATGCTTCTTCTCGGCGTAGCGGGTGTAGACCACGTCCCAGTCACCCAGCCGGGCATGGTCGTACAGCCGCACCACCTCCTCCGGCGGATTCTGCAGGTCGTCGTCCATGGTGATGACATAGGCGCCGCGGGCGTGCCGCAGCCCGGTCATGACCGCGTTGTGCTCGCCGAAGTTGCGGGCGTGCTCGATATAGGTCAGCGGCGACGCGGGCGGTGGCGGCCAGCGCGCGGCAGACCTCGCCGGAATTGTCCGGGCTGCCATCGTTCACCAGCACCATCTCGAGCCCGCCGGCCGGACCAGCACGGACAGCGCCTCGACCAGCCGGCCGACGGTGGCGGCGCCGCGATAGACCGGCACCACGATGGAGAGCCCCACCTGCGGCGTGGGCGACGAATGGTGCAAAGGCAGGTCCATGCTGCGGTCCTCGGGTCTCAGGGGCGTATGGCGGTCGCAAGCACGGAACCGCCGGCCGGGAAGGGCAACCCCGCCGCCATCAGTCGCCGTTCCAGCACGGTCACGGCGTGCAGGCTACGATTCAACCACGGCGGAAACGGGGCGACGTCGGAGCCATGGTCGGCCCGGCGGGCCAGCATCTTTCGTTGCGCTACCATTAGCGGAAGCAGCAACGCATTCCAGTAGTTTATTCGGATACCCTTCAACCCCGCCCCTGCCAGCAGCGCATGGGTGCCGGCGCGGGTGAAGCGGCGGGCGTTCTGCACCCGGATGTCATGCGCCGAGCGCAGCCAGTCGAAGGCGGGCAGGTTCACCAGCAGCACGCCCGCCCGGGGCCAGCACCCGGTGCCATCTCGGCCAGCGCCCGGTCCGGCTCCACCGCCGCATGGCACAGCACGTCGAGGCTGACGACGGACCCGAAGCTGGCATCGGCGAAGGGCAGCGCGTTGACCGTGCCGGCCGCGACCGGCACGCCGGCCTTGGCCCGCGCCCGCGCCGCGGCCTGCGGGAAATACTCCAGCCCCATCGCCGGGACGGCGGGCAGCGCGGCGCCCAGCCGGGTGAGGAAGCCGCCGGTGCCGCAGCCGGCATCCAGCAACGGGCCGCCGCCCGGGCGCAAGGGCGGGGCATCGGCGGCAAGCAGGGCGGCGATGGCATGGGCGTGCAGGGCGCGGTACCACCACATCCCGTCCTCGGCCGCATCCATCAGGTCGTATTCGGCGATTTCCACGGCGTGGTTCTGGCACGCTGATGGGCGCTAAAACAAGGCGCGGTAAAGCAATGAATGCGTGCATACTGGCCACAGTCGCCGGTTCCGCCGCATGGCGGCCGCAATCCGGTTGCAGGATCGTTCCAGGCGAGCCAAGGATGCGCCGCCCTTCCCGATGACCCCGCCAGAACACCCAACCTTGAACCAACAGGCCATCCCGCTGCGACCTGCACGCACCCGTGCCCGGGCAGGTCTGCTGTGGCTGGCGGCGCTGGTGCCGGCGCTGGCCTTCCTGCTGACGGTGATCTCGCCGCCGCTCAACCACGACGTGGCGGCGGTGCTGAACTTCGCCGAGCGATGGCTGGCCGGCGAGCGGCTCTACACCGACCTCATCGACGTCAACCCGCCGCTGGTCTTCGTGCTGACCCTGGTGCCGGCCGTGATCGGCGCATGGACCCCGCTGGATGAGGTGCAGGCGTTGCTCGCCTGCGTGCTCGCGGTCTGCGCGCTGGCGGCCTGGCTGGCGCTGCGACTGGTGCGCGGCCGGCCGCCGGTCGAGGCGGCGGCGCTCGGGGTGGTGGTACCGCTGCTGACCCTGGTCGCAGGGTACGACTTCGGCCAGCGGGAACACCTGATGGCGGTTGCCGCCATTCCCTACCTGTTCCTCGCCGCACGGCGGATGGAAGGCGTGCCGGCGGGTCGCGGGCTGACGCTGGGCTGCGCGGTCCTGGCCGCCCTCGGCTTCGCGCTGAAACCGCATTTCCTGGCGGTGCCGGCGCTGGTGGAAACCCTGGTTCTGCTGCGCCTGGGGCCGCTACGGGCATTGCGGGATGTGGTGCCCTGGACCATGGCGGCGGTCTGGCTGGGCTACCTCGCCGCCATCCCGGTATTCTTCCCGGACTACTTCGGCCATGTGCTGCCGCTGGTCTGGGACTACTACCTCGACCTCGGCGGCTTCGCCTGGTGGCAGGTGATCCTGACCGAGCGGCTGGGCACCGCGCTGATGCTGCTGGTGCCGCTGGCGGTTGTCGCGGCACGCGGGGCCTGGGGCGCCCTGCCGAAGGTGCTGGCGGTGGCGGCGCTGGGCGCCACGGTCTCCGCCGTGGTGCAGCACAAGGGCTGGACCTATCACGTGCTGCCGGTGCGGATGCTGGCGGGGCTGCTGGCGGTGGTGCTGGCCGCGCGCTGGCTGGACCGCACCCTGCCCGCCACCCGGGCGGCGCGGCTGGCGCCCGCCGCCGCGGTGGTCGCCGCCTTCGCCATCGGCATCCACAACTTCGCCGGCGCCGAGGCGCCCTGGCGGCAGGTGACCTGGAGCTGGTCCCACGCCGGGCAGCTTTCGGCGCTGCTGAAGCGGGAAGCCTATGGCGAGCGGCTGCTGGTGCTCTCGCCCGACATCTTCCCGGTGTATCCGGCGCTGAATTACGCCCGGGCGCAATCGACGCTGCGGACCATGAACATCTGGCTGCTCCAGGGCGTCTACGGCCGCTGCCCGGAGGACGGCGCGCGCTACCGCGAGACCTGGGACATGTCCCGCACCGAGTTCTTCATCTACCGGACCGTCGCCGAGGATTTCGCCCGCGCGCCCCCGGCCGCGATCCTCATCGCCATGGACCCGCGCATTCCCCGCTGCGGCAAGGAATTCGACGTGCTGGAGTACTTCTCCCGCCATCCGCTGTTCGCCGAGACGCTGCGCCGCTACCGCCCGGCCGCCGAACTCCACGGCTACCGGCTGCTGCGGCGCGAGGACTGATGCGCCCGCCCGCCCTGCCGGCGACAATTGCCGCCCCCCCCGCCATCCACGGCTACCGCGCCCTGCCGACCGGCGAGGAAGCGGTGCGGGGGCTGATGTTCGTGGGCTTCGGCTATGGCGTGATCGCCGCCGCCGATGCCGCGGTCAAATGGGTGCTGCCCGAGGTCGGGCCGGCGGCGGCGCTGGTCTGGCGCGGGCTGATCGGCGCGCTGGTGGTGTTCTGCTTCGCCCGCGGGCGGGGCCTGATCCCGGTGAACCGCCGGCTGCTGACCACCCGCAGCCTGCTGCACTGCTGCGTCTCCATCACCTGGTACTACGCCTGGTCGGCCGGGATCTCGCTGGCCGACAGCTATGCGGTCGCTGCCGCCTCGCCGCTGCTGATGACCCTGCTGGCGATCCCGCTGCTGGGGGAGAAGGTGGGCTGGCGGCGCTGGACCAGCACGGCGGTCGGCTTCTGCGGCGTGCTGTTCATGCTGCAGCCGGGTGGCGAGTTGTGGCGCTGGGAAGCCGGCATGCTGCTGGTGGCGACCGCGGCCATGGCGCTGACCCGCATCTGGACCCGGATGCTGACCCGCACCGACGGCCCCAACACCATCGCCTTCTGGCTGCTGTTCGCCCATGTGCCGGTCGGGCTGCTGCTGCTGCCCTTCCCCTGGCTGTGGCCGGCGGGCGGGCCGCCGCCGCTGCTGCCGAGCCTCGCCGGGCTGCTGGCGCTGCTGGCCTTCGGGCTGGCCAATGGCGTGGCGCAGATGCTGTTCGCCCGCGGCTTCGCCCTCGCGCCGATCGGCGCCATCGCGCCCTTCGAATACACCCCGCTGCTATGGGGGATCGGCCTCGGCTTCCTGATCTGGGGGGAGGTGCCGGCCTGGACCACGCTCGGCGGCGCCGCGGTGGTGATCGCCGCGGGCCTCTACAACGTGCACCGGGAACGGGTGCGGCGGGCGCAGGAACGCGCGGTGAAGGCAGGCTGATGGCGCTACGCCATGACATCAGGCGCGGCGCCATCTGCATGCTCGCCGCGCATGCGCTGTTCACTGCCATGGGCGCGGTGGTGAAATACCTTGCCGGCGAGATCCCGGTGGTGGAGCTGATGTTCTTTCGCAGCGCCTTCGCCCTGCCGGTGATCGGCTTCATCCTGTACCGCTCGGGCCTCCGGGATCGCGACCCTGCGGACCCGGCGGTTCGGCGGCCATGCGCTGCGGGCCGGCACCGGCATCGCGGCGCAGTTCTGCGGCTTCTTCTCGCTGACCCTGCTGCCGCTGGCGGACCAGACGGCGCTTGGCTACACCCAGCCGCTGTTCGTCACCATCCTGGCGGTGCCCTTCCTGGCCGAGAAGGTCGGCATCCACCGCTGGTCCGCCGTGGTGGTCGGCTTCTGCGGGATGGTGGTGATCGCGGCGGGGCAGGGGGCGCTCGGCGGCATCGCGGGGGCGCCGGGCCTCGGCATCGGCGACGGCGGTGGCGCAGGGGCTGTTCTCGGCGCTGACCACCCTGCTGGTGCGCCAGCTTTCGGCGACCGAAAGCTCCACCGCCATCACCCTCTGGCAATCCCTGCTGATGGGCGGCTTCGCCCTGGTGCGCTGCCATTCTTCTGGGTCACGCCGACGCCGCTGCAACTGGTCCTGCTGGTGCTGGTCGGGCTGATCGGCGGGGCGGCGCAATGGCTGCTGACCGAGGCATGGGCCAGCGCCCAGGTGTCGGCCCTGGCGCCCTATTCCTATTCGGCGCTGCTGTGGTCCGTGCTGTTCGGCTGGGTTGCCTTCGGCGACGTCCCGGGGCCGGCGATGCTGGCCGGAGGGGCGTTGATCGTTGCCGCCGGCTTGTACATCCTGCATCGGGAACTGGTCCGCCGCCGGCAGAAGCAGGGCGCGGATACCGACCGGACCGGATGACCCGGGTTGGGCATCCCCGCGGCCAATAACGAGGAAACCCGCCATGAGCATCCCCTTCCTGAAGCAGGACCCGCTGGCCCATGGCGCGGTGGAGCGCACCGCCCCCGGCGTGCGGCGGATCGTCTGCAACAACCCCTCGGCCTTCACCTTCCGCGGCACCAACACCTACATCATCGGCGAGGGCCGGGTCGCGGTGCTGGACCCGGGGCCGGAGGATGCGGCGCATCTCGCCGCCATCATGGCCGCGACCCAGGGCGAGATAATCAGCCATGTCATCATCAGCCACACCCACCGCGACCATTCGCCGGGTGCCCGGCCGCTGGTGGCGGCGACCGGGGCGACGACCTACGGCTTCGGCCCCCATGTCACCCCGCCCGATGCCGGCGGCGAGGGCGGCGACCACGGCTTCCATCCGGATGTCACGGATCGCCGATGGCGAAACCATCGACCGGCGATGGCTGGCGCCTGACCGCGCTGCACACCCCCGGCCATTGCGCCAACCACCTGTGCTTCGCGCTGGGCGATACCGGCGTGCTGTTCAGCGGCGACCATGTGATGAGCTGGTCCACCACCGTGGTCAGCCCGCCCGATGGCGACATGGCGGACTACATGCGCAGCCTGGCGCGGCTGCAGGCGCGGGACGACACCATGCTGCTGCCCGGCCACGGCCCGGCGATCAGGGACCCGAAGCCCTTCCTCGCGGCCCTCGCGGCCCACCGCATGGAGCGGGAGGAAAAGGTGCTGGCGGCGCTGCGATCCGCCGGCCGGGCGACGGCGGCCGATCTGGTCGGGCCGGTATACGGTCCGCTCGATGCGCGGCTGGTCGGGCCGGCGGGGCGCAGCCTGCTCAGCCACCTCATCAAGCTGGAGGGCGAGGGGGCGGTGGTGCGGGACGGCGAGGGCTGGCGACCCCGGACGGCGCGGTAAGGACCGGGACCGCAACATAACCGCTTGCGTCCCTTGGCCGGATGAACGATTCTGGAGTTGAACATCATCCGGGGATACCGTCGTGGACGGAGGCGTACAGCTGCTGGGGCTGAAGCGGAATGGCTTCATGCCCACCGGTTCCGACCGGACGGATGCTTCCACGCCGGCCGAAGCTGCCCGTGAGCCCAAATGGGCCAGCCTGCTCGGCGCCCGCATCCGTCAGGCCGCGGGTCTTCGGAAGCCCGCCGAGGCGCCCCGGCTGGATGCCGTACCCGAGATCCGGCCCGGCGGCGACGCCACGCCGGCAGCGGCGCTCATCATCGCCTTCACCGGAAGCCCTCACGCGTGCTCCGGGACCAGCTCGACCGGGAACGCCGGCGGGCCGATGCCGCCGCGGCAGGCCGGGCAGGACAACCGCCTCGGCATGCGGCCGAGGCGCGCGTGCAGGCCGCCGAGCAGGATCTGCGCCAGCTTCGGACATCCTCAACCGCCGGGAGGCCGAGCTCGCCGAGGCCCATGCCAAAGCCGCCGCGGCCCAGGTCGGGGCGGCCAATGCGGTGCTGCGCGCCGAACTGGCGGAACGGGACCTGCAGCGCGGCAAAGCAGGAGAACTGGCAATTGCGGGCGCGCGGCCTGCTGGCCCGCGATCCTCAACCGGGACTGAAGCGGCGGGCTTGAACGAGGGGGTCGGCCTCAGCGCTCCGGCACGCGGTTGTCCATGCCGCGGAAGCAGATCATTCCCGCGCGTCCCGCTGGCCGGGGACAGTGCCAGCCACTCGGCGAACTCGCCCAGGATCTTGGCGGTGATGCGGCGAGCTTTGCCCGGAGCGCGCCCGCGAAGCTGAAGTAGCGCAGCCCTTCCAGCTCGCCGGAGCCCCGATCTCGCCGTGCACCGCCTCGGCCGGGGCGATCAGGAAGCGGGCGTTGAAGCGCATGCTGCGGTGTCGTCGGCGTCACCGCGCGGCAGAGATAGTCCAGCGCGCCGAGGTCGGCGAGCAGCCGGCGCCCTTCATCTCGCCGAGCAGCAGCCCGGTCTCCTCGTACAGCTCGCGCACCGCCGCGACGCCGAGCGCGCGCGCCAGCGACGGCTTCGCCCGTGCGCAGCAGCCGCGAAGGTCTCCGGCTCATCTCGGACAGCGCTTTCACGCCATGGTCGGCACGTCCACCCGGCCGCCGGGGAACACCAGGATGCTCGGCATGAATTTGTGCTTGGCGTGGCGCATGCCCATCAGGATCTCCGGCTCCGGCCGGCACCCTGCCGCCAGACGATCAGGCTGGCCGCATGGCGCGGATGGACCGCGCGGTTGCGCGGCGCGGGGACCGAGGTCGCCGGATGCCGCCGGGGTTGTCGGCGGTAGGGTGCGTCAGCCAAGGTTGATGTCCCTGCGTCGCCAGCCAGGCGCGCAAATTCGCGCGTTCCGGCACGGACAAGCTGGCGCGCCGCATTCTCGCCACCAGCTGCAGCCCTCGGGCTTCGGGCCATGCACCTCGGGGTAGCGCGGCTTGCCCGGCGGGCGCAGCGCGTCATAGGCCGGCAGCGCGGCGTCCAGGCCGCTGTCGTCATAGGTCTCGCGATGCACCACCACCGAAGGCGGCAGCCGCGGCGAGGCCGTTGCGGCCCCGCGGGATAGCCCAGCGTCAGCCCGGCCACCGGGAACACGCCCTCCGGCAGGCCGAACAGCGGGCCGACCAGCTCCAGGTGGTTGCGGACATAGCAGATCGGGCAGGTGCCGAGCCCGGCGGCATCGGCCGCCATGATGCAGAAGCCCATCGCCAGTGCCGCATCGGCCGTGGCGTTGAGGAAGGTGTCCATGCTGTCATTGGCGTGGTCCCGGCCATGCAGCGCCGCCACCCGCCGGCCGCGCCGGATATCGCCGCAGAACAGCAGCAGCACCGGCGCCTGCTTGATCCAGGGCATGGTGCCGATGGCATCCGCGATCCGCGGCGATCTTCGCCGGGTCCCGCGTGACCAGGATGGAATACTGCTGCAGGTCCGACTTCGCGCGGCGCCGATTGCGCGCCGGCCAGCACCGTGTCCAGCAGCGCATCCGGCACCGGGTCGGGCGCGGTAGCGGCGGGTCACGCGCCGGTCCAGCAGGATCGGCGAGGCCGGCGGGCAATCTCGGCGGGCGGGGTGAAGGGCAGCGCGCCGTAGCGGCCGCGGATCAGGGCTTCGGCGTCATGATCGGCATGGTGGCACGCGCCATCAGCCACCCGCACGGTCAGTCGCAGAACCACCCAGGCATCCGCCACCGTCACGCCCTCGGCCTCGGCATGCCGACGATCAGCGGGTTGATCTCCGCCTCCGCGACCTCGTCCACGCGCGGCGAGGCGGGAGGCCGCGACCACCGCCCGCGGCCAGCGCCTCCAGGTCGCCACGCGGCAGGTTGCGCCAGCCGGCCAGCGGCTTCAGCGCCCGCACCTCCGCGATCATCGCCTCGGCCTCCGCCAGATCCACCGGCGCGAGGCGCAGCGCCATGTCGCGATGCAGCTCGGACAGCACGCCGCCGGCGCCGAGCAGCACCACCGGCCCCACCTCCGGGTCCCGCCGGAAGCCGAGGATGGCCTCCGCCAGCCCCTTCACCATGGGCTGCACCAGCAGGCCGGTGATGCTGGCCTCCGGCGCCACGCCGGCCACGCGGACGCGCATGCGCGGCGGCTTCCGGCCAGCGCCGCCGCATCGGCGATGTTCAGGCGCGACGCCGCCGACCTCGGTCTTGTGCGCCAGGTCGGGCGAGAGGATCTTCAGCGCGACCGGATAGCGCATGTCACCCGCCGCGTCCGCGGCGTGTCCTGCATGACGGCGAAGGGGCTGGCGAGGCCGAGCGCCGCGAACAGCCGGCGCGCATCCGCCTCGTCCGGCCGGCCGGGCAGGGCGATGGGACATGGCGGTGCGCGGCGGGCGCGGCCTGCGGGGCGCTGCCAGGCGCACCAGGCGGGGATGCAGTCGGCGGCGCTTTCGGGCGTGCGGAAGGCGGCGATACCGGCCTCGGCCAGCATGCGCAGCGACGCCTCGGCCTGGGGCGCCAGGAAGGCGGCGATCGGCTTGGCCGGCCGCTTCCCGCGCTCGACGATGCCGGCCACCGCATCCTTCGGCCGGAACTGCGCCGAGGAGCCGATGACGGCCAGCACCAGGTCGGTGTCCTCCGCCGCGCGCAGCGCCTCAGCCGCCGCCATCACGCGGTCCGGCCTGGTGCCGGCCAGCGTCATGTCCAGCAGCCGCGCCATGGTTGGATGCTCGCGGCATCGAGCTGCGCGGCGGCGGCCGCATCCGGCTTGCGCGCCTCGATCCCCAGCACGCCCAGCGCATCGACCGCCATGGCGCCGCCGCCGCCGGTCGTCGTCATCACGCCGACGGCGCGATGGGCACGGGCCAGCGGGCGCCGCCGGCGACCAGCAGGCGGCAGTTCCAGCAGCGCCTCCAGCATGGTCACGCGGAGGATGCCATGGGCGCGGAAGAAGGCCTCGGCGGCGGCATCGGTGCCGGCCAGCGCGCCGGTGTGGCTGGTGGCGAGTTCGGCGCCGAAGGGGCTGCGGCCGAGCTTGTAGCGCGATGATCGGCTTGCCCAGCCGCATGGGCCCTGCGGCCGCGTCGGCGAGCTGGTCCGGCGCCCGGATCGCTTCGAGGAACAGCAGGACCACATCCACCTGCGGGTCGTCCAGCAGCAGCGAGGCGATCTCGCCGGCCGTCAGATCCGCCTCGTTGCCGGTGCCGATGAGATGCGAGAAGCCGAGGCCCCGCGCCGCACCGCGCGACATGATGGCGCCCATCATGGAACCCGATTGCGAGACCAGCGCGACCCGGCCGGCAGGCAGGCTCTCGGCCTCCAGCGCGGCGTTGGTGGTGCAGGCGATGCGCGCGTTGAGGTTGACGACGCCCATGGAGTTGGGGCCGAGCATGCGGAGGTTGGCGGCCCGCGCCGTGGCCAGCAGCCTGGCCTGCAGGGCGGCGCCTTCCGGCCCGGCCTCGGCGAAGCCATCGGCCAGCACGCAGGCGGCCGGGATGCCCTTGGCGGCGACGGCGTTCACCACGCCTTCGACCTGCGGGGTGTTCAGCAGGATATAGGCGAAATCCACCTTGCCCGGGATGTCGGTGACGGTGGGATAGGCGCGTTCGCCCAATACCGTCGATTCGCGCGGGTGCACCGGCAGGATGTCGCCATCGAAGCCGTGCTTGCGGAGATAGAGCTGCGCCCGGGCGGTGAGCCGCGTCGGGTCGGCGGAAGCGCCGATGAGCGCGATGCGCCGGGGTTCGAACAGCGCGGCGTGCAGGGCGTTCATCGGCGGATTCCTGATGGCCGGCCCCAGGCGGGGCCGGCCGGTTGGCTCAGAGCGGATCCCAGCTGAACACGTCGCCGGACCGCTCCAGCGGGATGAAGAAGCTCTTCAGCGCCGGCAGGGCGTGTTCGGCGAGGCTCTCCGGGGTCCAGCCCTCGCTGCTGTGGATGCCGCGGATCGGCCGGTTCTGGCTGAACAGGAACAGCTCGTTCATGCGCGGGCCGAAGATCTGGCCGTTCACTTCCTTGGCGGCGTCGGAGGCGAGGAACACCGCGAGCGGGGCGTTCTTTTCCGGGCCCATCCGCATGATCTTCTCGACCCGGGCCTTCTGCTCGGGGGTTTCCGCCGGGATGGAGCTTGTCATGCGGCTCCAGGCGAAGGGCGCGAGGCAGTTGGAGCGCACGTTGTAGCGCTTCATGTCCAGCGCGATCGACTTCGACAGCGCGGCGATGCCGAGCTTGGCGGCCGAGTAGTTCGCCTGGCCGAAGTTGCCGATCAGCCCCGAGGTGCTGGTGATGTGGACGTAGCTGCCGCTTTCCTGCTTGCGGAAATGCGTCGCCGCATGGCGGGAGACGTAGAAGCTGCCGTTCAGGTGGACGCCGATGACGGAGTCCCACTCGTCCTGAGACATGCGGTGGAAGATCTGGTCGCGCAGGATGCCGGCGTTGTTCACGACGATGTCGATGCGGCCGAAATGGTCCATCGCCGACTGCACGATCTTGCCGGCGCTGTCCCAGGAGGAGACGCTGTCGGTGTTGATCTCGGCCTGGCCGCCGCGCTGCTCGATGATCGCCTTGGTCTGCTGCGCCGGGGTGGCGGAAGCGCCCTCGCCGGTCAGCGAGGCGCCGATGTCGTTGATGATGATCTTGGCGCCGGCCTGCGCCATGTGCAGCGCGATCTCGCGGCCGATGCCGCCGCCCGAACCGGTGACGACGGCGACCTTACCATCCAGCATGCCCATGTGGCGTTCCCTCCGTTGAAGCAGCCCTATTCCTAGACCCGGCGGGCGGCGGCGTGAAGCCGGGGGCTCAGCCTCCTGGCCTGCCCGCGATGATGCCGCCCGCCAGCGTCTCAGGGTTGCGTTCCCACCAGCGGCCGGCATCGACCCAGGTGATGAAGTCCAGCACCGCGCGGTTGAAGGCGTCCGGGTCCTCGAGGTTCATGGTGTGGCCGCAGCGCGGCAGCACCGTCAGGGCGCTGGCGGGGATGGTGCGCTTGAGGAACAGGCCGGGCTCCAGCGTGGGGTCGTCCTCGTCGCCGCAGAGGATGAGGGTGGGCAGCTTCAGCCCGCGGAATTCGGCTTCGAGCTCGAACAGGCTGGGCCGCTCGCGCTGCACGCCGCGCATGGTGAGCGCCGCGCCGATGCTGTCATGCTCGCCGAGCTGGGCCATGAACTCGGCATGGCCGCGCGGGTCCTTCTCCTCGAACACCAGCCGGGTGGGGCCGCGGCCGTAGATGCCGGCCATGGTCGCCATGCCCTCCGCGGCGATGCGGTCGGCCGTTGCGTCAACCTCGGCGCGGAACTGGTCGCGCTTGCCCGGCACCGCGCCATAGCCGACGCCGGCGGCGGTCAGGCTGCGGGCCAGCCCGGGGTGGCGCAGGCCGAGGTGCAGGGTGGCGAAGGCCCCCATGGACAGCCCGACCACATGCGCCGGCGCCAGGCCAAGCTCGCGGATCACGCTGGCGATATCGTCCGTCGCCCGGTCCTGCGAATAGGCGCCGGGGTCCTGGGGCACTGCGCTCGGCGGGTAGCCGCGGGCGTTGAAGGCGATGCAGCGGTAGCGCCGGGCGAAGAAGCGCATCTGCGGCTCCCAGCTCCGGGCGTCGCCGGCGAATTCATGTGCGAACAGCAACGGGGTGCCGGTGCCGGCTTCCTCGTAGTGCAGCGCGACCCCATCATCGGTGGTGATTTTCGGCATGGCCAGCCTCCGCGGTTCGCCGAGCCTAGCCGGCGTCCCGCCGGCCCGGAAGGGCGCCCCCGCATGGGACGCATGGCTTTCGGCGGGGAGGGGGGTTCAAAGAGGACCCCATTGGTCCTATTTGCATGGGCGTGAGGAGAACGCCGTCGTGTTGAGGCTCTCGAAACTGACCGATTATGCCGTGGTGGTCATGGCGCGCCTGGCGCGCGATGGCGCCCTGCCGGACGGCCGGGTGCAGACCGCGCCGGGCTTGGCCCTGGCGACCGGCATCGCCGAGCCGACCGTCGCCAAGGTGCTGAAGGCCCTGGGACAGGCCGGGCTGGTGGAGGGCATGCGCGGCGCACGCGGCGGCTACCGGCTGATGCGGCCGCTGACCGAGGTGACGCTGTCCGAGGTGATCGTCGCCATCGACGGGCCTATCGCCCTCACCGCCTGCGTGGATGGCGGCCTTGGCAACTGCGAGGCCGAGGGCATCTGTGCCGTCCGCGGCCGGTGGGACCCGGTGAACGACGCCATCCGCCGGGCGCTGTCCGATATTACCGTGGCCGATCTTGCAGGCCCTCCGCCCCGCCGTGCTCCCGCAACCATGCTCGCCCAACTCGTCGCCGAGTAGGAACCCCCGATGCCCGCAGTCGCCGAGACACTCGACACCGTCCAGTCCGTTACCGAAGGCACCTACAAGTGGGGCTTCGAGACGGATATCGAGATGGATTTCGCCCCCAAGGGGCTGAACGAGGACATCGTCCGCTTCATCTCCGCCAGGAAGGAGGAGCCGGAATGGCTGCTCGAATGGCGGCTGAAGGCCTTTGCCATCTGGAAGAAGATGGAGGAGCCTACCTGGCCTTCCGTGCACTACCCGAAGATCGACTTCCAGGACGCCTACTACTACGCCGCGCCGAAGCAGAAGATCGGCCCGAAGTCGCTGGACGAGGTCGACCCGGAACTGCTGAAGACCTACGCGAAGCTCGGCATCCCGCTGAAGGAGCAGGCGATCCTGGCCGGGGTCGAGGGCGCCGGTGACAGCCCGTCCGACAGCGGCCGCATGCCGATCGCGGTGGATGCGGTGTTCGACAGCGTCTCGGTCGCCACTTCCTACAAGGAGCGTCTGGCGAAGGACGGCATCATCTTCTGCGCCATCTCGGAAGCGGTGCGGGAGCATCCGGAGCTGGTGAAGCAGTACCTTGGGACGGTGGTGCCGCAGGGCGACAACTTCTACGCGGCGTTGAACAGCGCGGTCTTCACCGACGGCAGCTTCGTCTACATCCCGAAGGGCGTCCGCTGCCCGATGGAGCTGTCCACCTACTTCCGCATCAATGCCAAGAGCACCGGCCAGTTCGAGCGTACGCTGATCATCGCCGACGAGGGCAGCGTGGTCTCCTACCTGGAAGGCTGCACCGCGCCGATGCGCGACGAGAACCAGCTGCACGCTGCGGTGGTCGAGCTGGTGGCGCTGGACGATGCGCGCATCAAGTACAGCACGGTGCAGAACTGGTACCCCGGCGATGCCGAGGGCAAGGGCGGCATCTACAACTTCGTCACCAAGCGGGCGCAGTGCCGCGGCGCGCGCAGCAAGGTGAGCTGGACCCAGGTGGAAACGGGTTCCGCCATCACCTGGAAGTACCCGTCCTGCGTGCTGCTCGGCGATGACAGCGTGGGCGAGTTCTACTCGGTGGCGATCACCAACAACCATCAGCAGGCCGATACCGGGACGAAGATGATCCATGTCGGCAAGCGCACGACATCGACCATCGTCTCCAAGGGGATCTCGGCCGGCAAGGGGCAGAATACCTATCGCGGGCTGGTGCGGATCGCGCCCACCGCCTCGGCCGCGCGCAACCACACGCAATGCGACAGCCTGCTGATCGGCGACCAGTGCGGCGCCCATACGGTGCCCTACATCGAGAATCGCAACATGACGGCCAAGGTCGAGCATGAGGCGACCACCAGCCGCATCGCCGAGGACCAGCTGTTCTACTGCCGCCAGCGCGGGCTCTCCGAGGAAGACGCGGTCGGCCTCATCGTCAACGGCTTCTGCCGCGAGGTGTTGAAGGAGCTGCCGATGGAGTTCGCGGTGGAAGCGCAGAAGCTGTTGCAGATCAGCCTTGAAGGATCGGTTGGCTAAGATGTTGAAGATCGAAGGACTGACCGCCGAAATCGACGGCAAGGTGATCCTGAACGGGATCGACCTCGAAGTGCCCGATGGCGAGATCCATGCCGTCATGGGCCCGAACGGCTCGGGCAAATCCACCCTGTCCTATGTGCTGGCAGGCCGCGAGGGCTATACCGTCACCAGCGGCAGCGCGACCTTCGACGGCATCGACCTGCTGGCGCTGGAGCCGGAGGAGCGTGCCGCCACCGGCCTGTTCCTGGCCTTCCAGTACCCGGTCGAGCTGCCGGGCGTCGGCAATGCGAATTTCCTCCGCACCGCGCTGAACGCCATCCGCCGCAGCCGCGGCGAGGCGGAGCTGGATGCGATGCAGTTCCTGAAGCAGGCGCGTGCCCGGCTGAAGGAGCTGCAGATGTCGGAGGAGATGTTGAAGCGCGGCGTCAACGTCGGCTTCTCCGGCGGCGAGAAGAAGCGCAACGAGGTGCTGCAGATGGCGCTGCTGCGCCCGAAGCTGGCCATCCTGGACGAGACCGACAGCGGCCTCGACATCGATGCCTTGAAGATCGTGGCCGATGGCGTGAATGCGCTGCGGGCGCCCGGCTTCTCCTCGCTGGTCATCACCCATTACCAGCGGCTGCTGGACTACATCGTGCCGGACCGGGTGCATGTGCTGATGGGCGGGCGGATCGTGAAGAGCGGCGGACCGGAGCTGGCGAAGGAGCTGGAAGCCTCCGGCTACACCTCCGTCCAGGCGGCGGCATGAACGCCCTGGTCCACACCGGCGCCGAAGGCTTCCTGCACCGCTTCGAGGGGTTGCAGGCACGCCTGCCCGGCGCGCGGCTGCCCTGGGTGCAGGCATTGCGCACCCAGGCGGCCGAAAGCTTCCGCGCGGCCGGCTTCCCGACCCGCCGGGTCGAGGCCTGGAAATACACCGACCTGCGCCCTGTTGCCGATGCCGGCTTCGATGAGCCGCTGACGATGCTCGACGACGCCCGGTCGCTGCCGCTGGCCCATGGCGCCTGGCGCGCGGTGTTCGTCGATGGCCGCTTCCGGCCGGAATTGTCCGAGCTGGAGGGCGCCGCCTTCGCCGCGACCGCGCTGGCCGATACCCTGCCGGAACTCGATGGCCGGCTCGGCGCCCTGGCGCAGCCGGGGCGGGAGCCGCTGGCCGCGCTGAACACCATGCTGTTCGAGGACGGGCTGGTGCTGACCGTACCCGCCGGGGTCGCCGGCGGCGTGCTGGACCTCACCTCGCTTGCCACCGACAGCGACCGCCCGGCCGCCTTCCACCCGCGCCACCTGATCCGGCTCGAAGCCGGCGCCAGCCTGACGGTGATCGAGACCGCCAGCGGCCCGGCCAGCGCGCGCTACCTGCACAACCCGGTCTTCGAGATCCATGTGGCCGAAGGTGCGACGCTGACCCATACGCGGATGCAGCAGGAAGGCGCCCGGGGTTTCCAGCTCGGTACCATCTACGCCCGCGTGGAAGCCGGCGGCACCTATGACAACTTCACCCTGAACGCCGGCGGGCGGCTGGTGCGGAACGAGATCCATGTCGCGCTGGTCGGCCCCCGCGCCGCCTGCCACATGAACGGCGCGCAGCTTCTGCGGCACGGCCAGCACGCCGACACCACCACCTTCCTCGACCATGCCGCACCCGATTGCGCCAGCCGCCAGACCTACAAGACGGTGTTGCAGGGCAAGTCGCGCGGCGTGTTCCAGGGCAAGATCCACGTCCACCAGATCGCCCAGCGCACCGACGGCTACCAGATGAACCAGGCGCTGCTGCTGAGCCCGGAGGCCGAGATCGACTGCAAGCCGCAGCTCGAGATCTACGCCGACGACGTGAAGTGCAGCCACGGCGCCACGGTCGGTGCGCTGGATGCCGAGCAGTTGTTCTACCTGCGCGCCCGGGGCATCCCGGAAGCCAAGGCGCGCGCCATGCTGGTCGAGGCCTTCCTGCAGGAAGCGCTGGACGGCGTCGCCAACGAAGCCGCCCGCAACGCGCTGGAAGGCGCCGTCGCCGGCTGGTGGAACCGCGAGGAGGAAACCGCGGCGTGAACGCTCCCGTCTCCGCAGGCTTCGACGTCGCCCGCATCCGCGAGGATTTCCCGATCCTGGCGCAGACGGTGCGCGGCAAGCCGCTGGTGTTCCTCGACAGCGGCGCCTCGGCGCAGAAGCCGCGCGCGGTCATCCAGGCGATGGTGCGTTGCATGGAGGAGCGCTACGCAAACGTCCACCGCGGCGCCTACCGCCTGAGCGAGGCATCGACCGCGGATTTCGAGGCGGCCCGCGTCGCCGTGGCGCGCTTCATCAATGCCGGCGACCCGCGCGAGGTGATCTTCACCGGCAACAGCACGGCGGCGATCAACCTGCTGGCGCATAGCTGGGGCCGCGGCGTGATGCAGCCGGGGCAGGCGGTGCTCATCAGTGAGATGGAGCACCACGCCAACATCATCCCGTGGCAGATGCTGCGGGATGACAAGGGCATCGAGTTGCGCGTCGCCCGCATCACCGATGCCGGCGAGCTGGACATGGACGACCTCGCGGCGAAGCTGGCCGACGGCAAGGTCGGGCTGGTCGCCATCACCCACATGTCCAACGTGCTGGGCACCGTGACACCGGCCGAGCGGATCGTCGCCATGGCCCATGCGGCCGGCGCCAAGGTGCTGTTCGACGGCAGCCAGGCGGCGGTGCACCGGCGGGTGGACATGCAGGCGCTCGGCGCCGACTTCTACGTCTTCACCGGCCACAAGCTGTATGGCCCGACCGGCATCGGCGTGCTCTGGGCGCGGCTGGAGCACCAGGAGCGCATGCCGCCCTTCCTCGGCGGCGGCGACATGATCGCCTCCGTCAGCTTCGCGGGCAGCACCTGGGCCGAGCCGCCGGCGAAGTTCGAGGCGGGCACGCCGCCGATTATCGAGGCGGTCGGCCTGCATGCGGCGATAGACTACGTCACCGCCATCGGCATGCCGGCGATCGAGGCGCATGAGCGCGGGCTGGTGGACCACGCCATGCGCCGGCTATCGGATATCGAGGGGCTGTCGCTGCTCGGCCGCGCGCAGGATCGTGGCGGGGTGTTCGCCTTCGCGCTCGACAACGCCCATGCGCATGACCTGGCGACCCTGCTGGACCGCGCCGGCATCGCGGTGCGCGCCGGGCGGCATTGCGCCGAGCCGCTGCATGCCCGCCTCGATGTCGAAGGCGGCACCTGCCGCGCCTCCTTCGGGCTGTACACCACCGAGGCGGAAATCGACTACCTCGCCGAGGCGCTGACCAGGGCCAGGGAGTTCTTTGCCTGATGTTCGACGACCTGCGCGACCTCTACCAGGAAGTGATCCTCGACCACGGCCGCAAGCCGCGGAATTTCCGCCGGCTGGAGGATGCCGACCGTACCGCGCAGCGGCGACAACCCGATGTGCGGCGACCGGATGGAGCTGTACCTGAAGCTGACGCCGGACGGTGCCATCGAGGATGCGGCGTTCCAGGGTCGCGGCTGCGCCATCTCCATGGCCAGCGCATCGCTGATGACCGAGACCGTCAAGGGCAAGTCCCCGGCGCAGGCGCGCAGATGCTGGCGGAACGTTCCGCGTCCCTGGCGATGACCGGCGCCTGCCCGGACTGCGGCGGCGAACTGGCCGATGAGATGGAACGGCTGCAGCCGCTGTCGGGCGTGCATGAATTTCCCAGCCGGGTGAAATGCGCGACGCTCGCCTGGCACACGCTGAACGCGGCGCTGGACGGCGCCCCGGTAACGAAGGAGGCGAGCAGTGAGTGAGGACGTGACCGCCGTGCACGGCGCCTGGACGCCGGATGGCGAAACCCAGCCGCCCATGCCGAAGATCAGCGAGGACGCTGTCATCAGCGTGCTGAAGACGGTGTTCGACCCGGAGATCCCGGTGGATATCTACGAACTCGGCCTGATCTACGCCGTCGAGATCGAGGATGACGGCAAGGTGAAGGTGGAGATGACGCTGACCACCCCATCCTGCCCCTCCGCCCAGGAATTGCCGGCCCAGGTGGAGGAGGCGTCCGCACGGTGCCGGGCGTCACCGACGTGGTGGTCGAGGTGGTCTGGGATCCGCCCTGGGACCAGAGCCGGATGAGCGAAGACGCCCGGCTCGCCATGAACATGTATCTGAGAGGGAGGCCGCACGCATGAGCACGACCACCGAGCCCCGCACCCGAAGCGCGCCCTGCCGCCGCTGATGCAGCTGACCGAACGGCGCCGCCGAGCGCCTGCGCGGCCTGTACGCCGCCGGCGAGCAGGGCAAGCTGCTGCGCATCGGGGTGAAGACCAAGGGCTGCTCCGGCATGTCCTACGACCTTTCCTGGGTCGATGCGGCGGGACCGGGCGATGAGATCGTCACCGACAAGGGCGTGACCGTGCTGGTGGACCGCAAGGCCACGCCTGTTCCTCATCGGCACGGTGATGGACTACGAGGTGAAGGCCGATGTCGGCCGGCTTCACCTTCACCAACCCGAACGAGAAGGGCCGCTGCGGCTGCGGCGAGAGCTTCCACGTCTGAGGCTGCGGGCCGGCGACGCCGCCGGCCCGCCCTGGTTCAGCTCCGCACCATCGGGCAGCCGCCTTCGGACATCGGCCGCATGGCCTCCTCCGCGCCGATGGTATTGACCAGCTTGTAGAAGTCCCAGCCGGTCTTCACCTCGGCCGGCGCCTTCACCTCGAACAGATGCACCGGGTGGATCTTCCGCCCATCCTCCCGTACCCGGCCCGGGCCGAAGCAATCGTCGTTCGTCGGCAGCGCCTTCATCCGCTCGATGGTGGCGCGGCCGGATGCCTTGGCCTCAGCCGCGCCACCCATGGCAGCGGCGGTCTTGAGGTAGTGCGTCACCGCCGAATAAGCCCCGGCGTGGTTGGTGCTGGGGTAGATGTTGGGCGGCATCTCCGGCAGGACGCGCTGGGTGAAGGCCCGGGTGCGGTCGTTGAAATCCCAGTAGAAGGGCTCTGCCAGCAGCAGCCCCTGGGCCACTTCGGCGCCCATGGCGCGCACATCGCCGAGCAGGCAGAGCAGCCCGACCATCTGCATCCCGCCGCGCCGGGTCAGGCCGAATTCATGCGCCTGCTTCACGCAGTTCACCAGGTCCGTCCCGGCATTCGCCAGGCCCAGCACCTTGGCCCGCGAGGATTGAGCCTGCAGCAGGAAGGACGAAAAGTCCGTGGTCTGCGGGAAGGGGTAGCGCGCATGGCCGAGCACCTTGCCGCCGCCGGCTTCAACCGCACGCCTGGTGTCGCGCTCCAGCGAATGGCCGAAGGCATAGTCGGCGGTCAGGAAGAACCAGCTGTCGCCACCCGCGCGCACCGTGGCGGCGCCGGCGGCATTGGCCAGCATCCAGGTGTCGTAGGTCCAGTGCACGTGGTTCGGGCCGCAGCGGCTGCCATGCAGGTCGGCGGTCGCCGGGCCGGTCGCCAGGAAGACCTTGTCCTTGTCCCGGGCGATATCCGTGATGGCCAGCGCGATGGCCGAGTTGTTGACCTCGAGGATCGCATCCACCCCGTCCCGGTCGTACCACTGCCGGGTGATGGCGACGCCGACATCGGGCTTGTGCTGGTGGTCGGCGTGCAGGATCTCGACCGGCAGGCTGGTGCCGGCGGCGGCCAGGTCCTCGATCGCCTGGCGCACGCAGGCCAGGGTGCCAAGGCCCGAAAGGTCACGATAGGGACCGGACAGGTCGCCGAGGATGCCGAGCTTCAGGCTGGACGCGCCCTGTGCCCGGGCACGTCCGGGCGCCAACCCGGCGCCCAGCACAGCGCTGCCGGCGCCCAGGATGTGGCGGCGGGTAATGGTCATTGTTCGGGTTTCCTCTCCGCAGTGGCACAAGCGCGGGAGGAAACCCCAAATCGCCGGGGCCGGTCCACCCGGCCCCTGCGGCTTGCGGTCGCTAGCCGACCTCGCTCGACCAGAAGGCCGGCACGAAACGGTAGCCATCACCTTCCTTGGCCATGTAGCCATTGGCGGGGAAGGGGAAGTGGTAGCCGGTGACGCGCATGCGGTCGGCCGACACCTGGTCGTAGATCTTCCGGCGGGAGGCCTCGGCCATCTCCGGGTCCACGTCGAAGACGATGTGGAAATCCGGCCGGCGGGCCAGCAACTCCGGCCGGTTGGTGGTATCGGCCACGAACATCGCCTGCTCGCTGCCATCGGCGATCTGGTAGCAGGTGTGGCCCGGCGTATGGCCATGGGCGGCGACGGCGCGGATGCCGGGGGCCGCTTCCGCCCCGGCGGCCAACTGGCGGATCTTTCCCTGGTAGGGCGCGAAGCGGCGGGCGACGTTGGCGAAGGTCCCGCGCTGGGCCTCGGGGGTGCGGCTCTGGTTGCCCTCATCGGTCCACCAGGCCCATTCGGCGGCGGGCACCACCACCTCGGCATTCGGGAAGGCGGCGGCGCCTTGGGCGTCCAGCAGTCCGTTCACGTGGTCGCCGTGGAAGTGGCTCATCACCACCAGATCGACCTTGGCGCGGTCGAGGCCGGCCGCCCGCATGTTCTCGGTCATCCGGCCCCTGGTATCGCCGGGCGGGGTCACGCCGTTGCCGGTATCGAACACGATCAAGCGGCTGCCGGTATCGACGAAGGTGACGGTGAAGGGGATGCGGAGCGTGTCGGTCGGCATGAAGTTCGCCGCCAGCACCTTCTGCACCTCCTCCAGCGGCGCATTGCGCACGAAGCCCTGGACCGGGCGCTGGGCGAAGCCGTCGTGCACGGTGGTGATGGTGAAGCCGCCGACCTTGAAGCGGTAGAAGCCGGGCGCCTGGGTGCTGCCGGATGCCTCGGCGGGCGCGGTCTGGGCGGCGGCGGCGCCTATCAGGGCGGGTGCGGCGATGGCTGCGGCGAAGCCGCCCATGGCAAGCCGGCGGCTGGTCGAATGGGTCATACGGCGGAAGCCTCCCTCGGATCACTCCTGAGTGTGGGCCGGGCGCCGCCGCAATCAAGCCATTCCGCAAGGAGGTTCGGGTTACCGCGTGAAGGCGACCACCAATTCCAGATGCGGCGACCACAGGAACTGGTCCACCGGCGTCGCCGCCGCCACCCGGTAGCCCGCGGCCTGCAGCGCCTTGGCATCGCGTCCCAGGGCGGTGGGGTTGCAGGATACGTAGATGATGTTCGGCACCCGCGCCCGGGCCAGTAGCCCGACCTGCTCGGCCGCGCCGGCGAAGGGCGGGTCGAGCACCACGCTGGCGAAGCCGGCGAGGTCCGACCCGGCCAGCGGCTGGCGGTCCAGGTCCCGCTTCACCGCCTGGATGCGCGCGCCGCCCTTCCCGGCGGCGGCGGCCAGGGTGGCCACCGCATCGGGCATGCTCTCATAGGCGGTCACCCGGCCGCGGGTGGCCAGCGGGAAGCTCAAGGTGCCGATGCCCGCGTAGAGCTCGCCGATGGAGGCGCGCGGCGGCAGCTTCCTGGGCAGCCCGGCCAGCACCGCGGCGATGATCGCCGCCTCGCCCGGCGCGCTGGCCTGCATGAAGGCGCCGGGCTCCGGCACCACCTCGATGCCGGACAGGCTGTGCCGCACCGGGGCGACCTGCGCCGCGACCTCGGCCAGGGCGCCCTTGCCGGCCCATGAAATGCGCGGGATGCCGGCGGCATTGGCCAGCGCCGCCAGGGCGCGGCGATCCGGCATGGTCAATGGCGCATCGGTCCGCAGCAGGATGTCCGGCCCGCTGTCCAGCATGTTGATGATGGCCGAGCCAAGCCGCCGCAGCCCTTCCAGGCCACGCAGCGTCTCGGCCAGCGGCGCCAGCAGCGCGACCAGAGCCGGCAGCAGCACATGGCATTCCCGCATCGGCACCAGGGCGGTGGTGCCGCGCTGATGGAAGCCGATCTGCACCCGGCCATCCGGCAGCCGTTCCAGGCCGAGGTCGGCCCGCTGCCGGGACGCCCGCGGCGTGGCGACCATCGGGGCGACCGGCGCATCCTCGAAGCCGGCCCGCGCCAAAGCCTCGACCAGCCGCGCCCGCTTCCACTCGGCATAGGGCTCGGGTGCCCAGTGCTGCAGGACGCAGCCGCCGCAGGCCGGGAAATGCACGCAAGGGGGGGCAACCCGGTCCGGGCTTTCGGCCAGCCACGCGGTCGCCTCGGCCAGCTTGCCGTCGCCGCGCTTGCCGGTGAGCCGGGCGCGCACCCGCTCGCCCGGCAGGGTCTGCGGCAGGAAGACCGTGCCTTCCGCCGCGCGGGCGATGCCGTCCCCGGCCGCGCCCATCGAACTCGACCGTCAGCTCAAGGGAATCGGACATCGTGTTCCAGTAGGAAGGCGGGGGCGTCAGCCCCCGAAGGCGTTCAGCCCGGTGATCGCCCGGCCGAGGATCAGCGCATGGACGTCATGCGTGCCCTCATAGGTGTTTACCGTCTCCAGGTTCATCACGTGGCGGATGACGTGGTATTCGTCCACGATCCCGTTCCCGCCGTGCATGTCCCGCGCCACCCGGGCGATGTCGAGGGACTTGCCGCAGTTGTTGCGCTTGACCAGGGAGATCATCTCCGGCGCGACCTTGCCCTCGTCGAACAGCCGGCCTACCCGCAGCACGGCCTGCAGGCCGAGGGTGATCTCGGTCTCCATATCCGCCAGCTTCTTCTGGATGAGCTGGGTCTGCGCCAGCGGGCGGCCGAACATCGTGCGGTTCATGGTGTATTCGCGCGCCGCGTGGAAGCAGAACTCGGCGGCGCCGAGCGAGCCCCAGGCGATGCCGTAGCGGGCGCGGTTGAGGCAGGAGAAGGGGCCGGCCAGGGACTTCACCAGCGGCAGCCGGTTCTCCTCGGGGACGAAGACCTCGTCCATCATGATCATGCCGGTGGTGCTGGCGCGCAGCGAGAACTTGCCCTCGATCTTCGGGAAGGTGAGACCCTTCATGCCGCGTTCGAGGATGAAGCCGCGCAGGATGCCGTCATCATCCTTTGCCCAGACCACGGCGACATCGGCGATCGGCGCGTTGGTGATCCAGGTCTTGGAGCCGCTGACCAGGTAGCCGCCATCCACCTTCTTCGCCCGCGTCCGCATCGAGCCCGGGTCGGAGCCGGCATCCGGCTCGGTCAGGCCGAAGCAGCCGACCCATTCGCCGGTGCGCAGCTTCGGCAGGAACTTCTGCTTCTGCTCCTCCGACCCGAAGGCGTGGATCGGGTACATCACCAACGAGGACTGCACGGAAAAGGCGCTGCGGTAGCCGCTGTCCACCCGCTCCACTTCGCGGGCCATCAGCCCATAAGCGACATAGGAGACGCCGGCGCAGCCATAGCCCTCGAGCGTGGCGCCGAGGAAGCCCATCTCGCCGAACTCGTTCATGATCTCGCGGTCGAACTTCTCGTGCCGGTTGGCCATGAGCACGCGCGGGAACAGCTTCTCCTGGCAGAACTGGTGCGCCAACTCACGGATCATACGCTCGTCTTCCGAGAGCTGCTCCTCCAGCAGGAAGGCATCTTCCCAGTTGAAGCTGGCCATGCTGCGCTTGGCTGGCGGGCTGACGACGTTCATGGCGTGCTCCTCTTGGGGCCCCGGCGCATCATCCAGGGGCCGGCAGCGGGTAATTGGCGTGTGGCCCCCGGTTCGGCAACCGGGGGGCAGGGTGCAGACGGCGAAGGACCGGCCGCCCCATGGAAGGGGCGGCCTGGCCTCAGGCGGCTTCGGCTTCCTGGTCCTGCTCGGCCGCCGAATCCCGCCGCGGGCGGGGGATGGGGATGAGCATGAAGGCCGGCACCGCATCGCCGAAGCCGAGCACGGCCGGGCCGAGGTCGTCGCGGTCCCGGTCGCGCCGGCGCGGTGCCTCGGAGGCACCGCGATCCCAGCGGCGGTCATCGCGCGGCGGGGGCGCATCGCGCTCCTCGTGGCGGGGGCGATCGTCGCGGGCGGCGACCGGCGTCACCTCACGCTCGGGCCGGCCACGGCCGCCACGCTCGGGACGGTCCCGGCCACTGCGCTCCGGGCGTTCGGCGCGGGCCGGACGCTCCGCGCGCTCAGGACGCTCGGTACGGTCGGGCTGCGAGATCGGCTCCAGCGCGGCACGGTCGCCGACGGGGCGCTCGGCGATCGGGCGCTCGCGCGGGGCACGGTCGCGCGGCGCGCGGTCCCGGCTTGCGCCGGGTGCGGCGCGGCCACCGCGGGCCGGGGCGCCACGGCCACGGCCACGGTTCGGCCGGGCCGCCGCCTCGGCGATCTCCTCGTTGGACACCGGGTCGAGCCCCTCGACCTCCATGCGCGGGATCGGCATGCCGGTCAGCTTCTCGATCGCTGCGACGTTACGGGCGTCATCCGCGGTGGCGATGGTGAACGCGGCACCCTGCCTGCCGGCGCGGCCGGTGCGGCCGATGCGGTGGACATAATCCTCGGCATGGAAGGGCACGTCGAAGTTGAAGACATGGCTGAGGCCGCCGATGTCGAGGCCGCGGGCCGCGACGTCCGAGCAGACCAGAAGCTGCAGCTCGTTCGCCTTGAACTTGTTCAGGGTGGCGAAGCGGGTCGGCTGGTCCATGTCGCCGTGCAGGGCGCCGACCGAGAAGCCGTGCCGCTTCAGCGACTTGTACAGCAGGTCCACCTCAACCTTGCGGTTGCAGAAGATCAATGCGTTCTGCACGTCCTCGCGCCGGATGAGGCGGCGCAGGGCCTCCCGCTTGTCCAGCTCGCGCGTCCAGACCAGGCCGGCGGTGATGGTGGCCGCCACGCTTGCCGGGGCGGAGACCGAGATCTCCTTCGGGTTCTGCAGGAAGGCATCTGCCAGCTTGCGGATCTCGGGCGCCATGGTGGCGCTGAAGAACAGCGTCTGCCGCATGGCCGGCAGCATGGACACGATGCGCTCGACATCGGGGATGAACCCCATGTCCAGCATGCGGTCCGCCTCGTCGATCACCAGCACCTTGCAGTCGGCCAGCAGGATGCGGCCGCGCTCGAACAGGTCCAGCAGCCGGCCGGGGGTGGCGATGAGGACATCGACGCCCTTTTCCAGCACGGTCGCGCTGGTCGTTCATGCTCTCGCCGCCGATCAGCAGGGCATGCACCAGGTTGAGGTGCTTGCCGTACTTCACGAAATTCTCGGCGACCTGCAGCGCCAGCTCGCGCGTCGGCTCCAGGATCAGGCTGCGCGGCATGCGCGCCTTGGCCCGGCCGGAGGCGAGGATGTCCAGCATCGGCAGGGTGAAGCCGGCGGTCTTGCCGGTGCCGGTCTGCGCGCAGCCCAGCACGTCCCGGCCCATCAGCACGATGGGGATGGCAGCTTCCTGGATCGGCGTCGGCGAGACATAGCCCGCTTCGGCGACGGCCCTCAGGATCGGCTCGGACAGGCCGAGGTCGGCGAAGGTGACGCGCGGCGTGGTGTCCTCGGCGCTCTCCTCCTCGCCTTCCTCGTTGTCGTCTTCGGCCAAATCCGGGGACGCATCGGCCTCGGCCACCTGCTGCGGCGACCCGGCTTGCGGCTCGACTGCCGGTGCTTCATCCCGTGGGATATCGTCCCGGGGCGCTTCATCCGGGGGCGCCACAACCTGCGCGGCCTCGGCCACGGGCGCTGCGGCCGGCGCCGCTTCGGCTGCCGCGACCTCGGCCGCTACGGGCTCCGCCACGGGTGCCGGCTCCGGCGCCTCGGCTTCGGCCGGGGCGGCAACGGGGTTTGCCCCCTCGGCGATCTCGCCCGGGGTGCCCGTGTGGTGGTTGTTGTGCTCGGGCTCGGCCGCGTCATGGGCGGGCCGGTCGGAGGTATCGGTCAAGTGCGGTCGGTTCCTTCGCCGGGACAGCGGCGGCATGGCGGCCCGAATGGCCGAAAACCGACGCCCGGCTCGCCAAATCGCAAGGCTGCCGTTCCAGGTCCGCGCTGCATATGCGCCACCACCGCCCGGAAATCAAGCCGATCCGGCCGGAAGGTGCAGCAAAAGGGCCATTGTGCGCCGCCGGCAGCAGGCCTAGGACCCCGCCCCAGGATCGAAGCCACCTATGCCGGAACCCATGGATCTTCTGCTGCTGCCCGGGCTGCTCTGCGACGAGGCGCTCTGGCAGGCCCAGGTTGCCGGCCTCGCCGGGGTGGCGCGCTGCGTGGTGGCCGATGTCACGCAGGACAACAGCCTGCCGGCCATGGCCGGCCGCGCCCTGGCCCACGCACCGCCGCGCTTCGCACTGGCAGGGCTTTCCATGGGCGGCTACCTCGCCTTCGAGGTGCTGCGCCAGGCGCCGGGCCGGGTCACCCGGCTGGCGCTGCTGGACACCTCGGCCCGCGCCGATACGCCGGAACAGGCCAGGCGCCGCCGCGGCCTGATGGCCCTGACCCGCAGCGGCCAGTTCCGTGGCGTGACGCCGCGGCTGCTGCCGCAGCTCGTGCATCCCGCCCATCTCGAAGGTCCGGTCGGGCAGGCGGTGATGGCCATGGCCGAGCGGGTCGGCCGCGACGCCTTCCTGCGGCAGCAGGCCGCCATCCTGGGCCGGCCCAATTCGCGCGCCGGCCTGCCCGGGCTGCGGCTGCCGGCGCTGGTCGCGGTGGGCGAGGCCGATGTGCTGACCCCGCCCGAGCTGTCCGAGGAGATCGCCGCCGCCATCCCCGGCGCCCGGTTGCACCGCATCCCGGGCTGCGGCCACCTGCCACCGATGGAGGCACCGGCGCTGGTCACCGCGCTGCTGCGGGATTGGCTCGGCGCCTAGGGTCTGACGACCCGAGGCGGGAACGGCCGGAGGCGTGCATCGCGCGATCCGCGCTGACCATGGCCCGGCAGTCAGGCCGCGGCGTTGGCCGCCGCCTCGCCGTCCAGCACCATGCCGTTGTCCTTCGCGGTGCGGGACAGCGGCACCACCATCTCGCACAACAGGCCGCCCGGCAGCCACCGCCGGTGCACGGTTCCGCCAAGCTGGCCCTGCACCGTCTGCTCGATGACCCGGGAGCCGAAGCCGCGCTGACCCGGCATCACCCCGATCTCCGGCCCGCCCGTCTCGCGCCAGACCAGCATCAGCTTCCGGCCCCGGCATCCAGCTTCCAGGTGACCTGCAGCAGCCCGCCAGGGTGGGACAGCGCGCCGTACTTCATCGCATTGGTCGCGAGTTCATGCACCGCCATGCTGAGCGGCTGGGCGGCATGGGCGGCGACCGTGACCGGCGGGCCCGCCAGTTCCGCCCGCGGCGCGTCCCGCCGTACACCGGTGAGGAAAGGGGCCAGCTCGCCTTCCAGCAACGCCCGCAGTTCCGCCCCTTCCCAGCGCCGCTTGGCCAGGATGGTCTGGGCGCGGGCCAGCGCGGCGACCCGCCCCTCGACGATCCGCACCAGCTCGGCCGGGGTTTCCGCCCGGCTCAGCCGCAGCGCCGCCTGCACCACCGCCAGGGCGTTCTTGGCGCGGTGGTCGACCTCGCGCATCAGCAACTCGTTGCGCTGCTCGGCCCGCTTGCGGGCGGTGACGTCCAGCGCGAGGCCGGTCAGCCGGGCTGGCTGGCCACCGGCGAAGCGCACCTGACCGGTGGCCGAGATCCAACGCTCCTGGCCGTCGGTCAGGCCGATCACCCGGTACTCCACTTGGTAGGCGCCGGTGCCCCCGGCATCCAGCGCGCGCCGTATCGCCGCCCTTCGCAGCGGCCGGTCATCCGGATGCAGCCCGCGGACGAACAGCCGGCTGGTCACCGGCACGCCCTCGGGCAGCGCCCAGAATGCCCGCATCGGGGCGTCCCAGGTCACGGTCCGGGTGGCGAAGTCATAGTCGTAGATGCCGAAGCCGGCCGCAGCCTGGGCCAGTCGCAGCCGTTCGCCGCTTTCGGCCAGGGCGGCCTCGGCGGTCCGGCGCTGGGTGACATCGATGGTGATGCCGACGAGCAGCCGGGGAATCGGCCCGCCCGCCGGGTCCGGCTCGGCCTCGCCGCGAGCCAGCAGCCAGCGCTGAGCGCCATCCGGCCAGTCCACCCGGAACTCCTCGGCGAAGCTGCCACCCTCGCTGGCCATCCGCCGGTACACCGCGGCCACCGTGTCACGGTCCTCCGGATGCATCCGGTCGAAAAAGCGGTCGATGGTCAGCGGCGTGGTGTCCGGCAGGCCGAACAGCCGTGGCAGCGCGGCATCCGCGACCACGGTGCCGTCCTCGGTAATTTCGAAGGCGACCACGCCGCCGGCCTCCTGGGCGCGCTGCAACCGCGCCTCGCTCCGGCTCAGCGCCCGCTCAGCCTGGCGAAGGGGGCTGAGGTCGGTGCGGGTGCTGACCACCGAGCTTGGCTTGCCGGTGTGCGGGTCGTACCGCAGGGTCCACTGGGTGGCGGTGATGATCGGCGTGCCGTCCCGCCGGCGCTGGCGCAGCTCGCCCTGCCATTGGCCGTTCCGGTAGAGCGTATCCATCAGCGCGGGCCGCCCACCCTCGGGGAACTGGGTGTTCAGCAGCTCGGTGACGAAGCGGCCCAGCGCCTCCTCCCGCGGGAAGCCGTACAACTGGGTGCAGCCGGACGACCAGTGGCGGATGTTGCCGTCCAGGTCGGTGATCATGAAGGGGGTCAGGTCGAGCGCTTCCGAGACATCGGCCAGCGCTGCGGTGCGCTCGGCGACCCGCGCCTCCAGCCGGTCGTTCGCACTGAGCAAGGCGTGCTGGGCGCGGCGGACCAGCAGCGCGAGGCCGAGCAGCGCCAGCATCGCCGGCAATCCCACGGCAAGCTGCGGCAGCATGGCCCGCCGCCATTCGGCGAGGATGGCGTGGTGCGGCCGGACCGCGGAGGTATAGAGCGGAAAGCCGTCCAGCTGGCGAACCGAGACAAGGTAGCCCTCGTTGGAATCCTCGGCACGGGTCTTGTAGGTTGCCTCCCGCAGGCCGGCATCGGCGACGGCGCGGAACCGGCTGTGCTCCGGCAGCCGCGGCAAGGCCCCACCCTGATCGCTCGACCGGGCCAGCATGCTTCCGTCCGCCCGGATCAGGGCGATGGCATCCCAGGGCTTGGTCACGTGCCGCCGCAGGCCCTCGGCCACCAGCCCCGGCTCGACAAGCACATTCACCAACCCGTCGAAGCCATCCTGCCGAGGCGGGTTGCCGGTGTTGGTCCGGCGCCGGCTGACCGCGAAGAAGCGGCTGCCGGTGAACCGGCCGAGATGCATGTCGCTGACATGGATGGTGGGCGCGTCTGGCGCCCGTAGCGCCAGGAAGTAGTCGCGGTCCGCCACCACGACATCGCGCGGGACCGGCAGGCGGTTGGCGGCCAGCAGCGGCGCCCCCGTACGGTCCACGACGAGGCCGGCGGAAACCTGCGGCAGATCCGCCACCAAGGTCTTCACCGCGGCGTGCAGTTCAGCTTCGCGGGCGCGAATCTCGGCGTCGGTCAGGCCCTGCAGCAAGTCGTCGATCCGGCTGGCGGCGATGCTGTAGCTCAGCAGCAGGCGGGTGCTGTATTCGGCGCTGGCATCGGCCTGCCGGGCCAATTCGATGCGCGCCTCCCGCCAGGTGGCGGACCAGGTGATCCACCCGCCGGCCGCAAGGATGGCCGCCGGCAGCGCCACCGCACCGATCAGCAGCCACGCCAATGGCCGCTGCAGCGGCCGGGCCGATGCCTGGCGCCGGGATGTATCGCCGACGACCGAAAACACGCCGACTAGAGGCATTTCATCTCCGAGTCAGACGCTGGAAACGGACCGGCCCAGGCTACGAGCCATTCTGAACCTTTCGATCGCCCTTCACATGATAGACCAGTTCCCCGTGACCAGCCAATTCTCTCTAGAACGTCACGTCAGTGAGATACAACACTTCGGTAGGGCGCATGCCAATGCGCTAGGCATCCGGCGTCGCATCGAGCCGCACAGCACTCTGGCCGGCCGGTGGGGCTGCCGCAATCTCCGCGGCTACGGTACTTGCTGAACAGGACGGAGTGCCTGACGGACCAAAGGATTTTCCCAATGCCGAACCCGCCATCCGCACCCATGCGCGCCCACCGCCACGTCCCGCCCGCGGCGGGTCGCCCTGGCGTTGGCGCGGTCACCCCCCTCGGCACCTTCGAGCGGTGGCTCAGCCTCTGGGTCGCGCTGTGCATCGGCACCGGGATCGGGCTCGGGGCGCTGGCGCCCGGGTTGTTCGAGACGCTGGCCGGGCTGGAATATGCCCGGGTCAACCTGGTCGTCGCGGTGCTGATCTGGGTGATGATCTACCCGATGATGGTCAGCGTCGATTTCGCCAGCCTGCGCCGCATCGGCGACCGGCCGAAGGGGCTGGTCATCACGCTGGTGGTCAACTGGCTCATCAAGCCCTTCACCATGGCCGCGCTGGGCGTGCTGTTCTTCGAATACGTCTTCGCCGGGCTGATCGCCCCGGCCGATGCCCAGCAATACCTCGCCGGGGTGATCCTGCTGGGCGCGGCGCCGTGCACCGCCATGGTCTTCGTCTGGAGCCAGCTTACCCGCGGCGACCCGACCTATACCCTGGTGCAGGTCTCGGTGAACGACGCGGTGATGGTCTTCGCCTTCGCGCCCATCGTCGCCGTGCTGCTCGGCGTGACGGACATCCCGGTGCCTTGGGAGACGCTGCTGCTTTCGGTGGTGCTGTACGTGGTGGTGCCGCTGGCCGCCGGCATCGTAACGCGCCGGCTGCTGTCCGGCCGTAGCGAAGCCGGGGCGGTGGCGCGCTTCACCGCGGCGCTGAAGCCGTTTTCCGTGCTCGGCCTGCTGGCGACGGTGGTCCTGCTGTTCGGCTTCCAGGGCGGGGTGATCCTGGACCGGCCGCTGGTCATCGTGCTGATCGCGGTGCCGCTGGTGCTGCAGAGCTACGGCATCTTCGGGGTGGCCTATGCCTGGGCCTGGGCCTGGCGGGTGCCGTTCCCCATCGCGGCGCCCTGCGCGCTGATCGGCACCTCCAACTTCTTCGAACTGGCGGTCGCGGTCGCCATCAGCCTGTTCGGGCTGAACAGCGGTGCGGCGCTGGCGACGGTGGTGGGGGTGCTGGTGGAGGTGCCGGTGATGCTCTCCCTGGTCGCCCTCGCCAACCGCACGCGCCACCTGTTCTCCGCCGAATAGCCCGCGCAGCAAAGGCTCCAGCCGAATGCCCCGGTACTTCTTGCTGATCTGGGTGCTGGCCGGGCTGGTTGCCGGGGTGGTGCTGCTGTCGCTCGGGCAGCCGGTGGCGGCCGGCTGGGTCTGGTCGGCAACGGCGCTGCCCGTCGCCGCGCATGTCGGCATCGGGCTGGTGCGCTCGCTGCTGGGCGGGCGGGTCGGCGTGGATGCGGTGGCGCTGGCCGCCATCCTCGGCGCCGTGCTGCTGGGCGAGGCGGCGACGGCGGCGGTGATCGCCCTGATGGTGGCCGGCGGCGAGGCGCTGGAAGCCTGGGCCGAGGGCCGTGCCACGCGGTCCCTGACCGACCTCATCGCCCGTGCCCCGCGCCGCGCCGCCCGGCTCGACGGCGAGGCCATCGAGGAGATCGACGTCGCCGCCATCCGCCCGGGCGACATGCTGCTGGTCCGCCCGGGCGAGACGGTGCCGGCCGATGGCGTGCTGGAAGACCCCTCCGCCACCCTCGACGAAAGCGCGCTGACCGGCGAGCCGCTGCCGGCAACCTTCAGGCATGGCGCCGGGTTGCAGAGCGGCGGCGTCAATGCCGGCGGCGCCTTCCGCATGCGCGCCAGCCGGGACGCGGCGGCCAGCACCTATGCCGCCATCCTGCGGCTGACCCAGCAGGCGGCGGCCGCCCGCGCCCCGCTGGCGCGGCTGGCGGACCGCTGGGCGCTCGGCTTCATCGCCGTCACCGCCGTGGTCGCGGGCGGTGCCTGGGCGCTGAGCGGGGATGCGGTGCGGGCGCTGGCGGTGCTGGTGGTGGCGACGCCTTGCCCGCTGATCCTCGCCGCCCCGGTCGCGCTGGTGGCCGGCATCGGCCGGGCGGCGCGGCGCGGCATCGTGGTCAAGGGCGGCGGGGCGCTGGAGCGGCTGGCGCGGGTGGAAACCGTGCTGTTCGACAAGACCGGCACGCTGACGCCGGGCCGCCCGCTGCTCGCCGCGGTGGATGCCGACCCGGCGCTCGGGCGGGATGCGGCGCTGCGGCTGGCCGCGGCCCTGGCCCAGGGCTCCACCCATCCGGTCTCGGCGGCGCTGGTCGCGGCGGCGCAGGCGCAGGGCCTCGTGCTGCCACGGCCGGAGCGGGCGGCGGAGGTCGCGGGCGGCGGCGTGCTGGGGGAGGTGGAGGGGCGGGCGCTGGCGCTCGGCAGCGAGGCCTTCCTGCGGGACCGCGGCATCGCCACCGGCACCGGCTTTGGCCTGGCCGTGCAGGTGGCGGCGGCGGCCGGGCTGGTCGCCTGGCTGGCGGCGGATGGCCGGGCGGTGGCGGCCTTCGTGCTGGCCGATGGCATGCGCCCGGAAGCACCGGGCACCATCCGCCGGCTGCGCGCGCTCGGCGTGCGGCGGATGGTGCTGGTGACCGGGGACCGCCCGGCGGCGGCAACCGCCATCGGCCGGGCGCTGCGGCTCGATGCGGTGCTGGCCGGGCAGTCGCCGGCCGACAAGATCGCCGCGGTGCGGGCCGAGGCGGCGCGGGCGCCGACCGCCATGGTGGGCGACGGCGTGAACGACGCCCCGGCGCTGGCCGCCGCCGATGTCGGCATCGCCATGGGCGCCGGCGGCACCGCGGCGGCGGCGGAAGCGGGCGACGTGGTGCTGCTGGTGGACCGGGTGGACCGGGTGGCGGAGGCCATCGCCATTGCCCGCCGCTCGCGCCACATCGCGCTGCTGGCGATCTGGATCGGCATGGGGTTGTCCGGCATCGCCATGGCGGTGGCCGCCGCCGGGTACCTGACCCCGCTCGCCGGTGCCGTGGTGCAGGAGGCGATCGATGTCTTCGCCATCCTGTTCGCGCTGTCGGCGCTGCGGCCGGGGCGGGCGGAGGCGCCATCCCATGGACTGCCGGCCGAAGCCGGTCTCGCTGAACGCACCGCCGAGCATGCCGAACTGCGCCGGCTGGTCGAGGCGCTGCGGCTGGCCGGCGAATCCATCGGCCCGACGCCGGCGGCGCTGCCGGCGGTGGTCGCGCTGGAAGCCCGGCTGCGGGCCGAGCTGTTGCCGCACCAGCGGGAGGAGGAGCGCGCGCTCTATCCCATCGCGGCGCGGCGGCTGGGCGGGCAGGACCCGATGGCGCCGCTGATCCGCATGCATGCCGAGATCGAGGCGCTGGTCGAGCGGGTGACGATGCTGCTGCAACTCGCCGGGCGGCAGGCGGATTGGGCCGCCAGCGCGCCCGAGCTGCGGCGGGCGCTGTTCGCGCTGGAGGTGCTGCTGCGCGTCCACCTGACCGCCGAGGAGGAGGTGCTGGCCGGGTTCTCGACCCCGGCGCAGCCCGGCGGAGGTGGCTGACGCGCCGCCGGCGTGGTGTTCCATCCGGGAACGCCATGCGGCGAGGGGCGTTCGCCGCCGCAGCACGAAGTGGGCGATGGCAGGCTCTTGGTTCCGCGGCGCCCGCAGGCGGCGTCCCTCGGGTGGCATGGCCGAGGCGGCCATCGACCGGATCGCCGCGGCCCGCGCGCTGGACCGCCCGAGCCGCGCGGCGGAAACCGCCATGGCCCGGCCGGTGCAGCTTGCCGGTCACCCCGCACGGCAGGCGCGCGATGCGTTGCTTGGCAAATGGCTGGGCCACCCGCTGCATCCGGCATTGGTCACCCTGCCGATCGGCAGCTGGACCCTGGCGCTGGGGCTGGACCTGCTGGCCACTCTCGGGATGATCCGCGGCCGCGGCACCACGCGCGCGGCCGATACCGCCTTGCAGGCAGGGGCGGCGGGCGCGGTGGTCGCGGCGGCGGCCGGCATGGCGGATTGGCAGTACACCGATGGCCGGGACCGCCGGCTCGGAATGGTGCATGGGCTGGTGAATGGTGCGGCGCTGGCGCTGACCCTGGGTTCGCTCTCGCTGCGCCGGCGTGGCCACCGCGCCGAGGGCCGGCTGGCCAGCGCGGCCGGCTGGGCCTGCATGGCCGTCGGCGGGTATCTCGGCGGGCATATGGTCTGCCGGCGGAAAGTCGGGGTGGACCACGCGGACCGCAGCCCGGCGCCGCGGGAGTACACGCCGGTGCTGCCCTTCCGCGAACTGGTGGAGGACCGGCCGCGGCGGGTCGCGGTGCGGCAGGCCGGGCAGGAGGTCGGTGTGGTGCTTGTGCTGCATCGCGGCCGGGTGCGGGCGATGGGCGCGCGCTGCTCGCATATGGGCGGGCCGCTGGACCAGGGCTGGGTGCTGGGCGATCAACTGGTCTGCCCGTGGCACGGCTCGCGGTACGACCTGGACACCGGCTATCCGGCAAGCGGCCCCGCGACCTGCCCGCAACCGCGCTATGAGGCACGGGTCCGGGACGGGATGGTGGAACTCCGGCGTGTGCAGGAGCCGGGCGACGAGACCGTCACCGCCGAGCGGCTGGCGCAGGCCGCGGTGGAGCAGCCGGCGGTTGCGGCCGGGCAGGGGCGCAAGGCGGACGAGGTGCTGGTCGAGCACCATCAACTGCTGCGCCGGCTGTTCGAGCGGATCGCCGCGATGCCGGCAGGCGACCCGCAACGGCGCGACCTGCTCCGCACCCTCGCCTCCGAGCTTGAGGTGCACGAATACATCGAGGACCATCTGTTCTACCCGGCGGTGCGGCCGGTTAGCGAGGATGTCGCCGTCGCGTATGCCGAGCACCGCCAGTTGTCCGACCTGCTGGCGATGACCCTCAAGCTCGACACTGCCAGCGCGGAGTTCGAGGCGCATCTGCGGGCCCTGCATGCGGCGGTGGACCACTACGCCGGTTCCGAGGAACGATCCATGTTCGTCCATGCGCAGCGGCTCGGCGATGCGCGGCTGCGGGAACTGGGCGGCGCGCTGGAGGCGATGCTGGAGGAACAGCGCACCTCGCGGTTCCGCCGCGCCTTCCGGGAATTGAAGATCAGCCTGCTGGAGGGGGTATAGCCTTCGCCCATGGCGAAGCCGCCGCCATTCAACGAAGGAGGCGCCCCGTGCAAGGCATGCCGCTGGTACAGAACATCACCCAGGTCGGCATCGTGGTCCGCGACCTCGATGCCGCGCTGCATCAATATGCCGACCGGCTCGGTGTCGGGCCATGGCGGGTCTATACCTACGCGCCGCCACGGCTGACCGAGACCAAGGTTCGCGGCGTGCCTGTCGCCTACAGCATGAAGCTGGCGCTGGCCTGGACCCGGGACATGATGTGGGAGCTGATCCAGCCGCTGGATGGCCCTTCCATCTACTGGGAATTCCTGCGCGACCACGGCGAGGGCATCCACCACGTCATGGTGGACTACGGCGAACGGTCGCTCGCGGAGGTCACCGCCGAATTCGCAGCGCGGGGCTGGGCGCCGATCATGGAAGGCAACTACCTCGGCAGCCGGTTCGTCTACTACGGCACCGAGGGCAGCCTGACCACGACCATCGAGGTGCGCCACTCCGCGCCCGGCTGGCAGCGGCCCGACCCCGACCGCTGGTACCCCGCGCGCTGACGCAGCGCCCGCCGCGTTGCCGGCCCGGCCGTTGTGTGGCGATGATGCGCGCCACGCAAGGCGGCAGGACAGGGAGCGGAACATGGCTGAACTCAACGGAAAGATTGCGCTGGTGACCGGCGCGAGCCGGGGCCTGGGTGAGGGAACGGCGCGTGCCCTGGCGGCCGATGGCGTTGCGGTGATGCTGCTGGCACGCGATGGCGCGGCGGTGGCCGAGGTGGCGCGCGGCATCGTCGCGGCCGGCGGCCGGGCCGAGGCACTGGGCTGCGACGTGGCCGACTACGCCGCGGTCGAGCAGGTGGTCTCGGAGACGAAGGCGCGCCTCGGCGGGCTCGACATCCTCGTCAACAATGCCGGGGTCATCGACCCGATCGCCGAGATCGCCGCCTCGGACCCGGCGGCCTGGGCGCGCAACATCTCGATCAACCTGATCGGCGCCTACAACGTGGTGCGCGCGGTGCTGCCTGGCATGCTGGGGCAGGGCGGCGGGTCCATCATCAACATTTCATCCGGCGCCGCCTACCGGCCGCTTGAGGGCTGGAGCGCCTACTGTTCGGGCAAGGCGGGGCTGGCGATGCTGACCCAGGCCATTGCGCTGGAGACGGCGGGCAGGGGCATCCGCGCCTTCGGCTTCTCGCCCGGCACCATCGACACTGAAATGCAGGTGAAGATCCGTGCATCCGGCATGAACGTCATCAGCCGTATTCCTCGTGCCGAGTTGTCACCGGTGGAGCATGCGGTCCGCGGGCTGGTGTACCTGTGCGGGCCGGCCAGCGACGACCTGATGGGCCAGGATGCCTCGATGCGCGACACGGCGTTCCGCCAGCGCCTCGGGCTTGGCTGACGCTCCGATGGTGGGGGAAGGCACGGGCTATTGTGATTGACAGCGAAACCTCATCTTTCTAAGGGACGTTTCAAACCATGCCCGGGATATTTACCTCAGCTTAATCTCAAAAAAGATGAGCTTCGACGAGGTGGATCCTAAGGCGGCCGGCAAGCAACAAACGGAATGCGGTCGCCCAAAACGGCATGATCGACGAAACAGGGAGTTTATACGATGCACGTGACACGACGTCCTTTCATGTTTGGTGCCCTGGGCGCGGCCCTCACGCTGCCGCTCCGTGCGGCGCGGGCCGCCGACAAGTTGCAGATGCGGATCTCGATCGAGACCAACCCGACGCATGTGCGCAACCAGAACACCGAAGCCTTCATCGCCCGGGTGGAGAAGCGGCTGGGCGACAAGGTCGCGCCGCAGCTTTTCCCCTCCGCCCAGTTGTTCCGTGACCGGGACATCCCGCGCGCGCTGCGCCAGGGCGGCGCGGAAATGGGCCAGCCCGGCTGGTGGAACCTCGACGGCATCGCGCCCGATGCGGCGCTGCCCTCGCTGCCGATGTTCTACGGGCTTGATGCGGACCTGCTGCACAAGATCATGGACGGGCCGGCCGGCCAGCAGATCAACCGCAAGATCGAAGATCGTCTGCGGGTGAAGGTGCTCGGCGACTGGTGGGACCTTGGGCCGCAGCATTTCTTCTCCGCCGGCAAGCCGCTGAATGATTTCGGCGACCTGCAAGGCATGCGCATCCGCCATCCCGGCGGGTCCGCCAATGCGGCGCGAATCAGCACGCTGGGTGCCAACCCGATCCTGGTGCCCTGGCCGGATGTCCCGCTGGCGCTCAGCCAGAACACCGTTGATGGCCTCATCACCACGCATGAGAGCAGCAACACGGCGAAGCTGTGGGATGCGGGCGTCAAGTATTGCCTGGAGGACTTCCAGACCTTCAACCAGTACATCCCGCTGGTCGGAGATGGCTTCTGGAAGAAGCTGTCGGCGGCAGACCAGAAGGTGCTGGCGGATGCCTGGCAGGAAGGCGTGGCCGAGGAGCGCAAGCAGGCTGCCGCCGCCCAGAACGAGGCGCGCGACATCCTGATGAAGAACAACATCCAGATCGTCACCCCCTCCGCCGACAAGATCGCCGAGGTGCGCAAGAAGCTGATGCCGACCCAGGACAAGATCGTGTCCGACATCGGCATGGACCGCGACCTCGTCGCCAGCGTGCTGAAAGAGATCCGCGCGGCCGGCGTCGCCGTCTGACCACGGGCGGGCATCCCATGGAAATGGTTCCCGAGGCCGCGGCGGAACGCCGCGGCCTGCTCGACAAGCTGGACGCCGTTCTGGTCGGCGGCTTCGGCCTGCTGGCTCTGGGCCTGTCTGCCCTGAACGTCCTGCTGCGGACGTTCTGGCCTTCCCACACGGTCGAATGGGGCGATGAGGTCCAGATCTACCTGGTCATCTGGGCCGTCTGCATCTCCTTCGCCGCGGTCACCGCGGCGAACCGCCACATCAAGGCGGATCTTTTCGTTGACATGATGCCGCCATCCGCGCAGCGGGCCGTCGCGTTGTTCGGGGACCTCCTGGGGCTGGTGGTGTCGCTGGTGCTTGGCTACTTCGCCTTCCTCGTCACTTACGAGACCTGGGATTTCGGCGACGTCTCGACCACCACGCTGCGCTTTCCGCTCTGGATCTATTCGGCGGCATTGCCGGTGGGCATGGCGTTCATGACGGTGCGCTATGCGTTCCGGGTGGCCGCTGGCCTGGGCATCGGGGGGAAAAGCGCGTGATCCTGATCTGGCCGCTCTTTGGTTTCCTGCTGCTGCTGGGCGTGCCCATCTGGCTGGTGATGGGTTCGACCTCGCTGATCGCCATGGCGGCCGAGGGGCAGTCGTTGCTGCCCGTGGCGCAGAAGATCGTCGATGAACTGAACTCGACCACGCTGCTGGCAGTGCCCTATTTCGTCGCCGCCGCGGTCTTCATGGAACGCGGCAACGTGGCGCGCGCCCTTATCGGCGCGGCCGAGGCCTGGGTCGGCGGCCTGCCGGGCGGGCTCGGGCTGGTCTGCGTCGCCTGCTGCACCATCTTCGCGGCGATGTGCGGCTCCTCGGTCGCCACTGCCATGGCGATGGGCACGGTGCTGGTGCCGGCAATGCTGCGGGCGGGCTACGAGCGACACTTCGCGGCGGGCATCGTCGCCGCATCCGGCACGCTCGGCATCCTCATTCCGCCGTCGCTGGCCTTCGTGGTGTACGGCGTGCTGGCGGACCAGGCGATCACCCGGCTGTTCCTCGCCGGCGTGATCCCGGGTCTGTTGCAGGCGGCCGCGATCGGTGGCTGGGTGGTATACTACGCCCGCCGCAAGGGCTACGCCCGGCAGGAATCGATGCCGATGGGCGAGCGCTGGAAACGCACGGTCTATGCGATCCCGGCGCTGATGGTGCCGGTGATCGTGCTCGGCGGGCTCTACGGCGGCGTCGTCACGTTGACCGAATGTGCGGCGTTGTCGGCGGTGGTCGCGATCCTGCTGTCGCTGTTCGTCTACAAGGGCGTCAAACCAGGGGATCTGCTGCGGGTGACGGCCGAGGCCATCCGCAACGCCGCCTCCATCATGATCATCATCGCACTGGCGCTGGTGTTCGGCCATTGGGTCACGGAAACCGGCATCACCACGCGCATCGTCGCCTGGGCCACCGATTTCGGCCTGGAGTGGTGGCAGTACCTGATGGCGGTGAACGTGCTGCTGATGCTGCTCGGGATGATCCTCGAGGTCTTCTCGGTGCTGCTGCTCACCATGCCAGTGCTGCTGCCGCTGCTGCAGCCGCTGGGCATCGACCCCGTCCACTTCGGCGTGGTCGTGACCATGAACATGGAGATCGCGCTGCTGACGCCGCCGGTCGGGCTGAACCTGTTCATCATGGCGGGCATCCTGCGTTGCCCGCTGTCCGAAGTGGTGCGCGGGATCTGGCCCTTCCTGATCCTGATGTTCATCCTGCTGATGCTGATCACCTACATCCCGGCGCTTTCCCTGTTCCTGCCCAACCTCGTCTACGGTTGAGCAACGGCGGCCGGTTCGCCGGCCGCCAGGGTACAGGCTTCCAGACGCCCACTCCCGCCCCGCGGGGGTGGGCGTTTTCCTTTTCCGGCCGCGGCGTGGGCTTGCGTGAAGCCCCGGAAAATGTATCGTTCGTTCCAGAACCCCGCCGCCAGGAACCATGTCCCGTCCGCGCGCATTCGACGAAGCCGCTGCCCTCGATGCTGCCATGCACCGCTTCTGGCAGCACGGCTACGCCGCCACCTCGGTGCGCGACCTCGGGCAGGCCATGGGCCTCGGCGCCGCCAGCCTCTACAACGCGTTTGGTGACAAGCACGCGCTGTTCACCCGCTGCCTCGACCGCTACCTCGACGGCAACATGCGCGCCCGCATCGCCCGCCTGCAGGCCACGCTGCCGCCACGGGCCGCCATCGAGACGCTCCTTGCCGACATCGTCGAGCGTTCCCTGGCAGACCGGCGCGGCTGCATGCTGGTCAACACCGCGCTTGAGGTCGCGCCGCATGACCCGGTGGTGGGCGCCGTGGTCGCTGCCCGGCTGGCGGAGTTGGAGGGTTTCTTCCATGGCCGCATCCTCGCCGGCCGGCGGGACGGCAGCATCACCCGGGCCCGGCCGGCGCGCGACCTGGCGCGGCTGCTGGTGACCACGGTGATGGGGCTGCGGGTGCTGGCCCGCGGCTGGCCGGAGCCTGCCGTCCTGCACGGCGCCTTGCGCCAGGCCCGATCCCTGCTTGCCCCGGAGGAGACGCTGCAATGACCGACCCGCACCACTGGACGCTGCCCCACGCCCCAACTGCTGCCACCGGCAAGGGAGGCTGACCGCCATGGCCCGCAAGCTGTACGAACTCTGCGGCACCGATGCCGAGCGTCGGTTCAGCCCGTTCTGCTGGCGCAGCCGCATGGCATTGGCCCACAAGGGCCTGGAGGCGGAGGTGGTACCCTGGCGCTTCACAGAAACCGCCGCGCTGGCCTTCGCCAACCACGACAAGGTGCCGGTGCTGGTGGATGGCGACCGCACCGTGGCGGATAGCTGGGCGATCGCGGTGTACCTCGACGATGCCTATCCGGATTCGCCGAGGCTGTTCTCCGGCACGCCCGCCAGCCACCGCTTCATCGCCACATGGACGGATGCGGTGCTGCATCCGGCGCTGGTCAAGCTGATCGTCTCCGATATCCCGCCGCTGCTCGGCCCCGAGGACCGCGCCTATTTCATTGCCAGCCGCGAGAAGCGCTTCGGCATGCCGCTGGCCGAGGTGACCGCCGGCCGCGAGGCGCGGCTGCCGGAATTCCGCGCGCTGCTGCAGCCGCTGCGTATGGTGGTGAGGGCACAACCCTTCCTCGGCGGGGAGACGCCGGACTACGGCGACTACTGCGTCTTCGGCGGGCTGATGTGGGCGCGCAGCGTCAGCCCCCTGCGCCTGCTTGAGCCGGATGATGCGGTGCATGCCTGGCGCGAGCGAATGCTCGACCTGCACGGCGGGCTGGCCCGCCGCGCCCCCTGCTTCGGCGCGTAACGGAGGTAAACCGCATGACCCATGTGATGAAGCTGGCTGCCGGCGCGAACTTCCCGGCGATCGTCACGCCGCAACTCGGCGGCGGCGAGTTGGCGCTCGCCGCCCAGCCGGGCTGGCGGCTGCTGGTGGTGTACCGCGGCAAGCATTGCCCGCTGTGCAAGCCCTACCTGAAGACGCTGGACGGGCTGATCGAGGAGTTCGCCGCCGCCGGGGTTTCCGTGGCGGCGGTCTCGGCCGACCCGGAAGCCAAAGTCGCGGCCGACGTGGCGGAGTTCGGCTGGCGCTTCCCCGTCGGCTACGACCTTTCCGTGCCGCAGATGCGCGAGCTTGGGTTATATGTGTCGAGCCCCCGCTCCGCGCAGGAAACCGACCGGCCCTTCGCCGAGCCCGGGCTTTTCCTCATCAACCCCGAAGGCCGCGTGCAGATCGTCGACATATCGAACGCGCCCTTCGCCCGGCCGGACCTCGCCGCTATCGCGCGCGCGGCCAGGCGCATCCAGGACATGAACTACCCGATCCGCGGCACCCTGGACTGAGCATGGCGCATGACCGCGCGGTGCCGGGCATCCGGGACCTGGTGCTGCTCGGCTGCGGCCATGCGCATGTCGCGGTGCTGCGGGAATTCGGCCGCCGCCCGTTGCCGGGGCTGCGGCTGACGCTCATCACCCCGGGGCGGCGGACGCCGTATTCGGGGATGCTGCCCGGGGTCATCGCGGGCCACTACAGCCATGACGACATGCATATCGACGTGCCGCGGCTGGCCGAATTTGCCGGGGCGCGGCTGGTGCTGGCGGCGGCGGAGCGGCTGGACCTGGCGGGGCGGATGGTGTTCTGCGGCGACCGGCCGCCGGTGGCCTATGACCTGCTGTCGCTCGATACCGGGGCCACGCCCGACCTCGCGGCCATTCCCGGCGCCGCCGAACACGCCATTCCGGTGAAGCCGATCGGCGAGCTGCTCGGCCGCTGGGCGGCGCTGGAGCAACGGCTGGCCGGACATTCCCGGCCGGTGTCGCTGGCTGTCGTCGGCGCGGGTCCGGCGGGGGCGGAGTTGGCCTTCGCGCTCCGCCACCGGCTGCCGGAGCGGGTTTCGGTCGCCCTGTTCGGCGATCAACCGGCCGTGGCGCCGGGCTTTCCGCCCGATGCCCGGGCGCGCATCCAGGCCCGGCTCGAAGCGCGCGGGATAGCGCTGCATCTCGGCCTGCCGGTGGTGCGGATCTCGCCGGAGGGAGTCCACCGCGACAGCCTGCCGCCGCTGCCATTCGACGAGGTGCTGGTGGCCACGCCCGTGGTCGGGCCGGCATGGATGGCGGATAGCGGGCTCGCCACCGATGCGCGTGGCTTCGTGCGGGTGGACGACCGGCTGCGGTCCATATCCCACACGGAGGTATTCGCCGCCGGCGACGTCGCCTCGATGGAGGGGCATCCGCGTGCCAAGGCGGGGGTCGTCGCGGTGCGCTCGGGCCCGCCGCTGGCCGGCAACCTGCGCCGGGTGGCGACCGGCCGGCCACCCCGCCGCTTCGTGCCGCAGCGGAGCTGGCTGAGCCTCATCAGCACCGGCGACCGGGCCGCCTTCGCGGTATGGGGGCCGTTCTGCCTGGAGGGGCGCTGGGTCTGGCGCTGGAAGGACTGGATCGACCGCCGTTTCATGCGCCGCTTCAATCACCCGGGCGGGTGACGCCGCGCCTCAGACATCCACCTCCGCCACATCCAGCTTCGCCGCGTTGTCCTGGATGAACTTGAACCGCAGCTCAGGCCTGCGGCCCATCAGCGCCTCCATCAGCTCGGCGGTGCGGGCGCGTTCCTCGGGCGGCAGCACCACCTTCAGCAGGGTGCGGCGCTTCGGGTCCATGGTGGTTTCCTTCAGCGCCGCGGGCGGCATCTCGCCGAGGCCCTTGAAGCGGCTGACCTCGACCTTCTGGTTCGGCTTGAACTCCCGCTTCAGGATGCGCTCCCGGTCGGCATCGTCCTGGGCATAGATGGACTTGCCGCCATGCTGCAGCCGGTACAGCGGCGGCTGGGCCAGGTGCAGCCGGCCCTGGCGGACCAGCTCGGGCAGTTCCTTGTAGAAGAAAGTCATCAGCAGCGCCGCGATGTGCGCGCCATCCACATCGGCATCCGTCATGATGACGACGCGGCCGTAGCGCAGCCGGGCCAGGTCGAAGCGGTCGCCGGCGCCGCAGCCGAGCGCCTCGATCAGGTCCTTCAGTTCCTGGTTGCCGCGCAGCTTGTCGGCGCTGGCACTCGCTACGTTCAGGATCTTGCCGCGCAAGGGCAGCACCGCCTGGGTCTCGCGGTCGCGCGCCTGCTTGGCGGAACCGCCGGCGCTGTCGCCCTCCACCAGGAACAACTCGGTACCCTCTGCGCTCTCGCGGGAGCAGTCGGCCAGCTTGCCGGGCAGCCGCAGCTTGCGGGTGGCGGATTTGCGGGGGGTGTCCTTCAGCTCGCGGCGGCGGATGCGGTCCTCGGCGCGCTCGATCGCCCAGGCCAGCAGGTTGCCGGCGGTGGTCGGGTCGCCGGCCAGCCAGTGGTCGAAATGGTCGCGCAGCGCGGCCTCGACCAGCCGGGCGGCCTCCGGGCTGGTCAGCTTCTCCTTGGTCTGGCCCTGGAACTGCGGGTCCCGCACGAAGACGCTGAGCATCCCGGCGAGGCCGCCGAACAGGTCCTCGGCGGTCACCGTGGCGGCGCGCTTGTCCTTCTTCAGCTCGCCATAGGCGCGCAGGCCCTTGACCAGCGCGGCCCGCAACCCGGCTTCATGGGTGCCGCCCTGGCTGGTCGGGATGGTGTTCGCATAGGTGCTGAGGAAGCCGTCGCCCTGTTCCAGCCAAGTGATGGCCCATTCGCAGCGGCCGGCGCGATCGGGGAAGCCGGCCTCGCCGACATAGGCGGCGGGCACCACCTGGCTGCGGCCCTCGATGGCGGAGGCGAGGAAATCCGCCAGCCCGCCGGGGAAATGCAGCACCGCGCCGGCCGGCGTGTCACCGCTTGCCAGCGCCGGGTCGCAGGCCCAGCGGATCTCGACCCCACGGTAGAGATAGGCCTTGGAGCGGCACAGCCGGTACAGCCGGGCGGCGGAGAATTCCAGCGCGCCGAAGATCTCGGGGTCGGGCTTGAAGCGGATGGTGGTGCCGCGGCGGTTGTGGATCGGCCCGGCGTTCTTCAGCTTGCCGAGCGGCTTGCCGCGGGCGTAGGCCTGGGTGAACAGGGTGCGGTCGCGCGCCACCTCCACCTCCAGCCGCTCGGCCAGGGCATTCACCACCGAGGAGCCGACGCCGTGCAGCCCGCCCGAGGTCTCGTAGGCCTTGCCGGAGAACTTGCCGCCGGAATGGAGGGTGGTGAAGATCACCTCCAGCGCCGAAAGCTTGGGGAATTTCGGGATGCGGGTCGGTCGGGATGCCGCGGCCGTTGTCGCGCACGGTCAGCCAGTTGCCGGCCTCCAGTGTCACCTCGATGCGGTCGGCATGGCCGGCCACCGCCTCATCCATGGCGTTGTCGATGATCTCGGCGGCCAGGTGGTGCAGCGCGTTCTCGTCGGTGCCGCCGATATACATGCCGGGACGGCGGCGGACGGGCTCCAGCCCCTCCAGGACCTCGATGTCCTTGGCCGAATAGGAGGCCGGCTCGGGTGCGGTGATGATCGCAGCCTTCGCGCCGGGGCGGCGACCGCCGAAGAGATCGTTCATGTCTTGTTCCCCTGATCGCGCCAAGATAGCGGCCAGGGGCGTCCTGTACAATCCGGACGGCGGCTGCCTGCCGCCGCCCGTTGCGAAGTGTGGCTTTACGGTGCCGTGTCGGCCGGCAGATGGGCTTCCAGCATCCACAGCATCTTGTCGGTGGCGCGCGACTTCTCGGTCAACAGGTCGGAGGTGCTGGCATCGCCGGCCTCATCGGTGGTGTCGATGCCCTCGCGCAGCGCCTTGGCGACCATGGCATAGCGTTCGACCAGCAGCTTCACATGCTCCATCCCGGCATAGACATCGGTCGGGTAGGGCGGCAGGCGGGTGGAGCTGGCGAGCACCTGGGTGGTGCCGGTGGCGGTGCCGCCGAGCTGGACGATGCGCTCAGCCAGATCATCGGTATCGATGTGCAGGGCGTTGTAGAATTCCTCGAACAACTTGTGCAGCTCGCCGAAATGCGCGCCCTTCACGTTCCAATGCGCCTGGCGGGTGGCGTTGTAGAGGTCGATGCCATCGGCCAGGCAGGCCTGCAGCACGCCGATGGACACCTGCTTGGCGTTGCCGGGCACATCATTCCGGGTAGGCAGGGTCTTCGCGGCTTTCGCCATGGGAAACTCCTTCAACAGTTGTCTGCGTCATGTGGCGCGCCGGGGCGCCGGGTCAGCCCCCTGCTCGGTGGTGGCTGCCATGCGGAGCGCAGAACCCGCACCGATGACGCATGACAAACCCGTGTGCAGCGAAATGCGGGCGCTGCCGCGGGGAAACGGCGGCTGGGCCGGCTGAAAGTCTTGCGTCCGTAACATCCCGCGGCGCATGGTCCTCGGGCGCATACCGCGCCGGAGATCTCAGCGAATGGCCAGCTCGACGCAATTTCTCCGCAGCCATTTCTGGGCGGTGGCCGGCGCCGCTACCCTGGCCACCGCGGCGCTGGTCGCCATCGGGCAATTCCAGGCCGCGGCCTTCCTCGCCTGCGTGGTCGGCACCCTGGTGATGTGGAAAAGCGAAGTGGACAACCCCACCGCGCTGCCGGTCGACCTCGGCGACGACTGACCTCGGCCGCTCAGTCCGAAGGGTTCACCTGGAGGAACCGCGCGGCCTCCGGCACATCCTCCGCCCGGTGCAGGGCTGCGGCGCGGGCGAGGGCGGCGCTGTCCCAATCGGTCCGGCGCGATTCCTCGCGCAGGTGCTCGGTCCAGCTTTCCACCGACCATAGCTCGACCCAGCGCTCTGGGTGGGCGATGTCCTCGTACAGGGCCCAGGTGGCGGCACCCGACCGCAGCCTGACCCGCCGCACCTCCTGCATGGCGGCGAGGAAGGTGGCGCGCTCCGCCGGGTCGATCCGGTAGCGTACCACCTCCAGCACCCGGCCGGACCGCTCGCCGAGCAGCGCGTGCAGCTCCGCCGCCGGCGCTTCCGGCTGCGGCATGGCGGCGGCGGCGGGCGGGCTGTTCTGCACGGCGATGCTGTCGATCGGCCAGCGCCGCACCAGGATGGCCGCCACCGCGCAGCCTCCCGCCGCCAACCCAAGTGCCAAGGGCACGCCGAAGCTGCCGCCGAGCCAGCCCGCCAGGGTGGACCCCAGCGCCATCATCCCGAAAAAGCAGAGCTGGTAGATGGCGATCGCCCGTGCCCGAACCCAGCCCGGCGCGGCAAGCTGGGCGGCGGCGGACAGCGTGCTGCCGGCGGCGATCCAGGCGGCGCCGTACAGCAGCATGCCCACCGCCGCCAGCGACCAGTGGTCGGAGACGGCCAGTACCGCCATCGCCACCGCCGCCAGGATCGAAGCCCAGAACACCGTGGTGCCGCGGTCCATCCGCGCCCGCAGCGCCGGCAGGGCGAAGCCGGCCGCCACCGCCGACAGCCCCATCACCCCGAGCATCAGCCCGAATGCCTGCGGGCCGAGGCCCAGACGTTCGCGCACGAACAGCGGCAGCAGGCCCCAGACCGCCGCGGTGAACAGGAAGAAGGCGCAGGCCCGCAGGATCGCCGCCCGCATCGCCGGGCTGGCCGAGACGAAGCGCACTCCGGCCCGCATGGCCGAGAGGAAATGCTCCTTCGGCATCCGGCTTGGCGCTTCCGTTCGCCGCCAGAACACCAGTGCCAGGATCAGCACGAGGAAGGCGAAGGCATTCAGCACGAAGGCCGCTTCCGGCCCGGCCGCGGCGATGGCGAAACCACCCAGTGCCGGACCCAGCGCCCGGGCCAGGTTGAAGCCGATGCCGTTCAGCGCGATGGCGCCGACCAGGTCCTCGCGCGGGACCAGCTCGTTGGTGGTGGCCGCCCAGGCCGGGAAGTTCATCGCGCTGCCAGCGCCGATGGCGAAGGTCAGCGCCAGCAGGCCCCAGGGGCCGAGGGAATCGGTGATGGTCAGCGCCGCCAGGATCAGCGCCATCACCAGGATCCAGGCCTGGGCGCCCAGCAGGAAGACCCGCCGGTCGATGATGTCCGCCATGGCCCCGGCCGGCAGCGCCAGCATGAAGACCGGCAGCATCGAGGCCGCCTGCACCAGCGCCACCATGAGCGGGGAGGGCGACAGGCTGGTCATCAGCCAGCCTGCGCCGGTGTTCTGGACCCACATGCCGATGTTGCTGGCGAGCGTCGCCAGCCAGAGGGTGCGGAAGACGGAATGCCGGAGCGGCGCGAACGCGCGAGGGAGAGCCATGCTGCACACAGTGCCAGCGGAAGCCGCGTCGCCGGAAGCGAAACTCCGGCTCAAAAGAGCCGGCGGGGTCGTGATGGCCGGATGCGGTCAGAATTCGGCGTCGAATTCCAGCTCGGTGATCCGCGCTTCCGGCTCCAGCTTCGCCGCGGCCAGCCATTCCTGCACATCGGGCCAGGCCAGGATGGTCTGCGCATAGGCTTCGCACACCGGGTCGAGCTGCACGTCGTAGGTGCGGAAGCGCATCACCGCCGGGGCATACATGGCATCCGCCACGGTCGGGCGCTCGCCGAACAGCCAGGGGCCGCCCCAGGTGCCGAGACAGTCGCGCCAGATCGCCAGGATGCGCTCGATATCCGCCCGCGCCGCGGACCAGACGGTGAAGCCCGGCACCTGGGCGCGCAGGTTCATCGGCAGCGAGGACCGCAGCGCATGGAAGCCGGCGTGCATCTCGCCGCAGATGGCGCGGCAGCGGGCCCGGGCGAGGCGCTCGGCCGGCAGCATCCCGGCATCGGGCAGCATCTCGTTCAGGTATTCGGCGATGCCGAGCGTATCCCAGATCTCGGCGCCGTCATGCAGCAGGCAGGGGATCAGGATGGAGGAGGATTGCAGCAGCAGCTCGGCCCGCGAGGCGGGGTCGTCCGGGGAGACGATGTCCTCGGTGAAGGGCAGGCCGGAAAGCCGCGTGATGAGCCAGCCGCGCATCGACCACGACGAGTAGTTGCGGCTGCTGATCCGCAGGACCGCGGGCTGGCCACGGGGTTGCCGGGCAGGTGCCGCCGCGGCCTTCGCCGGCGCTGGCCGCCTGCGCCTCGTCTCCGACATGCCATGCTCCTTGCTGCGGCCGTGAGGCTAGCAGCGCCTCGGCTGTTGCGAAATGGTGGTCTGCTGTCACCATGGGGGCGCCGCCGGGTCGGCACGACAGGAACCGCATGATCTACCAGATGCTGCAGGCCGGCCAGGACATGCTGTCCCCCATGCGGTTGTTCGCGCGTGGCATGGGCGGGGTGCTGGCCCGGGCCGAGGCGCGGCATCCGGCCTTCGACGGAATGCGGGCCATGGGCGCTGCGCTGGAGGTGTTCGGCCATTCCGGCATCAGCCACCGCCGGCAGGCCTTCGGCATCGGCCCGGTGCAGCTCGGCAACCGGCTGGTCGAGGTCGAGGAGGAGGTGGTCGCCGCCACGCCCTTTGCCAGCCTGGTGCGGTTCCGCAAGGACAGCGACACCGCCCTGCCGCGGGTGCTGGTGGTGGCGCCGATGTCCGGCCACTTCGCCACCCTGCTGCGCGGCACCGTGCAGGTGCTGCTGCAGGACCACGACGTCTACATCACGGACTGGCACAACGCCCGCGACATCCCGCTCAGCGAGGGCCGCTTCGGCCTCGATGAGTTCGTCGAGCACATCATGCGCTTCCTGGAGGCGATCGGGCCGGGCGGCCATGTGCTCGGCGTCTGCCAGCCGGTGGTGGCGGTGCTTACCGCCGTCGCCATGATGGCCGAGGACCGCAACCCCGCATCCCCCCGCAGCATGACCCTGATGGCCGGCCCGGTGGATGCCCGCCAGCACCCGACCAAGGTCAACGAGCTGGCCAATGCCAAGCCGATCGGCTGGTTCGAGAAGAACCTCATCGCCACCGTGCCCTGGCGCTACCCGGGCGCCGGCCGCCGGGTCTATCCCGGAGCGTTGCAGCTTTCCGCCTTCATGGCGATGAACCTCGACCGCCACCTGAGGGCGCACCAGGACCAGGTCTGGAACCTGGCGGATGGCGAGGCGGCGAAGGCCGCGATGCACCGGCGCTTCTACGACGAATACCTCGCCGTCATGGACCTGCCGGCGGAGTTCTACCTGGAGACCGTGCGCTCGGTGTTCCAGGACCATGCGCTTGCGCGCGGCACCCTGACCTGGCGCGGCCGGCCGGTGCGCCCGGAAGCGATCCGCCGCACCGCCGTCATGACGGTGGAGGGCGAGAAGGACGATATCTGCGGCATCGGCCAGACCATGGCGGCGCTCGACCTATGCCGCAGCCTGCCGGTGACCATGCGGCGGCACCATCTGCAGACCGGGGTCGGGCATTACGGCGTGTTCAGCGGCCGGCGTTTCGCCCAGGCGGTCTATCCGCGCATCCGCGAGATGATCCAGGCACACGAGGGATAGGAATGCTCGATCGGCTGTTCCACCTTACCGAGCGCGGCACCACGCCGCGTACGGAAATGGTGGCGGGTGCCACCACCTTCCTGACCATGGTCTATATCGTCGTGGTCAACCCGGCGATCCTGGCGCAGACCGGCATCGACCAGGGCGCCGCCTTCGTCGCCACCTGCCTGGCCGCGGCGATCGGCTCGGCGCTGATGGGGCTGCTGGCGAATTTTCCCATCGCCCTGGCGCCGGGGATGGGGCTGAACGCCTATTTCACCTTCACCGTCGTGCTCGGCATGGGAGTGTCCTGGCAGGCGGCGCTGGGGGCGGTGTTCATCTCCGGCCTGCTGTTCCTGGCGGTGTCGCTGCTGCGGATCCGCGAATGGCTGGTCAACGGCATCCCGCTGTCGCTGAAGCTCGGCATCGCTGCGGGGATCGGGTTCTTCCTCGGGCTGATCGGCCTGCGGTCCATGGGGCTCGTGGTCGGCAACCCGGCGACGCTGGTCGGGCTGGGCAGCCTGTCGGAGCCATCGACCCTGCTCGCCTGCTTCGGCTTCCTGCTGATCGCGGCGCTGTCGGCACGCCGGGTGCCCGGGGCCATCATCCTCGGGATCATCGTGGTGGCGGTGCTGGGGGTGCCCTTCGGGCTGACGCGGTTCGACGGCATCCTCAGCCTGCCGCCCTCGCTGGCGCCGACCTTCCTGCAACTGGACATCGCCGGGGCGCTGGAGCTTGGCCTGGTGGGGATCGTCTTCACCTTTTTCCTCGTCGATCTGCTGGACAATACCGGCACGCTGATCGCCACCACCCACCGGGCCGGGCTGATGCGGCGGGACGGCACGGTGCCCAACCTCGGCCGGGCGCTGGTGGCGGACAGCGGCGGGGCGATCTTCGGCTCGGTGCTCGGCACCTCGACGACGGTGAGCTACATCGAGAGCGCCTCGGGCATCCAGGCCGGCGGCCGCACCGGGCTGACCGCGGTGACGGTGGCGGTGCTGTTCCTCGCGGTGCTGTTCCTGGCGCCGCTCGCCGTCGCGGTGCCCGGCTTCGCCACGGCGCCGGCGCTGGTCTTCGTCGCCTGTCTGATGGCCCAGGCCCTGCGCAGCATCGACTGGGACGAGACGACCGAATACCTGCCGGCGGTCATCACCGCGTTGGCCATGCCCTTCACCTTCTCCATCGCCACCGGCATCGGGCTCGGCTTCATCACCCATGCGGTGCTGAAGGCGACGACCGGCAAGGCGGCCGAGGTCCACGGCGCGGTCTGGCTGATCGCCGGGCTTTCCTTCCTGAAATTCGCCCTGGCATGACCCCGATGCAGCCGATCTGCCTGAGCTTCGACAACGGCCCGGAACCCACGGTGACACGGCTGGTGCTTGAGGTACTGGCCCGCCGCCGCATCCCGGCGATGTTCTTCGTGGTCGGCGAGAAGCTGCGCGACCCCGCCGCCCATGCCCTGGCCGAGCGCGCGCATGCCGAGGGCCATGCCGTCGGCAACCACACCCTGACCCATGGCGCGCCGCTCGGCCGCCGCGGCGGGGCGGAGGCGGTTGCCGAGATCGCCGCGACGGATGCGCTGCTCGGCCCGTTGCGGGAACCCGGGCGGCTGTTCCGTCCCAATGGCGGCGGCGGCAGCCTCGGGCCGCATCTGCTGAATGCCTCGGCGGCGGCACATCTGCGCGCGGGTGGGCATACGGTGGTGCTGTGGAACGCCGTCCCGCGCGACTTCGCCGACCCCGACGACTGGCCGGACCGCGCCCTGGCCATGGCGGCGGCGGCCGAGGCGCCGGTGCTGATGGTGCTGCACGACCTGCCGAACGGTGCCATGCGGCACCTCGACCGGGTGCTAGGCACCCTGGCGGACCGCGGCGCCCGCTTCATCGCCGAACCGCCCGAGGCCTGCGTGCCGCTGCGCGCCGGGGTGCCGGCGGCTGGCTGGGTGGATTGCGTCTCGGCCGATCCGGCGCCCTGAGCCACGACCGGCGGAGAAACTTCTGCGCTAATTCCATTGTTGGAATTCAATCAGAACAATAAAGTCTCTCCCGCGATGTCCGGCACGCCATGCCGGCTGGAATGGGGGCGTGATGTCGGACAGCGTGGCGGTAACCTCTGCCGAAACCCGGATCCTGCTGAGCTTCGCCATGGCCGAGCATGGCGGGCAATTCGCCCACTGGCTCCGCAACAGGCTGATGAAGCGGTTCAGCTACTACAGCGTCAACAACGTCTACATGGACTGCGTGGCAGTGCGCGGCCTGCCGAGCGTCCACACCACCGCGCCGGTGCCCGATGCGGACCGGCTGGCGGGCGTCACCTATGTGACGCCGGACAACCGGCCGCATTTCCAGCAGCAGGGCTACAAGCCGATCGGCGCCGGCCGGCGCCGCAATTCCGACTGGAACGGGATGTACCTGAAGGCGATGTCGGAAGCCCACACCTTGATCATGGTGGTGACGCCCTCCTATCTCGCGAGCCAGTGGTGCACCAAGGAATGGCTGCAATTCCACGAGGAGCGGAAGCGGCGGCCCAAGGGCATCAAGGGCATCGTCATCCGCTTCACCGACAGCATCGGCAGCGCGCTGCAGGAACCGGATGGCCTGCCCCTGCAGATGACCGGCATGACGCCGCTGCTGTTCCCCAAGGTGACGGGCCTCGGCGGCATGCTCTGGCACCCCGCCGACTACGGCATCTCCGAAACCCACCTGCAGACCGTCTTCGACACCATCGGCCGGGGCTGAGCGCGCCCTACGGCAGCAGCGCCTCCGCCTCCGCCCACAGCCGTCGCACCAGTTCGCCGGCCGGCTCGGCAGTGCCCATGGCGGCGCCCTGGCCGGCCCAGGTCTGCATGCGGGAGGCATCGCCGGCCGCTTCCGCCGCCGCCCTGACCTTGAGCATCAGCGCGCGCTGCACCGGGTAGGGCGCCGGGGCCAGCTCGCCGGCGAAGGCCTCGGTCACCGCGTTGCGGATGCCGCGGGCGAGCCGGCCGGAGAAGCCGCGGGTCAGCACGGTGTCCTCGGGCTGGGCGCGTGCCAGCGCCGCCGCCCAATGCGGGTTGAGGCTGGTCTCCGGGCAGCGCAGGAAGGCGGTGCCCATCTGCACCGCGCTGGCGCCGAGGGTCAGCGCCGCGGCAATTCCCCGGCCATCCATGATGCCGCCGGCCGCGATCACCGGAATCCGCACCGCATCCACCACCTGCGGCAGCAGCACGAACAGCCCGTTGAGCTGGCCCTCGGCCGCCGCCTGGTCGTAGCTGCCGCGATGCCCGCCGGCCTCGGCGCCCTGGGCCACCACGGCGGCGGCACCGGCGGCCTCGGCGGCGCGGGCCTCGGCGACGGTGGTGGCGCAGCCGAACCAGGCGATGCCGCGCTCCGCCAGCCGCGCGACGACCTCGGGCGGGAAGACGCCCATCATGGCGGAGGCGATGCGTGGGCGGGCCTCCAGTATCGCCTCCACCTGCGCGGCGAAATCGGCGGTGAAGGGGCCGGGGCCGGGATCCGGCACCTCGGTGCCGGCAAGGCCCGAGAGCACCTCGCGCACCCGCGCCTCATGCGCAGGGTCGCGCAGCGGGGCGGGGTCGGGCACCCATAGGTTGATCTGGAAGGTGCCGTTGCTCTGGGCACGGAAGTCGGCGGCCCAGGCGCGGATCTGCTCGGGGTTGTTCAGCAGCGCGCCGAGCCCGCCCATGCCCCCGGCGCTGGCCACGGCGGCGGCGAGGGGCGCGGGGCAGGTACCGGCCATCGGCGCCTGCAGGATGGGCAGGCGCAGGCCGAAGCGGTCGCAGAAGTCTTGCGCGCGGGTGCGGGCGGTCATGGCCGGTCCTCCATCGGGGCGAGGCGGGCGGGGATTTCGGCGATCAACTCCAACTCGGCATTGGCGAAGGCGAGGCGCAGGTGGCGGTCCTGCCCCGGCCCGAAGAATGGCCCGGGCAGGCCGAGCAGCCCGCGCCGGGTGGCCAGCGCCTCGGCCACCGCCATGGCATCCGGCCCGTCCTCCGGCACCCGGAGGTAGCCGAAATAGGCCCCCATCGCGTCCAGCCGCCAGCCCGGCAGCTGCGCCGCGACGCGGCGGAAGGCGGCGCCGCGTTCGGCCATGATGGCCCGGTTGCCGGCCCGCCAGTCACCCAGCGCCGGCACTGCCCAGCTCAGCGCCGCCTGGGCCGCGCGCGGGGCGCAGATCTGCTGGGTATCGAGCGCTTTCATCAGTTGGGCGCGGAAGGCCGGACCGGCGGCGATGGCGCCGACCCGGTGGCCGGGCACGCAATACGCCTTGGAGAAGCTGTACAGGTGCACCAGCCCCTCCCGCCATGCCGGGTCCTGGAACAGGGCGTGCGGCGGGCTGGCTTCGGCCGGCAGGAAGTCCCGGTAGGTCTCGTCCAGCACCAGCCAGGCACCGTGCCGGCGGCAAAGCTCGGCGCATCGGGCGATGACCGCGGCGGGATAGACCGCGCCTGTCGGGTTGTTGGGCGAGACCAGCACCAGCGCCCGCGCCCCCTCGGCCAGCGCCGCCGCCACGCGCCCGGGGTCCGGCACGAAGCCGTCCTCGGCGCGGCAGGGCAGGGGGATGGCGCGGATGCCGAGCATCTCCAGCGCCATGCGGTGGTTGAAGTACCAGGGCGTCGGCAGCAGCACCGCTTCGCCCTGGCCGGCCAGCACCGTCATCGCCATGGCGAAGGCGAGGTTGCAGCCGGCGGTGATGGCGATGTCGGCGGCCTCGATGGGCGCGCCGTAGCAGCCGGCCATGTCCGCCGCCAGGGCTTCCCGCAGGTCCGGGTCGCCGTCGATCGGGCCGTAGCCGGCGCTGGCCCGGCTGCCGGCGCATTCCGCCAGCCTGGCCAGCAGCCCGGGGTGCGGCGGGTAGCCGGGCACCGCCTGGGTCAGGTCCAGCAATGGCCCTGCCGCCCCGGCATAGCGCGCCGCCCAGCCGCGGACGGTGGGGATGGCCGGCTCCGCGGTGGCGCGGATGCGGGGCGAGAGGGCCAGCGGCAGGGTCACGGCTGGCGGACCACCTTGCGCGCCTGCATGTCGGCGATCTCCTCGGCCGAGAAGCCGATCTCGCCCAGCACCTCGGCGGTATGCTCGCCGAGCCGGGGCACCATGCGGCGGATGTTGGCCGGGGTCTTCTCGAACCTGGCCGGCGGCCGGGCGAGGCGGATGCGGCCCTCGGTCGGGTGGTCGTGCAGCTCGAACATGCCGACGGCCTTGAGGTGCGGGTGCTCCGTCACATCCTCGATGCGGGTGAAGCCGGTGGCGGGGATGTCGTGTTCCTCGCACAGCGCCAGCCATTCGGCGGTGGTCTTGCCCGCGGCGATCTCGGCCATGGCGGCATAGACCTTGTCGATATGCGCGTTGCGCTTCACCGGGTCATGCACCGACAGCGTCTCCACCAGGTCCGGCCGCCCTGCCATGGTGAAGAAGGCGACCCAGTTGGCCGAGGAATAGGGCAGCAGGGTGATGTGGCCGTCCTTGGTCGGGGCGGGCTTGCGGTACTTCAGCCGCCGGTAGCCGGCCTCGCCCTCCTGCGGCTCGAAGGCGAGCCCGCCCAGGTGCTCGACGCTGAGGAAGGCGGTCAGCGTCTCCAGCATCGGCACCTCGACCAGCTGGCCCTCGCCGGTGCGCTCGCGGTGGTACAGCGCGGCCAGCAGGGCCGAGAGCAGCGTTATGCCGGTGATCTTGTCGGCGACCAGACTCGGCACGAACATCGGCTGGCCGGACTCGCCGCCGACGATGTCGGCGAAGCCGGAGGCGGCCTGGATGATCTCGTCGAAGGCCGGGCGGGCGCGGTGCGGGCCGTCCTGGCCGAAGCCGGTGGCGACCGCGAAGACCAGCCTGGGGTTCAGCGCCCGGCACTGCTCCGGCCCGAAGCCGAGCCTCGCCATGCCGGCGGGGCGGATATTGGTGACCAGCACATCGACCGTCGGGATCAGCCGCCGCAGCACCTCGGCGCCTTCCGGCGACTTCAGGTCGATGGAGACGGAGCGCTTGTTGCGGTTGGTGCCGAGGAAGACCGAGGCCATGCCGCGGTTGCGGAACACGCCGGAGTTGCGAAGGATGTCCCCGGTCGGCGTCTCGATCTTGATGATCTCGGCGCCCCAGTCGCCCATCATCTGGGTGCAGAACGGCCCGAGCACCACCGCGGTGAGGTCCAGCACGCGGAGGCCCTTCAGGGGGCCGGTTGCCTCGGTTCCGGTCGTTTCGGTCATGGACGTCCCTCGTCGCTCTTTGCGCGAGGATAGGGGCGGGCCGCCCTGCGCGGCAATGCGCCCGCCCGGCAGCCAATTGAAAAGGGGCCGCACCCTGCGGTGCGGCCCCTTCCCGGATGCGGTGGGTCAGACCGAGTAGTACATCTCGAACTCGACCGGGTGCGGGGTGTGCTCGAACGTGTACACCTCGCTCCACTTCAGCTCGATGTAGCTCTCGATCTGGTCCTTGGTGAAGACGTCGCCGGCCAGCAGGAACTCATGGTCGGCTTCGAGCGACCGAGCGCCTCACGCAGCGAGCCGCACACGGTCGGGATGCCCTTCAGCTCCTCGGGCGGCAGGTCGTAGAGGTCCTTGTCCATCGCGTCGCCGGGATGGATCTGTTCTTGATGCCGTCGAGGCCGGCCATCAGCATGGCGCGAAGGCCAGGTAGGGGTTCGCGCCCGGATCGGGGAAGCGGACCTCGACCCGCTTGGCCTTCGGGTTGGTCGCATAGGGGATGCGGCAGGAGGCCGAGCGGTTGCGGGCGGAATAGGCCAGCAGCACCGGCGCCTCGAAGCCCGGCACCAGCCGCTTGTAGCTGTTGGTGGTCGGGTTGGTGAAGGCGTTCAGCGCCTTGGCGTGCTTGATGATGCCGCCGATGTAGTACAGCGCGGTCTCGCGAAGGTCGGCATAGCCGTTGCCGGCGAACAGCGGCTTGCCGTCCTTCCAGATCGACTGGTGGACGTGCATGCCCGCAGCCGTTGTCGCCATAGACCGGCTTCGGCATGAAGGTCGCGGTCTTGCCGTAGCTGTGGGCGACGTTGTGCACGCAGTACTTGTAGATCTGCATGTGGTCGGCCGCATCACCAGCGTGCCGAACTTGGTGCCCAGCTCGTGCTGGGACTGCGCCACCTCGTGGTGGTGCTTCTCGATCGGCACGCCCATCTCGACCATGGTCGACAGCATCTCGGCGCGCAGGTCGCTGCTCGCTGTCGACCGGCGCGACCGGGAAGTAGCCGCCCTTGACCACGGGCCGGTGGCCCATGTTGCCTTCCGGGTAGTCCTTCATGTTGGCGCCCGGGCCCTCGACGGATTCGAGCGAGTAAGTGGCCGTAGTTGCCGCCGGTGCCGAACTTCACGCTGTCGAACACGAAGAACTCGGCTTCCGGGCCGAAGAAGGCAGTGTCACCGATGCCGGTGCTCTTCAGATAGGCCTCGGCGCGCTTGGCGGTGCTGCGCGGGTCGCGGCTGTAGAGCTGGCCGGTCGAGGGCTCAAGGATGTCGCAGAACAGGATGAGCTGCGGCTTGGCCGAGAACGGGTCCATGCAGGCCGTGTCGGCGTCCGGCATCAGGATCATGTCGGACTCGTTGATCGCCTTCCAGCCGGCGATCGAGGAGCCATCGAACATGATGCCGTCGTCGAAGACCTCGGCCTCGACGGTGGAGACGTGCTGGGCAGTGTGCTGCCACTTCCCGCGCGGGTCCGTGAAACGGAAGTCCACGTACTCGACGCTATGCTCCTTGATCATCTCCATGACCTTGGAGACGGCGGCTGCCTTGTCCGTCATGCGCTTTTATCCCGTACCCTTAGCTGGTCCCGGGATCCCTCGCGGGACCCCCAAAATGCCCCCTGCCACGGTGCGTGCCCCATGGCCCGCATCGCGACCCGTCCGGCGCGCCACCCCGAACGGGGGCGGCACGCGAGCCGGGTTTCTCGCCCTCGGCCGTGGGTGCAACCCGGCCGTGGCTGATCCTCGCCCCTGATGCACCATTCCGGCTCCCGCTGAAATCCGGAATTGGTGGCCAGGGTTGTCTCAGACCGCGTCGTCGCCCCGTTCGCCGGTGCGGATGCGGATCACTTCCTGGATCTCGGAGATGAAGATCTTGCCATCGCCGATCCGGCCGGTGCGGGCGGCCTGGATGATCGCCTCCACGGCGCGGTCCACCAGGTCGTCCGAGCAGACCACCTCGATCTTCACCTTCGGCAGGAAGTCCACGACGTATTCGGCCCCCCGGTACAACTCGGTATGGCCCTTCTGCCGCCCGAAGCCCTTGGCCTCGACCACGGTCAGGCCCTGCAGCCCGATTTCGTGCAATGCGTCCTTCACCTCGTCGAGCTTGAAGGGCTTGATGATGGCCTCGATCTTTTTCATCGGCTCCGCTTTACGTTCCAGCGTGTTCGGTCCCGAACTGGTCCACCCAGGGTTGGGACCCCGATCCCACGATGCTTCCGGCCTGACGCGTCCCTCAGCGGTGCACCCGTTCCGGCCTCGCTGTCCACGGTGTTTTGCACGCCCCATGCCAGAGGTTCAATCGGCCGTGCCGGGGGTTTCCGGTGGTTTCTGCCGGATGATAGCCTATATTCTGGGCAATACGCCAAATAAACCAGCAATCCGGGTCTGCCGCAAGGTGCAGCGGCCAGTGCGCTCGCCGGGGCTGTATCCCGCGCCGCTGCGATTGATATGATGGGGAGATCGGCCGCCCGCCGGGGCTGTCCCGGCGGGCGCGCGGAACCATTGCACAAGTCTGGAAGGGCAGGGCGGATGAAGCCCCAGAATGATCTGCTGTCGGCCACCGGCACCACCATCTTCACGGTGATGAGCGCGCTGGCCCTGCAGCATGGCGCGATCAACCTCGGCCAGGGCTTCCCCGACTACGACGGGCCCGAGGACGTGATCGAGGCCGCCGCCGCCGCCCTGCGGGACGGCCGCAACCAGTACCCGCCGCTGACCGGGTGCCGGAACTGCGCCAGGCGGTCGCGTCCCACAACCAGCGCTTCTACGGGATCGAGGCCGACCCCAATGCCGAGGTCATCGTCACCTCCGGCGCCACCGAGGCGATCACCGCCTGCCTGATGGCGGTGCTGAACCCGGGCGACGAATGCGTGCTGATCGAGCCGCTGTACGATACCTACCTGCCGGTGGTGAAGCTGCTCGGCGCCGTCCCGAAGCTGGTCCGCCTCAGCCCGCCGAAATGGGAGCTGCCGCGCGCCGAACTGGCCGCCGCCTTCGGGCCGAAGACCAAGGCCATATTGTTCAACAGCCCGATGAACCCGACCGGCAAGGTGTTCACCGCCGCCGAGCTGGCCTTCATCGCCGACCTGGTCGCCCGGCACGACTGCTACGCCATCTGCGACGAGGTGTATGAACACCTGACCTTCGACGGCTGGAAGCACATCCCGCTGATGACCCTGCCGGGCATGCGCGAACGCTGCATGCGAATCGGCAGCGCCGGGAAGACCTTCAGCCTGACCGGCTGGAAGGTCGGCTACATCACCTGCGACCGGTCGCTCGCCGCCAACGTGGCGAAGGCGCACCAGAACCTCACCTTCACCACCGCGCCCAACCTGCAGCGCGGCGTCGCGGTCGGGCTGATGAAGGACCGGAGTTACTTCGATGGCCTGTCCGCCAGCCTGGAGGCGAAGCGCGACCGGCTGGCGAACGGGCTGGCGGCGCTCGGCTTCGCGGTGCTGCCGACCCAGGGCTCCTACTTCATCACCACCGATTTCCGCCCGCTCGGCTTCAATGGGGATGACGTGGCCTTCTGCCGCGCCCTGACCGAGCAGGCCCGCGTCACCGCCATTCCGGTCACCGCCTTCTATGCCAGCGCCGATGCGCCCAGCCACTATGCCCGCTTCGCCTTCTGCAAGGGCGAGGCGGTGATCGATGCGGCGCTGGAGCGGATGCGCCTTTGGGTCGAAGCACGTGGCGGCCGGGAGTTGACTGCGGCCGCCGGGTAGACGTATTTCCTGCTGCGTCGCGGCTGGCCCGCGGCGGCCAGGAGTGTGGCGGCCTTAGCTCAGCTGGCAGAGCGTCGGCTTGTGGTGCCGAATGTCACGGGTTCGAGCCCCGTAGGTCGCCCATCCCTTTCCCTCAGGCATCCGGCCCGGCAGGATGCGCCGGACCAATCCGGGGGAAACGTCCATGCAACTGACACTCGACGGCCGCGCCGCGCTGATCACCGGCGGCTCCAAGGGCCTTGGCCTCGCCATGGCGAAGGCCTTCACCGGCGCCGGCGGCCATGTCGCCATCGTTGCCCGCGGCGAGGAGGCCCTGGCCAAGGCGGAAGCCGAGCTGAAATCCGCCGCGCCGGCCGCCAAGATCATCGCCATCTCCGCCGACATTGGCACGGCTGAGGGCTGCGAGGCCGCCTTCGCCAAGGCGGAGAAGGCGCTCGGCCAGATCGACATCCTGGTGAACAACGCCGGCACCAGCCAGCGCGGCCCCTTCCCGGAGGTGACCGATGCGCTCTGGCAGAACGACCTGGACCTCAAGCTGTTCGCCGCCATCCGGCTGGCCCGGCTGGCCTGGCCGGGGATGCAGGCACGGCAGTTCGGCCGGATCATCAACGTGCTGAACGTCGGCGCCAAGGCCCCGCCGGCCGAGGGTGCGCCGACCGCCGTCACCCGCGCCGCCGGCATGGCGCTGACCAAGGTGCAGGCGAACGAGGGGGCGAAGCACAACATCCTGGTGAACGCGATGCTGGTCGGCATCATCGAGAGCGACCAGTGGGTCCGCCGCCACGCGGCCGACCAGCGCAACATCACCTGGGATGAATGGAAGGCCGAGATGGGCAAGGGCGTCCCGCTCGGGCGCTTGGGCAAGCCGGAGGAATTCGCCGGTCTCGCGCTGTACCTGTGCAGCCAGCTCGGCGGCTACGTCACGGGCACCGCCATCAACGTGGATGGCGGCCGCAGCCCGGTGGTCTGAATGGAGGCGGGGGGCCGCGGCCCCCCGTTCCGGTCAGCGACGGGCCGGATAGGCGCCGGAGGTGTTCGAATCGGTGGCGCGGTCATAGGCCCGCTCGGCGGCCGTGCCCGGCGGATTGGCGCGGGTGCCGTCCGACTGGGAAGGATAGGCGCCGGAGGTGTTGGTGCCCGCCGCCCGGTCCAGCGCCCGCTCCGCTGCGGTGCCGGTCGGGTTGTTGCCACGGCCATCGGCCGAGGTCGGCGGGCTGTCGGTCGCCTTGTCGTAGGCCCGCTGGGTGGCGGTGCTCGGCGGGTTGCCGCGGCTGCCGTCGCGGGTATTGTCGCAGGCGGCGACCAGGGTGAGGGCCGCGGCGGCGGCGAACCCGCGCAACAGAGGGCTGGCGTTCATCGGAATAGCTCCTGCGTCGTTTGGACCCGTATGAAGGCGGGTCGTTCCGGATAAAGCGCGAGTAGGCCGATAGTTCCGCAACCTCTCGCGGATAACGCCGGGTTCCGCTACAGCGCCCCGGAGAATTGGCAGGAAGGGGCAGGGACATGGCCGGCACATTGACCGTGGCGATCGGCGGGCTCGGCGCCATCGGCGCGCATCTGGCCCGGGCGCTGGATGCCGGGGTGGAGGGCCTTCGCCTCACCGCCGTCGCGGCGCGGGACCAGGCCAAGGCGCGGCAGACCATCGCCGGCTTCCGCACCCCGCCCGCGCTGGTCTCCCTCACCGAACTGGCCGAGCAGGCGGATGTGGTGGTGGAAGCCGCGCCCGCCTCGGTGTTCGAGGAAATCGCCAGCGCCGCCATCGGCCGTGGCCGCATCTTCGTACCCTCCTCGGTTGGCGCGCTGCTGCCGCGGATGCATCTGGTGGAGCGGGCGCGGGAGACCGGCGCGCGCATCGTCGTGCCGACCGGCGCGCTGCTGGGGCTCGATGCGGTGCGCGCCGCGGCGGAGGGCGAGGTGGCCAGCGTCACCATCGAGACGCGCAAGCCGCCGGGCGGGCTGGCCGGCGCGCCCTACCTGGTCGAGCACGACATCGAGGTGGCCGGCCTGACCACCGCGAAGCTGGTATTCAAGGGCAATGCCTTCGATGCCGCCCGCGGCTTCCCGGCCAATGTCAACGTCGCCGCCGCCCTGGCGCTGGCCGGCATCGGCCCGGAACGCACCATGGTGGAGATCTGGGCCGACCCCGGGGTGACCCGCAACACCCATACCATCCGGGTGGAAGCCGCCGCGGCGCGGCTGACCATGACCATCGAGAATGTCCCGAGCGAGGAGAACCCGCGCACCGGCAAGATCACCCCGCTGTCGATCCTGGCCTGCCTGCGCGGCCTGACCAGCACGCTGAAGGTGGGCAGCTGAGGGGCTACCGCCGCGCCAGCGCCGCCAGCATCCCGCCGCCGGTGACCAGGCCGGTGGCGGTCAGCACCTGCCAGGTCAGCACGCCTTCACCCAGCGCCACCAGCAGCAGGGTGGAGGCGACCGGCGTGCCGTAGCCAAGCGTGCCGAGCAGCCGCGGGTCGCCCCGCTTCATGCCGAGGTCCCACAGGAAGAAGGCGGCGCCCATCGGCCCGAGCCCGAGCAGCAGCACCGCCAGCCATTGCCGCCCGCCCGGCCAGGCCGCCGGCTCCAGCACCAGATGCGCGGCGAGGGCGAGCGCGGCGGAGACCAGGCAGAACCCTGCCACCGCCTCGGTCGGCACGCTGGCGAAGCGACTGGCCAGCACGGAATACAGCGCCCAGGTCAGCGCCGCGCCGATCGCGCAGGCGAAGCCCGCCATCGCCTCCGCCGGGAAGCTGGCGCCGCCCGACAGCAGCAGCGCCGCCCCCGCCGCGCCCAGCCCCACCCCGGCCAGCCGCTGCGGGCCGAGCCGCAGCCCGCGCAGCGGTGCCGCGAGCAGCACGATCAGCAAGGGCCAGGTGTAGTTCAGCAGGTTGGCCTCGACCGGCGGCGCCAGAGCCAGCGCGGCGAAGTACAGCGCATGGAACCCGGCCAGCCCGCCGACGCCATGCACCCAGGCCAGCGGCGGCTGCCGCAGCACCTGCAGTTGTCCGCGCGCCACCAGCACCACCAGGCCCAGCCCGCCGCCGGCGGCGAAGCCGAGTGCCGTCAGCAGCAGCGGCGGCAGCGGCTGCGCCAGCCGGGCGAGCGGTGCCAGGAAGGCCCACAACGCCAGGGCGCCACAGCCGGCGATGGTTGCGCGATGCGGCGACGACAATTGATGGGGTCCCCCGGTGGCGGCCGTACCATATGTTGCGCGGCAGCATTCGCGGAGTCACCGGGCATGGGTTTTTTGGCACGCATCATCATCACCGCCTTCGCCCTGTGGGCGGCGACGGAACTGGTACCCGGCATTGCGGTGCGCGACCTGACCAGCCTGGTGCTGGCGGCGCTGGTGTTCGGCCTGGTGAATGCGGTCGTGCGTCCGGTGCTGGTGCTGCTGTCCCTGCCGCTGACCATCGTGACGCTCGGGCTGTTCCTGCTGGTGGTGAACGCGGCGATGCTCGGGCTGACAGCGTGGGTGCTGCCGGGCTTCCAGGTGGCCGGCTTCTGGCCGGCGGTGCTCGGCTCGATCGTGGTCTCGGTGGTCGGCTGGGCGGCGACGCGGGTCTTCGGCGGCACCGGGCCGCGCTGAAGCGGTTCTAGTCGAAGGCCGGGTCCACCGGCACCCGCAGCGCCTCGGCCAGCCGGTTGGTCTCGGCCGCCATGCCGACGATGGCGATCAGCTCGCCATACATGGCATCGGACATGCCCTTGGTGCGGGCGGCGGCGCCATGGCTCGCCGTGCAATAGGCGCAGCCGGCGGCCATGGAGGCGGCGAGGTACAGCATCTCCTTCACCACCGGGTCCAGCTTGCCGGGGGCCATCACCTGGTTCAGGCTTTCCCAGGTGCGCTTCAGCGTCGGCGGATCGACCGCCAGTGCCTTCCAGAAGTTGTTCACATCGGCCACGCCGCGGGCCGCCTTGATGGCGTCGAACACCGCGCGCACCTCGGGCCCGGCCTCGGCGTATTCCACCAGCCGCGGCATCAGGCGGCACCCGGCAGCGGGCGGTAGGGCAGCGGGGCGAAGCGGGTGTGGTACAGCGTGATGTCCTGCCAGACGCCGCCGGTCATGTAGGGATCGGCAGCCATCCATTCGCGCGCCGAGGCTTCGTCCGGGCGGGCGACGACGGCGATTGAGCCGATCATCCGGCCATCCGGCGCATCCAGTATGGCGCCGCCCATCGCCAGGGTGCCGTCCGCCGCCATCGGCCCGACCCGGGCCATATGCGCCTGCCGCACCGCCTGCCGCCGGGCCGGGGCACCGGCATCGGTGCCGTCCATGGCGATGATCACGGTATGGGTCGGCGCGCTGGCCATGGGCGTGCCGGGCTGCGGCAGGGGCCGGTAGGGCAGCGGCGCGATGCGGAAGGGATGCGCTTCCACGCGCTGCCAAACGCCGGTGTGGTTGAACGGCTCGGCGGCCAGATAGGCATCCAGCCCGGCACGGTCCGGCACCTCCAGCATCATCAGCGATCCGGCGATCCGGCCTTTCGCGGTGAACAGCGGAAAGCCCAGCGCCAGCCGGCCATCCGCCGCCCATTCGGTGAGCACCGACACATGCCGGTCCCGCGCCGCCATGCGGCGGCCTGGCGCGCCCTCATCCTCGCCGTCGTAAGCCAGCACCGCGTAGCCCATGGCATGACCCTCCCGTGTCGGGCGGAGCATGCCGGGCCGTGCGGCGGCTGGCTACCCGAATGCGGCCGCCGAGGGGTGCGGCGGGTCCGTACCCCCCCCCGCCGGCTGCCCCCGGCCCGTTCAGTACATGTGCTGGCCGCCGTTGATCGAGAGGGTGGAGCCGGTGATGAAGTCGGCATCCTCGGCAGTGAGGAAGACCACGCCGCGGGCGATGTCCTCGGCGGTGCCGAGCCGGCCGCGTGGGATGCGGGCGATGATCTTCTCCAGCACGTCCGGCGGCACCGCGCGCACCATCTCCGTATCGACGTAGCCCGGAGCGATGGCGTTGACGGTGATGGAAGCGCGCGCGCCTTCCAGCGCCAGCGCCTTGGTGAAGCCGTGGATGCCGGACTTGGCGGCGGCGTAGTTCACCTGGCCATACTGCCCGGCCTGGCCGTTGATGCTGCCGATGTTGACGATGCGGCCGAACTTGCGCGAGGTCATGCCGTCCCACACCAGCTTCGCCATGTTGAAGCAGGAGCCGAGGTTGGTATCGATCACGCTGTCCCACATCTCCCGGGACATGCGCTTCATGGTGCCGTCCCGGGTGATGCCGGCATTGTTCACCAGCACCTCGATCGGCCCGACCTCGGCCTCGATCTTCTGTACGGCGGCGGCACAGGCGTCGTAGTCCGCGACGTCGAATTTGTAGCATGGAATGCCGGTGCGCTCGGTGAAGGCCGCGGCCGCCGCGTCGTTGCCGGCGTAGCTGGCAACCACGGTGCGCCCGGCCTCCTTCAACCCCGCGCTGATCGCCGCGCCGATGCCGCGCTGTCCCCCTGTGACCAATGCTACCCGTGCCATGTGACCCTCCCTTTTATGATTTACGCCGCCAAGTCAGCGCGGATCGCATGGCCGGATCAAGGGCGAAAGCGACGTGTGGTCATTGCGCGGCATCAAGCCGGAAAGACGCCGGCACTTACCAGTGCCGCCACCCATGGCCGTAGTAGCCCCGGCCATAGCCGCCGAAGACCCCGAGGGAAACGCTCGGCCTCGCATACGGCGGATAGCCGTAGTCGTAGTACGGTACGGTCTGCCGCCGCTCCGCGAAGGTGTTGCCGCTGCTGGCCATGCACTGGGCATAGGCCATGTCGTAGCGTTCCTGCAGCCCGGCGGTGGAACTCCGGGAAGTTCCAAGCCCCAGCGCCGAGCCGGCCAGCAACCCGCTGCCGGCACCGATCGCCGCCCCGGACCCCATCGACCCGCTAGCCGAGCCGATCAGCGCACCGGCCGCGGCCCCGAGCGCGGTGCCGACCGCGGCGCTGCCGACCGCGGACTGGGTACCCGCCTGGGCCGGGCTGCCATAGCCGATCTGTGCCGAGGCATAGCTTCGGCAGTAGTTGTCCTCGGTCTGGAAGCGGGCGAGGTCCTTGCCCTCCGGCGGCAGTGCCAGGACACTCGGTCCGGTGGGCGGCGCCACGGTGCAGGCGGCGAGGACGATGGGAATGATCAGCGCAAGGCTGGCACGGGGAGCAATGGACATTTCGGGTCTCTTCCTGCGTGGCCTGAATCCGCGACACCGGGATATGGGGTGGTCGCCGGTGATTTGGCCAAGCGGTTACATGCCATTCCGTTGAGCGGCATCGCCCGCGCCTTCGACCAGCATGCGGGCGAGCAACGGCACCGCGGCTGCCAGCTCCGCGATTTTCACGGATTTCGTGCGGGGTGTGCGCCGTCTCGATGGTGCCCGGGCCGAGGATGACGCAAGGCGCGATCGCTTGAAGTTCGGATGCATCGGTGCCGAAGGCGGCGGTGCGCGGCGCGGCGCCGGCCAGCCGGGCGGCGAGGGCGACCAGCGGATGGTCGGCCGGCAGCTCGGGCGGCTCGCCCTCGGCGGCGATGTCCAGCTCCAGCCCGGCGCGGTCGGCGGCGGCGCGCACCGCATCCAGGATCGGCCGGCGGGCCAGGCTGCGGCTGGCGCGGAACTTGATGCGGCAGGTGGCCAGCGCGGCCGTCACGTTCACCGCGGTGCCGTGGTTGTCGATGATGAGGTTGAAGTCGGTGAAGGGCGGGTCGTAGGCCGCATCATGCAGCGCCGGGTCGTCGCGCAGCCGTTCGTGGATGGATTTCATCTCCGCCAGGAACGGGATCAGCGCCCAGTTGGCGTTGCGGCCGAGGCCGGTCGAGGAATGCGCCTGGATGCCGCGGGCGACGGGCCAGGATGTTCGACCGAGGAGCGGTGGCCGCGCACCGGCACCAGCCCGGTCGGCTCCGTCACGACGATGCCCCGGAGGCCGAGCGAGCGGGCATGGTCGCTGGCGGCAATGGCCCGGGCGCCGGCCTTGGTGGTTTCCTCGTCGGTGGTGATGAGCAGGGTCGCCGGAACATGCTCCGGCACCGACCGCGCGGCCAGGATGCAGGCGGCGACCGCGCCCTTCATGTCCACGCTGCCGAGGCCGTGCAGCACCCCATCGGCATCGATCCGCGGGTTCCAGGGATCGTCCTGCCAGCCGGTATCGGGGACGGTGTCCATGTGGCCGGACAGCGCCAGTCCGCCGGGCGGGCCCCGATGCGCAACCAGGGCGCGCTTGGCGACGCCGTTGGCATCGGTGTAGTCCAGGCGCTCCACCTCGAAGCCGCCAAGCTCGGCCTCGATCCGCTCGGCGACGGCCAGGTTCGAGACGGAGGAGCGGCTGTCGATGGCCACCAGGTCGGCGGCGAGCCGGGCGATGGCTCTTGCGGTGTCTGTCATGCCGCAAGCCTTGCCGCGACCGGGGGTTAAGGGCAAGTCTCGGTCCATGGACACCCTCGCCTATCTCGACCCGCGCACCGGCGCGACCTTCCCGCTGGACAACGCCGCGCTGGTGCGGCACCGCCAGGGCGCCGCTGCTGCTGACCGACCTGCCCGGCATCACCCGCGCGCAGATCGACACCACCACCCGCAGCCTGTGGCGCTATCGCGCCGCGCTGCCGTTGCAGGCCGGCCGACCCGATCACCATGGGCGAGGGCTGCACGCCGCTGGTGCCCCGGCACGCTGCGGCGGGGCGCACGGCGCTGCTGAAATGCGAGTGGTTCATGCCGACCGGCAGCTTCAAGGACCGCGGCGCCTCGCGTGATGCTGTCGCTGCTGCGCGCCGCAGGGCGTACGCGCGGTGCTGGAGGACAGTTCCGGCAATGGCGGCGCGGCAGTCGCGGCCTATGCCGCGGCGGGCGGGCATGCGGGCGACGATCATGGCGCCGGCCACCACCAGCCCGGCCAAGACGGTGCAGATGCGCGCGCCGGCGCGGCGGTGGAGCTGATCCCCGGCACCCGCCAGGACGACGCCGACGCGGCGATGCGCGGGTCGGAGACCATCTTCTACGCCAGCCACAACTGGCACCCGTTCTTCCTGCAGGGCACCAAGACGCTGGCCTATGAGCTGTGGGAGGACCTGGGGTTCGCGGCGCCCGACAACGTCATCATCCCCTGCGGCGCCGGCTCCAACGTGCTGGGCTGCGAGATCGGCTTTTCCGAGCTGCTGCGGGCCGGGCAGATCGACCGCAGTTGCCGCGCATCTTCGCCGCCCAGCCGGCGAATTGCGGCCCGATCGCCGCGAGCCTTCCTGGCCGGCCAGGGCCATCGCTCGGACGCCGGCGCCGCCGACCATCGCCGAGGGCACCGCCATTGCCCAGCCGATCCGGCTGCCGGAAGTGCTCGGCGGCGCTGCGCAGAGCCAGGGCGGGGCGGTGCATGCTGACCGAGGAGCGAGATCGCGCCAGGCGACGCTGGAGCTGGCCCGCACCGGCATCTACGTGGAGCCGACCTGCGCCCAGGCGGCGGCGGCGCTTCGCCATGCTGCTGGCGCGCCGGCACCATCATCGCCGGGCGAGACCACGGTGCTGGTGCTGACCGGCACCGGGCTGAAAGCCACGCCGCGCATCGCCGAACTGCTGGGGATCGAACTCTGATGTCGCAGACCAACCGCCCGCGCATCGCGCTGCTGGGCTTCTCCATCGAGTGCAACCGCTTCGCCCCGGTCGCCACCGAGCATGACTTCGCCAGCCGCACCCTGCTGCGCGGCGAGGACGATGGTGGCCGACGCGCAGCGCCCCGCGCCGCGCATGCTGGGCGAGTTGCCCGGCTTCGTCGCCGACATGGATGCCGGCCGGCCCTGGCAGCCGGTGCCGCTGCTGCTGGCGATGGCCGAGCCGAACGGCCCGGTGGAGCAGGCCTTCTTCGACCGCCTGATGGCGGAGTGGGAGAGCCGGCCTGAAGCGAAGCCGGCAAGCTCGACGGCGTCTATTGCGTGCTGCACGGCGCCGGGCTGACGACGCAGGACGACGACCCCGAAGGCACGTTGCAGGCGCTGGTGCGCCGCGTGGTGGGGCCGGACGTGCCGATGGTGTCCAGCTTCGACCTGCATGCCAATGTCTCGGACGCCGACGTCGAGACTGATCGACGCCTTCATCGGCTACCGCACCAACCCGCACCTGGACATGCGCGAGCGCGGCGCCGAAGCCGCACAGGTGCTGCGCCGGCTGCTCGGCGGCACGAAGACGCATACTGGCGCCAGCGTGCGGCTGCCGATCGTGCGCGCCCACGGTGACGCATGCTGACCGGGCAGGACGCGCCTAACCGACCGTATGGCGAGATGATCGACCTCGGCCAGGCGCTATGCACCAGGCGCCGTAGGCCGGGCGCGATGCTGAACGTCTCGGTCATGGGCGGCTTCGCCTATGCCGACACGCCGTTCAACGGCATGACCGTGGTGGTCACCGCGACCGACAAGGAGGCCGCCGAGGCGCTGGCGCTGCGAGATCGCCGAGGCGGGCTGGGCGCGCCGGGACCGCTTCTGCCCGACGCTGACCCCGCTGGAGGAGGCGGTGCGCCTGCGCTAGGCACCGAGGACCGGGCGAAGCCGCCGCTGCCTTCGCCGACGTGGCCGACAACCCCGGCGGCGGCGGGCGCGGCAACACGATGTAGATCCTGGAGGCGTTCCACGCCGCCGGCGTGCGCGATGCGCTGGTGGGCGTGATCCACGACCCGCGCTTGCCGCGGAGGCGCATGCGGCTGTGGCGAGGGCGCCACGCTTCACCGCGCGGTTCAACCGGGCAGGCGGGGACGACTTCTCCAAGCCGTTCAGCCGCCGAGGCCAAGGTGGTGGCGCTGCTCCGAGGCCGGTGCCAGCGGCCGGCGCGGCATTTATCGCCGGCGGCACGGTGGACGCTCGGCCGCCGCGGCGGCGCTGCGACCTCGGCGGCATCACTGTGGTGGTGATCAGCCATCCGCGCCCAATGCGCCGACCCGGCGTTCTTCGAGGCGTTCGGCCTGGACATCGGCCGCGGCGCGCGTGCGTGGTGGTGAAGTCGCGCGGGCATTTCCGCGGCGGCTTCGACGAGTTCTTCGCGCCACGAACAGGATCGTCGAGGTGGATGCCCCGGGCCTGACCACGCCCATCCTGTCACGCTTCGCCTGGCAGCACCTGCCGCGGCCGGTGATTCCGTTGGACCGCGACGTCGAGCTGGACGCCCCGATGACGCTCGCCGACCTGCCCACGCCCTGCCTGGTGCTGGATCGCGGCGTGCTGGCGCGCAACATCGGCCGGATGGCACCGGGCCGTGGGATCGCCTCCCGGGCGTGGTGCTGCGGCCGCACATGAAGACCGCGAAAGTCGATCGATGTGGCGCGGATGGTGCTGGCCAACCCGGCTACGGCCGACGGCGGGGATCACCGTCTCGACCCTGGCCGAGGCGGAATACTTCGCCGACGGCGGCTGGCATCACCGAGATCCTCTATGCCGTCGGCATCACGCCGCAGAAGCTGGACGCAGGTGGCCGCGCTGAACGCGGCCGGCGCCGGCGTGAAGGTCATTACGGACGATTTGGACATGGCCCGCGCCATCGCCGCCCATCCCGGCCCGCTGCAGGCGCTGATCGAGGTGGATTGCGGCGAAGTGCGCGGCGGCATCCCGCCGGACAGCCCGGCGCTTGACGCCATCGCCGCGGCGCTGCGGCCCCGCTTCGCCGGCGTGATGACCCATGCCGGCCACTGCTATTACGGCCGCAGCCGGAGGCACATGGCCGCGATCGCGGAGGCCGAGCGCAGCGCCGCATCTGCTCGCCGCGCGCCGACGGCTGCGAGGCGGGGCTGGCCGTGCCCATCGTCTCGCTCGGCTGTTCGCCCACCGCGCTGCATGCGCGGCGGACTGGATGGCGTGACCGAGTGCGGGCCGGCGTCTACATGTTCGGCGACCTGTTCCAGGCGGAGATCGGCACCCATGCGGTCGGGGGCTATCGCGGTGACGGTGCTGGCCAGCGTCATCGGCCGGCAGTCGCGCCGCGAACGCCCTGCTGCTGGATGCCGGCGGCTGGCGCTGTCGAAGGACCGCAGCACCGAGGCCGCGCCGCACGACTATGGCTTCGGGCTGGTGCTGGACCGCGCCGGCCGGCGCGACGCTCGGCGAGGCGACCGTCGCCCGCGCCTACCAGGAGCACGGCGAGGTCCGCGGCGATGCGCCGCTGCCGATGCTGCCGCTCGGCGACCCGGTTGCGCGTCGCGCCCAACCACTCCTGCATGACCGCGGCGGCGCATGACCGCTATCACGTGGTGGACGGCGGCGAGCGTGGTCGCGGTGTGGGGCAGGGTGAACGGCTGGTAGGGCTCAGCCCTTCTTCCGGCGCGGCTTGCGCGGGCGCGGCGGGGCCTTGGGGCCGCGCAGCGCCGCCTTGGTCGCGGCGGTCTGGGCCTGCCGCATGGCATTGGCGGCATGGCCCATCCACCAGCCGGTGGCGCGGCTGAAGGCGGAAAGCCAGAGGCTGCGTGGCGTGCCCTTCATCGGCATGGTCCCCGGTTGCGCCGCCTGAACGCGCCAGCCAGGCATTGGTCGCCGGAACCGCTTGCAGGCGCCGCCACATCGGGTGAGGCTCGGGGCCGGAGGGTCCCATGAGCCAGAAGCCGCTGTTTCCGCCCGCCCGTGTCGTGCCGCTCGGCGGCGGGGCGAAGCTGATATTCTGCTCCGGCGTCACCGCCCGCGGCAGCGCCGCTGCCGGCGGCACCACCCAGGACCAGGCACGGGAATGCCTGGCGCGGCTGGAACGCGCCCTGGCCGGGGAGGGCGCCAACCTCTCGCATCTGCTGAAGATCACCACCTGGCTCAGCGACATGCGGCATTACGAGGGCTTCAACGAGGTCCGCCGCGCCGCCTTCGAGGGGCTGGCGACACCGCCCGCCAGCACCTGCGTCGGCGGCGCGCAATTCACCACCACCGATGTCTGCATCGAGATCGAGGGCATCGCGGTGGTGCCCGGCACGCCATGACCCTAGCCGGGCACATCCGGGCGGAATCGGCCCGGCTGGCGGCGCTGTGCACCGCCTGCGGCGAATGCGTCCGCGCCTGCCCGATGACGCCCTATGCCGCCGGCGTCGATGCCGCGGAACCCGGCGCGGTGGCGGCCGGCATGGTGGATGTGCTGCGCGACGGCCCCGGCACGCCCGAGGCGCTGGCCTGGATCGCCGCCTGCACCCGCAGCGGGGTCTGCACCCCGGCCTGCCCGGAACGGATCGATCCCGCCTTCATGCTGCGGCTGGCCACCTGGCGGGCCAAGGGCGCGCTCGGGGAGCCGCCGCGGATCCCGGTGAAGGAAGACACGCAATACTCGCCCAAGGTGAAGGCCTTCGCCCGCCTGACCCTGACCGAGGAGGAGCAGCGCGAATGGCTGTAGCTGACGACAGGGCCGTGTTCTGGTACGGCTGCAACATGACCCGCCACGGCGAGGTCATCCGCGCCACCACCCGGCTGCTGGAAGCCGTCGGCATGGATGCGGCCCCGGCCGGTGGCCCGGCCAATTGCTGCGGCAGCCCGAAGGACGCCAGCGCCCGCATCAACGAAGGCATGGCCCGCCGCACCATCGAGGGCTTCAACGCCAGCGGGCGCGGCCAGGTGGTCACCTGGTGCCCGTCCTGCCACATGAACATGCGGGACAGCATGGCGCCGGTGACGCCCACCAACTTCGAGACCGTGCACGTGACCGAGGTGCTGCACGCCCGCCGGGACCGGCTGCGCCCGCTGCTGACCCGCAACGTATGGGGGCGGGTGCTGCTGCATGCCCACCACGGCTTCGACGGCCGGGTGCCGGTGAACACGCTGGTGCCCGACCTGCTGCGGCTGATCCCCGGGCTGGAGGTGGCGGAGCACCCGTACCGCGCCCCCGGCCACATGTGTTCCGCCATCGCCGCGGTGCCCGGCGCGCTGGCCGATGCCCATCGCGCAACCCTCGCCGCCATGGCCGAGACCGGCGCCGACACGCTCTGCACCATCTTCCATTCCTGCCACCGGGAAGCGGTGGGGCTGGAGCAGAACCACCCGATTCGGGTGGTGAACTGGGTGCACCTGCTGGCCGAAAGCGCCGGCATTCCGGCCGAGGATGGCTACAAGGCGATGCGCAACGCCACCGACCCGCGCGCCACCCTGGGCGAGGCGGCGATCGAGGCAGCCGGCGAGGTTCCCTTCGCGCGGCTGATCGAGCCGGAATTGCGCAAGCCGCCGCCGGTATGACCCGGCCGGTTCAGCCCGTCGCATAGAGGTCGAGCGACTTCGCCAACTCGCTCCATTGCTCCAGGGTGCGGCGGGCGGTGGCGCGGAAGGTCTCGGGGTCCTCGTAGCCAGGGATGGTGTCCATCGCCTGCAGCCGCTGCTTCATCGCCGGAGCGTTGGCGACGCGGTTGAAGGCCTGCGCCAGCCGCTCCTTCGCCTCGGCCGGAATGCCCGCCGGGGCCATCATCCCGACGAAGCCGGTGAAGCGGAAACGGTCGGAATAGCCCAATTCCAGCAGCGTCGGCACGCTGGCGGCGAGCGACGGCACCCGGTCCGGGCCACCGGTCGCCAGCGGGCGGATGCGGCCGGCGCGCATCATCTCCCCGGCGCCGACGGTGCTGTGGAAGCCGCCATGGAAGGTGCCGGCCAGCAGGTCGGTCAGCATCGGCGCCTCGCCCCGATAGGCGACCTGGGTGGCGTTCAGCTTGGTTTCCTGCGCCAGCAGCAGGGCATAGGCATGGCCGGTGGACCCTTGGGCATAGTTGCCGAAGGCCAGGTCCCGGCCTTTGCCCCAGGCGATGAACTCATCCAGCGTGGTCACCTCGGCCGGCACCGCGGGCCCGACGCAGAAGGTGATGGCGGTGGTCCCGAGCCGGCCGACGAAGAAGAAATCCTCGACGGGGTCGTAGGGGAAGCGCCGCAGCACCACCGGCGCCTGCACATGGGTCGTGATGTTGAACAGGATGGTATAGCCATCCGGTGTTGCCTTGGCGGCGGCATCCGCGCCGATCATCCCGCCGCCGCCGCCCCGGTTCTCGACGATGATGGGCTGGCCCAGCTCGGCATTCATGCCCTCGCCGACCATCCGCGCCCAGATATCCGTCGCGCCGCCTGCCGGGAATGGCACGATGCAGCGGATCGGCCGGTCCGGGTAGCGGGACTGGGCACGCGCCAGCCCGGGCATGGCCAAGGCGCCGGCCGCGAGGCCAAGCAGGCTTCTGCGATCCATACGGTTTTCTCTCCCTGCGGCGGGCCGATCTGGTGTGGCCCTGCCGGGGGCAAGCCTAGGGTGCGAGCCGGAGCGGCGGCAAACCAAACCAGCCGGTTTGCCTCAGCCGCGGTCCGGATAGTCCCGCCCTGGCCGGCCGCGATAGGCCGGCAGCGACCAGCCCCGGGCGATGGCCGCGGCGCGGATGGCGAAGCACACCGCCACCCCCGCCAGCAGCGCCGCATCCCGCCAGACCCCCTGCATCCGCAGCACGACGAACACCGCCGCCCCGGCCAGGGCCGCCAGCGCATAGATCTCCTTGCGCAGCAGCAGCGGGATCTCGTTGCAGACCACGTCGCGCAGCACCCCGCCGAAGCTGGCCGTCACCACGCCGAGCAGCACCGCCGCCCAGGGCGGGCTGTCGGCCAACAGCGCGATCTCGGCGCGAGCGCATTCCGTTCGACATGGCTCCGATGCGCTCTAGCCTGTTGTTAGGCGAGCAAATACCCCTGCCGGGTGATTCACCCGTTCGGGGTTTGCTCTAGCACCGCGAACAGCGCCAGCCCGGCGGCATCCGCCCACAGCAGCGCGCGGAACCGGTTCTCGACCCGGGGTGCCGCGAAGAACACCAGCAGGGCAACCACGCTGGCGACCGCCAGCACCTGCGGCTCGCGCAGCCAGAACACCGGCGTGCGGCCAAGCAGCAGGTCCCGCACCGTCCCGCCGCCGAAGCTGGCGAGGCAGCCGATGACGACGAAGCCCACCGCATCCATCTGCTTGCGCGAGGCGACCAGCGCGCCCGAGGCGGCGAATACCGCGATGCCCGCGAGGTCGAACCAGCGCAGGAATTGGTCGAGCGCGTTCATCGGATGGCCTGCGCGCGGAACGGCATTCGAATTCTCCCGGCCGGCTCAGGCGGCCACCAACTCGGGTCCGTCCAGGCTTTCGCGGATGAAGCGCACCAGGGGCTCGGCCAGCGGGTTCTGCCCGCCGGCATCGCCGAACACGCACATCTCCGCGGTGCCGAGCGGCGGCAGGCCCGGCATCTCGGCCAGGCCCGGCGGCAGGCCGCTGCGGCCCAGCACCGTCAGCGCGAATCCGGCCTGCGCCGCCGCCGCCACGCCGAGCAGGCTGGCCGAGACATACACCACCTCGAAGGCCAGCCCGGCGCGGGCCAGCGCCGCCAGGGCGCGGTCGCGGAACATGCAGCCGGGCGGCAGCATGGCGAGGGGAAGGGGACGGCCGGCGGCCAGGGACCAGTCGGCCGCGGCGACCCAGACCACCGCCTCGGTCCAGATCGGCCGGCCGGCGGTCTCGCCATCCCGCCGCTTGCCGAGCACCAGGTCGAGCGCACCCTTTTCCTGTGCGGCGCGCAGTTCATGGCTGCGGCCGACTTCCACCTCCAGCCGGACCTCGGGATAGACCCGGGCGAAGCGGGCCAGCAGGGGCGCCAGGTTGCGCGGGACGAAATGGTCCGCGACCCCCAGCCGCAGCCGGCCGGCGACCGGTGGTGCGACCAGCCGCCGCACCGCCTCGTCGTTTAGCGCCAGGATGCGGCGGGCATAGGCGAGCAGCGTCTCGCCGTCCCGCGTCAGCACGACGGTGCGGCTGGTGCGGTCCAGCACGCGGCGCTGCACCACCTCCTCCAGCCGCTTGATCTTCAGGCTGACGGCGGATTGCGTCAGCCCGAGCGCCTGCCCGCCGGCGGTGAAGCCGCCGCGTTCCGCCACGGTGACGAAGCAGCGCAGCAGGTCGAGATCGAGATCGGGGATACGCATGGCATGAGGTTCGCTCATGCCATGCGCCGTATCAATGAGGCCGGTTCATCAGACCTCGTCGTCGAAGCCACCCCCGGCGTCGAGGTCATCGGCGCCGGCATCATAGTCACCCGCGGCGTCGCCCGCGGCCGCGTCGTTCCCGGTGCCCCAGCCGCTACCGCCGTCGGCGCCGATGCCCTGTTCGGCCGCAGCCGCGCCGGGGTCGGTCCAGGGGGATGCGGCCGGTACCGCTTCCTGGCCGAAGTCGCCGCCGGCCGCCGCGTCGGTCGCCGCACTGGCCTCGCCACCGCTGCCGGAGAAGGAGTTCATCAGCATGTTGCCGAGCATCATGCCGCCGGCGACGCCGGCCGCGGTGGTCAGCGCGGTGCCGAGAAAGCCCGAGCCGCCACGCTGCTGCTGCAACATCCCCGGATTGTGGCCGGGCGGGTATTCCGGCCGAGGCTGCGGGCGCATCGGCGCCGCGTTGGGCCGGGCGCCGGCGCCACCGCCGAACATGCCGAATAGCCCGCCGCGCTGCGGCTGGGCGGCGGAATGGGCCTGGGTCTGGGCGTTCTCGACTTCCCATTCCAGCTGGCGGATGCGGTTCTGCGCCTCGACCAGCGCCGCTTCCTGGACGAAGGCGGTCTGGGTGATGCGGTAGCGCGCCTCGGGATGGCGGGCGAACAAATCGTTGATCAGCGCATCGGCTTCCGGGTCCACCGGCGGCAGCTTCGGCCGCGCCTGGGTGGTGGGAACGCTGCCGCCGCCCCAGGGGTTGCCCGGTGCGGAGCCGGCATTGGCGGCGGGTGCGGTGACACCGGCCATCCGTTCAACGAATTGGCTGATGATCCGGCGCTCGTCGTCGTTCATGGGTCCTCTTGTCTCCCTGAGTCCGCACCGGCGACCGGTGCGGCACTGCGCGCGAGGTGGCCCGGCAGCCGGGGCGTTTCAAGCGGCAGCGGCGCGGCTAGCCGATGCGCCCGGGCAGCCCGAGCCGCCGCCATTCGATCACCGGGCAGCGGTCCTGCACGAAGCGCAGCCCGGCCGCGCGTGCCCGCTCGCCGGCCGCATCGTCGATGACCCCGAGTTGCAGCCACGCCGTCCGGGCGCCGAGGCGGATGGCTTCGTCCACCACCGCGCCGGCATCCTCGCTGCGGCGGAACACGTCCACCATGTCGAGCGGCGCGGCTTCCTCCAGGCTGGCCACCGTGGTGGCGCCGTGCAGCGCCCGGCCGGCGATGCCGGGGTTGACCGGGGTCACCGCGTAGCCGCGCTCCACCAGGAAGCCCGCGACCCCATGGCTCGGCCGCACCGGCCGGTCGGAGGCGCCGACCACCGCGATGCGGCGGGTGGTGAGCAGGATGTCGCGGATTTCGTCGTCGGTCATTTGCTGAAGCTCCCTTCGGGTAGGCCTGCCCGGCCCGATCCTGCCGCAAATCAGGCCGGGAAGCGCTCGGCATGCCGTCCGGGTTCCGCATCCGGCCTTGGTGCGTTGCGTCGGGGTATTGACCACCCGGCCGCCGCCCGCCATGCCACCCGCCTGTCGGGCCCCAGGCTCGACCGCGCCTGGAGTATTGTCCATGACTGCCCGAGACCTGCCGCGCCGCATTGCGGTGGCGGCCTTGCTCAGCCCGGGCATGGCCTCTGCCCAGGCCGCCGAAACCTGGCCCGGCCGCCCGATCCGCCTGATCGTGCCCAACCGGGTCGGCAGCGCCGGGGACTCGGTGGCCCGGCTGCTGGCGGAAGGCCTCGGCCTGCGGCTCGGCCAGGATGTGGTGGTCGAGAACCGGCCGGGGGCAGGGGGCGGCATCGGCATGGCGGCGGTGGCGCGGGCGGCGCCGGATGGGCTGACCCTCGGGCTCGGCTCGGCGGCATCCCTGGCGGCGAACCGCTGGCTTTATCCCGGCCTGTCCTACGACCCCGAGCGTGACTTCACCCCGGTGCGCCTGGTCGCGCTGCTGCCGACGCTGATGCTGGTCGCCCCGGGGCTGCCGGTGCAGGACGTGGCGGGGTTCATCCGCTTCGCCAGGGCGCAGCCGGGGCCGGTCCGGTATGGCTCGGCCGGGGCCGGCTCGGTCCAGCATCTGGCCGGGGCGCATTTCGGCTTGGCGGCCGGGTTGGCGATGCGGCACCTGGCCTGCACCAGCCCCGAGGCGCCCGATGCGCCGTTGGTGGCGGGCCAGGTGGAGGTGCTGTTCCGCTCGGTCGCGGCGGCGGCCGGGCTGGTGCGGGCCGGGCGGCTGCGGGCGCTGGCCGTCACCGGCACGGAGCGCCAGCCAGGCTTCCCCGAGGTGCCCACCCTGCTCGAATCCGGCATCGACATCACCCGCACCGACTGGTTCGGCCTGGTGGCGCCGGCCGGCGTGCCGGGGCCGGTGCTGGACCGGCTGGATCGGGAGGTGGCGGCGGTGCTGCAGGACCCCGGGCTGCGCTTCCGCATGGCCGCCGGCGGCACGATGCCATGGCAAGGCTCGCGGCAGGGCCTGGCGGGCTGGATGGTGCAGGAGGCGGCGCACTGGCGCGAGGTGGTGCGGACGACCGGGGCGTCCCTGGGCTGAGGCCCGGGATGGTGGACGGGGGCGCGAAGGCGGCTTGCCTTCCCGGCCATCGCCCGGCATTGCTTGGGCGGCGCCTGGCGTTGGTGGCGCTGGGCCTGTAGCTCAATGGTCAGAGCGGACCGCTCATAACGGTTTGGTTGCAGGTTCGAGTTCCTGCCGGGCCCACCAGCCGCGATGCTTTCCTCGCGTCTCCCCGGGCGCTAGATAGCGGCCATACAGCGGTCCGCGGGGTGACCACCCCCCGACTGGCCCTCCCCCAAGATCCAGGATACCGCAGCATGGCCGCCTACCAGTATGTCTTATGTGATGAAAGACCTGACCAAGTCCTATCCGGGCGGCCGGGAGGTCTTCAAGGGCATCACCCTCTCGTTCCTGCCCGATGTGAAGATCGGCGTGCTCGGCCCGAACGGCGCCGGCAAGTCCACGCTGATGCGATCATGGCCGGGCAGGACAAGGAATTCGGCGGCGAGGCCTGGGCCGCCGAAGGCGTGCGGGTCGGCTACCTGCCGCAGGAGCCGCATCTGGACCCGGACCAAACGGTCGGCGAGAACGTCATGCAGGCCTTCGCCGACCTGAAGGGCCAGCTCGACCGCTTCAACGAGATCTCCGACGGCTTCGCCGAGGAGATGTCCGACGACGCGGATGAACGAGCTGCTCGCCGAGCAGGCCGAGCTGCAGGAGAAGATCGACGCCGGCGACGGCTGGGAGATCGACCGCACGGTCGAGATCGCGCTGGATGCGCTGCGCTGCCCGCCGGCCGACAGCCCGGTGACCACGCTGTCGGGCGGCGAGCGCCGCCGCGTCGCGCTGTGCCGGCTGCTGCTGGAAAAGCCCGACATGCTGCTGCTCGACGAGCCGACCAACCACCTCGACGCGGAAAGCGTGTCCTGGCTGGAAAAGACCCTGCGCGACTATACCGGCGCCGTGCTGATCGTCACCCACGACCGCTACTTCCTCGACAACGTCACCAACTGGATCCTCGAGGTCGATCGCGGCCGCGGCATCCCGTACCAGGGCAACTACTCCGCCTACCTCGAGCAGAAGCGCAAGCGCCTGCAGCAGGAGGAGCGCGAGGAGAGCACCCGCCAGCGCCAGCTTGCCGAGGAACAGGAATGGATCGGCCGCTCCCCCGCCGCCCGCATGCCAAGAGCAAGGCCCGCATCGCGGCCTATGAGGACCTGCTGGCGAAGCAGCAGCGAAAGGGCGCCCGGCCCGACCGAGATCGTCATCCCGCCGGCGCCCCGCCTGGGCAACGTCGTCATCGACGGCGGAGAAGCTGCGCAAGGGCTACGGCAACCGGCTGCTGATCGACGACCTGTACTTCAAGCTGCCGCCGGGCGGCATCGTCGGCGTCATCGGCCCGAACGGCGCCGGCAAGACCACGCTGTTCAAGATGATCACCGGCGCCGACCAGCCCGACGGCGGCACCCTGGCGGTCGGCGAGACGCGTGCAGCTCGGCTATGTCGACCAGTCGCCGCGACAGCCTCGACGACAGGCAAGACCGTCTGGCAGGAGATCTCCGACGGGCCAGGACCAGATCACCATGGGCAAGCGCTCGGTGCCCAGCCGGCGCCTATTGCGCCGCCTTCAACTTCAAGGGCGCCGACCAGCAGAAGCCGGTCGGCGTGCTGTCGGGCGGCGAGCGCAACCGGGTGCATCTGGCGAAGATGCTGAAGACGCGCGCACAACGTGCTGCTGCTCGATGAGCCGACCAACGACCTCGACGTGGACACGCTGCGGGCCCTGGAAGAGGCGCTGCAGGATTTCGCCGGCTGCGCGGTCATCATCAGCCATGACCGCTGGTTCCTCGACCGGCTGGCGACGCATATCCTGTCCTTCGAGGGCGACAGCCATGTCGAATGGTTCGAGGGCAACTTCCAGGCCTACGAGGCCGACAAGCGCCGCCGCCTGGGCGCCGCGGCCGACCAGCCGCACCGCATCAAGTACCGGCCCCTGACCCGGTAGCGGCATGCGGCACGCCCACCCCCTGCCGCTGGCGGCGCGGATCACCCGCACGCCGCGGCTGACGCTGATCCCGCCGGGCAGGGAGAACCTGCCCGACCTCATCCGGCTGAAGGGCGATGCGCGGGTCTTCGAGCTGATGCTCCACGGCACCCGGTCGCCGGAACGGACCCGCGAGGAGCTGGAGGACGACATCGATTTCTGGGCGGTGCGCGGCTACGGCACCTGGTGCGTGTTCCGCACCGAGACCGGGGAATTCCTCGGCATCGCCGGGCTGATGGAACGGCCGGACGGGCGCGGCGTGGCGATGCGCTTCGCCCTCTGGCCGGAATGCCGCGGCCAGGGCTACGCGCGGGAAGCGGCGAGGGCGGGGCTGGAGTTCGGCCATCGCGCCGGGCTGGAGCGCATCATCGGCGTGGCCTGGGTGGAGAACCTCGCATCCCGGCTGGTCCTGCAGGACATCGGGATGCGGGAGTGCGACGCCTTCGAATACCGCGGGCGCCGGATGATCGTCTACGAAAGCACGAAGTAGGCCCCGGGGAGACGCATTCCCCGAGGCCCGGCTGCGTCAGCGGCCCTGTTCGCGGGCGGCCAGCGCCTGGATTTGGCCGCGCATGGCGTCCAGCAGTGCCTGCACCGAGCCGTTGTTGCGCTGGATGACGCTGGAGTACTCGCTGCGCTGGGTGAGCCGCAGCGAAGTACCCTCGGCGATCACGTCAACGACGCGCGGCTGGCCATTGACCTCGCCCACCCGCCAATCCAGCGAGAAAGGCGCGCTGTTCGGCTGCTCGATGATGGTGTTCACCAGTACATCATCGCCGGTCCGCTGCTGGGTGCGGCCAAGCCCGAAGCGCACCCCCTGGTATTCGCCGAACCGGGATGAGAGGTTGCGGATCAGCGTTTCCTCGAACAGCTTCAGGTATTCCTGCTGTTGCTGCGGCGATGCCGTCCGCCACCAGCGCCCGAGGATGAAGCGCCCGACCCCTTCGACATCCACGGCGCGACGCAGCACCGCGGCCACCTGCTGGCGGCGCGCCGCGAGGTCGCGGGTCTGGTCGTTGATGGCGGCCACCAGTTCCTGGCCGGTGGTCTGGATGAAATTCGCGGCGCGGCCGATATCCACCTCCGCCTGGGCGGGCCGGATCAGCCCGGCGGCGGTGAAGGAGATGGTCAGCGCAGCCCCGATCAGGCTGCGGCGGTCAATGAGGTGCATGCTGTTCTGTCTCCCGGTCCCGCGGATCAGCGTAGCGGCGCCAGGCCGGTTCCAACGCCATAGTCGGGATCTTTGACTGGTGGCGGCGGCAGGTAGTTGCCCCGATCGCGGATTTCGGCGGCGCGGCGCTGACGATAGGCGCTCCGCAGGGTTGCGTAGCTGTCAGCGAGGTGCGCTCGACGGCGTCGAGGGTGTCGATCAGGCTTTCGCGGGTGTCAACCACCGTCATGCCGGTCCGGCTGTAGCCCAGCCCGCTGACCGTGGCGCCCTGGCCGACCCAGGTGAGCGGGTCCGAGGCGATGCCGAGCCCGAAGCCCAGCAGGTCGCGCGGGTTGGACGGGCCGAGCACCGGTACGAACAGGTACGGCCCGTCACCGACACCCCAGACCGCCAGGGTCTGGCCATAGTCCTCGGAATGGCTGGCCACGCCGAACTGGCTGCCCGCCACGTCGAACAGCCCGCCGAGGCCCAGGGTGGAGTTGATGAGGAACCGCCCGAGCGTATCGCCGGCGCGGCGCGGCTCGCCCTGCAGCATGTCGTTGACCAGGATCACCGGGGTGCGGAGGTTTTCCAGCAGGTTCCGGACACCGCTGCGGACCGGCCTGGGCACCACGTCGCGATAGGCCACGGCGACGGGCCGCAGCACCACCTTGTCGATCCCCTGATGCACTGCATAAAGCTGCCGGTTGAGTGGTTCGGCGGGGTCGTTGAGTTCCTTGAATTCGGCGAGTGCCTCGGGTTCCGATGCGGGCGGGCGGGTGGCGCAGCCGGCAAGCAGCATGGCCACGAGCATCGGGGTCGCAAGGATGGCTGCAAGTCTGTTTGGCTGGTGCATCGGTGACGTGGCCCTCTGGCGTCCTGGCAGGAAGATCGCGCGGCGGCCGGGGAACCGGCAAGGCATCATCATGACCTTGCGGTCCCATGCGGACCGGTGCAGGACGCGGCATAGCACCGATTGCGGTCGGCCGGTAACGCTTCAAACTGTATCGGCTTGCAACGCTTGCGATCCTGGCCCCGGATAGGCAGATACCGCCCATGGACCAAGCTCTCCCAGGCACGCTGCAACGCTGGCTGACCGGCCCCCGCTTCGGCGGCCTGCCGAAGCCGGCGGAACTGCCCGCCCCGCAACTCTCCTTCGAATTCTTCCCCCCGAAGACGAGGCGCTGGAGACCCAGCTCTGGTCCTGCATCCGGCGGCTGGAGCCATTGGCGCCACGCTTCGTCTCGGTGACCTATGGCGCGGGCGGCACCACCCAGGACGCGGACCCACGCGACCCTCACCCGCCTGGTGCAGGAAACCGCGCTGACTCCGGCCGCCCACCTCACCTGCGTCGGTGCGACGCCGGGAGGTGGACGCGGTGGCCCGCGACTACTGGCAGGCCGGCGTGCGCCATATCGTCGCCCTGCGCGGCGATGCCCCGGCCGGTGCCGAGCGATACGAGCCGCATCCCGGCGGCTATGCCCATGCCGCCGACCTGGTCGAGGGCCTGGCGCCGCATCGGCCCTTCGAGATCAGCGTCGCCGCCTATCCGGAAACCCATCCGGCGGCGGCTCTCGGCCGATCACGACCTCGATAACCTGAAGCGCAAGATCGATGCCGGGGCGACCCGGGCCATCACCCAGTACTTCTTCGATACCGATGTCTTCCTCCGCTTCCTCGACCGTTGCGCCGCCGCCGGCATCACCCTGCCGATCGTCCCGGGCATCATGCCGGTCTCGAATTTCAGCCAGATGAAGAATTTCTCCGCCATGTGCGGCGCCAGCGTGCCGGACTGGATGGGGCGGCTGTTCGAGGGGCTGGAGGAGGATGCCGAAACCCGCCGGATGGTCGCTGCGGTTGCCGCCGCCGAACAGGTACGGCTGCTGCAGGCGAATGGGATCGACGAGTTCCACTTCTACACGCTGAACCGCCCGGACCTGATCTATGCGATCGCGCATATCCTTGGCGCCCGGCCGGTCAGGGCGGCGCCCCTGGAATGACACACTTGGCATGAAATGCGCGTAGGGATTGCATTGACGCCGGGTTAATGGTTCGCCTCCGCATCAAATATGCCAGAATGTCCGCCGCGGCAGGAGGCTGGGTGGCTTGCGCAGGCTTTGGACATTCTGGGACCGCATCCTGCCCCGGCGGCAGGTAACGCATGAGGCGCCGTTCGTTGCCCGCGGCTTCGGCGAACGGCCGCCTGCGCCGGAATTCGAGCGGTCGCTGGCCACCACCCGTCATCGCCCGCCGGCCGCACCGGCGGAGGAGGCGGCCGCGCCCGGCATCACCGGCACAGCGCTGCCATTCCCCAGCACCGGCCCGCACGGCCACCGCGGCCGGATGCGGGAAAAGCTGCTGGACCGCGGGCCGGATGCATTGGCGGACTACGAATTGCTGGAGATGCTGCTGTTCTTCGCCATGCCGAAGGGCGACACCAAGCCGCTCGCCAAGGCGCTGATCAACCGGTTCGGCAGCTATGGCCGGGTGCTGACGGCGCCGCAGCAGGAGCTGCTGGCGACGCGGGGGCTCGGGCCGCACAGCGTCTCGGCGATCAAGCTGGTGCAGGCCTCCTCGCTGCGGCTGGCCAGGGCAGAGGTGATGGAGGCGCCGGTCCTGAACAATGGGACCGGCTGGTGGACTACCTGACCGCCGCCCTGGCCCGCGAAAAGATCGAGCAGTTCCGCATCCTGTTCCTCGACACCCGCAACCGGCTGATCGCCGACGAGGCCCAAGCAGCGCGGCACGGTGAACCACACCCCGGTCTATCCGCGGGAGGTGGTGAAGCGCGCGCTGGAACTGCACGCCACCGCGCTGATCCTGGTCCACAACCACCCCTCCGGCGACCCGACCCCATCGCGCGACGACCTCGACATGACCCGGCAGGTGAAGGAGGCGGCCGGGGTGCTCTCCATCGTGCTGCACGACCACCTGATCATCGGCAACGGCAAGTGGCTGAGCTTCCGGCGGGAGGGGTTGTTGTAGCCGCCGCCTCAGCCTGCCAGGGCCCGCCGGTAGATCCGCCGCAGCAGGAAGGGGCCGAGGAACATCGGGATCTGCGCCGAGCGCGAAATACAGCAGCACCCCGCGGTCCGCCGCCGCCGGCAGCACTGCCAGGAACAGCGCCTGGTTGCGGTTGCCGGCCAGCAGCCCGGTCGCCAGCGCCAGCCGCCCGCCGAGCGGCCATAGTGCCAGCACCGTCAGCCCGTTCAGCCCGAGGTTGGCCGCCAGCGCCAGGGCGATGCCGCCGAGCACCCAGCCGGGCTGGTCCAGCAGCCGCGCCTGCACGCCATCCATCACCCCGAAGGCGAAGGCCACCAGGATCAGCACCACGCTGCCATCCACCGCCGGCGCGGCGCGGGCCAGCCGCGCCGGCCCGGCAGCCGGCGGCAGCTGCATCGCCGCCAGCCGCCGGCAGGCCGACGATCAGCAGCAGCCGCAGCATCAGCCCGCCCACCGAGATGGCCAGGTCCAGCCCCAGCAACCCCAGGGCCAGCGGCGGCGCGGTGAAGGGCAGCAGCGCCGTGGTGGCGACCGCAGACCACCAGGCTGACCTCGGCATCCAGCCCGACCAGCCGGGCGAAGGCCGGGGCGGAGACCGCCGCGCAGGCCGCCGCCGCCAGCACCAGCCCGGCACCCGAGCGCACCGTCCAGCCCGGCCGCGCGGGTGACGGCGAAGGCCGATCAGCGGGCAGGCCACCAGCACCCAGCGGACAGCCCCAGCACCAGCCCGCGGCCGCCGCACCCAGCCCAGCACCTGCGCCGGGTCGATCCGCAGCAGCACCAGGGTCATCAGCAGGGACGGCGGGCGCCACCACCGGCCGCAGGCGCGGCCAGCGGCGCGCGAGGCCGGCGAAGATGCTGGCGGCCAGCAGCACGCCGCCGTGCGGCAGGCGAAGCTCGCCGGCGGCACACATTCGCCGACGCATCTCCGCCTCGTGCGCATCTCACCGTCGATGCCGGCCGCCGAGTCCGCCGCGCGCACCAGGCCGGAGGACGCGCGAGGGACAGCCGCGAAGGGGCGACGGAAGCTGTGGTCGCGCCGGGATGGGCATTGGAGGGAGCCAGCAATTCGCGGGCCGTTCTATATGCGGTCGGCGGTGGCGTACCGCACCACTCCGGCCGACCCCGCCCGGATCTGCCATGAGCGCGGCGAGGATCACCTCGCGCGCCTCCAAGCTGAACCCGGAGCAGCGCGAGGCCGTCGAGACGCTCGGACGGCCCGCTGCTGGTGCTGGCCGGCGCCGGCACCGGCAAGACCCGGGTGCTGACCACCCGCTTCGCCCATATCCTGATGACCGGCCGCGCCTGCCCCGGCCAGGTCCTGGCCGTCACCTTCACCAACAAGGCGGCGCGCGAGATGCGCGAGCGCGTCGCCGCCATCCTCGGCCAGCCGGCCGAGGGCCTGTGGCTCGGCACCTTCCACGCGCTCTGCGCCCGCATGCTGCGCCGCCACGCCGAGCTCGTCGGGCTGACAGTCGAACTTCACCATCCTCGACACCGACGACCAGTTGCGCCTGCTGAAGCAGGTGATGGAGGCGCGCCGGCATCGACCTCAAGCGCTGGCCGCCGCAGGCGCTGATGGCGACGATCCAGCGCTGGAAGGATCGCGGCCTGACGCCCGGCACGCGTCACCGCCGCCGAGGACACGCGACTTCGCCGACGGCCGCGCGCGGGCGCTGTATGACGCCTACCAGGCCCGCCTGGCAGCGCTGAACGCCGCCGATTTCGGCGACCTGCTGCTGCACATGACGGAGATCCTGCGCGACCCGACCCGATGTGCTGGCCGACTACCATCGCCGCTTCCGCTACATCCTGGTCGACGAGTACCAGGACACCAACCTGGTCCAGTATCTCTGGCTGCGCCTGCTGGCCCAGTCGCCATCGCAACATCTGCTGCGTCGGCGACGACGACCAGTCGATCTATTCCTGGCGCGGCGCCGAGATCGAGAACATCCTGCGCTTCGAGAAGGACTTCCCCGGCGCGCACGGTCGTCCGGCTGGAATCCAACTACCGCTCCACCGCCCGATCCTCGCCGCCGCCTCCGGCCTGATCGCGCATAACGAGGGCCGGCTCGGCAAGACGCTGCGGACCGGGCGGGCAGGATGCCGAGGCGAGAAGGTCCGCGTGGTCTCGCTGTGGGACTGCGAGGAGGAAGCCCGCATGGTCGGCGAGCGCGATCGAGGCGCTGCGCCGCGAGCGGCCACTCGCTGGACGAGATCGCCATCCTGGTCCGCGCCGGCTTCCAGACCCGCGCCTTCGAGGAGCGGCTGATCACGCTCGGCGTGCCCTACCGCGTCGTCGGCGGCCTGCGATTCTACGAGCGCGCCGAGATCCGCGACGCCATGGCCTATCTGCGCGTGATCGCCCAGCCGGCCGACGACCTGGCCTTCGAGCGCATCGTCAACACGCCCGAAGCGCGGCCTCGGCGACACCGCGCATGCGCGCGATGCACGACAGCCGCGCGCGCGCGAGGGCATCCCGCTGTCGCCGCCGCCGCAGCGCTGGCCGAGACCGGCGGCCTGAAGGCCAAGCCGCGCGAGGCGCTGGGCGAGCTGATGCAGGGCTTCGCCCGCTGGCGGGAGGTGCTGGACAAGGAAGGCCATGTCGTGGCCGCCGCGACCCTGCTGGACGAAAGCGGCTACACCGACATGTGGAAGCAGGACAAATCCGCCGGAAGCGCCCGGTCGGCTGGAGAACCTGAAGGAATTGCGTCCGCGCGCTGGGCGAGTTCGAGACCTCGCCGGCTTCCTCGAACACGTCGCGCTGGTGATGGAGAACGACGAGAACGCCGAGGGCGACCGGCTGTCAGCCTGATGACCCTGCACGGCGCCAAGGGCCTGGAATTCGACACGGTCTTCCTGCCGGGCTGGGAGGAGGGGCTGTTCCCGCATCCAGCGCGCCATGGACGAAGGCGGCGACAAGGGCTCGAGGAGGAGCGCCGCCTCGCCTATGTCGGCATCACCCGGGCGCGCAAGCGCGCCATCATCAGCCACGCCGCCAACCGCCGGATCTACGGCAACTGGCCGCCTCCATCCCCAGCCGCTTCCTCGACGAACTGCCGGACCGACGCATGATCGCAGCGCGAGGGCGCGCCAGCATGGCGCGGCAGCGGGTAGCCGAGACGCCCACGTCTTCGCCGGCAGCGGCGGGCTGATCGCGCGGCGGCCGCGGGTGATCGAGGCCGCCGCCTGGGAGGTGCAGCCACGGCCCGCCCACGCCAGCCGCTGAAGGTCGGCGAGCGGGTGTTCCACCAGAAATTCGGCTACGGCCGCGTCACCGCGGTGGATGACGACAAGGCTGGATGTCGGCTTCGAGAAAGCCGACGCCAAGCGGGTGCTGGACAGCTTCCTGGAGCGCGCCCGATGCCGGCTGACTGGCCCACCTCCGCTGTCCCGCCGCCGCACCGAACCGCTGGAGGTCACTGGCATCGAGGGGCTGCCGGACCACGCCGTGCCTGCCTTCGAGGCGGCGTTCCAGACCATCTGCGCGACGGTCGCCTACTTCCTCGACGACGACACCGGCACCTGGCGGATCGAGGGCGTGCGCGAAGCCGGGGCCGGCAATGACGAGCTGACCGGCGCCCTGGCGCTCGCCGCGCTGATGGCCGGCGATCGAGCCGCCCGTGCTGCAAGCCGGGCCGATCGAGGCCGAGGGCTGGCTGGCCCGCACCATCGCAGAGCTTCCCCGAGACGCCGATCGGCCGCCGCTTCCTGATCCGCCCGACCCATGTGGCCGACCCGCGTCACCCAGGCCGGATCGTGCTGCGCTGGACGCCGGGCTCGCCTTCGGCAGCGGCGAGCATGCCTCGACGCAAGGCTGCCTGATGGCCTTCGAGGCCATGGCGCACCGCAGGCCAGCGGCGGCATCCTGGACCTCGGCACCGGCTCCGGCATCCTGGCGATGGCCGCGGCCAAGCTGGCTGAAGCGGCCGGTGCTGGCCACCGATATCGACCCGTGGTCGGTGCGCGTCGCGGCGGAGAATGCCCGGCTGAACGGGCGTGCAGCGGCTGTGCGCGGCGCGGCTGGCGGATGGCTGGACGAGCCGCGGCTGATGAAGGCCGGCGCGCTACGACCTGATCTTCGCCAACATCCTCGCCCGGCCGCTGTGTTCCATGGCGCGGGAGCTGGCGCTGCATCTGGCGCCGCGCGGCACCGCCATCCTCGCCGGGCTGCTGGGCACCCAGGCGCGGCTGGTGCTGGCGGCGCACCGGCGGCAGGGGCTGGTGCTGGAACGGCGGATCGACGTCGGGCCGTGGACGACGCTGGTGCTGCGGCGGCGCTAGGCGAAGGCCGCGCCACGCGGCGGTGGCCGGATCATCCAGTTGAGCCCGGTCGCCAGGATGCCGACGGCGATCATCACCGGCCAGAAGGCATCGTATTTCCCGGCGTATTCCAGCATCAGCGCGCCGGACCCGGCACCGATGAAGCCACCCATCTGGTGCGACAGGAAGCACACCCCGTACAAGGCCCCGAGGTCCGCCACGCCGAAACGCTGGCTGATCGCCGCGCTGGTCAGCGGGATCGAGCCGAGCCAGACGAAGCCCATCACCGCGGCGAAGACCAGCGCGCTGGTCTCGGTCGGGGTGGTGAAGGCGAAGCAGGCGATGGCGACGCTGCGCAGCAGGTAGATACCGCCCAGCGCCACCTCCGGCCGGATGTAGTTGCTGGCCCGGCCGCACAGCCAGCTGCCGGGGATGTTGAACAGCCCGACCGTCATCAGCGCCATTGCCCCCATGCTGGCCGGCATACCGCAGATGGTCAGGTGGCTCGGCAGGTGCATGGTGAGGAAGGCGAGCTGGAAGCCGCAGGCGAAGAAGCCGGCGGTCAGCAGGGCGAAATCGCGGTTCCGCAGCGCCATCCGGGCCAGCGCCGGCAGCCCGGCCATGCCGGTCGGCTGGGGCCCGGCCACCCTGGCGGGCGCGCCCCATTCGATGCTGCGCGAGATGGGCAGGATCAGCAGCAAGGTCGCTGCCAGGATGCCGAGGGTGGCGACCGCGCCGAGCGTGCCGATCAGGGTCTGCGCCAGCGGCACCATCGCCGCCTGGCCGAGCGAGCCACCGGCACTGGCCAGGCCGATCATCTCGCCCCGGCGGTGCGGCGGCACCGCCCGGCCGACGGCGGCCAGCGCCGCGCCGGTCCCGGTGCAGGCGACGCCGAGGCCGGTCAGCACGCCGATGCCGATGAATACCGCGACGGGGACGGGGAACAGCGCGGGCAGGCCCACGCCGGCCGCCATCAGCAGCCCGCCTCCGGCCATCACCCGCCCGGCGCCGTGCCGGTCCGCCAGGGCGCCGGTTATCGGTTGCGCGAGGCCCCAGACCAGGTTGTGGAAGGCGACGGCGGTACCGAGTACGGCCGGGGACAGCCCGTGTTCCGCGGCCAGGGGCAGCAGGAACAGCCCGAAGGTCTGCCGCACCCCGAGCGCGAGGCTGATGGAAGCGGCGGCAGCGGCGACGATGATCCACAATGCGACCGGCATGGCCGTATCAGAAGCGGGGCCGGTGCCGCTTGCAAGCACGCCCTGCGCGGACCCTGCCATGCGCCGGCCGAATGGGCGGGCGTGGCCGTCACGGCCGGGGCGCGAAGCCCCGGCCAGCCGAGCATCAGTGGCGGGTGCCGGCCAGCGAACCCTCGACGACGCGGTCGATGTCGCCACGGGTCAGGCCGATATCGGCCAGCTCGCGGGTGGACAGCGCGGCCAACTCGGTGCGCAGCCGCAGCCGGGCCGGCCAGCCGAGCACCACATCGGCAATCCGGGCGAGGCCATGCACCAGCGCGGCCTGGTTGGCGCGGCTGGCGGCCTGGCGGACTGCTTCGATCTGCTCGATCACCAGGTTGCGGGGCAGGGGAAGCAGCAGGGCTGCCTCCACCTTGGTCATGCGGGCGTCCATTGTTAGCGTTCCAATTCCCGCGCGGGAGGTGGATGTTCCCCGCGCTTCGCAGGAATGAATTAGGCCCGGAACGGTATTGTTGCGCGTGCGAAGGCAACAGCCTAGCCATGCGCATGGTGCGGGGCTTCCTGTGGATTGCTGCGTTTGTGTTAACCTTTGCCTAAGGTGCCCCGATGACCCCCGCCGAACGCCTGGCTGCCCTTCGCGCCGAACTCGCCCGTGCCGGCGTCGATGGCTTCCTCGTCCCGCGCGCCGATGAATACCTTGGCGAATACGTACCGCCCGCCGGCGAGCGTCTGGCCTGGCTGGCCGGGTTCACTGGCAGCGCCGGCCTCGCCGTGGTCCTGGCCGACCGCGCCGCGCTGTTCACCGATGGCCGCTACACCACCCAGGCGGCGCAGCAGGCCGACCCGGCGCTGTGGGAGGTGCGGCACATCACCGACCAGCCCGCCGCCGAATGGCTGGCGACGCATGCCGCCGGCAGGCGCATCGGCTACGATCCCTGGCTGCATGCCGAAGCCGCCCTGGCCCGGCTGGAGAAGGCGGGCCTGACCTTCGTGCCGCTGCCGGCCAACCCGGTGGACGCCATCTGGGCCGGGCGCCCCGCGCCGCCGATGGCCCCCGCCGTGCCGCACCCGCTGCGCTTCGCCGGCACCCCGGCGGCGGAGAAGCGCGCCACCGCGGCCGAGGCGCTCCGCGCGGCCGGGGAGGATGCGGCGGTGCTGGCCGATCCCCATTCCCTCGCCTGGCTGCTGAACATCCGCGGCGGCGACCTGGACCATACCCCGCTGGCGCTTGGCTTCGGCCTGCTGCGCGCGAATGCCTCGGCCGAGGTGTTCATGGACCCCGGCAAGGTGCCGCCGGACACCCGCGCGCATCTCGGCAACGACGTGGTGGTGCGGCCGCGTGCCGAGCTTGCGGCGGCGCTCGGCGACCTGGCGGGCAAACGGGTGCGGCTGGATGCCGAGGCCACGCCGGCCTGGTTCGCCGCCACCCTCCGTGCCGCCGGCGCCACCGTCGCGCCGGGCGACGACCCGTGCCGGCTGCCGCGCGCCCGCAAGAACGCGGTGGAACAGGCCGGGGCCCGCGCCGCGCATGGCCGGGACGCGGTGGCGCTGGCCCGCTTCCTCGCCTGGTTCGCCGCCGCCGCGCCGACCGGACGCGAGACCGAGATCAGCGCCGCAGTGCAACTGCTGGCCTTCCGGCGGGAGGTGGCGCTGTTCCATGCCGAGAGCTTCCCCGCCATCAGCGGCGCCGGGGAGAACGGCGCCATCGTCCACTACCGCGTCACCCCCGGGAGCAACCGGCCGATTCGCCCGGACGAGTGCTACCTGATCGACAGCGGTGGCCAGTTCCTCGACGGCACCACCGACGTGACGCGCACGCTGTGGAGCGGCCCGGGTGTTGCGCCGGCGGCGCTGCGGTCCCGCTATACCCGGGTGCTGCAGGGCCATATTGGGCTGGCGACCCTGCGCTTTCCGCAGGGCGTCGCCGGGCCGCATATCGATGCCATCGCGCGGCGTGCCTTGTGGGACGCGGGGCTGGATTTCGACCATGGCACCGGCCACGGCGTCGGCAGCTTCCTGTCGGTGCATGAGGGGCCGGTCTCGATCAGCCGGGCGGCCAAGCCAGTGCCGCTGGCGGCGGGGATGATCCTGTCGGATGAGCCGGGCTACTACCTGCCGGGCCAATACGGCATCCGGATCGAGAACCTGCTGCTGGTGCGGGAGGCGGCCGACCGGCCGGACCAGGTGAAGCCCTTCCTGGAATTCGAGACGCTGACCCTGGCGCCCTATGCCCGCGCGCTGATCGACACGGCGCTGCTGAGCCCCGGCGAGCGGGCCTGGGTGGATGCCTACCACGCACGGGTGCTGGCCGAGGTGGCGCCGCACTGCGACGCGGCGACGGCGGCATGGCTGCGGCAGGCCTGCGCGGCGCTTTAGAGCGTGAAATCACGCGACGAAACAACAAGCTGGACCGCGATTGGTGCTTCTGCCAGCGCCGGTTGTGGTCTAGAGCAAACCCCGAACGGGTGGAATCACCCGGCAGGGGTAATTTGCTCGCCTAAACAACAGGCTAGAGCGCATTCCGTGAGCCATGTCGAACGGAATGCGCTCTAGCCGGCGCCCAGCCCCGCCAGGTCCCGCCACTCCGCCTCGCTAAGCACCCGCACGCCGAGTTCGGCCGCCTTCTTCGCCTTGCTGCCGGCATCCGCCCCGACCACCACGAAATCGGTCTTCTTCGAGACGCTTTTCGTCACCTTGGCGCCGAGGATCTCGGCCCGCGCCTCGGCTTCCGGGCGGGTCATGGTCTCCAGCGTGCCGGTGAACACCAGGGTGCGGCCGGCGAAGGCGCTGTCCGCCGCGGCGGTGCTGGCCACCGGCTCGGGCGTCACCTCGGTGGCGAGGTCGTCGAGCGCGGCGAGGTTGCGCGGCTCGTCGAAGAAATCCACCAGCTCCTGCGCAATGGCCGGGCCGACGCCCTGGATGGAGCCAAGCTCCTCCCGTGCCTCGGAGCCGATGATGCGGGCGGCCAGCATCCTCTCCCGCCACTCCGGCAGGGCCTGGTAGTGCCGCGCCAGCAGCCTGGCATTGGCTTCGCCGATACGACGGATGCCGAGGGCGAAGATGAAGCGGTCGAAGGGCGGGCTGCGGCGCCGTTCGATGGCGGCGAGGAGGTTGGGGACCTTCTTCGATTCCTCCGCCTTCTTGGCGCGGGCGCCCCAGCCTTCCCAGGCCCGCATCCGCCCGGCATGCGGGGCGAGGCGGAAGATGTCGGCGGGGCTGCGGACCAGGCCTTCGTCGTAGAGCTTCTGGATGTTCTCCTCGCCGAGCCCTTCGATATCCATGGTGTTGCGGGCGACGAAATGCTTCAGCCGCTCCACCGCCTGGGCCGGGCAGACCAGCCCGCCGGTGCAGCGCTTCACCACCTCGCCCGGCGGCCGCACGGCATGGCTGCCGCAGGCCGGGCACACATCGGGGAAGACGAAGGGCCGGCTGTCCGCCGGCCGCTTCTCCAGCACCACCGAGACGATCTGCGGGATGACGTCGCCGGCCCGTTGCAGCACCACGGTATCGCCGGGGCGGACGTCCTTGCGGGCGATCTCGTCCTCGTTGTGCAGGCGTCGCGTGCTGCACCATGACGCCGCCGACGTTGACCGGCTGCATCACCGCGCGCGGCGTCAGCGCGCCGGTGCGGCCGACCTGGATCTCGATCCGCAGCAGGGTGGTGGTGGCCTGCTCGGCGGGGAACTTCCAGGCGATGGCCCAGCGCGGCGCACGGCCGACGAAGCCGAGCCGGTTCTGCCAGTCCAGCCGGTCGAGCTTGTAGACCACGCCATCGATGTCGTAGGCGAGGCCGGCGCGGCGATCTGCCATGCTGGCCTGGAAGGCGGCAGCGGCCGTCTCGTCCGGCAACGGCTCGGACAGCGGGTTCACCTCGAATCCCCAATCGCGCAGCCGGGCCAGGTACTCCCAATGCGTCTCGGCCGGCAGCGCGCTGGCTGCGCCCATGGCATAGGCGAACAGCTTCAGCGGTCGCTGCGCAGTGATCTTCGCGATCGAGCTGGCGCAGGCTGCCGGCGGCGAAATTGCGCGGGTTGGCGAAGATGCGCCGGCCTGCCTCGCCCTCGGCGGTGTTGAAGGCGAGGAAGGCGGATTTCTCGACGAAGACCTCGCCACGAATCTCAATGCGCTCCGGCGCCTCGCCCTTCAACCGCAGCGGCAGGCCGGCCAGGGTGCGGAGGTTCGCGGTGACATCCTCGCCTTCCGTGCCATCGCCCCGCGTCGCGCCGCGGATGAAGCGGCCGCCTTCGTACAGCAGGTTCACCGAGAGCCCGTCGATCTTCGGCTCGCCGACGAAGCGCAGCGTATCTTCCTTCAGGCCGAGGAAGCGGCGGATGCGGGCGGCGAATTCGGCGAAATCCTCAGGCGCGAAGGCGTTGTCGAGGCTGAGCATCGGCACGCCGTGGCGGAACTTGGAAAACCCCTCCGCCGCCTGCGCACCGACCTGCTTCGAGGGGCTGTCATCCCGCATCAGCTCCGGGAAGCGAGCCTCGATGGCGCGGTTGCGGCGGACCAGCGCATCATAGTCCGCATCACTGATCTCGGGCGCATCGTGCTGGTGATAGGCGCGGTCGTGGTGGACGATCTCGGCAGCGAGCGCGGCCAGTTCGGCGGCGGCCTCCTCCTCGGTCAGCGCCTCGGGCGGGCGGGTGCGGAGTGCGTCGCCGGTCATGGCGAAGCCGCCGCCAGCCGCTCGAAGGCGTCGCCGGCGAGCAGGAAATCCGTCACTTCCGCCGCCTCGGCGCCAAGCGTCGCATGGAACCGCAGCGCCAGGGCATCGACTGCATCGGCGTTCCACCAGACGAAGCAACCGCAGTCCCGCCGGGCCGCCGCGGCGACGGCGCCGACCCGGGCGCGGCCGATCCCGCGCCGGCGCGCCCCGGGCGCCACATAGAGATCTTTGAGGAACATGCCCCAGCGGCTGTGGCCGCTGTCGTAGCTGGCATGCGCCGTGGCGAATCCGGCCGGGGCGGCTTCAGCAACCGCCACCAGCACCAGCGCGCGATCATCATCGATCAGGTCGTGCACCACACGGTTGGCGGTGATCCGCCCGGGGTGCAGCCCCGGCTCGTCGTCCAGTGCCCGCAGCATCGTTGCAAGCGGCACTGCATCCGCGGCGGTGGCCCGGCGGATCACAGCAGCCCGCCCGTCAGCAGGCTGTCGGCCGCCGCCCGCGCCGCATCCGTCACCCGCTCGCCGGCCAGCATCCGGGCGATTTCCTCGCGCCGTTCCCGCTTGCCCAGCGGCTCGACCACCGTTGCCGCGCGCTCGCCCACCATCCGCTTCGCCACCCGCAATTGCTGCGCCGCACGCGCCGCGACCTGCGGGCTGTGGGTCACCACCAGCACCTGCAGGCGTTCCGCCACCCGCTCCAGCCGTTCCCCGACGGCCGCCGCCGTGGCACCGCCGATGCCGGCATCAACCTCGTCGAAGACCAGGGTCGGCACCGGGGAGCCGCGCGCCAGCACCACCTTCAGCGCCAGCATCAGCCGCGACAATTCGCCGCCCGAGGCGATCTTCTGCAACTGCCCCGGCGTCTGCCCCGGGTTGGTCGAGACCAGGAAGGTCACCCGGTCCATGCCGTCGGCCGCCCAGGCGCCTTCCTCGCGCGCCGCCACCTCCACCACGAAGCGGGCCCGGTCGAGCTTGAGCGGCGGCAACTCCTTCGCCAGCGCTTCTTCCAGCCGGGCGGCCGCTTCCCGCCGCGCGGCCGACAGTGCCTCGCCGGCGGCCAGGTAGGCACGGCGGGCGGTGCCGGCGGCCTGTTCGAGCTGCGCCACCTTGCCGGTGCCGGCATCCAGCGCGCCAAGCCGGTCCTTCAGCGAGGCCAGCAGCGCCGGCAACTCCACCACCGCGACGCCATGCTTGCGGGCGGCGGCGCGCAGGCCGAACAGCCGGTCTTCCAGTTGCTCCAGCTTGCGCGGGTCCGGGCCGCCATCCTGCAGCAGCCGTTGCAGCAGGCCCTCGGCCTCGGCCAGCGCATCCTGGGCAATGCCGAGATGGGCGATGATCGCCTGCGCCTCGTCATTCGGCGGCGGCAGGCGTTCCAGGGCGCGGGCGGCGCTGCGCAGCGCATCGGCGGGGCCGCCACGGCGGCGGTCGCGCGGCTGCAGATTCGCCGAGGGCGCTGGCGATGCTTTCGCCACGCCGCTCGCTCTGCTGCAGGCGCTGGCGTTCCCGGCAAAGCTCCTCCTCCTCGCCTTCCTCGGGCGAGATGGCGGAGAGTTCCTCGACCGCGTGGCGCAGGAATTCCTCGTCCCGCCGGGCGGTGGCGATGGCGTCCCGGGCGGTGGCCAGGGCCCGTTCGGCGGCCCGCCATTCCCGCCAGGCGGCGGCGGCCGCGGTACGAGGCGGCTCCAGCCCGCCAAAGGCGTCGAGCAGCCCGGCGTGGGTGGCGGGGTCGGCCAGCCCGACCTGGTCGTGCTGGCCCTGCACCTCGACCAGGGTGGCCGCCAGCCGCCGCAGCAGCCCGACTGAAACCGGCTGGCCATTGACGAAGGCGCGGCTCCGGCCATCGGCCTGGACCACGCGGCGGAGCACCAGCGTCTCCTCAGGCTCCATGTCCTGTTCGGCGAGGATGGCCAGCGCCGGATGGCCGTCCGGCGGCACGAACCCGGCGGCGACCGAGCATTGCTGCTGGCCGGTGCGCACCATGCCGGCTTCCGCCCGCACGCCGCAGGCCAGGCCCAGGCTATCCAGCAGGATGGACTTGCCGGCGCCGGTTTCGCCCGTGAGCACCGTCAGGCCGGACCCGAAGGACAGGTCCAGCCGCTCGATCAGCACGACATCGCGGATTGCCAGCGAGGCGAGCATGGCCGGACTTCCGGCCGGCCCTAGAACACCGCGTTCCAAGCGCGGCGGACGAGACCCGGCCGGTCACCCTCCGCGGGCCCGGCGCCATCGACCAGCAGCGCATAGCTGTCCTGGTACCAGGGGCTTCCGGGGAAGTTGTGGCCAAGCACGCTGGCGGTCTTCCGGGCTTCCTCGGTCAGGCCGAGGCTGATGTAGATCTCGGTCAGCCGGTGCAGCGCTTCCGGCACGTGGTTAGTGGTCTGGAATTCCTCCACCACCCGGCGGAACCGGCCGATCGCCGCGCCATACAGGCCCTGGCGCTGGTAGAAACGGCCGACATGCATCTCCTTGCCGGCCAGATGGTCGCGGCCGAGGTCGAGCTTCAGCCGGGCATCGCGGGCATAGGCGGTGTCGGGGAAGCGGTTCACCACGTCCTGCAACGCGGCCATGGCCTGTTCCGTGGTGCGCTGGTCGCGCTGCGAATCGGCGATCTGCTCGTAGTAGGAGAGCGACCGCAGGTAGTAGGCATAGGCGATGTCGCGGTGCGCCGGGTGCAACTGGATGAAGCGGTCGAGCGCACCGATGGCCTCGGTGTAGCGGTTGCGCTGGTATTCGCCGAAGGCCGCCATCAGCTTGGCATTGGTCGCCCAGGTCGAGAAGGGATGGTCCCGTTCCACCTGGTCGAACAGCTCGACGGCCGCCTGATAGCGGCGGTTCTGCAACGCCTCGATGCCCGCGGCATACAGCCCTTCGGGCGAGACGTCGGCCGTGGCGTTCGCGCGTGCCCGGGCGTTCAGCGAGGCCTGCTGGCCGTCCCAGGCATCGACGCCGGAACACGCCGGCAGTGCCAGCAGCGCGAGGCAGAGGGCGAGGGGAGGAGCGAAACGTCGGATCATCATGCCCCGGTCGAATGAGATGACCGGCTCTATACCACGGCACCGGCCGGGTCCACAGGACCCCCCCGGCCGGCGTAATGGCCGGGGCCGCATTCCGGCAGGCTCAGGCGACCGCCGCCGCGGCGGCCGGCAGCCGGGCCGAAACGCCATCGGCCATGGCCGGGCTGGCGTGGGACAGTTCGGGCACCGCACGCCAGTTCGCCCGGTCCGCGAACAGCGCCCGCAGCAGCCGGTTGTTCAGCGCATGGCCCGAGCGGTAGCCGCTGAACCGGCCGCGCAGCGGCGCCCCGGCCAGCGCCAGGTCCCCGACCACGTCCAGCAGCTTGTGGCGGACGAACTCGTCGGACTGCCGCAGCCCGCCCGGGTTCAGCACCAGGGGGCCATCGACCACCACCGCATTGGCCAGGCTGCCGCCCTGCGCCAGTCCGGCGGCACGCAGCCGGGCGACCTCCTCGGCGAGGGTGAAGGTACGGGCATCGGCGAGGCCGGCGCGGAAGGCCTGCGGGGAGAGTCGCATGCTCAGCGCCTGCCGACCGATGGCGGTACCCGGGAAATCGATGGTGAGGGAGGCTTCCAGCCGGTCGCCGCCGGAGGGTTCCAGCGCAACCCATGCGGCCTCCGGCCCGTCGCCTTCCTGAACCCGGACCGGCCGCAGCACCTCGATCGCTTCCGGCAGCGCGCCATGGGCCTGCCCTGGGCTGGCATGGGCGATGAGGCCGGTGCAGTCGATCAGGAAGACGAAGGGCGCGGCGGAGCCATCGAGAATAGGCACTTCCGGCCCGTCCAACTCCACCAGCGCATCATCGACGCCGCAGCCGGCCAGCGCCGCCATCACATGCTCGACCGTGCCGATGCGGTGGTGCCGCGGCGCGTCCGGCAGGCCGAGAGCGGTGCACAGCCGGGTATCGACCACATGGTCGTAGCGGGCCGGGATCTCGATGCCGATGTCGCTGCGGCGGAACCGGATGCCGGTGCCCGCCGCGGCCGGGTGCAGCGTCAGGCTGGCGCGTTTGCCGCTGTGCAGACCGACGCCGACGCAGCCGATGGCGGCCTTCAGCGTCCGGCGGCGACCTGTCTCGAGCGGGAAATATCCGTCCATGCTTGCCCCTGCTGGCCCAGGTACCTAAGCGGCAACCCTGGCCCGATCCTAAAATCCGGCCTGGAACCCCCAGGACCGGCCGCCGCGTCCACCATCGGGACGCTGCATTGACGGTAACCTGCCACCACGGTCCCGGCGTTGCGAGTCAAGCCTTATTACTTCATATTACGCTGCAAGTCATTGTAAAACAACGAAATCCTGCACCGCAGCAAAGATACTGATACAGCAAATCACCCCATAAACGAAACGAGCCGCCCCGAGGGGCGGCCCGTCGCAGCCAGGGCGTGGCAGCGCTGGTCAGTTGGACTGGCGGCGCAGGAAGGTCGGGATCTCGAAGTCGACCGTCGCCGGAGCCTCGGGCCGGTGCAGCGCCACCGGCGACTCGAGCCGCGGGGCCACCGGCTCCGGGGTCGGCTCCGGGGCAGCCCGCCGCATCATGTTGCCGGATGTCGCGGCGCCGGTCACCCGGCGGAACAGTCCACCGAACCCACCGCCGGATGCAGGCGGCTGGGCAGCAGCCGGAGGTGCGGATGGCTGGCGATGCTGGTCGGCATGCAGGCCGACGGTGAGCGGCGGCGCCATGGTCACCGGCGCGCTTGCGAGGGCACCAGGCGCGGCAGCCGCAGGGGCCTGTTGCTGCGGCGCCGCCATCTCTTCCTGCTGCGGTCCGGTGTAGGGGGCGGGTACGACGGGCTGGCCCACCGCGGTCCGCAGCGCGCCGCCGCGCATCGGGCCGGGCCGCGGCGCGCCCAGGGGGGCGGGCTGCGGCGCCGGGGCGACGGCCGCCGGCCGCGCCTGGCGGCCGCCGGGCAGCATGGTCAGCCCGGGCTGCGCGGCAACGGCGCCGGAGTGGGTCGCGCCCTGCGTCACCGGCGCAGCCGCCTGGCTCGGTATCGCGTCGATGCCGGTGGCGACCACCGAGACGCGGATGCAGCCGTTCATGGTTTCGTCGATCGAGGAGCCGAAGATGATGTTCGCTTCCTCGTCCACTTCCTTGCGGATGCGGTTGGCGGCCTCGTCCACTTCGAACAGCGTCAGGTCGTAGCCGCCGGTGATGCTGATCAGCACGCCGCGGGCACCGCGCATGGAGGTGTCTTCCAGCAGCGGGTTGCTGATGGCGGCCTCGGCGGCCTTCACCGCGCGGTCGTCGCCCTCGGCCTCGCCGGTGCCCATCATCGCCTTGCCCATCTCGGCCATGACGGTGCGGATGTCGGCGAAGTCGAGGTTCACGACGCCCGGGTTGACCATCAGGTCGGTGACGCCCTTGACGCCCATGTAGAGGACGTTGTCGGCCATCTTGAAGGCTTCCTGGAACGTCGTGCGCTCATTTGCCAGCCTGAACAGGTTCTGGTTCGGGATGACGATGAGCGTGTCGACGAAGGATTGCAGCTCCTCCAGGCCGGTGTCGCTGGCGCGCTTGCGCTTGGGGCCTTCGAAGTCGAAGGGCTTGGTCACCACGCCGACCGTCAGCACGCCCCGCTCGCGCGCCATCCGGGCGATGACCGGCGCCGCGCCGGTACCGGTGCCGCCACCCATGCCGGCGGTGATGAACACCATGTGGCAACCGTCGAGGTGACGGGCCAGTTCCTCGGTCGCTTCCTCCGCCGCGGCGCGGCCGATCTCGGGCTTGGCGCCGGCGCCGAGGCCCTGGGTAAGATGCGGGCCGAGCTGCACGCGCTTCTCCGCCTTGGAGTGCACCAGCGACTGCGCATCGGTGTTGGCGACCACGAACTCGACCCCGTCGAGGCCCATGGCGATCATGTTGTTGACCGCATTCGTGCCGCCGCCACCGACACCGATGACGGTGATGCGTGGGCTGAAATCGGTGTGCTGCGTGACGGGCAGGGTCAAGTTCAAGGTCATGCGCGGGTCTCCTCGCAGGAACGTATATGAGTTGGGCGAGTCGTGTCCTGGGAATGTGGACCGCGGCAGCGGTTCATCCCCGTAATCCACAGGCATCTGGAAGGCAGCGGGCTCATGCGCGGTCCCGCAGCCAGTTGACGAGACGGCGGAAGCGGCTGGCCGGCGGCTCGAGCCCCGGCGACAGGTCGAGCAACGGCCGGCCTTCGCCGGCGCCCCAGGCCAGCAGCCCGAGCGGCGCCGCGAAGGCGGGACCGGATGCGGTCTCCGGCAGGCCCCGCACCGGATGCGGCCGGCCAAGCCGCACCTGGCGGTCCAGCACCCGCGCCGCCAGCTCGCGCACGCCGACGAGCTGGCTTGCGCCGCCGGTCAGCACCACGCGCCGGCCCATGTCCTGGCTGAGGCCGGCGGCCTCGAGCCGGTCCTTTACCAGCTCGAAGGTTTCCTCGAGCCGCGGCCGGATGATGCCGACGATCATGGCGCGGGTGACGCGCGAGATCTGGTCTTCCTCCTCGCCCACCTGCGGGACCGGCAACCATTCCTTCTCGTCGTCCGGCGCTTCGAGAACGCTGCCGTGCAGCGTCTTCAGCCGCTCGGCATGGGCGATCGGCGTGGACAGGCCACGCGCGAGGTCGTTGGTGACATGCCAGCCGCCGACCGGGATCTGTGCGGTGTGCAGCAGGTGCCCCTCGGCGAACACCGCGATGCCGGTGGTGCCGCCGCCCATGTCGATGACGGTAGCACCGAGGTGCTTCTCGTCCTCGACCAGCGTGGCCAGCGCGCCGGCATAGGGGGCGGAGACCAGCTCCTCCGCCGCCAGGTCGCAGCGCAGCAGCGCGGCGCCGAGGTTCTGCAACGAGGCCTGCGCCGCATCCAGCATGTGCAGCCTGGCGGCGATGGTGTCGCAGATCATGCCGCGCGGATCTTCGGCGCCCGGCGTCGCATCGACGGTGAAGCCGAGCGGGAAGGCATGCACCGTCTCCCGCCCGTCGTCGGCGCTGCGCCGGCGGCCTTCGCCGATGATGGCGCGGAGATCGGCCTCGGTGACGGCGCGGCCGCCGATCGGCCATTGGATGTTCAGCAGCCGTGATTCCGGCTGGCCGCAGGACAGGTTGACGATGGCGCCCTTGAGCTGGACATCGGCCATCACCTCGGCCGCGCCGACGGCGGCGCGGATCGCCTTCTCGGCTTCTTCGAGGTCGATGATGTTGCCGCCCTTGACGCCGCGCGCGCGCTGCCAGCCGTAGCCGAGGGCGCGCGGCGCGCCGTCGTTGTCGATGCGGGCGATGATGCAGACGATCTTGGTCGAGCCGATGTCGAGCACCCCGAAGATGCCGTTGCGGGCACCCCGGTTGCGGCGGTTCTGCACGACGGGTCCTTCCGGTAGGGCGGGTCGGGTCATCTGGTTCATCCGCGGCCGCTCCGTCCGCGTTGCGCGGTGGGCTCCGCCACCGGCGCCTCCGGCGGCAGGCGCAGCACCAGCTTGTCCGGCAGCCGCAGGTCGATCGCTGCCAGCGGCCGGTCGAGCAGGGCCTGCTGGGTGTGCAACTGGGCCAGCCGGGCCAGCGCGGCGGCTTCCTGGCCATCCGGCAGCAGCACGTCGGTGCCGTTGCGCAGCCTGAGGTTCCAGCGCCGCTCCGCCACCCGCACCAGCGCATGGGTGCGGTCGCGGACCACCGGCACCGCCTGCAGCAGGTCGATCATCTGCGCGGCGGCGAGTTCCGCCCCGGTGCCCACCACCAGCGGCAACCGGCCGAAGGCACCGATGTTCTCGGTCGCCACCACGTTGCCGGCACGGTCGATCACCGAGAACTTGCCGTCCTGCTGCCAGATGGCGAAGGGTCGGCGCTCGTCGATGCGTACGCGGATGAGGCCGTTCAGGTGCCGCTCGACATGCGCGGACCTGACCCAGGCGATCATCTCCAGCCGATCCCGCGCGGCATGGGGGTCGAACTCCAGGATCGGGTCGCCGCGGCGGACCGAGAGCGCTTCCCGCAGCAGCTCAAGCGGGGTGTTGCGGCTGCCGAGCACGGTCACTTCCTGCACCGTCAGCCCGGCCTCGCCAGCCATGCCCGTGGTGCTGTCCCAGAGCGCGGCGAGGCGGCCGTAGGGATCGGCCAGCGCTGTGGCCACCGCGGCGGTGACGAGGCATGCGGCAAGCCCGCGGGCCAGCCCCACCGGCCGCAACATGCCACGCCGGCGGCTGAGCCACAGCCGGAAGCGGGACGGCCGCGCCTGGGTCGGCTCGGAGCGGCTGCGCCGGGCTGGCTGGCTGGTACGGGGGCGCGGGGGAACCCGCGGCATTTCACGGTCCATGACGGGCCTGCTCCACCATCCAGGCGCAAAGTGCGGGGAAGCCGATGCCGGCATGCGCCGCCTGTTCGGGCAGCAGCGAGGTCGGCGTCAGCCCCGGTTGGGTATTCACTTCCAGCAGCACCAGCCGGCCAGGCTCGCCGGCGGTGTCGTCGTAGCGGAAATCCGCCCGGCTGGCGCCGCGGCAGCCGAGCGCCTGGTGCGCGGCGACGGCAACCTCAAGCGCCCGGGCATAGATGCCGGGATCGATCGCGGCGGGCAGGATGTGGCGGGAACCGCCGGCGGCGTATTTCGAATCGTAGTCGTAGAACACCCCGGCATCGGCGAGGATGTCGGTCACCGCCAGGGCGCGGTCTTCGAGCACGCCCACGGTCAGTTCCCGGCCGGGGATGTATTCCTCGGCCAGCACCGTGCTGCCGAAGCGCCAGCCGGCGGCGATCTCACCGCGGCGGTTGTCGCCGGTCCGCAAAATATGCACGCCGACCGACGAGCCTTCGTTCACCGGCTTCACCACGAAGGGTCGCGGCATGGGGTCGCATGCGGCGAACTCGGCGAGGTCCACCAGCCGGTGCGGCGGCACCGGCAGGCCGGCGGCCTGGAACAGCGCCTTGGCGGCGACCTTGTCCATCGCCATCGCCGAGGCGCGCAGCCCGGAATGGGTGTAGGGCAGGCCCATCCAGTCCAGCACGCCCTGGATGCAGCCATCCTCGCCGAAGCGGCCGTGCAGCGCGTTGAACACCACATCCGGCTTCGCCGCGCGCAGCGCCGCGATGGTGGCGGCGAGATCCGGCCCGACATCGATGGGCGTGACCTGGTAGCCCGCCTCGCGCAGGGCGGCGGTGCACTGGGCGCCGGAGGCGAGGCTGACCTCGCGCTCGGCCGAGATCCCGCCATGCAGGACGGCGACATGCGTGGTCATGCCGCGGGCACTCCCAGCCGCTTGATTTCCCATTCCAGCGAAACCCCGCTCTGCTCCAGCACCCGTGCGCGGACCTGCTCGCCAAGCGCTTCCAGCTCGGCCGCGCTGGCGCCGCCGGTGTTCAGCAGGAAGTTGCAGTGCTTCTCCGAGACCTGCGCGCCGCCAAGGCGCAGGCCACGGCAGCCGGCGGCATCGATCAGCGCCCAGGCCTGGTGGCCGGGCGGGTTCTTGAAGGTGGAGCCGCCAGTGCGGGCGCGGACCGGCTGGGTCGCCTCGCGCGCCGTGCGGATCTCGGCCATGCGGGGGGCGGGGTCGCCGGGCCGGGCGTGGAAGCGGGCGCGGACCACCACGCTGCCGGGCGGCAGCAGGGCGTGCCGGTAGCCGAGGCGGAGATCGGCGGCACCCAGCCGCTGCACGCCCTCGGCGGTGGCCAGCTCGGCCCAGTCGAGCGTGTCCTTCACCTCGGCCCCATAGGCCCCGGCGTTCATCGCCACCGCGCCGCCGATGCTGCCCGGGATGCCGCTGAGGAATTCGAGGCCCGCCAGCCCGGCGGCGGCGGCATGCTCGGCAACCGTTATGTCGAGCGCGGCGGCGCCGGCGACGACGCCATCCGCCTCCACCGAGACCTCGGCAAAGGCGCCGCCCAGCCGCAGCGTCACGCCCGGTAGGCCGCCGTCGCGGATGATGAGGTTGGAGGCCGCGCCCAGCACGGTCAGCGGCATCGCCGGGGAGATGCCGGCGAGCAGGGCCACGAGGTCCGCGGCATCGGCCGGGCGCACCAGCCATTCCGCCGGCCCGCCGACCCGGAACCAGGTGAGCGGCGCCAGCGGCACCCCCGCCCGGATGCGGCCGCGCAGCGCGGGGATCGCGTGTTCCATGCGGCGCGTGCTCATGCCCGCCTCAGCGGTGCCGGGCGGATGCCAGGCTGCAGGGCGGCGAGCTGCTCGGGCAGTGCGTGCGCCCAGGTGGTGATGCTGCCGGCGCCGAGGCACACCACGTAGTCGCCCGGCTTGGCGATGGCGTGGACCATCTCGGCCAGGCTGTCCGGGCCGGGCAGCGCCACCACGCTGCGGTGGCCGCGCGCCCGCAGCCCCTCGACCAGCCCGTCCTTGTCGAAGCCGGGGATCGGCTCCTCGCCGGCGGCATAGACATCGGCGACGATGACCGTGCCGGCGTCGTTCATGCACTTCGAGAAATCCTCGAACAGCGTGGCGAGGCGGGAATAGCGGTGCGGCTGCACCACCGCGATCACGTCCCGTGCACCGGCCTGGCGCGCGGCCTTCAGCACCGCGGCTATCTCGACGGGGTGGTGGCCGTAGTCGTCGATGACGGTTATGCCGCCGGATTCGCCAACCCGGGTGAACCGGCGCTTGACGCCCTTGAAGCCGGCCAGCGCGCTGCGGATGGTCTCGCCGTCGATGTCCATCTCGACGCCGACGGCGATGGCGGCCAGCGCGTTCTGCACGTTGTGCTGGCCGAGCATCGGCAGGCGGAACGGCTTCATCGGACGGCCGCGCCTGGTCACCCGGTCCTGCACCGTGACCTCGAAGGTGGCACCCATGCGATCCATGATGAGCTTCTCGGCCCGCACATCGGCCTGCGGCGAGAAGCCGTAGGTGACGATGCGGCGGTCGAGCTTCGGGATCATCGCCTGCACCTCGGGGTGGTCGAGGCAAAGCACTGCGAAGCCGTAGAAGGGGATGTTCGAGACGAACTGTGCGAAACCCTCCTTCATCGCTTCCGCGGTGCCCCAGTGGTCCAGGTGCTCGGGGTCCATGTTGGTGACGATGGCGACGACCGAGGGCAGCCGCAGGAAGCTGCCGTCGCTCTCATCCGCCTCGACCACCATCCATTCCCCCGCGCCGAGCCGGGTGTTGGTGCCATAGGCATTGACGATGCCGCCGTTGATGACGGTGGGGTCGATCTTGGCGGCTTCCAGCACGCAGGCGACGAGGCTGGTGGTGGTGGTCTTGCCATGGGTGCCACCCACTGCGACCGACCACTTCAGCCGCATCAGCTCGGCCAGCATCTCGGCCCGGCGCACCACCGGGATCAGGGCGGCGCGCGCCGCCTGCACCTCGGGGTTGTCCTTGCCGACCGCGGTCGAGACCACCACCACCTGGGCGCCGCCGAGGTTCTCCGCCGCATGGCCCACCGCGACCGGGATGCCGGCCTGCCGCAGCCGGGCGACGTTGTAGCCTTCGGCGATGTCGCTGCCCTGCACCTGGTAGCCGAGGTTGTGCAGCACCTCGGCGATGCCGGACATGCCGATGCCGCCGATGCCGACGAAGTGGATGGGGCCGATGGAAAGGGGCAGGGCGCGCATCAGACGGTTTCCTGGGCCGAACGGGCCCGTACGAGCGAAAGAACCAGGTCGGCGAGCCGCTTCGCCGCATCCGGCTGGGCCAGCGCCGCTGCCGCTGCCGCCGCCTGCGCCAGGGCCTGCGGGTCGGCCAGCTGGGCGGCGAGTTGCGCCGTCAGTGCGGGGGCGGTGAAGCCCCGCTGCGGCATGAGCACGGCGGCGCCGGCCTCGGCGATGGCCCGTGCATTCGCCACCTGGTGGTCGTCGATGGCGCCCGGCAGCGGCACCAGGAAGGAAGGCCGGCCGGCGCAGGCGAGTTCCGCCACCGTCCCGGCCCCGGCCCGGGCGATGACCAGGTGCGCATTCGCCAGCCGGCCGGCGACATCGGGAAAGAAGGGCGAAAGCTCGGCCGGCACGTTCGCGTCCTCATACGCGAGGCGCACCCGGTCCATGTCCTCCAGGCGGCACTGCTGGGTCACCACCAGCCGTTGCAGCAGCGCGGGCGGCAGGGCCGCGACGGCGGCCGGCACCACATCCGCGAAGATCCGTGCACCGAGCGAGCCACCCAGCACCAGCAGCCGCAGCGCGCCATCGGTGCCCGGATATTCCCGCCCGACCAGCGCCGCCAGCGCCGGCCGCACCGGGTTGCCGACGACCTCGACCGTGGCGCCACCGGGCACCCGGCCGGTGACGGCATAGGACAGCGCCAGCACATCGGCGCGCGGCGCCAGCAGCCGGTTGGCGCGGCCGAGGATGGCGTTCTGCTCGTGCAGCACCGTCACCGGGCGCCGTCCGAACATGGTGAATGCGGCGATCAGCGGCGGCACGCTGGGGTAGCCGCCGAAGCCGACCACCGCCGCGGCGCCAAGCCGCCGCAGCAGCCCGCGCGCCTGCATGGTGCCGGCCGCCAGCGCCGCCGCACCGCGCGCTGCGCTGAGCGCGCCCCGCCCGGACAGGCCGGAGCCGCGCAGCACGAAGCGCTCGGCATTGGTGAAGGCCGGGCTGGCGAAGGCGGCGGAGCGCGCGTCGGTCATCAGCGCGATCCGTTCGCCGCGCGCCAGCAATTCGGCCGCCAGCGCCTCGGCCGGAAACAGATGGCCGCCGGTGCCGCCGGCGGCGATGACGATGGGCTGCACCATGGGCCCCCTCATTCCTCGTCGCCCCTGCGCGAGGCGCGCTTGCGGGTCAGCGCCAGCAGCATGCCCATCCCCAGTGCGATGGCGAGCACGGAGGAACCGCCATAGGACACGAAGGGCAGGGTCATCCCCTTGGTCGGGATCAGGTGCAGGGAGGAGGCCATGTTGACGAAGGCCTGCAGGCCGAATTGTGCCAGCAGCCCGGTTGCCGCCAGCACCACGAACAGGTCGGTTTCCGCCAGCAGCCGCACCAGACCGCGCACCACGACGAAGGTGAACAGCGCCAGGATCACCAGGCAGACGATGAACCCGAATTCCTCGCCGGCCACCGCGAAGACGAAATCCGCATGGGCATCCGGCAGCGCGTTCTTCACCCGGCCCTCGCCGGGACCGCGGCCGAACAGCCCGCCGTTGCCGAAGGCTTCCAGCGCCTTGGTGATCTGGAAGGTGTCGCCCGAGGACGGGTCGAGGAACCGGTCCACCCGGCTGCGGACGTGGTCCAGCGTGAAATAGGCGCCGACCGCCAGCCCGATGCTGCCGATCCCGAGCACGACGACCAGGCCGAGATTGAGCCCAGCCACGAAGAACTGCGCCAGGAACATCGCCACCACCACCATCAGCATGCCGAAGTCCGGCTGCTGCTGCAGCACCAGCGTCACCGCGCCGAGCAGCACGAAGGCGGCCAGTTGCCACGCGGTCTGCGGCCCGAACAGGCCGGTGCCGAGAAAGCCGTCGCGCTGCCCCGGCGGCAGTAAGCGCGCCGCCGCCTTGCCCTCCGCCAGCAGCCAGGCGACCACCACGGCGAAGCAGGGCTTGAGGAATTCGGATGGCTGCATGGTGCCCAGCAGCGGGAAGGCCAGCCAGCGCCGTGCGCCCTTGGTCTCGAAGCCGATGAACAGCGTCGCCGCGGTCAGCGCCAGCGCGACGATGCAGCCGAGGATCGCCAGGTGGCGGATGTTGCGCGGCGTCAGCAGCGAAACCATCACCATCAGCGTGGTCGCCATGCCGAGGAACACCACCTGCTTGACGAACAGCAGCCCGCGCGAGCCGGAACCCATCACCCGCTCGGCGACCGCCGGGCTGGCGGCCAGCATCATCACGTAGCCGAAGCCGATCAGCACCAGCAGTGCCGCCAGCGTCCAGCGGTCGACCGTCCACCACCAGCGGCCCAGGACGGAGTTGTCGGAACGCGAAATGGCCATCAGGCGGCCCTCCCCGTGGCATCCGGCAGGCTGGCGACCAGGTCGCGGAAGCGGTCGCCGCGCGCCTCGAAGCCGCTGAACTGGTCCCAGCTCGCACAGGCCGGCGAGAGCAGCACCACCGGCGCGGCGCCGGCGAAGGCGGCGGCGGCGGCGGCCGGCACGGCTTCCTCCAGCGTGCCGGCGATGCGGTGCGGCACGCCGTGCGTCGCCAATGTGGCGGCGAGCATCGGCGCGTCGCGGCCGATCAGCAGCGCCTCGGCGACATGCGGGAACAGCGGGGCGAGGCTCTCGATGCCGCCCTCCTTGGCCGTGCCGCCGGCGATCCAGACCAGCCGCGGGTAGCTTGCCAGCGCGTGAGCGGTGCTGTCCGCGTTGGTGCCCTTGCTGTCGTTGATGAAGGCGACGCCGCGCAACTCGGCCACCTTCTCCTGCCGGTGCGGCAGGCCGGGGTAGCTGCGCAGCCCCGCCGCGACCGTTGCGCGGCCGACGCCGAGGTGAAGCGCCGAGGCCGCGGCGGCGGCGGCATTCTGGGCGTTGTGGCGGCCGGGCAGGGCAGGGGCCTCGGCGAGGTCCAGGATCGGCCCGGCATCGTCGCGCAGCACACCGGCTGCCGCCCAGATGCCGCCGGGCTGCGGGGTTTCTCCCGAGATCGGCAGGTGGCGCCCCGCGCCGGTCCCGCGCAGCGCGCGGCTCCAGGGGTCGTCCATGCCGAGCACGGCGAGGTCGGCGGTGGATTGGTGGGCGAAGACCTGCGCCTTCGCGGCCCGATAGCCCGCCATGTCGCCGTGCCGTTCCAGGTGGTCCGGCGAGAGGTTGAGCATCACGGCATGGTTGAAGCGCACGGTTTGGATTCGCTCCAACATGTATGACGACATTTCCAGGACGTAGACGCCTTCGGTTCCCAGAATGTTGAGGGACAGCGCCGCGGGACCAAGATTCCCGCCCGCCACCGCCGCCATGCCGCCGGCCGCCAGGATGTGGTGCAGCAGCGCCGTGGTGGTGGATTTGCCGTTGGTGCCGGTGATGCCGACGAACCGCGCCGCCGAACCCGCCGCCCGCACCGCGCGGTACAGGTATTCGGCATCGCACAGCACCGGCCGCCCTGCCGCCTGCGCGGCCGCGGCGGCCGGATGCGGCCGTGGCAGCAGATGCGGAATCCCCGGCGACAGCAGCAGCGCATCCCAGCGGAACGTCCCCGCCGCCGGGTCCTCGACCGCCAGCCCGGCCGCGGTGGCGGCGGCGCGTGCCTCCGGCCGGTCGTCCCAGCAGGTGACCTCGGCACCCCAGCCGGCCAGTCGCCGCGCCGCCGGCAACCCGGCCTTGCCGAGCCCGACGACGGCGATCCGTTCGCCGGAAAAGGGGGTGAAGCCGCTCATCTGATCTTCAGCGTCGAAAGGCCGACCAGCGCCAGCACCATGGCGATGATCCAGAAGCGGATCACGATGGTCGCCTCGGCCCAGCCCTTCTTCTCGAAGTGGTGGTGCAGCGGGGCCATCAGGAACACCCGCCGCCCGGTGCGCTTGAACCAGAACACCTGGATGATGACGCTGACCGTCTCCACCACGAACAGCCCGCCGACGATCGCCAGCACCACCTCATGCTTGGTGGCGATCGCCACGGCACCCAGCGCGCCGCCCAGCGCCAGCGACCCGGTATCGCCCATGAACACCGCCGCCGGCGGGGCGTTGAACCACAGGAAGCCGAGGCCCGCGCCGATCAGCGCCGCGCAGAACACCGCCAGCTCGTTGGCACCGGGCACCGCGTGCAGTTGCAGGTAGTCCGCGAATACCCGGTTGCCGACGAGATAGGCGATCAGCGTGAACACCGCGGCGGCGATCATCACCGGCACGATCGCCAGCCCGTCCAGCCCGTCGGTCAGGTTGACCGAGTTGGACGCGCCCATCAGCACCAGCATCCCGACCAGCGGGAAGACCAGCCCCAGCCCGATCAGGGTTTCCTTGAACAGCGGGATGGCGAAGCCGCTGGCGATGGCCGGCGGCAGCACCAGCATGATCCAGGTTGCCCCGACCACGCCAATGGCGGCCTGCACCACCAGCTTCATGCGGGCCGAGACGCCCTTGGTGTTGCGCTTGGTCACCTTCAGCCAGTCATCGGCGAAGCCTAGCCCGCCATAGCCCACTGTGACGAACAGCACGGCCCAGACCAGCCCGTTGCGCAGGTCGACCCACAGCAGGGTAGAGAGCACCAGCGCCAGCAGGATCAGCACGCCGCCCATGGTGGGCGTGCCTTTCTTGGTCAGCAGGTGGCCGGCCGGGCCGTCCTCGCGGATCGGCTGGCCGCCGTTCTGGAAGCCGCGCAGCCAGCCGATCACCAGCGGTCCGAGCGCCAGCGAGATCACCAGCGCGGTCAGGCAGGCTGCACCGGCGCGGAAGGTGGTGTACCGCACCAGGTTGAACAGTGCGAATTCCTCGGCAAGCGGCGCGAAGAGGTTGAAGATCACGAGCTGCTCTCCGTCAGCGCCCGGACCAGCACCGCCATGCGGCTGCCGAGCGCGCCCTTTACCAAAACAGTGTCGCCGGGTCGCAGCGCCGCCCGCACCAGCGGTGCCAGCGCGGCGCTGTCGGCGGCATGCGCGCCGCGCTTTGCCTCCGGCAGCAGGGCGAACAGCCGGGCCATCTCCGGCCCGCAACAGAACACCAGGTCCGCCTTCGCCGCGGCCGGCGCCAGCCCGGCATGCAGCGCGGCGGAGAACGCCCCAATTCGCGCATGTCGCCCAGCACCGCAATGCGCCGCGTGCCCGGGCGCTGCGCCAGGGTGGCCAGCGCGGCCTGCATCGCCGGCGGAGCAGCGTTGTAGCTTTCGTCGATCAGCAGCGCGCTGCCGCCGGCCACCGCGATGTCGCGCGGCGCACCCCGCCCGGCACCCGGCGCATAGGCCGCCAGCGCCGGGGCGGCGCGCACCGCGTCCAGCCCCAGCCCGGCCACCACCGCCAGCGCGCAGCAGGCGTTCTCGGCATGGTGCAGCCCCATCGCCGGCATCCGCAGCGTGACCGGCGTCCCGAGCACGGAGATATCCACCCGGGTCCGCCCATCGACCCCGATGGTCGCATCCAGCAGCCGGACATCGGCCGCCGGATCACGGCCGAAGCCGAGGATGCGCCCCGCCCCCGCCTGCCGCGCCAGCTCGGCCAGCCGCGGAAAGAACGGGGTATCGCGGGGCAGCACCGCGGTGCCGCCGGGCAGGAGGCCACGGGCGATGCTGCCCTTTTCCTCGGCGATACCGGCCAGCCCGCCGAGGTGGCCGATATGCGCCTCCCCCACCATGGTGATGGCAACGACATGCGGCTGGGCGAGGCGGGCCAGCGGGGCGATCTCGCCCGGGTTGTTCATCCCGATCTCGATCACCGCAAAGGCGCTGTCGGCCGGCATCCGCGCCAGGGTCAGCGGCACGCCCCAGTGGTTGTTGTAGGAGGCGACGGCGGCATGGGTCTTGCCGAAGCCGGCCAGCAGCAGCCGCAGCATTTCCTTGGTGCCGGTCTTGCCGACGCTGCCGGTGACGGCGGCGACCCGCGCCGCGGTGCGGGCGCGGCCGGCGGCGCCGAGGGCGCCCAGCCCGGCCAGGGTATCCGCCACCCGCAGCAGCGGCGCATCGGCGGCAAGCCCGGGCGGGTCGCGGTCGACCATCGCCACCGCGGCGCCCCGGGCGAGCGCATCGGCAACGAAATCATGCCCGTCGCGCACATCGTGCAGCGCGACGAACAACTCGCCCGGCGCCACGTTGCGGCTGTCGATCGAGACGCCGGTGACGCCGGCCCCGGCGGCCAGCGTGCCGCCGGTCGCGGCCTGCAGCGCCTCGGCGGTCCAGAGCATCATGCCGGCGCTCCCGCCAGTTGGCGCACCACCGCCGCATCGTCGAAGGGCGTGGTGACGCCGGCGATGGTCTGGCCGCTTTCATGGCCCTTGCCTGCCACCGCCAGCACGTCGCCTGGCCCGAGGTCATTCAGCGCGGCGGCGATGGCGGCGCGGCGGTCGCCGGCATCGGTGCCGCCGGGGCAGCCGGCCAGCACCGCGGCGCGGATGGCGGCGGGGTCCTCGCTGCGCGGGTTGTCGTCGGTGACCCAGCAACGGTCGGCGTGGCGGGCGGCGGCGGCACCCATCAGCGGGCGCTTGCCGGGGTCGCGGTCGCCGCCGGCACCGAACACCACATGCAGCCGGGCGCCATGTCCGGCATGCGGCCGGAGCGCCGCCAGCAGCCGCTCCAGCGCATCCGGCGTATGGGCGTAGTCGACATAGACGGCGGCGCCGTTCGGCAGCCGCGCGGCCAGTTCCATCCGGCCGCGCACCCCGGCCAGCCGCGGCAGCAGCGCCGATGCCCAGCCCGGCTCCGTGCCGCTGACCACCGCCAGCGCCAGGGCCAGCAGCGCGTTGTCCGCCTGGAACCGCCCCGGCAGCGGCAGGTGCACCGCATGGCGGGTGCCGAAGGCGGTGAATTCCAGCGCCTGGCCGTCCGGCAGCGGCCGCTGCGCCAGCACCCGCACCGCCCCGCCGGCGGTCCCCACCGTCAGCAGCCCGAAGCCGCGCCGGGCGGCGATGGCATCGAGCGCGGCGAGGGTTTCCGCATCCATGTCGGCATTGGCGATGGCGGTGGCGCCGGGCGCCAGCACCGCCTCGAACAGCCGCAGCTTGGCGGCGCGGTAGGTGGCCATGCTGCCGTGGTAGTCGAGGTGGTCGCGCGTCAGGTTGGTGAAGCCGGCGGCGGCGAGGCGCACGCCATCCAGCCGCCGCTGCTCGATCCCGTGCGAGGAAGCCTCGATCGCCGCATGGCCGAAGCCGGCGCGGGCCAGCGCCGCGAGCTGGCCGTGCAGCGCGACGGGGTCTGGCGTGGTCAGGCTCTCGCCACCCGGGAAGCCCGGGGCGATCAGGCCGAGCGTGCCCATGGAGGCGGCCTTGCGGCCGGCCAGCGCCCAGAGCTGGCGGAGGAAATCCACCGTGCTGGTCTTGCCGTTGGTGCCGGTGACGGCGACCACGGTGGCCGGCTGGGTACCGGCCATGGCGGCGGCCATCAGCGCCAGGGTGCGGCGCGGATCGGGGCTGGTCAGCAGCGGGCGGACGGGCGTGGCGGGCGGCCAGGCGGTGCCTTCCGGCGCCAGCACCGCCGCGGCGCCGCGCGCCACCGCATCGGCGATGAAGCCGCGGCCATCCGCCCGCGCGCCGGGCAGCGCGGCAAACAGCCAGCCGGGCGCCACGGCGCGGCTGTCCGCCGTCAGGCCGCGGATGGCGCAGCCGGCGGCCTCGCCGGCCGCCGCAAGCCCGCCGGCGCGCATCAATGCGTCAAGCCGCAGCGGCGGCTCCGGGGCGGGGAATGCCTCAACGTCCTGCAAGGCCGGCCTCGCGCGGCGGAGCCGGGGCCACGGCAAGCCTGAGGCGGGCGGGCAGGGGCGCCGCATCGGTCTGCCGCAGCGCCGGCGGGGCTCCGAGGGGCGCCAGGTCCGGCGGCCGTACGGCCGGCAACGGCAGCACGCGGGGCGGGGCTGCCGCCGGGGTGCTGCCGCGCGGGGTTGCCGGCGTGCCGTTGCGCGGCGCCCCCGCGACCGCGGGCGATTCGGTCCGCGCCGGCCGGCCGGGCTGCAGCGGAATCGCCAGGGCTTCCTGGATCTGCGGAATGCGGTCGGTTTCCGGCACCATCCCGAGGATCGGGGCGATCCGCCGGATCACCGCGCCGGCGGCCGGCGCGGCCACCCAGCCGGCGGTGGCGAAGCCATGGCTCTGCGCATTCGGCCTGGGCTCATCCACCATCACGTACAGCGCATAGCGCGGCTGGTTCAGCGGGAAGGCACCGACGAAGGCGGCGATGCGCTTGTCCTGCAGGTAGCCGCCGCGCGGCCCTGTCTTCTGCGCCGTGCCGGTCTTGCCGCCGACGAAATACCCGGGCACCTCGGCGCCCTTGCCCGAGCCTTCGGTCACCACCAGCCGCATCAGCCGGCGCATGATCTCCGAGGTCCGTTCCGAGATCACCCGCACGCCGTCCCGCGCGGCGCCCGGCGGCTGCGCCAGCAGGGTCGGCTGGCGCAGGATGCCGCCGTTGGCCAGCGCCGACACGCCGTTCACCACGTGCAGCGGCGTCACCGAGATGCCGTGGCCGAAGCCGATGGTCATCGTGTTGATGTCGCGCCACCGCTGCGGGCCGGGCGCCATGGGCCGCGCGGTTTCCGGAAGCTCGATGCCGACGCGGGAGAGCATGCCGAGCTGGCCCATGAATTCGCGCTGCCGGGCCGGCCCGGCGCCCATCGCCATGTGCGCGGCGCCGAGGTTGGAGGAATAGGCCAGCACCTCGGGCAGCCTCAGCGACCGATTCTTGCCGCGATAGTCGCTGATGGTGAAGCGGCCGTAGCGGATCGGCCGGCTGGCATCGAAGCTGCTCCAGATGTTCGCGGTGCCGCCGTCGAGCGCCATCGCCGCGGTGAACAGCTTGAAGGTCGAGCCGGGCTCGTACAGGCCGACGGTGGCGCGGTTGAACTTCGGATCATGGCCCGGCCGCACCGGCACCGCCGATTCGGCCCCGCGGCGTTGCACGCCGTCCGGGTCGGAGACGTCGTAGTCCGGCAGGCTCACCATCGCCAGGACCTCGGCGGTGTGCACGTCCAGCACCACCCCGGCGCCGCCGATGCCGTTGAAGTCGGCGATGGCCTTCTGCACCGATTCCCGCAGCGCCACCTGCACCCTGACATCGAGCGAAAGCCGCAGCGGCGCGTGTTCCGTCCGCAGCCTTTCGTCGAAGCTGTGCTCGACGCCGGCGATGCCCTTGCCGTCCACATCGACCTGGCCGAGCACATGCACGGCGGCCGAGCCCTGCGGATAGAACCGCCGCTCGGCCGGCTGGAAATGGAAGCCGGCGACACCGAGGTCGTTGATCGCCTGCTGCTGGCGCGGCGCCAGGTTGCGGGCGAGATAGGCGAACTCCACCGGCCGCTCAGTCCCCGGCACGTTGCGCCGGCTGATGCGGGCGATCAGCTGCTCGCGGTCGAGGTCGGGCAGCACTTCCAGCAGCCGGTCGGCGGCGGCCTCGGGGTGGTTGATTTCCTGCGGGTTGGCATAGAGCTCGGTCACCCGCAGCGACACCGCAAGCACCTCCCCGTTGCGGTCGACGATGGGCGCGCGGCTGACGACCGGCGCGCTGGTCGGCATGTGGGCGGCGGGGCGCAGCTTCGGGGTCATCGGGTCGATGAGGGTGGCGAAGGCCAGCTTCAGCCCGACGGCGCCGAACAGCAGGGCGAAGCCGCCGGCGGCAACCACCAGGCGGCCACGGGATTTTTCCAGCTGGGCCCGGCGGACCAGTTCGGGCGCGGCGATGCGCACCACGTCGCGCGGGTGGGCCGCGGGGCGGCGCGCCGCCCCGCTCGGCAGCGGCCGGCCGGCCGGCGCCGCATGCGGCGAGGGAGGCGGGCGCAGCTCATCATCCGGCCAGTGGTTCATTGCGTCGGCGCCCTGCCCCCGAAGGTGGCGGCGCCGGCGCTGCCGAAGGGCACCGGCGGGGCCAGCATCGGCCGTCCGCCGCCCAGCGCCGAACCGGCGGCGAAGCTCTGCACGCCGAAGCCCTGGATGGTGCGGCGCGGGGCTCCGAGATCCGGGGCCGGCGCGGCCACCGGCCGGGGTTCGACCGTGGCGGCAACCTGGGTAACCATCCGCCGCGGCGCCGGTGCGCTGACCGGCGGCGGAGCGATGCTCGCGGCCATCCGCGGTGCGGGCCGCGGCTGGACGGCGCGGCTGGCTGCGGCGGGTGCCGGCTGAGCCTTCGCCGCCGCCACGACGGGCGGCAATGCGGCCGGCAGGACGATGGTGACGACCGGCTCGGGTTCCGCCACCGGGACGGCCTCGGCGAGGACGACGGGCGCCGGCACGGGCACTGGCGCCACGGCAACCGGCGCCACGGCGACCTGCACCGCATCCGTGGCGCGCGGCACCAGCGCGAGTGCGGTGCTGACCTCGGGCGCGGTCGCCTCCTGCGCGGCGAACAGCGCGACCGGCCCGGCATAGGCGACGACGGCGGGCAGCCGGCGCTCGGCCTCGCTGGCCCGGATGAACTGCGCGGGCTGCATCGCCTCCAGCTCCGGCAGGTGGCGCTGGGCGACGGCGCGCAGGCGCTGCGGCTCGTTCAGCCAGGCCCATTCGGCCTGCAGCGTCTGGCTGCGCGCCTCGGCGTCGCGCACCTGGCGGGCGATGCCGCGCAGCTCGTTGTCGAGCAACGCGGCCTCATGCTTGGTCTGGTAGACATGCAGTCCGGCGCCCAGGAATGCGACGAGGGAAAGCAGGGTGAAGGGGCGAAGGATCATGCTGCGTCCCGCGATACGGCCAGGTGTTCAGTGAAGGGCAGGCGTTCGATGGCCCGCAGCCGGGCGGACCGGGCGCGGGGGTTGGTGGTGGTTTCGGCGCGGCCGGGGCGCTGCGCCTTGGGTGTCAGCAACCGCCAGGCGGGCGGTGCGGCGCGCTGCGCCAGCGCGCCGGGGTCATGGCGGGAGGCACCGCCGCCGCGGCCGGCGGCGCCGGCCATGAAGCGCTTCACGATCCTGTCCTCCAGGGAATGGAAAGCGACCACGACCAGCCGGCCACCGGGCGCGAGCAGCGCCGCGGCGGCGGCCAGGCCGCGCTCGATCTCGCCGAGTTCGTCGTTCACCGCGAGGCGCAGTGCCTGGAAGCTGCGGGTCGCGCCATCGATGCCGGACGGGTCGCGCGGCACGCAGCCGCGCACCAGCTCGGCCAGCCGGGCGGTGGTGGTGATCGGTGCCTCGCGCCGGGCCGCGACGATGACGCGCGCGATGCGGCGGGAGTAACGTTCTTCGCCGAGTTGATAGAGCACATCTGCCAGTTCCGACTCGCCGAGCGTGTTGACGAGCTCGGCTGCCGACTTGCCTTGCTTCGACATGCGCATGTCAAGCGGCCCGTCGCCACGGAACGAGAATCCCCGCGCCGCTTCGTCGAGCTGGAAGGACGAGACGCCGAGGTCGAGCACCACGCCGTCGAGCCGGGTGACGCCCTCGGCTTCGAGCAGCGCCTGCATGTCGCCGAAGCGGCCTTCGAGCAGGTGCAGCCGGCCGGGATGGCGGGCGGCGAGGGCGGCGCCACGGGCGATCGCATCCGGGTCGCGGTCGATGGCCCACAGCGTGCACGCCGCCCGGTCGAGGATGGCGCTGGCATAGCCGCCGCCGCCGAAGGTGCCGTCGAGGTAGTGGCCGGCGTCGCGCGGCGCCAGCGTGGCCAGGACCTCGGCCAGCATGACGGGCAGGTGGCCGGTATCGGGGCTGTTCATACGTCGCCCCCCTCGTCTTCGGCATCGAGCCGGGCTTCTTCCGCGGCATAGGCGCTGGCGGACCAGATCTCGAAATAGGCGCCGCGGCCGGCGAACTGGATGTCGCCGTCGAGCTTCGCGCGTTCGGCGAGCTCCTTCGGCATGACCACGCGGCCTTCGGTGTCGGGGCGCAGGGTGTGGATGCGGCCGACCAGCTTGCGCATGATGGCCTGGTATTCCGCCGAGAGCTTGCTGAGGCCGGCGACGCGGGCTTCCACTTCGGCCATGTAGTCGGGCCGGGCCCAGACCTCGATGCAGGGAAGATGACGCGAATGCCGCAGAACGATCTCCTCGGCGCCGATGCGGCTTAACACCGTACGGTAGAGAGCCGGCACGGAAATGCGTCCCTTCTTCGCGTCGAACCCCCCGCCAATAGTGCCTGTGAACTCGGACATCGCCCAGCGACCGCCCCCCCAGTGACCGCTTACCGATTAGTGTCGCCCGGAGGATGGTATGGTGCCGGTGAGGTCACCGGGATCAGCGGCCGGTGGGGCCCCCCGACCCCACCGGCTCGCCCGACCACCCCGCCAAAGATCCCTCGCCCCCCCGAGCTGTTGGATCCATCACGGGATGTCTTGGGATAGCACGGGATTTCACGGGACTACAAGCGCGAATGCTGGTCGGGGGAACTAGGCGACATTATAAAATTGTCTAAATCTGAGCGCGTTAGCGTCCGTGATGCATGTTCGATGATAAATCATGGCCTGTTGCGGGCAAGAAGTTATCTTTACCCGTTTTGTTCTTGCGGCAGGCCGGGACGCCACGCGGAAAGTATGCAGGAAAGCGCGCCAGGCGGCCTGTAAGCCGGGTTCTGTCCGCCCCAAGAAACGTCGGGGCGGGACGACCATTCCTCTAGGACGCGCATTGCTGCGCGCCTCCAGCGACCAACCCGGGTGACAGGGCGGAAATGCCCCCGCGCCACGCCGCCCGAAGGTGGCGCTCGCCGGTCACCCCTATTCGGTCTTGCTCCCGATGGGGTTTGCCATGCCGCCCCCGTTGCCGGGGGCGCGGTGCGCTCTTGCCGCACCGTTTCACCCTTGCCCGGCGGCCTCGCGGCGGCCGGGCGGTTTGTTTTCTGTGGCACTTTCCCTGGGGTTTGACCCCCGCCGGCCGTTGACCGGCATCGTATTCCCGTGGAGCCCGGACTTTCCTCCGGCGATGCCTCGCAGCACCGCCGGCGGCCGTCCAGCCACCTGGCGCGGCGGTGTCATGCGCCAGCCATCGGGCCGGCGTCAATGGTGCGGGCGGGTCGATTCGAGGCGTTGCGGATGCGACACCAGCGCGGCGACGGCGGCAAGCAGCCCCAGGCTGGCGGCATCGGCCACGCCATCCACCAGCGCCGGCCGCCAGCGCCGCTGGAAGGCCGCCAGCCGCATGGCCAGCGGCAGGTTCGGGCGGTAGCCGATGGCGGTGAGCAGCGCCGCCGCATCGCCGCCATGGATGGCGGCGGGCGCCGCCGGCCACAGCCCGACCCCATTCGCCGCCAGGCCTTCCCAGTCGAACAACTCGCCCGGGTCCTGCTTGCGGTCCGGCGCGATGTCGCTGTGCCCGACGACGTCGCGCTGCGCTATCGGGTGGCGGCCAAGGATGTCGAGGCAAAGGTCGCAGACCGCCGCCATCTGCATGGCGGGGAAGGGCCGGTAGCCCCATTCATGGCCGGGATTGACGATCTCGATGCCGATGCTGCGGTCGTTCAGCCCCTCCCGCCCGCGCCAGTGGGAGATGCCGGCGTGCCAGGCGCGGCGTTCCTCCGGCACCAGCCGGAAGACCGCGCCATCCTCCTCCACGACGTAATGCGCGGAGACGCGGGCGGCGGGGTCGCGCAGCCGGGCGATGGCCGCGGCGCCGCTCCGCATGCCGGTGTAGTGCAGCACCAGCGTATCGACCGGCATGCCCTCCGGCCGTGCGTCATGGTTGGGGCTGGGTGCGTCGCGGATGGGCATGGCGCTAGAGCTTGCGGTCCCGCTTCACCCGGTCCCAGGCGGCGTTGATCTCGGCCACCTTGTCGGTCGCGCGGTCGACGAATTCCTGCGGCACCCCGCGGGAGGCGAGGCTGTCCGGGTGGTTCTCCCGCATCAGCCGGCGCCAGGCGAGCCGCACCGCCTCATCGCGAGGAATCCGCGGCACGCCGAGCACGCCGTAGGGGTCGGGCCCGGTATCGGCCGCGGCGGCGGCGGAGCGCGGGTTGTAGCCGTCCCGCGCCCGTTCCCAGGCGTCGGAATCCAGCCTGAAGCCGCGCTGCACGCCCTGCAGGAAGGCGACTTCCGCGCGGGTCAGCCCACCGTCGGCGCGGGCGATCTGGAACAGCGCCGCCAGCACGTCCTCCAGCATGCCCTTGTTGTCCGGGAAGGCCTCGCCCAGCCGCTCGGCGAAGGGCTCGAACGGGTCGGCACTGTCGCGGGCCTGGTCGAACAGGGCGGCCACCTCGCGCAGGTTCTCGGGCGGGATGCGGAACAGCCGCTTGAAGGCGTCGATCTCCTGGCGCTTCACCGGGCCGTCGCATTTCGCCAGCTTGGCGGCCAGCACCACCACGGTGATGGCGAACAACTGCTCCCGCGAGCCGAGCATCGCCGCGGCATCCGCCGCCTGGCGCACCGCCGAACGGCCGAACAGCGCGCCGAGCGGGTTGCCCGCCGCGCCGGGCCGGCCGCCACCCTGGTCCGCCGCATGGCCGAGTGCCGCCCCGACCACGGCGCCGAACGGCCCGCCGGTCACGAAGCCGGTCACTCCGCCGATGATCTTGCCCCAAAGGCTCAAGCGCGACATCCCATGTCTGAACCGTCCAGCCTTACCACGCCGCGCCCCGCCGGGGAGAGGCTTCCTGCATCGTTGCGCGGGCCGGCTACAGCGTCGCTGCCGCCCGCGCCGCCTGATCGTAGTAGCCCGACAGGGTCCGCAACAGCGCGGCGACCTCCGAGAGCGCCGGAGCGGGCGGGCCGCTGTCGCGCACTGCGCGGGCCAGCAGCGCCTCCCGCACCTCGGCGTAGCGGGTGCAGAGGGCGGCGCCGGCGGGGGTGGCCGCCACCAGCTTCTCCTTGCCGGCCCGGCTGGTCTTCACCAGCCCTGCCGCCTGCAGCTTGCGAATGGCATAGGTGGCGATGTGGGTATCCTCGATCGCCAGGGCCAGCAGGATTTCCGCCTGCCGCTTCGCCCGGCCGCGGTGGTGCACGGTGTGCAGGATCAGCACCTCGGTGGCGGACAGGCCGGGCGCCCCGGCGGCGGCGGTGCACAGCACCATCCAGCGCTGGAAGGCATGCCCGGCGAGGATCATGCCGAACTCCACCTCGGACAGCGCCGGGGAGGCGCCGGCGGCGAGATGGGCGGAGGAGACCACGGGGTCGGCGGTGGACATGGCGGAACGTTGACAAAATACTGATAAATCGTCAACGATCACCTCTCATGGGGCGGGCCTTGTGCCCATGCTCCCGGCTTGTCATCACGGCGGCGGAGGATTCGATGGACGCGGGCTGGCAGTTCTGGATCGATCGCGGCGGCACCTTCACCGATATCGTGGCGCGTGATCCCGCCGGGCGCCTCTCCACCGCCAAGCTGCTGTCGCGAGAACCCGGGCCGCTACCGCGACGCGGCCGTCGCCGGCATCCGCCATACCTTGGCCTGGCGCCCGACGCGCCGATTCCCGAGGGCACCATCGACGCGGTCAAGATGGGCACCACCGTCGCCACCAACGCGCTGCTGGAACGCAAGGGCGAGCGGGTGCTGCTGCTGGTCAACCGCGGCTTCGCCGACATGCTGCGCATCGGCAACCAGGCACGGCCCCGGCTGTTCGACCTGCATGTCAAGCTGCCCGACCTGCTGCATGAGCGGGTGGCCGAGATCGGCGGCCGCGTCGCGGTTGCCGGCGAGGAGCTGGAGCCGCTGGACGAGGCCGCCGCCCGCGCCGCGCTGGCCGAGGCCCATGCGGCTGGCATCCGCGCCGTGGCGATCGTGCTGATGCATGCCTGGGCGCATCCCGGCGCATGAACTGCGCCTCGGTGCCATTGCCGCGCGAGGTCGGCTTCCCGCAGGTCTCGCTGAGCCACCAGGCCTCGCCGCTGCCGCGCATCGTGCCGCGCGGCGACACCACCGTGGTGGACGCCTACCTCTCGCCGATCCTGCGCCGCTACGTGGAACAGGTGCTCGGGCGAGCTGCCCGGGGTGCGGCTGTACTTCATGCAGTCCTACGGCGGGCTAGCCGAGGCCGGCAGCTTCCAGGGCAAGGACGCGATCCTCTCCGGCCCGGCCGGCGGCATCGTCGGCGCGGCGCGCACCGCGGGCATGGCGGGCTTCGGCAAGATCATCGGCTTCGACATGGGCGGCACCAGCGACCGATGTCGCGCTCTATGCCGGCGAGTTCGAGCGGGCCTTCGAGACGCAGGTGGCCGGCGTGCGGATGCGCGCGCCGATGATGGCGATCAACACCGTCGCCGCCGGTGGCGGGTCCATCCTGCAGTTCGATGGCGCGCGCTACCGCGTGGGCCCCGAAAGCGCCGGCGCGGTGCCCGGCCCGGCCTGCTATCGCCGCGGCGGGCCGCTGACGGTGACCGATGCGAATGTCATGGTCGGCAAGATCCAGCCGCACCACTTCCCGGCGATCTTCGGGCCGGATGGCGACCAGCCGCTGGATGCGGATGTGGTGGCCGCAGAAATTCGCCGACGCTCGCCGCTGAGATCGCCGCCGCCACCGGCACGCCGCAGGACCCGCGTGCGGTGGCCGAGGGCTTCCTGCGCGTCGCCGTCGCCAACATGGCGAATGCGATCAAGCAGGTCTCGATCCAGAAGGGCCATGACGTCACCCGCCACGCGCTGCAGTGCTTCGGCGGCGCGGGCGGCCAGCATGCCTGCCTGGTGGCCGACGAGCTGGGCATGGAGACGGTGTTCATCCACCCCTTCGCCGGCGTGCTCTCCGCCTATGGCATGGGCCTCGCCGACCAGACGCGTGATCCGCGAGGCCGCGGTCGAGGCGCCGCTGTCGGCCGACACCATGGACACGCTCGCCGCCAAGCTGGATGACGCTGGCCGCCGACGGGCCGCGCCGAGCTGCTGCGTCAGGGCGCCGAGGCCGGCGCGCATCGCCGCCGCCCGCCGGCTGCACCTGCGCTACGCCGGCACCGACAGCTTCCTGCCCGTCGCCTTCGGCTCGCCATGAGGCACGGTGCTGGACGCCTTCACCGACGCGCATCGCCACCGCTTCGGCTTCGCCACGCCCGAGCGCGAGGTGGTGGTGGAGGCCTGCATCGCCGAGGTGACCGCCGCCGGCGAGCGGTCGGCGGAAGCCGACGCTCGCCGCCGCGCCGGACGGCGCGGCGCCGGCGGTGATCGACACCGTGCCGCTGTTCGTCGAAGGCGCCGCGACCGAGGCGCCGGTCTTCGACCGCGAGGCGCTGCTGGCCGGCGACACCATGCGCGGCCCGGCCCTGATCCGCGAGGCGAACGCCACCACGGTGGTCGAGCCGGGCTGGACCGCCGAGGTCACCGCCGCTGAACCACCTGGTGCTGCGCCGCACCGAGCAGCGCGCCGCCGCCCGCGCCGCGGATACCGGCAAGGTCGACCCGGTGATGCTGGAGCTGTTCAACAACCTGTTCATGAGCATCGCCGAGCAGACCGGCGCGGTGCTGCAGAACACCTCGCTCTCCGTCAACATCAAGGAACGGCTGGACTTCTCCTGCGCCATCTTCGACGGCACCGGCGCGGCTGGTGGCCAATGCGCCGCATGTGCCGGTGCATCTCGGCGCCATGGGCGAGAGCGTGCGCACCGTCATCCGCTCCGCGCGGCACCACCCTGCGGCCGGGCGACGTGGTGGCGCTGAACAACCCGTACAACGGCGGCACGCATCTGCCGGACGTGACCGTCATCACCCCGGTCTTCGACGCAGCGGGGCGGGAGATCCTGTTCTTCGTCGGCAGCCGCGGCCACCACGCCGATATCGGCGGGCTGACCCCCGGCTCGACCCCGCCGCTGTCCCGAGACGCTGGAGGAGGAGGGCGTCGTCATCGACGACTTCCTGCTGGTGGAGCAGGGCCGGTTCCGCGAGGCCGAGTTCCGCGCGCTGCTGGCCTCGGCCAGGTACCCGGCCCGCAGCCCGGACGTGAACGTCGCCGACATCAAGGCGCAGGTCGCCGCCAACGAGAAGGGCGTGCAGGAACTGCAGCGCGCGGTGCGCGAGTACGGGCTGGATACCGTGCGCGCCTATATGCGCCACGTGATGGACAATGCCGAGGAAGCGTGCGCCGCGTGCTGGCGACCGCCTGCAGGACGGCGAACTTCGAGACCACGCATCGATGACGGCACGCCGCTGAAGGTCGCGGTCCGGGTGGACCGCGCGAACCGCCGCGCCGTGATCGACTTCACCGGCACCGGGCCGCAGCGGCCGGACAATTTCAACGCGCCCGCCGGCGGTCTGCCGCGCCGTGGTGCTGTACTGCTTCCGCGCCCTGGTGGGCGAGGACATCCCGCTGAACGATGGCTGCCTGAAGCCGCTGGAGATCATCGTCCCGGCCGGCACCTTCCTCTCGCCGCTGCCCGGCGGGGCAGGCGGCGGCGCGGCGGTGGTCGCCGGCAATACCGAGGTCAGCCAGATGACCTGCAACGCCCTGCTGGCGGCGCTCGATGCCTGCGCCTCGGCCCAGGCCACCATGAACAACGTCTTTTCGGTGACGCGACGTACCAATATTACGAAACGGTCTGCGGCGGCATCGGCGCCGGCCCGGGCTTCGACGGCGAGCGGCCGCGTGCAGACCCACATGACCAACACCCGCATGACGGACCCCGAGGTGCTGGAACTGCGCTACCCCGTGCGGCTGGAGGAATTCTCCATCCGCCGTGGCTCGGGCGGTGCCGGGCGGTGGCGGGGCGGCGATGGCGCCGCCGGCGCATCCGCTTCCTGCGGCCGATGCAGGCCATCGTCGTCGCCTCCCGCCGCAACGTCGCGCCGCATGGGCTGCATGGCGGCGCCGATGGCGCGCCCGGCCGGCAATGGGTGGAGCGCGCCGATGGGCGGGTGGAACCCATCCCGGGCAACGACCGGCAGCGCCGAACTCGCGATCGGCGATGTGCTGGTGGCTGGAGACCCCGGGCGGCGGCGGCTGGGGGCCGCCTGCTTGAGGCCAGCCCGCGCCGCCCGAAGGCCGCTGATGCGCCGGCTCGTCGGCCTCCTGCTGGCGCTGGTGGCTGGTGCTGGGCTCGGGCTCTGGGTCGGGCCCGCGCTGCGTCGACTGGGACCCCTGGCCGCGCCCGGCTGGCCGGGCTCGCCGGCCTCCAGCTTGGCCGGCCGGTCACCCTCGACGGCCCGATCACCCTGGTGCTGCTGCCGCAGCCGCGGGTCGAGGCGGCGTCCGTCGCCGATCGGGCCGGACCAGGATGGGCTGACAGCATCACCGCCCGCGCCGCTGCGGCTGCGGCTCGACCTCGGCGCGCTGCTGGCCGGCCGGCTGGAGCCGCGCGAGATCGCCCTGGTCGGTGGCGAGATCAGCCTGCCCTGGCCGCCCGACCGAGCTGCCCAGCTTCCGCCCGCCACCCTGGCTCACCGTGCTCGACGCCAGGCTCGAGGACAGCCGGCTGAAGCTCGGGAAGCTGCGCTGGAGGGGCTGAACGCCCGGCTGCAGACCGGCGGCCCGACCGAGGCGCTGGTGGCCGAGGGCAGCTTCGCCTGGAACGGCCATGCGGCGCGCTTCTCCGGCCAGCTCGGCCGCCCCGGCTTCGATGGCGTCGCCGCCGCTCGACCTCTCGCTCGCCGCCGCCGGCGCCACCCTGTCGGCGCGCGGGGTGCTGACGCCGGGCAGCGGCTTCGACGGCCGGATGGAGGCCGCCGGCCCGGACCTCGCCGCACTGCTGCCCGGCGCCGCCCGGTGCCCTTCCGCGCCACCGGCCGGCTGACCGCGGCGACCGACCTGCTCGCCGCCGACGACCTCTCGCTCGACCTCGGCGGCCAGGCCGGCGCGCGGCGCCGCCGCCCTGCGGCTGGCGCCGGCGCCGCGGCTGGACATCGCCCTGGCCGCCGGCCGGCTGGACCTCGATGCCTGGATCGCCGCGCTGCGGCAGTCGCGCGGCGCCGCCGGGCCGCTGGCCGGTGCCGGTCAGCATCGACCTGTCGGCGGAGGCGACCAGCTTCCGCGGCGTGCCGCTGCGCCGGCTGCGCGGCGCCTTTTTCCTGGAAGGCGAGCGGCTCACCCTTTCCGACGTCTCGGCCCTGCTGCCGGGCGACCTGGCAGTGGAAGTGGCGGGCGCCACCGCCGGCCCGCGCATGGAACTCGCGGTGCGCTTCGCCGGCCAGAACCTGCGCGCTACCCTGGCGGCGCTCGGGCTGCCGCTGACCGGCACCGACCCGGCCCGGCTGCGCGCCGCGGAGGGCCGCTTCGGGCTGGTGCTGCAGGATAGCCAGGTGGCCATCTCGGACCTCGTGGCGACCATCGACGGCACCCGGCTTTCGGGCGCCGGGGTGGTGCGGCAGGGGCCGCGGCCGGCGATCGGGCTCGGGCTGACGCTCGACCGGCTCGACCTTGACGGGCTGGTGCCGGACGAGCTGGCGCGGGGGCTGCCGGATACCGCGGGCATCGCCGCCTGGCTGGGCGGCTTCGACCTCAACCTGCGGCTGGCCGCCGAGGAGCTGACCTGGCGGGACCTGCGCGCCGAACGGGCGACGCTCGATGCCACGCTGGAGAATGGGCGCCTGGCGCTGCGGCGGCTGGCGCTGCGGGTGGGGGAGGTGGACATCGCCGCTTCCGGCACCGCGATGGTCGGCGGCCCGGTGCGGGTGCCGGAGTTCACGGTTCAGGTCAGCGGCGCCCAGGGTGCGGCGCTCGTGCCGCTGCTGCCGGAGGCCTGGGCCGGGCTCGGGCCGCTGCTGGCGCAGCCGGTGGCAATGCGGATCTCGGGCGGCGGATTGCCGGAGGCGGTGGCGCTGAAGGCCGAAGGCGACCTCGGCGAGTTGCGGGTGGAGGCGGCGGCAACGATCAATGCCACCAGCGGCCGCGGCACCGGCACGCTGACCTTGCGCCACCCGGGTGCGCCACGGCTGCTGGCCCCGCTGCTGGGGCCGGATGCGGCAGTCTGGCTGGGGGAGGGGTCGTTCTCGCTGATCGCCACCCTGGCCTCCGCCGAGGGACGGACCCTTACCGCCGAACGCTTCGACCTGGTGGCCGGCACCCTGCGGCTGCGGAGCCGGCTCACCCTGGCGCCCGGTGTGGCGCGGCCGCGGCTGACCGGCCAGGTCCATGCCGAGCGGCTGCCCCTGCCGGGCCCGGCCCTGGGCGCCACCCCGCTCGGGCTGGACCGGCTGGCGGCGGTGGATGCGGAACTGGCGGTGGAGGCTGCCCGGGTCGAGCCGCTCGGCTGGCCGGTGCTGGAGAACCTGACGGGCAGGCTGCGGCTTGATGCCGGTGGGCTGCGGCTGGAGGGTGTCGCGGCGCAACTGGCGGGCGGTGCGCTGCGCGCCGAACTTGTGGTCGATGGCGCCGCCACCCCGCCGCGGCTGGCGCTGGAGGCGCAGATCACCGATGCGGCCATCAGCGACCCGCTGTTCGGGCTGCCCTTCGACCTCGGCGCCGGCCAGGTCCATGCCCAGGCGAAGCTGGCCGCGACCGGGCACAGCGTGGCGGCGCTGGCGGCGACGCTGGAGGGCACGCTCGATCTGGCGGTGCAGGATGGCGTGCTGGTCGGGCTGGATCTGGCCGCGCTGCAGGCGGCGGCGGCCCTGCCGGACCTCGGGGAGGCCGAGCCTGCCATGCTCCGGGCGCTGGAAGACGGCGCGACCGCCTTCGACCGGCTGGAGGCGGCAGGGGTGGTCGATGAAGGCCGCCTGAGGCTCCGCGAGGCCCGCGTGGTGCTGGAAACCGGCGGGGTGGTGACGATCGGCGGCGACATCGACCTCGGCCGCACCACCCTCGACCTGCGGCTGGGAACGCGACCGGTGCCGGATGCGCCCGAGATCGGGTTGCGGCTGACCGGGCCGCTCGCCGCGCCACGCCGGCTGCCGGAACTGGCGCCCTTCCTGCGTTGGCGGGCCGAACGCTGATCGGCGGCCGTGGACGTGGCCGGCTGGCAACGGCATGGTGCCGCCAGGATGAACTCGATACGAGAACGGAGAAATCCCATGGCGACACGTGACGGGGCGCTCGACCGTGCCGCCCGCGGCTTCGACGACGGCGGCTTCAAGGCGCTGCTGGCGCGGCTGGTGGAGTATCCCTCGACTTCGCAGGAACCGGGGGCCGAGGCGGCGCTGGACGCCTACCTGCAGCAGGGCATCCGGCCCTGGCTGGAAGCGCATGGGCTTCACCGTCACGGTGCATCCGAACCCGCTGCGATGGCTTCGGCCCGATCCTGACCGCCGACCCGCATCGAGGACCCGGCCCGGCCGACCGTCCTGCTCTACGGCCACGGCGACACGGTGCGCGGGCTGGAGGACCAGTGGCGCGCCGGCCTGGCGCCCTGGGCGCTGACCGAGGAGGGCGACCGCTGGTACGGCCGCGGCACCGCCGACAACAAGGGCCAGCACGCGCTGAACCTGGCCGCGCTGGAAGCGGTGCTGGCGGAGCGGGAGCGGCAGGCTCGGCTTCAACCTGAAGCTGGTGCTGGAGATGGCCGAGGAACGCGGCTCCAAGGGCCTGCGCGAATTCGTCGCCGCCCATGCCGGGGAGCTGGCCGCCGACGTGCTGATCGCCACCGACGGGCCGCGGGTGGACCCGGACAGTGCCGACCATCGCCACCGGCACGCGCGGCACCTTCCACTTCGACCTGGTGGTGAAGCTGCGCCCGGGCGGCGTGCATTCCGGCCATTGGGGCGGGCTGACCACCGACCCGGCGATGCGTGCTGGCGCATGCGCTGGCCACCATCATCGACCGCAACGGCAAGATCCTGGTGCGCGACTGGCTGCCGCGCAACGGCGTGCCGGCCGAGGTGCGCGCGGTGCTCGACGGCTGCCCGGTCGGCGGCGGCGGCGATGCGGCGACGATCGACGCCGACTGGGGCGAGCCGGGCCTGACCGCCGGCCGAGAAGATCTATGGCTGGAACAGCTTCATCGTGCTGGCGATGATCTCCGGCCGGCCGGAGAACCCGGTGAACGCCGTGGCGCCCGATGCCCGCGCGCATTGCCAGATCCGCTACACGGTCGACAGCGACCCGGCGGACTTCGAGGCCGGCGCTGCGCCGCCACCTGGACGCGCACGGGCTTGCCCAGGTGCGGATCGAGAACGCCTGCATCCGCATGCCGGCCAGCCGCACCGAGCCGGACCACCCCTGGGTGCGCTGGGCGCAGGCGCAGCATGGAACGCTCGCTGGGCAAGGCGGTGCAGATCATCCCGAACTGCTCGGGCGGGCTGCCGGGGGATGTCTTCGTCGACCACCTGGGCGTGCCGCTGGTCTGGGTGCCGCACAGCTACAACGGCTGCAAGCAGCACGGGCCGGACGAGCACCTGCTGATCGCGCCCGGCGCGCGAGGGGCTGCTGGCCTTCACCGGCATGTGGTGGGACCTGGGGGAGCCGGGCACGCCCGAAAGGTAGGGCGGCCTACGGTTACGCTTCCTCACCATTACGGCGATGCGCCGGCATGCGCCTGTTACACTGGGCACCCATCTTGAGCCTTGCCGCACACGGCCCGATGAGCCCCGCCAGCCGACCGGCGGGGCTCGAACAGGAGTAAGGCTTGATGAAGAATTTCCGCCTCGCGCTGCTTGGCACCGCATTGCTGGCCGCCGCTGCGCTGCCAGCCTTCGCCCAGCCCGGGCCCGGCGCCGGCCCTGGTGCGGCCCCGCGCGGCCCCGCCGCGATGTTTGACCGGATCGACGCCGACAAGGACGGGCGCATTGCCTGGCAGGAGGGCTGGAGCTTCGTCGAGGCCCGCTTCGCCGCCGCCGACCGTGACGGCGACGGTGCGCTGACCGTCGAGGAGATCGAGGCCGCGCGGCCGTTCGGCGGCCCGCGCCGCGAGGGCGCCGAGCAGCGGTCCGAGCGTGGACACGGCCATGGCCACGCCCACCGGAGCGACCAGCACATGGGCATGATGTTCCGCGCCCTCGACGCGGACCGCGACGGCAAGGTGACGCTGGCCGAACTGCGCCCCGCGGTCGAGGCCCGGTTCCGCGCCTTCGACGTGAACGGCGACAATGTGGTGGCGCGCGACGAAATGCCGGCGCGGCCGCACCATGGCGAGCGCGGCCCGCATGGCCAGGGCGCCCCGGCGGCGCCGGCACGCCCCAACGCCGGCCCGCTGACCGCGCTTCCTCCCCGCGCCTTCGCCATTGCCGGCGGGGTGCGCGGGGCGGATTGCGTTGGCGCCTTGCCGCATGGGACCTTCCTGCCCTCAGCGGGGAATTCGGTGCATGGCATGGCGTGTTGGCGTGGATTCGGGCGGGACCTTCACCGATGTCTGCCTGTTCGAGGAAGCCACCGGGCGGATCGAGGTCTGGAAACTTTCCTCGACGCCCGATGATCCCTCGCGCGCCATCGCCCAGGGCGTCGCCGAGGGCATGGCGCGGGTCGGTGGCACGCCGGGCGACATCGCGTATTTCGGCCATGGCACCACGGTCGCGACCAATGCGCTGATCCAGCACCGCGGCGTCAAAACCGGCCTGATCGTCACGCAAGGCTTCCGCGACCTGCTCGAGATCGGCAGGCAGAAGCGGCCCGACCTGTACGACCTTCAGGTGGAGAAGCCGCCGGTGCTGGTGGCGCGCGACCTGCGGCTGGAGGTGCCGGAGCGGGTGCGCCACGACGGCACGGTGGAAACCGTGCTGGACGAGCAGGCGGTGCGCGAGGCCGCCCGCGCGCTGCGGGCGGCCGGGGTGCAGGCGGTGGCGATCTGCTTCCTCTACAGCTTCATCGCGCCCGCCCATGAAGCCACGGCGCGGCGCATCCTGGAGGAGGAATTCCCACCGCCTTCATCACCGCCAGCCACGAGATCGCACCGGAATTCCGCGAGTACGAACGGCTCTCGACCGCCGTGGTGAACGCCTATCTCGGCCCCGTCATGCAGGGCTACATCCGCCGGCTGGCGGAACGCCTGGTGGCGCTCGGCATGACCGCGACGCCGCATCTGACGCAATCCAACGGCGGCGTCATCGGCTTCGAGGCAGCGGCGGCGCGGCCGGTGCGGATGGTGCTGTCCGGCCCGTCCACCGGCATCATCGGCGCGCAGGCGATCGGCCGGCTGGCCGGGCTGGCGGACCTCATCACTTTCGACATGGGCGGCACCAGTTCCGACGTGGCGCTGCTGCCGGGCGGCGAGCCGCGGCTGGCGGGCGAGGCCGTCGTGCACGGCTATCCCATCAAGGCGCCGATGCTGGACATCCACACCGTCGGCGCCGGTGGCGGCTCCATCGCCCATGTGGACAGCGGCGGGTTGCTGAAGGTCGGCCCGCGCAGCGCCGGCGCGGCGCCCGGGCCGGTCTGCTACGACGGCGGCAATACCGAACCCACCGTGACCGACGCCAACCTCATGCTCGGCAACCTGCACCCGACGCATCTGCTGGGCGGCCGGCTTGCGGTGCGGCGTGACCTGGCGGAGGCGGCGATCGGGCGGCTGGCGGCACGGCTCGGCATGTCGCCGATGGCGACGGCGCAGGGCATCCTTTCCGTCGTCACCGCCAGCATGGCGAAGGCGATCCGCGTCATCAGCGTGCAGCGTGGCCACGACCCGCGCGACTACACGCTGATGGCCTTCGGTGGCGCCGGCCCGCTGCACGCGGCGCGGCTGGCGCGGGAGCTGGAGATGAATCGCGTGCTGGTACCGCGCAACCCCGGCATCCTCTGCGCCATGGGCCTGCTGCTGACCGACCTGCGGGCCGACTTCGCCAGCACCAGGCTGACGCCGCTGGCGAGCGGGCTCGCCGTGCTGGAGACGGCGTTCGCCGCGCTCGGCGCCCAGGCCGAAGCCTGGTTCGCGCAGGAGCGCATCGCTCCGGCGGCGCGCCGGCTGCATCGCAGCGTGGACATGCGCTATGCCGGGCAGAACTACGAACTGCCGATCCCGCTGCCGCCCGGCGGGTTCGGCCCGGCGACGCTGGCCGCCCTGGCCGAGGGGTTCGCCGAGGCGCACCGGCGCATGTACGGCTTCATCGCCCCGGAGGAGCCGGTGCAACTGGTGACCTTCCGGGTGGAGGCGATCGGCGGGGTACGGCAGGCGGTGCTGCGCCCGCATCCGCTGGCCGGGCCGGATGCGCGCGGCGCGTTGGCCGACGAGCGGCAGGTCTGGCTGCCCGAGGCCGGCGGCGCCGTGACCGTGCCGGTCTATGCGCGGGAGCGGCTGGCGCCCGGCAACCTGCTGGCCGGCCCTGCCATCATCGAGCAGATGGACAGCACGACCGTCGTGCTGCCGGGGATGACCGCGCGGGTCGATGCGTATGACAACCTGATCCTGGAAGCCGCGGCTCAGGGATGATCGGCTTGTTACGGGTGTTGCGGCGGACAAGGGTTTCGGGCTTCATGCTTTTTGGAGGCTTCTCAAAAAAACACATCATCGGGAGATCATGATGCATCGTCGTACCTTGCTGGCCGGCACCGCCGCGGCGGCCGCGCTGCCGCGTTTCGCCATCGGCCAGACGCGCCAGGCGCGCACCCTGCGCTTCGTGCCGCATGCCAACCTCGCCGTGCTGGACCCGGTCTGGACCACCGCCTACATAAGCCGCAACCATGGGCTGCTGGTCTATGACACGCTGTTCGGCATCGATGCCGAGTTCAAGCCGCATCCGCAGATGGCAGAAGGCATCGCCTTCGAGAACGACGGCCGGGTCGCCACCGTCACCCTGCGTCCGGGCCTGACCTTCCACGATGGCCAGGCGGTGCGGGCGCGGGACGCGGTCGCCAGCCTGAAGCGGTGGATGAAGCGCAACCCGACCGGCCAGCGGCTGGACAGCCTGACCGAGGAACTGGTCGCGGTGGACGACCTGCGGCTGCGCTTCCGCCTGAAGCGCGCCTTCCCGATGCTGACCACGGCACTCGGCACCATCGGCGCGCCCATCCCGTTCATCATGCCGGAGCGGCTGGCGACCACGGATGCATTCCAGCAGGTACGCGAGGTCATCGGCAGCGGCCCGTTCCGCTTCAAGGCGGATGAGTTCAACAGCGGCAGCATGGTGGTCTACGAACGCTTCGAGAACTACAAGCCGACGCCGGCGGCCGGCAAGGGACTGCTCGCCGGACCCAAGGTGGCGCATTTCGACCGGGTCGAGTGGCACATAATCACCGACGCGGCGACCGCAGCGGGTGCATTGCAGAACGGCGAGATCGACTGGTACGAGCAGCCGCCGGCAGAGATCCAGGAACTTCTGCAGCGCAGCCGGGAGATCGTCGTCGAGCCGATCGATATGCTGCCGCTGTCCGGCATCATGCGGTTCAACCACCTGCATGCGCCCTTCAACGACAAGAAGATCCGCCAGGCGATCCTTCCGGCCGTCAGCCAGCAGGACAACATGATCGCCATCGTCGGCACCGATCCGAAGCTCTACCAGACCGGCGTCGGCGTCTTCACCCCCGGCACCCCGCTGGCCAACGACGCTGGCCTCGAGGCGCTGACCGGGCCGCGCAGCATCGACAAGGCGAAGCAGCTCCTGAAGGAAGCGGGCTACACCGACCAGTTGATCCGCCAGCTCGGCCCGACCGACATCCTGGCGCCCGCGGCCATGGCGCAGGTGACCGCGGACATGTTCCGCCGGCTGGAGGTGAACCTGGACCTGATCCTGACCGATTGGGGCACCGTGGTCCAGCGCCGCGCCAGCCGCGAGCCGCTGGACAACGGCGGGTGGTCGGTGTTCTGCACCGCCTTCAACGCCTATGACTTCCTCGACCCCGCCGGGCATTTCCCATTGCGCGGGAACGGCACCGATGGCGCCTGGTTCGGCTGGCCCTCGATTCCGAAGCTGGAGGAATTGCGCAACGCCTGGTTCGAGGCACCGGACCCGGAGACGCAGAAATCCCTCGCGCGGGAGATCCAGACGGTGGCGATGGACGAGGTGGCCTACGTCCCGCTCGGCAGCTACCTGTCGATCATGGCGCGCAACCGCAACCTGGTGGACCGCGTGATGGGGCCGCCGATCTTCTGGGGCATCAAGCGGGCCTGAACGACCCGTCGGGGGGTAGGCCGGTTGCCTGCCCCCAGGTGCGGCCGGTCAGCAGGTTTCGAGCAGCGACCGGAACAGCCGCTCATACGCCGCATCCGGGTCGGCATTCGAGAAATCTGCTGCCCGCCGGCTGCCGGCCTTGCTGAGGCTCGATGCGAGGTCCGGGTCCTGCAGCACCCTGGCGAGGGCATCTGCCATCTCCTCCGGGGCTTCGGGGGGAACCAGCAATCCCGCGCCATCCGTGAGGACTTCAGGCACCCCGCCCACGCCCGTCGCCACGACGGGCACGCCGCAGGCAAGCGCCTCAAGCAGGGCCAGGGGCATGCCCTCGCTGCGTGACGGCATGGCCAGCACCGCCGCTTCCCACAACCGGCGCCTGACGCATTCCTGGCCGAGGGAGCCGGCCATCTCGACCGCCTCCTCCAGCCCCAGGTCCCGGACCTGGCCGGCGAGGTCCGCCGCCAGGACACCGTCGCCGATGATGCAGAGGCGCGCGGCAGGGACGGTGCGGCGCAGCCGGACCATTGCCTGCAACAGGATGTCGAAATCCCTTGACATGCTCCAGCCGCCCGACCGCGACGATGGTGGGGGCGGGGCGGCATGGTCCGTCCGGCACGCCGACAGGCCGCCAGAACCTGCGGTCGATCCCGTTCGGGATGACATGGATCTTTGCCGGATCCACGCCCGGCTGGGCAAGGATGCGGGCCTTGAGGTTCTCCGAGACCACAATGACCGCATCGGCGCGGTTGAGGAAGCCGGCGAGCCGCGCGCGTTCCTCCGGCGGTGGCTTCAGCAGGTCGCTGCCATGCACCGACAGCACCACCTTGTAGCCGAACGCGCGCCTGAGGTTCAGGAAGTACAGCGTCTGCGGAGAGACGAAATGCACGTTCACGATCTGTGGCCTGCGTCGCAGGAGCCCCAGCGTCGCCCGCGCCAGCGAGGGCAGGTGGTGCTGGCGGTTGCGAGGGGCCTGCGGCTCCGCCGGCCGGACATAGAGCGGGCAGATCCATTCATCATCTGCGCGCTGCAGGCCGGGTCCGGCCCAGGCTTCCATCACCAGATGGCCCCGCTCACGCAGGTTGGTGAGCAGGCGCGCAATTACCATCTGCGTGCCGCCTGCCTGCAGGCGATCGACGACCGAGTACAACAATATACGCATGGGCTGGACGGTCATTCCTGAGTTGCCCTTCAAGGCTGCACCGCGCATTGCCGAAGGCCTGGCCTCGGCCGCCTATGGTTGCCTTGGAAGAACAATGCGCAGCGGTTCGCTGCTCCGCAGGCGCCAGCAACGCCTGCCGTGCCCCAGGGTTGCCCGTACCGCATGCGCAAGCGCGGCGCCCTGCGGCGGCGTTGCCCTGCCGTGGCCGGAATGACGCGGAGTTCAGCCCCGCCGCGGCAACCGGACCCGCAGACTTCGCTTTGCACCCTGGCACCGATGGATATCTGAAATGCGGCACGCCTCCACCTCGCCCGCATCACTGGGCATGGCGGAACTCTGCGCATGGGTATCGCTTGCGGCGAGCCTTACCCTGCTCATGCTAATTCCTTGGTTGGGGTCGCGCGCCGCCGCCGGCTTCCTCGGCATATGGGCCGTGTTCGCCGTCTTCAATGCCGGGTCGAGCCTCACCGCCGTGCTCTCCGGACCGTCGATCTGGGCGATCCCGGCAATGGCGGTGCTGTCCACCGCCTGGTCGGTGGAACCCGCCGCGTCGCTGCGGTTCGCACTGCAATTGGTAGCGACCTTCGGCTGTGCGGTGATCGCGGCCCGCCATCTCTCGCCGCGCCTGTTTGTCTCGGCCACGCTGTGCGCGCTGACCATCGTGCTGGCCCTTTCGCTGCTGTTCGGCCGCTACACCACGGAATGGCTGACCGGCGCCCAGGTGTTCATCGGTGTCTTCGCCACCAAGAACGCCGTCGCAGGGGCCGTGGCGGCCTTGATGCTCGCCGCCTGCGCCGTCCTGCTCGACCGGCACCAGGCCATGCCGATGCGGGTGCTAGGTGCTGGCGCCCTGGTGCTTGCGGGACCCATCCTGCTGATGACGAAGTCGGCGACCTCGGTCGTCACCTCGGTAGTCGCTGTGGGGTTCCTGCTGGGCTGGTACGCCTTCATGCGGCTGACGAAAGGCGAACGTGCCCTGGTTGGCTGCGCGGTGCTTGCGGTCGCGCTGCCGCTGGCCCTGGCGGTGCTCGGCGTGGTGCAGCAGGGCGTGCGGCGGTTCGTCGAGGATGTCCTTGGCCGGGACGTGACCCTCACCGGGCGCACGTTGCTATGGGAGAAGGCCAGCGAACTGATCGCGGAACGCCCCTGGCTGGGCTATGGCTTCCAGACCTTCTGGCAGCACGGCAATCTCGAAGCCGAGGGGATCTGGCGGATGTTCCGCATCACCGCCCGGTCCGGCTTCAACTTCCACAACCTCTATGTCGAGATCGCCGTGGGCCTGGGCCTGGTCGGCGCCGCGTTGCTCGTGGTGGTGCTGGCCTACACGCTGGTGCGTGCGCTGCTCTGGAGCCTGGCGGACCGCTCGGTTCCGGCGGCCTTCTTCTGCGCATTCATGGCCTTCGCACTAGTGCGGTCTCTGGTCGAGGTCGAGATCTTCGGGCAGTTCTGGGCCATGTCGGTCATCTACTGCGCCGCCATGCGCTACGCACTAGACCACCAGGTGCTGGCGGTCTGGCCGCAGCCGGCCACCCGGCCGAGCCATGCGGGCAGGGCGCTCGCCATGCGGCCCGCACGCTACCTCAGGGGCAGCATGGGATGAGCGGAAGGGTGATGCGCCAAGGCGGCGAAGGATGCCGGCCGGGGCCAGCCTGGCTGCGGCGGCCGGCCAGCCGAAGCGGCTGCGCCCTGCTTGTTCTTGCGACGCTGGCGAACTCAGCCGCCTCGGCCGATGACCATGTGCCGCCGGGCGCCCCGAATGCGTTTGGCGTTTGGCTGGCTGCGAGCGCATCGCCTGGCAACTGGGTGAGTTCCAAGGTGCCGGGGTCGGTGCTGTCGGGCGGGGCGGGGCCGGATGCGCTCTACAGCCCGGGCGGCCGCGCCCGTCTGGCCGGCGGCGCGGGCGACGACACCTACTGGGTGTGGGAGCACACCGACCAGGTGGTGGAGGCGCCGCAGGCGGGCATCGACACCGTCATCACCTACGCCCACCGCTTCAGCCTGCCCGCCGAGGTCGAGAACCTGGTGGTCGAGGGCCGCGGCGCCCATGGCACCGGCAATGCGCTCGACAACCTGATCACCGGCAAGGCCGGCAGCCAGACGCTCGACGGCGGCCCGGGCAACGACGTGCTCGCCGGCGGCCCGGGCGCCGACACCTTCATCATCCGCCACGGCCAGGGCAGCGACGTCATCACCGACTTCACCCCGGGCGAGGACACCATCCGCATCGGCGGCGAGGGCTCGCCGCTGACCAGCCCCGCCGCCCTCCGCGCCGCGCTCTCCCAGGCCGGCGAGGATGCCGTGCTCGACCTCGGCGGCGGCGAGAGCCTGACCTTGCGCGGCGTGCAGGCCGCCGACCTGGCGCCGCAGGCCTTCCGCCTGCCGGTCGACCGCACCGCCCTCCGCCCCAGCTTCGCCGAGGAGTTCGAGGATCCCGCCCGCTTCCGCGCCACCGCCGACGGCCGCGACCCGGCCAGCGGCGAGGCCGTGTGGCGCAGCGTCTACCACTGGGGCGAGCGCGGCATCGCCCGCAACGGCGAGGTGCAGTTCTACGGCGACGCGGACACCGGGCCGAACCCCTTCCGCATCGCCGGCGGCGCGCTCGAGATCACCGCCGCGCCCGCCGAGGGCCTGCCACGCGGCCTCACCCACGGCTCGGGGCTGATCACCACCCAGGCCAGCTTCGCCCAGACCTACGGCTACTTCGAGATGCGCGCGCAACTGCCGGCGGTGCAGGGCCTCTGGCCGGCCTTCTGGCTGCTGCCCGCCGACCTGTCCTGGCCGCCCGAGATCGACGTGATGGAGATGCTGGGCCACGACCCCGGCACCATCTACGCCTCGCTCCACTGGAAGGAGGGCGGCGCCGACCAGCACCGCACCACGGCGGTACCGGTGGCCGATGTCTCGGCCGGCTTCCACCGCTTCGCGCTGTCCTGGCGGCCCGATGAGATCCGCTGGTTCGTCGACGACCTCGAGGTCCACCGCATGCCCACCCCGCCCGGCATGCACCAGCCCTTCTACCTGCTCGCCAACCTCGCCGTCGGCGGGACCGGCGCCTGGCCCGGCGCCGCCGCAGCCGACGCAACCGGAACCATGAAAATCGACTACATCAGGGCAGCGCAGTTCAAGGACCTGCAGCCGGGTCCGGCCCGGCGCCGGCGCTGATGGGCGGCGCGGGCGCGGGCGGTCAGACGCCCGCGTAGTAGCGGGCGGGGACCAGTGCCGTTTCCCCTGCGCCGTAGCGCTCGGCGGCGGTGAGGTTGGCCTTGTTCAGCACCACCCCGAGCACTGTGTTGTTGTCGAATTCCAGCCGCGCCAGGGTCTCCAGCAGCCCGCCCGGCGGGGCGGCGCCCCATTCCAGGTTGACGACGGACGCATCCACCAGATGCTGCGCCACCTGCGCATCCGCCCCCGATGCCAGGCACGGCAGGTCCACGACGATGACGTCGTACTCGGACCGCAACTGCGTCATCAGGTCGAGCGCCCGGGCGGAGCCGATGATGTCGGCCGGATGTTTCAGCGGCCGGGCTCCGCCGGAAGGCAGGAAGCGAAGTCCGGTTTCGCTGTCACGCCACAGCAGCTCCGCGACCGGCACTTCGTCCTCGACGGCCTCGTGGAAGCCGATCCAGCCGCGCGGTACCAGCGAGCGGGTCAGCGAGCCCTTGCCGTTGCCGCGCAGGTGCCAGTCCATCAGCAGGGTCCGGCGGCCCTGCAGGGCGAAGGTATGCGCGAGATTTGCGGCCAGGGTGCTGGTACCGGTACCGGTGGTGGCAGCGACAAGCCCGATCACCTGCACGCCATGCGGATGCATGCGCGGCTGCGCGATGCGCAGCGCCAGTGCCCGCACCGCTTCCGAATACGGCGCATAGGGGGCGGCTGCGACATGCCGCAGGGCACGGGTCCGCACCGGCATCGCCGCGCCGGCGCTGGCTTCCGGCAACATCCCGCCGGCTGCCTTCCTGCCGCCTTGGCCGAAGCGGCGGATCCGGGGCAGCAGCCCCATGCAGTCCATTCCGGTCGCCGCCCGCACCTGCGCCGCGGTGCGCAGCCCACGGTCCAGCGCCTCGCGCGTGAAGGCCAGCGCGAACCCGAGGGCAAGCCCGAATGCCAGCCCGACAAGCAGGATTGTCCGCAATCTTGGTCCGCTGCCCCGGATCGGCGGCCGCGCCTCGGTGACGATGCGGGCATCGGAGATGGGGAAGGTCTGGTCCTGCACCACCTCTGCATAGCGTTCAAGGAAGCTGTCGTGCAGGCGACGGTAGGCAAGCGCCGAACTCTCCAGTGCGCGCAACGCGATACGGTCGGCGTTCCGATCGCTCGACACGTCGGCGAGTTCAGCCAGGCGCTGCTCCAGCTCCGACTCACGTTCGCGGGCGGCCTCGACCACTGAGGCGAGCGAGGCGGAGATGCGCCGGGCCTCCTGCATGATCTGGCCACGCAGGGCGACGAGTTCGGCTTGCGCGGCACGCAGATCAGGATGCGAAGGGCCGAGCGAACTGGAGAATTCCGTCACCCGGCGCAGCGCCTCGGCTTCGCGTTCCCGCAAGCTGGAAATGGTCGGCGAGGCGATGACATTGGACAGCTCGGTGGGCAGCCGGCCAGCCTGCACCGCGGCGCGGGCCCGGCTCCAGTTCGCTTCGGCTTGCGCGCGTTGCGCACGGGCCTGGGTGAGCTGCGAGCTGAACTCATCAAGCTGCTGTTCATAGAGCAGGCCACGCTCGGTGCCGATGATGTTGTTGCGGACGCGGTATTCCTGAGCGGCGCGGTCAGCCGCCATGGCCTGTTCCTGGAGTTCGGTGACCCGCTCCTCCATCCAGTTGCTCGCGCGCTGCCTGAGTTCCTGGCCGACGCCGAGCTGGCTCACCAGGTAGGCATTCGCCACGGCATTGGCCAGCCGCGCGGCCTGTTCGGGCTCCTCCGCCTCGACGGTGATGTTCACGAGGTGGCTCAGCCCGACTCGGCGTACGGTCGTCGCCTGCATCAGCCGTTCGGTGGCGAGCGTCACCTTGTCCGGCACCGGGTCGTCGGCGCCAAGGCCCAGCAGCCGCTCGACGGCAGCCTTCGCCTCGCCCATCGCGTCCTGGACCGCGGTCAGCGCCGCCAGGATGGGCGAGGCGGCCGGCTCGGCCCCGGCGGCCTCGGCCGGTGCGAATGCCGGATCCTCCGCCAAGCCCTCGGCGAGCACCACCGCCCGCGCCACCCCGGCCGAACGCAGGATACCCACTTGGCTGTCCACATGGGCGCTCTGGACATTGGGGTCGCCGCTCGAGGATTGCTGCCGCAGCAGCGCACCCTGCCGCGTGTCGACCAGCAGTTCCGTCGTCGCCACGAAGACCGGCGGCCGGGTCAGTCGGTAGGCCAGGGCGGCGCCCAGGGCGAGGATGCAGCAAAGCGCGATGATGGGCCAGCGCCGCCGCAGGAATCCGAGCAGGAGAGGGATCCAGGGGAACAGCCGTCGGTCGTCGCCCCCCCCGGGCGCAGCCGGCAGGACGCTGGGAGGGAGCCTCTCCAGATTGATGGGTGGCCGCTCGACGTTCATGCTGGCCTCCGAAACATAATGGCACACCCGTGGCTGGGCGTGATGCAAGCGGACGGTAGCCGCCGTCCTGACGCACCCGCCCATGGTGTGCCGGCCCGGGCCCGGCGCATGGTTCGGCAGCCCCTACGCATTGCCTGCGCATTGGTTCCTTTGCTGCTCATGAAATGGACCGGTGTTGGGCGTGCCACTCGCCGGCGCGCCTCGGCGGGGTCTGGTGTGGACCAGCCGCGGCGGCGCCGGGTTGCGGCGGCAGGCTCGTCGGCCAGGCCCGCGCGAGGCAGGCGCGCAGGAAGCCGGCGGCCCAGCTCAGATGCATCACCATGCATACGATACCAAGGCAGCCGAGCCAGGGGTCCCGGTTGCGCACCGCCGCCGCCGCGCCCCAGGCAAGGCAGATGCCCGCGTAGAAGGCCGGTATCAGGGCGAACTCCAGGTTCGCCGGCGCCAGCGCGATGCCTCCACCGGTACCCAGCAGGGCGCCGACCGGCAGGACCTGCCGTGGCCGCGGGACGATCCGGTGCAGCAGCAGCGTCCGTGCCCGGCCGCGCCCGTGCCTGGCATATTGCCGGGCAAGGTCGCGCAGCCGCCGGCGGGGGAAATAGGTGACCGTCGCCTCGGCGCACATCCAGATCCGCCCGCCGGCCAGCCGGATGCGGTGATCGAGCTCGGCGTCCTCGTTGTGCGTAAAGCTTTCGTCGTAGCCGCCCACGGACATGAAGAAGCCACGGTCGAAGACCGCGTGGTGGCCATGGTCGATGAAGCCGGAAGCCGCGCAGCGGCGGTGTGCGGCGCCACCATTTCCGAGCGGGCTATTCTGCGCCCCCGCCATCGCCCGCTGCATCCCGCTGCGCCCTTCCGTGCGCATTGGCACCACGACCGAGGCAGCGCCGCTTTGCTGCAATGCGCCGGCGCAGGCCCGCACGAAATCCGGCGGGTAGAGCGCATGTGCATCGGCGCGCAGGATGATCTTCGCGCGCCGGTCTGCGATGCGTGCGCCAAGGTTGATCGCCGCAGCCTGGGTGCGCCCGGGATTGTCGAGGAGTGAAATCTGCGGATGCTGCCGCCGCATCTCCAGGACAAGTCCTGGAGAACGGTCGGTGCTTCCACCGTCGAGCACGAGGATCTCGAAGCTGCCTTCCGGCCATTGGGTGAGCAGCGACTTGAGGCAGGCTTCGATGTACTGCTCCTCGTTCAGCATCGGCACCAGGATGGACACGAAGGGCTGCTCCTGGGGCGGCGATGCCGCGTCACCCGGCCGGGCGGCCCTGCGCGGCGCCGGGCGGATGGGCCTCGCCGGCGGGGGCTGGTGGCGCGTCCCTTGCGTGGCGGGCTGACACCATGTCGCGTACCGGGATGCATCGGGCTTCGTGGCGGCCGGCAGGCCAGGCTCGCCCTGCCGCTCTGTTGCGGGGGCCGTCAGGGCGGCCGCGAAATCCGCTTCGGCGGCATCGTCGATGACCAGGTCGGCACGCGGCAGGCGCGCGGCCTCGCGCAGGCGGCCGTACCGGTCCTGATCCAGGCCTCGCAGGAAGGCCGGCAGGCTGGTGCCGAGCGGTTCGTCGAGCAGCACGCCGGCATGGCGCGCCGCCAGCCAGCGCCCGGTTTCAACCCCGTCCAGCGCAAGGGGGACGGCGCCATGGAGCCCGCCCTCGTAGAGCCGGTTCGGCAGCAGCCAGTCGGAATTCGCGCCGGCCTCGAAGAAGTCCATGGCCCAGGTGAAGTGGACATCGCCGTAGAGCGCTGGAAGCTCGCGCGCCCGGTCGTAGGGGCCGCCGTAGGACATGCCGGGGCAGGCGGCGATGGTCGCCGCGAATTTCAGGCACCGCATCCAGTGCAGGCCTGCCACGGATGACGACCTCGATCAGACCGGGGAACCGCTTGGCGACTTCGGCCAGCAGCGCCAGGCTGCGGCGGCACCGGATCACGCCATACCAGCCGATCCGCCAGGGCGGGCCTGGCGGTGGCTCGCGCCGGGCAGCCGGGGCAGGGACGCCCACGGTTTCCGAAGCGAGCACCTTGTTTTCCAGCAGGTAGACCGGCGGCAGGGCGCGGTACCGCTGGGCGAAATGCTGCGTGACGAACCCGGGCGAGCTGACGACGAGCAGGTCGCATTCCTTCAGCAGTCGCTGCTCGGCTGCCCGCAACGCCGTGCCCACCGCGCCGGAGGCGACCATCAGCCGGTGGATATCCAGGCATTCGTAGGCGAGCACCGCATCCGGTGCGAAGCGGCGCCTCGCCCAGGCCGCGAGAGCCAGCATCTCGAACTGGCGCGCCAGGAACACCTGGGTGCCGGCGAGTGCATCGCGCCGGCGGTCCAGCAGTGCGGCTTCACGCAGCACGGCTCCGGCGCGGTGCAGGAAACGCCCATCCGCAGTGCGGCCGAGTTCGGTCGGTTCGAGGTCATCGATTGCCGCCGAGACAGGCGAGGGCGGACCCCGGCGGAACCCGAACACCTCCAGCCCGGAGAACCTGCCGCGCAACATGCGCAGGCGGCGGTGGACCGCATCATCGTTGAGGTCGTGGACGAAGTAGGCAAGCCTGCCGGCTGCGCCAGCCTCGCGCGGCAGGCACTGGGAGTTCTCATCCGCTGCCAGGGAGGGCCAGGATGCTGCCATGGAGGTGAGCCCTTCCATCTGGTGGTGGCCGATGCGGCGCGCGAGCGCCTCGTTCAATAGGCGCCGCGCCCGCGGAGGACCGCGGCCGGCGTGCGTATCAGGATGATCAGGTCGCGGCGGAGGGAAAGGTTGGTGGCGTATTCTGCATCGAGCCGGACCCGCTCCTGGTAGCCGGTGTCGCAGCGTCCGCTCACCTGCCATGGCCCGGTGATTCCCGGCCGGACAGAACTGTAGATGGCGGCCGCATCGCCATAGAATTGCGCAAGCTCCTGCTGCACGACCGGGCGCGGCCCGACGATGCTCATCTGGCCACGCAGCACGTTGATGAGTTGCGGCAACTCGTCGAGCGAGGAGGCGCGCAGGATGCGACCAAGGCGGGTGATGCGGGGGTCGTTGCGCAGCTTCCGCGTGCTCTCCCATTCATGCCGGGCGGCGGAGTCTTGCTTCAGTAGGGCATCGAGACGTAGTGCCGCGTCGGCGACCATGGTGCGGAATTTCAGGCAGCCGAATGCCACGCCGTTTCGACCGATCCGGGTGTGCGAGAAGAAGGCCGGGCCGCCGTCCATCCGCACAGCGGCCATCACCAGCAGGAAGAACGGTGCAACCAGCACGAGCAGGATGCCGGCGCCGACGATGTCAAAGCTGCGCTTGGCCAAAGGCCGGATCAGCGCGCGCAAACCGTAGCCGGGCGAGAGGGTGATGTTCATCAGCGCGAGGTTGCGGAGCGTAGTTTGCAATGGCGGGCATCCTCTCGCCTCTGGAAGCCGGCACCAGATCCGGACACCGCTCATATAACTTTTGTCCATGCGAAGTTCCCGGCGAAAACATAAAAGATAAAGCTTCGTATTATTCCATACCTTGTTAGTGAAACTACGTAGTTGCAGAAATTCGTCGTTCTGGTACGGGGCCTTGATCCAAGAGCTATTTGTGATCCCGCTAATATTCTCGGATGTGAATGGTGCGCGCGGATCCGGCATGCCTGTTGCACCATGCGACCTATGCAATCGCCCGGCGTTTGCTGTGCGGCAGACAAGGTGGATGGTCGATGCGCATTTCAGTCCTGATGCCGAGCTTCAACCGTGCAGCGCTGTTGCCGCATGCGGTGCGCTCGGTCCTGGAACAGACGCGGCCGGCCTTCGAGATCCTCGTCGTCGACGACGGGTCCACCGACGGCACGCCGGACATCATCGCGGGCCTGGCCGCGCCGAACTTGCGATATGTACGGCAGGAGAATGCCGGGAAGGCCACCGCGATGAACCGCGGGCTTGGCCTGGTCCGCGGCGACGCCGTGCTGGTGCTCGACGACGACGACCTGTTGCCGTGCGATGCCTTGCAGCGGCATGCCCAGGCCCTCGGGGCGGCACCCCACGCCGGCTTTTCCTATGGTGGCTTCGTACGGTTCGAGGGTGATGGTCCAGCGGCCGAGCCGGCTCCTGGCGAGGTGGAACTGGTGCCGCATGCGGACCGCCGCAGGTTGGTGGTGAAGTTGATGGAGAACTGCTTCCTGCCCAACCCGTGCTGGCTGGTCCGCCGCCAGGCCTGGGAGGCGGCGGGCCCCTACCGGGCCGATCTCAGGCGCAGCCAGGACTACGACATGATCCTGCGCCTCGCCCGTGCCGACGAAGGTGTGGCCGTGCCGGGCGGGCCGGTGCTGTACCAGCGCAAGCATCTCGACGCCCTCGGCCCGCAGGCCGAGCGCGCGCGCGAGCGGCACAGCGTCTCCGGGTGGGTCCGCTACGACCGGCTACTGTTCGAGGAATTGGACGATCACTGGTCGCTCGCCGACTTCCGCCCGTTCTCAGGCAACTTCGGCCCCGCTGAGGAAGCCGCGGCATGGCTGCAGCGCGCGGTGGTCCTGTTCCTGCGAAAGGCGTATCCGCGTTCCATCACCGCGTTCGCAAGGTTTGGCGAGTTGCTCGCCGCCCGGCCTGCGGCGCGGCCGACACCGGCGGAGCTGGCGATCGCCGGTGGGCTGCTTGGTTGCCGCTATGGCCTGGACGAACTGCGCTTAGGCGAGGAAGGCGACATCGTCGCGCGTGGCCTGCGACGGCCGGGTTTCCCGCTGGCGCTGCGGGTCGCGCTCGGCACGCAGCTCCGCTGGCGGGTGCGGAACGCCGTGCGCGAAGGTGACGCCTCGCAGGCGCTTCAACTCATGCGTTTCGGTATTCGCGCCTTCGGGACAGCCGCGGTCAGCCGGATCCTGCTTGGCGGCCGCGCGATGAACCGCCTGGTGCGCACCCAGTTGCGACTGGCCGGGCCTGCCGAGGTCCGGGCCGCGCAGCCAGGCGGTGGGCAACCCGGCTGAACGGGTCCGCATCGGCAATGCTGTCCCGGCCTTCAGTGCGGCACGACAGCACGGCCAAGCCGGGCGTGCAGGGTCTGCCGCAGGATGTAGCTGGTCGTGCCGGGTGTCTTCAGCAGGCAGGCGAGGGCAGCCAATGGCTGGCGCGCCGCCTTGGCGTTGAGCATCCGGCGGTACCAATATTTCCGTGCAATCCCGGCCCGGTGCGTGGTGATGGCATCCCTCCCGCAGGGCGACAGCCCGGGTTGGGCGAGCAGCCGGTCATCCGCCTCCAGCAGCCGGCCAAGGTCCTCCGCGGTGTGCCGGTGGCTCAGGGAATTGGAATGAGCGATCGCCACGTAGCCGCAGGCCGGCACCAGCCGCATCCTGGCACCGCGGGTGAGCGCCTCGGCGTACAGGGCGTAGTCCTCGCCGAGGCGAAGGGAGGGGTCGTAGCGAAGGGCATGGTCCGTGAGAAAGCCGCGCCGGATGAGTGGCTTGAGGTATCCCAGCTCGCCACGCTGGCGCCGGGGATCCTCCAGGTTGCCGCGCACGAAAGCTTCAAGCGTAAGCACGCGCGGCAGTTGCGCCGTCCCGTCGCAGAGCGTCCGGTAGGGGCCATCCAGGCTGTCCTCGCCGGCGAGCAGGAGGTCATCGGCGACCATGTCCCATTCAGGACCGGCGAAGGCCAGCAGCCGGCCGAGCCGGCCGGCCTGCATGACGTCATCGGCATCGAGCACGCAGACTTGCGCTGCGGTCGCCTGCCGCAGGGCGAGGTTGCGGGCCGCCGCCGGACCCAGGTTCTCCGGCAGCACCAGCACGGCGAGGCGGCCGGTGCCGTCGTCGCAGTCGCGGGCCGCCATGGCGGTGCGGTCGGCCGAGCCGTCATCCACCACGATGACCTCGGCGGCCTCCGGCTGCGCCAGAGCCGAGCGTACGGCGCGGCCGATCGTAGGGGCCGCATCCTTCGCCGCGATCAGCACGGCGACTGCGTCCAGGCTGGTGGCCAAGGGTGCTCGGGCTTGGTGAGGGGGATGCATGGCAGGTTCTCCGCCAAGGCGAGACGCATGCCCCGCCCCGGTGGTTCCCCGAGGCTTGGCCCGGCGCAGTCCTTCCGGTCAGGCGAAGACCATGTCGCAGAACGAAAGCGCCACCACGCCCACGAGCAGAATGGTGTCCCCATCGGTGCCGTAGCCGAGCAGGATGCCCTCGGCATCGCCGGGCGCGCGGCGGATGGTCAGGGTATCGGCGGTAATGCCGTCGAGGATGATCCGGTCGGTGCCGGAGGTGAAGTCGGTGATCGAGATCTGCCCGGCGCCGGGGCCGAACACGAAGTCGTCCGCGCCGGCGCTGCCGGTCAGCCGCGTCACGGGGTCCACCGCCGGTGGGGCCGGGGGGTCCTCGTCGAGGAACCGCGTTTCCCAGGTTCCGGCCCCGGTCAGGGCCGCGCTGCCACCTGCAATGGGCTTGCCGTTGTAGGAGGTGGATTCAACGTGGAGGTTACGGTCCGCCTGGGGCGCGCCATGCCAGAGGTCGTTGAGGAAGGTGACCTCGACGAGATGTTCACCCCGGCCCCAGTCGCCATGCAAGGTCAGCGTATCGGTGAGGCCCGAGCCCTGTGTCGCGGCGGCGACGAACACCCCGCCGTACTGCACCCCATCCACCCGCACCTGGTACATCGCCGGGCCAAGGTAGGCGTCCTGGCTGAGGTGGAACACCAGCACGTCCGGGCCGCTGCCGAGTTCCTGGTGGCTCGCGTCCTGGCCGGTCGGCTGCAGGTCCTTGAACTGCGCTGCCCTGATGTAGTCGATTTTCATGGTTCCGGTTGCGTCGGCTGCGGCGGCGCCGGGCCAGGCGCCGGTCCCGCCGACGGCGAGGTTGGCGAGCAGGTAGAAGGGCTGGTGCATGCCGGGCGGGGTGGGCATGCGGTGGACCTCGAGGTCGTCGACGAACCAGCGGATCTCATCGGGCCGCCAGGACAGCGCGAAGCGGTGGAAGCCGGCCGAGACATCGGCCACCGGTACCGCCGTGGTGCGGTGCTGGTCGGCGCCGCCCTCCTTCCAGTGGAGCGAGGCGTAGATGGTGCCGGGGTCGTGGCCCAGCATCTCCATCACGTCGATCTCGGGCGGCCAGGACAGGTCGGCGGGCAGCAGCCAGAAGGCCGGCCAGAGGCCCTGCACCGCCGGCAGTTGCGCGCGCATCTCGAAGTAGCCGTAGGTCTGGGCGAAGCTGGCCTGGGTGGTGATCAGCCCCGAGCCGTGGGTGAGGCCGCGTGGCAGGCCCTCGGCGGGCGCGGCGGTGATCTCGAGCGCGCCGCCGGCGATGCGGAAGGGGTTCGGCCCGGTGTCCGCGTCGCCGTAGAACTGCACCTCGCCGTTGCGGGCGATGCCGCGCTCGCCCCAGTGGTAGACGCTGCGCCACACGGCCTCGCCGCTGGCCGGGTCGCGGCCGTCGGCGGTGGCGCGGAAGCGGGCGGGATCCTCGAACTCCTCGGCGAAGCTGGGGCGGAGGGCGGTGCGGTCGACCGGCAGGCGGAAGGCCTGCGGCGCCAGGTCGGCGGCCTGCACGCCGCGCAAGGTCAGGCTCTCGCCGCCGCCGAGGTCGAGCACGGCATCCTCGCCGGCCTGGGAGAGCGCGGCGCGGAGGGCGGCGGGGCTGGTCAGCGGCGAGCCCTCGCCGCCGATGCGGATGGTGTCCTCGCCCGGGGTGAAGTCGGTGATGACGTCGCTGCCCTGGCCGTGGCGGATGATGAAGGTGTCGGCGCCCGGGCCGCCGGCGAGCACGTCGTTGCCCGGGCCGCCGTCGAGCGTCTGGCCGCCGGCCTTGCCGGTGATCAGGTTGTCGAGCGCATTGCCGGTGCCATGGGCGCCGCGGCCCTCGACCACCAGGTTCTCGACCTCGGCGGGCAGGCTGAAGCGGTGGGCGTAGGTGATGACGGTGTCGATGCCCGCCTGCGGCGCCTCCACCACCTGGTCGGTGTGCTCCCACACCCAGTAGGTGTCGTCGCCCGCGCCGCCGGCCAGACGGGCGCGGCCGCCCGGGCTGTAGAGCGCATCCGGCCCCGCCCCGCCCGACAGCACCGACCCCGGCACCTTGGAACTCACCCAGTTGCCAGGCGATGCGCTCGCAGCCAGCCAAACGCCAAACGCGTTGCGTGTCGCAACCAAATCCGTTTTCCTTAAATGTGCGCAATAAAATCTATGCAATCTAAAGTTGAACATCAAGGAACAAACACTGGCGTGGGTCGAGCGTCTGCACCCGATATGTGCCCAGGCTGCGTAAGGTTCGGCTTGGTCCTGCAACCTGCGGCTCATGCGCGGTCCCGGGTGGCAGGGCGATGATGGGCAGGCCGCCACCCGGCGGTACGCCGCTGGTCAGCATCCTTATGGCGAATTTCAACGGCGACCATTTCATCGAGGACGCGCTCGCCTCCGCTCGTGCCCAGACCCTGCAGTCCATCGAGATCATCGTGGTCGACGACGCATCCACCGACGCCAGTGCCGAGACGGTGCAGCGCGTCGCCCGCCAGGATGGCCGCGTGCGCCTGCTGCGGAGGCAGACCAACGGTGGCCCCGCGGCAGCGCGGAACATGGGGCTGGCTGCCGCGGCGGGGCGCTGGATCGCGGTCATGGACAGCGACGACTTGATGCACCCCGCCCGGCTGGAGCGGCTGGTCTCGGCCGCCGAGGCCGACGGAGCCGATATCGTGGCCGACGACATGCTGGTGTTCGACGATGCCGGGCTGGCGCCGCCCACCGGGCTGCTCCAGGGCGCACGGTCACGGCAGCCTGCCTGGATCGATACTGCGGAATATGTCCGCTCGAATGCCCTCTACGCCGGGCGTGGCGCGGCGCTTGGCTACCTGAAGCCGGTGATCCGCGCCGCCTCGCTGCGCCGCCAGGACATTCGCTACGATGAGACGCTGGCCATAGCCGAGGATTTCGACCTGATCCTCCGCCTCCTGCTGGGTGGCGCGCGGATGCGCAGCTATCCGGAGTTGACCTATTTCTACCGCAGGCACGGCGCTTCCATCTCGCACCGGCTCTCCCGGCCCCGGATCGAACCGATGCTGGTGGCGCAGGATGCCCTGTGGCCGCCTGCAACCAAGGGCGACGCGGAACTGGCGGCAGCCTTCGGCACACGGCGGCGAAGCCTGGAACGGGCGCTGGCCTTCGAGGACATCCTGGACCGCCTGAAGGCACGGCGCCCGAATGAGGCGCTGCGCCACGCGCTGCGTTCGCCCGGCGGCGCCCTGCTGCTGCGCATCGTGCTGCGCGACCGGCTGCGCCGGCTGTTCACCCGCCGCCCGCGCCAACGGCAGGAGGAGGTGCGGACCGCCGGTGGCGTAAGCGTCTGCCTGGTTTCGCGGCAGCGGTTGATTGGTGCAGTGAGCGGCAGCTCAGCCTATCTGCTGGGGCTGCGGGATGCGCTGGTAGCCCGCGGTTGCGCGGTGCATCTGGTGTGCCCGTCGCCGGCGGCCTTCGGGCGCTGGCCCGTCCTGCTGCTGCGCCCCGAGATGGCGGGGTTCGCCAGCATCACGATGCGGGGCGGCTGGAAGCTGGGCAACATGCTCGTCGCGCGCGATCCACGGGTTCACCTGAAGGCCGCCGCGGCGGTGCTGGATGCCGGGCTGCGCCGGTTCGGGCTCGGCCTCGGGCGCCTCGCGGCACGGGCGCCTTACGCCGTCGCGTTGCCCTGGTGCCGGGAGGACCAGCTTTTCCTGGCGGCCCATGCGCGCAGGATCGCCGACGCCGTCCTGGTCGACTACTGCTTCCTGACGGACGCCATCCCTTATGCGCTGCGCCCGCGATCCGCGAGTGCGGTGGTGATGCATGACCTGTTCTCCAGCCGCACCGAGCAGTTCCGGCGCCTGGGAGCCGAGGATTCGGTCGCCACCGTCTCGCACGATGCCGAGATGGCCATGCTCGGCAGGGCTGGCGCCGTTGTTGCCATCCAGGCGGAGGAGGGCAGGCTGGTGCGCGAGGCGCTACCCGGCCGCCCGGTGATCCTGGCCCCGATGGCCGCGGCCACCGTGCCCGCGCCGCAGCCCGGGACCGGGAACACCCTGCTCTTCGTCGGCAGCAACACCGCGCCCAACCTGCAGGCCGTGCGCTGGTTCGCGGAGGCGGTCTGGCCACGCATCCGCGCCGCCGTGCCATCGGCGCAACTGTCCGTGGCGGGAACCGTGTGCCACGCCATCGGCCCGGTGCCGGCAGGCTTCAAGTTGCTCGGCCTCGTACCCGACCTCGCGCCGCTCTATGCCGATGCCGCGGTCGTCGTCTCGCCATTGCGGACGGGCTCGGAACTCAAGGTCAAGCTTGTCGAGGCGCTGGCGCAGGGCAAGGCGGTCGTGGCGACCGCCGTCACGGTCCAGGGCGTGGAGGCGGCGGTCGCGCCCACTGTCGCAGTGTGCGACGAGGCGGCCGATTTCGCCGCGGAAGTCATCGGCCTGCTAGGTGACGACGCCCGTCGCCTGGCCCGGTGCGAGGCCGCGCTCGCGGTCGCCCGCGCACATTTTTCGGCGGCGGCCTGCTACGGCGCGTTCGCCGATTTTCTTGCCGGCCCACGAGAGGGCGTCGTTCAAAGCTAGGTCGCAATGCCGCGGCGACATTGCATGGTCATGGATTGCATCGGGCCACAGACTGCATCGGGCGGGCGCGAAGCGGAAACCGCTACGCTCCGGTCACGTTGTCCCGCCACACCATGTTGCGGCGACCGGACCCGCTACCTTGCGGGTGGCGTCTCGTGCACGGAACGTGACGGAAGAGGTATTGCCGGCGGATCATCGCAGCGGTGCCCTGGGAGGCTGCGAAGAACCGCCAGGCCGCGCTGGGCGACGGATCGGGCCTGCTGGACAGGAGTGGTGCGAATGGAACGGGCGCTGAATTCCCGCCAACCGCAATGTGGTTGCCGATGCTTGCCTCGCTGAAGAAGCTGTACGCCCTCCTCACGCCCCGGGACCGGCGGAACGGCGCGTTGCTTGCCGGCATGATGCTGGTGGGTGCCTGCCTCGAAGTGGTCGGCGTGGCCGCCATCCCGGCCTTCGTCAGCGCCATCCTGGATCCGGACAGGGTTTCGCGCCTGCCGGTGGTCGGCGATGCGTTCGCGGGGCTGGGGCTCGAAGGGACCACCGAGATGGTGGTCTGGGGCGCCATCGCGCTGATCGTCATCTTCGCGCTGAAAAACGGCTTCCTCATCCTCAACCACTACCTGCAACTGCGCTATGTCACCAACCGCCGTATCCACCTCTCAGGACGGCTGACCCGCGCCTACATGAATGCGCGCTACGCCCTCCATCTGTCGCGCAACACCTCCGAACTGCTGCGCAACGTGGACCGGGAAGTGACCGTCGTTACCAACTCGGTGATGGGCGCCATCCTCGACTTGTGCACGCGCGTGCTGATCATGGCCGCGGTGCTGCTGCTGCTGTTCCTGGTCGAGCCGTGGATCACCCTGTACTGGATCACCTTCTTCGGCAGCATCGCGGCGATCGGGGTGGTGGCCACCAGCGCCAAGCTCCGGCGCTTCGGGCTTGCCGAGCAGCGGGAACGCGCCCGCTTCGTCCAGGCGCTGTACCAGGGCTTCGGCAGCTTCAAGGAAGCCCGGGTGCTGAACCGCGAGCACTACTTCATCGACAGGATCGACGAAGCGGTCAGGCACATCGCCACGGCCAACAGGTTCAAACAGTTCATCTGGAAGATCATCACGCCGATCGCCGAGTTCACCGCCGTCACCGGGCTTCTGGTGCTGGTGGCCGGGCTCATCCTGATAGGGCGGCCGATGGATTCTGTGCTGGTCACCTTGTCGCTGTTCGCGGTGGGCATGGTCCGGCTGCGCGAGACCATCAGCGCCACGATGAGCCACTTCGCGCATCTCCGCTACGAGCTGGTCTCGGTCGATCCGGTCCATGACGACCTGATGGCGCTGGAGTCCCCGGATCGAGAGGCCAGGGCACACCAGACCCGGCCGGCTGGAAGGCATCTCCAGCAGGACATCGAGTTGCGCGACGTTTGGTATCGCTACGATGACGCGCCGAAGCATGCGGTGCAGGGTGTCAGCCTGCGCATTCCGGCTGGCTCGGCCGTTGGATTCGTCGGCAGCACGGGCGCGGGCAAGTCCACGCTGGTCGACATCATCCTGGGCCTGCTGGAGCCGGAACGGGGTGGAAATCCTGGTGGATGGGCTGGACATCCGGGCAGGCGGGGTGGGCCGCTGGCAGACCGCGATCGGCTATGTACCGCAATCCATCTATCTTCTCGACGATACCATCCGTCGCAATGTCGCGCTGGGTGTCGAGGACCGCGACATCGACGCGGAAGCATTGCACGCCGCCCTGCGTGCCGCGCAACTGGAACATTTCGTGGAGCGGCAGCCGCAGGGGCTGGATACAGTTGTCGGGGAACGTGGCATGCGGCTCTCGGGCGGAGAACGCCAGCGCATAGGCATCGCCCGCGCGCTGTATCACAACCCCGATGTGCTGGTACTGGACGAAGCCACCTCGTCGCTCGACAATGCCACCGAGCGGGCGGTGATCCAGGCGGTGGAGGCGCTGAAGGGCCAGCGCACCATCATCATGATCGCGCACCGGCTGACCACGGTCAGGGCCTGCGACACGCTGCATTTCCTCAAGGACGGCCGGATCGAGGCAACCGGTGGCTATGCCGAGTTGCAGGCGCGCCACGACGGCTTCCGCGAAATGGCGGCGCTGTGATGCGGATTATGTCCGGCACCCTCGCACCGTCCGGGAGAAAGCGATGCGCCACGTCATGACCGGGCAACCCGATCTGCGCACTGCTCCTGCGAACCCCGTCAAGCCACCCATGCCGCAACCGTCCGCCGGCATCCTGCGGACGCGGCTGCGGGGGCTGTGCGAGGCCGCGGTTGCTGCCGGGGCACCGCCCGCCTGGTTCGGCCATCGCTGGGTCAGGCATGAGACCCTCAGGGAGTATTTCGCCCGCCAGCCGGCCCGCCGCGCGGCGGATTCCGGACGGCACGAGGTGGTGCACCCGCCGCGCATCGCGCACAACCCGCTGCCCCGCAACGTCGCCGACCGGGACAGCCTTCCCGCCGATGCGGGGTGGTGGGGCTATTCCTTCCACGACGTGCCGGAGCGCCCGACCGGCGAGACCGCCATCGCCACGCTGCCGGATTGCCGGCTGGCCTTCTACACGGATGGCCCGAAGAACAATTTCTATCCCGCCATCCTCAACCGCGACCAGCGGGCCTTGCGGCTGCGCGAGACGGTGTTCCGGCCGGGCCATGGCAGGGCGCTGCGCTCGGTCGGCAAGCCGATGCGCCTGCGCAGGGCGACCTGGGTCCTGGAGCGGGTCTATCACAACCATTCGCACTGGCTGACCGCGCATCTGCCGAAGCTATGCCTGCTGCGCGCGCGCGGCGCCCTGGACGACCTGGTCCTGCCGCAGCGCCGCGACCCCGTCATCGACGCCTCGCTGCGGATGCTGGGCCTTTCGCCGACGGACTTCCCGAGCTTCGATCCTGACCGACCGCTTGAGGTGGAGGAACTGACCGTGCTGGAGACGGACCGCTTCCGGCCCGAACTGCTCCAGCCGGTGCGCACCGCGCTGACGCGCCGCACCGCAGGGCAACCGGGAAGGCGGGTCTTCATCAGCCGCGCCGGGTCGCGCGGGCGGCGGCTGCTGAACGAGGATGCACTCTGGCCCGTCCTGCGCGACGCGGGTTTCGAGCGGGTGCTGATGGAGACCCTGGGCTTCGAGGAACAGGTCCGGCTGATGGAGGAAACCGCCATCCTGCTTGCGCCGCACGGTGCCGGCCTCACCAACATGATGTTCTGCCCGGCAGGCGCGCACATCATCGAGATGGCGGACCTCGGCTTTCCCAACCCGAATTTCTACGCCCTCGCCTGCGCCATGGAGCATCAGTACTGGCTGGTGCCGGCGAAGGCCGTCGGCGATGTGCATCCGCTGGACCAGGACCTGCATGTCCCAGTGGCGGCGGTCCGCGAGGTGCTGGCGCAGGTCGAGCGGTGGAAGCCCCCCATGGCCCGGGTGACGCCATGAACATCTCGGTGATCATCCCCTGCTGCAACGGCGAGGCCTTCCTGGCGGCAACGCTGGAATCGGTGCTGAACCAGACCCTGCCGCCGGCCGAGGTCATCGTTGTCGATGACGGTTCGACCGATGGCAGCCTCGCGCTGGCATCCACCTTCGGCGGGATCGTCAGGACCATGGCGCAGCCGCGCTCCGGCGCTTCCGCCGCGCGCAACGCGGGCATGGCCGCCGCCATCGGCGACGCCGTCATGTTTCTTGATGCCGACGATCTGCTCGGGCCAACCGTGCTGGAGGAGCTGGCCGCCGTGCTTGCGGCGCATCCGGACGCCGTCGCCTGCTGTCCGTGGTACCGGCTTGAAGAGGTTGACGGATGCTGGCTGCCGAAGCCGGCTTCCTGCGCACCGCGGCGGGCCGGCCAGGATGATCTCGCGGCCTGGCTCACCGGCTGGTACCACCCGCCGTGTTCGGTGCTGTGGTCGCGGGCGGCCTATGCGCGCAGCGGTGGGTGGGATCCCGAGGTGCGGGTGAACACCGATGGCGACATCATGATGCGCGGCCTGGTGGCCGGCAACACGCTGGTCGCGGCACAGGGTTGCGCGGCCTATTACCGCCGGCTCCCGGGGGGCATGACATCGCTCAGCGGCAGGCGGTTCTCGCGTGCCGGCATCGAGTCTCGCATGCGGGTCATCGGCGGGATCGCCCGCAGGCTCGAGGCGCACGGCCGCCTGTTCTGCTATCGAGCGCCGCTGGCCGAGGCCTATCGCAACATCGCGGGGAATTGCCGCGACCTCTGCCCGGACCTGCATCGCCAGTGCCGCGAGGCGGAGCGACGCTACGCCGGGGCGCCCTGGGTGCGGTTGGGCAGCGGGGTTTCTGCCCGCCTCGGGGGGCTGCAACCCCGCGCCACCCAGCCCTCCGGCAGCGCCGCGGCCAGGGCGCCTGCGGCCGTGCCGGCCGGGCAGGGCGGCCAGCCCTTGGTCAGCGTCATCATCCCGACCTACAACCGGGCGCATCTGCTGGACCGGACGCTGGCCAGCGTGCTCGACCAGAGCTACCGGCATTTCGAACTGCTGGTCGTGGATGACGGCTCACAGGATGACACCGCCGGTCTGGTGACGGGCCATGCCGATCCCCGAATCCGTTATCTGCGCCAGACGCAGAACCTCGGGGCGGGGGCGGCGCGCAACAGGGGGATACGGGAGGCGCGGGGGGAGTTCATCGCCTTCCTCGATTCGGATGACAACTGGTTCCCTGACAAGCTGGCACAGCAACTGGCGGTGTTCGCGCGCCTGCCGCGGCGGGTGGGGCTGGTGTATGGTGGCGTCGAAGCCGTGCTCGAATGCGGCGGGCGCCGCATCGACGTGCCGACGCATCGTGGCAACCTGCTCAAGGCCATGCTGGTCAGGAACGTCATCCACGGCGGCGGCTCCAACGCGATGATCCGGCGCAGCGTGGTCGCCACCGTCGGCGGGTTCGACGAGCAACTGCTGGCGCTTGAGGACTACGATTTCTTCATGCGCATCGTGCAGTTCTACGAGGTGGATTTCGTCGCCGCGCCGGTCTGCCGCTACTACGACACGGCCCACGCTGCCGGCCCGCTGGAGGAACAACGCCGCTCCAGGAATTTCCTGGCCAACCAGGCAGCCCGCCGGCTGTTCCACGAGCGCTACGGCCACCTGATGCGCCATGCCGGGGTCGAGCACCTGTTCCTGATGGACAGCGCCCGCCGGCATCTTGATTTGCCCGATGGCGACGCGACGGCCGCGGCCCGTCTTATTGCCAGGGCGATGCTGTCGCGGCCGGGCAGATACCGGAACTACCCGTGGCTGCCCTTCGCGCTGCTGCCTGCGCCGGTGCGGCAGGTGGTGCGCCCCGCGGTCCGGGGCCTGCGGGCACGGTTCAGGACCGCGGCCTGAGGAGAGCACCGTCGCGGAACCCACTTCCGCCGGCACAGGAACGGCCCAAGGTTTTCGGAACGGCAAGGGAGTATCCGGGATGGCGACCTACACGGTGACCGGCGGCGCCGGCTTCATTGGTTCGCATCTGGTGGACGCGCTGCTGGCAGGCGGCCATGCGGTCACCGTGCTGGACGACTTCTCGACCGGCAAGCCGGAGAACCTGCCGCATGATGTGCGGGTGGTCCGCGGCGATGTCGCCGATCCGGCAGCGGTGCGGCAGGCGATGCAGGGCAGCGCCGGTTGCTTCCATTTGGCCGCCATCGCTTCCGTCCAGCGTGGCAACGAGGAATGGCTGGCCAGCCATCGCGCCAACCTGACGGGTTCGGTGGCGGTGTTCGACGCGGCGCGCGGCGCTGGCGGGACGCCGGTGGTCTATGCATCCTCGGCGGCGGTGTATGGTGACATCGGCGACGACCTGGCGACCGAGGAACGCGTCCCGGCACCGCTCACCGCCTATGGCGCGGACAAATACGGGGCGGAACTGCACGCGGGGGTGGGCTGGCGCGTACACCGCGTGCCGAGCTTCGGCTGCCGCTTCTTCAACGTCTACGGCGCACGCCAGGACCCGTCTTCCCCCTACAGCGGCGTCATCTCGATCTTCGCCCGCAGGGCGCGAGCCGCGGAGGAACTTGTTGTCCATGGGGACGGGCTGCAGATGCGCGATTTCATCCACATCTCCGACGTGGTCGCGCATCTGCTTGCCGCGATGCGCCGTCTCGACCAGCGGCCGGAGGCATATGTCGCCAATGTCTGCACCGGGCGTGGCACCACCGTGCTCGACCTGGCACGGCTGCTTTCGGCGAGGTCCGGGTCCGTGGTGCCGGTCCGGCACGGCCCGGTGCGGGCGGGCGACATCCGCCGCTCGGTCGGCTGCGCAGCATATGCAACGCACCTGCTGGGTGTCGGCGCCCGCACCGGCCTGATGGAGGGGCTGGCCCAAACCTGCGATGCCCTGGCCGGGAGGGAGGCGGTGGCGGGCTGACCGGGGCGGAGGTCATGCCGGGCAACCTCGGCCTCGGCGCTACCGATGGATTTCCAGACCGATGCAGCCCACTGCTGCCGTTCATGGAAACCCGCCCCCATGTCGCGAACTTAATGTCCAGCCGGGCGTTCGCCATTCCACCAACCTCGCTGGAAGGAAGTTTCCAGCCAAGAATGCGTAAGGAAATTCCCTCTTCTTCTCTGGCCAAGGCTGGAAGACCAGCATTCAGAGCGCTGACAGCTTGTTTTACTTCGGATTGGCAATATAAAGAAGGGAAGCTAACTAATAAGTTGCAACCACGTCATGCCAATGACGGGGATTACGGATTTTCCTGATATCGCCATGGCACTTCATGGCCCTATGCAGATGGAGGCAGCCATGACCTTGTGGATCGGAGCGATGTTGGTCATTGCCGCTCAGGGCGTCCTGCTGATGGTGCTGGCGCTGACGCCGGTCGTGGTCCTGCTGGTCCTGTGGGCCGCCATCAGCGCTGCCGGGTGCCTGATTTGCGGGCTGACCATGACATGGCGGGGCGGGCGGCTGATGCCGCTGTTGGCCGATTTCTGCCAGGAAAAGGACGACAGCCTGCTTTCGGTTACCCGCCGCTGAAGGCTACCGGACGCCGCGCAATATCCAATATCTGGAAACACTGGTGGGTGCGACAGGGATTGAACCTGTGACCCTTGCCGTGTGAAGGCAATGCTCTACCGCTGAGCTACGCACCCATGTCCTCGCGGACAGGCCCCGTTCGGGACGCGGGTAACTAAGGGCATCGCGGCCCTTGTGCAAGCCCCTTTCCCGTCCTTTCCAGGTCGCGGCCCCTGGCGAAACGCCGCCGTGCTGCCCAGATGGCGATCCAGCCCGCCGGCCAGTTGCGGCGGCGACGCGTTGACCCGGAGTGGCGGAATGGCGAAGCGGCAATTGCGACTTGGCGCCTTCATGCGGCCGGCCAGCATCCATACCGGCGCCTGGCGCTATCCCGGCGCCTATCCCGGATGCCAACTTCAACTTCAAGCCCATGCCAAGCGCTTCATCCAGACGCTGGAGCGCGGCCGAGTTCGATGCCTTCTTCATGGCCGACCATCTGGCCGTGCTGAACATGCCGGTGGAGGCGCTGAAGCGCAGCCACACCGTCACCTCCTTCGACCCGTTGACCCTGCTGCCGGCGCTGGCCATGGTGACCGAGCATATCGGCCTGATCGCCACCGCCTCGACCACCTACAACGAGCCCTATCACATCGCCCGCCAATTCGCCTCGCTCGACCATATCAGCGGCGGCCGGGCCGGCTGGAACCTCGTCACCACCTCGAACCCCGACGCGGCGAAGAATTTCGGCCATGACGAGCACATGGCGCATGGCGAGCGCTACCGGCGGGCACGCGAGTTCTATCGACGTCGTCACCGGCCTGTGGGATAGCTGGGCGGATGACGCCTTCGTCCGCGACGCCGGAGAGCGGCATCTTCTTCGACCCCGATCGCGATGCATGTGCTCGAACCACAAGGGGCCGGATTTCTCGGTGCGCGGCCCGCTGAACATCGCGCGGCCGGTGCAGGGCTGGCCGGTCATCGTCCAGGCCGGCGCCTCGGAGGCCGGGCGCCAGATCGCCGCCGAAACCGCCGAGGCGATCTTCGCCGCCCAGTACCACCCTGGCGGAGGGCCAGAGCGTTCTACGCCGACGTCAAGGGCCGCATGGCCAGGCTCGGCCGCGACCCCGAGCACATGAAGATCCTGCCCGGCTGCCTTCGTCGTGGTCGGCGACACGGCGGAGGAGGCGCGGGCGAAGCGCGCCCTGCTCGACAGCCTGGTGCACTACGACAGCGCCATCGCCTCGCTCTCCATCGCGCTCGGCCATCGACGCCTCGAAATTCGATCCCGACGGCCCGCTGCCGCGATATCCCCGAGAGCAATGCAGAGCAAGAGCGGCCGCGAGCGCGCCATCGCCCTGGCCCGGCGGGAGGGGCTGACGGTGCGCCAGCTTGCCCAGCGGCTCGGCGGCTATGGCGGGCTGGCGATGGTCGGCACGCCGGCGATGATCGCCGACGAGATGGAGGAATGGCTGGACACCGGCGGCTCCGACGGCTTCAACATCCATGTTTCCCTAGCTGCCCGGCGGCCTCGACGATTTCGTCGACCAGGTGGTGCCGGAGCTGCAGCGGCGCGGCATCTTCCGGCACGAGTACGAAGGCCGCACCCTGCGCGAGAACCTCGGCCTGCCGCGCCCGGCCGAACCGCTTCTTCCCGGACACGGCGGGCGGCTAGCGACGGGCGCGTTGCAGTGCCGCAGGGCCGGCCCATATCGGTGCGCATGAACCTTCACCGGCTGACCGGCCTGTTCGCCCTCTGCGCCGCCGCCGTGCTGCCCGCCAGGGCGTCGGCGGAAGCCATGGTCGCCCGCTACGACGTCCAGGCCGCCGGCTTCACCATCATGCAGGTCGAGGCGCTGGTCGACCTCAGCGGCCCGGACTACCTGGTCCGCACCCGGGTCATCCCGCGCGGGGTGATGACCTGGTTCACTGGCGGCGAGCAGATCAGCTCGGCGGAGGGCCGCTGGCGCGGCATGGAACCGATGCCGCTGCGCTACCGGACCGACGGCGTCTGGCGCGGCAGCCGCCGGATGGTCGCCATGGACTACACCCCCTCCGGCCGCCCCCAGCTTCGCGCCATCGAGCCTGACAACACCGGGGAGCACGAGCCGGTGCCGGATGCCCTGCAGCACGGCACCATGGATACACTTTCGGCCCTGGCCAAGCTGACCCGCACGGTGGCGCGCACCGGCCGCTGCGATGTCGCCGCCGGCATATTCGATGGCCGCCGCCGGGCCGACCTCACCGTGCGGACCATCAGCCAGGACCTGCTGGCCCGCGAGGGCGGCTTCGCTGGCCAGGCGCTCCGCTGTGAACTCGAAAGCCGCGTCATTGCCGGCTTCCATGTCGACCAGGACCGGGCCCAGGCGGCCGAGCCGCAGCCGGCGACCGCCTGGCTTGGCCGGCCGCTGCCCGGCGGCGGGCCGCTGCCGGTGCGGGTCGAGATCCCGACGCGCTGGTTCGGCGATGTCCGCATCGTGCTGACCAGCGTGGAGCCGGCCGGCGCCTCAGGCCGCGCGGCTGCCGAGCAGACCCGCTAGCAGCGCAGGCAATTCGGCCGGGCTGGCGGCCACCGCCACGGCGCCCTCGGCCATGGCGGGCGGGCCGTAGCCCCATCCGGCGAAGATGCAGGGCAGCCCGGCGCCGCCGGCCGCGAGCACGTCGTTGCGATGGTCGCCGATCATCACCGCCTGCGCCGCATCGCCACCCGCCGCCACCAGGGTCGCCAGCACATGGCCGGGGTCCGGCTTGCGGACCGGGAAGCTGTCCCCGCCGCCGACCGCGGCGAAGCGCCCGCCCAGCCCCAGCCCGCCGAGCAGCGCCGCGGTCGCCGCCGCGGGCTTGTTGGTGCAGACCGCCAGCCGCCAGCCGGCCGCCTCCAGCTCGGCCAGCACCTCGGGGATGCCGGCGAACAGCGCCGTCGCCTCGGCGGCATGGGCGGTGTAGTCGGTGGTGAAGGCGTCCAGCGCCGCCGCGTCGAAGCCGCGGCCACGGGCCGCCAGCGCCCGCTCGACCAGCACCCGGACGCCATCGCCGATCATGCCCACCACCTCCGGCCGGGTGAAGCCGGGCAGGCCGAGGCGGGCCATCAGCCGGTCGAGCGCGGCGTGGATATCGGGCGCGCTGTCTACCAGCGTGCCATCGAGGTCGAATACGGCGGTGCGGGTCATGCCCCCACCCTGGCGCGCAACGCGGGGCGCGGCAACCGGCTCCGGTGCCGGGCAGGCCGGGCGTGGCATGAGCGAAGTGCCGCATACGGTGATTGTCACGCACGGCAATGCAGCTTGCAGGAATGCGCGACCTGGCGCTTGCTCACCCCGGGTCATATCCCGCAACCCATCTTGACCCGGCCGTGGCTTGCCGAAGCCACCGGTCAACGACTACCGGAGAAGCCATGCCCGCCGCCATCATCCTAGCCGCCGGTCTCGGCACCCGCATGCGGAGCGCGCTGCCGAAGGCGCTGCACCCGATCGCCGGGCGGCCCATGCTGAACCACCTGCTGGCCGCCTGCGAGCAGGTGTTCGACCGCATCGTGGTGGTGGTCGGCCCGGACATGCCGGCGCTGGAGGCCGCTGCCCGGCCGCATGCCGACGGTGGTGCAGGCCGAGCGGCTCGGCACCGGCCATGCCGCCCTGCAGGCAGCGCCCATGCTGCGGGACTATGGCGGCGATGTCGCGGTGCTCTATGCCGACAACCCGCTGATCCCGGTCGAGACGTTGCGCCGGCTGGTCGCGCGGCGCGGCGAGGCCGGGCTGGCGCTGCTGGCCATGCGGCCGGCCGACCCCGGGCGCTACGGCCGCGTGGTGACCGATGCCGGCGGCGAGGTCCGGCGCGTGGTCGAATGGGCGGATGCGGATGCGGCCGAGCGCGGCATCGGGCTGTGCAACGCCGGCGTGGTCTGCGCGCCGGCCGGGGCGCTGTTCCGCTGGCTGGACGCGGTGCGGCAACGACAACGCCAAGGCCGAATACTACCTGACCGACATCGTCGCCCTGGCGGTCGCCGATGGCCAGCGGGTGGTGGCCGAGGAAGCCGCCGAGGCGGACCTTGCCGGCGCCAACAGCCGGGCCGAGCTGGCCGGGCTGGAAGCCGGCATGCAGGCCCGGCTGCGCGCCGCGGCGATGGCCGGCGGCGCGACGCTGGTGGCGCCGGAGACGGTGTTTCTCGCCTGGGACACGGTGCTGGGCGAGGATGTGACGGTGGCGCCGAACGTGGTCTTCGGCCCCGGCGTGACCATCGAGGACGCGGTGGAGATCCGCGTCCTTCAGCCACATGGAAGGCTGCATCGTGCGGCGCGGCGCGATCATCGGCCCCTATGCGCGGCTGCGGCCGGGCACCGAGGTCGGGCCGCGGGCGCATGTCGGCAATTTCGTGGAATTGAAGGCGGCGACGCTGGGGGAGGGCGCGAAGGCCAACCACCTCAGCTATCTCGGCGATGCAAGCATCGGCGCCGGGGCGAACATCGGCGCTGGCACCATCACCTGCAACTACGATGGCGTGAACAAGCATCGCACCGAGATCGGCGCCGGCGCCTTCATCGGCAGCGACACCGCGCTGGTGGCGCCGGTGCGGGTGGGCGAGCGGGCGCTGATCGGCGCCGGCAGCGTGATCACCGAGGACGTGCCGGATGACGCCCTGGGCATCGCCCGCGGGCGGCAGGCGAACAGGCCGGGCCAGGGTTTCAAGGGCAAGCCGGGGCGGCGGCCCGCCCCCTCGAAGGGAATTGCATAGATGTGCGGCATCGTCGGCGTCATCGGCAGAGGCGGATGCGGCACCGCTGCTGCTGGAAGCGCTGCGGCGGCTGGAATACCGCGGCTATGACAGCGCGGGCATCGCCACGCTGGTGAATGGCGAGATCGACCGACGGCGCGCGGAAGGCAAGCTGGGCAACCTGGCCGCCGTGCTGGACCGGACCCGCTGCCCGGCACCACCGGCATCGGCCACACGCGCTGGGCAACCCATGGTGCGCCGACCGAGCGCAATGCCCACCCGCACAGCACCGCCGCGCGTCAGCGTGGTGCACAACGGGATCATCGAGAACCACGCCGAGCTGCGCGCCGAACTCGAGGCCAAGGGCGCGGTGTTCGAGACCGAGACGGATACCGAGACCTTCGTCCGGCTGGTGGACTGGCATCCTGCATCAGGGGCTGCCGCCGCAGGCCGCCTTCGCCGCGTCCCTGAAGCGCGTGCATGGCGCCTTCGCCCTGGCCATGATCTTCGCCGGCCACCCGCGGCTGCTGCTGGCCGCCCGGCAGGGCGCGCCGCTGGCGATCGGCTTCGGCGAGGGCGAGATGTTCGTCGGCTCCGATGCGCTGGCGCTGGCGCCGCTGACCCGCCGCATCGCCTATCTGGAGGAAGGCGACTGGGCGGTGCTGGATGCCGATGGCGCGCAGTTCTTCGATGCCGCGCGACCAGCCGGTCGAGCGGCGAGATCGTCTCACCGCCGTCTCCGGCGCCGCGGTCGGCAAGGGCAACTACCGCCACTTCATGGAGAAGGAGCTGCACGAGCACCCGGCGGTGCTCGGCGACACGCTGCGGCAATACCTCGACCCGAAGCACCCTGGAGGTGCGGCTGCCGCGCGCTGCCCTTCGACCCGGCGAGCGATCCCGCGCCTGACCATCTCGGCCTGCGGCTCGGCCTTCCTCGCCGGCATGGTCGGCCGCTACTGGATCGAGCAGCTAGCGCGGCATCCCGGTGGATGCCGATGTCGCCAGCGAGTTCCGCTACCGCGAACCCGCCGCTGGCCGAGGGTGGCGCGCGCCATCCTCATCAGCCAGTCCGGCGAGACGGCCGACACCATGGCGGCGCTGCGGCTGCTGAAGGATGGCGGGCAGAAGGTGCTATCCGTGGTGAACGTGCCGGAAAGCACCATGGCGCGGGAAAGCGACGGCGCGGTGCTGACGGTGGCGGGGCCGGAGATCGGCGTCGCCTCGACCAAGGCCTTCACCGCCCAGCTCGCCGTGCTCGCCTGCCTCGCCATCGGCTTCGGCCGGGCCCGGCGGGAGCTGCTCGACCTGGACGAGGGCCGACTGACCGCAGACCCTGCTGGAGGTGCCGAGCCAGGCCGCCGCGATCCTCGAACAGGATGCCGAGATCCGCGAGCTGGCGGTGGAGGTGGCGAAGGCGCGGGACGTGCTGTTCCTCGGCCGCGGCAGCCTCTACCCGATCGCCCTGGAGGGCGCGCTGAAGCTGAAGGAGATCAGCTACATCCATGCCGAGGGCTATGCCGCCGGCGAGATGAAGCACGGCCCCATCGCGCTGATCGATCGGCGATGTGCCGGTGATCGCGCTGTGCCCCTCCGGCCCGCTGTTCGAGAAGACCGCCTGCAACCTGCAGGAAGCCGCCGCGCGTGGCGGCCGGATCATGGCCTTCACGGATGCGGAAGGCGCCGGGCCGCTCGCGCGCTTCGCCGAACGGGTGATCGTGCTGCCGAAGGTGGGCGAGTCCTTTCCCCGCCCATCCTCTATGCCATTCCCGTGCAGTTGCTGGCCTATCACGTGGCGGTGCTGAAGGGCACCGACGTGGACCAGCCGCGCAACCTGGCCAAGAGCGTCACGGTTGAATAGCTGGCCGCGCCCGCCCCTGCGGTGACATCGCGCGGGCGCGGCCCTATCTTCCCCCGATCGGGAAGGAGACCAACCATGCTCGACGCACTCTCAAGCTGCCGCTGAAGGACCCGGAGCCTGTTCCGCCAGGCGAATTGCATCGGCGGCGAATGGGTCCAGGCGGATAGCGGCAAGACCATCGCGGTCCGCAATCCCTCGACCGGCGAGGTGGTCGGCAATGTCCCGGCCATGGGCACCGCCGAGACCCGCCGGGCCATCGAGGCGGCGCACAAGGCCCAGGGCCCCTGGCGGGCCATGCTGGCGAAGGACCGCTCCGCCATCCTGCGGCAGCTGTTCGACCTGATGCTCGAGAACACCGACGACCTCGCGGCCATCATGACCGCCGAGCAGGGCAAGCCGCTGGCCGAGAGCAAGGGCGAGATCGCCTATGCCGCCAGCTTCATCGAGTGGTTCGCCGAGGAGGGCAAGCGCGTCTACGGCGATACCATCCCGCAGAACGCCAAGGGCCGCCGCATCATCGTGACGAAGGAGCCGATCGGCGTCTTCGCCGCCATCACCCCGTGGAACTTCCCGGCGGCGATGATCACCCGCAAGACCGGCCCGGGCTGGGCAGCGGGCTGCACCGGCGTCATCCGCCCGGCCAGCCAGACCCCGTTCAGCGCGCTGGCGATCGCGGTGCTGGCGGAGCGCGCCGGCATGCCTCCGGGGGTCTGCAACGTCATCACCGGCGCCATCGGGCGAGACGGGCAAGGAACTCACCTCCAACCCGCTGGTCCGCAAGCTGACCTTCACCGGCTGCACCGAGGTGGGCCGCATCCTGCTGGCGCAATGCGCGCCGACCATCAAGAAGACTCAGCATGGAGCTGGGCGGCAACGCGCCGTTCATCGTGTTCGACGACGCGGACCTGGATGCAGCGGTGGTCGGCGCCATGGCCAGCAAGTACCGCAACACCGGCCAGACCTGCGTCTGCGCCAACCGCATCCTGGTACAGGACGGCGTCTACGACGCCTTCGCCGCCAAGCTGAAGGTCGCGGTCGAGGCGCTGAAGGTCGGCGACGGCATGGAGGCCAACGTCACCCAGGGCCCGCTGATCAACGCCGATGCGGTGGCGAAGGTCGAGGAGCACATCGCCGATGCGACGAAGCGCGGCGCCACCATCGTGACCGGCGGCAAGCGCCACGGCCGCGGCGGCAACTTCTTCGAGCCGACCATCCTGGCGAATGTCCCGCATGACGCGATGATCTTCACCGAGGAAACCTTCGGCCCGGTCGCCCCGCTGTTCCGCTTCAAGACCGAGGCCGAGGCCATCGCCCTGGCCAACGACACGCCCTTCGGCCTGGCGGCGTATTTCTACGCCCGCGATATCGGCCGCATCTTCCGGGTGGCGGAGGCGATCGAGAGCGGCATGATCGGCATCAACGAAGGGCTGATCAGCACCGAGGTCGCGCCCTTTGGCGGCGTCAAGCAGAGCGGCCTGGGGCGCGAGGGCAGCAACCTCGGCATCGAGGAATACCTCGAGGTCAAGTACCTGGCCCTGGGCGGCATCGGGACCTGAGTGAAACGGGGGGCCGCATGGCCCCCCACCCTGATCCAGGGCGACGCTTCCGGGGGTGGACCATGGCCTACGACTTCGACCTTTTCGTCATCGGTGGCGGCTCCGGCGGCGTCCGCTGCGCCCGCATCGCCGCAACCCATGGCGCGCGGGTCGGCATCGCCGAGGAACGCTTCTGGGGCGGCACCTGCGTCAACGTCGGCTGCGTGCCGAAGAAGATCATGGTCAATGCCGCCGAATACGGCATGTGGGCCGAGGATGCCGCGGCCTTCGGCTGGTCCACCACCAGGGGCGAGTTCGACCTCTCGAAGCTGGCCGCCAAGCGGGATGCCGAGGTGGCGCGGCTGAACGGCATCTACGGCAAGCTGCTGACCGGCGTCGGCGCCACCATCTTCGAGGCCCGCGCCACCTTCATCGACGCGCATACCCTCGATGTCGGCGGCAAGCGGGTGACGGCGGATAAGATCGTCATAGCGACCGGCGGCCGGTCGGTACGGCCGGACCTGTCGGGCGCCGAACTCGGCATGCTGTCGGACGACCTGTTCGAGCTGAAGGTGCTGCCGAAGCGGCTGCTGGTGGTGGGCTCCGGCTATATCGGGCTGGAATTCGCATGCGTGTTCCAGGGGCTCGGCTCGCAGGTGGACGTGGTCTATCGCGGCGACCTGCCGCTGCGCGGCTTCGATCAGGACATCCGCGCCGCGCTGCCGGAAGCGCTGGAGGCGCAGGGCATCCGCCAGCACCCCGGCCGCAAGCTGGACCGGCTCGAACGCCACGGCGGCGGGCTGCGGATGCACCTGCAGGGCGGCGAGGCGATCGATGCCGATGCCGTGCTGTTCGCCACCGGGCGGGAGCCGAACATCCACGGCCTCAACCTTGAGGCTGCCGGGGTGTTCTGCACCGAGGGCGGCGCGGTCGAGGTGGATGACGGCCACCAGACCACCGCCCCCAACATCTGGGCGATCGGCGACGTCACCGACAAGCTGAACCTGACCCCGATGGCCACCGCTGTCGGCCATGCCCTGGCCGATACGCTGTTCGGCAACCGGCCGCGCAACGCCAGCTACGCCAACGTGCCGACCGCGGTGTTCACTTCACCGCCCATCGGCACGGTCGGGTTGACGGAAGCCGATGCGGCGGTGCTCGGCCCGGTCGACATCTACCTCACCCGCTTCACCCCGATGCGCCACGCCATCAGCGGCCGGCCGGGGCGGAAGACGCTGATGAAGCTGGTGGTCTGCCAGGGCAGCCGGAAGATCCTCGGCGCGCATATGCTTGGCGAGGACAGCGCCGAGATCATGCAGGGCATCGGCATCGCGGTGGTCATGGGTGCCACCAAGGAGGATTTCGACCGCACCATCGGCATCCACCCGACGGCGGCGGAGGAATTCGTCACTTTGCGCACCCGGACCCGGGAAGCCGGGGTGCGGGCCGCGGCCGAGTAGTCCCTTTGGGCGGGTTCACCCCGCCCGCCGGTTCGGCTAGGCTGACCAATCCAAGGGAGAACGCAGGAATGGTTGCGCGCGGATGGCACCCCGGTACCTGGCGGGACTGCCGATCCGCCAGGTGCCGGCCTATCCGGACCCGGCGAAGCTGGACGCCATGGAGCGCCGCCTGGCCAAGTTCCCGCCGCTGGTGTTCGCCGGCGAGGCGCGCCGGCTGAAGGCGCAGCTGGCGCTCGCCGCCGAGGGCAAGGCCTTCGTCCTGCAGGGCGGCGACTGCGCCGAGAGCTTCGCCGACTTCACCGCCAACGTCATCCGCGACACCTTCCGGGTGCTGCTGCAGATGTCCGTGGTGCTGACCTTCGGCGCCAGCCTGCCGGTGGTGAAGATCGGCCGCATGGCCGGGCCAGTTCGCCAAGCCGCGCTCCTCCGACACCGAGACCCTAGGGCGACGTCACGCTGCCCAGCTATCGCGGCGACATCGTCAACGGGCCGGAATTCACGCCGGAGGCGCGCATCCCCGATCCGGCGCGCATGGAGTTCGCCTACTTCCAGTCGGCCAGCACGCTGAACCTGCTGCGCGCCTTCGCCTCCGGCGGCTATGCCGACCTGCACGAGGTGCATCGCTGGAACCTGGGCTTCGTCGAGCGCTCGCCGCTGGCCGAGCGCTACCAGCGACCTGGCCGCGCGCATCGACGAGACGCTGGCCTTCATGTCGGCCTGCGGCATGACCAGCGCCACCACCGCGACCTGCGGGAGACCGACTTCTACATCAGCCACGAGGCGCTGCTGCTGCCGTACGAGCAGGCGCTGACCCGCGTCGATTCCACCACCGGCGACTGGTACGGCTGCACCGCGCATTTCCTGTGGATCGGCGACCGCACCCGCCAGGCCGACGGCGCGCATGTCGAGTTCCTGCGCGGCCTGAAGAACCCGCTCGGCATGAAGGTCGGCCCGACGCAGGAGCCGGACGACCTGCTGCGCCTGCCCGACATCCTGAACCCGGCGAACGAACCCGGGCCGCATCACCCTGATCAGCCGCATGGGCGCCGACAAGGTGGGCGCCAAGCTGCCGCCGCTGCTGCGCGCGGTGCAGCGGTCCGGCCACAAGGTGGTCTGGCTGTGCGACCCGATGCACGGCAACACCATCTCCACCGTCGCCAAGCTGAAGACCCGCAACTTCGATTCGATCCTGTCGGAGGTGCGCGGCTTCTTCGACATGCATGCCGCGGAAGGCACCTGGGCCGGCGGCGTGCATGTGGAGATGACCGGGCAGGACGTCACCGAATGCACCGGCGGCGCCCACCGGCTGAGCGAGGCCGACCTGAGCGAGCGCTACGAGACCTTCTGCGACCCGCGGCTGAATGCCGAACAGTCGCTGGAACTGGCCTTCCTGGTGGCGGAGGAGCTGAAGGAGCGGCGCGTGCCGAACGGCCGGCTGCCGGCCGTCGCCGCGCAGTAGCAGCGATGGCGAAGTGACGGTCCCTGCCGCCCGCCGGACGACGCGGTTCGCGGCCGATCATCGCCGCGCGGACCGACGCCTACTTCAACCGCACGCGGCAGATCGTGCAGCGGTTCGGCGACAAGCCCGTCACCTATGCGGTGTTCCTGCGCCGCCCGGTGATCTCCGCGCCGCGGCTGATGATGGAATGGCTGCAGGCGGTGGCGGCCGACCGCGCGCACGCGGTTCGAGATCGACCTGATGCACCCGGAAGGCACCTGGGTCGGCGCCGGCGAGCCGATCGCTTTATCTACCGGCAGCCTGATGCAGCTGTCCGACCTGGAAACCATCCTGCTGCAGAAGATCGGCCCCTGCTGCGTCGCCGCGCACAACGCGTACCAGATGTGCCTGGCGCTGCCGGACGTCGCCTTCCTGGCGATGGAGGCGCGGCACTGCGCCGGCGGCGAGATGCAGGAGATGATGGCCTACGCGGCGTCGCGTCGGCAGCGCGGCGGCGCAGCAGGAAGGCGCGCGCGGCTTCATCGGCAACGCCAATGACGCGCACCGCGCACTGGTTCGGCGCGCCGCACGGCTTCGGCACCATGCCGCATTCGCTGATCGGCTATGCCGGATCGACGCTGTGCGCGGCGGAGATGTTCCACGAGACCTTCCCCGACGAGCCGATGACCGTGCTGGTGGACTACTTCGCGCGCGAGATCACCGACGCGCTGGCGGTCTGCGCGCGCTTCCCCGATCTGGCCGCGGCCGGCCGGCTGTCGTTCCGCCTGGATACGCATGGCGGGCGCTTCGTGGAAGGGCTCGACCCGGCCGAGAGCTACGCGGTGCTGGAACGCCACGCGCCCGGCGCCATCCGGCGCTACCGCAGCGAGACGGAACTGCGCTACCTGGTCGGCACCGGCGTGTCCGCCGCGGCGATCTGGCGCATGCGCGAGGCGCTGGACGCGGCCGGCTTCCCAAGGTGCGCATCGTGGTCTCCTCCGGCTTCGGCGTGGACAAGTGCCGGGTGATGGCGGACGCCAAGGCGCCGATCGACGTGGTCGGCACCGGCAGCTTCATTCCGGACTCCTGGCACGAGACCTATGCGACCGCCGATATCGTCGAATATGACGGCGTGCCGCTGGTCAAGGTCGGCCGCGAATTCCTGCTGCGCCGCAACGGCGAGCGGAAGCGCCCGAACGGCGACTAGGCCGCCCGGGGTTTCTCCAGCACGCAGAAGGACTGGCCGAGCGCATGCCGCCCGGCCGGCACCTTGGCGGTGGCGGTCTCCGGCGTCACCAGGATGGCCGGATGGTCGCCGCGCTCGAAGGCCACCACCTCGAAGCCCAGCCGCCGGGCCCAGATGCGAAGGTCGTCGGCATGCATGAACACGTTGATGTGGCCGAGGAAGGAGCGCTTGCGCACCCAGTCCACATTGCCCTCGAACACGCCCCACTGGCTCTCGACGGCGAATTCGAAGAAGGAGAATACCACCCGACCGCCCGGTGCCAGGACCCGGTGGGTCTGTTCGAGGTAGGCGTAGGATTCCTCGTGCAGCAGATGGGTGAAGACCGAGAAGAAGGTAGCGAAATCGGCCTCGCCATCGGGGGCGGGGATGCTGTTGCCGGTGCTCAGTTCCAGCCGGAAGTCCGGCCGGGCCGCCTTGCGCCGGTTATAGTCCAGCAGTTCCGGCACCACATCCAGGCCGAGGTAGCGCAGCTTCGGGAAGCGGACGAGCTGGCTGGTCAGCCGCCCGGCGCCGCAGCCGACATCGATCACCCGGCTGTCGTCCTGCAACCCATATTGTCGCAGCAGGCTGTGTTCCAGCACGCCGAAATGCTCGAAGGAGCCACCGACCGAGCGGGCGACCGCCTCATCCTCGGGGTAGGCCGCGAGATAGGCGCGCACCATGGCGGCGTAGCTCTGCACATACTGGAATTGGGTGCTCATGAGGGCTCCGGCCGGGTCGAGGCGCTGGCTATCATGGGCCATGCCGGAGCGTCCAGGCATGGTGGGTCTGGCGCCGGGCCGACCGGGGCGGGTACAACCCTCCCGACATGCCGGACGGGCCGTGGACCGGGTGCCGGGCTTTCGGGCACGCCCGGCGTTATCCCACGATCAAGAGCTGTACAGGGTTGATTCCGTGAGCGACGACGACGATGCCGACCCCATCTTCCAGCCCAACCCCTTCCTCCAGGAGGGGCTGGCGGTGCGGATCATGGATCTCTCGGGCGCCAACGGGGCCGAGCCGGTCGAGACCGTCACCGGCTTCCGCACCGTGGAGCACGCCAACGCCTTCGCCCGCCGCTACGTGCGGGACAGCCTGGAACGCTGCCGCGTCTCCGGCATGTCGGCGGATGAGGTGATGGCGGGCTGGTTCGCCTTCGGCGAGGACGCCGAGGTCCAGGGCGCCGCCGAGCACGCCTGGACCAGCGCCGCCGAATTGGCCGATTTCGCCGCCCTGCCGGTGCGCGATGCCGAGGACCGCAACTGGCGCGCCCTCGACCCGCGGCGGGACGAGGACGACGTGGCGGGGGAGGAGGAGTGAGCCTCCACGCCGTCCGCTGCGGCGACTACGCGGATTTCGGCGATCCGGAGGAGGAATGGGTGGTGGAGGGCTTCCCCAATGTGGAAGCCGCCGCCGAATACGCCCGCCGCTTCATCCGTGCCCAGATCGAGGACATGCGGGCCGAGGCCGGCACCGCCGGGGAATTGAAAGACATGTACTTCCGTTTCGGCGAATACGCCTTCGCCGCCGGGCTAGACCACCAGGCCTGGGTCGCCCATTGCATCGCCGCCCCGGCGGGCCGCAAGTCCGAGGTGGACTACGCCGCCGCCGAGCCGCGGCGCCGCGCGGGGGGCGCCGCGCCATGAAGCTCCGTTTCGCACCCTCGCCGACCGGCCTGCTGCATGTCGGCAACGCCCGCGCCGCGCTGGTGAACTGGCTGGTCGCCCGGCAGCGCGGCGGCACCGTGCTGCTGCGGCTGGACGATACCGACCGCGAACGGTCCCGGGCCGAATATGCCGTGGCGCTGGAGGAGGACCTGCGCTGGCTGGGCCTCGACTGGGACGAGAGTTTCCGCCAATCCGATCGCCTGCCGCTGTATGATGCCGCCGCCGCGAAGCTGAAGGCGAGCGGCCATCTCTACCCCTGCTTCGAGATCCGAGGAGGAGCTTCGTTCCAAGCGCGAGCAGCGGCTGAAACAGGGCCGCCCGCCGCTTTATGACCGCGGCGCCCTCAAGATGACGCCGGAGCAGTTCGCCAAGGCCATCGCCAACGGCAAGTCGCCCTATTGGCGCTTCAAGCTCAGCAACCGCACGGTGGAATGGCAGGACGGGGTGCTCGGCCGCCGCGGGGTGAAGCTGCCCAGCCTGTCCGACCCGGTGCTGATCCGGGCCGATGGCTCGCCGCTGTACACCTTCACCTCGGTGGTCGACGACCTCGACAGCAAGGTGACGCACATCGTCCGCGGCGAGGACCATGTCACCAATACCGGCGTCCAGCTCGATATCTGGGAAGCCCTGGACGGCCGTGCCGATACACTGTCCTTCGCGCACCTGCCGCTGCTGACGGATGCCGATGGCGGGCCGCTCTCCAAGCGCCTCGGCAGCCTTTCGCTGCGCCAGCTGCGCCGCGACGGGGTGGAGCCGGCGGCGCTGGCCGGCTACCTCGCCGCGCTCGGGACCTCGCAGGACCCGGCGCCGGGGATGCCGGCGGAGCTGGTGCCGAGCTTCGCGCTGGGCGCCATCTCGCGCTCGCCGGCCCGGTTCGATGTGCAGCAACTGCTGGCGTTGAACCGCAGACTGCTGCACGCCGCGCCATTCGAGGCGGTGCGCGCGCAACTGCCCGAGGGCGCCGACGAGGCGTTCTGGCTGGCGGTACGTGGCAACCTCGACCTGCTGGGCGAGGCCCGGGGCTGGCATGAGGTGGTCCGCGGCACCGTGGTGCCGCCGGTGCAGGAGGGCGAGGCCGAATTCCTCCGCGCCGCCCTCGATGCCCTGCCGCCGGAGCCCTGGGACGCCACCACCTGGGGCGCCTGGACCGATGCGCTGAAGGCCGGGACCGGCCGCAAGGGCAAGGCGTTGTTCCTGCCGCTGCGGCTGGCGCTGACCGGGGAGGACCATGGCCCGGACCTCAAGGTGCTGCTGCCGCTGATCGGCCGGGACAAGGCGGCCCTGCGGCTGCGCCTGGGCGCGGAGGGTTGAGGTTTCAGCGCCGACCTGCGTAGTATGGCTGCTATGTTCCAGGGCTGTCGCTGCCGCTGCTGATCGTCTCCCGCGCGCGGGCCTGACCCGCGCGCCCAGCCGCGTGCCCTTGCGACCTCCGCCATGGATGCCCCGATGACCGACCTGACCCTGCACAACAGCCTGACGCGCACGAAGGAAGTCTTCGCGCCGATCGATCCCCAGCATGTGCGCATGTATGTCTGCGGCCCGACGGTCTACGACCTCGCGCATCTCGGCAACGCGCGCCCGGTGATCGTGTTCGACGTGCTGTTCCGCCTGCTGCGGCGGCTGTACCCGCGCGTCACCTATGTCCGCAACATCACCGACGTGGACGACAAGATCAACGCCCGCGCCGCCGAGACCGGCGAGCCGATCGCCGCCATCACCGCCCGCACGACGGAGGATTTCCACCGCGACATGGCCGCCCTCGGCACCTTGCCGCCGACCGCCGAGCCGCGCGCCACCGATTCCATCGCGCCGATGATCACGCTGATCGGCAGGCTGATCGAGCGCGGCCACGCCTACGCGGCGGAAGGCCATGTACTGTTCAGCGTGGCATCCTTCCCGGAATACGGCGCGCTGTCCGGCCGCACGCCGGACGAGCTGGTGGCCGGCGCCCGGGTCGATGTGGCGCCCTACAAGCGGGATGCCGGCGATTTCGTGCTGTGGAAGCCGGCCCCGCCGGAGACCCCGGGCTGGGACAGCCCCTGGGGCCGCGGTCGCCCGGGCTGGCATATCGAATGCTCGGCCATGTCCTGGCAGGCGCTGGGCGAGACTTTCGACATCCATGGCGGCGGCCACGACCTGATCTTCCCGCACCATGAGAACGAGCTGGCGCAGAGCCGTTGCGCCTTCGGCACCGCCACCATGGCCCATGTCTGGCTGCACAACGGCATGCTGCGGGTCGATGGCGAGAAGATGTCGAAGTCGCTCGGCAATTTCCTGACCGTGCGGGACATCCTGGCGCGCGGCCCCTGGGCCGGCGAGGCCTTCCGGCTGCTGGTGCTGAAGACCCACTACCGCCAGGCGCTGGACTTCACCATGGCCGGGCTGGACGAGGCCAAGGCCGAGCTGGACGACGACTACGCCATGCTCGCCCGCGCCGTGCCGCCGCCCGAGCTTGAGGTGCCGCGCGCCGAGATGGTGGCCTGGGCGCTGGAGCCGCTGCATGACGACCTCAACACCGCCCTGGCACTGACCCGGCTGCGCGACCTCCGCACCCTGGAGAATGTCGCCAGCGTCGGCGGCAGTGCGGCGACGGTGCTGCACCGGGCCGGCAAGCCCTGGCCGGTGGTGCCCGGCCTCGCCGCCGCCGCCTTCCGCGAGGTGGCCGAGGTGCTGGGCCTGACCCCGTCCGACCCGCAGGCCTGGCTGCGCGGCGGCGACGACAACGCCTGGGTGGAGGACGCCATCGCCGCCCGCCTCGCCGCCCGCAAGGCACGCGACTGGGCCGAGGCGGACCGCATCCGTGATGACCTGAAGGCCAAGGGCATCACCCTGGAAGACGGGCCGCAGGGGACCAGCTGGCGCCGCGCGTGACCACCCATTCGCCCGAGGACTGGATGGATGCGCTCAAGCGCATCGCCCTGACCGACCCCAAGCGCGCCTGGCTGCGGGCGCATCTCGACGCGCCGGGCTGCACCGCCACCGAGGCGGCGCTGGCCGAGGCGGCCGGCCAGCCGATCGCCGGCTACCACGCCCTGGCGGCCGAGTTCGCGGTGGCGCTGGATGCCGACCTGCCGGCCGAGCCGCTGGAGCTGCTGGCGGAGCGCAAGGGGGAGGGGTGGGTGCTGCGTGCCCCGTTGGCCTTCGCCCTCGGCATCCATCGCGTCGTGCCGGATGCCTGGACCCGCGGCGGCAAGGACGCGGCGGACCTGCGGCCGGTGCCGGGCGAAAGCCCCATCGTCGTGCTGGTCCGGCCGCAACTGGCCGAGAACATCGGCACCACCGCCCGCGCCATGGCCAATGGCGGGCTGTTCCACCTGCGGCTGGTGGCGCCGCGCGACGGCTGGCCGCAGGACCGTGCCTGGCGCACCGCATCCGGTGCCGATGCCATCCTGAACGCCGCCGAGGTCTTCCCCGACGTACCCAGCGCCCTGGCCGATTGCCACCGGGTCTTCGCCACCTGCCCGCGCCCGCGCCACATGATCAAGCCGCTGCGCACCGCCCGCGCCGCCGCCGAGGACAGCCGCGAGATCAACGCCCGCGGCCTGCGCTGCGCGGTGATGTTCGGGCCGGAACGGGCCGGGCTCGAAGCCGATGACATGGCCTATGCGGACACGCTGGTGCGCTACCCGTTGAACCCCGCGCATATGTCGCTGAACCTGGCCCAGGCGGTGATGATCTTCGCCTATGAATGGTGGACCGCGACGGAGCCTACGCCGGCCCGGCGCCTCGTCACCAACGGCACGCCGGTGGCGACCAAGGGCCTGCTGGAAGGCTTCCTCGACCGGCTGATCAGCGAGCTGGACGCCTCCGGCTTCCTGGAGCCGGAGAAGAAGCGCGCCAACATGGTCCGGAACCTGCGCCACTGGTTCGAGCGCGGCGAGGTGACCGAGCAGGAACTCCGCACCCTGCACGGCGTGGTGACCGAGCTTTCGAAGGGCCGGATGCGGCGCGGGCGGCCGGACTAGCGCGGGGTTTCCGGCAGCTTCCGCGCCAGCTTCCGCGCCAGCACATAGCCCAGCAGTCCGGCCACCGGCGCCGCCGGCAGCACCAGCAGCCAGCCGATATGGGCGTTCTGCACCACCAGCCCCAGCCCGACGCCGAGCATCAGCCCGCCGACGAGGCTGCCCAGGACGCCTGCCGTCAGGCCGAGCACCAGGATTTCTTCGCGTGTCACCATGCTCCGGATTAGGCGCAGCAAGGCTGGTTTGACAAGGTAGGAGGCGGACCCTATACGCCGCGTTCTTCCTGGGAACGTGGACGCGCCTGCGGGGCGTGCGCCCGCCTTTGCCTGTTCGGGGCTTGGGCCTACCGGGACAACGCTGCGACGAAGGACCGCATCCGGAAACCGGGGCGGGTACATTGACGGTATGACCAAACGCGCTGAAATCCAAGTACAAGATCAATCGCCGCCTCGGCGTCAACCTCTGGGGCCGGGCCAAGAGCCCGATCAACAAGCGCGAGACAATCCCCGGCCAGCATGGCGCCCGCCGCAAACAGAAGCCGACCGACTTCGGCGTTCAGCTGATGGCGAAGCAGAAGCTGAAGGGCTACTACGGCAACATCGGCGAGAAGCAGTTCCGCAAGTATTACGAGGAGGCCGTGCGCCGCAAGGGCGACACCTCCGAGAACCTGATCGGCCTGCTGGAGCGCCGGCTGGACTGCGTGATCTACCGTATGAAGCTGGCGGTGACGCCCTTCGCCGCGCGCCAGTTCGTCAACCACGGCCATGTGCTGGTCAACGGCAAGCGCCTCAACATCCCTTCCTACTCGGTGCGCGACAGCGACACGATCGAGGTCAAGGAGAAGTCGAAGCAGCTCACCGCCGTGCTCGATGCCGCCCAGAGCGGCGAACGCGACGTGCCGGAATACATCGAGATCGACCACCGTGCGATGCGCGGCCGCCTGCTGCGCGCGCCGAAGCTGGCCGATGTGCCGTATCCGGTGCAGATGGAGCCGAACCTGGTCGTCGAGTTCTACTCGCGCTAAATCCTGCCGGCTTGCCGGAATGAACGCCGGGCCGAAAGGCCCGGCGTTTTGCGTTTCAGGGCCAGCCGCACCCTGCCATGCTGCGCCGCATGATCCGCCTGTTGAACCTCATCCTGCCTGCCCTGCTGCCGCTTGCCGGTGTGATGGCGTCGCTCATCGGCACCGGGCATCCGCTGTGGGCCATGCCGGGGGCCGGGCGTACGCCGGTGGTGCCGGCGCCCTATGCCTTCAGCATCTGGGGGCCGATCTTCGCCCTCGCGCTGGCCTACGGGGTATGGCAGGCGCTGCCGGCGCAGCGCGCGGATCGGCGGCTGGCCCGCATCGGCGGGCCGCTGGCCGCCGCCTTCGGGCTGATGATCCTGTGGATGGTGGTGGCGCAGCTCACGCCCAATGGCTGGCACTTGCTGGCAATCATGCTCGGCCTGCTGGTGGCGGCGCTGGTCGCCTTCGGCCGGGCCGCGCGGCTGCCGGCGGAGGGCAGGGTCTGGCGCTGGGTGGTGCGGCCGCTGCTCGGGCTGCTGGCCGGCTGGGTTTCCGCGGCCGCCATCGTGAACCTGTCCGGTGCGGCGCTGGCGGAGGGGTTCGGCTGGTTCGGCGCCTCACCCGATATCGTGGCGATGGGGTTGCTGCTGCTGGCGGCCGGGGTGGGCACCACGGCGCTGCGGCGGACCGGTGGCGACATCTGGTACGCCGCGGCGCTGCTCTGGGCACTGGCGGCAATCATCCTCGCCAACCTTGCCGCATCGCCGCCGAACCTGGCGGTGGCGCTGGTCGCGGCGCTGGCCATGGCGATGGTGGCTCTCGCCGCCTTCCTGGCGCGGCGGCGCCCCGGGGTCAGCCCGCCGGATAGCCTGCGAAGGGGCCGTGCAGCGGGCGCGGCAGCAGCGGCAGGGCATGCGCCACCGCCAGCAGGATAGCCCGCTTCGGCGACGGCGCCCCGGCGACCGAGGCGCGCAGCCGTTCCAGCCCGGCCGGCCGGTCGCCATGGCGGATGAGTTCCCGGCCGACGATCCAGGCATTCTCGGCCTCCGCCCGACGCCGCACCTGGTCCAGCCGCTGCGGCCCCAGCCGTTCCAGCAGCGCCGGGCTGCCGTAGATCGCCGCCATGGTCGGGGCGAAGGCGGCCGGGTCATGCGCCATCCGGCGATAGGCGCTGCCAAGGCGTTCCCGCACGAAGAGCAGCGGCTCGGCCCCGGGCACCGCGGCGAAGGGGCCCTGAAGGGCCAGCCGGATCCAGTATTCCCAATCCTCGCCGTAGCGCAGGTGCGGCAGGAATGGCCCGGCGCGCAGCAGCGCCTCCCGCCGCAGCAGCAGGTGGCCGCCGTTGACGAACAGGTTCTGCACCAGCAGGTGCTCCAGCAGGTCGCCAGCGTGCTGCGGGGCGTATCTGCACCGCAGCGGCGGGTCCCCGGGCTCGGCATCCTCGGCCATGACGGCGTAGGCGCCATGCGCGCCCACCACCTCGGGCGCTTCGGCCAGCGCGGCCGAGAGGCGCCGCAGGGCATCCGGTGCCAGCCAGTCGTCGGCATCGAGGAACATCACCGCCTCGCCCCGCGCCTCTGCCATGGCGCGGCTGCGGGCGGAGGAGACGCCCTGGTTCTCCTGCCGCAGCAGGCGCAGCCGCGGGTCCCGGCGGGCGGTGACCTCCGCGGCGGTGCCGTCGCTGGAGCCGTCATCGACCACAAGCATTTCCCAATCGCGGAAATCCTGCGCCAGCACGCTGTCGACCGTCGCCCCGATGAAGCGGGCGACGTTGTAGGCCGGGGTCAGGATGGAGACGGCCGGCGCGGGGGTTATTGGATCATGCATCACCGGGATGGCGTGCCATGATTGGCCATGGGTGTGTGGTCACGGCTCTGCGCTTGCGCGCAGTTTTGTCCGGTATGGACAACCCCCGCCTGCCGGCCGACATGCGGATGGCATGGAGATGATGCCATGACCCTCGAACACGATGTCGCCGGCCACTACGCCCATGGCGCCCTGGCCGAGGCGATCCGCCAGGCCCTCGCCGCCGCCGGCCATGACCCCGCGCGCCTGGCACCGCAGGACCTGGCGCCGGTCGATGAGTTCCACATCGGCGGACAGGCGGCGACGGCGGCCTTGTTCGCGCAGGCGGCGCCGGCGGCCGGGCAGCACTGGCTGGACGTCGGCAGCGGCCTCGGCGGCACGGCGCGGCATCTGGCCACGACCTACGGCTGCCGGGTCACCGGGATCGACCTCACGGCGGAATACGTGGCCGTCGCCACGGACCTGGCCGAGCGGGTCGGGCTGGCGGGACAGGTGGCGTTCAGCCGGGGCAGCGCGCAGGAGTTGCCCTTTGCCGATGCCAGCTTCGACGGCGCCTGCCTGCTGCATGTCGGGATGAACATCCCGGACAAGCCTGCGCTCTTCGCCGGCATCCGCCGGGTGCTGCGGCCGGGCGGCACCTGCGCGATCTACGATGTCATGCGGGTGGGCGCGGGCGACCCGGATTTCCCGGTGCCCTGGTCGAGCCGGCCGGACACCAGCTTCCTGGCCTCGCCCGCCGAATACCGGGCGGCCCTGGCGGCGGCCGGCTTCGTGCTGGTGGCGGAGCGCGGCCGGGCCGGATTCGCGCTGGATTTCTTCCGGGCGATGCAGGCCCGGATGGCGGCCGAGGGCCGCCCGGCGCTCGGCCTGCACATCGTCATGGGCGCGGCGGCGGGGCAGAAGACCGCCAACATGGTCCGCGCCATGGCCGCCGGGCTGATCGAGCCGACCGAGATGATCGCCCGGGCGGTGTAGCTCAGGCCGCCCGCAGCACCCGGCCGGCCACCGCGTCCAGCTTGGCCAGCATCGCCGGGTCGCGCATCTCGGGCGCGGTGATGACGGCGTGGTCCAGCGCCCGGTCGCAGCCGGCCGGGCAAGGGCCGCGCGGTGCCGCCAGCTTCGGCACCACCGCCTTGACCAGCGCCCGGGCCTTGTCGGCATTGGCGAACAGCACCTTCACCACCTGGTCCACCGTCACGTGGTCATGGTCCGGGTGCCAGCAGTCGAAGTCGGTGACCATGGCGACGGTCGCGTAGCAAAGCTCGGCCTCGCGGGCCAGCTTGGCCTCCGGCATGTTGGTCATGCCGATGACGCTGCAGCCCCACTGGCGGTACAGCTCGCTTTCCGCCTTGGTGCTGAACTGCGGGCCTTCCATGACAAGGTAGGTGCCGCCGCGGGTGACCGGCAGGGCGAGGCCGCGCGGCGGCTTCCTCCAGCGCATCCCCCAGCCGCGGGCAGACCGGGTGGGCGACCGAGACATGCGCCACGCAGCCCTTGCCGAAGAAGGACTTCTGCCGGGCGAAGGTGCGGTCGATGAACTGGTCGACGATGACGAAATGGCCGGGCGGCAGATCCGCCCGCAGCGAGCCGACGGCCGAGAGCGACAGGATCTCGGTCACCCCCGAGCGCTTCAGCGCGTCGATGTTGGCGCGATAGTTCAGCTCGGAGGGCGGCGTCGGGTGGCCGCGGCCGTGGCGCGGCAGGAAGACGCAGCGCGCGCCGCCGAGCCGGCCGAACAGCAACTCGTCCGACGGGTCGCCCCAGGGGCGTTTCCACCCGGCGCCACTCGCGCTCCTCCAGCCCGTCGATGTCATAGAGGCCGGAGCCGCCGATGAGGCCGATGACGGGTTCGATGGGCTCTGACATGGAATGCTCCTTCGGGGCGCGCGCCGCGCGGTTCTAGCGGCTTTTCCGGCACGGTCGAGGGCTGAATGGCGCCACCTCATCCTCCGGGGTGGTCCGGGTGCCGCCGGCACGTCATGCTGCGGCAACCGCGACCGGCGGGATGCCAACCGGAGCCCGCCATGATGCCTCGCCTCGTCCTGCTTGCCCTGCTGCTCGGCGCCTGCAGCCCGGCCGCCACGCCGATCGCCAGCGGCGGGATCGAGCGCGGCACCGCGCTGCCACCACCCGGCCTGACCCTGACCGCGCCAAGTAATTGAAAAGAGCCGCCCGAAGGCGGCTCTTTCTGTCAGGGCAGGATGGGCCGTCACGGCAGGATGGGCGTCCTAGAGCGCATTCCGTTCGACATGGCTCACGGAATGCGCTCTAGCCTGTTGTTTAGGCGAGCAAATTTGCCCTGCCGGGTGATTCCACCCGTTCGGGGTTTGCTCTAGTGGACGTCAGCCCAGACCCGGCGCTTCACCGCATAGGCGAGGCCGCCGAGCACGGTCAGGAACAGGATGATCCTGACGCCCATCGCCTTGCGCTGCTCAAGCTCCGGCTCGGCCGCCCAGGTCAGGAACTGCGTCACGTCGCGCGCCATCTGCTCGACCGTCGCCGAGGTGCCGTCGGCGAATTCGACGCTGGCCTTCCTGGAGCGGCGGCGGCATGGCGATCTGGTGGCCGGGGAAGTACTTGTTGTAGTACATGCCCTCCGCCAGGTTGAAGCCGGCCGGCGGCTCCTCGTAGCCGGTCAGCAGGGCGTGCATGTAGGTCGGGCCAGCCGGCCGCGCCTTGGTGATGACCGAAAGGTCGGGCGGATAGGCGCCGTTGTTCGCCGCCCGCGCCGCCTTCTCGTTGGCGAAGGGGCCGGGGAAGCGGTCGGAGGCGCGCGCCGGCCGATCGAACATCTCGCCCTGGTCGTTCGGCCCGTCGCGCACCTGTAACGGTCGCGGCGATGCCGGCCACCTCGGCCTCGGACAGCCCCAGGTCCCGCAGGTTGCGGTAGGACAGCAGATGCATCCCGTGGCAGTCGGCGCAGACCTGCTTGTAGACCTGGAAGCCGCGCTGCGCGGCAGCCCGGTCGAAGGTGGCCGAAGACGCCGTCGAAGCGACCAGCTCGGCGTCCGGCAATGGCACGGCCTCGGCGGCCTGGCCGGGCCGGGTGCCGCCAGCAGGCCGGCCGCCAGGCCGGCCGCCGTGAACAGCGCCTTCAGGTTGCGAACACCGACGCATCAGGCCTTCTCCATCGGCTTGCGCATGGCGCCCGCGGGCATCGTTCCGCCACCGCGCAGGACGCGGCTCGGCGATGCTCTCCGGCAGCGGCAGCGGCCGCTCCAGTCGCCCGAGCAGCGGCAGGATCACCAGGAAGTGCACGAAGTAATAGGCCGTCGCCACGCGGCCGATGGTGACGTAGGGCTCCTCGGCCGGCTTGGCGCCGAAGTACATCGAGCACGAAGAAGTCGAGACCAGCACACCAGAAGAACGGCTCGTGCAGCGGCCGGAACCGCTGGACGCGCACCGGCGAGGTGTCGAGCCAGGGCAGCACGAACAGGATCAGGATGAGCCGAACCATCAGCGATGCACGCCGCCGAGCTTGTCCGGCACCGCGCGCAGGATCGCGTAGAACGGCAGGAAGTACCATTCCGGCACGATGTGCGGCGGGGTCACCAGCGGGTTGGCCGGGATGTAGTTGTCCGGCATGGCCCAGGATGTTCGGGCAGAAGAACACCAGCACCGCGAAGACGATCAGGAAGACGACCATGCCGAAGCATGTCCTTGACCGTGTAGTACGGGTGGAAGGGGATGGTGTCCTGCGGGCCCTTGGCGTCGATGCCGAGCGGGTTGTTCGAGCCGGTGATGTGCAGCGCGCCACAGTGCAGGAACGACCACGCCGAAGATCACGAAGGGCAGCAGGTAGTGCAGGCGAAGAAGCGGTTGAGCGTCGGGTTGTCGACCGAGAAGCCGCCCCACAGCCAGGTCACGATGCTCTCGCCGATCAGCGGGATCGCCGAGAACAGGTTGGTGATGACGGTGGCGCCCCAGAAGCTCATCTGGCCCCAGGGCAGCACGTAGCCCATGAAGGCGGTCGCCATCATCAGCAGCAGGATGACGACGCCGAGCATCCACAGCAGCTCGCGCGGCGCCTTGTAGGAGCCGTAGTAGAGGCCGCGGAAGATGTGGATGTAGACCACGATGAAGAACATCGAGGCGCCGTTCATGTGGATGTAGCGCAGCAGCCAGCCGTAGTTCACGTCGCGCATGATGCGCTCGACGCTGTCGAAGGCGTAGGTCGAGCGTGCGGCGTGTAGTGCATCGCCAGCACGATGCCGGTGGCGATCATGATCATCAGCGTCGATCATGGCCAGCGAGCCGAAATTCCAGCAGTAGTTGAGGTTGCGCGGAGTCGGATAGGTCCCGTACTCCTTGCTGCAGCATGGTGAAGACCGGCAGCCGGTAATCGACCCAGCGGATGACCGGATTGGCGAATCGCTCTTGTGAAGGCCGATGGCCATGGATGCTCCTCAGCCGATCCGGATCTGCGTATCGGAGGTGAAGGCGTATTCGCGGAACCGCAGGTTCAGCGGCGCCGGCCCCGCCCGGACACGCCCCGAGGTGTCGTAGGCGCTGCCGTGGCAGGGGCAGAACCAACCGCCATCGAGCTCGCGCTCGTCGGTAGGACGCTGGCCCAGCGGGATGCAGCCGAGATGCGTGCAGATGCCGACCACCACCAGCCATTCCGGGCGAATGACCCGGGCCGCATCGGTTGCCGGGTCTTCAAGCTCGGCACGACCACGCTGCGGGCCGCCGCGATCTCTTCCTCCGTGCGATGGCGCACGAACACCGGCTTGCCGCGCCACATCACCGTAATCGCGGATCCCAGGGGAATCGGCGCCAGGTCGACATCGGTGGTGGACACCGCCAGCACGTCGCGGGCCGGGTTCATCGAGCTGATGAACGGCCAGTACCATGGCCCCAACACCCACCGCGACGAAAGACCCTGCAACGAGTTGCAGGAAGTCCCGGCGGGTTTCGCCCTCCTGTGGCGCCTGTGGCGCCAGACTATCGGCCATGCCTCATCGTCCCTGATCGCGGCCACGCCTAGGTCCCGGGGGCGGGACGGGCGAGGGCCGAATGCGATTGCCGCGGCAGGGGAGCCAGGTGCCGGGCGAGTGCCGACCCGCGCTACCCCCACGCGCCGCGCCGCATATAAAGGTACGGTATGCAGGGTGGCAATCCGCCGGAACCGCCGAATCAAGCTGCTATCTTTCCGCAGGTTTCCGGCTGCGGCCCGCCGCTCGGGCCGCGCCCGGGACCACGGGCCCCCGATTACGCCGCGCAGGAGCAGACCTTGACCGCAGCCGACACGACCCCGCCGGCCACCGCCGCCGCCCCGGCGGACCATCGCCTCGCCGCACCGGCCCAGGCCTGGTTCGAAACCCTGCGGGACCGCATCTGCGCCGCCTACGAGGCGCTGGAGGATACCTGCGACACCGGCCCGCACGCCGGGCTGCCGCCCGGCCGCTTCACCCGCACCGCCTGGACCCGGGAGGGCGGCGGCGGCGGCGTGATGTCGGTGATGCGGGGCAGGGTGTTCGAGAAGGTGGGGGTCAACGTCTCCGCCGTGGCGGGCGAGTTCTCGCCGGATTTCCGCAAGCAGATCCCCGGCGCCGAGGAAGACCCCCGGTTCTTCGCCACCGGCATCTCGCTGGTGGCGCATCTGCGCAGCCCGCGGGTGCCGGCGGCGCATATGAACACCCGGTTCCTGGTCACCAACCGCGCCTGGTTCGGCGGCGGCGGCGACCTGACCCCGATGGCGCTGGATCGCCCGAGTTCGCTGGCGGATGCCGCCCGTTTCCATGCCGCCTTCCAGGCCGCCTGCGACCAGCACGACCCGACCTACTACCCGCGCTTCAAGCAGTGGTGCGACGAGTATTTCTGGCTGCCGCACCGCAACGAGCACCGCGGCCTCGGCGGCATATTCTTCGACTGGCTGGGCGACCGCACGCCGGGGCACGGGGCGGATGCGGATTTCGCCTTCGTGCAGGATGTCGGGCTGGCGTTCCTGGAAAGCTACACCGGCATCGTCCGCGACCGGATGCGCGAGCCCTGGACGGCGGCCGAGCGCGAGCACCAGCTGGTCCGCCGCGGCCGCTACGCCGAGTTCAACCTGCTGCACGACCGTGGCACGTTGTTCGGCCTGAAGACCGGCGGCAATGTCGAGGCGATCCTGATGTCGCTGCCGCCGGAAGCGAAATGGCCATGAAGGGGATGCAAGCGCCATGAAGGCAATCTGGTACGACCGGCAGGGCCCCGCGGCCGATGTCCTGGTCTATGGCGACCTGCCGACCCCCACCCCAGGGCCGGGCGAGGTGCTGGTGCGCCTCGCCGCCTCGGGCGTGAACCCGTCCGACTGGAAGTCCCGCAGCGGCAAGGGCCGGCCGATGGCTTTCCCGCGCGTCATCCCGCACAGCGACGGCGCCGGCCAGATCGAGGCGGTGGGGGAGGGGGTGAACCGGTCCCGCATCGGCCAGCGGGTGTGGATCTGGAACGGCCAGTGGAAGCGGCCCTTCGGCACCGCGGCGGAATACGTCGCGCTGCCCTCGGCCCAGGCGGTGCCCCTGCCGGAGAACGTCGGCTTCGCCGCCGGCGCCTGCCTCGGCATCCCGGCGCTGACCGCGCTGCACGCCGTGCTGACCGATGGCGGCGTCACCGGGCAGAAGGTACTGGTCACCGGCGGGGCAGGCTCGGTCGGGCACTACGCCATCCAGTTCGCCCGGCTGCTGGGTGCCGCCCAGGTCATTGCCACGGTGAGCGGGGAGGCCAAGGCGGCGCATGCCCTGCTCGCCGGCGCCGATGCCACGGTGAACTACCGCACCGAGGACGTGGTGGACCGCGTCACCGCGCTGACCAACGGGGCTGGCGTGGACCGGGTGGTGGATGTCGATGTGTCTGGCACCGCCCCGCTGCTGCCGGGCCTGCTGGCGCCGGGCGGCGTCTGCGCCGCCTATGGCGCCAATACCGGGGCGGCCACGGTGAGTTTCGGCGCCGCGATCATGAAGGGCATCGCGGTGCGGTTCTTCATCGTCTACGAGCTGACCGCGGCGCAGCGGGCGGTGGCGATCGGGGCGCTGAACCCCTGGCTGGAACGCGGCCTGCTGCAGCACACCATCGCCGCCCATGCCTCACTGGCGGATTGCGCCGCGGCGCATGATGCGGTGGAACGCGGCGAGTACATCGGCAACCTCGTGCTGGATTGCTGAGGCGAACCGGGCCCGCCGCCGGCATCGCCGGGGGATGGCACACTCGACCGCCGCCGCCGGGTAGCCGGCCACGGTGAGTGGCAGGTCGTGCGGCCCTTGCGGCCCCCCTGGTGATGCGGTTGGCCGGCGGAGCGGGCGGCGGGCGGGACCTGGTGGACATGGCTCCCGCTGGTCCGCGGTGAAGTCACCGCCGCGCACCGGGGCGTCCCCCGGCGTTCCGCCTGCGCAGCCTCTGGTGTTTGCCGCCCGGCCGTCCCATACCCCGTGGCATGTCCGCTGCCCCCGCGCCTGCCCCCGGCTGGCTCAACAGCCTGTTCAAAGACCATGCGGTGCTGCGCCTCGGCTGGCGCAACTGGGGAGTGGTGGAGCCGGGGCGGCTGTACCGGTCCAACCATCCGCTGCCGTGGCAGCTTCGGGCAGCCGCCACCCGCTTCGGCCTGCGCACCATCATCAACCTGCGCGGCGAGCGCGAGGGATGTGGCTCGGACCGGCTGGGCCGGGCGGCGGCGGCACAGCTCGGGCTGGTGCATATCGACGCGCCCTTCGAAAGCCGCGGGGCGCCGCACAAGGACCGCATCCTGCGGCTGGCCGAGATCTTCCGCACCATGCAGACGCCGGCGCTGATGCACTGCAAGTCCGGCGCCGACCGCACCGGCCTGGCGGCCGGGCTGTGGCTGCTGCTGGCGGGCCACCCGCCGGCCGCCGCGCTGGCCCAGCTTTCGCTGCGCCATGGCCATATCCGCCAGAGCCGCACCGGCATCCTGGACGCCTTCTTCCGCGCCTATGCCGAAGCCTTCGCGCGGGACGGCAAGCCCTTCCTCGACTGGCTGCGGGATGACTACGACGAGGCAGCGCTGCGCCACGCCTTCCAGTCGCGGCCCTGGGCGGACCGGCTGGTGGATGGCATCCTGCGGCGGGAATAGCGCGCCGCTACGCCAGCAGCCGGAGGCTCACCGCCAGCCGGTGGATCGGTCCGACCAGCAGGTTGCTCATCACCGTGCGGGTCAGGTGGAAGCCCAGCACCAGCGGCACGCCAAGCTCCAGCGCCTTGGCGGTCAGCGCCATCTCCGGCATGCCGCCCGGCGCCATGCCGAGGATCATCGCCGCCATCGGCAGCCCGGTCAGCGCGCCAATCCCCACCGCCAGCACGGTCAGCAGCAGCGACAGCACCGCCGCCGAGATCATTGAGGCAATCGCCAGCCGGCGCGAGGACAGCAGGAAGCTGCGGGTCAACCGGGTGCCGAGCGAGGCGCCCATCGCCACCTGCGCCGCATCCACCAGCCAGCCCGGCACGCCGGAGGGCAGGTTGCCGGTCGCCGCCAGCAGGATGCCCAGCGCGCAGGCCCCGATCATCCAGGGATTGGCGATGCCGAGCCGGCGCAACGGCATCGCCACCACCAGCGCCACGGCGGCCATGCCGAGCAGGCCGGGCCACCAGACCGGCGACCGCGCCGCGGTGAAGTCCGAGAAATCGCCATGCGGCGCCAGCCAGCCGAGCAGCGGGGGGAAGGTCAGCACCACCACCAGCACCCGCATGGTCTGCGCCAGCGTCACCGTAGCGACCGAGGCCTTGGCTTCCTGCGCCAGCATGGCCATGACGATGACCCCGCCCGGCACCGCGCAGAAGAAGCCGGTCTTCGCATCCGTCCCGGCCAGCCTGGTGAACAGCCGCGCCACCACCAGCCCGGACAGGATCGCCAGCAGCCCGCACACCAGCATGACCGGCAGCGCCGCCGTCACCGCCGCCAGCACCGGGCCGGAGAAGGTGCTGCCGAGCGCCAGCCCGAGGAACAGCAGCCCGGCCGGCCGGAACGCCGCCGGCACCGCCACCGGGCGGCTCCAGGCCAGCGCCGCGGTGGCCATCATCGCGCCGATCATCCAGGCCAGCGGCACGTGCAGCAGGTGCAGCACCCCGCCGCCGAGCGTGGCGGCGGCGATGGTGAGGGCATGGATGCGGTAGGGGGCGGGGCGGGGCACGGGCGACAAGGCACCCAGGTTCGCGCCGCCGGCCGGTGGCGTCAAACTGCAACGGCGCAATCGTCCCTCTTAACGATGGATTCAGGCCGGTTCCGCTATTTGAGACGGCAGGAGCCATCATGACCCCCAGCGCCACCGCCCCCAGCCGAGGCCCGGAACCGCCGCCCGATCGCACGCCCGCCGCGGCTCCGCCCGGCCGGGCCACGCCGCCCGAAGCCGACGGCACCGCACCGGCCTGGCCGAACCCCAGCCTGCGGCTGGACCCGGCGCTTGGGATCGTGGTGATGGAGTTCCGCGACAGCACCGGCGGGATCGCCGCCACCTTGCCCACCGAACGCGAGCTTGCCGCCTACCGCGCCGCCGCCAGCCGGCCCGACCCGGCGGCCGGCTGAGGTGCCCCGGAGCTAGGGCACCACGGGCATCGGCTGCGCCAGCCGGGCGGGCGGCATCGGCGCCAGGCCCAGCACCTCCTCCTCGTGGCGCATCACCCGGCGGGCCAGCTTCAGCGCCTGGTAGCAGTCATCGCCCTCGGCCAGGACCAGCGCCTGCCGCAGCATCTCCCGCGCCAGGGCGGAGGTGGTCGCCATCTGGAACTCGGCGATCAGCACCCGGGCGGCATCCATGCCCCCGGCGCGCTCCTCGTCGGTGCCGATATAGGCTGTCTGCAGGGCGAAGTAGATCCGCCGCGCCGGGGTGGTGGCGGCTTCGGGTGGCATGATCTGCTTGCCGAACAGGAAGCGCGCCTTGGCTGCCAGCTCGATTCGGGTGCGGTTGCGGAAGCGGATGGGCGCACCGTTGACGACCATCAGGTCGCCCTGCCGCAGCTCAAGGACCAGCGTGGACATTGTTTTTCCTTTGAATCCGCGCCGCGGAGGTTTCGCAGATCGTCGCATCGCCCGCTTAACGCGGACTGAAGCCCGGCTGCCGCCCGGGGTGGCCATTACCGGAGGAAGCTGGTCAGGCTGAGCGCCCCGAGCGCGCCGATGGCGTTGTAGCTCGCCTCCAGCATGGTCCGGGTCGATTGCAGCCGGGTCAGCGTCGCCGCCAGGTCGATCTCCTCGATGCCGGCCAGCTGGCCCTGCAGCGAATCGCGCATCTCGGCGTGCCGGGTCCGCGCGCCTTCCAGCCGCTCTCGGTCAGGCCGAGGGCACCCTGCTCATCGGCCAGCGCCCGCCCGGCGCTCTGCAGCCCACCGCGGATGGTCTCCGCCAGTGCCCGGAAATCCTCCTGGGAGGACGTCTGCGCCGGCCCCAGCGCGGCGATGCTGGCCAGCCCCCGCAGCAGGTCCCGCGCCCAGCCGCCGGTGGTTTCCCCGGTGGAGGTCGCGGCGGCGTTGCGGTTGGCGAACAGCCCGACCTCGGTCGCCGAGCCGTCGGCCGAGGGCACGCTCCGCCGCGGCTCACCCAAGCCCCGTGCCGGGTCTGAGACGAAGGCCGAGAAGGGCGTGGTGCCGGCGCTGTCGTCCTGCGCCACGGCCAGGGTCGCGGCGGCGACGGTCGCGGCATTGCCGGCGCCGAGCGTGCCGATGGCGGCGGCGATCTGGCTGGCCAGCCCGCTGCCCGGCAGGCCGTCCGGGTCGGGCACCGGCGGGTTGGCGAAATCGGTGCCGCCGAACAGGTATTCGCCGCCGTGCTTCGTGTTCAGCAACTGGCCGACCTCGACCATCGCCTCCCGTGCCCGGGTGGCGGCGAAGCCCAGCGCCTCCGGGTCGTTGGGGTCGAGCTTCATCGCCACGTCGCTGCCGAAATTCCCGGGCGATCTCGCCCAGCCGGCCGAGCGCCTGCTGCGCCGCCTCGCTGCGCGACAGCGCGAGGCCGATGGCGCTGCCGTAGATGTCGCGCCGACCGATCTCGGCGCGCAGGTCCAGCGCGCGCGGCATCTGCGGCGCGAGGTCGCCCGGCGCATCGGTGCGCAGGCCGCTGGTCACCTGCCGGGTCAGCGCCTGCATCCGCGCCCGCAGCACCGCGGCATCGGCGTCGAGCCGCCCGAGCATGTCGATCCGTGCCATCCCTGCCTCCCGTTACCGCACCGCGCCCAGCAGCGAATCCCACATCGACTGCACCGTGCCGAGCACCCGGGCATTGGCCGCGTAGGCGTTCTGCAGGGTGATCATGCCGGCCATCTCGGCATCGACATCGACATGGGAGCCGGCCGCGAAGCGGGCCTCCAGCGCCGTCTGCATGCCCTCGGCCTGGGCCTTCGCCGCACTCGCCGCCGCCCGGTCCCCGAGCTGGGCGACGGTGACGCTGTTGGCATAGCCGGCCAGCGTGGCCGCCGCCGCGAAGGGCGAGGCCAGGGTGCCATCCGGTCCCAGCCCGGCGGTGGCGATCGGCGGCCAGGGCACGCCCGTTGCCGCCTCCGCGCCCAGGCTGAAGCCGGTCACCCGGTCGAGCAGCGTGGTGAAGCCGGCCGGCCCGCCGGCCGGGTTGGGGGTGAAGGCACCGGGGCCGCCCGGCGTCGCCGCCACCGCATGGGTGCCGTCGCGCAGCAGCCCGGGGTCGGCCTGCACCGCCGCACTGACCCGCAACCGGCCGGCGAGGCCCATCTGCGGGCTGCCGGCGTAGGGCTGGGCCGGGTCCGGCACGGTGGCGCCATCGGCATCGGTGAACAGCGCCAGCCCCTGGCGGGCGAAGCGGTCCGCCAGGTTGGCGGCGACCAGGTCGGTTTCCGCCTGGTAGCGCGGCAGGCTGCGGTCGCGCAGCGCGACGTATTCACCGATCCGCCCGCCCGCCAGCTGCCCGGTGATGTCGATGCCGTTCAGCGTCACGCCGGGCAGGCTGCCGCCCGGCCCGTGGAAGGCGCCCGGTGCGAGGATCGCGGGTGCCGCCGCCAACACGTCGCCGCGCCGCATCGAGCGGCAGCACCACCCCGCCCCGGGCGATCAGCAGCAGGTCGCCGCCGGTCTGGCGGACGGCCTGGACCTCCATGCTTTCGCCGAGCCGGGCGATGGCGAGGTCGCGCTGGTCCTCCAGCGCGGCGCTGCCGCCATCGGCGCCGGTCTTGAGCTGCAGGGTCAGCGCCGCGATCTCCCGCAGCGCCGTGTTGGCCATGGCCACTTCCTGGACGATGCCGTCCTGGGCCTGCTGGCGGGCTGCGCCGATCGCCGCCGAGACATCGTTGAGCCGGCCGGCCATGGTTTCGGCCGCGATCAGGGTGGCGCGCTGCTGGCCGGCATCGGCCGGGGTGGCCAGCAGCCCGGTGAAGGCGTTGCCGAGCGCGGCAACCGCATCGCCGAGCGTGGCGCCATCGCCGGCCATGCCATGCGCCCGCTCGATGCCCCGCAGCAGCGCCTCCCGCACCGTGGCGGCGGCGACCGCGCCGCGGCTCTGGTCGAGCCGGTTGAGCAGCGCGGCATCGACCGCCCGCTGCGCCTCGGCGCTGCGCAGCCCGGCCGGCTGGTCGCCCACCACCAGCGCCTGCTGCGGCACGGTCTTGCGGGTGTAGCCGGGGGTGTCCGCGTTGGCGATGTTCTGCGAGGTCTGCGCCAGGCTGCGCTGGACCGCGGCGAGGCCGCTGCGGGCAATGCCCAGGGCGAGGTCGAGGCTCATCGGGGGTTATCCGCGCCTGGCCGTTCAGCGCCGCATGTTGATGGTGTCCTGCAGCATCTCGTCGCTGGTGGTGACCACGCGGGTATTGGCGGTGTAGGCGCGCTGGGCGACGATCAGCTTGGAGAATTCGCTGCGATATCGACGTTCGACCGCTCGATCGAGCCGACCACCAGCTTGCCGACGCCGTTCGAGGACGCATCGGTCACCCGCGCCTCGCCGGATTCCGGGGTTCGCATATAGGCCTGGCCATCCAGCCGCTGCAGCATGTCCGGGTCGTTGAAGGCCACCAGCGGCACGCGGGCGATGACCCGGCTCTGGCCATTGTCGTAGTTCACCGCGACATCGCCGTTCGCCCGGGTGTGAGCCCGGCGAAGGCGCCGAGCGGCACGCCATCCTGCGCCAGGTCGCGAACCGCGAATTCGCTTCCCGCGTATTGCGTCAGCCCCGCCGCCACGCCGAACTGGCCGAGCGAGAGGGAAACCACCTGGGCGCCTTCGCCGAAATCCACCGTGAAATCCAGCGCCGCGGGGTCGCCGTTGGCGGTGGTGCCCGGCGGGGTGATGGAGCCGGTGGCGGCCCCGAAGGCGCCGATGGTGCCGTCCGCCACCGCCGGCACGGCGTTGCTGCCGAAGTTCAGCACGACGGTGCCGCGGTTCGCGGCGTTCACGTCGTCCGGCACGTCGATCTGGGCGGTCCAGTTATTGGCCGTGGTGGCGCTGAAGGTCAGGTTCACCGTGTGCAGCCGGCCGAGCGAATCATAGAGCTGCGCCTGGGTCGCGATGGGCGTGGCCGGGACATCCGCCGGCAGGTTGGCGGAGAGCTGGATCTCGGTGGTGGCGACCGGGTTGAAGACCTGCTGGTTCACCCGGACCGGCGCGATGGTGGTGCGGTCCGGGTTGCCGGTGGCATCGACCGGCCAGCCCTGCAGGTAATAGCCCGAGCCGTTGACGAGGTAGCCGTCCGTGTCGCGGCTGAAGTCACCGGCGCGGGTGAAGAATTGCCGTTCGTCGAAGATCGGCTGGCCGTTCACCGTGCCCTTGGCCTGCGCCACGCTGAAGAAGCCCTGGCCGCCGATCGCCAGGGACAGCGGGTTCTCGGACTGCTCGACCGTGCCCTGGACGGTGTTGGTATAGGCCGGCCGGGCGATGACCGCGCCGGGCGAATTCGCGGTCTGGCTGGAGGCGGTGATGTAGGAGATGAAGTTGGTGTCGATCCGCTTGAAGCCCACGGTCTGGCTGTTTGCGATGTTGTCCGAGATGTTGCCGAGCGACCGGCTTTGCGCCGTCAGGCCGCTGATCGCGGCGGTGAGCGAGCCGAACAGGGACATGGTCGAACCTCCATCACGGGCGGCGCGGTGGTGAAGGGTGGGCCGCCCGGTCCTTGTCCAGCAGGCGGCATGCCACGGATTGCAGCGGCCTGACGGGCCGGGGCTGCCGGGCTGGCGGCAGGCTTTGCCGGCCCTCCGGCCGGGCTTGCCGCTTGCAGCCGAGGCCAGGTTGGCCCGGCGCTCGCACCGGGCGGGGTGCATCCGGATCCCATCGCCATGGACACAGCTGCTCCTCTGCCGAACCAGGCGCTGCCACGGGCCGCAGCCGGCGCCGTCCGGCCGCGCGACGCCACCCCGGGAGGCGGGTTCGCTGCGGCATTGCAGCGGGCTACGGCGCCCGAGGCGGCCGGGCCGGAAGCCGCGCAGCCTGAGCCGGCCCAGCCGGAGGCGGTGGTGCCGGAGCTTGCGGTGCCGGAGCTTGCGGTGCCGGAGCTTGCGGTGCCGGAGGCGGTTCCGCTGCCTCTACCCAGCCCGCCGCCGATCACGGCCGTTCCCATCCTGCCGAACCCGGATGCCGGGCCGGACTTGGCGGCTGCCGCAACCGTCCAGGCGGCACCGCCCGATGCCACGCCCCCGGCCGATGCCGTGCCGGCGCCGGTCGCCGCCCCGGCCGAAGCCGAATCCGCGCCGGACATCGCAGCGGAACCGGCCGAGGCCCCGCGCTCCGTCGCACCGGCCGCCGTGCCGGACGTCATGGCCGCCACCGCCCCGATGCCGCCGCCGCCGGTCGCCGCGCCACCCACGGCGCCGACCTCCGCGGTGCCATCGGTGGCGGTTGCCGCGCCGCTTGCCGCCGCCATGCCGGCCGCTCCCGCCGGCCGGCGGGGTATGGCGCCTGCGCCTGGGGAGGCGCCCGCGTCCCCGGACACCATCAAGCCGGCCGCAGACACGCCGGACCGGCCGATGACGGTGGCGGCCATCGCCGGCCAGGCCACAGCCGCCGAAGCCATCGAGACGGTCGATCCCGTGCCGCTGGCCGAGGCCGCCGAACCCGCGCCGGACCCCCCCACCACCATCACCCCATCGATCGAGCGCCCGGCCCCGACCGGTGCAGCCCCGGCCCAACCCATGCCGGACGGCATGCGGCCAGACCTCACCGGCCTGAGCCCGCCCCCTGCCACCGTCACCCCTGCCGCCGCCGAAGCCCCGCCACCGGCTGCGCCGCCTCGGCCGCCACCGGCTCCGCCGGCGCGGCAGGTGGCCCAGGTCACCATCGCCCTGGCGCTCGGCGCTGGCCAGGCGCCACGGCTGACGGTGGCGCTGGAGCCGGAGACCCTAGGCCGGGTGGAGATCCGCATCGAGCGCGGCACGGATGGCGAGGCGGCCTCGGTGCAGGTGCTGGCGGAGCGGCCGGAGACCCTCGCCCTGCTGCAACGCGATTTGCGCGACCTGGACCGCGCACTGGCCCAGGCCGGCATCTCGGTGTCCGGCGGCGGGCTGCAATTCGGCCTGGCGACCGGTGACCGGGACCAGCCGAACCAGGGCCGGCCGGGCCGGGGCCATGGCGGGGGCGGGGGCCGTGGCCCGCGTCTGCCGGCGGAGGTCACCCGGCCGGCGCTGGCCATCCTTTCCCTTCTCGACATCGCGGTCTGACGGAGCACCACGCATGAGCACCACCATCCAGGGCACAGTTGCCGCGGGCCAGCCCACCGCCGCCGCCAACGGCAAGGGCCTGGCCGCGGATTTCAGCACCTTCCTCACCCTGCTGACCGCCCAGTTGCAGAACCAGGACCCGACCAAGGCGATGGACACCAACGAAATGACCAACCAGCTGGTCTCCTTCGCCTCGGTCGAGCAGCAGATCGGCATGAACTCCAACCTTGCCCAGCTCATCGGCCTGCAGCAGACCTCCCAGCTCACTGCCGCGGCGCCGCTGATGGGCCAGACCATCGAGGTCGAGAGCGACCGGCTGAGCCTGCAGAACGGCATGGCCACCCTGCGGCTGCCGGCCGCCGATGCGGCGACCGAGGCGGTGGTGCGGGTGGTGGATGGCAGCGGGCGCATCCTGCGGGACGCGACGGTCCGCCTCGGGACCGCGCCGCAGGATTGGCAGTGGGATGGCCGCGATACTGCCGGGGTGCGGCAGCCGGATGGCGCCTATCGCTTCGGCATCGTCGGGCAGGACGCCGCCGGGACACCGCAGGCGGTGGCGGCCACGGTGCTCGGCACGGCGACCGCGGCCAGCCGGCCGGGTGGCGGCAACCTCAGCCTGGCGCTCGGTGCGCTGTCGGTCGGGTTCGACGCGGTGCGCGGGCTCGGCGCCCGGTAGCTACCGCGCCGCCGTCGGCTCCGGCGCCGGCGATGTGAGAGGCGGCGAGGCGGGCGGGAGGGTGTTGGCGACCACGGTGCGCACGCCGCCCGCCGCCTCCTCCGCCACCGCATAGGCGATATCGCCCCACAGCCGGTTCAGCCGCCCGGCCGGGACCTCGTTGATCTGCACCACCCGGCCCAGCTCCTCGCCGTCCAGCCGGCTGACGATCCATTGGATCTCCACCCGCTGCAGGTTGCGGACGGCGGGGGACAGGGTGACATCGCCTTCCAGCGCATAGGCCGCGCCATCCGCCACGTCCTGCACGACGAAGCCCTCGTTCGCCAGGAACTCGCGCATCCGGGCGGCGAGGGCGGTATTGCCGTCGCCGCTGGCGCCGCTTACCCCGGCGAGGCGGATGCGCGGCGGGCCGGCGGCCAGGGATTGTGGGTCCGTGGATTTGCGCGCCGCCTCCACCTGCAGCAGCAACCGGGTGAGGGTCGGCACCGCTTCGGCGGCGAGCCGGTCGAAGGTTGCCGGCGCCGCCTCGGACCAGGCGCGGATCGGCACCGGGCTGGCCTCGGCGGCGGCCTGTATCTCGCGGTCGGCGTTCAGCAGCCGGAACCGCGGCAGCACCGACTGGCCCCGCCGCTCGGCACTGATCTCGACCCGCCAGTCGAGCGGCAGCGGCGTGGCGGTGGCGACGGCCGGCATCTCCTCGGCCTGCAGCGCGGTCACCACGCGCTGCGCCAGGTCGATTGCCGCGGCGTCGCCGAGCATCGCGTCGGTCGGCGGCGGGACCGCGAGGCGGATCGCCATGGGCATCGCCAGCCGCTCGGCCTGCGCTCCCGGCCGGCCCCGGTAGGGCTGCGGCAGGTCGGTGCAGGCCGCGAGCAGCAGCGGAAGCAGCAGGAGGAACCTACAGGAATACACAGGCTACCATCAGCGTGAGGAGGGAAATGGCGAAGAACTGCACGAGGTAGGGCATGGCATGCACCGGATGCTTCAGGCGGGTGGTGCTTCAGGCCGGCAGGGCAATGGCCGAAAGCTGGTGCCCGATCGGCCCGCCTCCCGCCAGCGTCCGTCGCCGGTGGCTGAAGAATTGCTGCTCGTTGGCCAGGGTGTCGGTCCCCGCCGTCTCCACCGATAGCACGCCGGCGTCCAGCAGGCGGGCGGCGCAATAGCCGGCGAGGTCGAATTGCCAGCGGTCCGGCCTGGCGCCCGGGGCGAAGTGCCGGGCATCGGCGGCCGCGCGCGCCAACACCGCGTCCCGCAGGTCCGGGCCGACCTCGTAGCTGGGCTGGGCGATGCAGGGGCCGACCGAGGCCACCATGCGGCCCGGCAGGGCGCCCAGGGCCACCATGGCGGCGATGGTTTCCTCCAGCACGCCATCCACCGCGCCGCGCCAGCCGGCATGGGCGGCGCCGATGACCCCGGCCACGGGGTCGGCGAACAGCACCGGGGCGCAATCGGCGGTGACGATGCCGAGCACCACGCCGGGGCGACTGGTGACCAGCGCATCGGCGCGCGGCCCTTCGCCTTCGCGCCAGCCGGCCGCATCCACCTCGGCCACCGCGATGCCGTGCACCTGGGACAGGCCGTGCAGCGCATCGGCCGGCAGGCCGAGCGCATCGGCGGCGCGGCGGCGGTTCTCCCGCACGTGGTCGCGGTCGTCCTGGCCCGAGAGCGAGCAATTCAGCGCCGCCCAGGGGCCGGCCGAGACCCCGCCGCGGCGGGTGAAGAAGCCATGCCGCAGCCCGGTGACGGCACCGAGCGCGGGGGTGGTGATGAATTCGGCGGAGATCATGCTGGCTCGAAGCCCGGAGGAGTCGTCAGCCCGGGATGGCACAGGCACAGCGCCTTGAACAGCCGCCCCATCCCCTCCGGCGCCACCAGCCGCTCCGCGCCCGACAGGATCAGCCCGGCGTGGCGGGGGGAGGAACGGGCCAGGATGGCGGCGCGGCTCATCAGCCCCAGGCGTTGCAGGAACAGCCCCATCGGCAGCGGGCCAAGCGCCGCGGCGCCCGCCGCGCGGCCCGCCCCGGCCAGCGTGGCGAAGGGGACATGGGCGGTGATGTCCACGCTGCCGGGGGCGGCGAGGGGGTCTGCCCGACCATGGGCCGCGATGGCCTGCAGGCTGTCGCCCAGGGCATCCCCGGCCGGGCCATAGTCCAGCACCAGCGCCGCGCCGCCCTGGTCCCGCAGCCGTGCGGCAAGTGCCGAGGCGATGGCAAGGCCGGCGGCGCCGTGTTCGGACACCGCGCCCTCGGGCGCCTCGGCGGGCAGCGGCGGCGCGGCTTCGGCCGGCGCTTCCAGGAGGGCTTCCACAAAGGCGCCGTCCTGCACGAAGCGTTCGCGCCACTGCCCGCCACGGCGGATGAACTGGCGAATCGGCAGGGCGTCGAAGAACTCGTTGGCCAGGACGATGGCCGGGCCGGGCGGCACCGCATCCGCCGTGGTATGCCACTGGGCGCCGGGCACCCGCTGCGCCTGGGCGGCGCGCAGGCCGGGCGAGGTCTCCACCAGATGCACCGTGGCGGCGGCGCGGAAGGCCGGCATCACCTCGGCCACCGCCCGCAGCGCATCGGCCATCAGTGTGCCGCGGCCGGGACCGAGTTCCACCAGCCGCACCGGCGCCGGCTGGCCCATGAGCTGCCAGACCACCGCCGCCCACAGCCCGAGGCATTCGCCGAAGGCCTGGGAGATCTCCGGCGCGGTGGTGAAGTCGCCGCCCCGGCCGAACGGGTCCGGCCCGGCGTAATAGGCCGCCGCGGCACGGGCCATGAAGGCGTCGAGGCGCTCCGGCGGGTTCAGGCCCTGGCCTCCCGCGCTGGCCTGGCCCGCAGCATCAGCCAGGCGCCCACCAGGATCATCGGCACCGACAGCAACTGCCCCATGGTCGCCCCGGCGAAAAGGAAGCCGAGGTTGGCATCGGGCTGGCGGAACAGCTCGCCGATGCTGCGCGCCACGCCGTAGCCGGCCAGGAAGGCGCCGGCGACGAAGCCGCGGCGGGCGCGGATGCCCGGCATGTGCACCAGCACCTGCAGCAGGATGAACAGCGCCAGCCCTTCGAGCCCGGCCTGGTACAACTGGCTGGGGTGGCGCGGCTCCGGCCCGCCGGTCGGGAAGACCATGGCCCAGGGCACGTCGGTGACCCGACCCCACAACTCGCCATTGACGAAATTCGCCAGCCGGCCGAGCCCGAGGCCAATCGGCACCACCGCCGCCACCCGGTCGCCGAAGGCCAGCGGGTCCAGCTTCTGCTGCCGGCAGAACAGGAACACCGCGACGATCACCCCGAGCGCGCCGCCGTGGAAGCTCATGCCGCCATGCCAGACCGCGAGGATCTCCAGCGGGTGGAACAGGTAGTAGTCCGGCCGGTAGAACAGCACGTAGCCGAGCCGGCCGCCGATGATGATGCCGAGGGTGGTCCAGGTGACGAAGTCATCCACCTGTTCCCGGCTGGCCACCGCCGGGGCCAGCGCCACCAGCCGCCGCGCCAGCCACCAGCCGCCGAGGATGCCGAGGATATACGCCAGGGCGTACCAGCGGATGGCGAAGGGCCCGATCTCGATCAGGACCGGGTCGATGACCGGGAAGGGGATTGCGAACAGCATCAGCGGTATGGGTCGTCCTGCATGAGGAAATCCTGCACGTGTCCGGCGGACCCCGTCCTCGAGCGGCGTCATCTGGGCGTCGAAGCCCGCGGCGCGCAGCCGGTCCAGCGGCGCCTCGGTGAAGTACTGGTACTTGCCGCGGAGGTCGGCCGGCATGTCGATGTACTCGATATCGGCTGCGGCGGCCCAGCGCGGCGAACATCGCCCGCGACCAGGTCGAGGAAGCTGCGCGCCTGGCCGGAGCCGAGATTGAACAGGCCCGTTACCGCCGGGTTGTCCAGCAGCCACAGCATCACCGCCACGCAGTCCTCGACATGGACGAAGTCGCGCATCTGCTCGCCATCGGCGATGCCCGGGCGGTCGGAGCGGAACAGCCGCGCCGGCCTCGCCGCGCATCACCTGCTGGTACTTGTGGAACACCACGCTGGCCATGCGGCCCTTGTGCTCCTCGTTCGGGCCATAGACGTTGAAGAACCGCAGCCCGGCCCATTGCGGCGGCCGCGCCGCGCCGCGTGCCAGCAGGTCGGCCACGCGGCGGTCGAAGGCCAGCTTGGACCAGCCGTAGAGGTTCAGCGGCCGCAGCCTGGCCAGCGCCCCGGGCGCCGCGTCGTCCTCGAAGCCCAGCGTGCCATCGCCATAGGTGGCGGCGGAGGAGGCATAGATGAAGCGGCACGCCGCCGCTCCGCGCAGCCGGCCCAGAGCCACAGGGGCAGGGTGAGGTTGGTCGCCGCTACGAGGTCCCCGTCGGTCGCGGTGGTGGCGCTGATCGCGCCCATGTGCAGCACCGCATCCAGCGGCGGGCGGCTGGCCCAGAATGCCGGCAGCGTCTTCCGGCGGCAGGATGCCGGCGATCGGGTGCCTGGCGAGGTTGCGCCATTTCTCGCCCCTGGCGCAGGCGGTCCACCACCATCACTTCCTTGCCGCGGGCACAAAGTGCGGCGACCAGGTTGGAGCCGATGAAACCGGCCCCGCCGGTGACGAGATACATCGGTCGAGCCCCCATATCCGGCAGGCCGCATGGCCGTGCCGGGCGGCGGGGGTATAGGCCGGCGCGACGCGCGGCTGTGAAGGGCAGGCCCCCGGATGATGGAGCCGGCCGGAGCAAGGATATCGGTGATGAGTGAATGAGGTGACGGCGCGGCGGTAAGCGCGGCGGATTGTTCGATGATCTGGCCGGGATGGCGGGCGGTGCCTTCTCGGCCCTGTCCGGGGTACGCGGCGAGATCGAGGCGGCGGTCCGCAGCCGAGTGGACCAGATGGTCCAGCGGCTGGATCTGGTGAAGCGCGAGGAACTCGACGCCGCGATGGAGCTCGCCCGCCGGGCGCGCGACAGCCCAGGAGGCGCTGGAAGCCCGGGTCGTCGCGCTGGAGGCGAAGCACGGCGTGGCGGCAGCGGCGGCGGCCAGCGACCCCGAGGTGCGCCTCCGCCGTGGCCGCAGCCGGCGGTGCACCCGGAAGCCACCGGCGGCACCATGGCGAACCCGCCGCCGATCGAGTGGCGGTTGCATTCGCCGGCGGACAACCGACGCTCCGCCGGCGGCTGACGTCAGGCTTGCAGCGGTATCTCGCCCCTGCGTAATCTAGCGGTGGTGGTCATCCCTCGCCGATTCCCCCAACATCCTGCGGGGCGGAATCCGGCCGGGGGTGGCCACCGCAGGCGAATGAGGAGGTGCCGCGATGTCAGGCTTGTTGGCCCTTGAACGCGAGCATGCGACCAACCCCCTCGACGTCCTCGAACAGATCGTCTCCGCCAACGAATGGAACTTCGAGCGCCGCTCGGATGGCGAGATGGCGGCCGAGGCGCCGGGCAAATGGTGCGACTACGGGCTGTATTTTTCCTGGTCGGCCGAGATCAGCGCCATGCAGTTCTCCTGCGCCTTCGACCTGAAGGTGCCGCCGGAAGGCCGCGCCAAGCTGTTCGAATTGCTGGCCCTGGCCAACGAGAGGCTCTGGATCGGGCATTTCGGGCTGGAATCCGACGAGGGCGTGCCGGTGTTCCGCCATTCCGTGCTGCTGCGCGGCGCCCCCGGCGCCAGCGCCGAAAGCCTGGAAGACATGGTGGATATCGCCATTACCGAATGCGAACGCTTCTTCCCCGCATTCCAGTTCGTGCTGTGGGGCGGCAAGCCGCCGGCGGATGCCCTGCAGGCCGCCATGCTGGACTGCGTCGGCGAGGCCTGACAGCCTGCCCCCGGATTCGGGGGAGGACACGCCATGGGTGCCGAGACGCTGCCCCCGCTGCTGCTGGTCGGCTGCGGGAAGATGGGTGGGGCCATGCTGGCCGGCTGGCTGGAGAACGGCCTGACCGATGCGGTCGTGGTCGAGCCATACGCCCCCGCCGCCGCGGCCTTCGCCGGCCGGGTGCGGGTGGTCGCCACCCCGGCCGAGATCCCCGCCGGCTTCCGCCCCGCCGCCGTGGTGCTGGCGATCAAGCCGCAGGAAGCCGCCGCGACCCTGCCGGCCTTCGCCCATCTGACGGGGCCGGACACGGTGTTCGTCTCGATCATGGCCGGGCGGAACGTCGCCGGCATGCGGGCGGCGCTGGGGGATGCGGCGGCGGTGATCCGCGCCATGCCGAACACCCCGGCCGCGGTGCGCCAGGGCTTCACCGTCGCCTTTCCCGGCCCTGGCGTGACTGCGCCGCAGCGGGCGCTGGCGGACCGGCTGCTGTCGGCGGTCGGCGAGGTCGCCTGGGTCGAGCAGGAGGCGCTGATCGACCCGGTGACGGCGGTCTCCGGCGGCGGCCCCGCCTATGTGTTCCTGCTGGCCGAGGTGATGGAGGCGGCGGCGATCGAGCAGGGGCTGCCGGCCGATCTCGCCCGCCGCATGGCCCGCGCCACCGTCGCCGGTTCCGGCGCGCTGCTCGGCGCCAGCCCGGATGATGCCGCGACCCTGCGCAAGGCGGTCACCAGTCCGAAGGGCACCACCGAGCGGGCGCTGGCGGTGCTGATGGAGCCGCAGGCCTGGCCGGCGCTGATGTCCCGCGCCATTGCCGCCGCCACCGATCGTTCCCGCGAGCTCGGTGGCTGAAAGCCCTTCCGTCCGGCGCCGCGATGCCCACACTGTAGGGCATGAGCGAGATGCATGACATCGACAGCCGCCTGGTCACCGGCCTTTGGCAGGTGGTCGCGGCCCATGGCTGGCCGGGCTTGACCATGCGCCGGGTCGCCGCGGCCTCGGGCATCGACCCGGCCGAGATCCGCCGGCGCTGCCCCACCCCCTGCGACCTGCTGGCCCTGCATGGCCGGGTCATGGACCAGGTGGTGCTGGCGGGCGTCATGCCGGACGAGGCACCCGATGCCAACACCCCGCGGGACCGGATATTCGACGTGCTGATGCGGCGTATCGATGCGCTGCAGCCGCACCGCGCCGGTATCCTGCGGCTGCTGGACGACCTCCGGCAGGACCCGCTGCTGGGGCTGGTGCTGCTGGCCGCGCTGCCGCGTTCCATGGCGTGGATGCTGGAAGCCGCGGCGCTCGGCACCGGCGGGCTCGCCGGGCTGGCGCGGGCCAAGGGGCTGACTGCGGTCTGGCTGGCCACGCTGCGGGCCTGGACGGAAGATGAAAGTGCCGATCTCGGCCAGACCATGGCGGCGCTCGACCGTGCGCTGGACCGTGCGGAACAGGTGGCGCGGGTGCTGCGGCTGGAGCCGGGGGACAGGGCCAGCGGCTGAATTGCTGCGATGCAGCAATCTCTTTGACCGGCCGGTGGCGAGGGTCTAGGCTGGACCTGCCTGAATGCGGGCCAGAACACGGAACAGGGTGGAGAAGAACCATGGCTGATCGCGGCGGCTCAAAACCGGAAACCGATGTCATGAAGATGCTGGCGGATTTCCGCCTGCCCGGCATGCCGGACATGGAAGCGCTGGCCTCGGCCCAGCGCCGCAACCTCGAGGCGCTTTCGGCGGCCAACCGCGTCGCCCTGGAGGGTGCCCAGGCGGTCGCCCGCCGGCACATGGAAATCCTGCAGTCCGCCATGTCGGAAATGACCGACGTGGTGAAGGCGATGAGTTCGCAGGAAGCCCCGCAGGCCAAGGCCGCGCGCCAGGCCGAGCTGCTGAAGGGCGCCTATGAAAAGGCGGTCGGCAACATGCGCGAGGTCGCCGACCTGATCCAGAAATCCAATACCGAGGCCCTCGCGGTCCTCAACCAGCGCTTCACCGAGGCGATGGACGAGGTGAAGACCCTGGCCGCCAAGAAGGACTAGACCCGCGTCGCCATGGCGAGGGCGGGGGCCTGCCGCCCGGCGGCGGGCCGGCCTGCCGCGCCATAGCCCGGCCCGCCGCTGCGCGGCAGCGCCGCCCCGGCGATGGTCTCGATCACCCGGGACTGGATCGCGATGGCGCGTTCCAGCAGCCGGCGATTCTCGTCGCCCAGCTTCTGCAGCCGGTCGGTCAGTTCCGCCGCGGCTTGGCGCTGCGAACCCTCGGCCCGGGAGCCCAGCTTGCGCGCGGTGGCGAAGGCCGCGGCGAAACCGTCCGCGGCCTGCATCTTGGTGGTCGCGAGCCCGGCGGCGCGCGGCATGTCGAGTGCCGTCAGGGCCTCGTTCTCGGCGTTCAGCGCATCGGCCAGGCGTTGGCCGGCGGTCAGCAGGGCGTCCATCATGGGGTGGGCTCCTCCGGAGTGGCGCTGGCGGATTGCCAGCGCAGCATTTCACGCAAGACGATATCGGCCAGGCCGAGCCCGTGCCCGGAGCGGGCGGCGGCGCCGGCCATGGCATCCACCAGCATCGGCTGCCACTGCGCCTCCGCCGCGCCGCCACCGAAGGCGGCGGCGCTGGCCTGCACCGTGGCGAACATCGGCTGGAGCAACTGGCCCAGGGCCTGGGCCTCGAACGCCTCGGCGGCCCGGCGCAGCGCGGCGGGTGCATCGGCCGTACCGGGATGCGGGGTGAGGACGGGCTGCATCAGCGCAACTCCATCTCGGCCTGCAGCGCGCCGGCGGCCTTCACCGCCTGCAGGATGGAGATCAGGTCGCGCGGCCCGACCCCGAGGGCGTTCAGCGCCCGCACCAGCTCCTGCAGGGAGACGCCGCCGTTCAGCACGCCCATCCGCCGCTCCGCCTGGTCATCCACCTCGATGGCAGTCCGCGGCACCACGGCTGTCTCGCCGCCGGCCAGCGCATTCGGCTGCACCACCTGCGGTGTCTCGGTGACGCGGATGGTGAGGTTGCCCTGGGCGATCGCCACGGTGGAGACCCGCACGTTCGCGCCCATGACGATGGTGCCCGAGGCTTCCTCGATGACGACCCGGGCGGCCTGGTCCGGCTCTACCCGGAGCTGCTCGATCTGCGCGAGGAAGCCAACCGGCTCCCGCCCCGCCATCGCCAGCACCACGGTGCGGGGATCGGTCGCGGTGGCGGCGGTGCTGTCGGTGCCGCGGTTGATGGCGGCGGCGATCCGCCGGGCGGTGGTGAGGTCCGGGTTGCGCAGCGCCAGCCGGATGGTCGGGCGGCCGGTCAGTGCATAGGGGATCTCGCGCTCGATGATGGCGCCGCTGGCGATCCGGGCGCTGGTCGGTACGCCGCGCTGGATGCTGCCGGCGCCGCCCCGCGCCGCGACCGCGCCGGTCGAGACGGCACCCTGGGCGACGGCGTAGACCGCCCCGTCGGCACCCAGAAGGGGGGTGACCACCAGGATGCCGCCCATCAAATTGGTGGCATCGCCCAGCGCCGACACCGCGATGTCGATCCGGCTGCCGGGTCGGGCGAAGGCCGGCAGATTGGCGGTAACCATCACCGCGGCGACGTTGCGGGTGTCCAGCCGGGCCTCGTTGTCGCGGGTATTCACGCCGAGGCGTTCCAGCATGCCGATCAGCGACTGCTTGGTGAATATGGCGGTCCGCAGCTTGTCCCCGGTGCCGGCGAGGCCCACCACCAGGCCGTAGCCGACCAGTTGGTTGTCCCGCACGCCCTCGACATCCGCGATGTCCTTGATCCGTACGGATTGCGCCGCCGCCGGGCCGATGGCGGCCGAGAGGAGGCAGGCCAGGGCCATCATGGCCACCGGCAGGGCCCATGCCACCGGGGCGTTCTTCGCCCTTGCGAAAGCAATTTTGGCCATACCTGCACTCCGTCTCGTCGCCCTGGATCACAGCAACGGCCGTGCCAGGGCCGGAACGGGGTCGGGCCGGCAAGGAATGCCGGGGCAGGCGTCGGACCTTGCCGAGGATCGGCAGGAAGGGGAGCATCGGCATGCGGAGCATTGGCAGGGTAGGGGGCGCTGGCCGGACCGGGGCGGCGGCCCGCGGCGCGACCCGTGGCGGCGGCTTCAGCGTCGGGCCGGGCGACAGCGGCGCCACGCGCGAAGCCACGGCCGCCGCCGGGGTTGCGATGCCGGGGCTTGGGCTGCTCGTCCTCCAGGAAGCCCTATCAGGCGCCGAGCGGGATGCCGTCGCGCATCGCCGCGCCAGCGCCATCCTGGGGGAACTGGAGGGTCTGCAACGCGATCTGTTGTCCGACATGCCCGATCCCAGCCGCCTGCAGCGGCTGATCGCCCTCGAATCCGGAGAGGATGGCGCAGATCCTGTTTTGAGAGAGGTGGTTCAAGGCGTTGTTTTGCGCGCAAAGGTGGAATTGGCGCGGCGAGGCTTGGGTAGCTCCGCTACGCTTGCGTGAAAACCACGGCCTATCAGCAATTTGCGCTATCGCAACCCCTTGGCGCGGGCGGTGCCCCGCTTGTATGGTCCCGCCGCCTACGGTGCCAGGGCGGTGGGCCCCGGCCATCGGCGGAATGGGGCCGTCCAAACAATGCTCATAACGTTGCCGCACGACTACCGACCGACCGACGACGAAGAATTCATGTGCTCCCGGCAGCAGGAATATTTCCGCCAGAAGCTTCGACGCTGGCGCCTCGACCTGCTGCGGGAAGCCGGTGACACGCTGGCGAGTCTCTCCGCCGGCGGCATCACCGAAGCCGACCTGACCGACCGGGCCAGTGTCGAAACCGACCGCGCGCTGGAATTGCGTACGCGCGACCGGGCCCGCAAGCTGATCTCGAAAATCGATCAGGCGATCGAGCGGATCGAGAACGGCACCTACGGCTACTGCGAGGAAACCGGGGAGCCGATCGGCCTGCGCCGGCTGGAAGCCCGGCCGATCGCCACCCTGTCGATCGAGGCGCAGGAGCGCCACGAGCGCATGGAGCGGGTCCACCGCGACGATTGACCTCAGCCGCATGGCGTGAACGGGCGGCCCCTCGGGGGCTATGCCATGCGGACTTCGGGACGGCATGGGGCTCGCGTGTGCAGGCACGGCGTCCGCAACACGCAGGGCGTCACGCGGCCGCTGGCGCAAGGCGGACCAAGGCGGCAATATCCGCCCCGCATGACCGATCTTCCGAACCCCCACCGCCATACATTCGACCCTGCCGCGACCGGCGCACTCGCCGGGGTGCGGGTGGTCGACCTGTCCCGGCTGGTTGCCGGCAACATGCTGACCAAGGTGCTGGCCGACCACGGCGCGGAGGTCATCAAGCTGGAACCGCCCGAGGGCGACACGCTGCGCGCCTGGCGCACCCGCGGCATCTCCACCACCTGGAAGACACTGTCGCGCAACAAGCTTTCCGTCTGCCTCGAACTCCGCAACCCGGAAGCGATGGCCGTGGTGAAGCGGCTGGTGGCGGATGCGGCAATGCTGGTCGAGAGCTTCCGCCCCGGCGTGCTGGAACTGATGGGCCTCTCGCCCGAGGTGCTGCTGGCGATCAACCCGCGGCTGGTCATCGTGCGGGTGAGTGGCTGGGGGCAGGATGGGCCGTACCGCCACAAGCCCGGCTTCGGCACGCTGGTGGAGGGCTACTCGGGCTTCGCCACCGTCAACGGCTTCGCCGACCGCGAGCCGGTGCTGCCGCCGATGTACATGGCCGATGGCTATGCCGGCCTGTATGGCGCCGCGACCGCGATGATCGCGCTGCGCCACGCCGAGGCGACCGGCCAGGGCCAGGTGATCGACCTCACCCTGTTCGACCCGATCTTCACCATGATGGAGCCGCAGCTTGCCAACTGGAAGCTCACAGGCACGCTGAAGCCTCGCACCGGCAGCCGCAGCACCAATGCCGTGCCGCGCAACGCCTACCAGACCAGCGACGGCGGCTGGGTATGCCTTTCCGCCAGCACCCAGGGCATGACCGAGAAGCTGCTCCGCAGCATCGGCCGCGAGGAACTCATCACCGACCCGCGCTTCCGCACCAACGCCGATCGGGTGAAGCATGGCGAGGAACTCGACACCATCATCGCCGGCTACATCTCCGTCCGCACCCTGGCCGAGACGCTGGCGCATTTCGACGCGGCGGGCGTGACCATCGGCCCGATCATGGATGCCGAGATGCTGCAGCATGACCGGTATGTCATCGAGCGCGAGGCGGTGATCGAAGTGCCGGACGACGACATGCCTGACGGCTGGCTGCCGATGCACGGCATGGTGCCGCGGCTGTCCGGCACCCCCGGAATCCTGGCCCGCCCGGCACCCAGGCTTGGCGAGCACAATGCGCCGGTGCTTGGCCCGTTGCTGGGCGAAGCGGAGCTGGAGCGGCTGCGCGCCGCCGGCATCATCCGCGGCGGATAGCGCGGGAGCCGGCAAGTCCGTCGACAACCTTCGGTTTCAGAAAGCCCTGGTCTCCCGCCGGGGTGACGGAACGCTTGTCCCGTGTGGCCGTTAAGGCGGCTGAAGGCGTGCACGATGCATGCCGCGACCAAACACACGGGGATTTCAAACATGCGGAAGACAATGTTCCGTCTGGCGCTGCTCAGTGCCGTCTTTGCCATGCCGGCCTATGCGCAGGTTGCCCCCGGAACTTCGACCGACCGCCGCGAGAACCCCGGCACCGTGGCACCCCTGGCCACCACGCCCGGTGCCGAAGTCCCCGGCAGCGCACCAGCCGGTGGCGCCACCACCGGACGGACCGCTCCTGAGATGCGGAGTGGCGCGACCACGATGACCCCAGGCGTCGAGCGCACGCCGCCCGTCGCAACCGCGGGCGACGGTGTGCGCACCGTCGGCGCGCTGACACCGGGTGCCAACAGCTTCACCGAGGGTCAGGCCCGCAGCCGGATGGAAGAAGCCGGCTTCACCGGCGTGACCGATCTGCGGAAGGACGAGCAAGGGATCTGGCGTGGCCGCGCGCTGCGCAACGGCCAGCAGGTCTCCGTCGGGCTCGACTACCAAGGCAATATCGCAATCCAGTAGTCGCCGCCTGACCTCCCCATTCCCCATAGGAGATTTCATTCATGGCGACCCGTACGATTGCCCGCCTGTTCAACAGCTACGCCGATGCTTCCGCTGCCGTCAGTGACCTGGAAGCCGCCGGCTTCGCCGCCGACGATATCAGCCTGGTTGCCCGTGGTGCCGATGATGGCGCCGCTACCACCGAGACAGCCGACCACGGTGGCCAAACCGGTGCCGCCACGGGCGGTGCCACCGGCGCCACGCTCGGCACCCTGGTCGGCGGTGGCGCCGGCCTGCTCGCCGGCATCGGTGCGCTGGCGATACCGGGTATCGGCCCGGTTGTCGCCGCGGGCTGGCTGGTCGCCACGCTGGCCGGTGCCGGCGTCGGCGCGGCGGCCGGCGGGCTGCTCGGCGCATTGACGCAGGCCGGTCTCGGCGAGGAGGAGGCCGAGGTCTATGCCGAGGGCGTGCGCCGCGGCAGCAACCTCGTCACCGTCCGTACCGACGAAAGCCGCGTGGCCGAGGTCGAGGCGGTGATGCTGCGGCACAACGCCCAGGACACCGACCCGCGCACCGGTCGCTGGGAAGACAGCGGCTGGGTCCGGCACGATACGACGCCGGGTGTCACCGGCGACCCGCGTGCCGCCAGCCCGAATGCCACCGGCGTTGGCCCGGGGGCGATGGGCGTGGGTGTCGGTGGCGCAACCGGCCTCGGCGCCAGCGCAGGCATGGGTACCACGGCGGCTGGCGGCAGCATGGGCACGCGGACCGATCCCGGCACCCGCACCGATGCGGCGGTCGGCGGCACGCCAGGGGTGGCGGATGATGTCGGTGGCGCTCGCCAGGGCGGCGAAACCGACGTGACGCGCAACCCGAAGCCGGCGCGCTAGTCGGCGGGGCGCGCCGCCTCTACCTGGGGCGGCCGCGCCTGCTGATCTTCCCGGCGGGCCTGTCGCAGGATGATGGCGACAGGCCCGCCGCCGTCGGGGCCCTGGTGTTCGGCCCCGCCGCTGACGAAGATGTCCGTCCTGCCGACCGCGCCGGCGATGACGCCACCGACCAGCGCGCGGGCGTGCCGGGTGGCGTTGATGTCGCTGTCATCCCACATGATGTGCCGTGCGCCGCGGATCCGTCCGTCGGACGAAGGCTCGGCCTTCGCCAGCACCGCCACCAGGCGGTCCGCGGCATGGGCCGGAAGCTGACCGTCCTCGGTCGGCAGCCCGGCCAGCCGGAGCGCGCGATGGACCGCCGGCAGGTCGATCGCATCCCGCATGACGGCATGGACGATGGCCAAGTCGCCGGCCCAGTGCGGGCTGTTGCCCAGCACGATCACCTCGTTGCGATCCAACTCGACCCCCGCCGAGGCGCTGGCCCGGCCGGAGAATTTGGCCCAGTTGCCGCCGATGTCGCCGGCCGCCACCTCCGCCACCTCGCCCAGCGCCAGGGCAACGCCAAGCGCCGAGGCGCCGCGCGACAGGCCCATGGAGGCATAGGTGTCCTCGGTCGCCACCGTGCCGCCGCGCGCTTGGGCCTCGGCCAGGCGTTCGCTGGTGAGCAGCGGGCATTTGACCTGGACGTAATGGACCTGGGCCTGATCGGTGAAGCCGGCCTCGGCCATGGCGGCGCGCACCGCCGCCGCGGTTGCCGTCACCTGCGGCATGCGGCCGATCTCCTCCGCCGCGAAGGATGGGGTGAAGGCGATGCCGATGGCCAATGCGCCGACCGGATTTGCCGGGCCGCCCTCGGTCACCGCCAGCACCAGGAAATGCGGCGACAGCCCGCCCTCGGTGCCCCCCGACATCACCAGCGCGACCCGCGCCGCGACCGCCTCCGCCGAGGTCCCGAGCCGGCGGGCCAGCATGTGCGAAAGCGCCTGCACCGCATAGGCCCGGGTGAAGTCGTTGACGCAGCCATTGCCCTCGGTCTTGCCGAGGATCGCCACGACCGAGGCGGGATCCAGCGTGCCGGCCTCGAACAACGCCTCGATCGCCGAGGTATCACCGGGATGGCGCATCGGTACCCGGTGCAGCGCGGCGCGGCGGGTTGGCGGCATGAGGGTACTCTCCCGGCGGTGGCTTCGGTGGCACCATGGCCCCGAGGCAGGAGGTATCGCATGTACACCACGATCGAGCGGCCGGAAGCGGGCTACCGTTTCATCCCGGCGGTATTCCAGTACTCCGGTGGCGTGGCGGCGTTACCCGGCTGGCGGCTGGAACGCGCCCGATTCGCCGATCCGGTGCCGCTGGCCGAGGGTTTCGGTCGCATCGCGGCGCATCTCGGCGCGCTGGGCCTGCCGCTGACGGCATTTTGTGCTTGCGAATTGCGTTCCCCGGCGCCTTTCACCGAAGACGGCTTCCGGGAGTTCAACGCGGCCTACGCCAAGGTGCTTGGCGAATGGGGCGTGCTGACGGATGGCCACAATCCGGTCGCCCGCAGCAATGTCTGCCCGGAGATGGGACCGCCACCGATGCCGGGCTTCCATGCCTTCAGCTACGCCGTGCCGGATGCCGCGGCGGCGCCGGGCTTCGTGGTTGCGGGCAGCGGCGAAAGCGCCGAGGGCAAGGGCAGCTACTCCGAGAACACCGTGGCCTTCCGGGACCTGTCGCCCAGTGGCCTCCGCACCAAGGCGACTTATGTCCTGGGCGAGATGGAGCGGCGGATGGCCGCGCTCGGTGCCGACTGGGCCATGACCACGGGAGTGCAGGTATATACCGTGCACGACATCCGGCCGTTCCTGGGTGATGAGATCGTCCGGCGCGGCGCCGCCCGCCATGGCGTGAACCTGGCAGTATTGCCGCCCGCCGGTGGTTGATCTTGAATTTGAAATGGACTGCCGCGGTCTTCCCTTGGAGCGCATCCTGCCAGGATAGTTCATTTACATGGAGCTCTTCGAGTTCAACCAACACGATATTGTCATGTCGTATCACACCAAGGTTTGGGGGGGTCGCTGCTGCTTGGCGAATGATTCGTGTATAGTGCCCGGTATGCGGTGTTCTTTGTACCAACGCAATGAACACTGTGCGACGCCCAGAACAAGGACAATGCCTGATGGCGACGGTACTCGGTAGGATCATTCTCGGTACGCGGCAAGACGATGCAATCGCAGCCGCGGCGCTCGGAGACTTCCTGATTGGCGGGCCCGGCACCGACTACCTGGTGGCCGGCAGCGGCGCGGATGTGTTCGGCTTCAACCGCGGCGATGGGCTGGACTTCGTCGCTGGCTTCACCCCCGGCGTGGACAAGCTTCAATTCAGCCCCTCGGTCAACAGTTCCTCGGTTTTCGCCGTCCGGGGCACCATTGCCGAAACCGAAGGGCTGATAGTGTATTACGATGGCCTCTTCGGGCCAGATGCGGCGTTCCTGGCCGGTGTCACCGCGCTGCTGCCGAATGACCTGGAGTTTGGGCCGCTACCCGCCAGTCTGGTCATTTCCGTGCCGCAGGATTTCAACGGCGATCTGAGAGCCGATGTGCTGTTGCGGCAGGCTGATGGGTCGGTCGCGCAATGGCAGCTGAATGGCCCCACCATCATCGATCCCGCAATCATCGCCAATCCGGGCACGGACTGGTACTCGGTGCCGGTTGGCGACATGACCGGCAATGGCCGCGCCGACCTGCTGTTCCAGAACATCGATGGCACCCTGGCGCTGTGGCAGATGGACGGCACCACCATCGTCGAGGCCTCCGTCCTGCCCAACCCCGGGCCGGAGTGGATGGCCGTCGGCGGTGGCGATTTCAACGGTGACAGCCGCTCCGACATCCTGTTCCGCCACGACAACGGCGACGTCGCGATCTGGCAGATGGATGGGGCGACCATCCTGTCCGCCGCCGTGGTCGCCAGCCCAGGGATGGCATGGCGCAGCGTCGGCATCGCCGACTTCAATGGCGACGGCAAATCCGACATCCTGTTCCAGAACAACGACGGCAGCCTGGCGCAATGGCAGATGGATGGCACCACCATCGCCGGCAGCAGCCTGCTCCCCACCCTGGGCGCCGGCATGTTCGTGGCCGGCACCGGTGACCTCAACGGTGACAACCGCGACGAGATCCTGGTCCGCGAGGCCGATGGCTCGGTGACCATGTGGACGCTGGACGCCGGCGCCGTCTCTGCCACCGCCACCATCGCCAACCCGGGCAGCGCCTGGCGCATCGCCGGCGTCGGTGACCAGAACGGCGACGGCAACGCCGACATCCTGTTGCAGAACACCGATGGCTCCGTCGCGCAGTGGCTGATGGATGGCTCGAACATCGTCAGCGCCGCGGTGGTCGCATCTCCCGGCACGGACTGGCTGGTGGTGTGATGTTTTGCGCGGTGGGCATATCGCCCACCGTGCATCGCTGCCCGAACGGCATGGCGGCCTCCGGGTCGCCATGCCGGGATGTGCCGAGCTTCCTGGCTGTGCCTGAATTTCAGGCGCGGATGGCTATTTCCCGTCCACAACCTGCGCGGCAAGCACCGCCAGCCGCAAGCCCCGGTCCATGGCCATTCGCCGCAGCCGCCGGTAGGCATCCGGCTCGGTCAGCCGGTGCCGCTCCATGAGCAACGCCTTGGCACGGTCCACCAGCTTGCGGTCCTCCAGCGCCTGGCGGACCTCCGCCAGCTCCTCGCGCAGGGCTTGGTGGGCACGGAACCGGCGGATCGCCACCTCGACCACTGGCCGCACCCGGGCCGGGGCCATGCCCTCGATCATGTAGGCGGCCACGCCGGCGGCCAGCGCGGCCTCGATCTGCTCCGGCGCCGCCCGTTCCGCGAACAGCACCACCGGGCGCGGCTCGTCCCGGTGCAATGCGCGCATGGCTTCCAGCTCATCACGCGAAGGGTCGTCCAGGCCGCAGACGATCACCTCCGCACCGCTGTCGCGGACGTGGCGGGTCAGCGCGGTGGTGCCGGCGGTGATCGCGACCACGGTGCAGCCTGCGTCGGTCAACTCGGCCTGAACGGCGGCGGCGCGGTCCGAAATCGCTATCGACAAGCAAGACGCGCAGCGGGGGGGCTCCTGGCTCAAGACGCATGGGACAGCGGCATCCACCCTTTCACGGGTGGCAACCATTGCCCGTGGTGGTTGCAGCCAAGCATGGATCGTGCCGCGTTACGGAATGCCCGGGGGCACCATCCGGGCGGGCGCGGGTAGCGGCCCGCCCCACCCGTGCCAGAACGCCGATTGGCAGCTATGCTCGGCCCATGCGGTGGCGCTTGGCGCCGCCGGCCAAGGATGGAGAGACCGGCTGATGCACAACACCGATGAAATCTGGCGGCTGATCGACGCCAAGAAGCCCGGCTTCGAGGCGCTGTCGGACCGCATCTGGGGCATGCCGGAACTGGCCTATACCGAAACCAGGTCCTGCGCCGAGCACGCCGCGATGCTGCGTGAACAGGGCTTCCGCGTCACCGAGCAGGTCGCCGACATCCCGACCGCGGTCATGGGCGAGGCGGGCGAGGGCGGCCCGGTCATCGCCATCCTCGGCGAATACGACGCGCTGCCGGGCCTCTCGCAGGAAGCCGGGGTGGCGGAGCCGCGGCCGCTGCCGGGCGAGGGCTTCGGGCATGGCTGCGGCCACAACCTGCTGGGCTCCGCCGCGCTGCTCGCGGCGACGGCGGTCAAGGACTGGCTGGCGGCCAACGACCTGCCCGGCCGCGTGCGCTACTACGGCTGCCCGGCCGAGGAAGGCGGCGCCGCCAAGGGCTTCATGGTGCGCGACGGTGCCTTCGAGCGACGTGGACATCGCCATCTCCTGGCATCCGGCGGCATTCGCCGCGGTGCAGGAGGCGGTCTCGCTGGCCAATACCCGGATCGACTTCACCTTCGTCGGCCGCGCCAGCCATGCCGCCGCCGCGCCGCATCTTGGCCGCAGCGCGCTGGATGCGGTCGAGCTGATGAATGTCGGCGTGAACTACATGCGCGAGCACATGCCGAGCGACGCGCGGGTGCACTACGCCTATCTCGATGCCGGCGGCGTCGCGCCGAACGTGGTGCAGCCGACCGCCAAGGTGCGCTACCTGATCCGCGCCCGGGACCTGGTGGAGCTGCGCCGGCTGGTCGAGCGGGTCCGCAAGATCGCCGATGGCGCGGCGCTGATGACCGAGACCAAGGTCAGCTCCAAGGTGGTCTCCGCGCGTGTCCAACCTGCTCGGCAACGGCCCGCTGGAGCAGCGCGATGCAGACCAACCTCGACCGCCTCGGCCCGCCGCCCTTCGATGACGCGGACCGCGCCAAGGCCGCCGAATTCCAGGCGACCCTGACCGAGGAGGACATCGCCGCCGCCTGGCGCCGCGATCGGCCTGCCGATGCGCAAGGGCGACTCGCTCTGCGACGTGGTGGTGCCGCTGGAGGTGCGCGGCGCACCGATGATGGGCTCCACCGATGTCGGCGACGTATCCTGGGTGGTGCCGACGGTGCAGGCGCGCGGCGCGACCTATGCGATCGGCACGCCGGGCCATTCCTGGCAACTGACGGCGCAGGGGATGCTGCCGGCCGCCCATAAGGGCATGGTGCATGTCGCCAAGGTCATGGCCGGCACGGCGGTGGATGCCATCCTCGACCCCACCATCATCGAGGCGGCGAAGGCCGACCTCGCCGCCCGCACCGCGGACAACCCGTATGAGCCGGTGCTGTCGCCGGATGTGCAGCCGCCCTTCAACATGTCCCGGGCAGGTGGCTGATGCGCCTCGACGAACAGGCCTCCGGCGTCTTCGTCATCGCGCCGACGCCCTTCACCGGAACAGGCGCGCTGGATGAGGCCAGCACCGACCGCATGGTCGATGCCTATCTCGAAGCCGGGGCCGCGGGCCTCACCATCCTCGGCATCATGGGGGAGGCACCGAAGCTCGATGCAGCCGAGGCGCTGGCCTTCACCGGCCGGGTGCTGCGGCGGGTCGCCGGCCGGGTGCCGGTGGTGGTCGGCGTCTCCTCGCCCGGTTTCGCCAGCATGACGGCGCTGTCCCGTGGCGCGATGGATGCCGGCGCGGCAGGGGTGATGATCGCCCCGCCGGCCGGGCTGCGCGGCGACGATGCGGTGGTCGCCTACATGGCGCAGGCCTCCGATGCGGTGGGCAACTCGCCCTACGTGCTGCAGGACTACCCGCAGGCGACCGGCGTGTTCATGTCGGCGGAGATGATCCGCCGCATGGCCGAGGACCCGCGGCTGGTCATGCTGAAGGCCGAGGACTGGCCGGGCCTCGACAAGCTCAGCGCCATCCGCCGCCTCTCGGCCGAGGGGAAGATGCGGCGCCTCAGCATCCTCGGCGGCAATGGCGGGCTGTTCCTGGCCGAGGAGCTGGAACGCGGCGCGGATGGCGTGATGACCGGCTATGCGGTGCCGGAGATGCTGGTGCGGGTGTGCCGGCTGACCGCCGCCGGCGACCGTGCGGCGGCGCACGACCTGTTCGACCTGCACCTGCCGATGATCCGCTACGAGTTGCAGCCGGGCCTCGGGCTGGCGGTGCGGAAGTACCTGCTGGCACGGCGCGGCATCATCGGCAGCGATACGGTGCGCGCACCGGGGCCGAAGCTGACCCCGGAAACCCGCGCCGAGGTGGACTTCCTGTTCGCCCGGCTTTCCACGCGGGACCCGGTGCTCAGTCGGTGAACTCCGGCGGCGGGTCGTCCAGGCCCGCCGGTGGTACCGCCAGCGGGTCCCGCGCCAGCAGCCCGGCATCGTTTTCGCCGACCTTGTTGACGCGGGAGGAGACCGGCCAGGCCAGCACCATCTCCGGCGGGCAGGGCCGCAGCAGGGCGAGCAGCGCATCGGCCTCCGCCGGCTCCTCGCCCAGCCAGAGCGGCCAAGCCTCGCGCGGCAGGATCATCGGCATGCGGTGGTGCATCGGCGCCAGCTTGGCGTTGGCCTCGCCGGTGACGATGGTGCAGGTCCGCAGGATGCCGCCGTCCGGCGCGCGCCAACCCTCCCACAGCCCGGCCAGCGCCATCGGCTCGCCGCCTGCGAGGCACACGGCGAAGGGCTGCTTGGCCTTGCCCTCGGTGCGCCATTCGTAGAAGCCATCCGCCGTCACCAGGCAGCGCCGCTTGCGGAAGGCATCCCGGAAGGACGGCTTCTCGGTGATGCCCTCGGACCGCGCGTTGATCATCCTGCTGCCCACGGCCGGGTCCTTCGCCCAGCGCGGCACCAAGCCCCAGCGCAGCGCATCCAGGTGGCGGGCGCCGGTTTCGGGATGGCGGCGCACCACCAGCGCATCCTGGGTCGGCGCCCGGTTCCAGCTTGCCGCGATGTTCGGCAGCGGGTTCACCGTCTCGAAGTAGCGCGCGACCGAGGCCGGGCCGCGCTGCTGGAAATACCGTCCGCACATCGGGCCAGCCTAGCCGCGGCGGCTGGCCCGCGCCAATCAGAAGGGCAGCACCGCATCCAGCAGTTGCTGGCCGTAGCGCGGCTGCTGCAGGTCCGAGAGGGTGCCGCGGCCACCATAGGTGATGCGTGCCTCGGCCAGCCTGTCGTGGCGAATGGTGTTGTCGCTGGCGACATCCTCCGGCCGGATCACGCCCTGCACCGAAAGCTCGCGCAACTCGGCGCTGACCCGCACCTCCTGCTTGCCGGAGACGACGAGGTTGCCGTTCGGCAGCACCTGGGTGACGGTCGCGGCCAGCCGCAGGTTCACCGTCTCTATGCGGCGGACGGTGCCGTTGCCGTCGGTGGTCTGGGCGCCGGAGCTTTGGAACAGGCTGCTGGGGTTGGCGCCGCGCGGCAGCCAGCGGGTCTGCATGCCGAAGATCTCCGGCAGCCCGATGTTGTCGCTGCCGTTGCGCGCCCGCTGGGTGCGGTTCTGCATCTGCGCATTGTCCTGGATGCTGACCATGATGGTGATGAGGTCGCCCACCCGGGCCGCCCGCTGGTCGCGCAGGAAGGTCCGGCTGCCGGGGCGCCACAGGCTGTTGACCGGGGCAGGGGCTTCCTGCATCGCCGGCATCGGCATCGAGACCGGCCGCCAGGCCGGGTCGGCGACCGGGTTCTGCACCGCCGAGGTTTCCGGCAACCGGCCGACGCGGGAAACCCGTTCCAGCGAACCGCAGCCGGTGAGCATGGCCAAGCCAACCAGAACCATCATCCTGCGCATGGCATCCTCCCTCAACGACGAACCGGCGTGGCGCCGATCGCCACCCGAACCCGCCCCGGCCCGATCACCTGGGCCTCCACCACGGCCCGGCTGGCCAGGTTCATCACCTCCACCAGCCCGCCATGCGGTGCCGCTCCCAGCGCCCGTCCCTGGGCACTGACGGACAGGCCGGGCGCCTCCAGCACCATGGTGACCAGCGCGTTCTTCTCGACCAGCGCGGGCGCGGCGAGATCGGCCAGGAGGAAGGCCTGGCCGGCGGCGAGTGGGCGGCGCAACTGCTGGCCGACCACCTCGTCCGCATGCTCCGCCGTGCCCGGCCGGACCCGCTCGGCCCGCAGGGTCACGCCCTGCAGGTCGCCCGGCCCGATGATGGTGCCCATCGGCAGGCGGCGAGTGGCGACCACCGCCGGCAGGGTCCGCGCCGCCCGGCCGCCGAGCCTTTGCCGCATGGTCGCCATGCCATCCGCCATCACCACCAGGGTCGCGGTGAAGCGCCCGCTGGCGGGGTCGAAGCTGGTGCCCTCGGTGGTCAGTTGCGTCGGTGCGTCTGGCGGCACCATGGTCGGCAGCATGGCGCCGAAGTCCAGTTCGGCAGTGGGCTCCATGCCGAGCCGCAGGAGGTCGTCGCGCAGCGCGGCCTCGATGTCCTCGGGCGGGACGGGCTGGCCGGGGCGTTCCAGTATCACCCGCTCATGCGGCGAGAGCGGGCGCCAGATCAGCCCATGGGCACGCGCCAGCGCGCTGAGCTGCGGCATCTCCAGCACCAGCCGGCGGCCGGGCGCGGGGCTGGCGCCGACCGGCAGGGCGGCGCGCGGCCCGGCGCCATCGAATACGTCGCCGAGCCGCAGCACCGGGTCCGTGACCAAGGCGAAGGGCCGAGCCGCGGCCATGTCCTGTGCCGCGGCGGGACCGGCCCCGGGGATCAGCAGGGCGATCAGCAGGGTGGCGAGCATGCGCATCATGCCGGTCCTCAGCGCATGCGCGAGAGCGTGGACATCATCTCGTCGCTGGCGGTGATGACCCTGCTGTTCATCTCATAGGCCCGCTGCGCGGTGATCAGCTGGGTGATCTCCTGCACCACGTTGACGTTGGAGGTCTCGACGAAGCCCTGCAGCACCTGGCCGTGGCCCGGCTGTGCCGGCGGCGGCCAGCTGGCAGCGCCGGAGGCCGGCGTCGCCAGCATCAGGTTGTCGCCGACCGCCTCCAGCCCGCGCCTCGTTGGCGAAGATGGCCAGCTGCAACTGGCCGACATTCTGCGGCGCGATCTCGCCGTCCAGCTTGGCCAGCACCTCGCCGGTCGCGTTGATGGTCACGTCGCGGGCGTCGGCCGGGATGGTGATGCCGGGCTGCACGAGGATAGCCGTCGGCGGTCACCAGCTGGCCCTCCGCGGAGAGGCCGAAGGTGCCGTCGCGGGTATAGGCGGTCTCGCCCGAGCGGCAGCTGCACCTGGAAGAAGCCCTTGCCGCGGATGGCGAGGTCGAAGCGGTTGTCGGTCTGCGACAGGCTGCCCTGCTCGCTGATGCGGTAGACCGCCGCGGTCTTCACGCCGAGCGCCGATCTGCGCCCCGGCCGGCAGCACCGTGCCGTTCTCCGACGACTGCGAGCCGACGCCGGCGCATGTTCTGGTACAGCAGGTCCTGGAACTCCGCCCGCCGGCGCTTGAAGCCGGTGGTGCTCATGTTGGCGATGTTGTTGGAGATGACCTCGACGTTGGTCTGCTGGGCCATCATGCCGGTGCTGGCGATCTGCAGGGCGCGCATGGGGTGGGGTTTCCTTCAGGTTCAGCTGCGGCGGCGCAGGATGCGGTCGACCGCGGATTGCAGCCGCTCGCCCTCGCGCTCGGCGAATTGGACGGCAAACTGGAAGTGCCGCGTTTCCTCGGTCAGGCGGGTGATCTCGCTGATGGCGCTGACGTTGCTGCCCTCGACCGCGCCCTGCACCACCTGGGGCCGGGCCACATCCTCGGCCGGCTCGTCGGCGGCGAACAGCCGGCTGCCTTCCGGGCGCAGCCGCTGGGGATCGGCGAAGCGCACCACCCGCAGCTTGCCGACCACGCCGTTCTCGCCGCGGATGGTGCCGTCGCCCTGGATCTCGATGCGGCTGTCGCCAGGGGCGAAGGCCATCGGCGCACCACGGGCATCCAGCACCGCATGGCCATCCGCATCGGTCAGCTGGCCCTGATCGTTCAGGGTGAAGCGGCCGGCGCGGGTATAGCGTTCGCCGCGCGGCGTCTCGACCACGAAGTATCCCTCGCCACGCAGCGCGACATCGAGCGGGTTGCCCGTGGTGGAGAGCGCCCCCTGGTCCAGGTCGCGCCAGGTCGCGCGGTCCTGGCTGTAGGCGACGCCGGCACTGCCCGCGTCATCACGCATGGGATTGAGGTAGGTGGCGAAGATCGGCCGTTCTGCCCGGTAGCCGGGGGTGTCCACATTGGCGATGTTGTTCGCCAGCACCTGCGTCGCCCGCATCTGCGCACTGAGGCGGGACAGGATGATGTAGCCCGGCTGGTCCATCGCGGTCTCCTGCATGATCCCCGGGGTTGCGCCGTTCTGGCGCGGGGACGGCATGGCCTTCGCAACCGGCGTGCCAGCCTGGACCGGGCTTTCGCGGCATCCGCGCCCGGCTAGGTTTGCCGCGGCCGGCAGGTGTTGCCGGATGGAAGGCGGGTCCTGCCTCGCAAGGCTTCCTTAAGTGATGTCAGGCGACACTGCGGCATCGGTGGTCCGGGGTGGTGCATGTCGGCAGAAGCGAAGCCAGCGAAGCAGGGTGGGGGCAAGAAGCGGATGCTGCTGCTTGGCCTGCCGCTGCTGCTCATCGCCGTGGGCGCCGGGCTGTGGTTCAGCGGCATCCTGCCGAAGCTGCTGGCCGGAAGCGAGGAAGCCCCGGCGGCGGCCGAACACGCGGCGGCGGCGCCGGTGGCCCGGCCACCGGTGTACTTCGACATGCCGGACATCGTCGCCAACCTCAACGTCAACGGCCGCCGCGCAAGCTATGTCAAGCTCCGCAGCAAACTGGAACTGGCGAAAGCCGAAGACGCCGCGGCGATGCAGGCGGCGATGCCGCGGCTGCTCGACCTGTTCACCACCTACCTCAGGGAAATGCGGCCGGAGGAGTTGCGTGGCAGCAGCGGCACCCAGCGGCTGCGGGAGGAACTGATCGCCCGCGCCAACCTGGTCGCCGCGCCGGTGCGGGTGGTCGACGTGCTGTTCGTCGAGCTGCTGCTGCAATGAGCGCCGAGGAGGACGATCTCGCCGCCGCCTGGGGCGAGGCGCTGGAAACCGAAACCTCCAGCCCGGCCGAGACGCCGGTCGCCGCCGCGCCGGATTCGACGCGGGTGCTGAACCAGGCGGAGATCGACAGCCTGCTGGGCTTCGGCGGCGGCCCGGCCGAGCAGGAGGAACGCTCGGGAATCGAGCGTATCGTCAGCGCCGGGCTGGTTTCCTATGAACGCCTGCCGATGCTCGAGATCATCTTCGACCGGCTGGTCCGCATCATGTCCACCTCGCTGCGGAATTTCACCAGCGACAACGTCGAGGTCTCGATCGACAGCATCGTCTCGCTGCGGTTCGGCGACTACCTGAACTCCGTGCCGCTGCCGGCGATGCTGGCGGTGTTCAAGGTGGACCAGTGGGACAACTACGGCCTGCTGGTGGTGGACAGCGCGCTGATCTATTCGGTGGTCGACGTGCTGCTCGGCGGCCGGCGCGGCACCGCCGCCATGCGGATCGAGGGGCGGCCCTACACCACCATCGAGCGCACCCTGGTCGAGCGGTTGATCTCGGTGGTGCTGGAGGATCTGTCGGATGCCTTCAGCCCGCTCTGCCCGGCGCATTTCCGCTTCGAGCGACTGGAGGTGAACCCACGCTTCGCCGCCGTCTCCCGACTGTCCAACGCCTGCATCCTGTCCCGCCTGCGGGTCGACATGGAAGACCGTGGCGGCAAGATCGAGCTGCTGCTGCCCTATGCGACGCTGGAGCCGATCCGCGAGCTGCTGCTGCAGCAGTTCATGGGCGAGAAGTTCGGCCGCGACAGCATCTGGGAGACCCATCTCGCGGAAGAACTGCGCCACACCGAGCTCACCATGGATGTGGTGCTCGACGAGCAGACCATGCCGCTCGCCGCCATCATGTCCTTGCAGCGCGGTGACCGCATCGTCCTGAACGCCGCGCCAGGCGCGCCGGTGCGGCTGCGCTGCGGTGACGTACCGATGTTCGAGGCAGAGCTTGGCCGGCGGGAAAACCGGCTGGCCGTGCGGATCATGCGCGAACTGCGCCAGAAGGCGGAGACCTGAAGGATGGGGTGGTTCGAATGGTCGGCCCAGTTGCTGCTGATCGCGCTGCTGGTCGCGGCCCTGCCTTTCGTCATCCGGCTGGAACGCGCGCTGGCCTCGGTGCGGCGGGACCGGCTGGCGCTGGAGGCCAGTGCCGCCGCGCTGGGCGAATCCACCCGCGTAGCGGAGGCCGCCGCCATCCGCCTGCGCGCCGCCGCAGAAGGTGCTGGCCGGCAGGTTGCCGAGCGGCTCGCCGTGGCGGAGCCGATGCGTGACGACCTGCGCTACCTGGTCGAGCGGGCCGAGGGACTGGCCGACCGGCTCGACGGGCAGATCCGTATCGCCCGGCCGGTTGCCGCGCCGGAGCCGGCGGTGGCCCAGCCAGGCCATAGCCAGGCGGAGCGGGAGCTGTTGCGGGCGCTGGTCCACGGCCGGCAGGCCAATGTGCGGGGCGACCGCTGATGCGCCCGCGCCTGCTGCCGGCTGCCATGGGCGCAATGGGGTTGCTGCTGGTCGCCAAGCTCGGCGCAGTGGTGACCGGGCAGCCGAACCCGGCGCTTGCAGTGCTGGTGCCGCTGCTGGCCCCGGCGCAGGCCAGCGCTCCCGCCCCGGCCCCGCCGCCTGCCGCCGCACCTGCCCCGCCGGCAGCCCCTGCGCCGGAGACCCCGACGCCGGAGGAGCGGGCCGAGCGCGCCCTGCTCGAAGGTCTGCGCGCGCGTCGCACCGAACTCGATGGCCGGGATGCGGCGCTGTCGGCGCGGGAGATGGTGCTGGCGGCGGCCGAGCGCCGGCTTGGCCAGCGCATCGAGGAACTCGCCGCATTGCAGCAGCGGCTGGAGGCGATCGACCAGGGTCGCGGCGAGCGTGAGGAGGCCGGATGGCGGCAGATGGTGACGCTCTACGAGCGCATGCGGCCGCGCGACGCGGCGGCGATCTTCAACGATCTTGAAATGCCCGTGCTGGTCCAGTTGCTGGACCGGATGCGGGAGGCGAAGGCGGCACCGGTGCTCGGCGCGATGAAGCCCGACCGCGCCCGGCTGCTGACTGCGGAGCTGGCGCGGCACCGGTCCCGGCCGGCAGAGTGAGCGTGCGCAACCCGATTTCCCGGACTGAGGAGATTACGAGAATGGCAATGGACAAGACCACCAACGTGCTGATCGTCGATGACTACAAGACCATGCTGCGCATCATCCGCAACCTGCTGAAGCAGCTTGAATTCGACAATGTGGAGGAAGCCTCGGACGGGCAGGAGGCGCTGGCCAAGCTGCGCGCCGGGCAGTTCGGCCTGGTCATCAGCGACTGGAACATGCAGCCGATGACCGGGCTCGACCTGCTGAAGGAAGTGCGGGCCGATGCGCGGCTGAAGGAAACCCCCTTCATCATGATCACCGCCGAGAGCAAGACCGAGAACGTGGTCGCCGCCAAGGCCGCCGGTGTCTCCAACTACATCGTCAAGCCGTTCAACGCCGAGACGCTGCGCGGCAAAATCGAGAAGGTCATGGCCAATGCCTGACGGGGAGGCCGGCGGAGACCGGATTGAAGCCGCGGTCCGCGCCGTGCTCGGCAGCATGACGGGCGACATGACCGTGACGGAAGTGGCGCTGCTCGGGGAGCTGGAGGCGCTCGGGCGCGAGGTGGCGCGGGCGAAAAGTGAGATTGCCGCGCTGCGGGTCGATGACATCAACGCCAGCCACATCCCGACGGCGACGGACGAACTGGACGCGGTGGTAAGCCATACCGCCACCGCCACCAACGAGATCCTCGACTGCTGCGAGACGCTGGAGGGCCTGCAGGCACGGCTGTCGGGCGCCGATGCGGATGCGCTTTCGGGCGCGGTCACCCGCATCTACGAAGCCTGCAGCTTCCAGGACATCACCGGCCAACGCATCGGCAAGGTGGTCGCGGCGCTGAAGTCGATCGAGAAGCGGGTGGCGGCGGTCACCGCAAGCTTCGGCCGCAGCGGCCCGGCCGAGGAAGAGCCGCCAGCAGGGCCTCAGACCGAGGGCCAGGCGCTTGCCAATGGTCCGCAATTGCCCGCCTCGGCCAGTTCGCAGGCGGAGATCGACCGGCTGCTGGCGAGCTTCGATTGATGGGCCGCACGCCGGCGCTGCTGTTCGCACTCGCCATGCTGCTGCCGGCAACCCCGGCGTGTGCCCAGGCCGAAGCCCAGGCCGAAATCCGGCCCGCCGCCCAGGCTCGTGCCAACGTCCGGGTCGGCAACCATCGCGGCTATGGCCGGATAGTGTTCAACTGGCGGGTGCCGCCGGTCTACACGCTCGAGCAGGATGGCGACGAGGTCGTGCTGCGCTTCCCCACCGGTGCTGTCATCGACCTGACCGGTGCCCGCCGTCTGCCGCGCAACATGGTGACGGTGACGGCAGAGCCGGAGGGTATCCGCATCGTTATGCGGCCCGGAGCACAGGTGCAGCATTTCCGCGTCGGAGCGAGTGTGGTGATCGACGCGCTGGACCCTGCGGCAACGGAAGCAGCGCCTGTTCCATCGGAACGCCCGGCCGCCATCGCGCGTCCTGCCGCGGTGCTGCCGCCGGTCGCCGAACCGGCCGCATCCCTGCCGCCGCCCGTGCAAGGCGTCGCCGTGTCCGAGCCACCTCCGCCCAGGGCTGCGCCTGCGCCTACCGCCGAGCCGGTGTCCCCCAGCCTGCCGCGGCCAGCCGCCCTGGCGGTGCGACTCATCGCCCGGCCCGGACATGACCGCGCCATCGTATTTCCCTATCCGGCCGGCGTCGGCGCTGCGGTGCTCCGCCGCGGTACGCTGCTGCTGGTGCTGTTCGACAGTGCGCTGCCGCTCGACCTGACGGCGCTTCGCCGTGACCCGGTCTTCGCCGCGCTTGACGTGCAGACGCTGCCGGATGCTACGCTGCTTCGCCTGCCATTGGCATCACCGGCCATCCTGCGCGCCAGCCGCGACGCCGCCGGCTGGAGACTTGAAGCCAGCCGCCCGGCCGAGCTTCGGGATGAACCGGCCATCCCCGGTGACCGCAGGATGGTGATCGAGGCCGAGGCCGAGGCCGGCACCGCCTCCCGGCTGGTGATCCTGGCCAGCGAGCCGGGGCGCGTGGTGCCGGTCACCGATCCGGAAAGCGGCATGCCGATGCTGCTCGGGACGGTGCGGGAGGGTGGCCAGTTCATGTCCATCGCCCGTCGCATGCCCGAGCTTGATATCCCGGTGACCATGCTTGGTGCGGCGGTGCTGGCACGGGCCGATGAGGTGACGATGCAGGCCGGCACCGACCGCTTCCTGATCGGTGCCGGCAGCCAGTTCGCGCTGGATATCGCGGTGGGGCAGCCTGCGCCCGGCAACGCCATGACCCGCAGCTTCGACCTGCCCGGCCTGACGTCAGGGCAATTGCTGGACCGGCTGCGGATGTTGAACGGCAGCATTGCCGGCGCGGCGCCGCTCACCAGGCTGCCGTTGCGCCGGGCGGCGGGCGAGACGCTGCTGGCGCTCGGCTTGCCGCAGGAGGCGCAGTCGATGCTGGGCCTGGCGCCACGCGAGGACCCGCAGGCAGCCACCGATCCGCGGCTCGCCGCCCTGGCCGGCGCCGCTGCCCTGCTTGCCGGCAGGCTGCCCGAGGCGATGGCGCTGCGGACTGCGGCACTGCCCGAAACCGATGAGCTGACCCTATGGCGTGGCTTGCTGGCGGCGGCACTCGGCGATGCGCAGGCGGCCGCCCCCGGCCTCGCCGCGACACTGCCCTTGCTGCTGGACTATCCGGAGACGCTGCGGGCCAGGCTGCTGCCGGTGGCGGCGCAGGCGCTTGCCGAAGCGGGCGCGACCGTGCCCTTGCGGCAACTGCTGGACGCCGCCGGCCTTGACGCCGATCTCGCCCTGCCACGTGCCATGCTGGCGGAAGCCGCTGGTGAGACGGATGCGGCGCTTGCCGGCTATGACCAAGTCGCACGGGGCCGCGACCGGCAGGCTCGGGCGCGGGCGCTGGGACGGGCGATCGAATTGCGGCTGGCCGCCGGGTTTATCGATGCGGCAGGTGCGGCGCAGGCGCTGGAAGCGGCGCTGTTTGCCTGGCGTGGCGATGCCGAGGAGATCGCGGTACGGCGTCGGATCGCAGAGTTGCGACGCGATTCGGGTGATGCGCGCAGTGCATTGGCGCTGCTGCAGGAGACCACGGCGATGTTTCCCGATACTGCAGCGCAACTGCAACCGGCGATCTCCGAGGCTTTTCTCGCGGCACTGACGCAGGGGCCGGCGCTGTCGGCGGTTGCGCTGTTCGACGCCTATCCGGAGATGCTTCCTGCCGATGCGGCTGGCGAAGCGGCGATGCTGCTGCTGGCGGACCGGCTGGTGGCGCTGGATCTCGGTGGCCGCGCGGCCGCATTGCTCGGCCGGGCGGCGGCGCGCACGGCTGGCCCGGCCGGCGCGGCGCTGGGGCTGCGGCAGGCGCTGCTGCAGTTGGCCGATGACGATGCGCACGGCGCCTTGGCGGCACTCGAAGCAAGCGAGGCGCCGCCGCTGCCAGAGGGGCTTGCCACCGAGCGCGCCATCCTCGCCGCCCGCGCGAAGGCGCGCCTCGGGCAGCGCGATGCCGCGGTTGCCGCATTGCAGGCGCTCGGGGCGGCGGGCGCCGAGCCCTTGTCGCAGATGCTTCTTGAACAGCAGGACTGGGCGGGCGCCGCGGGCGCGCTGGCCGGACACCTGCGCGCGGTGCTGCCAGCCGCGCCGGTGCCGTTGGATGAACAGCAACGCCGGCTGGTGCTGAGGCAGGCGGCGCTGCTGGTGCTGGCCGGCGACGAGGCGGGGCTGGCGAGGCTGCGCGAGGCGTATGCGCCGCGCATCGCGGACGGCCCGCTGACCGAGGCATTCACCATGCTGACCGCCGATCAATTGCGTGGGCTGACCGATCTGCCGCGTCTGCAGAGGGAGCTGCAGCTGTTCCGCAGCATGCCGTCGCGGCTGGAGGCATTGCGGGCGGGTGGCTCCATCACACGCTAAGTCGAGCGTCTGTCATAAAGGTGGCGGAAAATTTTTCGGTCGCAGGCAGCATTTTTCGCTTGCGTCCATGCGCCATGTGCCCCATATCCGCGCCCCGTTGACCTGATCAATCCCGATCGCCCTGGTCATCTGCTGGCTGGAACAGGAGCCTGCACATGGAAGCTCTTCGTCCAACTGGGGATGGTTTCGGAGTTGCTCCCGAGCGACGCCCAGAATTGATGATAACCGTCGGTGAGCGAGGCCAAGGACTATTTTGTTTCACCGTGACGGCGTCAAGTTCGCCGGCACGCATCTGATCATCGACCTTTGGGAGGCGACGCAACCTCGACGACCCCGAGCATGTCGATGCCGTGTTGCGCGAGGCGGCGATTGCCACCGGTGCGACGATCCTGCACGGGCACTTCCACCACTTCTCGCCCGAATGGCGGGGTTTCGCGGCGTGCTGGTGCTGGCCGAGAGCCATGTCTCCATCCACACCTGGCCGGAGCGCGACTATGCGGCGCTGGACATCTTCGTCTGCGGCGACTGCGACCCCTACAAGGCGCATCCCGGCGCTGAAGAAGGGCTTCCATGCCGGGCGCGTGCCAGCTTGCGGAGCACAAGCGCGGCCTGATCGGCTGACATAGAACCACGCGTGCAGATACCGGGGCGGGGCCGCAGGGTCCCGCCCTTTTGCGCTGTGTTCAGGGGTGCCGGCGATGGCGACCGATTCCTGGGTGAACGAGACGCTCTACAATGCCTGGGGCCAGCGCTTCCGGGTGAAGCGCGAACTGGCGCGGGTCCAGTCGCGATTTCCAGGACATCATGGTGTTCGAGAGCGACATCCCATGGCCGCGTCATGCTGCTCGACGGCGTCGTGCAGATCACCGAGGCGGATGAATTCGTCTACCAGGAGATGCTCGACCCATGTGCCGCTGCTGGCACATGGCGCGGCGAAGCGGGTGCTGATCATCGGCGCCGGCGATGGCGGCGTGCTGCGGCGCGTGCTGCAGCACGCCACCGTCGAGCAGGCGGTGATGGTCGAGATCGACGGCGAGGTGATCCGGCTGGCGAAGGAGCACCTGCCCGGCATCGCCGGCGATGCCTGGACCGATCCGCGCGCCCAGGTGATCGTCGGCGACGGCATCGATTATGTCCGGCAGGCCGCCGCCGGCAGCTTCGACGTGGTGATCGTCGACAGCACCGACCCGATCGGCGTCGGCGAAGTACTGTTCACGGATGAATTCTACGCCAACTGCGCCCGGCTGCTCAGCGACCGCGGGCTGGTGGTGAACCAGTGCGGCGTGCCCTTCATGCAGGCGGAGGAGCTGCGGAGACACTCAGCCTGCGCCGCGCCAAGTCCTTTGCCGATGTCTTCGCCTATGTGGCCGCCGTGCCGACCTATGTCGGCGGCTTCATGACGCTGGGCTGGGCGGCGAAGGATGCGTCGCTGCGCGCGGTCCCGGTGGAGGAGATCCGCCGCGCGGGCGCAGGCCGCCGGCGTGCTGGGCCTGACCGCGCTACTGGACGCCGGAGATCCATCTCGGCGCCTTCAACCTGCCGCCCTACATCGCCGAGCACCTGCCGCGCGGAAGGTGACCCGGGGCCTGCGCCGGTCCACTTGCGCCCGTCGCCGTTTCCTTGCAGCCATGGCCGCTGGCAGTCGGTGAGCCGGCGGGCCTCCTCTATGGAGGCACCGACCGGTGTCTTGTCGTGCTTCTCGTCAAGCTCCTCGAGCGTGGTTCGGCGTTCGGAGGCAAGCTCGCGCAACACCGCCCAGATCATGGCGTACCGCAGGAATGAGAAGGGCAGGGCGCCCATGGCGATGAGGGTCAGGCAGGTCGCGGCGACCAAGTTGCCCCAGGTAAGTCGCTTCGCCAGGGGTGGGTCGCTGCTGCCGCGGTCGGTCAACTGCGCCACGATGCAGGACGCGGAATTCGCCGGGGTGATCAGGAAGATGAAAATGAGCGAAAGCCCGGCCCCATAGAGCAGCGGTGACAGCGGCAGCAGGTCGAACTGCTTGAACAGGGCGGTGGTGATGTTCTCCTCGGTGGCCGCCGCCAGCCCGGCACCTTGCTGCAGTTCCAGAGGCAGGGCAGCACTTCCGAAGACGCCGATCCACAGGCAGGCGATCAGCGGCGGCATCACCAGCACCCCGATGATGTATTCTGGATGGTCCGGCCACGTGAGATGCGGGCCACGAAGGGCGACCAGGCGGTCACCCAGGCTTGGTAGAAGGTCGTCCACCCGCTCGCCCATTTTGAATTACTGGAAGGGCCCGGCGCGCAGGCTCATGGCGGATATGGTCTGCAGGTAGTTCCCAGTGCCCTGGACAATGGTTTCCAGGACCGTCGGGATCGGGCCGACAGGCCATTACCGCCACCGCCGGGCCGAGGTTGGTTTTGGCCAGGGATTGATGCCGCGGTCCAGGCCGGCCGCGGTGGAGGCCGTGAACATCGCCGCAAGGATCATGGCCTGCCACAGCGTGTTCCAGGGCACCCCGAACAGGAAGTTCAGCCCACCGTTGAATTGCATGACATTGAGGCTGAGTGAGGTCGCCACGCCCATCACGGCCGCCACCACGGCAAAGGCGTGGCCAAAGCCCGTGGTGCCTGGTACGCCGTTCATCCTCGGCACCAGCAGGACAGAGGCCAGGCCAGGCTCATTCCTGCGAAACTGTTGGCAGCCTTTGACCAGGCCGACCATCAGGAACGCGCCCACTGGTGAATTTTCCAATTCGAAGAAGCTGTACCGGGTGGCCAGCCGCGCCGATTCCGCCGTGCCGCCGGCCATCGCACAACGGGTTGGCTTGAGGTCACGGATCACCGGCTCGGTTTTGCCGTAGGATACCAGCCCAACGACCGAAGCCGGCGGCCAGCAGCATGGCTATCCATGAAAACGAGGAATATTCGGGGCCGCCGAGGCGGATATCGCCGTATTTCGAGAAGGCGAGATGGACCAGCACCACCACGAAGCCGAATACCGAGGCAAGGTAGAACCAGCTGAAATGCGTCGTGGTCCAGTGCAGCCCGGCATTCGCCCAGGCCCTGAAGGCCACCGGCACGGCGGCACCGGCAATCACCAGTGCCAGGACGCAGGCCACGGCGATCAGGAATACCGGTTGCATGAGCGATTTCAGTATCGCGGCGACCTCCGGCTGCAGATGAACGACAACCGCGGCGCCCTTGCAGTTCGCTGACCGTTTCATGGCGGGTGGCCCCTGCCGGCGCTGCCGGAGCGGCGTCGCCCAGGACACCCGCAACCGGGGGCGCGCCGCGGGCTTGCCGTTGCCCCCGGGGCAGGACAAAGTCATCCCCAATCATCAGCGCCAGGGGAGAGACGGTCCATGGACCTGCGGTTCACCGCCGAGGAAGTCGCCTTCCGCGACGAGGTGCGGAGCTTCATCCGCGACAACCTGCCCGCCGAGACGCGGGACCGCATGCGGCTCGGCTATCCGCCGCGCAAGCAGGATACGGTGGCGTGGCAGCGCATCCTGAACAAGCGCGGCTGGGCGGCCTATTCCTGGCCGAAGGAGTGGGGCGGGCCGGGCTGGACCTCGGTCCAGAAGATGATCTTCCTGGAGGAGAACCTTTCCGCCCCGGCCCCGGAGGTGCTGTCCTTCAACGTCACCATGCTCGGCCCGGTGCTGGTGCAGTTCGGCACCGAGGCCCAGAAGCGCCACTTCCTGCCGCGCGCCGCCAACCTCGACGACTGGTGGTGCCAGGGGTTCTCCGAACCCGGCGCCGGGTCCGACCTCGCCAGCCTGCGGACCGCGGCGAAGCGCGAGGGCGACCATTACATCGTCAACGGCCAGAAGATCTGGACCTCCACCGCGCAGCATGCCGACTGGTGCTTCGTGCTGGTGCGGACCAACCCGCAGGCCGCCAAGCGGCAGGAGGGCATCTCCTTCCTGCTGATCGACATGAAAACACCGGGGGTGGAGGTGCGGCCCATCATCTCCATCGACGGCAGCCATCACCTGAACGAGGTGTTCTTCACCGATGTGAAGGTGCCGGTGGAGAACCTGGTCGGCGAGGAGAACAAGGGCTGGAGCGTGGCGAAGTTCCTGCTCGGCAACGAGCGCACCGGCATCGCACGCCTCGGCAAATCCAAGGAGCGCGTGCGCTTCGCCAAGCAGGTGGCGCGGGAGGTGCGGATGCGTGGCAGGCCGCTGATCGAGGACCGCGCTTTCCGCACCCGCGTCGCGCAGCTTGAGGTAGATATAAAGGCGCTGGAAATCACCCAGATGCGAGTGGTCTCGGCCTATGACAAGTCGAAGGATGGCAGGCCGGACCCGCTTTCCTCCGTGCTGAAGATCAAGGGCACGGAGCTGCTGCAGGGTACCTCGGAGCTGGCCATGGATGTCGGTGGTCCGCAGGCGATGCCGGCCTGGCAGCAGGACCTGGCGCAGTTGACCAACGAGCCGGCGGTGCTGCCGGAATGGGCGCCGCAGATGGCCCCGGCCTACCTCATGCTGCGCGCCGCCTCGATCTATGGCGGCACCAACGAGATCCAGAAGAACATCCTGAACAAAGCGGTGCTGGGGCTGTAATGGACTTCGATCTCACCGACGACCAGCGGCTGCTGACCGACAGCGTCACCCGCCTGCTGGCAGACCAGTACGGCTTCGAGCAGCGCAAGGCGCTGCTGAAGTCGCCGGAGGGCTGGAGCCCGTCGCTCTGGTCGCAATACGCCGAGCTGGGCCTGCTGGGCCTGCCCATCGCCGAGGAATTCGGCGGCTTCGGCGGCGGCGGCGTGGACGTGATGCTGCTGATGCAGAGCTTCGGCCGGCACCTGGTCCTGGAGCCCTACCTCTCGACCGTGGTGCTGGGCGCGACCGCCATCCGGCTGGCCGGCAATGCGGAGCAGCAGGCCGAGATCCTGCCTGCCATCGCCGCGGGCGAGACCAAGCTCGCCTTCGCCCATTACGAGCGGCAGGCGCGCTACGACATGGCGGACCTGATGACCACGGCAACCCCGGTCGAGGGCGGCTATGTGCTGGAAGGCGCGAAGAGCGTGGTCCTGCACGGCGATTCCGCGGACCGGCTCATCGTCAGCGCCCGGACCGCCGGCGGGCGGGACGATGCGGAGGGCATCTCGCTGTTCCTGGTGGATGGCGAGGCGGCCGGCGTCGCCCGCCGCGGCTATGCATTGCGGGACGGCACCCGGGCGGCGGAGGTGTCGCTCTCCGGCGTGCAGGTGCGCCAGGCCGCGCTGCTCGGCGAGGTGGACCAGGCGCTGCCGGTGATCGAGCAGGTGGTCGAGGCGGGCATCGCCGCGACCTCGGGTGAGGTGGTCGGCGCCATGGAGGCGATGCAGGCCATGACGCTCGACTACCTCAAGACCCGGCAGCAATTCGGCAAGCCGATCGGCGACAACCAGGCATTGCAGCACCGCGCCGCGGAAATGCTGGTGGCGATGGAGCAGGGCCGCTCCATGGCGATGCTGGCGGCGATGACGCTGAATGAACCGGACGCCGCTGAACGCGCCCGCAGCGCCTCCATGGCGAAGGTCGGGGTCGGCCAGGCCGGACGTTTCGTTTCGCAGAACGCGGTGCAGCTGCATGGCGGCATCGGCATGACCGACGAATACGCCATCGGTCATTATTTCCGCCGCGTCATGGTAATTGAGCACCTGTTCGGTGACAGCGCCTACCACCTGGACCGGCTGGCCGACCAGGTCGCCTGACATCGCGCGCCCCGCCGATGGCGGGGCGACGCACCCTTCCCCGATCCACAATTCGCACGATGCCGTGGCTTTGCCGCGCCTGTACTGCTGCGTCCTGGCGGCGATCTGCCACGACCCATGGGATCGTACCGCGCGCCAATCAAGTGTAGCGGCGACCTGATAAATATGGCGACAGTCGGGCGGTGGAGTTTCTGTTACCGCCGCGCTCCGGCTTGTGAGGCGCACTTATTCCAGGAATGCGACACATTGGGCCCCGGAATGACGCTTTACTGGCGAGGTGGTTTATCCGCATGTCGCAAATCCCAAGTGTGCTTTGTGTCGTGGGAACACGACCCGAGGCGATCAAAATGGCGCCCATCATCCACAGGTTGCAGCAGGACGCTGGGATGGCGGTGCGGCTGCTGCTGACCGGACAGCACCGGGACCTGCTTGACCAGGCGCTGGCCAGCTTCGACCTGCGCGCCGATATCAACCTTGACCTGATGCAGCCGAACCAGAGCCTGTCCAGCCTCTCGGCGCGCATCATGTCCGGGATCGATCCCATCCTGGAACAGGATCGGCCGGCGATGGTGCTGGCGCAGGGTGATACGACGACGGTGATGGCGACCGCCATCGCCAGCTTCCACCGGCAGATACCCTTTGGGCATGTCGAGGCCGGTCTCCGCACCGGCAACCTCGCTTCGCCCTTCCCGGAGGAATTCAACCGCATCATCGCCGGCCGCGCCGCGACGCTGAACTTCGCGCCGACCGAGGGGGCGCGGCAGGCGCTGCTGCGGGAGGCGGTTTCGCCGGAAACCATCCACGTGACCGGCAACACGGTCATCGATGCGCTGTTCGCCATCGCCGCCCGCCAGCCGCAGCTTTCGGTGGCGCTGCCGCCGAACCGCCGCCTGGTCCTGATGACCATGCATCGCCGCGAGAACTTCGGCGCCCCGGCGGCGGAAGTGTTCGACGCGGTCCGCCGCCTCTGCACGACCTTCCCCGACCTGCACTTCCTGTACCCGGTCCACCCCAACCCCAATATCCGGGACGTCGCCCATTCGATGCTGGGCGGCAACCCGCAGGTCACGCTGACCGAGCCGCTCGACTACCCCGAGGTGGTCGCCGCCATGCAGCGGTGCACGCTGGTGCTGACGGATAGCGGCGGATTGCAGGAGGAAGCGCCGGCGCTGGGCAAGCCGGTGCTGGTCCTGCGGGGTGAGACCGAGCGGCCCGAGGCGATCACCCTCGGGGTGGCCAAGCTGATCGGGACCGGGCGGTTGCAGGTGTTCCATGAGGTCTCCCGGCTGCTGACCAACCCTGCCGCCTATGCCGGCATGGCCAAAGGCGTCTCGCCCTATGGCGATGGGCATGCCGCCGAGCGCATCGCCACGCTCGTTGCCGATGCCATTGCCCGGAATGCCGTCAAGGACGGCGCTGTGCCTGCCCGGCATCTGCCGGTGGCCAGCGCCATGCCGGTCCACCGGCAGATGCCGCCCCTGGTTTCAACCCGCTCACAGGATGCCGTGGGTATCGCATGAACTACGCTCCCGCCCCCCATGCCATCGACCGCCGTGACCTGTACGCTGCGAGACTGCGCGACTGCGTCGATGCCGAATCCGGTCTGTTCAACCGGCAGATCCGCAACCGCGAATGGGCGCCGACGCTCGGCACCGAGGCGATCACCAGCACCTCGATCTGCCTGATCGGCCTCGGCCGTGCCGGCATCCCGGTGACCGATGTCACCGGCGACCCGGCGGTGATCTGCCGCCGCGTGGCCGGGCGTATCCGTGCCGAGGGCTACCCCGGCGGCATGGGCCTGCTGCTGTGGGCGAACGGTGCGCTGCAATGCATGGAGCCGATGGCGCTGCTGACGGCGGCGGGGCTCGATGCCGCCGCCCTCCAGGCGGTGATCCCGAAGTCTCACCACCATGGAAGTGGCCTGGATGGTGAGCGGGTTGCTCCACAGCAGGGAGCCGCGCCTGCAGGCCGCAAGCGACGCCGCGCTGCGCGAACTCGGCCTGCGGCTGAACCATGCGACGCTGACCTTCCGCCACGCCTCCGCCAATGCGCCGCTGGTGCACCGGCTGCGCGGCCGGATCGCCAACTTCGCAGACCAGATCTACCCGGTGCAGGCATTCGCCTTCGCCGCCATCGCCCGGCAGGACAAGGCGCTGCGGCAGTTGGCGGTGGATTGTGCCGGGCATGTGGTGGCACGCCAGGGGCCGCGTGGCCAGTGGTGGTGGCACCATGATGCAGCGACAGGGCGGGTCGCCGGGCGCTTCCCGGTCTATTCGGTCCACCAGCACAGCATGGCGCCGATGGCGCTGCGCTGCGTGACGGCGGCCGGTGGGCCCGCCTTCACCGATGCCGTCCGGGCCAGCCGCGGCTGGCTGCAGTCCAACGAGATGGACATCGACATGGTGGACGGCAGCTCCGGCATCGTCTGGCGCAGCATCGAGCGGGCGCAAGGCCCGGCGGCTCGTGCGCTGCACCAGGCGGGCATGCTGCTCGGCCGGGCGGAAGGGCCCGACCGGTCGGCGCCGCGTCTGCGGCTCAACCCGGAGATGCGGCCCTATGAATGGGGCTGGCTGCTGTACTCGGCCGCCATCGAATCCGGGCCGCCCATCGGCGGCCACATCGTCTGAGGAGCTGCACGACCATGTCTGAGGTAATGGTGCGTCCCCGCACGGCGGTACGGGTTCTCGATTGTCCAGTCGATTTCCTGACCATGGACGATGCGCTGGACTGGTGTCTCGACACCTGCCGGGGCAACGGCCCGGCGCGCATCGTGCTGACCGTGAATGCATCCCACCTGGTGGACATGCAGAGCAACGCGCCGCTCCGCAAGGCATGCCTCGCCGCCGATCTGGTGACGGCCGACGGCATGTCCGTCGTCTGGGCGAGCCGGCTGCTGGGACCGGCCTTGCCGGAGCGGGTGGCGGGGGTGGACCTGCTGACGAACCTGCTGCGCCTCGGCGAGCAGGAGGGGCTGCGGTTCTTCTTCCTCGGCGCCAAGCCGGAGGTGCTGTCCCGCTTCGTCTCGGTCTGCCGCGAGCAGCATCCGAAGCTGCAGGTCGCGGGCTCGCGCGACGGCTACTTCACCGTCGCCGACCATGCGGCGGTGGTGCAGGAGATTGCGGCAAGCCGGCCGGACGTCCTGTTCGTGGCGATGCCCTCGCCGTTCAAGGACATCTGGTGCGAGCAGTACCGGGACAGCCTGGGCGCGCGCCTCATCATCGGGGTCGGCGGGTCCTTCGATGTGCTGGCGGGGATAGTGCCGCGGGCGCCGGGCTGGATGCAGCGCGCCGGCCTCGAATGGGGCTGGCGGCTGCTGCGCGAGCCACGGCGGCTGTGGCGGCGCTACCTGTTCGGCAACAGCCGCTTCACTTCGCTCGTCATGCGGGACTGGATGCGCGGCCGGCGACCCAACTTCCAGAACTGAGGCATTTGGCGCCGGGCAGGGCTCCACCCCCGCCCGGCGCCGGGAATTCTACCGCCTGGTGCCGGCCTGCATCCCCAAGGCCCGCAGCACCTCAGGCGTGAGGGGTGCGCGGCCGGTGCCCTGGCGCATCGGGAAGCCCATGATGTCGCCGTAGCCCCACAGCGCCCAGGGAATACCGTGCCTGTCCGCGGCCTGGCGGAAGGCGGTGAGGTAGGCGTAGCGGGCTTCAGGGTTCAACTGCGCATGGGCGCCGAACTCCAGCGCCGCCACCGGAACCCCATGTTGCCGGCCCCAGGCGGCGGCGCGGGCCATGATGGCTTCGATGCGTTCGGCATCCCAACGCTCGGCGCAATAGGCATCGGCGATGGCGCGGGTGCGCTCATGCGTGGTCTCGGCCGCGATCGCCTTGCAGGCCGCCACATCCCGCACCGGGAATGGCAGCCGCGCCAGCATCGCCTTGTCCGGGTCCTTTTCCCAGAAGGCGAGGGTGGTCACCATCTTCGGGTCGTATTCATGGAAGCTGTAGAGGATGCGGCGGTCCCGCACCGGCTGCAGGCGGCTGAGCCCATCGAGGCTGCCCCAATCGGCGCCGGTGAGGATGACGGTGCTCTCGGGCAGCGAGGCGCGGATGGTGGCCAGAGCCTCTTCCTGCAATTGCGCCCAGTAGGCGTCCTCTTCGACCGGCTCGTTCATCACCTCGGGGAAGGTGATGCGCGGGTCGAAGGACCGCAGCGCCGGCGCCATCTGCCCCCAGAAATCAAGCAGTCCCTGCCGGTGCGAGGGGTTCCGCCCGAAGCGCCAACTCTCGGGATGCGCATCCACGATCACGCCAAGGCCCGCGCGCTGCAGACGCCGCACCGAATCCAGCACCACCCGCAGCAGCGTGGGATCCAGCCTGCCGCCCTCGCGCAGCAGCACCTGCGGCTGGATGCACAGCCGCACGAAGGTGAAGCCGACCGCGCGGAGTTCCGCCATGACGGCGTCCGGCATGTAGGCGGCCAGGCGTTTGGGGTCCGTTGTTCCCGGGAAGCGGAACCAGTTGGTGATGTTGATTCCCCGCCGTAGCACCGCCAGGTGTTCGGCCGGAACCTCGGCCCTGGCCGGCGTGGCGGGCAGCAGGGGCCAGGCAGCCAGGCCGCCCAGGGCTGCGCCCGCACCGCGGAGCAATGCGCGGCGGCCGGGAGGTCGGTACTCGGGAATTTGGTCTGATGACATGCGGTTGCCCTTTCCGGCGGTCATCATCCCTGGAGGTGGCGGTTCCGGGAAATCATAAGGGCTTGTCCCGCCTGCGCAGGTTTGGCCGGCCTTGCGGCAGGCCGGGTTTGGGCCGAACATCGGCTGCCCGGCGCGCCCGTAGCTCAACCGGATAGAGCATCAGACTTCGAATCTGAGGGTTAGGGGTTCAAATCCTCTCGGGCGCGCCAGCCCTGGTGGCAGTACAGGCCGGGGAATTCCTCCCCCGGCCCGCACTTGGCCGCGGCGCTCAGGCGGCGGCGAACCAGCCGTCCACCCGACTGCCGTGCTCGCTGATGTACTGGGCAACGGCCGTCTCGTAGTCCTTCTCCTGTGCCACCAGCATGGCGCTCTGCAGCTCGCCGAGCGGCAGGTTCAGGCGGGAGAGGAAGGCGGCGACCTTCGGCCGTTCCTGGCTCAGGCCCTTGCGGCCGAGGGCCACGACCTTCTCCTCGCCACCCAGCGCTTCCTTCGGGTCGGCGAGGTAGCGCAGGTCGTATTTGCCGAACATCCAATGCGGGCTCCAGGCGGTTGCCACCACCCAGTCCTTGCCGCGCATGGCCCGGTCGACCATGGTCAGCATCGCCGCCTCGCTCGAATTCCTGCAGGGTCTGCGGCAGGTCGTAGGCGTCGATCGTCTCGCGGGACAGGCGGGTCAGCCCGGCCCCCGGCTCGATGCCCTGGATGCGACCACCGATCTTGTCGGCGACCGCCGGCTTCGCCAGGTCGGCGATGGAGGCAACTTCCGATTCCGGCATGTAGCTCGGCACCACCCAGCCGAGCCGGGCGCCGCTATAGAGCGTGCCAAGCTGCTCGACCCGATCCTTGATGCGGGTCCAGTAGTCGGCGTGGGTCTGCGGCAGCCAGCACATCAGCATGGCATCCACATCGCCACGGGCAAGGCCCTGGTACAGCGGCGCGACATCGGTCTGCACCAGGCTGACCGGGGTATCCAGCCGATCCTCGATGAGCTTGGCGGCGAGCTTGGTGATGAACTCGGCATCCGCCCAGGGGCTGAAGCCCAGCTTGATGGCGCCGTTGGACTGCGCCCGGGCGCCACTGGCGCCGGTGGCCATGGCGAGACCGGCGGAGAGGCCGAGGAGTTCGCGCTTCTTGAGAATCATGTAGTTTCCTTTGGTTGTACGGAGAGTGTGTGTGGTGCGGAAAGTGGTGATCGAACCTCGGGCGCGGGCTCCGCGGCAGCACGGCCACGCCCTGCGAAATACCCACGCAGGCTGAAAAACCCTGTGCGGGGCTGCCCGAAGCTCTGGGTGATGCGGTCGAGCAGGACGGCCAGTACCACGACCGCCAGCCCGCCCTCGAAGCCGGTGCCCACATCGAGCCGCTGGATGCCGGTCAGCACGGTGTTGCCGAGCCCGCCGGCACCGATCATCGACGCGATCACGACCATCGACAGCGACAGCATGATGGTCTGGTTGATGCCGGCCATGATGGAGGGCAGCGCATTCGGGATCTGCACCTTCAGCAGAAGCTGAGTGGGGGTGCAGCCGAAGGCGAGCCCGGCCTCGATGAACTCCGCATGCACCTGGCGGATGCCGAGGTTGGTCAGCCGCACCACGGGCGGCATCGAGAAGATCACGGTCGCGATGGTGCCGGGCACTGCGCCCAGGCCGAAGAACATCGCGGCCGGGATCAGGTAGACGAAGGCCGGCATGGTCTGCATGAGGTCGAGCGCCGGCCGGGCCACCATTTGTACGGTGGCGCTGCGCGCCATGGCGATGCCGAGCGGGATGCCGATCAGGATGGCGATGAAGGTTGCCGCCAGCACCAGCGACAGCGTCTCCATCATCCGGTCCCACAGCCCCATGCCGCTGATCAGCACCAGGGCCAGGATGGCGAAGACACCGAACTTCCAGCCCACCCGCCAGAGCGCAAGCAGGGCGATGATGGCGATGACCACGGCGGCCGGCAGCAGGTTCAGCCCGGCCTGGATGCCATCGGTGACGAAGCCGATGACGGCGGCGATGGCATCCAGTGCCGGGGTGAAGTTGTCCAGGATGTAGTTGACCGTGGCGTCGGCGGCCTCGCCGAGGCCGAGATTGATATCCAGCATGATGGGCTCCCGCTCAGTTGCCGGACCGGTCGAGCGTCGTCAGCAGCGCCGATTTGCTGATCGAGCCGAGATAGCGGCGGTTCTCATCCACCACCGGCAGCGGGAAGGGGCTGTTCGCCACGCGTCCCATCACCTCCGACAGCGTCTCCGTCGATGCGATCGGCTCCACCTCGGGCAGGAATGCCTGTCTACAGGGATCGACTGAACCTGCGCGTTCGGCCTGGGCCAGCGAGTTGGCGCTGACCATGCCGTGGTAGGTCCGGTCCTGCCCGACCACGATGGCGACATCGCGGTCGTGCCGGTTCATCCGCTCCAGCGCGGCGGGCACCGACAGGCCCTTGCGCTCGATCAGCGTCACCTGGGTCGCGCGGGCGATGTCGCCGGCGCGGAATACCTGGCTGACATCGACATTGCGGAAGAAGGAACGGACGTAGTCGTTCGCCGGATTCATCACGATCTCATCCGGCGTGCCGACCTGCACCACCACGCCGTGCTGCATGATGGCGATGCGGTCGCCGATGCGCATGGCTTCGTCGAGGTCGTGGCTGACGAAGATGACGGTGCGGCTCTGCTCGGATTGCAGCCGCAGCAGTTCATCCTGCATCTCGGCCCGGATCAGCGGATCGAGCGCCGAGAAGGCTTCGTCCATCAGCAGCACGGTGGGCTCGCTCGCCAGGGCGCGGGCGAGGCCGACGCGCTGCTTCATGCCGCCCGAGAGCTGGTCGGTCCGGCTGTCCGCATAGGCGGCGAGCCCGACCCCCTGCAGGGCGACCAGCGCCTTCCGGCGGCGCTCGGCCTCGGGAACGCCCGCCACTTCCAGGCCGAACGCGGCGTTTTCCAGCACGCTGCGGTTGGGCAGCAGCGCGAAGGACTGAAACACCATGCTCATGTCGCGGCGGCGCAGCTCGATCAGCTCGCGCTTCGACATCTTCGTCACGTCCTGGCCATCGACCATTATCTCGCCCGTGGTGGGTTCGATCAGCCGGTTGATCAGCCGCAGCAGGGTGGACTTGCCCGAGCCGGACAGGCCCATGATGACGAAAATCTCGCCTGCCAGGATATCGAAGCTTGCGTCGTTGACGCCGACCGTGCAGCCGGTCTCGGCGTGGATCTCATCCTTGCCGCGACCGTCGCGGACCATGCGTACCGCCGCGTCGGCATTTTCCCCGAACACCTTGAAGACGTTCCGGAGGGCGATTTTCACCTCCCGCTGGGGCGTGCCGTCGGTCATGCCGGCGCTGGCGATGCTGCCTCCGGCGAGAGGTGGGGCGGCTGTGGCGCCGTTCGTCCGGATATCACTGTTCATGCCTGAATACGGTCTGCCCTCCGCCGAGCGGGGACACACACCTCCATATGGTTCGGTCGATCGGCAACGGCCTGATGGCACCAGCCTGCTGGCGCCGCCTATCCTGCCCTATAAAAGACACAAATTTATGGGCCGCCGACGGCCGATGCGGCCCGGGTTTTAGGGCAGCGGGATCGGAATGTCCACACCTGAGTGCCGGGCAACGGCATGCGCGCCTGGAGCCTGCGTTGCTCCGCGCATTTCTGGCCGGGCAGGTCATCAATGTCTAGGATACCGCCAGGACAGGAGACGCCGATGGACGAACTTGCCGCCCGGCTCGCCGAAATCACCGACGGGCAACCCTTTGCCACGCGCTGGCAGGTGAGGGATGTCGCCTCCGGCCGGGACGCGCATCATGAGGGCGATGTGCCGACACCCTCGGCCAGCACCCGCAAGATCTCCATCCTGATGGCGGCGCTTGCCGCCGTGCATGCCGGGCAGCTGCGGCTCGATGAGCCGGTGGTGCTGGAGGAGCGGCTGCAGAAGGACGTGGCCTCGGGCACCTACCGCTACATGACGCCGGGCTGCGTCATTCCATTCCGCGACGTCCTGGTGAACATGATCATCACCAGCGACAACGTCTGCACCCAGGCCGTGCTCGAACGGCTCGGGCCGGAGACGATGACCGGCTACTGCCATGGCATCGGCATGGCCGGCACGCATCACCGCGGGCTGATCCCGCCGCTCGGCATCGCCTGGGACCATCCGCCGGATGCGGTGACGACGACGACCCAGGCCGACCAGGTGCTGCTGCTCGACCTCATCCTGCGCGGCACGGAGGATGCCGGTGCGGCCGGCCGGCTCGGCTGCAGCACGGACCACTGCCGCCTGGCGCTCGATATCCTGAGCTGGCAGGTCCTGCGGAACATGATCCCGTCGCTGCTGCCCTACGGCACGAAGGTCGCGCACAAGACCGGCCGTGGCCGGCGCGGCCGGATGGACGCCGGCATCGTGTTCGACGGCGCGCGGCCGCTGTTCATCCTGTCCGTGGCGACCGACGGCGTGCCGGACACAATGCCGGACGGGATGCCCGGACATGCCGCATCCTTCGCCACCATCGGCCGCATCGCCCGCGCCTGCTGGGACGGGTTGCGCGGCTGAAGGCGCCTCAGGCCTGCTCGGCGACCACCGGGTTGCGGAGCAGGCCGATGCCGGAGATCTCCACCTCGAACACATCCGTCGGGCGGAGCCACAGCGGCGGCGTGCGGCGCGAGCCGACGCCTTCCGGCGTGCCGGTCGCGATGATGTCGCCCGCCTGCAACGGCGTGATGGCCGAGATATAGGCCAGCAGCGTCGGGATGTCGTAGATCAGGTCGCCGGTCGAGGCGCGCTGCACCTCCCGCCCGTTCAGCCGCGAGACCAGCGTCAGCGCCCGCGGGTCCGGCACGGCATCGGCGGTGACCATCCACGGGCCGCAGGCGCCGCTGGCATGGAAGTTCTTGCCCGCGGTCGTCGTGTGCTGCTGCCAGTCCCGCAGGCTGCCATCGGTGAAGCACGTATAGCCGGCGACATGCTCAAAGGCGCGCTCGGGCGCGATGTGCCGCCCCGGCATGCCGATGACCACCGCAAGCTCGCCCTCATAGTCGAACTGCTCGGAGGCGATCGGCCGCACCAGCGGCGCGCCGTGGCCGACCACGGAATCGTTCCAGCGGGAGAAGACCCGGGGGAAGGGCGGCGGCTCCCGCCCCGCCGATTCCGCGACATGCGAGCGGTAGTTCAGCCCGATCCCGATGATCTTCACCGCATCCGGGATCACCGGCAGGAAGGCGATGTCGGCCAGCGCATGGTCCGGCCCCGCCGCCTCCTGCGCGCGGGCGGCATCGAGCCCTTCCGGCCCGGCCGCCAGCAACTGGCGCAAGGTCGCATGACGCCCGCCGAGCCGGCGGCCGAGATCGACCACGCCATCCCCCGCCACCAGCCCGAAGGAGGCACCGTCGGCGCTGCCGAAGCTGATCAGCCGCATGATGGCGCACCCCAGTACTTTGGCGCCTCGGGGCCGCTCATCGGGCGTGCATCGCCGGCATGGCGGCGGGCGGCAGGAAGGCCGGCTCGAACACCCGGTCCGCCAGCACCTGGCAGCGCTTCATCAGCCGGTACTCCTGCGGGCCGTAATCCGGCAGCGCATTATGCAGGGTGCCGATGTTGTCCCAGATCAGCAGGTCGCGCTCGGCCCAGACATGGGTGTGGATGAAGCGCGATTCCAGCTGGTGGGCGAACAGCCGTTCCAGCACGCGGTCGCTCTCGGCCTCATCCAGCTCGTTGATGCGGATGGCATAGCCGGGGTTGCAGTACAGCACCTTCCGCCCGGTGATCGGATGGGTGAGGAACACCGGATGCACCGAAGGTGGCCGGCGCCGGCGCTGTTCCTCGGTCAGCGGCGGGCGGGCGCTGCCCTTGGCGCGCATCGCATCCCAGAACTTGTTGAAGTCATGGGTTGCGGTCGCGTCCTTCAGGCGTTCCTTCAGCGCCGGGTCAAGCGCGTCATAGGCGGCGTGCATGTTGGCGAACAGCGTGTTGCCGAGCAGGGCGGCCATCGCGCCGCGGCACCTTGTGCGCGTTCAGCACGTTCACGAAACCCATGGTGTCCCGGTAGGACATGTCGGTGTGCCAGTCCTGCCCGGCATCGGCGATGCCGATAGGCTCGCCATTCTCGACGATGTTCGACAGGATGCCGACCTCCGGCACCACCGGGTCATGGAACTTGCCCGTCACCGAGCCCTGGATGCTGCCGAACCGCGCGGAGAAATCGCGCAGCGCCGCGGCCTCCAGCAACTGGTCGGGGAAGCGCAGCACGCCGTGCTCGCCCAGGGCACGGATGATCACCGAGAATTCCGCCTCGGCCATGGGCTTGGAGAGGTCGATGCCGGTGATGGTGGCGCCGAGCACATCGCCCGTGGGCCGGATGTTCAGCATGGTTTCCTCCATTCCTCGCCGGGAGGCGCCCGGCACCGCTGCTTTGCAACCGAGGCTAGCGCCGCGCCCGGCTTATCCACAAGCCTTGGCCGGAGGCGGCGCTGCCCGCGGTCAGCGCGCCGGGCGCACGTCCTGCGGCCGGGTCAGCTCATCCGCCCGCGCCGCGTGTTCCAGGCCGCGCCGCATGGCCCAGACGTTGTTGAACAGCATCAGCGGCAGGATGGCCGAATCCGCCATGGCGATATGGGTCGCTTCCTGCAGCTTCCGCTCGCGCTTCTCGTCGTCCATCTCGGCCATGGCGTCGAGCAGCTTGGCGTCGAATTCCGGGTTGGAGTAGCGCCCGCGGTTCACCGCACCCAGCCCCTTGGCCCGGTCGAAGGTGGCCAGGGTCGAGCGCAGCGCCGCCGAGGTCTCGCCGGTCGAGCTGCCCCAGGAGGCATAGAAGGCCGAGAATTTCCTGCTTGCCGGCCCGCCCGATGTAGCTGGTGAAGGGCATCGCCTCGATCGCCGTGCGCACCCCGATGCGCGACCACATCTGGCCCACCGCCTGGATGGTGCGGCCGTCGTTCGGATAGCGGTCGTTCGAGCCGTGCAGGGTAATGCGGAAGCCTTCGGGATAGCCGGCCTCGGCCAGCAGGCTTTTGGCCTGCTCGACGTCCTGGCGCGGCGGCACCAGGTCCGGCGCGTAGCCGAACACGCCCTTGCCGACGAACTGGGCGGAGACGCTGGCATTGCCTTCCATCACCCGGCTGACGATCGCCTCGCGGTCGATGGCCAGCGACAGCGCGCGGCGCACCCGTACATCCTTCAGCGGGTTGTGGCCGAACGGCTTGCCGTCGTTGTCGGTGATGAAGGGCGAATCGCCGGTGCGGGAATGGTCGAACACCAGGAAAGCGTTGCGCAGGCTCTCGATCTCGGACAGCACGATGCGCGGGTCGCCGCGCAGCCGCTTGAGGTCGGAGGTCGCAACCTGGTCGATGATGTCCACGTCACCCGACAGCAGCGCGGCGGTGCGCGCCGGGTCGCTGGTGATCATCCGGTAGTCCACGCGCTCCCAGGCCGGCTTGTCGCCCCAGTATTCCTCGTTGCGCTCCAGCAGGACGCGGTCGCCCGAGCGGTGCTGCACCAGCCGGTAGGGGCCGGTGCCGATCGCCATGGTCCCGGCGTTGAACTCGTCGGTCGTGGCATTCTCATGGGTGCGCCGGTTGATCACCGCGACCCGTGCCAGGTCCACCAGCAGCGACGGATTGGGCACCTGGGTGGTGATGCGCACGGTCAGCGGGTCCACCACCTCGACGTCCTTGATCGTCCGCGTGTAGGTGGTGAAGGACCCCGGGCTGTTCACGACCAGGGGCAGCCGGGCGATGGTGAAGGCGACATCCTCCGCCGTGAACGGCTCACCATTGTGGAATTTCACGCCCGGGCGAAGCTTGAACTCCCAGCTTTCGGGCGTGAGGACCTTCCAGCTCGCCAGCAGCCCGGGCTGGATGCGCGCCTGGGTGTCGGTCTCCAGGAAGCGGCTGAACAGCGTGGCCGCCATCGCGTTGTTCGGCCCCACATTGTAGTAATGCGGGTCGAGCGAGCTGATGACCGCGCCGGCGCCCGATGGTCAGGGTCTGCGCCGGCACCGCCGCGGGTACCAGTACCGCCGCCGCGACTACCGTGGCGTGAAGTATTTTTTTCATGGCGTGTTCGCCTCCCGGTTCGTTGAACTCGAAATCTTGTTCCGCTTCCTGTTGCGCCAGGGTGCCGGTGGTGGCGTGCCTGGGCGCCCGGGACGCGAGCGTCCGCTGCGGTGGCAGCGTAGGTTACCCTACGGGTGCAGCGGTACCCTGGAATTGCGCTGGGGCTGCTGCCTCTCGCTTACTCCGGGCATCGCCGACGGCATACGGTGCCTTCGTGAAGCCGGGCAGGCAGCGGACCGACGCTACCACCACCACCCGGCGCCGGCACCTCAGCCCCGTTCGCGCAGCATCCGCCGGG
>CAWHIH010000002.1:0-139802 GCA_963829365.1 uncultured Alphaproteobacteria bacterium | reverse complement strand
CGATGCCGTGTTCCTCCAGCACCGCCTGCACCGCCGCCTCATGCGCCGCGCGGTCCGCGCCGAAGGGGCGGCTGGCGACCACCGCCACCGGCACCCCGGCGGCCTCGGCCACCGCCAGCCCGCCGGCATCGGCGCGGTTGGACAGCACCAGGGCGATCTCGGCCGGGAAGGCAGGGTCGCGGGCGGCCTCCAGCAGCGCCGCCATGTTGGAGCCGCGGCCGGAGATCAGGATGGCGGTGCGGGTCCTCACCGGCTCGTCACCGGGGCCATGTCGCGGCGAGCCGGTCGATCCGCACCTGGGCCTCGCCGCTGCCGGCTTCCAGCCCGCCCATGCGGAACACCGTCTCGCCGGATGCGGTGAGCAGCGCGCTGGCCTGGTCCGCCGCCTCGGCCGCGACCACCACCACCATGCCGATGCCGCAGTTGAACACCCGCAGCATCTCCTCCGGCGCCACGTTGCCGGTGCGGGCAAGCCAGCCGAATACCGGCGGCACCGTCCAGGCGGTGGCATCCACCACCGCGGCGACGCCGGCCGGCAGCACCCGCGGCAGGTTGCCCGGCAGCCCGCCGCCGGTGATGTGGGCGGCGGCCTTCAGCAGCCCGGCCCGGTGCAGCGCCAGCAGGGCTTCGACGTAGATGCGGGTGGGTGCGAGCAGCGCCTGGCCCAAGGTGCCGCCGCCGAAGGGCGAGGCGTCGGCGAGGCCGAGGCCGCTGGCCTCGACCACCCGCCGCACCAGCGAGAAGCCGTTGGAATGCACGCCCGGTGCTGGCCAGCCCGAGCAGCACGTCGCCCGGCCCGACATCCGGTCGCGGCAGCAGCGCGCCGCGCTCGGCCGCGCCGACCGAGAAGCCGGCGAGATCGTAGTCCTCGGCGGCGTACATCCCCGGCATCTCGGCGGTCTCGCCGCCGACCAGGGCGCAGCCGGCCTGGCGGCAGCCCTCGGCGATGCCGGCGATGACTCGCCGCGCCTGGGCCAGCTCGCAGCTTGCCGGTGGCGAAGTAGTCGAGGAAGAACAGCGGCTCGGCGCCCTGCACGACCAGGTCGTTCACGCACATGGCAACCAGGTCGATGCCGACCGTGTCGTGCAGCCCGGCATCGATGCGCGACCCGCAGCTTGGTGCCGACGCCATCGGTGGCGGAGACCAGCACGGGGTCGGTGAAGCCGGCCGCCTTCAGGTCGAACAGCGCGCCGAAGCCGCCGAGCCCGCCCATGGTGCCGGCCCGGCCGGTGGACTTCGCCAGCGGCTTGATCGCCTCGACCAGCGCGTCGCCGGCGTCGATATCGACCCCGGCGTCGCGGTAGGTGAGGCTGCTGCCGGGAACAGCCGGGGGAGGGGGTGGTGGAACTGGTCAGGTCGGCCTCCGATCGGCTAAGGGATGGTCTGGTTGCGGTGCGCCTCGGTGGCGCGAGGCGGTTCTAGCGCGGCTTTGCCGGCGCGTCCCGTCCTGGCCGGCGATGATATGCGGGAGAAGCGGAATGCTGTGCAGCTCGAAGGTCGCCGGATGGGCCATGGCGTGCGGCTCCATGCTGGCGGCCCCGCTGCTGGCGGCGGCGCCGGCCGCGGCCCAGTACGCCGCATCGCCCTACCGGACGGCCCCGCCCCTCGCCGCGCCCGCGCCGGACATCAACCTCACCCAGCGCGGCATCCCGGCCGAGGCCACTGCCGAGAACGGCGTGCTGGCGCGTGAACGGGCGCTCGCCGCCGGCCGACGCACCGCCTGGGAACGCGCGCTGTCCGAGGCCGGGCTGCCGCCCACCACCCTGTCCGACGACCGGATCGAGGACCTCGTCGCCTCCATCGTCATCGAGCAGGAGCGCATCCTGCCGACCCGCTACACCGGCCGCATCACCGTGGTGTTCAACCCCAACCGGGTGCGCCAGGCGCTTGGCCGCGGCGGTGCGCCGGGGGGGCGCCGCCGTCGATCACCGCCACGCCGGCCTCGAATTGGGTGGATGCCGTCGCCATTTATCGTTCCATGGGTGAATGGCTCGAAATCCGCCGCCGCCTGCAGGCGGCCGGCCCGGTGGCTTCGGTGGACATCACCGGGATCGCGATAACCGGCGCGCGGCTGCGGCTCGGGCTGCGGGCGCCGGCCGAGGTCGCGGCCGGCGACCTCGCCGCGGCCGGCATCGTGCTGGAGCCGGCCGCCGGGGCCCAGCCCGGCCGATATCAGCCCGGCCAGCCCCAGCCGACCTCGTCCTGGCGCCTGGGCCTTGCGGGAGGGTGACGACCCGCGCCGGCCCGCCGCGGCCGGTCCGCCAGGCCCTGCCCCGGCCGCCCCGCCGCACGTGCTGTTCACCCTGCCGAACCTCATCACCCTGGCGCGGCTCTGCGCGGTGCCGGCGACCATCTGGCTGATCCTGCACCAGCGGCTGGACATCGCCTTCTACCTGTTCATCGGCGCCGGGCATCTCGGATGGGCTGGACGGCTGGCTGGCGCGGGTGCGCAATGCCCGCAGCGCGCTCGGGGCCATGATGGACCCGGTGGCGGACAAGGCGCTGCTGATGTCGGTCTATGTGGCGCTGGCGGTGATCGAGGTATTGCCGGACTGGCTGGCGATGCTCGTGGTGTTCCGGGACCTGCTGATCGTCGGCGGGGTGCTGCTGCTGTGGGTGCTGGGGCAGCCGCCGGTTATCAGCCCGCTGCTGGTCTCGAAGCTCAACACCTTCATGCAGCTTGGGCTGGCGGCGCTGGCGCTGCTGCTGGCCGGCTTCACCCTGCAGGCCGGGGCGCTGCTGGAGGTGATGATCTGGGCGACCGCGGCGACCACCCTGGCCTCGGGTGCCGCCTATGTCTTCGCCACGCTCCGCAAGCAGCGGCCGGCCCCATGAGGCTGCTGCCCGGGCGCCGGGCCCCGGCGCGCACCGAACCGGCCGAGGCCTTGCCGATGCCCCCCGCCGCGCCCCCGCCTGCCCCGCCCGCCGCCGGCCGCGGGCGGGGGATGCCGCCGCCGATCGCCAGCCGCGGCCAGCGCATCGGCCTGGCGGCGGGGCTGGGCATCGGGTTGCTGGTGACCCTCTGGGTGTTCTCGCCGATCCTGACGCCCTTCGTGCTGGCCGCGGTCATCGCCTATTTCCTCGACCCGCCGGCGACGCGGCTGACCCGCATCGGCATCCCGCGCGGGCTGTCGGCGCTGCTGATGATCCTGGCGCTGGTGGCGCTGGCGCTGCTGTGCCTGCTGCTGCTGTACCCGCTGCTGATCGCCCAGGTGACGGTGCTGCTGCAGCAGCTGCCGAGCTACGTCCTCGGCATCGGCCAGGCGGTGCGGGAGGCGCTGGCGGCGCTGTCCGAGCGGCTCGGGCCGGATGTGTTCGATGCCCGGCTGCAGGACCTCGCGGTCGGCCAGGCCGGGGCGATCATTTCCTACCTCGGCACCGCGCTCGCCCGGATGATCAGCGGCGGCATCGCGCTGTTCAGCGTGTTCACCCTGGTGACGGTCACCCCGGTGGTGGCCTTCTACCTGCTGCGGGACTGGCGGCACATGCTCGACCGGATCGATGCCTGGCTGCCGCGCCGTTCCGCCGCGACCCTGCGGCAACTCGCGCGCGACACGGACCGGGTGCTCTCGGCCTGGCTGCGCGGCCAGTTGCTGTGCTGCGCGCTGCTGGCGATCTACTACGCCGCGGCGCTGACGGCGGTGGGGCTTGAACTCGGGCTGACGGTGGGGCTGGTGGCCGGCATCCTGTCCTTCATCCCCTATGTCGGCTCGATCACCGGGCTCATCATCGCCATGGCGCTGGCGCTGGCGCAGTTCGGCACCTGGAACGGCGTGCTGGTGGTGCTGGCGGTGTTCGTCACCGGGCAGATCGTCGAGGGCTACATCATCTACCCCCGGCTGCTCGGCAACCGGGTCGAGCTGCATGCGGTGTGGGTGATCTTCGCGCTGTTCGCGGGCGGCGTGGCGCTTCGGCTTCCTCGGCGTGCTGCTGGCGGTGCCGCTGGCGGCGGTGATCGGCGTCATCGCCCGCTACTGGCTGCGGCGCTACATCGAGAGCCCGCTGTACCTAGACCCGCCGCGGACCGGGTCATGACACCGCTGGTCGCGCCGCGGCAACTCGCGCTGCCGCTGCCCATCGCCATCCGCTACGACCCGGCCGCGCTGCTCGCCGATGACAGCAATGCCGAGGCGCTGGCCTGGCTGCGCCGGCCGGAGGGCTGGCCGCAGGGCCGGCTGGCGCTGTTCGGCCCGGCCGCCACCGGCAAGTCCCACATGCTGCGCGCCCTTGCCGAGGCGCGGGGCTGGCCGGTGCTGGAGGGGCCCGGGCTGCGCGGCCTGCCGGTGGTGCCGCCGGGGGCCGGGCTCGGGGTGGACGACGCGGATTGCATGGCCGAGGAAGCCGCGCTGCTGCACCTGCTGAACCTCTGCGCCGAGCGCCGGCAGGTGGTGCTGCTGGCCGGCCGGGCGCCGCCGGCCCGCTGGCCGGTGGCCCTGCCGGACCTGCGCAGCCGGCTGCGGGCGATGCCGGCAGTCGGGGTCCGCCCGCCCGGGGACGGGCTGCTGGCGGCGCTGCTGCGGAAGGACTTCGCCCGCCGGCAGTTGCGGGTGGAGGAGGGCGTGCAGGCCTGGCTGCTGGCCCGCCTCCCGCGGGAGGCGGCGGCGGTGGCCGAGGCCGCGGCGCGGCTGGACCGGGCGGCGCTGGCCCATGGCGGCCGGGTGACCCGGGCGCTGGCGCGGGCGACGCTGGCCACGATGCCGGGCTTCGGCGACTGCGATTTCGGCCCGGATGATGATTTGATGGAGACGGCCGGTGAAGGCTGCACCCCGGCCCCGACCCTGCTGTAGGGTGATCGCATGAGCCTCATCGAGATCAGGACGCCGCCCGCGGCCCAGGGCACCCCCACCGCCACCCCGGCTCCTCTCCCGGATGCGCCGGAGCGGTTCAACAACCGGGAGCTATCCTGGCTCGACTTCAACACGCGCGTGCTGGAGGAAGCGGCCAACCCGCAGCACCCGCTGCTGGAGCGGCTGCGCTTCGTCGCCATCTCGCGCCGGCAACCTCGACGAATTCTACTCGGTGCGGGTCGCCGGGCTGATCGGCCAGGAACGGGCCGGCATCACCAGCCGCTCGCCGGATGGCCGCACCCCGCCGCAGCAGCTTGCCGCCATCCACGCCCGCGCCCAGGTGCTGATCGAGGCGCAGCAGGGGGAATGGCGCATCCTGCGCGCCCAGTTGCGGGATGCCGGCCTCACCGTCTGCGCACCGGAGGAACTGACCGAGGCCGACCACGCCTGGCTGGCCGAGTGGTTCATGGAGCGGGTCTTCCCGGTGCTGACGCCGCTGGCGGTGGACCCGGCGCATCCCTTCCCCTTCATCCAGAACCTCGCCGCCTGCATGGTGCTGAAGCTGGTGCGGGAGGAGGACGGCGGGACCATGCGCGCCCTGCTGCCGCTGCCGCCGCAGATCGAGCGCTTCATCCGGCTGCCGCGGCAGGACCAGGACACCGCCATCCGCTTCCTGATCCTGGAAGACCTGATCGAGCTCAGCCTGCGCCGCATCTTCCCCGGCTTCATCCCGGCCGAGCACGGGCTGTTCCGGCTGATCCGCGATACCGACGTGGAATTCGAGGAGGAAGCCGAGGACCTCGTGCGCTCCTACGAGACCGCGCTGAAGCGCCGCCGCCGCGGCCGCGCCATCCGCCTCAGCGTGACCGCCGCGACGCCGCCCGACATCGTCGATTTCGTGGTCGAGCAACTGGATGCCGAACGCGGCAGCGTGTTCGTGGTGGAAGGGCTGCTCGGGCTGGACGACCTGAAGCAGCTCATCGTCGACGACCGGCCGGACCTGCAGTTCACCCCCTACACGCCGCGCTTCCCCGAACGCATCCTGGACTACGGCGGGGACTGCTTCGCGGCGATCCGCGCCAAGGACATCGTGGTCCACCACCCCTACGAAAGCTTCGACGTGGTGGTGCAATTCCTGCGGCAGGCGGCGCGCGACCCGAATGTGGTCGCCATCAAGCAGACCCTGTACCGCACCAGCCGCGACAGCCCGATCGCCCGCGCGCTGATCGAGGCGGCCGAGGCGGGCAAGTCCGTCACCGGCATCGTCGAGATCAAGGCCCGCTTCGACGAGGAGCGCAACATCGCCCTGGCGCGCGAGCTGGAAGCCGCCGGGGTGCAGGTGGTATTCGGCTTCGTCGACCTGAAGACCCACGCCAAGATGTCGCTGGTGGTGCGGCGGGAGGGCGGCAGCCTGCGCAGCTACGCGCATTTCGGCACCGGCAACTACCACCCGATCACCGCGCGCATCTACACCGACCTGTCCTTCTTCACCGCCGACCCGGCCCTGACCGCGCGATGCCGCCCGGCTGTTCAACTACATGACCGGCTATGCTCGGCCGGACCGCATGGAGGGCCTGGCCTTCTCGCCGCTGACCATCCGCCCGACCCTGCTCGGACTGATCGAGCAGGAGCGCCGCTTCGCCGAGGAAGGCAAGCCGGCGGCGATCTGGCTGAAGTTGAACAGTCTGGTCGATGAGCAACTGATCGATGCGCTGTATGCCGCAGGTCGCGCGGGCGTGAAGGTGGATTGCGTGATCCGCGGCATCTGCTGCCTGCGCCCGGGCGTTGCGGGCCTGTCGGAGAACATCCGGGTGAAGTCGATCGTCGGCCGCTTCCTGGAGCATTCCCGCATCGCCGCCTTCGGCAACGGCCACCGATTGCCGTCCCGCCGGGCCCGGCTGTTCATCTCCTCCGCCGACTGGATGGCGCGGAACATGGACTGGCGGGTGGAAACCATGGTGCCGGTCGAGAATGCGACCGTGCATGCGCAGATCCTGGACCAGATCATGGTGGTCAACCTGAAGGACACCGCACAGAGCTGGGAACTGGGCCCCGATGGCAACTGGCGCCGGTTGCCGGCCGGCCCACATCCGGTATCCGCGCATGAGTATTTCATGACCAACCCCTCGCTTTCGGGCCGTGGCAGCGCGTTGAAGCGTGCCGCCGGCCCGCCGCGCCGTCCCCGCCCCGACCGCATCGCCCAGGATTGAACCGATTTGCTCGACTCCATGGTCCACGCGCGCGCCCACCCCAGCGAGGAGGCGGCGCGTTGCGGCGTTGTCGATCTCGGGTCCAATTCCATCCGGCTCGTGGTGTTCGAGGGGCGCGGGCGCAATCCGCAGGCGATATTCAATGAGAAGGCCGTGCTCGGCCTCGGCCGCGGGCTGCAGACCAGCGGCCGGCTGAACGAGGAAGCCGTCGTCCAGGCGCTGACGGTGCTGACCCGCTACCACGCCGTCGCCCGCGCCATGCGCGCCGACCCGCTGGAGGTGGTGGCGACCGCTGCGGTGCGGGATGCCAGCAACGGCCCGGCCTTCGCCGCCGCCATGCAGGAACGGCTGCCCGGCCTCAACATCAGCATCCTGACCGGCGAGGAGGAGGCGCGGCTTTCGGCCGACGGCGTGCTGCTGGGCTTCCCCGGCGCCGACGGCATCCTCGGCGACCTCGGCGGCGGCAGCCTGGAGGTGGTGCAGCTCGCCGGCGGGCGGGTGACCCGCGCGGCCTCCCTGCCGATCGGCGCCATCCGGCTGGCCGAGCGGGCGGGCGGCGAGGTGGTGCGGTCCCGTGCCATCGTCGAGGCCGAGCTGGCATCGCAGGACTGGCTTGCGGAGGGCGGCGGCCGCGACCTGTACCTGGTGGGCGGCGCCTGGCGGGCGCTGGCGCGGATGCACATCGCCCAGACCGGCTACCCGCTGTCCATCGTCCACCACTACGTGCTGCGGCGGGAGGAGGCGCGGGACCTTTCCGGCGTGGTGATGGCGGCCTCCCGCCGGGTGCTGGAACGCATGCCGGGGGCGCCGCAGAAGCGGTTGGGGGACCTGCCCTTCGCCGCGGTGGTCATGCGCCGGCTGCTGCGGGCGACGGGCGCGGCGCGGGTGGTGTTCTCGGCCAACGGCCTGCGGGAGGGCTGGTATTCCCGGCTGCTGCCCGATGCGGTGCGCGAGGAAGACCCGCTGCTGGCCGCCGCCCGCGGCCTCGCCGCAAGCTGGGGCCGCGAGCCCCGGCTGCCGCCGGCGCTGATCGCCTGGACCGACCCGGTCTTCCCCGACCAGGACGCCACCCATCGGGCGCTGCGGGAAGCCGCCTGCTGGGTGTCCGACATCGGCAGCCACGACCACCCGGAATACCGCGCCGAGCAGGCCTTCCTGCGGGTGCTGCGCCAGCATGGCGTCGGGCTGGACCACCATGCCCGCGCCTTCCTCGGCCTGTGCGCCGCGCTGCGCTACGAGGCGGAACCGGGCGCCGCCTTCCTGGCCACCACCCGGGTGCTGCTGGATGTGCTGACGATCCGCCGGGCCGAGGCGATCGGCGCGGCGCTGCGGCTGGCCTACACGCTGTGCGGCGGCACCCCGGAACTGCTGGCCGGCACCACGCTGGAACGCCGTGGCGGCCGGCTGGTGCTGCGGCTGAGCGAGGGCACCGGGGTGTTCGCAGGCGAGAGCGTGCTGCGCCGGGTGGAGCAGCTCGGCGCGGTGCTGGGGCTGGAGGCGGTGGTGGAGGTGGCGGAGTAGCGGCTGGCCCGCCGGCCGAATTGCAGATCAGGCGGCCACTTCCGATGACGCGAAAAACCCGGCGAAGGCTGCGTCCGGGAAACGCCGCTTAGTGGCATCGGCGTGGGTCGCAGGCGGAACCCCGGGAAATCCGCCCGGTCCCGGTCCGATCAGCTTTTGACGAACCCTTTGCCGCGCAGTGCCTGCACCAGTACCCGTACAGGCCGCGTCAGCCGCCAACTGGTCGATTGTTCCAGCGCCTCGATCTGCTGCCGGGCATGCTTGAGCTGGGCGTCGATCTGCGGCGGGTTGGTTTTTTGAGAGTAGTCGGCTTCGGCCTGCGCCGCAGCCAAACGGGCCTCGGTCACCGCCAATTGCGCCTTGGTCCGCGCCCAGTTCGCCTCGGCCTCGGCGAGTTGAACCGTCAACCGTGCCACGTGGCCGTCATCGGTCACGACGGGCGCCGGGACGCGACCGGACAGACGCGCTGCGACCGTTCCCTCGCACCAGGCTGCCGGCGTGCGCTCGGCCAGGGTTTCCTCGCCTGCCGGGACCCGGCGCCCGCGGCAGACGAACACCGCGGTGATGCTGCCAGCTGCCTCCATCTCGGCGGCGGTCGTCTCGGGAAAGGTGAAATCCGTTTCCCGGATGGTCACCTGGTCAGGCGGCAGCCGCATCTCGGCCTGGTGCCGGGCAGCTTCGGCGAAGCTCCCCGCGTGGTCATGCCGGTGAACCTTCACCTCCAGGAAGAATCGCCGCAGCTTGGCTTCCCAGGCGGAGGGCGGGATATGGTGGACATGGAACTGGTTCTCCATGTCCGCAGCCATCACCTCGGCCGAACAGATCGGCGGCACCGCGATGATGACGACCCCGTCCGGCGCGACGACCCTGGCGCATTCGGCGGCAAGCCGGTCGACATGGGCGACGTGCTCGAAGACGTTGGAACTGAACACCAGGTCGAAGACCGCGTCGCCGACGGGTAGTGGGGCATTGAGGTCGGCGACCTCGAAGGTTACGGGATCACCGGCATATCGCTGCCGGGAATGCTCGATCGCTCCTGCACCGGCATCAAACGCCAGCACCCGGGCGCCGTGCCGCGCCAGATAGGCTGATCCGTAGCCGGCGCCCGATCCGGCGTCGAGTACCCGGCGACCTCGGGCGAAAGGCAACGCAAAACAATAGATGGAAAGATGTGCCCAGTAGCCCCACATGTTTCCGACGACCATGCGCTCACCGGCGTTGGTCAGCGTCTCGTTGTCCATCGGAAATCCTCGGGAACAGGGCAGTTGGCCTCAAGCGAGCCGAGCCAGCACGTGGCAGTCACCATACTGCCTTTAATTGGTCCTCTCACTCTTGTAACTGCACAATCGATAACCCGCCAGCGCCCGCCACTTCCATCCATCCCGGAATGCCGCTGGGAATTCGCCACGACCTGATCGAGCCGAGGCTGGGCAGCTTTACCGAGGTTCCGCCTGCGACGCAGGCCGAGGATACGGAGCGGCTATCCCCGGGCGCGGCCAGGGCAAGGGGCTGGCGTGGTTCCAGCCAGGAACCGCACGGGTGAAACCGCTTCAGCCCGCCGCGATCAGCTTGATCCGGCGCCCTTCGACCCCCACCGCCAGCTTGCCGGCCTTCAGCGCCAGCGCCGCCTCACCGAATACTTCCCGCCGCCAGCCGCTCAGGGCCGGCAGGTCCGGCTCGGCCTCGGTCGCCAGCCGGTCCAGGTCGTCGCTGTTGGCCAGCAGCTTGGGGGCGACGTTGTGTTCCTCGGACTTGGCCGCCAGCAGCACCTTCAGCAGCGCCACCAGGGCCGGGGAGGGGCTGGGGCCGCCGCGGTCCTTGGGCGCCTCGGGCAGCTCGGCATCGGGCAGCGCCTTGGCCGCCTTGATGGCGGCGAGCAGGCCGAGGCCGCTGCGGCCCTTGGCGAAGCCTTCCGAGATGCCCCGCGCGCGGGCCAGGTCGGCCGGGCTGTCCGGCCCGGTGGCGGCCAGCTCCATCAGGGTCTCGTCCTTCACCAGCCGCTGGCGGGGGATGTTGATCCGCTGCGCCTCCAGCTCCCGCCAAGCCGCGGCGGCGCGCAGCAGGCCGAGCAGGCGGCGGTTGGTGGTGCGGGGCTTCAGCCGTTCCCAGGCGGTCTCGGGGTCGGCGCGGTAGGTCTCGGGGCGGTTGAGCACCGCCATCTCCTCGCCCACCCATTCCATCCGGCCCTCGCTCGCCAGCCGGTCGCGCAGCGCCACGTAGATCCGCCGGAGATGGGTGACATCGGCCGCGGCATAGGCGATCTGCGAGGCCGAGAGCGGCCGCGCCGCCCAGTCCGAGAAGCGGTGCGCCTTGTCGATCTGGGCATTGGCAAGCGACCGGCAGAGCTGGTCGTAGCTCACCTGGTCGCCGAAGCCGGCCACCATGGCGGCCACCTGGGTATCGAACAGCGGGGTCGGTACCGCATCGAATTTCAGCAGGAAGATCTCCACGTCCTGCCGGGCGGCGTGGAACACCTTCACCACCCTGGGGTCCGCCAGCAGCACGCCGAGCGGCGCCAGGTCGAGATCCGGGGCGAGGGCATCGACCACCGCCGTTTCATGCTCGCCGCCCAACTGGACCACGCAGAGTTCGGGCCAGTAGGTCCGTTCCCGCATGAACTCCGTGTCGACGGTGACGAAGCTCTCCTCCCGCAGCCGGTCGCACAGGGCGGCCAGGGCATCGGAGGTGGTGATGAGGGCGGGGGTTGGTTCGGTGGCGGGCGGACGACGGCTCATTCCAGGCTTCTACCCCCCGCGAGGGTGTAGGGAAAGCCATGGGGCGCTTGACAGGACAGGCCCCGGGCGCCTCTTACGGCGGATCGAAGCCATGGCAGGTCCTTTCCCGATGCACGCCTATCGCACCCATACCTGCGGCGCCCTCCGCGCCGACCGATGCCGGCAGCCCGGCGCGCATCTCTGGCTGGGTGCACCGCAAGCGCGACCACGGCGGGTTGCTGTTCATCGACCTGCGGGACCACTACGGCCTGACCCAATGCGTCATCGCGCAGGGCAGCCCGGTGTTCGAGCAGGCGGACCGGCTGCGGCCCGAAAGCGTCATCACCGTCACCGGCGACGTGGTGCGGCGGGAAGGGGCCACCATCAACCCCCGGCTGCCGACCGGCGAGATCGAATTGCAGGTGCGCGAGCTCGTGGTGCAGTCCGAGGCCGCAGGTGCTGCCCATCCAGGTGGCCGGCGAGCAGGAATTCCCCGAAGACCTGCGGCTGCGCTACCGCTTCCTTGACCTGCGGCGGGAGAAGCAGCACCGCAACCTGATGCTGCGCTCGGGCGTGATTGCCTCGATCCGCCGGCGGATGGTCGAGCAGGGCTTCACCGAATTCCAGACGCCGATCCTGACCGCATCCTCGCCCGGAGGGCGCGCGGGACTACCTGGTGCCGTCCCGGCTGCACCCCGGCACCTTCTACGCCCTGCCGCAGGCGCCGCAGCAGTTCAAGCAGCTGGCGATGGTCGCCGGCTTCGACCGCTACTTCCAGATCGCCCCCTGCTTCCGCGACGAGGCCTCCCGCGCCGACCGCAGCCCGGGCGAGTTCTACCAGCTCGACTTCGAGATGAGCTTCGTTACCCAGGAAGACGTCTTCGCCGCGATCGAGCCGGTGCTGGCCGGGCGTGTTCGAGGAATTCGCCGATTTCAGCGGCACCCGCCGCGCCGTGACCCCGGCGCCCTTCCCGCGCATCCCCTTCGACCAGGCGATGCTGGAATTCGGCTCGGACAAGCCGGACCTGCGCAACCCCATCCGCATCCGCGACGTGACCGGGCACTTCAAGGATCGGCGCCTTCGGGCTGTTCGCCCGCAACATCGAGAAGGGCAGCGTCGTCCGCGCCATCCCGGCGCCAGGCGCCGGCGGCAACCCGCGCAGCTTCTTCGACAAGCTGAACGAATGGGCGCGCGAGAGCGGGGCCGGCGGCCTCGGCTACATCACCTTCAGCGGTGGCGAGCCGCAGGGGCCGATCGCCCGCAACCTGGAGCGCGACCGGGCGCTGGCCATCAGGGATGCCTGCGGCCTCGGCGACGGGGATGCGGTGTTCTTCGCCTGCGACAAGGTCGAGGCGGCGGCGAAATTCGCTGGGCAGGTGCGCACCCGCCTCGGCACCGACCTCGGGCTGATCGAGAAGGACGCCTACCGCTTCTGCTGGGTCACCGACTTCCCGATGTACGAGCGCAACGAGGAAACAGGCCTGATCGACTTCAGCCACAACCCCTTCAGCATGCCGCAGGGCGAGCTTGAGGCGCTGAACACCATGGACCCGCTGGAGATCAAGGCGTTCCAGTACGACATTGTCTGCAACGGCATCGAACTCAGCTCGGGTGCCATCCGCAACCACCGGCCGGACATCATGATCCGCGCCTTCGAGATCGCCGGCTATACCGCCCAGACGGTCGAGGACCGCTTCGGCGGCATGCTCAACGCCTTCCGCTACGGCGCCCCGCCGCATGGCGGCTCGGCGCCCGGCATCGACCGCATCGTCATGCTGCTGGCGGATGAGCCGAACATCCGAGAGGTGATCCTGTTCCCGATGAACCAGCAGGCCGAGGACCTGATGATGGGCGCCCCCGCCCCGGTCGAGCCGGCCCGGCTGAAGGAATTGCATATTCGCCTGGACCTGCCGCCCGCCAAGGGTGCGCCCGGCCCCAAGGCTTCCTAGATCAGCATCCCCACCCGCGAAGGACATCCGATGCCGCTGCGCCGCCACCTGATCGCCGCCGCCTTCCTTGCCGCCGGCCTCACGCCCGGCGCCGTGGCCGCGGCGGAGCCGGGGGTGGAGGCAATGGCCGGCCACCGGGCCGCCTATCGCCTCGTCCTGGACCGCGCCCGCGACAACTCGGACATCGTCCAGGCGGAGGGCGTGATGCTGTACGAGGTGATGGACGCCTGCGATGGCTGGGCCACCCGCCAGCGCTTCCAGCTCCACCTCACCGGCCGCGACGGCCGGGACATGGAAACCACCTCCGACTACTCGACCTATGAATTCGAAGGACGGCCGGAGCCTGCGCTTCTCGCTTACCCAAATGTCCCAGGGCGCGGTGTCCCAGCGCATCGCCGGGGAGGCGGAGGTCGGCCCCGAGGGCGGCACTGTGCGCTACACCTCGCCCGAGGCCAGGCAGGAGGCGCTGCCGCCCGGCACCCTGCTGCCGATGATGCACACCATCCGTGCCCTCGCCGCCGCCCGCGCCGGCAGCCCGCGGCTGCTGATCGCGCCGCTGTTCGACGGCACCAGCGAGGAGGGCGCGCAGGACACCACCACCGTGCTGCAGGCATGGGAGCCGCCGCAGCCGAACGAGCGCTTCCCTGCGCTGGCCGGCCTCGGCAGCGCCCGGATGCAGGTGGCCTTCTTCGACCGCACCCCCGACCCCACCGGCGGCGGCGCCAGCGCCCCCGACTACGAGGTCGGCCTGCGCTACTACGCCAACGGCGTGGCGGACGAGCTGACCATGGAATTCGGCGAGTTCAGCGTGGATGGCCGGATGCAGGAGCTGGCGCTGCTGCCCAGCCCCTGCTGAGCCTCAGCCCCGCCTGAGGTTCCACAGGAAGGGGTTCGGCCCCTGCAGCACCCCGGTCAGCTCCGACCGGAACGCCGTCCGCAGGCGGAACAGCCCGGTCGGCGCGAAGGGCACGCTCTCCCAGGCCGCCTGTTGCAGGGCCGCCATCGCCGCTGCCTGGGCGGCGGCGTCGGTGGCGTTGATCCAGGCCTCTACCTGCGCCTCGATCGCCGGGTCGGTCGGCCAGCCGAACCAGGCGGCCTCGCCATGGCCGCGGATGATCGGGCTGACCGCCGGGTTGGCGATGCCGGCGGCCGGGAAATTGGTGTTGTGCAGGTTCCAGCCGCCCTGGGCGGGCGGTGCCTTGTTGGCCCGGCGGGCGATGGTGCTGGCCCAGTCGCTCTCGACCAGCTCGATGTTCACCCCGAGCCGGCGCATCAGGTCCGCCGTCACCCGGCCCTGCTGGGTCACCGCGGGGAAGTCGCTCGGGTTCACATGCACGATCGGCTCGCCGCGGTAGCCGGCATTGCGCAGCGCGTCCCGGGCGTACTGCATCGCCGCCTCGCCTTGCCGGGCGGGGGTGAACTCGCGCACCTGCGGCAGGCCGCAGGGGAACATGGCATGGCATTCCGACCAGTCGCCGGGCAGCGCCACGGCGGACATGTAGTCCGGCTGCACCAGCGCATCGCGGATCGCCCGCCGCACCGTGACATCGTTGAACGGTGCGTGCAGGTGGTTGAACCGCAGGAAGCCGAGGAAGCCGTTCGGGTCGTAGATCTGGGTGGTGACGGCGCGGTCCCGCGCCAGCACCGGCACCAGGTCCGGCAGCGGGTACTCGATCCAGTCGATCTCGCCGGTCTGCAGCGCCGCCGCGGCGGTGCCGCCATCCGGGATCCAGACCAGCTCCAGCCGGTCGAAATGCACGCGCTTGCCGCCCGAGGCCGCTTCGGCCGGCTCGTCACGCGGCACATAGGCCTCGTTGCGGGCATAGGCCGCGAAGGCGCCGGCATTGAACTCGCCGGGCAGGAAGCGCCAGGGGCCGCTGCCGATCATCTCGGTGACCGGCTGGTTGGCCGGGGTGGCGGCGAGGCGTTCCGGCATGATGAAGGCCGGGCTGGCGGCGGGCTTGGCCAGCGCATCCAGCAGGGCGGGGAAGGGGCGGTGCAGGCGGATCAGCAGCGTACGGTCGTCTGGCGCGGCCCATTCCGCCACCGCCCGGGCCAGCACCTGGCCGAAGGCGTCCCGTACCGCCCAGCGCTTCAGGGAGGCGATGCAGTCCCGCGCCCGCACCGGCTCGCCATCGTGGAACCGCAGCCCGTCCCGCAGCCGGATGGTCCAGGCCAGGCCATCGGCGGAGACCTGGTGGCCCTCGGCCATCTGCGGCCGCGGCTGCAGGCGTGAATTGGCACCATACAGCGTGTCGAACACGCAGAAGCCGTGGGTGGTGACGATGGTGGTGGGGTTGAACACCGGGTCCAGCACCGCGAGCGCCGCCTGCGGCATGAAGCGCAGGGTCCGTGCCCGGGTGGTTTGGGCCATCGCTGGCTGGGGCAATGCCGGCTGGGCCATGGCGGCCAGCGCTGCGGTCTTCAAAAGGGTGCGTCGCTGCATCGCCATTTCCTCGTGCGTTGCTAGGGCGATAGGCCAGCCGTGGCGCCAGCGGAAGGGGGCTTTCGCGCGCGGCGGCATCGGCGCCATACTTCCCCGCAGCCGCCGCAGAGCGGCCCCGCCCGTCGCCCGGCCCGCGCGTGAACGCCCAGGAGGCACCCGCAGATGAGCGCAGGCCCACAGTCCCGCCACCCCTTCCGCCCGCAGCGTGGCTGAGGGCGCCCGGGCATGGACATGATGACCCGAACCCGGTTCGAGGAACGCCCGCTCGGGCAAAGCTTCGGCGCCGAACTCAGCGGCCTGCGGATCGCCGGCGACATCCCGGACGAGGATTTCGCCGCCTATCTGGACGCCTTCCACCGCCACCACCTGCTGCTGGTGCGGGACGTGCCCTTCGACCCGGCGGCGCATGTCGCCTTCAGCCGCCGCATGGGGCCGCTGGAACTGCATTCCCAGACCCGCTTCACCGACGACAACCACCCGGAGATCTTCTGCGTCGGCAACCACACGGTCGATGGCGTGCTGCGCGCCAATTTCGTGCGCGGCCTGGAGCAGTGGCACGCCGACAGCAGCTTCCGCGAAACGCCGAGCGCCGCATCGCTGTTCTACGGCGTGATCTGCCCGCCCGAGGGCGGCGAGACCTGGTTCATCGACGCGGCCGGCGCCTATGCCGGCCTGCCCGACAGCACCAGGGCGGCCATCGACCCGCTGCGCGCGGTGCATTCCCTGGCGACGCTCGCCGAATGGGGCCGCACCCACAACCCGGACCGGCCGCCGCTGTCCGAGGAGCAGGCCCGGCGCTTTCCGCCCGTCTCCCAGCCGCTGGTGCGGAGCCATCCGGTCACCGGGGTGCGGTCGCTGTTCCTGTGCCCGGCGGTCATCAGCCATGTCGAGGGGCTGGACCCCGAGGCCAGCCGGGTGCTGATCGACGGGCTCATGGCGCATGCCGCGCAGGAGAAGTACATCTACCGCCACCGCTGGCGGCAGGGCGACCTGGTGATCTGGGACAACCGCTGCACCCTGCATACCGCGACGCTGTTCGACCACGAGAAGTACCAGCGGCTGATGCACCGCACCACCGTGGCAGGCGGCTAGACCTTATTCGGCGCCGATGGACGCGCCGGCGCTTCCCACCGCAGCGCGATGCGGAGGGCGACCTGCGCCACCACCCCGGCGGCGACCAGCACGATCGCCGCCGCCAGCGCCGGGTCCCGCCCCAGCCCGGCCAGGCCGGTGCAGACCGCACCGACCCCCATCTGGGCGAAGCCATACAGCCCGGAGGCCGAGCCGATCACCTTGGAATTGACCCCGACCGCCTTGGCCACCGCCACCGGGCTGGCCATGCCGACGCCGATGCTGAACACGACCATCGACCCGACCGCCGCCACCACGCTCAACGCACCGGCCAGCACGATGCCGAGCAGCGCGATGGCGCTGGCCAGGCTCAATGCGCTGGCGCCCAGCACCAGCCGCCCCGCTGCGACCCGGCCGACCAGCCGGCCGGTCACCATGTTGCCCAGCGCCATGCCCAGGATGAGCACCCCGAGATACAGCCCCACCTCATGCACCGAACGCTGCAGCGGCCCGGTGAAGATGAAGGGCGCCGCCGCGAGGAAGGCATAGAGCGAGGTGGTCGCGCAGCCGCCGCCGATGGCGAAGCCGAGGAAGGCCGGCGACCGCAGCAGCACCCGGTATTCCCGCGCCAGCGAGGCGGCGCTCAGCCTGCCGCGCGGCTGCACGGTCTCCGGCAGCAGCCACCAGGCGAAGCCCATGCCGACCACCCCGAGCGCCACCAGCAGCACGAAGATCGACCGCCAGCCGAAGCCCTCCGCCAGCAACCCGCCGAACAGCGGCGCCAGCCCCGGCCCGACCAGCATCATCAGGGTGAGCAGCGCCATCTGCCGCACCGCGTCGTCGCCCGTGGCGGTGTCGCGCACCATGGCCCGGCCGAGCACCAGCCCGGCGCAACCGCCCAGCGCCTGGAACAGCCGCGCGGCGATCAGCGACTGCACCCCGGGCGCCAGCAGCGCGGCCAGCCCGGACAGCGTATAGATCGTGAGCCCCACCATCAGCACCGGCCGCCGCCCGAAGGCATCCGACAACGGGCCATAGACCAGCTGCCCGAAGGCCAGCCCCAGCACGTATAGGCTGATGGTCAACTGCATCGCCCCGGTGCCGGCGCCGAGGTCCCGCGCCGCCGCGGGCAGGGCGGGCACGAACATATGCATCGCCAGCGTGCCGCTGAAGGTGATCAGCACCAGCAACCAGAGGGGCGGGCGCGGCGCCGGCACGGTCTCGTTCATCGGCTGCGATGCTAAGGGCAAGGCCGGGCCATGGGAAATCACCCGGTCCGCCACGACGCATGGCCGCGTCGGGTGGCGCGCTTCGCGGCGGGATCAGGACCCATGCGGCAGCCCGAACAGCCGGCCCCAGCGCGCCAGCCCCGCCGTCTCCGCCCCCGCCGCCCGCAGCGCGCCCCACAGCGCCACCGCCACGCTGTCCAGCACCGGGATGCCGGTTTCCGCCTCCAGCGCCGGCACCGCATGGGCGCCGCGGAAGTTGGTGCAGTGGATGGCGATGGCATCCGGCCGCGCCGCCGCCACCTCGCGCACCAGGGAGGCGACCAGCGCCTCGGGGTGGTCGGCGAAGCTGTAGTTGCCGGGGTCTTCCAGGTGGCGCTCGGCGATACAATCCAGACCGGCGGCGGCCCAGCGGGCGAGGATGGCGGATTGCACGGCAGCGATGTAGGGCGTGACCAGCCCGATCCGCCGGGCGCCCAGCAGCGCGAAGGCCTCCATCAGCGCCATGGTGGCGGTCAGCGCCGGGATGCCGGTGCGTTCGGTGATGGCGGCGCAGACGGCGCGGTCCTGCTCCAGCCCCAGCCAGGCGCCGGAGGTGCCGTTCCAGCAGATGGCATGCACCTTCGCATCGGCCAGCAACTCGGCCGCGGCCAGCATCGGCGCGGGGTCGAACTGCGCGCGGGAGCCATCTCCGAGATCGATCGCCACCACCCGGATGCGGGCGAAATGCGCGGTGACCCGGGGCAGGCCGGCCAGCATCGCCGCCGTCGCGGGCTCCAGCACGGTGTTGGAGGAGGGGGTGAGCATGCCGAGGCGGATGGTGGGGATCATGTGCCATGTTCCGCGCCTGCTGCCCTGCCGGTCAACCGGGCTCCGTGACCGTCCCGGTCAACCGGGCCTGGCACCGCATTGCCCTTCCCGCGCCATCCCCGCATGCTCCGCCGGCTTCGCAGCAGGAGAACCCATCATGCCCGGTGTGCCCGACATCAGCCCGGAAGCCACCTGGGAGGCGCTGTCCCAGGACCCCGCCGCCGCGCTCATTGACGTGCGGACCGATGCCGAATGGAATTTCGTCGGCCTGCCGGACCTGTCCCAGGTGGGCAAGCAGACCGTGCTCATCCCTTGGCAGGTCTATCCCAGCATGCAGGTGAACGGCGCCTTCGCCGAGCATCTGCGCAAGGCCGGGCTGACCGCCGAGAGCAAGCTGTACTTCATCTGCCGCTCCGGCGCCCGCAGCCTGGCGGCCGGGCAGGCGGCCCAGGCGGCGGGCTTCCCCAACGCCTTCAACGTGGCCGATGGCTTCGAGGGCCCGGTCGATGCCGAAGGCCATCGCGGCCGGCTGGCCGGCTGGAAGGCATCGGGGCTGCCCTGGCAGCAGCGCTAGGCCCGGCACAAAGAAACCCTTGGGGAGGAACCCAGCATGCCCACCACGCCACTGCCGCTCAACGGCGAATTCCTGTTCCGTGCCGCCCTCAGTGCCGGCACGCCGCAGCAGGTCGGCGCCACCCGCAACGGGGAATTGCGGATCGTCCCGGTCACCGGCGGCACCATCGAGGGCCCCGCGCTGAACGGCGAGATCATGCCCGGCACCGCCGCCGACTGGCTGCGCGTCGACCCCGACGGCACCGCCCACATGGACGTGCGGCTCACCATCCGGACCACCGAGGGCCACATCGTCTTCATGCACTACAGCGGCATCCGCACCGGCAAGCCCGCGGTGCTGGCCCGGCTGAATGCCGGCGAAAGCGTCGACCCGGCGGAGTACTACTTCCGCACCGCCATCCGCTTCGAGACCGGCGCGGCGCCGCTGGCCTGGCTGAACCGCATCCTGGCGATCGGCGTCGGGCAGCGGCCGCCGAGCGGGCCGACCTACGATGTCTATGCCGTGAAGTAGCTTGCTGGAATATAACGTTCCGCCGCTTGCATCGCCGCCCGCCCGCAGTCTGTACTTGACGGAAACGTCTGCGGGAAGGGGAGGCGGGAATGCGTGCCGGGATTGGTGGATTGCTGGCTGCGCTGCTGGCGGGCGTGGCGCCCGTGGCGGCGCAGGATACCGCGTTGGTCGACCGGGGCCGCTACCTGGTCGAGGGGATCGTCGCCTGCGGCAACTGCCACACCCAGAAGGGGCCGGACGGCGACCTGCCCGGCATGGCGATGGCCGGCGGCATGGTGATCGAGGAGCCGGGCCTGTTCCGCGCCGTCGTCCCCAACATCACGCCGGATGCCGAGACCGGCATCGGCCGCTGGACCGATGCGCAACTCGCGCTGGCGATCCGCGAGGGCAGGCGGCCGGATGGCTCCATCATCGGGCCGCCAATGCCCATCGAACTCTACCGCGGCATCGCCGACCGCGACCTGCAGGCGATGGTGGCCTATCTGCGCAGCCTGCCCGCGGTGCGCAACGTGGCCGGCAAATCCAGCTTCCAGATCCCGCTGCCGCCCGCCTATGGTCCACCGGTCGGCGAGGTCGCGCCGCCGGCGGATGAGCCGGTGGCGCGCGGCGCCTACCTCGCCGGGCCGCTCGGCCATTGTGTCGAATGCCACACCCCGATGGGCGCGGACGGCCGGCGCGACTGGTCCCGCACCGGCGCGGGCGGCCCACCGATCACCACGCCCTTCGGCCCGGTGGTGCCGCGCAACATCACGCCGCACCGGGAGGCGGGGATCGGCGCCTGGACGGAGGCCCAGATCCGGCAGGCGGTCACCACGGGCGTCTCGGCCGATGGCCGGAAGCTCAGCCCGCCGATGGGCTACGGCTACTACGCCCGGATGCAGCCGGCTGACCTGGCGGACCTGACGGCCTACCTGCGGTCGCTGCCCGCGCTGCCGTGATGCCGGACTACCGGCGGCCCGCGAGCTGCCGGTTCTCCAGCCGCGACAGCAGCCGCACCACCGGCCAGAGCAGGATGAAGTAGATCACCGCCGCGGCGACGATGGGCGTGGCGTTGTAGGTCACGCTCTGCGCCTGCCGGGCCTGGAACAGCAACTCCGGCAGCGCCACCACCGCGGCGATGGAGGTGAGCTTCACCACCTCCAGCGTGTTGCGAGATGAGGTCGGGCAGCACGTTGCGGACCGCCTGCGGCAGGACGACGTAGGTCATGGTCTGCCAGCGCGTCAGCCCGGTAGAGCGCGCCGCCTCGAGCTGGCCGCGCGGCACGCTCTCGATGCCGGCCCGCAGGATCTCGCCGTAGTAGGCGCCGGTATTGAGGAAGAAGCCGATGGCGACGGCGGCGATGGCGGTCACCTCGATGCCGGCGAAGGGCAGCCCGGCATAGACGAAGACCAGCAGCACCAGAGGGGGAAGCGCGCGGAACAAGTCCACCCAGGCGATCAGCGGCCAGCGCACCCAGCGGCTGTGCACCGTACCGAGCACCGCCAGCGTGATGCCGCCGATGATGCCCAGCGGCACCACGATCGCCGAGAGCAGCAGCGTGTTCAGCAGCCCGGACCACAGGATCGGCCAGGCCTGCTGCAGGATCTCGAGGCTGAAGAAGGCCAGCAGGAAGTCGTCGAAGGTCATGTCCATGCCGGCGGCCTACCGCTTCCACGCAAAGCGCGTCTCGACCCAGCGGCCGAAGATCACCACCGGGAAGAACAGCACCACATAGGCGATGGCGCCGAGCGTCAGCGGTGTCGGGTTGAACTGAAGGACGACCGCCGGCCTGCGCCGCGCCCAGGATCTCGGGCACCGCGACCACGCTGGCGAGCGCCGTGCCCTTGGTGATGGCGATGGTGCGGTTGGTCAGCGGCGGGATGGTCATCCGCAGCGCCTGCGGCAGCACCACCATGGCCAGGGTCTGCAGGAAGCCGAGGCCGGTGGAGCGCGCCGCCTCCCACTGGCCCTTCGGCACGGCGGTGATGCCGGCCCAGAAGATCTCCTCGGCGAAGGCCATCAGCACCAGGGCGAGGGACAGCCAGGCCGCGGCGAAGCCACGACAGCGAATACCCCGCCGCCGGCAGCCCGAAGTACAGCAGCACGATGATGACCAGCGGCGGCAGGGCGCGGAACAGGTCGACGACGAAGATGATCAGCCAGTTCAACGGCCGGATGCCGAGGCTGCGCACCACCGCCAGTCCCAGCCCCGCCGCCAGCCCGCTGACGATGATGCAGGCGGCGAGGATGATGGTCAGCCAGAAGCCCTCGATGATCTTCGGCAGGTATTCCGCCGCGACCCGAAGGTTGAAGAAGCTGTCGAGGAACCTGTCCCAGTTGGTGATGGTCAGATCGTTCATGCTCAGTGCCGGGCGATCTGGCCGATGAAGGCGCGGGTGCGTTCATGCTGCGGGTCGCCGAATATGGCGGCCGGCGGGCCCTGCTCCACGATCTTCCCGTCATCCATGAATATCACGCGGTCGGCTGCGGCGCGGGCGAAGCCCATCTCGTGGCTGACCACCACCATGGTCATGCCGCTTTCCCGCAGCTCGCGCATCGCCTGCAGCACGCCGCCGACCAGCTCGGGGTCGAGCGCGCTGGTCGGCTCGTCGAACAGCATCACCCGCGGCTCCAGTGCGATGGCGCGGGCGATCGCCACCCGCTGCTGCTGGCCGCCGGAAAGCTGGCCGGGGTGGTGTCCGGCGCGGTCGGCCAGATGCACGCGGTCGAGCGCGGCCAGGGCGCGCGCCTCGGCCTCGGCCTTCGGCAGGCCCTGCACCTTGCGCAGCGCCAGCGAGACATTCCCGAGCGCGGTCATGTGCGGGTAGAGGTTGAAGGACTGGAACACCATCCCGATCCGCTGACGCGCCTTGTTGATGTCGGTGTGGCGGTCGAGCATGTCGATGCCATCGACCGTGATGGCACCGTCGGTCGGGTCTTCAAGCCGGTTGAGGCAGCGCAGCAGCGTCGATTTGCCGGAGCCGGAAGGGCCGATCACGAAGACCAGCTCCTTCTCCTCCACCACCAGATCGACGCCCTTCAACACGTGCAGGGCACCGAAATACTTGTGGATGCCGCGCGCCTCCACGATGGGAGGCGTCTGGCTCAGCCGCATGCGGCGCGGCTCGGCGTCTCGTCGTAGCCGGGCAGGCCGGGCGGGCCGTAGCCCGGGAAGACGATGCGCTCGGCGTCGTCCTCGGCTGGCGGCTGGCCGAACCACTTCTCGGACAGCTTCGCCACGGTGCCGTCCTTCTTGAGGCACTCGATCGCCTCCTCCAGCGCGTTCCGCATCTCCACGTTGTCCTGCCGCACCGGGGTGCCCCAGTGCATGCGGCTGCCGGGGAGCACGTAATCCGCGATGTACTGCGGCGTGCGGCTGGCGCTGTACTTGATGACCGTGTTGCCCGAAAGATTGGCATAGGCACGGCCCTGGATCACCGCCTGCACCGCGTCGGGCTGGGTATCGAAGGCGAGCAGGGTGAGGTTCAGCCGCTCGGCGTTGCGGGTCACCCATTGCTCATACGGGGTGCCCTTGTTCACGCTGATGGTCTTGCCGCGCAGGTCCTCCTCGGACTTGATCGGCGGGGTGCCGCGGCGGATGCCGAATTGCAGCGCGGTCCACAGGTAGCCCTCGGTGAACAGCAGGTTGGCGGCGCGTTCCGGGGTGACGGTGGTCGGCGCGCACAGGAAGTCGTAGCGGCCGGCGTTCATCGCCGGGATCAGCCCGGAGAAGCTGGCGGAATCGATCACGAGCTGGCGGTTCAGCTTCTTCGCCACCTCGGCGAACAGGTCGACCTGGAAGCCCTGCACCCCGCCCTGAAGGCTGGGGAAGGCGTGCGGCGCGAATGTGCCGTCCACCGCGCAACGCAGCGGCGGCTGGCCGGTGTTGGATGGGCCGACGGTGGTCTGCGCCAGCGCCGGGGCAGCGGCAAGGCCGGCACCCAGCAACAGGGCGGCGAGGAAGGGACGGGTCACAGTGGGTCTCCCGGGGTTCTTGGCAAGCGGCGCGGACGATCCTGCATTCGCTGCCATGACGCAACCGCCGAAGGCCACCCCGACTGCCATGAAATCGCCTCAACATTGGCTCGAAGCCGACAATCGCCCGGTGTTTAAGCATCGGGCGGGTCAGATAGCCCAACAGTTCATCCCGAATGGAGTGCCCAAGCATGCAACGGATCGCCTGCAGCCTGATCGGAGCCTCGCTGGCCGTGGTCTGCGCCCTGGTCGCCCTGCTGCTGAGCGACGCTCTGTCGCCCGGCCGCTTCCCGCCCATGCTGGGCTTCTGGGGCGCCTGCGCCGCCGGCGCCATGCTGATCCTGGGCCTGGTGCTGCTGGAGCGCGGCAGCCGCGACCTGCCCGTCGGCCGGTCGCCGGCGGCCTACTGACGCCGCCGGTTCAGCCAGCCGTTCTTAGCCTGCCAGTTCCGGGTACAGTTCGCGCAGCCCGGCTTCCGAGGCATCGCACCGCCCGCGCTCGGTGATCAGCCCGGTCACCAGCCGGGCAGGGGTTACGTCGAAGGCGGGGTTGGCGGCTGGGCTGCCTTCCGCCACCACCCGGATGGTCTCGATCCGGCCATCGGCGGTTCGGCCGGTGAGGTCGGTGACCTCGGCCTCGGCGCGCTCCTCGATCGGGATCTCGGCGACGCCGTCCCGCACCCGGAAATCCAGCGTCGAATGCGGCAGCGCCACCCAGAACGGCATGCTGTTGTCGCGCGCCGCCAGCGCCTTCAGGTAGGTGCCGATCTTGTTGGCCACATCGCCCTGGCGGGTGACGCGGTCGGTGCCGACGATGACGATATCCACCTCGCCGTGCTGCATCAGGTGCCCGCCGGCATTGTCGGCGATGACGGTATGCGCCACGCCGTGCTTGCCCAGTTCCCAGGCGGTCAGGGCGGCGCCCTGGTTGCGCGGCCGGGTCTCGTCCACCCAGACATGCACCGCCAGCCCTGCGTCATGCGCCTGGTAGATCGGCGCAGAGCGCGGTGCCCCAGTCCACGGTGGCCAGCCAGCCGGCGTTGCAATGGGTCAGCACATTGACGCTTCCCCTTGCGCGCCGCGATCTCGGCCAGCAGCGGCAGGCCGTTCTCGCCGATCCGCCGGCAGGTCTCGGCATCGTCGTCGGCGATGGCGGCGGCCTCGGCATAGGCGGCGTCCACCCGGGCCTCGACCGGCAGGTTGTGCAGCGCCGCCCGCTGGCGGTCGAGCGCCCAGCGCAGGTTGATGGCGGTGGGCCGCGTCGCGCCCAGCGCCGCCAGCACCGCATCCAGCGAGCCGGGGTCGGCCCGCATCGCCAGCGCCACGCCATAGGCAGCGACCGCGCCGATAAGCGGCGCACCGCGCACCTGCATGGAACGGATGGCCTGCGCCGCGTCCTGCCATTCGGTCAGCCGCAGCACGTCGACCGACCAGGGCAGCTTGGTCTGGTCGAAGATGCGGATGGACCAGCCATCATCCGGGTCCACCCAGACGCTGCGGTAGGGGATGCCGTCGATCTTCATGCCGTTATCGCTTCTAGATGCGCTGGTGCAGCGCGCAGACCAGGGTGAACAACCGCCGCGCGGTTTCGAAATCCAGCCCGATGCGGCCGGCGAGGCGGGCCACCAGCAGCTCGGCGCCCTCGTTGTGCAGCCCGCGCCGGCCCATGTCGATGGCCTGGATGCGGGCCTCGTGGCCACCTTCGCTGACCGCCTGCTCATGGCTGGCGACGATCATGTGGTAGTCCTTGATGAGCCGGCGGAATGGCCCGAGCGCCAGCGCCACCGCCCGCACCTGGGTATCCGCGGTGTCCCGGATGTCGAACACCAGCCGCCCGTCCCGTACGCAGAGATGCAGCAGGAACGGCCCGCCCGGCACGCCGAGCGGGTCGAACTGGTTGGTCATCAGCAGGTCCGCCACCGCCTGGCGCCGGTCCGCCTCGGCGTAGGCCGAGAGCAGCGGCGTCGCATCCGGCAGGACGATGTCCTGCAGGCGGCGCAGCGCCTGGTCGGCCGGCTCCGCCAGGGCCTGGCGCGTTCTCTCAGGCATCGGGGGCGGGGTGATGGCCGGCGGGCCGGGCCGCGACCCGAGCAGGTGCGACCTGGTGCCGCTGGTCGGCATCATTCGACGCCATGCCGAGCGAGCTCATCCAGCCCACCACCGCGCCCTTGATCGGGCGCAGCAGCAGGATGCAGATGATGGTGAACAGCGGCAGCCACAGTGCCATGTGCAGCCACATCGGCGGCTGGTAGCTCTTCTCCACCCACAGCGCGATCGGCACCAGGATGTGCCCGGCGATGAAGATGGTGAAATAGGGCGGCGCGTCATCCGCCCGCAGCCGGCCGAGCGGGGCATGGCAATGGCTGCATTCAGGCACCACCCGCAGATAGCCGCTGAACACCTTGCCCTCGCCGCAGAACGGGCAGCGGTTGAACAGGCCCCGCTTCACCGCCAGGCGGAATGGCGGGGGGGCGTGGTCGGCCGCCGTATCGGCGGGTGTCGGGGCGGTGCGGTCGGCTTCCCAGCGCATCCGGCAGTCCTCCTGGTGGCGATTACGGCCACGATATTCTGGTTGGGCGGCTCCGCCGTGTGCGCGCGCGCTTTGTGCAACGCAATATCGCCCCTGCCGCCCCCCGGATTCAAGCGCCGCAGCGCAGCCCTGCGTTCCATGCGGGTCCGCTGCCATCGGACGGGGGCCACCGGCGGAACGGCGCATGGCCCCTGGGAACCGCGTTTGCCGGCCGCTGTTCTCCCCGCCAGCATTTCCCATGGAGCGCGTTCATGGCCAGCAGCACCAAGGACATCTACGTCGACGGCCTCCGTAACGCCCATGCCCTCGAGGCCCAGGCCGCCCAGTTGCTGGAGCGGCAGGTCGAGCGGCTGGAGAACTACCCGGCGATGGCCGCCCGCATGCGCGAGCACATCGCGGAGTCCCGCACCCAGCAGAAGCGGCTGGAGCAGATCCTCGAAAAGCTCGGCGCCAGCCCCTCGACCTTGAAGGACATGGGGGCGGGCCTGATGGGCAATCTCGCCGCCATGGCGCATGTGCCGGTCCAGGACGAGGTGTTGAAGAACACCTTCGCCAACTATGCCTTCGAGCATTTCGAGATCGCCTCCTACCGCGCGCTGATCGAGATGGCGCAGGCCGCCAGCGACCCGGAATCGGTCACGCTCCTGCGGCAGACCCTCCAGGAGGAGGAGAAGATGGCGCAGTGGATCGGCGACCATCTGCCGGAGACGGTGAACACCTACATCAGCCGCACCACCACCGGCCAGAAGGCCGGCGTCTGACATGCGCGGGCACGCCTGTGACGTTTGCCGGTAGTCGATGAAGGATGCCAGTGCGGGCCGGCCGCGGCTGGTCCCGATCGGCAGCCGGTACCAGGGCCATCGCGCGAGGGCATTTCCGGGAGACGCTTCATCCCCGACGGCGTGCCACCGGCTCCTTGGCTGCCTTTCATTGCACGCCAAGAGAGAAATTTAGCTGCCACAAAAACTTCCGGAGGTTGATTCCCCCGCCTACAGCGCCGCCGCATCTGCCCCAGCCCCGACAAAAAAATGGAATGCCGTCGTGTTTCGGAAAATCGGCGCCTTTCTCGTCAATGATGAGAAAATCCCCACAGGGCAGCGCCACAATGCACCGTGGACAACGTCAGAAATTGATACTGATCGTGTCTATTGTGGTGGCTGCCCAACTATGAAGAATGGCTCGTGATTTATCGAGACTTCATTCTCGGATATAGTTTGTCGTATCGGTTTGGGGCCGAACTCTTAAAACACTTTACTGTGATTGTTCCGAGCGCTATACCAATGGTGCGACGCAGCAACTTCCCAGCTCGGAACTCCCATGATGAACCAGATGACGGATAGCCGTGGTTTCAAGGCGTCGAAGACCCATGCGACATCGGTCGCCGAAGGTGCTTCGGAAGCGTCTTCCGCCGTCCCCAACTTCTTCATGCCCTATAGCGCGGTGGAGGAACGGCTGGCGCAGATGGCCGGCGTGCCTGCCCAGGACCAGGTGAAGGCCATCATCCGGTTGATCCTGGATGCAACGCCCATCGACGAGGCGCTTTACCTCCGCCGCAATCCCGACGTGGCGCAGGCGGTAGCCGCCGGCGTCTATGCCTCGGCGCGGGACCACCTGGTTGCGGTGGGCTATTTCGAGGGCCGCTCCGCCTGGCCGGAACGCTTCGACGAAGCCTGGTACCTGAAGACCTACCCGGACGTGGCGGAGGGTATCGGCTCCGGAGCCCTGAAGAACGGCAGGGAACATTTCGAGCGGTTCGGCGCCCGCGAGGGACGCCTGCCGGCGCCGATCGCCCGCTAGAGCGCATTCCGTTCGACATGGCTCACGGAATGCGCTCTAGCCTGTTGTTTAGGCGAGCAAATTACCACTGCCGGGTGATTCCACCCGTTCGGGGTTTGCTCTAGCTAGCCCCGCCGGGCAGCCGGGCGCAGCGCCAGCAGCGCCATCGCGCCGGCCGCCTCGCAGGGCTCTATCACCGGCACCCCGGCGGCATCCTCGGCCGCCGCGGCATGCCCGGCCATGCCGGTGCAGCCCAGCACGATGGCCCGGGCCCCCCGCGCCGCCAGGGACTTCGCCACCGCACGGATGCGGGCGCGCGGCGCTTCCGGGTCGGTCAGGGTCTCCATGGGCAGGTTGAGCGCTTCCCACCCGGCCAGCCGTGCCTCCACGCCCATCGCCTGCAGGGCGCGGCGCTGGCGGGCTTCGCTGGCATCCATGAAGCCGACCACGCCGATGCTCTCCGCCCGGGTCAGCGCCGCGGCCACGGCACAGCGGAACATCCCGAGCACCGGGCGGGCGGTGACGGTCCGTACCGCATCCAGCCCGGGATCGGAGACGCAGGCGATGACATAGGCCGCCGCCGCCTCCCGCTCGACCAGCCGGCACAGCGGCTCCGCCACCGAGAACCAGTCCCGCCAGGTGACGATGGCGGGCGGGCCATCCGCCAGCCGGGTTACCTCGAACCGGGCCAGGGTGGCGAAGGGCTCCAGCGCCGCGGCGATGCCGGCGGTGCAGGACACCGATGAGTTCGGGTTGATGACCAGGATGCGATCGGACATGGCGTCAGGCTCGCGCCGGAACAGGCCCCGGCGCAAGACCCCAGAGCAAACCCCGAACGGGTGGCATCACCCGGCATGGGTAATTTGCTCGCTTGAACAACCGGCTGGAGCGCTTTCCCTGCGCCTGGGCAAACGGGAAGCGGTCTAGCGTTGCGAGTTCTGCGCGCCGCTCGGCGGGCGAATGCCGCCGGTCGTGGGAACGCCACGCTCCTCCGGGCGGCCGACATCGGGCTGGAGCGAACGGCGGTCGGTCTCCAGCGCCTGCATCTGCGGCGGCACCTGGGGCGCCGGCGGCACCGGCCTCGCCGCCTCCCGGGCATCCTCCGCGCGGTCGCGGAACTGGCCCTTGTTCAGCTCGCGCGAGGCCCGCTCGGCCGGGGTCTGCGCCCAGGCCGGGGCGGCGAGCAAGGCCGGGGCGATCAGCAGGAAGGACAGCACTGGTGCGGCGAGGCGAGGCATGGGCAGGCTCCCGGCGGGGCTGGATGCCCCATGCCGATGCAGCGCCGCGCCGGGCCCGGGGTTGCCTGGGCCAAGGCCTGTCAGCGGCGGAGATACTTGATGAGCGCCGCGATCCCGAGGACCAGAAAAACCAGCAGCATGAGCCCATAAAGGCCCATGCCGCCCATCATCCAGCCCATTCCCTCCAGTCCGCCGTGCATCATGCGCGATCCTTCCCACCTTGGGTTCGCACGCCTTGCCGGTTACCGGCTCGGCGGGTTTGCCGGGGCTGGTGTCGCCGCCCGCTCCTCAAGCTGCCGGAGGCGGGCATCCATCGCGGCCATCCGCCCATCATCATGCCGCCTTGGCCCTGCATCATCGGCATCTGCTGCATCGTGCCGCCCTGGGGTTGCTGGGTGCCCTAAGCGACAGCACCCGCCGTTGCCAGGGCCCCCGCCAGCACGACAACTGGAACGACGAACTTGCGCATGGGGTTTGCTCCCTGTCGTGAATCACACAAGGGGAACGCCCATCCCATGCTGGAGGGTTTCAGGTGGCAGGGCCATTATTCCAGGGTACTCCCTGCCTCCCGCCACCACGAATCAGTTCAGGCGCCAACTGATCCTAGGCCGGGGTCCAGTTCGCCGGCGGCACGCTGCCGGTCTGTGCCGTGATGCGGCCATAGGCTTCCGGCCGGCGATGGGCGGCGAAGTTGAAGATGGTGGTGCGGCCCAACTCGCACATGCCGAGGTCGCAATCGGCGACGATCAGCTCATCCCCCAGCTGGTCGCCTGGGCCATGATCTCGCCCTGCGGGTTGACGATGATGGAATGGCCGAACAGCTCATGCCCGTCCTCGTCGCCGGCCTTGGCGACGCCGACGGCCGAAGCAGGCGTTCTGGTAGCAGCCGGCCTGGATGGTCAGGTGGCTGTGGAAGACGCGCAGGTGGTGCGCGCTCGAAGCCGCGGTTGTCCATGTTCAGCGACGGCGTGTTGTAGCCGAGCATCACCAGCTCGACCCGCTGCAGCCCGAGTTCCCGCCAGGCTTCCGGCCAGCGCCGGTCGTTGCAGATCATCATGCCGATGTTGACGTCATGCTCGCCGACCGGGGCGCGCACCACGGGGAAGCCGAGGTTGCCCACCTCGAAGTAGCGCTTCTCCAGGTGCTGCACCTTGCGGATGGGGTCGTACTCGGCGGTGGCCGGGCAGGTGGACCTTGCGGTACTTCAGCGCGATCTCGCCCCGCGGGTGCACCAGATCGCGGTGTTGAAGCGGTGCGCCGTCCGGCGTCTTCTCGGCATAGCCGAGGTGGAAGCCGATGCCGAGTTCGCGGCCGCCTCGAACAGCGGCGCGGTGGCGTTGGTGGGCATGGCGCTTCTCGTACCAGTGGTCGACCTCGTCCTGGTCCTCGATCGTACCAGCGCGGGAAGAAGGTGGTCAGCGCCAGCTCGGGAAAGACCACCACCTCCGCGCCCCGGCGATGCGCCGTCTCCATCAGGCGCACCATGCGGCCGACCGCGACGTCCGCGGCCCTCGGCCTTCTGGATCGGGCCGAGCTGGGCGGCGGCGAGGGTAAGGCGGCGGGTCATGGGCTGCTCCGGGGTGGCCATCGGTTGTGGAGACGCCGAAGGAAGCACACCCCGTGCCATGCCGCTATCGCCCGGCGACGCGCCGCTGCTCCGGGCGCTCGCCGACGGGTACCATGATGTGCGCGTAGGGCGTGCCCTTCCACATCACATAGGGCCCGCCGCCATGGTGTTCCGCAGGCACGTCTTCGATCAGCGCCGGATCGGGCACGATGATCATGATGTGCGGCCCCTCGACCATCCAGTCGTTCTCCGCCGTCGGCTGGGTATCGGCGGGGTTGATGTTGCTGGCGCCGCCATCCGGGCTGTCGCCCGCGAGCATGTAGGCCAGGCCGATCCGGGTGAGGTTCGGTGGCCGCTTGTTCATCAGGGCATCGAGCCAAGCCATCCATGGCCCGTCGAGGCACATCGGGCCGGCGAAGCCGGGTGGTGGCGGCAGGCAGGTGAACGCGCCCGTCCCCTCGCGCAGGACCTTGCCCTCCAGGTCCACCACCTTGACCTTGTCGCGGAGGGTCGGCGGCGCGGCGCTGAGTGCGCTTCGGATCAGCGCCGCCTGGTCGGTGGTGCCGGCGGCGGCCGTTGCCTGCTGGGCGCGGCCTTCGGTTGCGCCCAGGGTGCAAAGGGCACCAAGCGCGACGGCAAATGCCGGAACAAGCACCGTGTGGAAGTTCGGAGTGTTGCGCATGGGAAGCCTCCTCTCGTTATTCGTCATGGACGGATAGCGGGACCGGGGTCTGGCCAATGCTGCCCCGGGCCATGGCTGGTCGTGCGACCGTCGCTGCATCCGGACTGCCGAAAGAGGGCACGACCGAGCCCATGGGCATGCCAAGGGGTTGTTCCTGACGAGGGGTCCACCGGGCCAGGAATGTCTTTCGCGTATCCGGTCCGGCCGATCTTCAGCCCGAGGGCGCTGCCACGGGCGCGGCTCCGGCCGGGGAGCCTGCCCAGGTGAGGGAGATTACCGCCCTGGTTACAGTCCTGCCATGAGGAAGCACCCGCATCCGGGCATCGTGACCGGGCTGGCCCTGCGCTCCGGTGGGATGACAAAGTCGGTGCCGTGATGCATCAGCGGAACAGGAGGACCGCCATCATGCACAACCACCCGATTGGCCGCCGCGCCGCCCTGGCGTTGGCCGGCAGCGCGCTCGCCACCCCCGCCCTGGCCCAGGCCGATTTCCCCAGCCGCCCGCTGAGGATGATCATTCCCTTCCCGCCGGGTGGCGGCAGCGACATCCTCGGCCGGCTGCTGGCGCAGCGGATGGGCGAGGCGCTCGGCCAGCCGGTGGTGCCGGAGAACCGCTCGGGCGCCGGCGGCAACATCGGCACCGATGCGGCGGCGAAGGCGCCGCCCGATGGCTACACCCTGGTCACGGTGTTCAACACCATCGTGGTGAACCAGTTCGTCTTCCGCACCATGCCCTTCGACCTGCGGAAGGACCTGGCGCCGGTCGCCCGCGTCGCGCTGGCGCCCACCGTCATCGCCGCCGGGCCGAAGCTGAAGGCGAAGGACCTGGCCGAGGTCATCGCCATCACCCGTGCCCAGCCGGGGCTGTTGAACCACGGCACGCCGGGTCTCGGCACCATCACCCATGTCTCGGCGGAACTGATGGACAGCATGTCCGGCGGCAAGCTGACCCATGTGCACTACCGCGGCACCGGCCCGGCGGTGACGGCGGCGGTGGCCGGGGAGGTGGAACTGGTCTCGGCCCCCTGGTCCGCGGTGGAGGGGCTGGTGAAGGACGGCCGGCTGCGGGCGCTGGGCAACCTCTCGGGGCAGCCCTCGGCGCTGATGCCCGGCGTGCCGACGGTGGCCGAGGCGGCCGGGCTGCCCGGCTATGCGGTGGAGAACTGGGGCGCGGTGCTGGCCCCGGCCGGGGTGCCGCCGGCCATCATGGCGAAGCTGGCGGATGCGGTGCGCCAGGCGGTGGACACCGAGGAAGGCCGCCGGCTGATGGCGGCCCGCGGCATCGAGAGCGCCTATGCCGATGGCGCCACCCTGGCGCGCATCATCGAGGAGGACAGCGCGCGGTGGGAGCCGGTGATCCGCCGCGCGGATATCCGGGTGGAATAACGTCCGTATCGCATCCGTCCCGGCATCCCGGGCGTATTTCGCGGGTAACTGCGGAGGACGCCGAGGATGCCGGACGGATACGACAACGGCGGCGCGCGGCCGGCGCCGGATGACCTGGAGGCGACGCTCGGGGTCGCCATCCTGACCGCCGATGCGCTTGGCTTGCCGGCCACCCGGGCGGCGCTGGCCGAGGCGCTGCGCCGCCTCGATGCCGAGGCGGCGGCAGCGGCGCGGTTCACTCTGGCGGTGCGACCGCCCCGACCTGCTCCACGATCGGCCCGTACCACTGCGGCCGGCGGTGGGCGGCGAAGTTGAACATCTTCTGCTTGCCCTGCTGGCACAACTCGAAGTCGACATCCGCGAGGATGAGTTCGTCGCCCAGGGTCTGGGCCTGCGCCACCACCCGGCCGTTCGGGTCCACGATGCAGGACCCGCCGATCAGCCCGGAGCCATCCTCGACGCCGGCCTTGGCCACGGTGATCGCCCAGGTGGCGTTCATGTAGGCGTTGGCCTGGGCCACCAGCGTCGAGTGGAAGGTCCGCAGCGCGGCATCCTCGGCGGTGCCGCCGTTCGGGTCGTAGGCGGCGGAGTTGTAGCCGATCATCATCAGCTCCACCCCCTGCAGCCCGAGCACCCGCCAGCCTTCCGGCCAGCGCCGGTCGTTGCAGACCAGCATGCCGAGCACCGGCTTGTTCCACACCTCCGGCCCCCGGAAGGCGGGGAAGCCGAGGTCGCCGTATTCGAAGTAGCGCTTCTCAAGCTGCTGGTATTCCTGGCCGGGGCGGAAGTCCCGGGACCCCGGCAGGTGGATCTTGCGGTACTTGCCGAGGATGCTGCCATCCGGCCCGACGGTGATGGCGGTGTTGTAGCGCTTGCCCTCCGGCGTCAGCTCCGCATAGCCGAGGTAGAAGCCGATCCCGAGCGCCTTCGCCCGGTCGAACAGCGGCTGCACATCGGGGTTCGGCATCGACTTCTCGAAATAGCCGAGCAACTCGGGGTCGGCCGGGTCGATCCACCAGCGCGGGAAGAAGGTGGTCAGCGCCAATTCGGGGAAGACCACCGGCTCGGCACCCTCGGCGGCGGCGGCTTCCAGCAGGGCGATGAGCCGGGCGAGGGTGTCCGGGCGGGTATCGGCCCGCTGGATGGGGCCGAGCTGGGCACCGGCGACGCGAAGGTTGCGGGACATGGTTCAGGCTTCTCCCAGATAGGTTTCGCGGTGCTGCCGCGGCACGAAGCGGCCGGTGCCGGGCTTCGCCAATACATTGGTGCCGTCCCAGATGCAGGCGCCGCGCAGCCAGGTGGCGGCGACCCGGGCCTGCATGGCGCGGCCGTGGTAGGGCGACCAGCGGGCATCCGGGCGGTCCTGGATGGCGGCCTCGTCGAAGGTGAAGTCGCCGCGCTCCAGCACCAGCAGGTCGGCATCCGAGCCGACGCGGATGGCGCCCTTCTTCGGGAACAGCCCGTGGAAGCGGGCCGGCCGCTCGGCGCAGTAGCGGGCCATCAGCGTGGGCGACAGGCCGCGCTCGGCCAGCAGGGTGAACATCAGCGGCGCGAAGCTCTGCATCCCGGTGAGGCCGGCGCCGGGGGCGAAGATGTCGCCGGTGTAGATCTTCCGGTCGCGCGGCCAGGGCGCGTGGTCGGTCGAGACATAGGCGATGCTGCCGGCGGCGAAGGCGCCCCACATGCGCTCCACCTCGTCCCGCGTGCGGAAGGGCGGGTTGCACTTGCCGAAGCCTTCCAGCCGGACGATGTCCTCCTCGGTCATGCAGAGGTACTGGATGCAGGCCTCGCCGCTGGTCTTCGCACCCTGGCGGCGGAAGATCTCCGCCAGGTCGAAGCCGCGCGCCAGGGAGGAATGGGCGATGTGGACGTGGCAGCCGGTCTCCAGCGCCATCTCGAATATTTCCAGGTCCGCCATGCTCTCGACCAGCGGCGGCCGGGTGCGGCAATGCATGATGGGGTCGGTGCGGCCGGCCGCCTTCGCCTCGGCGGTGAGGCGGACCACCATCTCCTGGTCCTCATTGTGGATGGCGCACATCAGCCCGGTGCGGGCGATCTCGCGGAAGGCGGCGACCATGGTGAGGTGGTCGATCCGCGGGAAGCGCACCGCATCGTATTCATAGGTGCTCAGCTTGAACGAACACACCCCGGCCTCGGCCAGCCCGGCGATGGCGCCGATGCCGCCGTCCTTGGTGATGGTGCCGTAGAGCGCCATGTCCACATGGCTGGTGCCGTTCACCACCGCGATCTTCTCGGCGAGGATGCCGGCATCCGTCACCGGCCGCGGCACGTCGTAGGGCATGTCCACGCAGGTGGTGACGCCACCGGCGGCGGCCGACATCGAGGCCCCCTCGATCCCCGCCCAGCCGGTGCTGCTGGAGGTGTGCATGTGGCCATCGACCAGCCCCGGCAGGACCAGCATGCCCGTATGGTCCGCGACCTCGGCGGCGGGCGGCGGCGTGCCCTGGCCGATGGCGGCGATCACCTCCCCCCGTACCGCGACATAGCCGCCGGGCAGGATGCCGTCGGGCAGGACGAGGTCGCCGAGGATGACGCGGTCGAAGGGTGCGGGCTGCATGCGGTGTTCCATTGCTGGCATTTCCGCAAGGTTAGGCCGCCGGCGGGACGAGGCCAACCGCCAGCCCGGGAAACGCCCGCCGCGCCACCGCGATCGCCGCCCGCGCCGCCTCGGTCTCCCGCTCGCCGTTCCAGACCAGCGCCACCCCGACCGAGGCGACCGGCCCCGCCACCTCGCGGAAGGCGACGCCCGGCGGCCGCAGCACCGCCATGCCCGAGCTGACCAGCGCAACCCCGAGGCCGGCCGCGACGAAGGCGAGCTGCGCCATCGCCGAGCCCACCTCGCGCATCGCCACCGGCTCGAAGCCGGCTTCGCGGCAGGCGGTCACCTGGCGGTCGAAATAGGCCGGGCTGATGGAGCGGGGCAGCAGCACCAGCGGCTCCCCGGCCAGCGCCGCCAGCGGCAGCGGGCCGGCCCCGGCCAGCAGGGGGTGGCCATCGGGCAGGGCGGCGACCAGGGCATCGGTGCCGAGCGGCAGCACCCGCAGCGGCGGGCGGTCGCGGTCCAGCCGGGCCAGGGCGAAATCCACCTCGCCGCGGCGCAGCGCCTCCACCGCATCGGCCGTGTCCATTTCCTGCACCGCCAGCGCGCTGTCGGGCTGGGCGGCGCGCAGGCCGCGCACCAGCGGCGGCAGGAAGTCGAACAGTGCGGAGGTGACGCAGGCCATGGCCATCGGCGCGTGGCGGCCGGCGCGCAGCTCCCGCGCCAGGCTTTCCACCTGCTTGGCGTCCTCGGCCAGCCGGCGGAGGATGGGCAGCAGGGCCTCGCCCTCGCGGGTCGGGCGGGCGCCCTTGCGGGTGCGCTCCAGCAGCCGCACGCCGAGTTCGGCTTCAAGCGCCTGGATCTGCGCGGTCAGCGGCGGCTGCGAGACCCCCAGCCGGGCGGCGGCGCGGCCGAAGTGGCCTTCCTCGGCGACCGCCAGGAAATGCCCCATGCGGCGCAGGATGCGGAAATCCATGGCGGGATCCTGATCGGCGATATGGAAATCCTATCGTCCCCGGCGCTCAATCGGAATGGACGAAGGCCGCGCATGGGGGAAGAAAGCACATCTCACCCAGGGGGAAGACCACCCATGCAACTCCATCCCGTCAAACTCCACCCGTCGAAGTCGCTGCTGAAGCGCGAGGACCAGCTCGCCTGGAAGATGGCCGGCGTCGCCGCCGACCGGGTCGCGGTCGAGAAGGACGTGGCCGCGATGATCATCAACCGGATCATCGACAACGCCGCCGTGGCCGTCGCCTCGGTCAACCGCCGGCCGGTCACCTCGGCCCGCATGATGGCGCTCGGCCATCCGCGCAAGGGCGGCGCCACCATCTTCGGCATGCCGGCGGCGAAGCGCTTCTCGCCGGAATGGGCCGCCTGGGCGAACGGCACCGCGGTGCGCGAGCTCGACATGCACGACACCTTCCTCGCCGCCGACTACTCCCACCCCGGCGACAACATCCCGCCGATCCTGGCGGTCGCCCAGACCATGGAGAAGTCCGGCCGGGAACTGCTGCGCGGCCTCGCCACCGGCTACGAGCTGCAGATCGACCTGGTGAAGGCGATCTGCCTGCACGAGCACAAGGTGGACCACATCGCCCATCTGTGCCCCTCGGCCGCGGCCGGCATCGGCACGCTGCTGAAGCTGCCGCAGGAGACCATCTTCCAGGCGATCCAGCAGGCGCTGCACGTCTCGATCTCCTTCCGCCAGTCGCGCAAGGGTGAGATCTCCTCCTGGAAGGCCTTCGCCCCGGCGCATGCCGGCAAGCTGGCGATCGAGGCCGCCGATCGCGCCATGCGCGGCGAGGGTGCCCCGTCGCCGATCTACGAAGGCGAGGACAGCGTCATCGGCTGGGTGCTCTCGGGCCGCACCGTGGCCGACAAGGAAGGCCGCGCTAGCGCCTACGAGCCGGTCTACTACGAGGTGCCGCTGCCGGCCCCGGGCGAGCCCAAGCGCGCCATCATGGACAGCTACACCAAGGAGCACTCGGCCGAGTACCAGTCCCAGGCGCTGATCGACCTGGCCTTCCGCATGCGGGAGAGCATCGAGGACATGGAGGCGATCGAGAAGATCATCATCCATACCTGCCACCACACCCACTACGTGATCGGCACCGGCGCCAACGACCCGCAGAAGATGGACCCGAAGGCCAGCCGGGAAACCCTGGACCACAGCATCATGTACATCTTCGCCGTCGCCCTGCAGGACGGCCGCTGGCACCACGTGGACAGCTACGCCCCGAAGCGCGCCGGCCGGGCGGACACCGTGCGCCTCTGGCACAAGATCGAGACCACCGAGGACCCGGAGTGGACGCGCCGCTACCATTCGCGCGATCCGAACGAACTGTCCTTCGGCGGCCGCGTCGAGATCCTGATGAAGGACGGCACCAGGCTGGTGGACGAGATGGCCGTCGCCAACGCCCATCCGAACGGCGCCAAGCCCTTCGGCCGGGAGGACTACATCAACAAGTTCCGCATCATGACCGACGGCATCGTCACGACGCGGGAGGCGAACCGCTTCCTGGCCGACGTGCAGGACCTGGCCCGCATCCCGGCCGGCGAGCTGCACCTGCTGAACGTCGCGCTGCCGGCCGGCGCGCTGGCCGAAGGCAAGCCCGGCATCTTCTGAGCAACCCGGCGGGGGCGCCTGGCCGCCCCCGCCACCCCACCACACGGGAGAATCACCATGAGCGAGAACGCCACACCGGAGATCAAGAAGGGCCTAGTCGGCGTCTATGCCGATGTCTCCACCGTGTCCAAGGTGATGCCGGAGACCAACAGCCTCACCTACCGCGGCTATGCCGTGCAGGACCTGTGCGAGGAATGCACCTTCGAGGAGGTCGCCTACCTGCTGTGGAACGCCGAGCTGCCGACCAAGGCGCAGCTCGCCGCCTTCAACCAGGAAGTCGCGGCGCAGCGGGCGATCAGCCCGGCGCTGCACCGGGTGATCAAGGACTTCCCGAAGGACGCCCACCCGATGGACGCCATCCGCACCGCGGTGTCCTTCATGGGCATGGAAGACCCCGAGAGCGCCGATGTCTCGGAGCCCGCCACCCGCCGCAAGGCGGCCCGGCTGCTGGCCAAGATCCCGACCGCCATCGCCGCCGCCCACCGCGCCTCGAAGGGGCTCGACCCGATCGAGCCGGATGCGAAGCACACTTCGGCGAGAATTTCTTCAACCTGGTCTTCGGCAAGATTCCACAGCCCGAGGTGCTGAAGGCCTTCGACGTCAGCCTCATCCTCTACGCCGAGCACACCTTCAACGCCTCGACCTATACCGCGCGGCCGGTGACCTCGACCGGGGCCGACATCCACGGTGCCATCACCGCCGGCATCGCGGCGCTGAAGGGGCCGCTGCATGGCGGCGCCAACGAAGCCGTGATGCACATGCTGAAGGAAGTCGGCGGACCGGAGCAGGCCGCGGAGTGGCTCTCCACCCGCTTCGACCACAAGGCGCTGGTGATGGGCTTCGGGCACCGGGTCTACAAGTCCGGTGACAGCCGCGTGCCGACGATGACCAAGTACGCCGAGAAGATGGCCGAGGTGGTGGGCGACCGGCGCTGGATGGAGACCAGCCGGGTGCTGGCGGCGAAGATGCTCAAGGAGAAGAACATCCATCCGAACCTCGATTTCCCGGCCGGCCCCGCCTACTACCTGATGGGCTTCGACATCCCGCTGTTCACGCCGATCTTCGTCGCTTCGCGCGTCACCGGCTGGGCCGCGCATGTCATCGAGCAGGCCGCCGACAACCGGCTGATCCGCCCGCTGTCGCACTACACCGGGCCGGAACAGCGCCCGGTGCCGCCGCTCGACGCGCGCTGAATACGACGGTCGCGGCCGGCACGCCGCGACCACATGCTGCAACGACGGCCGCCGGTGCACCCGGCGGCCGTTTGCAATTCCACGGACGCGATGCACGCCGGCTGCTTAAAAGCGCAACACGAATTGCGGTTTCTGTTGACATGGTGGTTGCGTGTGCAGATAGCGTGATTCGCGTGCACGATGTTGCTGGCAATTCGTACAGCGGAGCAGACTCCGAAGTTGATCGACAACACGGCCAAACACCACGCCGAAGACAACGTGCCGCAGCAGGGAAAGGACGGTCCATGGACCGCAGGCAGGACGGGGTGGCGGCACCGAGAAACGCCGGCCATTCCGCGCCGGAGCAGGGCGAAGTCTTAACGCCTTGTGCCGGATATGCGGACGACGGAAGCGTGATGCGGCAGCAAGCCGCCGAACAGCCGCCACCGCTGACTGCCCGCCTGGCCAGGACGATGACCGACGCGGCCTTGCGCGCCACCAAGGCCGCGCGCCGCGCCGGTCGTAGAACCGGCCCTGCTGTCTGCCGAACGTCGCGCCCCCGCGCTGGCGCCCGTTCCTCCACGGAATGCGCAAGGAGATCCTGACCGTGACCGATACCCCCGAGACGCCGGCGGGCCGTGCCCAGCCGATGGCCGTTTCCACCACCCGCCGCACCGCCAAGAAGCCGACCACCGCGCGCGGCCGCGCCACCGCGGTGAAGAAGCCCGCCGCCCGCAAGGCCGCGCCGGCGAAGAAGGCCGCACCGGCGAAGAAGCCCGCCGCGAAGAAGGCCGCGCCGAAGCGCGCGACCGCCGCGGCGAAGAAGCCCGCTGCCCGCAAGGCACCGGCACGCGCCGCTGCCAAGGCCGCGCCGAAGCGCGCGACCGCCGCGGCGAAGAAGCCCGCTGCCCGCAAGGCACCAGCCCGCGCCGCCGCCAAGGCCGCGCCGAAGCGCGCGACCGCCGCGGCGAAGAAGCCCGCTGCCCGCAAGGCGCCGGCCCGCGCCGCTGCCAAGGCCGCGCCGAAGCGCGCGACCGCCGCGGCGAAGAAGCCTGCTGCCCGCAAGGCGCCGGCCCGCGCCGCTGCCAAGGCCGCGCCGAAGCGCGCGACCGCCGCGGCGAAGAAGCCTGCTGCCCGCAAGGCACCGGCCCGCACCGCCGCCAAGGCCGCGCCGAAGCGCGCCGCCGCCCCTAAGGCGCCGACCGCCGCACGGTCGGAAGCGGCACGGCGTGGCGCTGCCACCCGCGCGGCACGCAAGGCCGAGGCAATGGCCGCCTCGGCCACACCCACCGCCATGCCGGCGGCCGATGCACCGGCCGAGGGCGAGACCTCCGCGACCTGATGCGGCCTGGCCGCTGACTGCGGCGAAAGGGCGCCGTCCCGCAGGGGGCGGCGCCCTTTTGCTGTCAGCCGAAGGTGCCGAGCAGGTCGTCCACCTCGGCCGGGGTGAGGGTGCGGGCGCCACGGCCATGCAGTAGCAGCGCCAGACGCGCGGCTTCCTCCAGTTCCTCCGCCGCGTAGACCGCATCGTCCAGCGTCCGGCCGCTGACCACCGGCCCGTGGTTGGCCAGCAGCACCGCGCGCGCATCCTTCGCCGCCGCGGCGATCGCCGGCTCCATCGCCGCATCGCCCGGCCGGTAGTAGCGGATGACCGGCAGGCTGCGGCCGACGCGCATCACGAAGTATGGCGTGAGCGGCGGGATCGGCGCGGCCTCGCCCGGTTCAGCCATGCAGGCGATGGCGGTCGCATGGGTCGAGTGCAGGTGCACCACCGCGCCGGCATCCGGCCGCGTCGCCAGGAAGGCGCGGTGCATGAACACCTCCTTCGACGGCTTGTCGCCCGAGACGTGCCGGTATTCCGCATCGAGCTTGCTGATGCGCGCCGGGTCCAGCCGGCCGAGGCAGGAGTTGGTCGGCGTGATGAGGAAGCCGTCCGGCAGCCGCACGCTGATGTTGCCGGCGCTGCCGACCGAGAAGCCGCGGCCGAACAGCAGACGCCCATGTGCCGCGATCGCCTCGCGCAGGTCATCCTCGCTCATACGCCGAACGCCTTCAGGAAGAAGTCACGCGCACCGAAGTTGCCCGACTTCAACGCCAGGTGCAGGCCCGGCGTTGCCGCCCAGGTCCATGGCACGCCCGGGTCGATCTCCGGCCCGATCCGCAGGGCACCGACGCCGAGCCGCGAGACCACCGCGCCCGAGGTCTCGCCCCCCGCCACCACCAGCCGCCGTACGCCGCGCGCCACCAGCGCCTCGGCGATGCCCGCCAGCGTGTCCTCCACCAGGGCACCGGCGGCGTCCCGTCCCAGCTTCCGCTGCAGGGCCGCGACTTGCTCGGGCGGGGCGGAGGCGGCGATCACCACCGGCCCGTGGCCGAGCTTGTCCGCCGCCCAGTCCATCGCCTGGGCCAGCAGCGCGGCGGCATCCGGCGTCGCCAGCACGTCCAGCTCCAGGGTATGCGCGTGGTCCCGCGCGTAGCCGATCTGCCCGCAGCGTCGCGCGCGAGCACGACCCCGCCAGCACCGCCGCATGGCCGGTCATCGGCGGCAGCTCGGCCGCCGCCGCGCCGCGGTCCGGCAACAGCCCGGCGGCGCGGAAGTTGGCCGGCAGGCCCATGGCGATGCCGCTGCCGCCGGTGATCAGCGCATGGCCCGCCGCCGCCTCGCCGATCGCCAGCAGATGCGCATCCGTCACCGCGTCGACGATGGCGTAGCGCCGGCCGCTTTCCTTGAAGCCGGTCATTGCCTTGCGGATCGCCCCGGCGCCCTGCTCGACCACGGTGAAGGGCACCAGTGCCACGGTGCCGTCGGTCTGGCGGGACAGCACGCGCACCAGGTTGGCGTCCTTCATCGGGGTCAGCGGGTGGTTCTCCATGCCGCTCTCGTTCAGCAGCGTGGTGCCGACGAACAGGTGCCCCTGGTAGACTGTGCGGCCGTTGGTCGGGAATGCCGGGTTGGCCAGGGCGAAGCCGCAGCCCAGGCGCTGGACCAGCGCATCCGCCACCGGGCCGATGTTGCCGGCCTCGGTGCTGTCGAAGGTCGAGCAGTACTTGAAGAAGATCTGCTTGGCCCCGGCGGCGAGCAGCGCCTCGCAGGCGGCCAGGCTCTCGGCCACCGCCTGGCGTGGCGGCGCGGTGCGGGACTTCAGCGCGATGATGACGGCATCGGCCTCGGGCAGCGGCCCGGCCGGCACGCCGATCACCTGCACCGCGGTCATGCCGCCTTTCACCAGGGTGTTCGCAAGGTCGGTGGCGCCGGTGAAATCATCGGCGATGCAGCCGAGCAGCGGCATGGTGGCGTTCCTTCTTGCTAAAGCGGCGTGCCGTCCTTGCGACGGTAGTGGAAGCGGCCGGCGGCATCGGCCTCTCCGGCGAGGTCGTGGTCCGGGTAGGTCACGCGGTCAAGCGGCGTGCGGTCGCCGACCTCCAGCACAAGCACGTCCCGGGCGGTCGGGTTCACCAGCCGGTGGGCATCGCCGGTGCCGGCGGGGAAGCCGGCGCACATGCCGGGCGAGAGCGGGGTCTCGCCGGCATCCGTCTGCAGCACCGGATGGCCCTCCAGCACATAGATGAACTCGTCCTGGCGGGAATGGGCATGGCGCAGGGAGGATGCGGCGCCGGGCGCCAGCCGGGTGAGGTTCACGCCGAAATTCGCCAGCCCGAACACCTCGCCGAGCGGCCGCTTCTCGCGGTTGGCCAGCTGGGTCGTGAACTCGGGCGGGAAGCCGCTGACCGGCGGCCGCGCCGGAGCCTCGTGGGCGATGATGGCGATGGGCCTTTCAGGCATCGTCGGTTCCCTCCGTTGTGGCTAGCATCGCCCGTCGCAGCCAGGGACGGGAGGGAAAAGATGGAAAAGCAGGTGATCCAGGGCGAGGGGGCCATGGCCGTGCCGGAAACTGGCGGGCCCTTCAACCTGTGTGTGCGGCACGGCGACATCATCTACGTCTCCGGCCTGCCGCCCTTCGAGGAGGAGTACTGCGCCGCCCTCCGTGCCGCCCGCGCCCGCGGCGAGCCGCCGCCGCCCTTCCCGGACCTGCCCTTCGAGCAGCAGGTGCGGATCGTCATGGACCACATGAAGCGGCTGGTGGAAGCCGCCGGGTCCAACATGGACTGCCTGCTGAAGGTGATCGTCTGGCTGCGCGACCAGCGCCAGCAGGAGCAGTTCGACAAGATCTACCGCAGCTATTTCAGCAGCCAGGCGACCCTGCCGGCCCGCACCCGCATGCAGGCTGGGCGCACGCCGATGGACTGCGCGCTGGAGGTCGAGGCGGTGGGCTACGTGCCGAAGGGCTGAGGCTCAACCGCGGCCCGGCGGCAGGGCCAGCACGTCGCGGTGGCCGATCCGCGCGGCCAGCCGGCGGTCCGCCGCCTGCATCAGCCGGTCGTCCAGCCAGGCGCCGATGCGCGGGTCGTCCCGCCGGTCCTGGCGTTGCGCCGCCTCGGCATGGCCCATCGCCAGCTCGCTCAGGAAGCGGCTGGCGGCCTGGTTCATGCCCGGCAGGGGTTCCAGCCCGCGGCTGCGGATCACCCAGTCGCTGGTGCCGCTGGCCACGGTGAAGCCGCGCGCCCCGAAGGCCTCGGCGATGGCGGCTGGCGCCCGGGCGCCCAGCGCCACGCCGCCGAACCCCTTGTCGCGCCCCTGGTCGCGCTGGAAGCCGCTGGCCACCACATGGTCTGCCGGGTGCGGCGGGGTGAAGCGGTCCCGCCCGGTGACGCAGAGCGCGGCGTAGAAGGGCACCCGCAGCGCCGCCGCCATGCGCTCCAGCCAGGGCCGTGAGACCAGGTCGCACAGCGCCGAGTTCACCACCGCATCGGTATTGGCCAGCGGCAGGTTGCGCGGCGCCTCGGCCAGGTCGGCGACCAGCGTCTCGATCCGCCAGGCACCGCCCGGCGCATGCACCAGCAGCGTGCGCCGGTTGGGGAAGGCGACCTTGTAGCCGACGCCCTCGGCCCGGTCGGCGATGGTGTCGAAGGCGGCTTCCAGCAATTCCCGGTCGGAATCCACCAGGGTCCAGGCCTGGGCGCGGCCCAGCCGGGGGGCGAGGTAGCGCAGCATGCTGCCGGTGCCGGCGCCGAGGTCGAGGAAGCGCGGCCGGGCCGGCAGCCGTGCCAGCAGCCGCTGCGCCAGGGCGTCGTTGCGGGCGGCGGCATCGAAGGGCTCGCGCAGGTCCAGCCAGTCGAGGGCGAAGGCTTCGGTCATCGCCCACCCTCCTGCCGCGCGGCATCCAACTCGGCGAGGAAGGCGACGGCACGGTCGTCCCAGCGCGGCAGGCGCTGCCCGGCCTCCCAGGCGGCCTCGGCCATCTCCTGGCGCATCTCGGTATCGACCAGCATCCGCCGCAGCCCCTTGGTGAAGGAAACCACGTCGCCGGGCGGCGAGACGCAGCCGGCCTCCATCGGCACCACATCGGCGATGGCGCCGCCGGCGGTGATGGCGACCGGCAGGCCGCGCGCCAGCGCCTCGGCCGCCGCCATGCCATAGCCTTCCCAATGCGTCGCCAGGGCGAAGACATCGGCGCCGGCATAGAGCGCCTCCAGCGCCGGGCCATCGACCTCGCCGGCGAAGGTGACGCGCTGGGCGATGCCCAACTCCTCGGCCAGGGCGTGCAGCCCCTCGGCATGCACCGCATCCCGCGCCGCGCCGGCGATGGTCAGCCGCCACTCGATGTCCGGCATTCCGGCCAGGGTGCGCAGCAGCACGTCGTGCCCCTTGCGCGGCGTCAGTGTGCCGACCGAGAGCAGCGCGACCCCAGGCCCGCCCGAGCCGCGGGCGCGGCTGGCGGGGTCGGTGCCCGGCTCGACCACGCCGAGGCGGGCGGCATCGACGCCGAACTCGGCCGCGAGCCGCTCCGCCGTCAGCCGCGAGGTGGCGACCAGCCGCGCCAGCCGCGGGAACAGCGCCGTCTCGATCCCGCGCAGCGCCTCCCGCGCATCGGCACCGAAGCCCTTCTCCAGCGCGGTCGGGTGGTGGATCAGCGCGACGGCGCGGCGGCGGGCCAGTTCATCGTCCAGCGGCGCGAAGGCGGGCAGGCCGAGGCCGTCGATGATGATGCGGGCATCCCCGGGCAGCCCGGCCAGCGCATCGCGCGCGGCGGCCTCGGCGGCAGCGTCGGGCAGCGGGTGGCGGCCGGCGAGTTCGACCACCCGGACATCGTGCCCCTGCGCGGCGAGACCCTGCACCAGCCGCCGGTCGTAGATGTAGCCGCCGGAGATCGTCTCGAACGGCCCCGGCACCAGCAACGCGATGGTCACGCGACCGGGCCTTCCACGGGGGCCTCGTACGCCGCCCAGGCATTCGGGCTTTCCCGCAGCAGGATCTTCAGCCCGCTGACATTGCCGGACTGCGCGCCGAGCCTGCCCTCCCGCAGCGCCGCCACCAGCAGCCCGTGGATATGCGCGCAGAGGAATTCGGTGGTGGTGTTCAGCCCGGCGAAGGCCGGCTCGCCATCGAGGTTGCGGTAGTCGAGCGTATCCAGCGCCTTGCGCAATTCCACCTTGGCGAGGCCGATATCGACCAGCAGGTGCAGCGCATCCAGCCGCTCGGCGCGGAACTCGGCTTCCACCGCGAAGGTGGCGCCGTGCAGGCGTTGCGCCGGGCCGAACTCGGCGCCGCGGAAGCTGTGCGCGACCATGATGTGGTCACAGACGGTCAGGCTGAACATCGTGGCTCACTCTTCATCATAGGTGACTACGGGGCAGGGGTGCGGCGCGGCGCCGTCCAGGATGCCGGGCAGCGCCGCCGGCAGCGCGGCGAAGCGCACCGGCGGCGCCAGCAGCGCATCGAGCCGCGGATCATCGAGCAGCGCCAGGGCCAGGGCCAGCCGCTCGCCGTGGCTGCGCCGGCCGCGCAGCGCGGGCGCCACATGGCCGACCTGGGTGGAGATGATGGACAGCCGCCGGGCGTGGAAGGCCTCGCCCAGCGGCAGGGTCACGGCGCGGTCGCCGTACCAGCTTGCCTCGACGATGCGGCCCTCGAAGCCGGCGCGGGACAGCGCGAGTTGCAGCCCGGCCGGGTCGGCGCTGGCGTGGATGATGAGGTCGCACTCGCCCGGCGCCGCATCCGGCGCGCAGAAGCGGGCGCCGAGCGCCTCCACCAGCGGCGCCCGCCCGGCATCGATGTCGCAGACCGCCAGGGTGATGCCGGGGATGCGCGCCAGCAGCGCCGCGACCAGCAGCCCGACCACCCCGGCGCCGATCACCAGCGCCCGCTCGCCGAGCAGCGGCCGGGCATCCCACAGCACGTTGACCGCGGTTTCCATGTTGGCCGCCAGCACCGCGCGCCGGTCCGGCACCGCATCCGGCACCGGGATGCACATGGCGGCGGGCGCCAGGAAGCGGTCCTGGTGCGGGTGCAGGCAGAACACCCGGCGGCCGAGCAGCGCAGCCGGGCCATCCTCGACCACGCCCATGGCGGCGTAGCCGTATTTGACGGGAAAGGGGAAGTCGCCGGCCATCAGCGGCGCCCGCATTACCGGCCACTGGCTTTCCGGCACGCGGCCGGCCAGCACCAGCCGCTCGGTGCCGCGCGAGATGCCGCTGGCCAGGCTGCGGACCAGCGCCTGGTCCGGGGCGCGCGGCGGCAGCACCTCCTCGCGCAGTTCGGCGATGCCCGGCGCGACGCACCACAACGCGGTCGCCTTCACGTGCAGACCCCGGGGCGCACGCGGCCCAGCGCGATGTCGAACAGCATGTCGGGCGCCAGCGGATGCACCGTCCAGTCGAAGCGCAAGCCGTCCGCGATGCGGGCCGCTTCCGGCAGGGTGAAGGCCGGAATGCCGGAGCCCAGCAGCACCGGCGCCACCGTCACATGCAGCCGGTCCAGGCAGCCGGCGGCGAGGAAGCGGCTGACGGTGACGCCGCCGCCCTCGACGAATATCCGGGTCAATCTGCGGGCCGCCAGCGCCGCCAGCATGGCCGGCACCAGCAGCCCGCCATGCGCGGCATCGCGTGGCAGCCGCACCACCTCGGCGGTGCCAAGGCGGTCGGGGCCGGGCGCGTCATCGGCGGTCAGCAGCAAGGTCGGCGGGCCTTCGCGGAAGATGCCGTAGTCGGGGCCAAGCCGGCGGTCGGTGTCCAGCACCACCCGCACCGGGTCGGGGCCGGCGCATTCGCGGGTGGTGAGCCGCGGGTCGTCGTGCCGCACCGTGCCGGCGCCGACCACCACCGCATGGCACAGCGCCCGCAGCCGGTGGGTGTGCAGGATGTCGCCCCGCCCGCCGATCCACTGCGAGGAACCCGAGGCCGTGGCGATGCGGCCATCCAGCGTCTGCGCCAGCCGGCCGACCACGATGCAGCCATCCGGCGCGGTGGGTGGCGCGAGCAGCGGACCGAACAGCGCGGCCAGCGGACCGGCCGCGACCAGGTGGCGGGCCGGGGCGTCGCGCAGGGCAAGCAGGTCGTCCCAACCGGGGATGTTCGGAATCGGTTCCATGGCGGCCGGACCATGCCGGAACGCCGCGTCCGGCGCCAGCGATGCCGGATTCGCGTCTGTCGCAAAATTTGGAACAGGCGAAAGAGTTTCCTAACCGATTTGTGCAAAACTGAACCAGTTGCAACAAGTAGCCAGGGATGCAGGACTGATGTTTTCGTGGAAAAACAACAACGCGCCGGCCGGCACGGCGGTGCCGGATGCGTTGCGGGCAGGCGTGATTCTTACTGACGCCGGGCTGAACATCACCTACGTCAATCCTGCGGTGGCTGCCCTTATGCTGGCGGCTGAGGCCGAGCTGAAGAAGGAATTGCCGCGGTTCGACGCGGCGAGGCTGGTCGGCGACAAACTCGATGTCTTCGGCCGGATGCCGGCGCTTGAAGGCAGGCTGCTGGCGGCGCTGACCAAGCCGCATGCCGCGACTATCCGGCTCGGCAGCCGGAGCTTCGACCTGCTGGTGTCCCCGCTGGACGAGAAGGGCAGGCGCACCGGCTACGTCCTGGAATGGACGGATGCGAAGGAACGCATCGAAAGCCTCGACAACGCCGCGCTGGTCGCCGCCATCAACCGGTCCCAGGCGGTCATCGAGTTCACCATCGAGGGCGTCATCCTCGACGCCAACCCCGGCTTCCTGGGTGCCATGGGCTATACGCTGGAGGAAATCCGCGGCAAGCACCACAGCATCTTCGTCGAGCCCGCCTTCCGGGGCAGCCCGGAATATGCCGCCTTCTGGGAAACCCTGCGGAAGGGCGAGTTCCAGGCTGCGCAATACAAGCGGATCGGCAAGGGCGGCAAGGAGGTCTGGATCGAGGCCTCCTACAACCCGGTCATGGATGCGGCCGGCAAGGTGGCCAGGGTCGTCAAATTCGCCACCGACGTCACCGCCCAGGTGCAGCTCCTGACCGATCTCAAGACCCTCATCGACCGGAACTTCGGCGAGATCGACGGCGCCATCGAGCAATCGACATCCGAGGCCCGCGCGGCGTCCCTCGCGGCGGACGAGACCATCCAGCAACGTGCAATCCGTCGCCGCCGGGGCCGAGGAATTGGCAGCCTCGATCGACGAGATCTCGCGGAGCATGAGCAACTCCCGCCTGGCCACCGAGAACGCCTTCGAGCAGACCGTCGCGGTCGGCCGGAACACCGACATGCTGGCCGGCGCCGCCAAGGCCATGAGCGGCATCGTCGGGCTGATCCGCAGCATCGCCAGCCAGATCAACCTGCTGGCGCTGAACGCCACCATCGAGGCGGCCCGCGCCGGGGAGGCCGGCAAGGGCTTCGCGGTGGTCGCCTCCGAGGTGAAGAACCTGGCGGTGCAGGCGGCCAAGGCGACCGAGCAGATCTCGGGCGAGATCGAAGGCATCCAGGTCACTTCCACCCAGGTCGCCGATGCGCTCGGGGCGATCCGCGAGGCGGTCACCAGCGTCCGCGAGAGCGTCGCGCTGACCGCCGCCGCGGTCGAGGAACAGAGCGCCGTCACCCGCAGCATGTCCGCCAACATGCAGAGCGCGGCCGGCGCGGTCTCCACCGTTTCCGCCAGCGTCACCGAGATTTCCGCGGCGGTGCTGCAGGCGGCCCAGGCGGTCGCCAAGACCAAGCAGGCGGCCCGCGTGCTGGTGCGCTAGGCCGGGCGGGGTTGCTAGCGCGCCAGTGCCTGCGGGAACCACGGCAGCAGCAGTTGCGCCAGCAGCCCCGCCAGTACCGGCAGCGCGAAGGAGGCCAGCAGCCGGATTGCCACGAACCGGCCGCCCAGCACCGGCCACTCCCAGGCGATCACCCGGTGGAAGCCGAGGATCGCCCAGCCGGTGATCAGCGCCACCATCTGCGCCGTGCCCGCGCCCGCCTTGCTGAAGCTCAGCACCAGCGGGAAGGACACGAAGGGCCCGCCGGGGATGAAGCCACCCGCCAGCGAGGCGATGGCGATGCCGGCGATGCCGCTGTCGGGCCCGAGCCAGCCGGCGGCGATGTCGGGCGGGATCAGCTCCGCCAGGAAGGCGGCCATCGGCAGCGCCAGCAGCAGCAAGGGCAGCACCCGCGCCACGGACTGCCCGGTTTCCCGCAGGGCCCGCTGCGCCGTCGGCACGCCGCGCCGCAGCGTCAGCCCGAAGGCGACCAGCGTGACGACGAACAGCAGGACCTGCCCGCCGCTCATGCCCGCGGGGTTCCGGGCGGCGCCCAGGCGATCGGGATGCGCCGCGCCAGCGCCCCGGCGAGCAGCCCCATCGGCAGCCCGCAGATGAACCGCAAAATGGCGAAGTCCGCGCCCAGCAGCGGCACTTCCCAGACCAGCACGCGCTGGAAGCCGTTCAGCGCCCAGGCGACGACGAAGGCGATCAGCGCGCCGCGGTCCGCCCCGGCCTGGGCCAGCACCAGCACCAGCGGGAAGGCGGCCATCGGCCCGCCCGGCATGGCCATGCCGGCGATGCTGGCGACGATGAGCCCGCGCCAGCCGCTTTCGGCGCCCATCCACCTGGCCAGCGCACCGGCCGGGATGAGCTGCTTCAGGCTGCCGGCCAGCAGCAACCCCGCCAGCATCGCCGGCAGCACGCTGACGAACAGCCCGGCCGCCGCCTGCAGCCCGCGCATCACCCCTGGGGTGCCGTGCAGCCGATGGACCAGCACGCCGGCAACAAGCCCGATCCCGCCGATGATGAGCAGGGTCGAGTGGCGGCGGAGGAGGGCGAGCACGCCCCGGGCGCTAGAGCCGGGCGCCGGAGGTCTGGTACTGGGTCTCGGCGCTGCGCTGCACGCCGAAATCGAGCACCAGCGCCGCGACGAAGGCCAGGACGATGGCGGCGGCAATGCCGGCGAGTACGGATTTCACTGCGGCGCTCTCCAGAAGTGGCCCGGTGCTTCCAGCGTATGGGTCCGGGTCATGGCGAAGGCAATAGGGCTTCCGCCGCCGCCAGGTCCTCCGGGGCATTGGCGTTGAAGAACGGGTCCACCGGCCCGGCCGGCCATTCCGCCGAGGCGCAGCCGAAGCGCGCGGTCCAGCGGTCGATCTTCTTCTCGTTCGCCGAGCAGCGCGACGCGCAACTCGCCGCGCAGCGCGACAGGCCACAGCGCCGACCGGCGGATGCGTCCAGCCACCCGAGGCGGCGCAGGCCATGCGGCGTGCCGGCGGCCTGGCGCGCCGCCTCCAGCCGTTCGGCGAGGTCATGCGGCAGGAAGGGGCGTCGCCGGGGACGCGAGAGCACGGTCGGCAGGTCCGGCCGGTGCTCCGCGGCCCAGTCCAGCGCGGCGAGGATGCCGGCGAGCGGCCCGGGATAGTCCGGCAGCGGTGTCCGCCACCACCGGCAGGCCGTAGCCGGCGAAGCGGGTCGCGTCGCCATTGGCGTTCAGGATGAGCAGCGGCGGCCTGCGGCGCGATGCGCGCCAGCACGTGGTCCAGCAGCGGCCGGCCGCCGAGCAGCCGCAGCGGCTTGTCGCCGCCGCCCATGCGCCGGGCAGGCCACCGGCCAGCACGCAGCCGCCAGACTCAGCGGCTTACGTCACCGGCATCGCCCTCCCGGCCTGTTCTTGCGCCAGTGCCGGGCGCTTTCCTCCGGCACATGGGCGAGGTCGGCGTCGAACACGATGCGGTGCTCGCCGGCCAGCGCGACGAAGCGCTTGCCCTTGCAGCGGCCGATCAGCGTCAGCCCGGCCTTCCGCGCGAGTTCGACGCCCCAGGCGGTGAAGCCGGAGCGCGACAGCAGGATCGGGATGCCCATGCGGACGGTCTTGATGACCATCTCCGAGGTCAGCCGGCCGGTGGTGTAGAAGATCTTGTCGGCCGGGTCGCAGCCGGCGCGGAACATCCAGCCGGCGATCTTGTCCACCGCGTTGTGCCGGCCGACATCCTCCATGTAGACCAGCGGCCGGTCCTCCTGGCACAGCGCGCAGCCATGGATCGCGCCGGCTTCCAGATACAGGCTCGGCAGCGGTGTTGATCCGGTGCAGCAGCCGGTACAGCCATGACGTGCGGAGGCAGCCGCGGCCGGCAGCCGCGCCTGGGCGAAATCCTCCATCAGGTCGCCGAAGGCGGTGCCCTGGGCGCAGCCGCGAGGTCAGGGTCTTCTTCTTCAGCTTTTCCTCGAAGTCGGTGCGGCGTTCGGTGCGCACCACCACCACCTGCAGGTCGTCGTCGTACTCGACGCCGGTCACCGCATCGTCCCGCCGCAGCATCCCCTGGTTCAGCAGGTAGCCCGAGTGCCAGATCCTCCGGCCGGTCGAGGATCGTCATCATGGTGACGATCTCCTGGCCGTTGAGGTAGAGTGTCAGCGGCCGTTCCACCGTGACGCTGGTCTCGATCGCGCGCGCCGGTCTGGTCCAGCCCGGCGACGCGGCGGGTAAGGCGGGGGTCGGATGGGTCCGGCTGGACCAGCAGCGGCGTTTCCATGCGACGAGAGGGTGGGGGCACCGACCACCCGGCGCAACCCGGCGCGGCCCAGGGACGTTTCGCATCGTAAGGAGAACCGCCATGTCCAGCTTCTATTTCCCCGCCGATACCGGCCGGCAACTGCCAGGCAATGCACCGGGTTCCGAAGCCATCGTCGCGCTGCTCGACCGGCTCGGGCTGCCGCACGAGAACATCACCATCAGCCGCAAGGGCGATACCGTGACCGTGGAAGGCCATGTCCCGGACGGCGCGGCGGAGGAGCGGCTGGTGCTCGCGGTCGGCAACATCAAGGGCGTATCCTGGGTGCAGGACCGCCTGACCCGGGACCACTACTCCAGCCTGTTTGATACCATCGGCTCCTTCGCCAACCTGCCGGCGGGCGCCGCCGGCACCGAATCCGCGGTGACCGCCATCCACAACGCGCAGTTGCGGGGCGAGACCCGCTTCGGCCCCTGTGGCAGCCTGTTCTACACCATCGAGCCGGGGGATTCCCTCAACAGCATCGCCAGCCGCTACTACGGCGCCAGCAACCCCGACGCGGCACTGCGGCTGCTCGATGCAAACAGCCCGATGCTGGCCGATGCGGAAGCGATGCGTCCGGGCATGGTGCTGCGGATCCCGCCGCACTAGCGCGGTACGCGCCTCAGCCAGCCGTCAGCGGCCGGTTCACAGCGGCAGCCGGAGGGTGATGGTGGTGCCCGCGCCGGGCGCCGTCCGGGTTTCGATGGTGGCGCCGATCTGCCGGCCCATCGCCTTGACGATGGTGCTGCCGAGCCCGGAGTCCGACTCTCCCCCGGGCAGCCCGACGCCATTGTCGGCCACCGATACGGTGACCGCCTCGACGGTGCCTCGCGCCTGGATCGTGACCGTCCCGCCCTGGCCGGCGGGGTAGGCGTGCTGCACCGCATTGGTCACCAGCTCGTTCACCACCAGGCCGAGCGGGATGGCCCGCTCGGCATCGAGTGGCAGGCTGTCCGGCAGGTCGCAGTGCAGGGTTATCGCGCTGCCAAGGCCGCCGGCATGGCGGGCCAGTTCGGCCAGCACCTGGGCAAGGTCCACGGTGCGCAGGTCGGCGCTCTGGTAGAGGGTGCGGTGGATGTCGCCGATCGCCATGACCCGGGCGAAGGCGGCCCTCAGCACCCGCCTGGATTTCAGGCTCGGCGGTCCGGCGTTCCTGCAGCCGCAACAGCCCGCCGACGAGTTGCAGGCTGTTCTTGATGCGGTGGTCGGCCTCCCGGATGAGCAGCCCGCGTGCTTCCATCGCCGCGTGCAGCGCATCGACCGAGTGCTTGCGCTCGGTCACGTCCTGGACGATGCCGAGCAGCACCGGGCCGGTATCCCGGTTGAACCGGGCGGCGCGGGAATGCAGCCAGCGCATCTCACCGGTATCGGCGCGCAGGATGCGGTATTCCGCTTCAAGGCAACCGGTATCCTCCATGGCGAGGGTCGCGTCCCGCATGCGCGTGCGGTCGTCCGGGTGCAGCAGGGCCAGCCAGCCGTCCATGTCGAGCCTGTCCGCCGCCGCATCGGTCAGCCCATGCAGCGCACGATAGATCGTGCAGAGCACCGAGGCGCCGCTGCGGGGATGGTATTCCCACAGCCCCAGCCCGGCCGATTCCTTCGCCAGCCGCAGCCGTTCCTCATTTGATTGCACCGTTTCCAGCTCGATACGGCGATGGGTGATGTCGAGGTCGATGCCGACGAAGCGTACCGGCCGGCCAGCCGCGTCGCGCAGGACCGTGCCGCGGCTGGCCACCCAGCGGATGCCGCCATCGCCGCGCAGCATGCGGAATTCGATGTCGTAGGCCGCGGTTCCGGCCAGGGCGCGGCTGATCCCGGTCTCGACCCGCGGCTGGTCGTCGGGATGCACCAGGGCGCGGAACGCTTCCACGGTGCCGTCGAAGCCGCCCGGCGGCAGGCCGCAGGCGGCTTCCAGCCCCTCCGACCATTCGACCCGGCCGGAGGCGATGTCCCAGTCCCAGAAGAACATCCGCGCCGCCCCCAGGGCCAGCCGCATCTGCTCGGCCTGCTGCGCCAGGGCTGCCTTGGCCTCATCGACTTCGTGCCGGGCTTCGATGTGGCCGGTGACCTCGCGCGCCATGATGAGCACGGCGGGGACCGATCCGTCGGGGTCCGGCAACGGGTGGATGTCATCGTCCCACCAGGTCACCCGCGCACCGGGCCGCAGCACCCGCGGCAGGCCGCGGCCCGAGACCGTGCGGCGGGTGCGGCAGGCCTCGGCGATCCGCGCCAGGTCGCCGGCCGGCTCCGCCCCGGGAAACAGGGTCGCCAGGGGTGCACCGATGATCTTCGCGCCGGCATCGAACAGCCCGCGGCACGCCGCGTTGGCGTAGACGATGTTCCAGTCCGGCGCCACGACCATGGCCACGACGGCCGGCGTTTCCTCCGCGATGCGGCGGAACAGGGCGTCCGTCAGGGGCGACGGAGCAGGTGCTTCGAGATTTCACGCCAATCTCCGGTTGATCTGAGGAGTAATGTGAACCCGTTCCGTTGGCTTTGGCCCGCGCATTGCGCTGCAGTGCAACCCTAACACATTGATAAAGTTTTACGGGCCAAGGTTTGTAATTCGTTCAGTTGCCGATCACGTGATCCTTGTACGCTTCTGGTACATGCGGCGCAGCCGGTGCCTCGGCTACCGTTCCGGCCGCATCGCGCTTTCATGCCAGCGCCGTAGCAGCAAATGCTGCACCAGCCCCAGCGCGGCAAAGATCGCGATGCCCGCCGCCGAGATCAACGCCAGCGCCGCGAACATGCGGGAATCTTCAACTGGTATCCCGCTTCCAGGATGCGGAAGGCGAGGCCCGAGCCGGCGCCGCCCGCCCCGGCCACGAATTCCGCAACCACGGCGCCGATCAGCGCCAGCCCGCCCGCCACCCGCAGCCCGGCGAGGAAGAAGGGCAGCGCCGCCGGCAGCCGCAGCAGCCACAGCGTCTGCCAGCGGGTCGCGCCATACAGCCGGAACAGCTCCACCAGGTTGCGGTCGGCGCTGTTCAGCCCGAGCACGGTGTTCGACAGCACCGGGAAGAACGCCACGATCCAGGCACAGATCAGCAGCGAGACGGTGACGTCATCCACCCAGATGAGAATGAGCGGGGCGATGGCGACGATGGGCGTGACCTGCAGCACCACCGCATAGGGAAACAGCGCCCGCTCCACCCAGCGCGACTGCGCGAAGGCCACCGCCAGCACCCCGCCGAGGCTCACCGCCAGCAGCAGCGCCAGCAGCGCGATCCGCATCGTCGCCAGCAGCGAGACCGAGAGCAGCGGCCAATCCAGCACCAGCGCCTCGATGATGGCGAGCGGCCCGGGCAGCACGTAGCTCGGCACCTCGTTGAAGCGCACCAGCGCTTCCCACAGCGCCAGCACCGCCAGCCCCACGGCGGCGGGCACCACGGCATTGCCGAGCCGCCGCATCATGGCGCCATCGCCCGCTCCAGCGCCCCGGTCGCCGCCCGGCACAGCGCGGCGTATTCGGCCGAGGTGCGGAAGCCGGGCGGCCGTGGCGCGGGCGCCCGCACCGGAAGCTCGGCCGCGACCCGCCCCGGCCCCGCCGCCATGATGATGATGCGGGAGGCGAGGTACACGCTCTCGAACACCGAATGGGTGACGAACACCACCGTCACGCCGCTGCCCGCCCACAGCGCCAGCAGGTCGTCGTTCAGCCGGTGGCGGGTGAGTTCGTCGAGGGCGGCGAAGGGCTCGTCCATCAGCAGCAGGTCGGGCTTCGTCACCATGGCCCGGGCGAGCGAGACGCGCATCCGCATGCCGCCCGAAAGTTCCCGCGGGTAGGCCCGCCCGAAGCCTGCCAGGCCGACCGCGGCCAGGGCCTCGGTGGCGCGGGCATCCTGTTCGGCGCGCGGCAGCCGGGCCAGGCGCAGCGGCAGCCGGACATTGGCGAGCGCGTCGGACCAGGGCAGCAGGGTCGGGTCCTGGAACACGAAGCCGAGGCGCGGGCGGCGTGCCGGCTCGGCCCAGCGGATGCTGCCCTCGGTGGGCTCGGCGAGGCCGGCCACCAGCCGCAGCAAGGTGGACTTGCCGCAGCCGGACGGGCCGAGGATGGCGAGGAACTCGCCCTGCCCGATGCCAAGCTCGACCCCGGCAAGGGCCCGGGTGCCGCTGGCGAAGCGCTTGCCCACGCCGGCGAGGCTGACGAGGGTCACGCGGACGGGGCAGGGCGGATGGGCATGGTATCAGAATGAAGGGAGGAACCGCCGGGGAGCAAGGGCCGGGGTGGCGCGGCAATGGCCGGCTGGTATCCGGCCCGCGCAGGATGGTCCGGTGCACGCGGCAAGACGGCGATTCGACACTGCCGTTACAGGAATTCGCATGCAGATCGTTTCAAAAAAAAAACCTTACGAAATTCATTCTTGGAACTGTAACCGTCGTTTCATATTTACGAAATGTCAGAGCATAGCCCGCCGATAGGCGCCACCTTTCGATTCTCCTCCGTCGCGCAGCACAAGCCGGTCGTGCCGCCTTGGATCTACGCTTTCTGCATAGGCGGGCCGCTCGCGGCCGTGCTGCTTGCCACGGTGGTGGTCGGCATCGCACCGGACCGCGTGCTGAAGGACCCGGCGGCCTATTTGGGAACGGCCGTGCATATCGGCTTCTTCTCGAATGTCGGCATCCTCGCCTGGTGGACGGCGGTGGCGGCCTGTCTGACGGCGGCGGCCGTGCTGCGCGGCTGGGGCAGCCCGGCGTGGCAGGCGCTGGCCGCGGGCGGCATCCTGACCGCCGTGCTGTGCGTGGACGACTTGATGCTGTTGCACGAGGAGGTTTTCCCCACCCATCTCGGGGTGCCGGAGGCCCTGACCTTCGCCGTCTATGGCGGCGCGGCGGTGCTTTACCTCTGGCGCTTCCGGCGGTTCCATTTCGCCATGGAAACCCCGCTGCTGGCCGTCGCCTTGACCTTGTTCGGCTTCAGCGTGCTCGTCGACCTGGCCGATATTCATGACAACTGGTGGGGCGTACTGCTGGAGGATACCCCCAAGTTCATCGGCATCATCACCTGGGCCACCTACCACGCGCGCAGTGCCTGCGGCGCCCTGCAGGCGGCAAGGCCCGGCTGACCGCGCGGGGCCGGCCTCAGGCCTTGCCGATGCCCTTGTTGACCAGCGACAGGTCGAAGGCTTTGCGCCACTCCAGCCCCGGCGGCACCACGCCGACCTCCGCCGCCGCCGCATGCAGCCGCTGCCAGCGTGCCTCCGTCATGGCGCCGATGCCGAGTTCCAGCGCATCGCCCGAGCGGACGATGCCGTTCTCGTTCATCATGCGCGTGCCGAAGGCGATGAGGTCCTCGCCCATCTCGGGGTTCTGGGTGCGGATCAGCCGGTTGGCGGCGGCGGTGTCGAAGCCGCCGGCCGGGCCCTTAAGGTACTGGTCCCAGCCGCGCATCGTGGCATCGACGAAGCGCTGCACCGCGTCCCGCTTCTCGGCCAGGGTCTTGGCGCCGATGCTGATGGTGGTGCCGTAGTCCTCGAAGCCGGTGTCGTGCACCAGCATGACCACCGGCTCGACCCCCTGCTGGCGGATCGAGAAGGGCTCGCTGCCCAGGTAGCCCTGCTGCACCACCCGCTTGTCTGCCAGGAAGGGCGCGAGGTTGAAGGTGTAGGGCCGCACCTGCTCCTCGCTCAGCCCGTACTTCTCCCGCACGAAGGGCCACCAGGTGACGCGCGGCTCGGCGCTGATCAGGATGGGGCGGCCGCGCAGGGATTCGAAGCCGGTGAGGCCGGTATCGGGATGGCCGATCAGCACCACCGGGTCCTTCTGGAACACCGCGCCGATGCAGAGGAAGGGTATGTTCTCCCGCACGAAGCCCAGTGCGGCGAGGCCGTTGCCCATCGCCATGTCGACCCGCCCGCCGACCAGCAACTGCGCCGGGTTGATCTGCGGCCCGCCGGAGCGCAGCTCCACCTCCAGCCCCGCCTCCCGGTACAGCCCGGCGGCCTGCGCCTGGTAGAAGCCGCCGTGCTCCGCCTGGGCCCGCCAGTTGGTGATGAAACTGATGCGGTCCAGCCGCGGCTGGGCGCGCACCGGGCCGGCGACGGCCACCAGCAGCGGCCCGCTGGCCAGGCCGAGCGCCACCCGGCGCGAGACGATGAAGCGTTGCACGGTCACGGCGGAAGGCCCCCCTGGCTGCCCATTCGCAACGATGGTGCCATGCCGGGCCGGCGGCGCAAGCCTTTCCGCGAAGCGTCGCCGGCTAGGCCCGCAGCCGCAGGGGGCGCAGCAGCAGCAGCGCGGTGCCGAACCCCCAGGCGCCGTTGAACAGCCCCGCCCGCGCCCAGATCCGCATGTTGCCGCCGGCGAAGGTCGGCGCGCCCTTCAGGGAGGCCACCAGGGTGAATGCCACCAGGGTGAGTGCCAGCGCCCCGAAGACGAAGCCGGTCAGCAGCGCCGGTGGCCGCATCCGCTCCAGGATCAGCGCCAGCACGATGCCCCATACGCCGCCCCAGAAGGCTGCCGACAGCACGGCGGGCACGCCGAAGGGCGGCACCCGCGCCAGGCTGAACGGCGGCCCGACCTGGCCGAACAGGGCGACGGAGGCCGGGATGCCGTTGCCGACATGGTGCAGCAGGAAGGCAGTGCCCTGGTGGAACACCAGTACAGCCACGAAGCCCGTCACGAAGCCGAGGAGGATGGTTCTGCCCATGGCCGGCACGCTAGCGCCGCCATTCCGCCGCCGCCAGGGAATCCGGCACCGGAAGCAAATCTTCCGGCAGGGAATGCCGGCGGTGACCTTGCCGGCCCGGCCGGTCCCGCGCACCCTGCGGCCCGAACGCATCTGGGGAAGGGATACCCGCCGTGAATGGAGCCGAAAGCCTGGTCAATACGCTGCTGGGAGGTGGCGTCGATGTCTGCTTCTCCAACCCCGGCACCAGCGAGATGCATTTCGTCGCGGCGCTGGACCGGATTCCCGGCATGCGCTGCATCCTCGGCCTGCAGGAGAACGTCGTCACCGGCGCGGCCGATGGCTACTGGCGCATGGCGGACCGGCCGGCCTGCACCCTGCTGCACTGCGGCCCCGGCCTCGCCAACGGGCTGGCCGGGCTGCATGACGCGCGGCGGGCGCGCAGCGGCATCGTCAACATCGTCGGCGACCAGGCGGTGTACCACCGGCCCTTCGACGCACCTCTGACCGCCGATACCGAGGGCTGGGCGCGCGGCGTCTCGGCCTGGGTCCGCACCTCCACCAAATCCGAGGATGTCGGTGCCGATGCGGCCGGCGCGATCCAGGCGGCGCGGACCTCGCCCGGCCAGATCGCCACGCTGATCCTGCCCTCCGATTCGTCCTGGAACGACGGCGGCGTGGTCGCCAAGCCGCTGCCCGTGCCGGCGGTGCCGCAGGCGGACCCGCATGCGGTGAAGCAGGTCGCGCGCATCCTGCGGGAGAAGAAGGGCGCCATGCTGCTGCTGGGCGGCCTCGCGCTGCGCGAAGGCGCGCAGCAGCAGGCCCACCGGATCGCCGCCGCCACCGGCTGCCGCCTGCTGGCGGAAGGCTCGAACGGCCGCATCCAGCGCGGCCAGGGCCGGCTGCCGCTGGACCGCGTGCCCTATGTGGTCGACCAGGCGCTGGCGGCGCTGAAGGACGTGCAGCACCTGGTGCTGGTGAACGCCAAGGAGCCGATCGGCTTCTTCGGCTACCCCGGCAAGCCCAGCCGGCTGTACCCGTCCGAGGCCGAGGTGCATGTGCTCACCCGAATGGAGCAGGATGCCGAGGCCGCGCTGCGTGCCATCGCCGATGAACTCGGCGCCCCCAAGGCGGCGATCCCCGATGCCGGGCAGCGCCCGGAAGCCCCGCGCGGCGCCCTCAGCCCCGAGGGCCTGGCCCGCGCGGTCGCGGCGCTGATGCCGGAAGGCGCCATCGTGGTGGATGAATCGGTCACCTACGGCCGCGGCTTCTTCCCCGAGACCACCGCCGCCCCGGCGCATGACTGGCTGCAGAACTGCGGCGGCGCCATCGGCTATGGCATTCCGGTCGCCACCGGCGCGGCCGTCGCGGCCGGCGGCCGGCGGGTGATCGCCCTGCAGGCGGATGGCAGCGCCATGTACACGGTGCAGGGGCTCTGGACCCAGGCACGGGAGAAGCTGCCCGTCACCACCGTGCTGCTCTCGAACCGCAAGTACCAGATCCTGCTCGGCGAGTACCAGAATGTCGGCGCCAACCCGGGGCGGACGGCGCTCGACATGCTGGACCTCGGCAACCCCGACATCGGCTGGGTGAAGCTGGCGAACAGCATGGGCATCGAGGCGGCGCAGGCCACCACGCTGGAGGCTTGCGGCGACCTGATGGCGCAGTCCTTCGCCCGGCCCGGCCCCTTCCTGATCGAGCTGATGATCTGACCGGCCGCGCCGCGGTTGGCGGCTGCCGGCCGCGGCGCTAGGCTTTCCCCACAAGCGGGGGAAGCACGACCATGGACATGGATATCGCCGGCAAGCGCGTGCTCATCACCGGCGGCTCGAAGGGGATCGGCCTCGCCTGCGGCCAAGCCTTCGCCGCCGAGGGCTGCGACCTGGTACTCGTCTCGCGCAGCGCGGCGGCGCTGGCGGCGGCGGCGGAGGGCATCCGCGACCGGCACAACGTGAACATCGCGACCCATGCCGCCGACCTCTCTGATTCCGGGGAGCGCCGCGCGCTGCATGACGCCTTCCCGGATATCGACATCCTGGTGAACAACGCCGGCGCCATCCCCGGCGGCACCCTGGCCGACATCAGCCTGGACCGCTGGCAGGAGGCATGGAGCCTGAAGGTGTTTGGCTACATCCACCTCTGCCAGCTGTACCTGCCGGCGATGGAGGCGCGGCAGGATGGCACCATCGTCAACATCATCGGCATGGCCGGCCGCGCCCCGCGCGCCGACTACATCTGCGGCGCCGCCGGCAATGCCTCGCTGATCGCCTTCACCGCGGCGCTCGGCGGCCGGTCGACGGACAGGACGTGCGGGTGGTCGGCATCGCGCCGGGCGCCACCATGACCGACCGGATCATCACGCTGTCCAAGTCGCGCGCCAAGACGAAGTTCGGCGACGAGGGCCGCTGGGAGGAGATGCTGGCCAACCTGCCGCTCGGCCGCGCCGGCAAGCCGGAGGAGATCGGCGAGCTCGCGGTGTTCTGCGCCAGCCCGCGCGGCGGCTACCTCTCGGGCACCACGCTCGACGTGGATGCCGGCGCGCAGTTCCGCGGCTGACCGGCCGCGGGGCTAGGGTTGTTCGCGCCTGCCGAGCAGCGCGAACAGCGCGCCCTGCGGGTCCATCGCCTGGGCGATCCAGCCGCCGGACACCTCCACCGGGCCGTTCAGCACCTGCCCGCCGCCGGCCGTCACCCGGCCGATGGCGGCATCGATGTCGCCGACGGAGATGTAGTACAGCCAGAAGGGCTCCGGGATGGCGGCCGGCTTGTTGAACATGCCGCCGAAGGGCGGGCCGTCCAGGCCGAACAGCTGGTAGGTGCCGAGCGGCCCCATGTCCACCGCATCGGCCTTCCGCCAGCCGAACATGGTGGCGTAGAATTCGAAGGCCTTGTCCCATTCCACCGCGAGCAATTCGTTCCAGCCGAACCGGCCGGGCGTGCCGGGCGGCAGGTCTGGCCAGTCCTCGGCGCCCTTGAACAGCACCAGCACCGCCCGCTGCGGATCGGCGACGACGGCCATGCGGCCGACCGGCAGGTCCCAGGCCGGCACATGTACCAGGCCGCCGAGGCGCTGCACCTCGGCCACCGCCGCATCCACGTCATCGACCGCGACATAACCGACCCAGCCGGACCGTGCCCCCTGGTCGCGGGCCTGCTCGGGCAGCTCCATCAGCCCGCCGACCGGTGTCTCCCCGAGGGTGAACAGGGTGTAGGGCAGCTCCGGCATGGAGGCGTCGCGGCTGCCCCAGCCGGCCACCGCGGCATAGAAGTCGCGGGCCGCGGCGGGGTCGGTCGTCATCAACTCATGCCAGACGAAGCGGCCGTGAAGCTTGGGCATGTCCTTGCCTCCCTTGGGGTGTGCGGGGCCTAGCGCGGCGGCGCGGCCTCCAGCGCCTCGACCAGCAACCCCAGCAGGGCCGCGGCGAAGGCGCGCATGTTGGCCACGCGGTCGGGGCTGGCGGTCTCCAGCGTCAGGGTGCGCGCCACCGGCCCAGCCACGCCCAGGCAGGCATGGCCCGCCGCATCGCCGTAGCGGTTGCCGGCCGGCCCGGTCGCGCCGGTTTCACCCAGGCCCCAGGTGGTGCCGAGCTTCTCCCGCGCGCCATCGGCCAGCAGCGCGACATAGGCCTCGGTCGAGGGCCGCACGCCATCGAGCTTCGCCGCCGGGATCGACAGCAGGCTCTCGCGCGCCGCCCGGGTGTAGACCACCGTCCCGCCGAGGAAATAGGCCGAGGCCCCGGGCACTGCCAGCAATGCCGCCGAGACCAGCCCGCCGGCCGAGGATTCGGCCACCGCGATGGTCTCGCCACGGGACTTCAGCAGGGCGCCGGCGCGGGCGGCGAGGGGCAGCAGCGTGTCCATGGATGTCTCTCCGGGTTCGTTGACGGGCAGCAGACTGCCGGCCGCCGTGGCGGGCAAGGGGGAAAGCGCCATCCAGCCCGACGACCACCTGGCCCATTGACCACCCGGGCTGCCGCCCGCACCTTCCGGCCGCTGGCATGGGGGTAGCGTGCAGGACCTGGGGACCGCCTTCGCCACCGCGATCCGACTGGTCCTGGACGGCGACCCGGCGGTGTTCGGCATCCTCGGCCTGTCGCTGAAGGTCAGCCTCGGCGGCGCTCGGCATCGCCGCGCTGGTCGGCCTGCCGCTCGGCGCGCTGCTGGCCGTGGCGCGGTTTCCCGGGCGGGGGCGCGTCGTCGTCGTGCTGCAACGCGCTGATGGGGCTGCCGCCGGTGGTCGTCGGGTCTGCTGGTCTATCTGCTGCTGTCGCGCGGCCGGGCCGCTCGGCTCGCTGGGCCTGCTGTTCACGCCGCCGCGATGGTCATCGCCCAGGCGATCCTGGTCACCGCCGATCCTCGCTGCGCTGACGCGCCAGGTGATCGAGGACATGTGGGAGGAATATCGCCGAGCAGCTCACGCTCGCTGCGGCGCCGGGCCCCGGCAGGCGCGTGCCGACCCTGCTGTGGGACGGCCGCTTCTCGCTGCTGACCGCGCTGCTGGCCGGCTTCGGCCGGGCCGCGGCGGAGGTCGGCGCGGTGATGATCGTCGGCGGCAACATCGAGGGCTTCACCCGCGTCATGACCACGGCGATCGCGCTGGAGACCAGCAAGGGCGACCTGCCGCTGGCGCTGGCGCTCGGGCTCGTGCTGATCGGCGATCGTGCTCGGGCGTCAATGCGCTGGCGCAGGGCCTGCGGCGCTATGCGGCGTGGCGCGGGCGCGGCTGACGCTGCCGCCGCCGCGGACGAGGGCGTGCGCTTCGAGGCCGGCGGCGATCGGCGATCCTGCACGGCGTGTCGCTCGACCCTCGACGCTGGCCCGCGCGACCATGATCGATCGGCCCGAACGGCGCCGGCAAGATCCGTGCTGCTGCGGCTCTGCCACGGGCTGCTCGCGCCCGACGCCGGCACGTGCGCTGGGGCGGCGATCACGCGCGCCGAGCAGGCGCAGCCGCAGGCCCTGGTGTTCCAGCGGCCGGTGCTGCTGCGCCGCTCGGCCGCTCGCCAATGTCGAGCTACGCGCTGGCGCCTGGCCGGGGTGCCGCGGGCCGGGCGCCGGCGCGGGCCGAGGCGGCGCTGGCCGCGGGTCGGGCCTGGCCGACTTCGCCGGACGCCCGGCCCGGCGGCTGTCCGGCGGCGAGCAGCAGCGGCTGGCGCTGGCCCGCGCCTCGGCGCTACCCCGCCGAGGTGCTGTTTCTCGACGAGCCGACCGCCAGCCTCGACCCTGCCGCGACCCGGGCGGTCGAGGACGATCATCCGTGGCATCGCCGCCGCGGGCACCAAGATCGTCATGGCGACGCATGACCTGGGCCAGGCCCGGCGGCTGGCCGGGCGAGGTCGTTTTTCTGCACCGGGGCCGGGTGCTTGACGCACCCCGCCGCCGCAGTTTCTTCAACGGCCCCGCCACGCGCAGAGGCCGCCGCCTTCCTGCAAGGAGAACTGCTATGGTGAAGCTACCAGCCTGCTGCTTTCCCGTCCTGCTGCTGTCGCGTCCTTCTCGCTGTCCACCCTGGCGCCCGGCACGGCGCGGGCGCAGGACCGTTCATCACCGTGGCCTCCACCACCTCCACCGAGCAATCCGGCCTGTTCGGCCACATCCTGCCGATGTTCACGCGGGAGACCGGCATCGGCGTGCGGGTAGTGGCGCTCGGCACCGGCCAGGCGCTCGATGTCGGCCGGCGCGGCGATGCCGACGTGCTGTTCGTGCATGACCGGGCGGCCGAGGACAAGTTCGTCGCCGAGGGCTTCGGCGTGAAGCGCCGCGACGGTGATGTACAACGACTTCGTCCTGATCGGCCCGAAGGCCGACCCGGCCCGCATTGCCGGGGTGGACGGACATGGCGCCGGCGCTGGGAAGATCGCCGCCGCCCAGCGCGCCCTTCGTCTCGCGCGGCGACAACAGCGGCACCCATGCGGCGGAGTTGCGGCTCTGGAAGGCGGCCGGCATCGACCCGGTGAGCGGACGCGGCGATGGTACCGCGAGATCGGCCGGGCATGGGCCCGGCGCTGAACACCGCGGCCGGCGCAGGATGCCTACTGCTCGCCGACCGTGGCACCTGGCTGGCCTTCAAGAACCGCAGCGCTGCGGATCCTGGTGGAAGGCGACACGCGGCTGCTCAACCAGTACGGCGTGATGCTGGTCAATCCGCAGCGCCATCCGCATGTGAAGGCGGCGGAGGCGCAGCGCTTCGTCGACTGGTTGACCGGCCCGGCCGGTCAGGCAGCCATCGGTGGCTACCAGATCGATGGCGAACCGCTGTTCTTCCCCAACGCCGAAACCGGGCGTTGATTTTCTCGGGGGTTTAGCTTTACGCAATAATAAGGCACTATCGGGTGAGGCGGGTGGCGATGCCGCCGGATCCTGCAGGGGTAGAAATCCCGTGGATGCTCTGGCCAACTCCAACCCCGCGGCACCCGCCGGGGCTTCCGAAGCCGATGCGCTGCGTCTGGCGATCGTGCGCAAGCTGACCTACGACCTGGGCAAGAGCCGGCCGGGGCGCGCGACCGCGACTGGTTCGTGGCGACCGCGCTGGCGGTGCGCGACCGGATCGTCGATCGCTGGATCGACGTCGACCCGCAGCAACGCTACGAGAACGGCGACAAGCGCGTCTATTACCTGTCGCTGGAATTCCTGATCGGCCGGCTGCTGATCGACATGCTGAGCAACCTCGGCCTGATCGAGACGGTGCGCGAGGCGCTCGCCGGGCTCGGCGTCGATCTCGAGCAAGCTGCGCGCGGCTCGAGCCGGACGCGGCGCTCGGCAACGGCGGCCTCGGCCGGCTCGCCGCCTGCTTCATGGAGAGCATGGCGAGCCTCGGCATCCCGGCCTACGGCTACGGCATCCGCTACGATCACGGCCTGTTCCGCCAGGTCATCCGCGACGGCTGGCAGCACGAATATCCCGAGGACTGGCTGACGCTTCGGCAATCCCTGGGAGTTCGAGCGCGCCCGAGGTCATCTACGACATCGGCTTCGGCGGCTCGGTCGAGGCGGTGCCGTCCCGAAGCCGCGCGTCCGCCATGTCTGGCACCCGGCCGAGACGGTCGAGGCGGTCGCCTACGACACGCCGTCGTCGGCTGGCGCGGCGACGCGTGTCAACACGCTGCGGCTGTGGTCGGCGCGCGCGGCCGACCCGCTGCGGCTGGACGCCTTCAACCGCGGCGACTATGTCGGCGCGCTGGCCGACCAGATGCGCGCGCGAGAGCGATCTCGCAAGGTCCTGTACCCGTCCGACGAGACGCCCGGCGGGGCAGGAGCTGCGGCTGCGGCAGGAATATTTCTTCGCCTCCGCCTCGCTGCAGGACCTGCGTGCGCCGCCACCTGCGCAGTCTACGGCGACCATGCAGTCGCTGCCGGACCAGGCGGCGATCCAGCTCAACGACACCCACCCGGCGATCGCCGTGGCGGAGCTGATGCGCATCCTGATCGACGTGCACGAGCTCGCCTGGGACGAGGCCTGGGAGATCACCGCGCGGCACCTTCAGCTACACCAACCACACGCTGCTGCCCGAGGCGCTGGAGACCTGGCCGGTGCCGCTGATGGAGCGGCTGCTGCCGCGCCACATGCAGATCATCTACCGGATCAACGCGCTGCACCTGGACCGGGTCCGCGCAGCACCATCCGGAGGACGCGCCGGCTGCTGACGCTCGGTCTCGCTGATCGACGAGGCGCACGGCCGCCGGGTGCGCATGGGCCATCTGGCCTTCGTCGGCTCGCACGCGTCAACGGCGTCTCGGCGCTGCACACCGACCTGATGCGCAAGACCGTGTTCGCCGACCTCCACGCGCTGTATCCCGAGCGCATCGTCAACAAGACCAACGGCATCACCTTCCGCCGCTGGCTGCAGCAGGCCAATCCCGGGCTGACCCGCCTGCTGGTCGAGACCATCGGGCCGCGCTGTCCTCGATGACGCAAGACGCTGCTGGCCGAGCTGCGCCCGCTGGCGACGGATGCCGCGCTTCCAGCAGCGCGTTCGCCGGCGCAAGCGCGCAGAACAAGGAAGCGCTGGCGGCGGTGATCCGCTGCGAGCTCGACCGGATCAGCGTCGACCCGCGCGCGCTGTTCGACGTGCAGATCAAGCGCATCCACGAATACAAGCGCCAGCTGCTCAACCTGCTGGAGACCATCGCGCTCTACGACGCGATCCGCGCGCAACCCGACGCGGCAACTGGGTGCCGCGGGTGAAGATCTTCGCCGGCAAGGCGGCGGCCAGCTACGACCAGGCCAAGCTGATCATCAAGCTGGCCCACGACGTCGCGCGCGGTGATCAACAGCGATCCCGACGGTGCGCGAACCTGCTGAAGGTCGTGTTCCTGCCGAACTACAATGTCAGCCTGGCCGAGGTGATCATCCCGGCCGCCGACCTGTCCGAGCAGATCTCGACCGCGGGCATGGAGGCGTCGGGCACCGGCAACATGAAGCTCGCGCTGAACGGCGCGCTGACCATCGGCACGCTGGACGGCGCCAATGTCGAGATGCGCGAGCATGTCGGCGCCGACAACATCTTCATCTTCGGCATGACCGCCGACGAGGTGGCCGCCCGCCGGCCGGAGGGCACCCGAGGCTCCGCCGCCGTCGAGGCCTCGCCGCGGCTGGCCGAGGTGCTGGAGGCGATCGGCACCGGGCGTGTTCTCGCCCGACGACCGGCAGCGCTACCGCGACCTGGTGGAGGCCCTGTGCGGCCACGACTACTTCATGGTCTGCGGCCGATTTCGACGCCTACTACGAAGACCCAGCGCCAGCGTCGACGACGCGCTGGCGCGACCAGCCCGGCCTGGTGGCAGGCGGCGATCCTGAACACCGCCAACGTCGGCTGGTTCTCCGTCGGACCGCACCATCCGCGAATATGCCGAGGACATCTGGAACGTGCCCGTGCGGCCCTGACCCCGTGCGGCGCGGCGCGGCGCGGCCGTCTGTCAAGGCTGCGGCGCGGCAGCCACCGATTTCCGCAGGTGTAGCGGAAGCGCCGAATCGCGGCACTATCGGGACGGCCGCCGCCGCCGGCCCATCTTGCGTTTGTGTGTGTTATGGGGAATAGCCGAATCGCCGACCCACAGCCGTGAATGACGGCCCGCCGCAGGAAACGCCGTGGCCCAGCAGGGCTCACTGGCCCGCGATCCGCGCCATGGCCTTCGTGCTGGCCGGCGGGCGCGGCAGCCGCCTGATGGAACTGACCGACCGGCGGGCCAAGCCGGCGGTCTATTTCGGCGGCAAGTCCCGCATCATCGACTTCGCGCTGTCGAACGCCATCAATTCCGGCATCCGCCGCATGGCGTGGCGACCCAGTACAAGGCGCACAGCCTGATCCGCCACCTGCAGCGCGGCTGGAACTTCTTGCGGCCGGAACGCAACGAGAGCTTCGACATCCTGCCGGCCAGCCAGCGCATCCGGAGCAGAACTGGTACCTCGGCACCGCCGACGCGGTGTTCCAGAACATCGACATCATCGACGACATGGCGCCGCGCCACATCGTGCTGCTGGCCGGCGACCATGTCTACAAGATGGACTACGAGTTGATGCTGCAGCAGCACGTCGAGCAGGGCGCCGACGTGACCGTGGGCTGCATCGCGGTGCCGCGGATGGAAGCCACCGCCTTCGGCGTCATGCATGTGGACGAGACCGGCCGCATCGTCGAGTTCATCGAAAAGCCGGCCGACCCGCCGCGGCATTCCGGGCCGGCCGGAGATCGGCGCTGGCCAGCATGGGCATCTATGTCTTCGAGACCCGCTTCCTGTTCGACCAGCTGCGGCGCGACGCCGACGACCCGCACCTCCAGCCACGATTTCGGCAAGGACATCATCCCCTGCATCGTCCAGCAACGGCAAGGCGGTGGCGCACCGCTTCGAGCGTTCGCTGCGTCCGCTCCCGCCGGAAGCGGAGCCCTACTGGCGGGATGTCGGGCACGGTCGATGCCTATTGGGAAGCCAATATCGACCTGACGGACATCGTGCCGGCGCTCGACCTGTTCGACCGCGACTGGCCGATCTGGACCTATGCCGAGATCACCCCGCCGGCCAAGTTCGTGCATGACCTGGACGGCCGGCGCGGCGAGGCGATTTCCTCCCTGGTGTCGGGCGGCTGCATCGTCTCCGGCGCCTCCGCGCGGCGGTCGCTGCTGTTCACCGGCGTGCACCTGCATTCCTACGCCCGCGTGGAGGGCGCGGTGGTGCTGCCGCTAGGTCGATGTCGGCGCGCGGTGCGCGGCTGACCAACGTGGTCGTCGGACCGCGGCGTGCGCATCCCGGACGGCCTGGTGGTCGGCGAGGACCCGGAGGAGGATGCGCGCCGCTTCCGCCGCACCGACAAGGGCATCTGCCTGGTGACCCAGTCCATGCTCGACAAGCTGGGCTGATGGCGCTGCGGGTCCTGGCGGTCGCCTCCGAATGCTTCCCGCTGGTCAAGACCGGGGGGCTGGCGGATGTGGTCGGCGCGCTGCCGGCGGCATTGGCGGCGCAGGACGTGCCGACCACCACCATGATGCCCGGGCTACCCGGCGGTGCTGGCGGCGGTGGACCGGGCCGCGGAGGTGCTGGCGCTGCCCGGCCTGTTCGGCGGCCCGGCCCGGCTGCTGCGCGCGGCGCCTGCCGGGCTCGACCTGCTGCTGCTCGATGCGCCGCATCTGTTCGGCCGGCCGGGCAACCCGTATTCGGGCCCGGATGGCGGGCCCTGGGCCGACAACGGCATCCGCTTCGCCGCGCTCTCGGCCGCGGCTGCGCTGGTGGCGAAGGGCGGGGTGCCCGGCCTCGGATTCGACGCCGTGCATGCGCATGACTGGCAGGCGGGGCTGGTCGGGGCCTATCTGCGGCACGGCGGCGGTGGCGCCATGCCGCTGGTGTTCACCATCCACAACCTCGCCTTCCAGGGGCAATTCCCGGCCGGGCTGTTCCCCGCCCTCGGCCTGCCGCCGGCCGCCTATGCGACGGACGGCATCGAGTATTTCGGCCAGCTCGGCTACCTGAAGGCGGGCCTGTGGTTCGCCGACCGCATCACCACCGTCTCCCCCACCTACGCCGCGGAAATCCTGACGGCGGAGGGCGGCATGGGGCTCGACGGGCTGCTGCGCGGCCGGGCCGATGCGGTCAGCGGCATCCTGAACGGCATCGACGAGGCGGAGTGGAACCCGGCGACCGACCCGCACCTGCCCGCCCGCTTCGATGCCGCCGATCCGTCCCCGCGCGCGGCCAACAAGGCGGCGCTGCAGCGCCCGCTTCGGCTTGGCGGCGGACCCGGCGGCGCCGCTGTTCCTGTTCATCGGCCGGCTCGCCTGGCAGAAGGGCATCGACCTGGTGCTGGAGGCGTTGCCGACGCTGCTGGGCGGTGGTGGCCAGCTTGCCATCCTCGGCACCGGCGATGCGGCGCTGGAGCGGCGTTGCCTGGAAGCGGTCCGGCCCGGCCGGGTCGGCGCGGTGATCGGCTTCGACGAATCCCTGGCGCGGCTGGGCTATGGCGGCGCCGATGCCGTGCTGGTGCCGTCGCGCTTCGAGCCTTGCGGCCTCGCCCAGCTCTGCGCCCTGCGCTACGGCGCATTGCCGGTGGTCGCCCGGGTCGGCGGGCTGGCGGATACGCGTGATCGACGCGAACGAGGCGGCGCTGGCGGCGGGCTGCGCCACCGGCCTGCAATTCGCCCCGCCCTCGGCCGCGGCGCTCGGCGCCGCCATCCGCCGCACCATCGCCCTGCACCGGGATGCGCCGGCCTGGCGGCAGGTGCAGCGCAATGCCCTGGCCGCCGATGTCTCCTGGCGGCGCTCGGCGGCGCGGTATGCGGCGCTGTTCCAGGGCCTCGTTCATGGCTGACGGGCTGCCGGAGCCGCTCGGCGTCACGCTGGATGCCGAAGGGGTGAATGTCGCGGTCGTCGCGCCGGATGCGACGGCGGTGGAGTTCTGCCTGTTCGATGCCACCGGCACCCGGGAGGTCGCCCGCCACCTGCTGCCGGCGCGGACCGGCGAGGTGTGGCACGGCCATGTGCCCGGCATCGCGGCCGGTGCGCGCTACGGCCTGCGCGTGGCAGGGCCATGGAACCCGGCGATGGGGCACCGCTTCAACCCGGCCAAGCTGCTGGTGGACCCCTGGGCCACCGCGCTCGACCGGCCCTTCCGGCTGCATCCGGCGCTGTTCGACACCGGGCACCTGCCGGATGCCACCGACAGCGCCGCCTTCATGCCGAAGGCCGTGGTCGCGCCGCCCGCCCCGCCGCCCGCGCCGCACGCGCCGCTGCCGAACCGGCCGCGGGTGATCTACGAGACTGCATGTGCGCGGCTTCACCATGCGCCACCCGGAGGTGCCGGAGCCGATCCGCGGCACCTTCGCCGGCCTCGCCCACCCGGCCGCCATCGCCCATCTGCAAGCACTCGGCGTCACCCATGTGGAGTTGCTGCCGGTCGTGGCCTGGGCATCGACGAGCGGCACCTGCCGCCGCTCGGCCTGACCAACTACTGGGACTACAACCCCGTCGCCTTCCTGGCGCCTTGCTCCGAGCCTCGCGCCGGGCGGCATGGCGGAGGTGCGGGCGGCCGTCGCGGCGCTGCACGAGGCCGGCATCGGCACGATCCTCGACCTGGTGTTCAACCACAGCGGCGAGGGCGACATGCGGAAGGCCCGACGCTGTCGCTGCGCGGCCTGGGCAATGCCGGCTTCTACCGGGTCTGGGGCACCGGCTATGCCAATGACGCCGGTTGCGGCAACACGCTGGCGCTCGACCGGCCCTGGCCGCTGCGGCTGGTGATGGATGCGCTGCGGCACTGGGCGGTGCAGGCCGGGGTGGACGGGCTTCCGGCTCGACCTCGCCACCACCCTGGCGCGGCGGGAGAACGGCTTCGATCCGGCGGCGCCGCTGCTCAGCGCCATGCGGCAGGACCCGGTGCTGCGCCAATGCCTAATCATCGCCGAGCCCTGGGACATCGGGCCGGGCGGCTACCAGCTCGGCCATTTCCCGGCCGGCTGGGGCGAGTGGAACGACCGCTTCCGCGATACCGTGCGGCGCTTCTGGCGCGGCGATGCCGGGCTGATGGGCAGCCTGGCGACCCGGCTGGCCGGTTCCCCGGACCTGTTCGGCGCCGACCGGCCGGTGACCGACAGCGTGAACTTCGTCACCGCGCATGACGGCTTCACCCTGGCCGACCTGGTTTCCTACAGCCACCGCCACAACGAGGCGAATGGCGAGCAGAGCCGCGACGGCACCGGCGAGAACCATTCCTGGAACCACGGCATCGAGGGCCCCACCGAGGATCCGGCGATGCGGACCCGCCGGGCCTGGGACATGCGCGCCCTGCTGGCGACGCTGCTGCTGGCCCGCGGCACGCCGATGCTCAACATGGGCGACGAGGCCGGCCGCAGCCAGTGCGGCAACAACAATGCCTATGCCCAGGACAATGCGACATCCTGGTTCGACTGGGCGGGGGCGGACGTCGGGCTGGCGGCCTTCACCGCGCGGCTGGTGCGGGCGCGGCTGGCCCATCCGGCGCTGCATGCGGCCCGCCGGCTGACCGGCCGGGCGGCCGAACCGGGTGGGCTACCGGATGTGGCCTGGCTGCGGCCGGACGGCGCCGCCTTCCAGGACCGGGACTGGAGCGAGGCGCGCAGCCTGGTGATGGTGCTGCATGCCGAAGGCGACCGGGTGCTGGTGGCGCTGCATGGCGGCGACGCGCCGGCCAGCCTGGCGCTGCCGCCGGCCCGGCCCGGTTTCGGCTGGCAGGTGCTGGCGGACAGCGCCGACCCGGCCCGGCAGGGGCCGCCCGGCAGCGTGACGCTGGCGCCCCGCAGCGTGCTGTTGCTGGCGGAGGTCCTGCCGGCCCCCGCCCGCTAGAGCCAACCCCGAACGGGTGGATCACCCGGCAGGGGTAATTCTGCTCGCCTGAACATCTAGCGCCGGCTATTTCGCCGCGGCCGGCACCCCGAGTGCGGGTGGCGCCACCGCCGGCTTCCGCCGCCGCTCGAACAGCCCGACGATGCCGCGCGGCAGGTAGATCATGAACAGCACCAGCAGGATGCCGTAGATGAAGGGCGCCCCGCCGGTGAACTCGGTGCCGAAGCCGATGCGCAGCGATTCGTCGAGGCCGATGGTGATGATCGCGCCGACCGTCGGCCCGAGCGGCGAGTACATCCCCCCCGCGATGGCGCCGAACACGATCTGCAGCGAAATGCCAAGCCCCGCCAGCGATTCCGGGTTGAGGTACATCCGGTACTGCGCGGTCAGCGCCCCGGCCAGCGCGGCGAGGCCGGTCGAGATGAGGGTGACCTTCAGCTTCTCCCGGGTGACGCGGATGCCGATGGAGGCGGCGGCGTCCTCATCCTCCGAGATCGCCGACAGCGCCTTGGAGGACATCGAGCGGTCGAGCAGCCACCAGGCGAACAACCCGCCCGCCCAGGCCGCCAGCGCCAGCCACCAGAAGCCGGATTTCTCGAACTGCATGGCCAGGAAGGCCTGTTCCGCCGGCACCCGGTCCGGCGTCATCCCGAGCGAGCCGCCGGTGTATTCGCGCAGGGCCGTCACCAGGATGCGGACGATCTCACCGGCCGCCAGGGTCACCAGGGCGAAGTAGTGCCCGACCACCCGCAGCCGGAAGCTGGGATAGCCGAGCATCGCCCCGGCGATCGCCGCGCAGCACACCGCGATGGGAATGCCGAGCCAGGGCGAGACCCCGCCCATGTTCCACAGCAACGCCATGGTATAGGCGCCGATGCCGACGAATGCACCATGGCCGAAGGAGACCAGACCGAAGCGCCCCATCAACGCCCAGCCGGTGCCGGCGACCGCGGTCAGCAGCACGGTGATGCCGACATGCATGAAGTAGTCGGGCGGCGAGAACAGCGGCACGCAGGCCAGCGCCGCCAGCACGGCGAGGGGGAGGATGAGGGACTTCATCGGGCAAACAACCCCCGCGGCCGGGCGAACATGACGAAGATGAAGAAGGCGAAGGCGATCACGTAGGACAGCTCGGTATTGGCCCAGAACCCGCCGACCGAGACGATGACGCCCATCAGGAAGGCCGCGAGGAACCCGCCGAGCATGTTCCCGAGGCCGCCCATGACGCAGATCATGAAGGTGATCGGCCCGAAGGACAGCCCGACGAAGGGGTGCACGTCGAGCTGCACCACCAGCAGGCAGGCAGCCAGGCCGGCCAGCGAGCCGCCGACCGCCGAGGCGATGAGGTAGATGCGCTGCGGGTCCACGCCCATCAGCGGCATCACCTCCCGGTCCCGCGCGATGGCGCGGATCGCGGTGCCGACATAGGTGAATTTCAGGAAGGCCCAGAGCGCCGCCGCACCCACCAGCGCGGCGCAGAAGGCCGCCAGCTTGGTGCCGCTGACGAAGACGTCGCCCACCTCCATCGGCGGCATGTCCACGCCGAGGCTGCGGAAATCCGTCCCGAAGACCAGGGTCATGCCGCCCTGCAGCAGGAACAGCACGCCGCCCGTCGCCAGCACCTGGTTGATCGGCGGCGAGGTGAGCAACGGCCGCACGACGAGGTAGTGCAGCAATATGCCGAGCACCGAGACGATCGGCAGGCAGGCGGCGAAGGCGAGGCCGAGCGGCCAGCCCGCCTGGGTATAGAGGAACCAGACGGAATACATGCCCACCATCACCAACTCGGCGTAGCAGAGCCACACCACGTCGACGACGCCGAACACCAGGTTGAGCCCCAGCACCGGCAGGGCGAAGACACCGCCGAGCAGGATGCCGTTGACCAGCGCTTCCAGCAGGAACACGTCCATGGCTCAGTGGCCTCCGAGGTAGCTGCGGCGGATTGCGGGGTCGGCGGCAAGTTCGGCGGATCGCCCCTCGGCGGCGACGCGGCCGGTCTCCAGCACATAGGCGCGGTCCACCACGCGCAGCACCTGCGCCACGTTCTGCTCGACGATCAGCACCGTCAGCCCTTCCTGGCGGATGCGCCGCACCAGGTCGAACACCTGCTGCACGACAATGGGCGCGAGGCCGGCCGAAGGCTCGTCCAGCAGCAGGATGCGCGGGCCGCACATGAGCGCCCGGCCGATGGCGCACATCTGCTGCTCGCCGCCGGACATGGTGCCGGCGAGCTGGTGGCGGCGCTGCTTCATGCGCGGGAACAGGTCGTAGACCTTGTCCCGCCGCGCCTCGAAATGCGGCCGGGACGCCTTGGTGTAGGCACCGACCTTGAGATTCTCCTCGACGGTCAGGTGCGGGAACAGCCGGCGGTTCTCCGGCACATGGGCGATGCCGAGGCCGGGCAGCGCATGCGCCGGGGTCGCCGCCAGGTCATGCCCATCGAAGCGCAGGCTGCCCGCGCTTGGCCGGATCAGCCCGGAGATCACCCGCAGCAGCGTGGTCTTGCCGGCGCCGTTCGGGCCGACCACCCCGACCGCCTCGCCGGCATCGACGCGCAGGGCGACGCCGAACAGCGCCTGGAAGTCGCCATAGCCGGCATGCACGCCGGACAGTTCCAGGGATGCGCTCATGCCGCCCTCGTCTCCGGCGGGCCGAGATAGACCTCGGCGACCCGCTCATCCGCCTGCGCTTCCTGCGGCGTGCCCTGGAAGATGACGGCGCCGTGGTCCAGCACCACCACGCGGTCCACGACCGAAAGCAGCACGCCCATGATATGCTCCACCCAGACGATGGTAATGCCGCGTTCGTCGCGGATGCGCTTCAGCATGTCCGCCGCCTGGCGCATCTCGGCACTGTCGAGGCCGCCGAGGCTTTCATCGGCCAGCAGCAGCTTCGGCTGGGTGGCCAGGGCACGGGCCAGCTCCAGCTTCTTCAACCCGGCCGCGCCGAGGCCCTGGGTGGTGATGTCCGGGTCGTCCGGCAACTGCGCGAGGCGCAGCGCGTCACGCGCACGCTGCTCGGCCTCCGCCGCGCCGATGCCGCCGCCGGCGCCGTAATGCGCCGCCAGCATGGCGTTCTCCAGCAGCGAGAGCTTGCGGAAGGGGCGGGGGATCTGGAAGGTGCGGCCGATCCCGCGGCGGCAGCTTTCGTCGGCGGTGTGGCCGCCGATCTCCTCGCCGGCCAGCTTCACCGAGCCGGCGGTCGGCTTCAGCATGCCGGCGATGCAGTTGAAGGTGGTGCTCTTGCCGGAGCCGTTGGGGCCGAGCAGCCCCAGGATCTCCCCCGGCGCCACCGAGAAGGACACCGCATCGACGGCGGTGAAGCCGCCGAAGCGCTTGGTCAGCCCGGTGACCTCCAGCAGTGGCGCCGTGCCGCTCATCGGGCGGCGTAGGCGTGGCCGGGGGGCAGCGGCAGGACCGGCTCCACGCCGATGGCGCTCGGCCAGATCACCCGGGCCTTGGCATCCACGAACTGCATGACAACCGCGACGCTGCGCGCGTTCTGCCCGGCCATCGGCGAGCCGGGCGGGTTGAACTTCACGCCATAGCCCTGGATGGTGCCGCCGACCGGGATGTCGATCTCCAGCGCCGCCTGCCGCAGCGCATCCGCCGACATGCCGCCGGTCTTGCGGACCGTGGGCTTCAGGACGTGCTCCAGGAAGATCCAGGTGTTGTTGAAGCCCATGGAGGCATGCGAGGGCAGGTCGTTCACCTTGTGCTTGGCCTGGTAGGCCTCGACAAAGGCCTTGGCGAGGTCGGCGACGCCCGGGCCGAGCTTGCTCCAGTCCAGCATCTGGGTGCCGGCCGGGTCCACGTTGCACATGTAGTTCACGTCGGCGCCGAAGGTCTCCGAGAGCCGGTCGATCTGCGACCAGCCGGCGCCATGGCCGACCAGCATCTTGAAGCGCAGCCCACCGGACTTCGCCTGCCGCAGGAACAGCGTGATGTCCGGGTTGTAGCCTACCTGGAACACCACGTCCGGCCGGGCCCGCCGCAGCTTGGTCACCAGCGTCGAGAGATCGGGCGCGGTCGCCGTATAGGCTTCCTTCAGCTCGATCGGCATGTTGCGCTTTTTAGCGTTCTCCTCGATCGCCGCGGCGACGCCGGTGCCGTAGGGTCCGTCCTCGTAGATGACGCCGAGCTTCAGCTTCTCGGGCGCGATCCCGAGCTTGGACTGCGCGTGCTCATGGATCATCGAGACCGAGCCTTCGCCGTACTGGTCGGAATGCACGGTCGGGCGGAACACGTAGGTGTAGTTCTTGTCCTTCAGCACCGCGGTGGCGATGGCGCTGGTGATCCACATCATCTTCTTCGACTGCTCGAAGCGGCCCGCGAGCGGCACCGCATGGGCCGAGGAATAGATCCCGGTGACCACCTCCAGCTGTTCCTGGCCCAGCAGCCGCTCGGCCTCGTTGATCGCCACGTCGGCCTTGCTCTGGCTGTCCGCGGTGACCGCCTGGACCGGCCGGCCATCGACGCCGCCGCGCGCGTTGAACATCTCGATCGCCACCTCGGCGCCCCAGAACAGCGGCTGGCTCCCGGCGCCGGCGAAGGGGCCGGAGAGGTCGGTCATCACCCCCACCCGCAGCGGCTCCCCGCGTGCCGGACCCTGGGCGCGGGCGACGGAGGCGGGCAGGGTGAGGGTGGAGCCGGCCAGCGCGAGGCCGGTGCCGGCCTGCAGCAGGCCGCGACGGGTTGTCCCGAGGTCTTTCATCTGGTGTTTCTCCCTGGATTTTTCTTTGTTGGGTGCCGCGGTGCCGCCACGCGCAGCCGAAGGGTGGCGCGGCGTCTCCGGGGTGCGGTCATGTGGAGTGGCAGGCGCGGGCCTGGCGGGCGGAACGGGCGGCCGTGGTCCCTGGCATGCCACGCGGCATCAGGCGTCTCCCTTCCGGCGCCATCTGTCGTGGCGCTGTCGATGATGAAGCGAAGCCGGGTTGCACGGCGCCGTCAAGCACGGCGTCCTACTGGCGCGGGATGTTGGCCTGGATGATGAGGTCCCGCCACATGGGTATTTCCCGCTCGATGCGCGCGGCAAGCTCGGCCGGGCCGCCGGCGCGGATGCCGAAGCCCGCCGCCTGCAGCCGTGCCGCGGTGGTCGGGTCGCGCAGCACCGCCACCACCTCGCGCTCCAGCCGGGCGATGATGGCCGGCGGCGTGCCGGCCGGCGCGAACAGGCCCTGGAAGGTTTCGGAGATGAAGCCGGGATAGCCAAGCTCCATCATGGTCGGCACCTCGGGCAGGTCCGGCCAGCGTTCGGCGCTGGTCATGGCGAGCGCCTTGAACGCACCGGACTTGATGTGCGGCTGGGATGGCGGCAGCGCCGTGATGCCGACCGGCGTGACCCCGCCCAGCAGCGACTGCACCGCATGCGCCGCGCTGTTGTGCGGGATCTGCACGAATTTCGAAGCCCGCCCGCATCGCCAGCAGTTCCGAGGTCAGGTGCGGGGTGGAGCCGATGCCGGGATTGGCGACATCCATGCCATCCGGCTTCGCCTTCGCCTGTGCCACCAGGTCATCGAGGCTGTCGATGCCAGCCTGGGCATTGGCCACCACCACGTTGGGCGAGGCGCCAAGTTCGCAGATCGGCGCGAAATCCTTCACCGGGTCGTAGCCCGGGTTGGCGAAGAGGCTTGGGTTGACCACGAATCCGGTCGAGGTCACCAGCAGCGTGTAGCCATCCGGCGCGGCGCGGGCGACATGCGCCACGCCGACATTGCCGCCGCCGCCGGGGCGGTTGTCCACCACCACCGGCTGGCCGAGCGCGGCGGTCAGGCCGCTGGCGACGACGCGGCCCATCACGTCGGTCGGCCCGCCCGGGGCGAAGGGCACCACCAGCCGGATGGTGCGGCTGGGGTAGGTCTCGGCCCGGGCGCGGGCCACGAAGGGCATGCTGACGAGGGCGAGCGCCAGGCGGCGTGATACCTGCATGGACCGGTTTCCTCCGCTGGGCCGTCCGGTTCGTTGCGGCCCTTTGGCGGCAGCTTGCGAACCGTCGGGGCGGCGCGTCAAGCGGTCCGTTACGCGACCGCGTGGCGCAGCCTGTCCTGGCCGATGTTCGAGCCGATGGTGGGGCCGCTGCCGGCGATGGTGGTGCGGACCATCAGCCGGCGCTCGGCGGCGTTGTCGAAGGGCGTCGCGCGGTGCAGCACGGCGCGGTTGTCCCACACCACCAGGTCATGGGGCGCCCATGCGTGGCGGTACACGAAGCGCGGCTGGGTGGCGATCTCCATCAGCCGGTCGATCAGCGCGCGGCCCTCGGCTGCCTCCATCCCCTCCACGCTGCGGGCATGGGCGCCGAGATACAGTGCCGGGCCATGCGGGTTATCCTCCAGCACCATCGCCTGGCGCACCGGCGGGTGCTGGGTGCCTTCGGCCTCGGTCACCAGGTCCGGGGCGATGCGGCTGCGCGACCAGTGGAAGTCATGGATCGCCACCCGGCCACGGACGGCCGCGCGCATGGCCTCGGGCAGGGCATCCCAGGCGGCGCGCATGCCGGCGAACTCGGTCTCCCCGCCGCGGCGCGGGATCTCGCGCGCGGACAGCGCGGAGGCGCGTGCCGGCACCGGCTTGAAGCTGCTGTCGTGGTGCCAGGACCGATTGGCGAGGTTGTTCAGCACCTGCCGGTCCGAGGGCGGGGCGATGGCCCCGTCCGGGCCGATGTTGGTCAGTACGATGAGCGGGCTGCCGGCCCCCTTGGCGCCGGGCCGGGTTTCCTCCAGCGGGCCGAAGCTGGTGGAGAAGGCGATTTGCGCGGCATCGTCGATGTCCTGTCCGGGCAGCACCAGCACCGAATGGCGGTCGAGCGCGGCGCGCAGCCCCGCCGCCTGGTCGGGCGTGATGCCCTGGCGGAGGTCGAGGCCGGTGACCCTTGCGGCGAACAGCGGGTGCAGCGGCGTGATCTGCATGACGTTTTTCCCCCCAATATCCGGCAAGCCTGCCACCATCCGGCGAGGGAGCACCACCGGCATGACGATGGAGGCACGTTCCGGTCAGCGGCGGTTCCGCACCGCCATGGTGATGAACATCACCACGACGAGGATGATCATGCCGGTGCGGTGCTGGCCGATCCATTCGAGCGCCTGTTCGATCGGCATGCGGGCTCCCTGGCGGACGCCACGCGGCGGCGGCGGCGGTCCGGCGGGAAGCCTAGCGGACCGGATGCCGCGGCGCGAACGCAGCCAGATGGCACTGGATCGGTTTCATCCGGTGCCCGCAAGCACCCGGTGTCGCCCGGCGGGCAAGGGTTGTATGCTGGTGGCCAGACCTGGGAGACCCGAATGGGAGAGGCCCGCAGCCAGTCCACCACCGCCCGGCGAGAGGCACCGCCGGCGGAGGATCTCGCCACGCTGTCCTTCGAGGAGGCGCTGGCGGAACTTGAAGAAATCGTGAAGTCGCTGGAAGGCGGCAGGGGCACCCTTGCCCAGGCCATCGCCGATTATGAACGCGGCGCCGCCCTTCGCCTGCACTGCGAGCGCAAGCTGGCGGAAGCCGAGGCGAAGGTGCAGGCCATCGTCGAGGCCCCCGCCGGTTCCGCCGGCGGCCCCACCCTGCGCGACCTGGAATGAGGCCGGCCGAATGGGCATGACCACCGAGCAGGACCCGCTGCGCCTCGCCATGGCGCAGGCGGCGGAGGAGATCGACCAGGCGCTCGGGCATTCTGCTGCCGACCGAGGAAGGGCCGGAAGCCCGGCTGTACGCCGCCATGCGCTATGCCGCGATCGGCGGCGGCAAGCGGCTGCGCGGCTTCCTGGTGCTGGAGGGCGCGCGGCAATTCGGGGTGTCCCGCAATGCCGCCCTCCGGGTCGCGGCATCGATCGAGATGATCCACGCCTATTCGCTGGTCCATGACGACCTGCCGGCGATGGACGACGACGACCTGCGTCGCGGCAAACCCACCGCCCACAAGGCTTTCGACGAGGCGACCGCGATCCTCGCCGGCGATGCGCTGCAGGCCCAGGCCTTCGCCGTGCTGGCCGAGGAGGACACCCACCCGGACCCCGCCGTGCGCGTCGACCTGGTGCCGCTGCCTCGCCCGCGCCGCCGGTGCCCGCGGCATGTGCGGCGGCCAGATGCTGGACATGCTGGCGGAAGCCGCACGGCGGCCGCTGGATGAGAGCACCATCGGCCGGCTGCAGACGCTGAAGACCGGCAAGCTGATCGAATTCTCCGGCGGAGGCCGGCGCGATGCTGGGCAAGGCCGCCCTCGCGCAGCGCCATGCGCTGGCCGCCTATGGCCGGGATCTCGGCGCCGCCTTCCAGATCGCCGATGATCTGCTGGACGCGACCGCCAGCGAGGCCGAAACCGGCAAGCGCACCGGCAAGGATGCCGAGGCCGGCAAAGCTACGCTGGTGGGCCTGCTCGGGCTGGAGCGGGCCCGATTGCATGCCGAACGGCTGGTGGCCCAGGCGAAGTCGCCACCTTGACGCGTTTGGCGAGACGGCCGACCTGTTGCGAATGCTTGCTGATTTCGTGATCGAGCGGAGGAGCTGATGTCCCGCCCAATCCTCCACGCCGCTCCTCGACCGGGTCCGGGTACCGGCCGACATGCGCAACCTCTCCGGCGAGCAGCTCAAGCAGCTGGCCGACGGAGCTGCGGGCGGAAACCATCCATGCGGTCAGCCAGACCGGCGGGCATCTCGGCGCCTCGCTCGGCGTGGTGGAGCTGACCGTCGCGGTCCATGCGGTATTCGAGACGCCGAAGCGACCGGCTGATCTGGGATGTCGGCCACCAGGCCTATCCGCACAAGATCCTGACCGGGCGGCGCGACCGCATCCGCACCCTGCGCCAGGGCGGTGGCCTCTCCGGCTTCACCCGCCGCAGCGAGAGCGAATACGACCCCTTCGGCGCGGCGCATTCCAGCACCTCGATCTCCTCCGGCCTCGGCATGGCCGTGGCCAGCGACCTGATGGGCGACGCCGCGCAACGTCGTCGCCGTCATCGGCGACGGGGCGATGAGCGCGGGCATGGCCTATGAGGCGATGAACAACGCCGGCGCGCAACAAGTCCCGGCTGATCGTCGTCCTGAACGACAACGACATGTCGATCGCCCCGCCGGTCGGGGCGATGAGCGCCTACCTGTCGAAGGTGGTGTCCTCCCGGCCGTTCCTGTCCATCCGGGAGATGATGGCGAAGCTCGCGCGCCACTTCCCCGGCCCGATCGAGCGCGCCGCCAAGCGGGCCGAGGAATACGCCCGCGGCCTGCTGACCGGCGGGACGCTGTTCGAGGAGCTGGGCTTCTACTACGTCGGCCCGATCGACGGCCACGACCTCGACCACCTGCTGCCCATCCTGCGCAACCTGCGCGACACCGATGTGCAGGGGCCGATCCTGCTGCATGTGGTGACCCAGAAGGGCAAGGGCTACGCCCCGGCCGAGGCCAGCGCCGACAAGTACCACGGCGTGCAGAAGTTCAACGTCGTTACCGGCGAGCAGGCGAAGGCCCCGCCTGGCCCGCCGAGCTACACCAAGGTATTCTCCAACGCGCTGATCGCCGAGGCCGAGGCCGACGAGCCGTATCGTGGCGATCAACGCCGCCATGCCGGCCGGCACCGGGCTGGACGCCTTCGCCAAGAAATTCCCCAAGCGCAGCTTCGATGTCGGCATCGCCGAGCAGCACGCCGTCACCTTCGCCGCCGGCATGGCGACCGAGGGCATGAAGCCGTTCTGCGCCATCTATTCCACCTTCCTGCAGCGCGGCTACGACCAGGTGGTGCATGACGTGGCGCTGCAGGGCCTGCCGGTCCGCTTCGCCATGGACCGCGCCGGCCTGGTCGGCGCCGATGGCGCGACCCATGCCGGCAGCTTCGACATCGCCTATCTCGGCTGCCTGCCCGGCATCGTGCTGATGGCCGCGGCGGACGAGGTCGAGCTGATGCACATGGTCGCCACCGCGGCCGCCATCGACGACCGGCCCAGCGCCTTCCGCTACCCGCGCGGCGAGGGCCTGGGGCTGGAGTTGCCGAAGCGCGGCACGCCGCTCGAGGTCGGCCGCGGCCGCATCTGAAGGAAGGCACCACCGTCGCCATCCTGTCCTATGGCGCGCGCCTGGCGGAATGCATGAAGGCGGCCGAGGAACTGGGCGCCCGCGGGCTTTCCACCACGGTCGCCGATGCCCGCTTCGCCAAGCCGCTGGACACCGCGCTGGTGGAACGGCTGGCGCGCGAGCACGAGGTGCTGATCACCATCGAGGAAGGCTCGATCGGCGGCTTCGGCAGCTTCGTGCTGCACCACCTGGCGCTGCGCGGCATGCTGGACCACGGGCTGAAGATCCGCCCGCTGTGCTTGCCGGACCGCTTCATCGACCACGACAGCCCGAAGAAGCAGTACGACGAGGCTGGGCTGAACGCCGCGCAGATCGTCGCCGCCGCGGTCGCCGCGCTGGGCTCGGGCGCCGCCGTGCAGCCGGTGCGGGCCTAGCCGCCATCGCCAAGGAACGCGCCGATCAGGCGCTGGTGGACCGGGGGCTGGCCGAAAGCCGCACCCGGGCCCAGGCGCTGATCCTCGCCGGCAAGGTCTTCTCGGACACCCGGCGCATCGACAAGGCCGGGCAACTCCTGGTGCCGGGCGCGGCGCTGGAGGTGCGCGGGCAGGACCATCCCTGGGTGTCCCGCGGCGGGGTGAAGCTGGCGCATGCCCTGGCACATTTCGGCCTGTCGCCGACGGGCAAGGTGGCGCTCGATGTCGGCGCCTCGACCGGCGGCTTCACCCATGTGCTGCTGCACCATGGCGCGTCCCGGGTCTTCGCCGTGGATGTCGGCCATGGCCAGCTTGCCTGGAGCCTGCGGAACGACCCGCGGGTAGTGGTGATGGAGCGGGTGAACGCCCGCTACCTGGAAGTCGGGCAGCTGGATACGGCGCCGGAGGTGCTGGTGTGCGATGCCAGCTTCATCGGCCTCGGGACGGTGCTGCCGCAGCCGCTGTCGCTCTGCGCACCGGGCGCCTGGGCGGTGGCGCTGATCAAGCCGCAATTCGAGGTCGGGCCGGCGATTGCCAAGGGCGGCGTGGTGCGGGATGCGGCGGTCCACCGGGCGGTGTGCCAGCGTGTCTCGGACTGGTGGGCGGGCATTCCCGGCTGGCGGGTGCTGGGGGTGGAGCCGAGCCCGTTGCTCGGGCCTGAAGGCAACCGCGAATTCCTGATTGCTGCGGTGCGGGAAGGGTGATTTGGCGCCCGGGCGGCACGGGCGCTATAGACGCTGCCATGCTCGATGATACCGCACCGGGGTTCGACCCCGCCGCCGCCGGCTGGAAGCAGATGCGCCCGGATGGCTACCCCGCCCTGATCGGTCCCTTCTGGTACAAGCGGGAGGCGGAGGGCGGCTTCCGCTACGGCTTCACCGCCGAGCCGCGCCACCTGAACCTCGGCGGTGTCGTCCATGGCGGCATGCTGATGAGCTTCGCCGATGACGTGCTGGGCATGACGGTGTGGCAGGCGGCCGGGCAGAAGCCCTGCACCACGGTGCAGCTCAGCACCCAGTTCATTGCACCGGTGAAGCTCGGCGAATTCGTCGAGGGGCGGGCCGAGGTGCTGCGCACGACCCGGTCGGTGGTGTTCGTGCGCGGGCTGGTGATGGTCGGCGACAGGACCATCGTGCATGCCGATGGCATCTGGAAGATACTGGGCGCCTGAACGCCCGGGAGTTCCCGGGCGCCCGGCGCTGCGTCCCTCAGGCCCCGGCGGGCACCCGTGCTTCGCGGGCGCTGATCTCGGCCAGCAGGGTCCAGACCCGGTGCGGGTCCATGCGAATGTCCGGGTCGTTCAGCAGTCGGTCGAGTTCGGCAAGCTTGGCCTGGAATTCGCGGTCGGTCATGGTTCCCCACCTTTGCCCCGCACCCGGCCGGTCCCCATCATGGGGACCCTGACCGGGAGCGGCGATCAAGCTCGGCAGGGAACGCGGCAGCCCGGTGGCGGTTGCCGCTCGCGCCGTGCCACCATCTCATCACATTGACGAAAGGATCGCCGGTGCCAGCGACGGGTCCTTGGCCGCCGGGTGGCCGGGGTTGCGGAACCGAAGCTCGGTCGCGGCATCCGGTGCCGCCGCGCCGAACATCTCGAAGCGGGACACGCAGGTGACCGCCACCACCCGCTTCGCGGGACCGGTGGTCAGGAAGCGGCGCACCGCGCCTTCAAGCTGCAACTGCTCGCGCAGGACCCGCCATTCGGTGCGGTCCAGGTCGTCGAGGAAGACCGCGACGATGCCGGGCCGCTGCCCGGAAAGCCGGCTTTCCGCCACCAGCCCGAGCCGGCGGGCGACCGCGGTGGAGATCTCGTTCTCCCGCCCGGCGCGGGCGGCCATGGCGAAGACGCTGCCGCTGCCCGCATCGGTGGTGACCGCGAGATGCGCCTCCGGCCCGAATTGGGCGCGGAGCTGGGCCGGTAGGCCGCCGTTCGCCTGGTCCATCGCCTGGGCGCCGGCCAGCATCAGCGGGTCCAGCTTCAGCACCGCCTGGGAACCGCTGTCCTGGCGCTTCTCGGCGGCCAGCATCTCGGTGATGCGCTGGTGCAGCTGGGCCACCTGGTCGGGGCCGGAAATGCCCTTCGGCAGGGTCATCTTCAGCAGGTAGCGGCCGGGGTGGGCGGCCAGCCAGGTCTGCAACTCGGGGTTCATGCGGTCGACCAGCGCATACCAGTCGCCACGATGGACCGGGCGGCCCTCCTCGGCCGAGACGGTTTCGCAGATCACTTCCGCCGCCGCATCGCCGCGTTCGGCCAGCAGGTCGTGCGGCGTGCCGTCGGCGAGGCCGGTGAAGCGGATGGTGAAGCCGCTGTCGCGCAGCAGGGCCGCGGTCCGCAGCAGGTGGAACAGCGGGATGAGGGTCGATTCGCCGGTCAGCCCGGCGATCAATTGTTCGCGCAACCGGGTACGCGGGCCGGCCGGCAGGCTGTCCGCCAGCCGCACCGCTTCCTCGGCGAACACGCAGAGCCGGCGTTCGGCCGGGCTGGCGCGGGTAAGGGCGCGTCGGTCGGAGAGCCGCGCCAGGGCCAATTCCAGCGCGTGGCGCTGCTGCGCCGCCCGGCCACTGAGCGATTTGGGTTGTGCCCGGTTGCCGATATCGGCGAGCCGCGCGGTCCAGGCCGCTTCGCCGCAGAGTGCGACGAAGGCGTCGAGCCCCGGATTGTCGGCCCCCGGGGCGACGGGGAAGCGGCCACCGGCCAGCGGATCGGCGAAGGTCATGGCTTCGTCTCGTCCTTCTCGTTGCCCTATGCCTAAGCCCGAACGGGGCATTCCCGTCAAGCGTGCCTTACAGGGCAGGATGCCGTTTCACCGTTCCTAAATATGGCGCCGATACAACCGCCCGCAACACGAAGCCGCCCATGGGCCGGCCTGTGCCGGAGGGCAGATGTCGATCGTTACGGGCAGCGCGGGCGCCGATCTGCTGGAAGGCACCGGAGGCAACGATACGCTGGCCGGCCTCGATGGGAATGACACGCTGCTGGCCGGCGCCGGCGATGACCGCCTGGATGGCGGCGCCGGCACCGACCGCGCCAGCATCGACCGCTCGGCGGCGAGCCACGACATCATCCTGTTCATGCTGGCCCCCGCCTTGGTCAGCCTGCTTGACGGCACCCGCGTCACCGGGGTCGAACATCTCAGCTTCACCGCCGGCAGCGGGGCGGACGGGCTGGTCGGCGGCGCCGGCGATGACAGCCTGGCCGGCGGTGCAGGGCATGATGCGCTGCAAGGCGGCGCGGGTGCCGATACCCTGGCCGGTGGCGATGGCGCGGACACCCTGCTCGGCGGACCCGGCGCCGATGTGCTGGCGGGCGGCGCCGGGGCGGACCGGTTCATCCTGCAGGGCAGCGGCGGGCTGGACAGCAGCCTCGCCGCCTCCGACCGCATCCTCGACTTCAACGCCGCCGAGGGCGACCGCCTGGTGCTGCGGGGGGAGGCGATCGGCGCGGCGCTGTTCGGCCTCGCCGGCCGCGGCTTCGGCCTGTCGGGCCAGCCGGTGCTGCCGGTCGGCTTTGGCGGGGCGCTGGCGGCGCGCAGTGCGCCGGTTGCCGGGATGGCGCTGCCGGACCGCACGGCCGGCGCGGCCCATACCGTGTACTGGCAGCCCGATGCCGGCTCCGGTGGCTGGGTGCTGCTGGATCTGGACCGGGACGGGCTGCTCGGCGCCGCCGACATGGTGGTGCGGATCGACCTGCCGGGCGGCCAGTCCATCTCCGCGGACAGTTTCGTGGCCGGCAGCTTCGCCACCCTCGGTGGCCCCACGGCGGAGTCCATCGTCGGCGGCGCGGCGGCGGACAGCATCCTCGGCTTCGGCGGCAATGACACGCTGGCCGGGCTCGACGGCAATGATACGCTGCTGGGTGGCGCCGGGAATGACAGCCTGTTGGGTGGTGCCGGCTTCGACAGCCTGCTGGGCGGCGATGGCGCCGATACCCTGGATGGCGGCGCCGGGACCGATGTGCTGGACGGCGGGGCCGGCAACGACGTGCTGCTGGGCGCCGACGGGGACGACCTGCTGCTCGGTGGCGAGGGCGTGGACCTGCTGGTGGGTGGCACCGGCAATGACAGCCTGGTGGGCGGCCCCGGCGCCGATACGCTGGATGGCGGCCCGGGCGCCGATACCCTGCTGCTGCAGGGCATGGGCGAGGCTGCCTGGTCCACCCTGGCGGCCATGGACCTCGTCTCCGGCTTCAGCCGGGCGGAGGGCGACCGCCTGCGGGTCAGCAACGCCTGGTTCGGCCAGGCCGATGGCCGTGGCGCCGATGCCGGCACCTATACCGGCGTGGACGGTATCGCCCGCGCCCTGCTGTTCAGCGGCAGCATTGGGCGGCCGGTGGCGGCGCCCGTCGCCGGCATGGCGCTGCCGGCCCAGCCGGTGGATGGGTATCAGCTGTACTGGCTGCCGGGCCAGTCGGCCGGTGGCTGGCTGGTGCTGGACCTTGGCCGCGACGGCCGGCTCGACGCCACGGATCTGGTGGTCCGGCTGGACGGGGTGGCGATGCTGGCGCCGGAGGATTTCGTCACCGGCACCTTCCTGACCCTGGCCGCCGGCTTCCTGCAGGCCGGCACCGCGGGCGATGACAGCCTTGACGGCGGCAGCCTGGGCGCGACCTTCCTCGGCAGTGCGGGCAACGACCGGATCAGCGGCGGCGCGGGGGCGGGCAATGCGCTGAGCTATGCCGGCCTGGGCGGCCCGATCTCGGTTGTCTTCACCGCCCATGGCACCGGCAGCACCGCCAAGCCGGGCGGCGCCAGCGACCTGTTCAGCGGCATCCATGTGCTGGCTGGCACCGCCGGGGCGGACAGGCTGGATGCCTGCGCCGCCGGGGGTGGCTTCTTCGCGCTCAGCCTGGAGGGCATGGCGGGGGCGGATACCATCATCGGCGATGGCGGGCCGGGGGTGCAGGTGTCCTATGCCGCCAGCCCGGCCGCCATCGGCATCGACCTGCTGGGCGGCGGCGGGTCGGATGGCTGGGGCAGCACCGATACGCTGGTGAACATCCGCCGGGTGGCCGCGCTGTCCGCCTTCGGCGATACCGTGATGGGCTCGGCCGGGGATGACGTGTTCCTGTCCGGCACCGCCGGCAACAAGACCTTCGATGGCCGCGCCGGCACCGATGAATGGCGCTACGCCGGCACCGGCGCCATCACCGTGACGCTGGCTTCGAGCGTGACCGGGGGCATCCCCCAGGGCGCCTATGTGCTGAAGCCCGGCGGCACCGACCGGCTGGCCGGGATCGAGGTGATTGCCGGCGGCGCGGGCGACGACAGCATCACCGGCTCCTCCGCCGATGAACGGCTGGGCGGCGGCGCCGGCCGGGATACGCTAGACGGCGGCGCCGGGCACGACATCGTCTTTCATGACTTCGGCGGCCTGGCGACCCGCGGCGTGGTGGTGAACCTTGCCACCGGCACGGCGCTCGACCAATGGGGCGGGGCGGATGTGCTGCGGAACATCGAATCCGCCTGGGGCACCCGGCTTGCCGACGACCTCACCGGCCGGTCGGTAGCCGGCACCCGTACCTGGCTGCGCGGCCTCGCCGGCAATGACACGCTGCGGGCGCCGGCGGCCGGCACGCAGGTCGGCGCCGATTACGCCGGCGATCCGGCCGGGATCATCGCCGACCTCGGGGCAGGCACGGTATCGGACGGCTGGGGCGGCATCGACACGCTGCACGCGATCGGGCTGGTTCGCGGAACCGACTTCGCCGACCGGATCACCGGCGGCGCCGACGCGGATACCCTGCTGGGCGGTGCGGGTGCCGATACGCTGGATGGCGGCGGCGGCGCGGACCTGCTGGAGGGCGGGCCGGGTAACGACCTGTACCTGGTGGACCATGCGCAGGACCTGGTGGCCGAGGCGGCGGGGGAGGGCGAGGACACCATCATCGCCTCGCTGGGCATGACCCTGCCGGCGCAGGTCGAGACGCTGGTGCTGAGTGAGGCGGCGGGGAATGCCACCGGCATCGGCAATGCGCTGGACAACCTGCTGCTGGGCAATGCCGGCGCCAACCGGCTGGAAGGCGGGGCAGGCAATGATACGCTGCAGGGCAGCGCCGGGAATGACACGCTGGTCGGCTGGACCGGCGATGACCTGTTGGAAGGCGGCGACGGGAAGGACGTGCTTTCGGGCGGCAGCGGCGCCGATACGCTGCTGGGCGGCGACGGCGACGACACCATCATCGCCAGCGCCGATGGCCGCTTCACCGGTAGGCTGTGGCTGGACATCGGGCAGCCGGCGCCCTGGGCGATCGATCTGGTCGAGGCGGCGACCTTCGCCGATGTGGTGGATGGTGGGGCCGGCACCGATACCTGGACCAGCGGCGTCGCCGGGATACTGCTCGACCTGCGGGCGCTGCCGCTGCCGGGCATCGAATGGTTGCGGGGCACCTCGACGGATGATGCGCTGCTGCTGGCACGCGACCAGCCGGGCGCGACGGTGGTTGGCGGCGGCGGCCAGGATACGCTGTCCGGCTCCGACCAGGACGACCGGCTGGAAGGCAACGACGGCGACGACCTGCTCGCCGGGCATGGCGGCCATGACACGCTCCATGGCGGCGCCGGGGCGGATACCATGGTGGGCGGCACCGGCGACGACCTGTACGTGGTGGACCATGCCGGCGACCGGGCGATGGAGCTCAACAACCAGGGCACGGACACGGTGCTGTCGGCGGTGTCCTACAACCTCGGCGGCCAATTTATCGAGCACCTGACGCTGACCGGCACGGGCGCGATCAATGCCATCGGCAACAGCCTGAACAACACGCTGACCGGCAATGCCGGCAACAACCGCCTGAGCGGCGGCACCGGCAACGACAGCCTGATCGGCGGTGCGGGGCATGACACGCTCGACGGCGGCGCCGGGGCGGATACCATGGTGGGCGGCACCGGCGACGACCTGTACGTGGTGGACCATGCCGGCGACCGGGCGATGGAACTCAACAACCAGGGCACGGACACGGTGCTGTCCGCGGTGTCCTACAACCTCGGCGGCCAGTACATCGAGCACCTGACGCTGACCGGAAGCGGCGCGACCAGCGCGATCGGCAACAGCCTCGACAACACGCTGACCGGCAATGCCGGCAACAACCGCCTGAGCGGCGGCACCGGCAACGACAGCCTGATCGGCGGTGCGGGGCATGACACGCTCGACGGCGGCGCCGGGGCGGATACCATGGTGGGCGGCACCGGCGACGACCTGTACGTGGTGGACCATGCCGGCGACCGGGCGATGGAGCTCAACAACCAGGGCACGGACACGGTGCTGTCGGCGGTGTCCTACAACCTCGGCGGCCAATTTATCGAGCACCTGACGCTGACCGGCACGGGCGCGATCAATGCCATCGGCAACAGCCTGAACAACACGCTGACCGGCAATGCCGGCAACAACCGCCTGAGCGGCGGCACCGGCAACGACAGCCTGATCGGCGGTGCGGGGCATGACACGCTCGACGGCGGCGCCGGGGCGGATACCATGGTGGGCGGCACCGGCGACGACCTGTACGTGGTGGACCATGCCGGCGACCGGGCGATGGAACTCAACAACCAGGGCACGGACACGGTGCTGTCCGCGGTGTCCTACAACCTCGGCGGCCAGTACATCGAGCACCTGACGCTGACCGGAAGCGGCGCCATCAACGCGATCGGCAACAGCCTGAACAACATCCTGACCGGCAATGCCGGCGACAACCTGCTGAACGGCGGCACCGGCAGGGATACGCTGAACGGCGGCGGCGGCGACGATGTGCTGGCCGGTGGGGCCGGCGCCGACACCTTCCTGTTCGGACGGGGCGCCGGCGTGGACCTGATCAGCGACTTCACCCCGGGCACCGACCACATCCGGCTTTCGGGCCTTGGCTTCAGCAGTTTTGCGCAGGTGCTGGCGGCGGCCGTGGAGGATGACGGCACGACGATGATCACCCTCGGGCCCGGGGATCTGGTGACGCTGCGGGACGTGGCCCTGGCCAGCCTGTCCGCCGCGGATTTCCTGTTCGGCTGAAGCCGTTCAGTTGCGCGGCAGCCGGGCCTCCGGGGCATCCGGGTTCTGCGCGCGGTGGCGCAGCAGGTGGTCGGCCAGCACGCAGGCCATCATCGCCTCGCCGACCGGCACGGCGCGGATGCCGACGCAGGGGTCGTGGCGGCCCTTGGTCAGCGATCTCGGTCTCGCGGCCGTCGCGGTCCACCGTCCGGCGCGGCGTCAGGATGCGAGCTGGTCGGCTTCACCGCGAAGCGCGCGACGATGTGCTGGCCGGTGGAGATGCCGCCCAGGATGCCGCCGGCGTGGTTGGAGCAGAACGCGACCCGGCCGTCCGGCCATGCGCATCTCGTCGGCGTTCTCCTCGCCGGACAGCGCGGCGGCGGCGAAGCCGTCGCCGATCTCCACCGCCCTTGACCGCGTTGATGCGCCATCAGCGCCGCGGCGAGGTCGGCGTCGAGCTTGCCGTAGATCGGCGCGCCGAGGCCGGCCGGCACGCCCGTCGGCCACCACCTCGATCACCGCGCCGAGCGAGGAGCCGGCCTTGCGCACCTCGTCGAGCAGGCTGTTCCCAGCGTGCGGCGGCGCCTGGCGGTCGGGGCAGAAGAAGGGGTTGTCCTCGACCGCCGTCCCAGTCCCAGCGGCGCGGTCGATCGGCGTGCGGCCGATCTGCACCAGCGCGCCGCGGATGGTCGACCGCCGGCGCCCAGCACCTTGCGCGCGACGGCGCCGGCGGCGACCCGCATGGCGGTCTCGCGCGCGCAGGAGCGGCCGCCGCCGCGGTAGTCGCGGATGCCGTATTTCGGCTCATAGGTGTAGTCGGCGTGGCCGGGCCGGAACTGGTCCTGGATCTCGCCGTAGTCCTTGCGAGCGCTGGTCCTGCGTTCTCGATCAGCAGCGCGATCGGCGTGCCGGTGGTCACGCCCTCGAACACGCCGGACAGGATCCTCGACCGCGTCCGGCTCCTGGCGCTGGGTGGTGAAGCGGGACTGGCCGGGCCGGCGGCGGTCCAGCCAGAGCTGGATGTCGGCCTCGGTCAGCGGAGGCGCGGCGGGCAGCCGTCGACCACGCAGCCGATGGCCGGGCCGTGGCTCTCGCCCCAGGTGGTGACGCGGAACAGCTGGCCGAAGGTGTTGTGGGACATGGCGCTGGCGCGGCCCGGTTCAGACCGTGCTGATGTCGCGGCGCATCCGACCGCCTTCATGCCGACGATGTGGTAGCCGCAGTCGACGTGATGGACCTCGCCGGTGACGCCGGACGACAGGTCGCTCAGCAGGTAGAGCCCGGCGCCGCCGACCTCCTCGATGGTGACGTTGCGCTGCAGCGGCGAGTTGTACTCGTTCCACTTCAGGATGTAGCGGAAGTCGCCGATGCCGCTCGCCGCCAGCGTCTTGATCGGCCCGGCCGAGATCGCGTTGACGCGGATGCCGCTGCTCGCCGAGGTCGGCCGCGAGGTAGCGCACGCTGGCCTCCAGCGCCGCCTTGGCGACGCCCATGACGTTGTAGTGCGGCATGACCCGCTCGGCGCCGAGTAGGTCAGCGTCAGCAGGCTGCCGCCGTCGGCTCATCAGCGGCACCGCCCGCTGGCGACCGCGGTGAACGAATAGCAGGAGATGTCCAGCGTGCTGCAGGAAGTTCTCGCGCGTGGTGTCCAGGTAGCGGCCCTTGAGCTCGTCCTTGTCGGAGAAGGCGATGGCATGGACCAGGAAATCGAGCCCGCCCCAGGCTTCCTTCGACGGCGGCGAAGACGGCGTCGACGCTGGCGTCGTCGGTGACGTCGCAGGGCAGCACGAGCTTGCTGCCGACCGACTTGCCGCCAGCGGCCGGACCCGCTTCTCCAGCGCCTCGCCCTGGTAGGTGAAGGCCAGCTCGGCGCCCTGCGCGGCCAGCGCCCGGGCGATGCCCCAGGCGATCGAGCGGTCGTTGGCGACCCCCATGACCAGGCCGCGCTTGCCGGCCATGAGCGTACCGGTGGGGGCATCTGCAAGCGGCGCGTCTGACATGGAATATGAGACCGATAGTTGCGGTTGGCCCTGGGTGGTGGCACACCCCCGGCCGCCGGACAAGGGGGCGCGGCATGTCCCGCCCGCCGCCCGGCCTTCGCCCCCGGGGGATTTCCGCCATGGACAGCGCCGCCGCCGACCCCATCTCCCGCTTCGAAAGCTGGCTCGCGGAGGCCACCAGGACCGAGCCGAACGACCCGAATGCCGTCTGCCTGGCGACCAGCACGCCGGACGGCCGGCCTTCCGCCCGGATGGTGCTGCTGAAGGGCGTCGATCCGGGCGGGTTCGTGTTCTACACCAACCTCGAAAGCCGCAAGGGCGGCGAACTGGCGGCCAACCCGGAGGCGGCGCTGTGCTTCCACTGGAAGACCCTGGCCCGCAGCGTGCGCGTCGAGGGCGGGGTGGAGCCGGTCAGCGCGGCGGAGGCCGATGCCTATTACGCCTCCCGCGCCCGCGGCTCGCGCATCGGTGCCTGGGCCAGCAGGCAGTCCCGGCCGCTGGAGAGCCGTTTCGCGCTGGAGAAGGCGGTGGCGGAATACACCATGAAATTCGGCATCGGCGAGATCCCCGGCCCGAACTTCTGGTCCGGCTTCCGGCTGGTGCCGCGGCGGATCGAGTTCTGGCGGGACATGCCGTTCCGGCTGCATGACCGCCAGGTGTTCCACCGCGAGGGCAGCGGCTGGCGGATCGAGGCGCTCTACCCGTGAGCATCCCGGCGCCGCAGGCCGGGGTGGCGGCGCTGCTGCGGCGCCTCACCGGCGCGGCGCCGATCGAGACGCATATCTCCGCCGTCTTCGTGGGCGCCGATGCGGCGCTGAAGCTGAAGAAGGCGGTGGCGCTCGGCTTCCTCGACTTCACCGCCCCGGCGGAACGCGCCCGTTTGCTGCGGCGCGAGCTGGAGATCAACCAACCCTTCGCCCCTGGCCTCTACCGCGACGTGCTGCCGGTGATCCGTGCCGCCGATGGCACCCTGGCGCTGGACGGCGCCGGGGAGCCGGTCGATTGGGTGCTGCGTATGGCGCCGGTCCCGCCCGGCGACTTCCTCGATGCCGTCGCCGCCGCCGGCGGGCTGGACGAGGTGCTGCAGGATGCGCTGGCCGATGCGGTCGCCGCCATGCACGCCGCCTTGCCGCCGGTCGCCGCGCCGCCGCCCTTCCTGCCGGTGCTGGAGGGCAACCGCCGCGCCTGCCTCGCCGCCGGCCTGCCTGCGCCGCGGGTGGAGGCCTGGGCCACCGCGGCGCGGGCGGCGCTGGCACGGCTCGAACCCGCTGCTGGCGGCCCGGGTCGCGGCCGGGCGGGTGCGGCGTTGCCATGGCGACCTGCACCTCGGCAACCTGTGCCTGTGGCAGGGCCGGGTTGACACCCTTCGACGCGCTGGAATTCGACGAGGCGCTGGCCACCATCGACACCGGCTACGACCTCGCCTTCCTGCTGATGGACCTCGACCACCGGCTCGGCCGCGCGGCCGCCAACCGGGTGCTCAACCGCTACGTGGCGCGCAGCGGCGATGCCTCGCTGGTCGGTGCGCTGCCGCTGTGGCTGTCGCTGCGGGCGATCATCCGGGCACATGCGACCGCCAGCCGCGGCGCCGACGGGCTGCCCTACCTCGACCGTGCGGAGGCGATGCTGCGGCCCGGGCCGGCGCGGCTGGTCGCGGTGGGCGGCCTGCAGGGCACCGGGAAAAGCCGGCTGGCGCGGGCGCTGGCACCGGGCATCGGCGCGGCGCCGGGGGCGCTGGTGCTGCGGTCCGACGAAATCCGCAAGCGCCGGGCCGGGGTGCCGCCCGAACAGCCCCTGCCGGCGGCGGCCTATACTGCCGAGGCCAGCGCCGCGGTCTTCGCCGAATCTGGCGGCGAACGCCGAGGCCGCGCTGCGGGCCGGTCATGCCGTGGTGGCGGATGCCGCCTTCCTGCGGCCGGCCGAACGCGCGGCGATCGAGGCCGCCGCCACCGCCGCCGCGGTGCCCTTCACCGGCCTCTGGCTGACCGCGCCGATCGCCGTGCTGGAAGCGCAAATCGCCGCCCGCCATGCCGCCGGCCTGCGCAAACCCGCACAGCGCGATGCCTCCGATGCCGATGCGGCGGTGCTGGCGGCGGCGGCGGCGCGCGATGCCGGCCAGGTGGCATGGCATGAGGTGGATGCCTCGGCCGATCCCATCCCGGCGGCGCGCGCGCTGCTGTGCGGTGAGGGCCTGCATTGAAATGCGTCATTTCGTGCTAAGGGTGCTGCTTCCGCGCCGTTTGGGAGACGCGCCATGGCCTACCGCCGCCTGTTGCTGCCACTGACCGGTACCGCTTCCGGGGAAGCTGCGCTCGCCACCGCGCTGATGGTGGCGCGGATATGGAATGCGCATGTGCATTGCCTGCATGTGCGCGTGGATGCACGGGATGTCGCGCCACTGGCCGGCGAGGGCCTGTCCGGCGCCATGATCGAGGAGATGATGGCGGCGACCGAGCGTGAAAGCGGCGATCGCGCTGGCCGGGTGCGCTCGCTGTTCGAACGCTTCGCCGAGACCTCGGGCGGCGTCACCATCGCCAACAGCGCCGAGACCGCGCTGAAGACCGATGGCCCGACGCTGTCCTTCGAGAGCATCGCCGGGCGCGAGGAGGATGTCGTCGCCCAGCAGTCGCGGCTCTACGACATGGCGGTGGTGCCACATCCGGAAGCGGATGAGGACGTGTCCTCCTCCGATGCGCTGCATGCCGTGCTGTTCGACAGTGGCCGCCCCGTGCTGATCGCGCCGCGCCAGGTGCCGGCGACCATCGGCACGCGGGTGTGCTGCGCCTGGAACGGCTCGGCCGAAAGCGCCGCGGCGGTGGCGGCGGCGCTGCCCTGGCTGCATCGCGCCAATGCGGTGCGGCTGCTCTATGCCGATGAGTACCAGCGGCGCGGCCCGAAGGTGGAGGGCATCCGCAGCTACCTCCGCTGGCACGAGATCGAGGCCGAGCCGGCGCTGTTCAAGCCGCAGACCAAGGATGTCGGCGCCGGGCTGCTCGGCGCGGCACGGGATTTCCAGGCGGACCTGCTGTGCATGGGCGCCTACAGCCATTCCCGGCTGCGCCAGCTCATCCTCGGCGGGGTGACGCGGCACATCCTGGAGAACAGCGACATGCCCGTGCTGATGTGCCGCTGATGCCCTGAACCGGCCGCGTCATCGCCGCCGTGAATGGTGGCGATGGGCGTCCGGTATGGGACTTCCGGGCGCCATCGCCCTATCTGGGTCGTCATCCAGCCGGCCCCGGGGAGTTCCCGGGCCGGCGCCCAGGAACGGAGCGTGTCCCGATGATCGACGTCCGCCCCTTCGGCACCCTTGGCGGTGCCAACCATGGCTGGCTGAACGCCCGCCACCACTTCTCCTTCGCCGGCTACCACGATCCCGCCCGGATGAACTGGGGCCGGCTGCGGGTCTGGAACGACGACGAGATCGCCGCCGGCACCGGCTTCGACCCGCATCCGCACCGCGACATGGAGATCATCACCTACGTCCGTGAAGGCGCCATCACCCACCGCGACAGCATGGGCAACGAGGGCCGCACCGAGGCGGGCGACGTGCAGATCATGTCCGCCGGCACCGGGGTGACGCATAGCGAATACAACCTCGAACCCGGCCGGACGACGCTGTTCCAGATCTGGATCATCCCGGATCGCCGCGGCGCCAGGCCCAACTGGGGCGCGAAGAGCTTCCCGAAGGAGCGGCGCGAGGCGGGCTTCGAGGTGCTGGCCAGCGGCCGCCCGCAGGATGCCGAAGCCGGCGCGCTGCCGCTGAACGTCAACGGCGCGGTCATGGCGGCGACGCTGAAGGCCGGCCAGACCCTGCGCCAGCCGCTGGCCGAGGGCCGGGCCGCCTACCTCGTGCCGGCCAGGGGCGCGGTCACGGTGAACGGCGTGGCGCTCGGTACCCGGGACGGCGCGGGCATCGTCGCGGAGCCGGTCATGGAGATCACCGCCTCGGAGGATGCCGAGCTGGTGCTGGTGGAGGTGGCGGCCGAATAGTTGCCGTCGCCGAGCATCGCCAGCAGCAGGCCGCGCAGCACCCCCACCGGGTCACGGTCAGGCCCGGCGGCCACCAGCGCCCGGTGGCCGCCCGCCGACACCAGGCAGGGCACGCCGGGCAACCGGGTGGAGCTGACCGGCACCAGCCCGTCGTTCTCCCCGGCGCCCAGCCGCTCCATCCAGCGGGCGAGCGGCCAGTAGGCGCGGTCCTGCCAATGCCACTGCCGGTCGAGCACCGTCGCCAGGGTGACCATCGGCACCTGATGCGCCAGCGCCAGGATGGCGGTGGCGTGGTCGTTCATCCAGGCGGTGCGCACCGGGGTGGTCAGGTCCTTCAGCCCCCGCCCGGTGCCGAGATGCGCCAGCCGCAGCGCGTGGTGGGTGGCGAGGCGCAGGCTTCGCCGGGCGCAGACGGCGTCGGCGACCGGCGAGCCCCAGAACGGCGACTGCAGGGCGATGAAGCCGTGGCAGCGCGCCGCGGCGCCGGGCCGCAGCAGGGCGGCCAGCGCCTCCAGCCCGCCCTTGCTGTGCGCCACCATCAGCGCCGGCGGCGCATCGGCGGCGAGGGCGGCGGCGATGCGCCCGGCATTGACCCCGACCGGCGCCGCGGTCGGCAGCGGCACCACCTCCGCCGCCACCGCGATGCGCCGCAGCCAGTCGATCTGCGTGCCCATGTAGTCCTGCCCGAGCGGGCGCAGCCCGGCGATCACCTCGCCGAACAGCCCGTAGCAGAACAGCACGCGGCGGCCGGCGAGCAGCCCGGAGAGGCGACGGTCCTCGGCCGCGCAGGGTGCCGCCGGTTCAGTCAACCTTGATGACCAGCTTGCCGAAATTGGCGCCCTTCAGCAGGCCGATGAAGGCCTGCGGGGCATTACGCAGCCCTTCCACCACATCCTCCCGCCAGGCCATCTGCCCGGCCGCCATCCAGCCCAGCATCTCCTGGCGGAACTGCGGGTAGCGCGCCCAGCCGTTGTCGCTGACGATGAAGCCCTGGATGCGCAGGCGCTTGCGCACCACCGGCCCGAGGTTCGGCCCCGGCGCACCGCCGAAGGAATCCGCGCCGAGCACCGTGTTGTACTGCGAGATGACGCCGCACATCACCATCCGGCCGAAGTCGCGGAAGCGCGGGAACACCGCCGCCTGCACCGCGCCGCCGACATTCTCCCAGTAGACGTCGATGCCTTCCGGGCAGGCCTTGTCGAGCTGCGCATCCAGGTCGCCCTTGTGGTCGAGGCAGGCATCGAAGCCCAGCGTCTCGGTCACGAACTCGCATTTCTTCGGCCCGCCGGCGATGCCGATCGACCCTTGCAGCCGCGGATCTTGGCGATCTGCCCGACCACCTGGCCGACCGCGCCGGAGGCAGCCGAGACCACCACCGTCTCGCCCGCCTTGGGCTGGCCGATGTCTCTCAAGCCCCACCCAGGCGGTCAGCCCGGGCATGCCGAGCACGCCGAGGGCTGGCCGAGAGCGGTGCCTCCTTCGGGTCGATCCCGGAACAGCCCCGGCCCGGCTGCCACGCAGGAATAACGCTGCCAGCCGAAGCCGCCGAGCACCGTATCCCCCGGCGCGAAGCCCTCGGCATTGGAGGCGACCACCTCGCCGGCCGTCTGGCCCTCCATGACCGCGCCCAGCGCCACCGGGGCGGAGTAGCTTTTCGCATCCGACATCCGGCCGCGCATGTAGGGGTCGAGCGAGAGGTAGCGGGCGCGCACCAGCACCTCGCCCGGCTTCGGCTGCGGCACCGGGGCCTCGACGATCTCGAAATCCTCCGGCACCGGCTCACCTTCAGGACGGCGACGCAGCAGGATCTGCAGGTTGGTGTCTTCGGCCATGGGGTCCTCCTCGGGCTGCCGGCAACATTGCCCCTGGGAGGTTGCAGGGGAAGGGGGCAGGGCCACCTGCATCCCAATGACCGAACATGTCGCCGACTTTCCCCGCCCGCCCCGGCTGGAGCCGAGCACCCGGCGCATCCGCATCATCCTCGGCGGCGAGACCATCGCCGAGACATCTGCCGCCTTCCGGGTGCTGGAGACCTTCCACCCCCCGGGCTGGTACCTGCCGCCCGAGGCCTTCCGCCCCGGCGTGCTGCGGCCGGCGCCGGGCCGGAGCTTCTGCGAATGGAAGGGCCTCGCCCGCTACTGGAGCCTCTCGGCCGGCGGCGTGACCGCGGAGCGCGCCGGCTGGAGTTACCCGGAGCCGACGCCCGGCTTCGCCCCGATCCGCGACCATGTCGCCGTCTACGCCGGGCGGATGGATGCCTGCTTCGTCGATGACGAGCGCGTGGTGCCGCAGCCCGGCGAATTCTACCGGCGGCTGGATCACCGCCGGGCTGGTCGGGCCGTTCAAGGGCGGACCGGGGACGCTGGGCTGGTAGCCGCGGCTATTCCCCCTTGGCCGCCGCCTCCCGCAGCCAGTCCTCGGTGGTGCGGACCGCCGGGCGGGGCGGCCCGGCATAGGGGTCGATGCCGCCGAGCGTGGCTTCCGAGGCCCGGCAGTCCTCGCACATCTCGAGCACCGCCAGCCGCGCCGGGTCGGCGAACATCCAGTGCCGGTTGCCGGCCAGCTTCGCCTTCACCCGCTCGATGCTGCTGCGGGTGCCGAAGGCCTTGGCGCAGCGGGTGCAGCAGAACGGCTCCTCCTCCTTCACCACCTGCGGCTGGGCCGCGGTTGCGGTGAAGTTCAGCCGGGGCGCCAGGGTGATCACCTGCTCCGGGCAGGTCGCCGCGCAGAGCCCGCATTGCACGCAGGCATCCTCCAGGAAGCGCAGCTGCGGCGTCTCGGGATTGGCGCGAGAAGGCCCCGGTCGGGCAGACCATGGTGCAGGCGAGGCAGAGCGTGCAGCCCTCGGCCTCGCCACCGCGCCACGCCGAAGGGCGCCAGCGCCGGCATCGCCACCACCTCGGCCGGGCGCCGGCGCCGGCCGCGGCATGCAGCCCGGCCAGCGCCCGCCGCAGCACCTCGCGCGGCGTGCCGAGCGGCAGGAAGCTGGCGGGCGCCCAGCGCGGCCGCGCGCGCGGCAGCGGCGGCCAGCGCCTCGGCCAGGGTGAAGGGATCGTCCGTCTCGATCGCCCCGGCGCGCGGCGCGGCGGCGGCCAGCCCGAGCCCGTCCAGCGCCGCTTCGGCGTAGTCGAGGTTGCGGAACAGCCCCTCCGTCCCGTGCCGGCGCCGGCCGGGCAGCAGCACCCGCACCCGCGGCGGCGCCCCAGGCGAAGGCGGCGGCCAGCAGTCGCCAGGTCGAGCACGCTGGTCTCGTTCACCGCAGCGGCAGCACCCGAGCGGGCAGCCCGTCGCCGTGCCGGGCCAGGGCATCGATCAGCGGCTCGCCCGTGGCCGCGTCGTGCAGCAGCACCACCGGCATCCCGCCCGCCGGCCTCGCGAAGGCCAGCAGCAGGGCGCGCAGGCGGGCAGCAGCGGCGGCGGGCGGCGGCAGCGCATAGGTCGCCGCGCCGGTCGGGCAGACCGCGGCGCAGGCGCCGCAGCCGGCGCAGATCTCGGCGCTGATGAGCACGCTGTCCCGGCCCGGGCGTGATCGCCCCGGTCGGGCAGAGGTCCAGGCAGCGGGTGCAGCCGGTGCGCCGGTTGCGGCAATGGGCGCAGAGCCCGGCATCGAAGGTGACGAAGCGCGGCTTGTCGAACTCGCCGACCAGTTGCCGCGGCCTCGGCCAGCGCCCGTTCCACGCGCGGCGGCATCGCCGGGGTCGGCGCGCAGGTAGCCCTGGCGCACCTCATGCGCGGGGAACAGCGGCGGGCCGCCGGTCAGGTCCAGGATGATGTCGCAGCGGCTTGTCGCGCCATCCCGCCCCGGCCCCCAGTCATAGGCCGCGCGGGAGGCGGGGGCGGGCGCGGCGTGGCCATCCACCACCGACCTCGAAGGCGCCGAGCCAGCCGGTGGCGGTCCGTGCCCGGCCCCGCAGGACGGGGAATTCCACGCCGGTGCGGCGGGGTGACCGGCTCCGTGCCGGTCAGCAGCACGGTGAGGTCCAGCCGGTCCGCCAGGCGTGCGCCGCGGCGATGGCCGCCTCGTTCCGCCCGAGCACCAGGGTCACGCCCTCGCTCCGCAGCGGCACCAGCGGCGTGTCCGGCAGCGGCACCGCGGCGGCGGCCAGCAGCGCCGGCCATCTTCGGCCCGGCCTCGGCGCCCTCGCGGGACCAGCCGGCCTGTTCGCGTACATTGACGAAGCTGAGCGGCGAGGCGGCGCCGGCCGCGGCGGCCTCCTCGGTGAACAGCGGCGCCTCCTGGGTGCAGGCGACGGTCACCGGACGGCCGGTCGCCACCGCCGCGAGGAAGCGGTCGAGCTGGCCGCGGCACAGCTGCTCGGCGGTGCGCAACTCCGTCCCCGGGCCTGGCAGCCGCGGGCGAGGGCGCGGCCATCGAGGAGCATGCTGTCCTCGCAACTGCAGACCAGGGCAATTCGTTCCGACATCCGTGCGCAGTTCCCGGCAATGGTCCGGCTTTGCCCGCCGGGTATACCGGGCATATATGCCCCGGCCTGCCGCCTTGCGAGGGACCGCCATGCCCACCCGGACCCGGGAGCTGCCCGATCTGCCCAGCATCTTCGCCGCCGCACCGGCTGCGCGAGGCCGGCGATGCGCTGGCCCGCGCCGCCGCCCTGGCGCCGGAGCATGGCGCCGGCACGCTCGCCTGGGTCGGCGCCTATGCGCGGGCCGAGGCGGCGGTGGTGCTGGAGCCCGAGCTGCCGCTGGCCGCCGCCCGGCTGGCGCTGCTCGCCGCGGCCAATGCGCTGGCGGATGCGCTGGTGGTGCTCGGCCCGCCCGAGGCGGTGGTGATCGCTGCGCTGGCCCGCCACGCTGGTGGTGAACGGCGCCACCTGCGGCCGGCTGCGGCTGGCCGCCCCGCCCTGCGCGGCCGAGGCGGCGGTGCCGGACTGGCTGGTGGTGGGCTTCGAGGCGGCGCTGGCCTTCCCGGCCGGCTACGAGCCGGGCCATGACCCGGAGCGCACCTGCCTGCATGAGGAAGGCTTCGCCGATGTCACCGGCGCCGAGCTGACCGCCACCTGGGCCCGCCACCTGATGGCGGGGCTGGACCGCTGGCAGGCGGCAGGCCCGGGCCGGCTCTCGGCGGATTTCCTCGCCCGGCTGCTGGACGGCCAGGACGAGGCGGGGTTGCGGCGCGGCATCGACCCGGCAACCGGCGCCTTGGTGCTGGAAGCACGGCGGCACCCGTCGCCACCTGCCACTGGCATGAACCGGCTGCCCCGCACCATCCGCCTCGACCCCTCGGACCTGGTGGTCTTCGAGCGCGCGGCCGAGCCCGGCGAATGGGCCGTTCCCGGCGGCTTCCCCTTCTGGGACGACGACCCGGCGGCGCTCGCGGGCAAGCGCCGCCAGGCCTTCCGCGCCGGCTTCCTGGGCGCTGCGCAGCTTCGGCTGGTCCACCCTGGTGGAGGTGGCCGAGGCGAGCGAGGCCGAGCGCGAGGCGGCGGTCGCGGCACTCGCCGCGCATATCCGCGCGACCTACGGCGCCCCGGACGACGCCACCGCCGGGCCGCCGCGCGCAGGAGGAGATCGCCTTCGCCGCATCCCTCTGCGACCACCCGCCGGACACCGTGCTGGCGCTGCGCCGCAGCGTCGAGGATGGCGCATTGCGCGAGCGCTTCCGCACCCTGCATCGGCGCGAGGCGCGCCGCGACTTCCCGCGCCTTCGGCTTCGCGAGATGACGAGGAGGAAGACGCCTTGCGAGCATCGTCGACGATCCGACTTCGGCGGACGAGCGATGAGCCCGGACGCTGCTGCGCGGGCGATTTCTGGCTCGCCTGCGGCCATCACCTCTGCGACCGCGATGCGCCGGGCCGGCTGGTGCCGACGCCCGACCTGTGGCGCGCCTTCCTCGCCCGCCCCGAACTGGTGCCGCCGCCCGAGGCCTGCGCGGCCGAACGGGCGCTGCATGCCGGCCTGCTGGCCGCCCCGCTGCGGCCGGTGCGCGACGGCCGGAGATCGCCGGCGCTGGCCGATGCGGATGCGCGGGAGAACTGGCGGGTGTTCCTCGCCTTCCGCGACCGGGTGCAGGCCGAGCCCACGCTGGAGGCCGCCTGGCTGGCGCTGTTGCGCGGCGGCGTCGCCGGCATCCCGCCGATCTGTTCCTGCAGATGCTGACGCATCTCGTGCCGCGCGCCGCGATGGAGGGGGTGGGCGACCCCTTCGTCCTGCGCGCCGCGGAGTTGCTGTTCCGGCCGCAGCGCGCCGCCATCCACCCTGGCGCGCTGCTGCTGGCCGATGAGGAATTCGCTCGAATGCACGGCGCCGGCGACCTCGGCACGCCTGGGCCAGCTGCTGGCCGAGGCCGGCGCGCCGCCGCGGGAGGTCGAGCTGGACGTCCTGTCCGAGGCGAATGCCGCCCGCTATCTCGTGCCGCGATCCGACGCGCATCGACCTGGCGCTCGACATCGCCGAGGCCGGCCGGGCCAGCGCGGCCTGGCCCGCGCGCTTGAGCGCTTCATCGCGCCATGTGATCGGCGAGCGGGTGACGATCCGCCCGGTGCCGGGTGATCGACGACGCAACTGGACCTGGCATGTCGGGCTGGACGCCGAGGCCACCGCCATCGCCAACGACCTCTGGCAGGGCGAGAAGGTGACAGCAGGCCGAGGCTGGCGCGCATCATCTGGCTCGGCGTGCTGGAATTCGCCGAGCCGGCCGCGGGTGCTGCCGCAGGCGCGCGGGCCGGCCGGTGTACCTGGCGCTGGCCGATGGACGCGGCGCAGCGGGTGCGGCTGAAGCCGCAGAACCTGGTCGCCGGCCTGCCGCTGCGGGCGCAGGGGAGGACCGTCGCGCATGAGCCACGGCCTGCAAGTGCCGAAATCCGGATACCGCTGTCATCCGCGTCGCCGTGCTGGCCGAGCGTCGCCCGGCCGTGACCCGCTGGGCCGAGCATGGTCCTGGCGCGCCGTGGAGGTGCTGGAAGCAGGCGCCGGACACTGCCGCCCTGGACCCTGCTGCGCGAAGCCGGACGGCCGCACGCTGTTCCTCGCCGGCCATGCCGAGGTCGCGCCTCTACCCCAGCGACACGCCGAACTACCGCGACAACCTGGAAGCCGCGTCGCCGCGCATCTGGGTGGTGCTGCGGCCGGTGGATGCGGCGCCGGGCCTTGCCCTGCATGGCGTGACGGTCGATGCCGGGGAGGCGCATCTCTACGCCGACAGCGGTGGCGACCTGCTGGAAAGCCTGCCCTTGCCCGGGCGGTTGCGCGCCACCCTCGCGGCCTATGTCGCCGAGCATCATGTGGAGCGCGGCTTCCAGAAGCGCCGGCGCGACCGTGCCGACCCCGAGGCGCTCGGCACCCGGCCCGGCGGCGGGCGACGGCGCGGGGAGGATGATGCGGGATGACCGATTCGGGGGAAGGTTTCCTCAGCCGCTGGTCGCGTCGCAAGCGGGGCGCCGCTGTCGAACCCGGAGCGAGCAGTGGCGCGCCGCCGCCGCCGCCCGCCGCCATGCCGGCCGCGCCGGAGCCTCCGGCTTTCGATCCGGCCAGCCTGCCGCCGCTCGACAGCCTGACCGCCGGCCAGCGACTTCACCGCCTTCCTGCGCGCCGAGGTGCCGGCCGTGCTGCGGCAGGCGGCGCTGCGGCGGGCCTGGACGCTGGACCCGGCGATCCGCAATTTCACCGGCCCGGCCGATTACGCCTGGGACTACAACGCGCCGGACGGCATGGCGGGCTTCGCGCTGGAACTCGGTGGCGACGTGAATAAGCTGTTGGCCCAGGCGATCGGCATGGTGGAGGAGGCGGCGCCGGAGCCGGCGGACCAGCCGGACAAGCCGGCGCAGGTGGCCCTGGCGGCACCGCCCGAGGTTCCGCCGGCGGAGGCCCCGCCGCCCGAGGCGCTGCCCGCCGAAGCGTTGCCCGCCGAGCCACCGCTGGCAGCAGCCGCCGCCCCCGAACAGCCCCGGCATCCCCCGCCACGCCGCCACGGCGGGGCGGTGCCGGTATGATGGCGGAGCGGCACGAACACCGATGCATGGCGTCATGGTTGCGGCAGGCGATGCCGGATGGGGTGGTGATATCGTGACGAGGGAAGTCGATCCGGTGGACCGGGAGAGGGCGCGGCTGTTCTCGCTGCTCGCCCGGCTGTCCTCCGCGCCGCCGGATGCCGCGCTGCTGGGCCGGCTGGCGGGGCTGCGGGGCGACAACTCGCCGCTCGGCCTCGCCTTCACGCAACTGGCCGGGGCCGCCGGCACCACCACCGCCGAGGCGGCGAACCGCGAGTATTTCACGTTGTTCATCGGCGTTGGCCAGGGCGAATTGCTGCCCTATGCCTCCTACTACATCACCGGCTTCCTGCATGAGCGCCCGCTGGCCGAGCTGCGCGGCACCCTGCGCCAGCTCGGCATCGAGCGGACGCCCGGCGTGGCCGAGCCGGAAGACCACATCGCCTTCGGCTGCGAGGTGATGGCCGGGCTGCTGGAAGGCCGCTTCGGCGATGCCCCGGCCTTCGGCGATGCCTCGGCCGAGGAGTTCTTCGCCCGCCACCTGGCCCCCTGGGCCGGCCGCTGCTTCGCCGACATGGCGGGCGCCGAGGCGGCGCGTTTCTATCGTGCGGTCGGGGTGCTGGGCCGCACGGTGATCGACATCGAGCAGGCCGCGGCGGCGCTGCCGGAACCCGGGCCGGCCGGCCGGTGAGGGCGGGCGGCATGGGTGTTCGCCGCGCCAGGGCGGATGTGGCCGGGCGGCGGCCGGCCCATATGATCCGCGGCATCCGGCCGGCGCCGCGCCGGCGCTGGCGGCATGGACGGGTTCGGGGCAGGGAGCATCGCGCGCGTGAGCCTGGACGAACTGACGGCAAGGCCGCGCACCCCTGCCGGCGCGGCGCGATGGCCCGGCCATGCGGCTGATCGGCCTCGCCGGCTGGAGCGGCGCCGGCAAGACGACGCTGCTGGTGAAGCTCATCCCCGAGCTGACCGCCCGGGGCGTCACCGTCTCGACCATCAAGCACGCCCACCACCGGTTCGACGTGGACACGCCGGGCAAGGATTCCTGGGAGCACCGGGCGGCCGGGGCGCGGCAGGTGCTGGTCGGCTCGGCCCATCGCTGGGCGCTGATGACCGAGTTGCGCGGCGCGCCCGAGCCGGACCTGCGCGCCCTGCTCGGCCAGCTCGCGCCGGTCGACCTGGTGATCGTCGAGGGGTTCAAGCAGGACCTCCACCCAAAGATCGAGGTGCACCGGGCGGCCAACGACAAGCCCTGGCTGCACCCCGACCACCCGGCCATCGTCGCCGTCGCCAGCGACGTGCCGCCGCCCGCCGGCCATGCCCCGGCCGCCCTGCCATGGGCGCCGCTGGACGATACGGCGCGGATCGCCGAACTGGCGCTGCGGCACGCCGTGGACACGGCAGGCTGGTAGGAGGGGAAGGGTCATGGCGCAACTTTCCGATGACTGCTTCGCCTTCGGCGGCCCGCTGCTTTCGGTGGAGGCGGCCGAGGCGCTGATCGCCAGCCGCATCCCGGCCCTGGCCGGGGCGGAGCGGGTGCCGCTGGCCACGGCACTCGGCCGGGTGCTGGCCGAGGACCTGCGGGCGCCGCTGCCGCTGCCGCCGTTCTTCAACTCCGCCGTCGATGGCTACGCCTTCCGCCACGCCGACCTCGCGCCCGCCGCCCGCAGCCTGCTGCAATTCGAGGGCCGGGTCGCCGCCGGGCACAGCGCCGGCCGGCCGCTGCCGCCGGGCACCGCGAGCCGCATCTTCACCGGCGCGCCGATGCCCCCCGGCGCCGATACCGTGGTGATGCAGGAGGATGCCGAGGCGACCGCGGCGGGCGTGCTGGGTGCCGCCCGGGCTGAAGCGCGGCGCCAATGCCCGCCCGGCTGGGGAGGATGTGGCGCAGGGCGCGCTGGCGTTGCCGGCCGGGCGGCGGCTGCGGGCGCCCGAGGTCGGCCTCGCCGCCGCGCTGGGCTGTGCATCCCTGGCGGTGGCGCGGCGGGTGCGCGTGGGGTGTTCTCCACCGGGGACGAGCTGGCGACGCCGGGGATGCCGCTCGGCCCGGCGCAGACCTATGACAGCAACCGCTTCACCCTGCTGGCGATGCTGGCGCGGCTGCCGGTGGAGGCGACCGACCTCGGCATATTGCCCGACCAGGCCGATGCCACCGCCGCGGCGCTGCGCGGGGCGGCCGGCGCGCATGACCTGCTGCTGACCTCGGGCGGGGTCAGCACCGGCGAGGAAGACCATGTCCGCGCCGCCATCGAGCAGGGCGGCCGGCTGGTGTTCTGGCGCCTGGCGGTGAAGCCGGGGCGGCCGGCGGCGATGGGGATGGTGGCGGGCACGCCTGTGGTCGGGTTGCCGGGCAACCCCGTGGCGGCGGTGGTGACCTTCCTGCATCTGGCGCGGCCGCTGGTGCTGCGGCTGGCCGGCGCCGCGGCCGAGCCGCTGGCGCGCTTCCCGGCCCAGGCGGGCTTCAGCTACCGCAAGAAGGCCGGGCGGCGGGAATACGTGCGGGTGCGGCTGGCACCCGGCACGCCGCTGCCGGTCGCCACGAAATTCGAGCGCGAGGGTGCCGGGCTGCTGACCTCCCTCACCGAAAGCGACGCCTTCGTGGAATTGCCGGAGGAGGTGCTCGCGGTGGCGCCGGGCGATCGGTGCAGGTGCTGCCCTTCGCCGCGCTGTTCTGATAACTCCCGGCTGGCAACAGGGGCGAATCGATTGGCAAAACGGGCACAAGGGCCGAAGCCCAAGGCGCCGGGCAAACTCGCCATGGCCCGCATCGCCGACCAGGTGGCGCGCGGCGCCGCCCCGGCACGGATGGAGCGCGAGATCCAGGCGATTGTCGCCGGGCTGCTGGAAGGCCCCGACCCCGAGGCGGCGCGCGAGACGGCGAAGCTGGTAATCGAGGAATTGCGCGACGAGATGCTGGCCGGCGTCGCCGACACGGCGGCGATGCTGGAGGATATCGAGCACCCGGACGCCGCCTCGGTGCGGGCGGCCGAGCGCACCATGGCGGCGATGCGGGCGGCTTGCGATGCGCTGGTGGAGGCGCATGCGGCGTTGTGAAGGCAGGCCCGCGGCAGCGACCGCGCCGATGGGCCGCCGGTGGCGAACCGTCCGCAGGATCTCAGCGGTCGCGCTGTACCTGGGCGTTCCGCACGGACTGCGACACCCGGCCGATCTCGCGCGGGTCCATCTGCACCGTGTCGCCCTGGTTCGGCACCGAGCGCATGCCCTTTGACGTGGAGCGGCCGGCGCTCGGGTGATGGCGGAACGCGGTTGGCGCGCTTCATCTCCAGAGCACGACGGGCGCTCTCGGCCATGGCCGGCTTCTTCTCGGCCTTCTCGAGACGCCCGATTTCGCGGTTCAGGCGCTTGGTCGCGGGCAGCGAAGATAGCCTGCCTTGGCAGCCGTTCCGGCCTCATCCGGCGCGGGGCCGGCGCCGCGTGGCTCGGCCTTGCCGCGCTTCTCGCGGCGCCGCCGGTGAGTAATGCTGCGGGCCTTGTCGCGGTATTCGCGGATCAGTCGTACCAGGCTCACCAACTCGTCCTTGGACTGCCCGGAGAGCTCCGGGTAGTGGGTCCGCGCCACCGCCTCGAATTCGGTTTCCGTCAGCATCCGGCGCTCGGTCGGATCGGCACACTCATGAACATTCTTCCTTGGTATGGGCTCGCCGCGGGGCCGGACCGCGGCATGTTGCTGGTCGTCATCGAACGACGCCCCGCCACGATCCTTGGAGGACCACGAACGCCTGGGCGAGCCGTGGTTGCCGCCGACGCGGATGATACCGCCAATGGTTCAGGCCGATCGTGCACAGCCAGGCTCAGGAGGCCCCTTCTACACCGGCAGCCGCAACCGCGCCCGCAGCCCGCCCAGCGGGCTCTCCTCCAGCACGATCTCGCCGCCATGCGCCCGCACGATGTCCTGGGCGATCGCCAACCCCAGCCCGGTGCCATCCGGTGAGCCGCTGCTGAATGGCCGCAGGGCGTCTTCCCGGTCGCCGGCGGGGATGCCCGGCCCGTCGTCATCCACCGTCACCTGCGCCCAGAGCGTGCCCTGCTCGCCGCCCGGTCCGGGCAGGCCGGTGCGCGGCACGGTCGCCACCGCCACCTCGATCCGCCGGGCATGCCGGCGGGCGTTGTCCAGCAGGTTGCCGAGGCATCGTCCCATGGCATCCGGCCGCAGCGGCAGGACCAGCGTGGCCGGCGCCGTCACCTCGACCACCGCGCCGGACCGCCGCGCCTTGGCCGCCACGTCGCGCACCAGCGCCGCGAGGTCGGCCGGCCGCGCGTGCTCGGTGCCCTCGCCGCGGGCGAAGGTGAGGTAGGCGGCGATCATCCGCTCCATCTCCTCCATGTCCTGGGTAAGGGCGGCGATGTCCTCCTCGGTGTCCGGGGTCCGCGGCAGCATGGTGATGCCGAGCCGCATGCGGGTCAGCGGCGTGCGGAGGTCGTGGCTGATCCCGGCCAGCATCTCGGTCCGCTGGTTCACGAACAGGCTGATGCGTTCCCGCATGCGGTTGAAGGCCGCCGCCGCCTGCCGCGCCTCGCTCGCGCCCTCCGGCTTGATGGCGCCGACATCGCGGCCCAGCCCGAAGGCTTCCGCCGCAGCCGCCAGCCGGCGGATCGCCCGCACCTGGTTCTTCATGAACAGCACCGCGACGGCCGAAAGCAGCACCGCCGAGCCGACCAGCCAGATGAAGAACAGGTAGAGCGTCGTGGTGAACAGCCGCTTGCGCGGCGCTTCCATGTGCAGCACGCCCTCGGGCAACTGCACCCGGATGATGACGCTGCGCGGGTCGCTCTGCCAGTCGGTGTCGAAGCGGGCACGCAGCCTTTCGCCGAGCGCCTGCGTTGAGGTCGCTCTCCAGCGGCAGCAGCGGCATGCTGGCGCGGCGCTCCACCGCCTGCAGCCGGGCGCCTTCCTCGAAGGCCATGTTCAGGTCGAGCCGCCAGGCGGCCTCGCGGAAGATCCAGGGATATGCCTCGGGCGGCTCCCGCCGCACCAGTTCCGCCACGAAGGAGACATCCCCCGCGACACCGCCTGCCAGCCGGCGTGAGATGACGTCGAGGTGGCCGCCGTAGAACAACTGCAGCGCCACCGCCTGCAGCACCAGCATCGGCACCAGGATGATGAGCAAGGAGCGGGCGAGCAGCGAGCGCGGCAGGAACCGGCGCAGCCAGCCCATCAGCGGGCGCATCCTCACTGCCCCGCGCACCGCCTCGGGAACGGTGGTGGTTGCCGGCCGCTTGGCGGCCCCGTTCACGGGCCGGGCCGCAGCACGTAGCCGCGGTGCCGCACCGTGTGCAGGAAGCGCGGCTCGCGCGGGTCCGGCTCGATCTTGCGGCGCAGCCGGGTGACCTGCACGTCGATCGCCCGCTCACCGGCCTCGGGGGTGCCGAGCGCGGTGGCGATCTCCTCCCGGCTCAGCACCTCGCCGGCGCGGCGGGCGAGGGCGTGCAGCAGCGCCGCCTCGCCACCGGTCAGCCGTATGGTGCCCTCCGGCCCGCGCAGCTCGGAGCGCTCGGCATCGAACCACCGCATGCCGAGCTGCACCGGCGCGGCCGACAGCGGCTGGGCGGGCGGCGCGGCGCGGCGCAGGATGGTGCGGATCCGCAGCGCCAGCTCGCGCGGGTCGAAGGGTTTGCCGAGGTAGTCGTCGGCGCCCATCTCGAAGCCGGCGACGCGGTCGTCCGGGCCGCCGCGGGCGGTGAGCATCAGCACCGGCACGTCGTTGCCCTCGCGCCGCAAGGTCTCGACCAGTTCGAGCCCGGTTTCGCCCGGCATCATCACGTCCAGCACCATCAGGTCGAAGGCGACGGCGGCAAGCTGGGCGCGGGCGGCGGCGGCATCCGCGGCGACGCTGACGCGGAAGCCCTGCTCGGCCAGGAAGCGCTGCAACAGGGCCCGCAGCCGCGCATCATCGTCCACCACGAGCAGATGGGCGTTGTCCACAATGGTGGCGGCCTCGGCGGGCATGGGCAGGCGTTCCTCTCACGGGTGGGTGGATGCGCGCGGTCAGCCGGCGCGCTCCACATGTGTGGTGCCGCGGCGCCCGGGGGAGGGGCGTTCCTCGTCGAGTGCCGGGAAGTCCCGCGCCTGCTCCAGCCGTTCGAGCTGGGCGCGGGCCTCCGAGCCCATCAACCCGCGCATGACGCGACGGAAGCCCTCCACCGCCACCGGCCCGGCCTCGCGGTAGGCGCGCATCACCCATTCGCGCTGCCGCTCGAACAGCCGGCGCTCCAGCGCCTCGCCCTTCGGGGTCAGCGACAGCAGGCGCTGGCGACGGTCGTTGCGGCCGGGCGATTGCAGCACATAGCCCTGCTCCATCAGCGGCGTCAGCACCCGGCCGAGCGACTGCTTGGTGATGCCGAGGATGCCGAGCAGGTCGCCCACCGTGATGCCTGGCCGGCGGCCGACGAAATGCAGCACCCGGTGCTGGGCGCGGCCCATCTCCAGCTCGGCCAGGATCTGGTCGGCGCCGGCGGTGAAATCCCGGTAGCCGAAAAAAAGCAGATCCTGGGCAAGGCGTAACTCCTCCTCACGCAGGAACAGCAGGTTGCGGCCGGCGCCGACGGGTGCGGCGGTCGGCGCGCCGGGCTCACCCGCGGGGCGGGCCTTGGTATGTTCCGGCATGGCTGGCATGCGCGCTCCTCGGGACATGTTTGGTCAGTGATGTTGACACAATTTTGCCAAGCATTCTAGTTTGGGGGCGCTGGAAGCAACGATATTGCGGAGGTAAGCCATCATGGCGCTAGTTCCTTACGACGACCGGGACGGCTGGATCTGGTGGGACGGCGATTTCGTCCCCTGGCGGAACGCCCAGCTGCATGTCCTGTCGCATGGCCTGCACTATGCCAGCGCGGTGTTCGAAGGCGAGAGGGCCTATTCGGGCAACATCTTCAAGCTGCGCGCCCATAGCGAGCGGCTGATCGCCTCGGCGAAGATCCTCGGCTTCGACCTGCCCTGGACGGCCGAGCAGATCGACGCCGCCTGCCAGGAGACGGTGGCGCGGAACGGCCTCACCGATGCTTATGTCCGGCCGATCGCCTGGCGCGGCTCGGAGGAGATGGGCGTCGCCGCGCAGAACACGAAGGTGCACCTGGCGATCGCCACCTGGGAATGGGGCGCCTATTTCGGCGTGGAGCAGCGCATGACCGGCGTGCGGCTGGCCATGGCGCCGTGGAAGCGTCCGGCGCCGGATACCGCGCCGACCGCCTCCAAGGCCGCCGGCCTCTACATGATCGGCACCATGTCGAAGCATGCCGCGACCGACCAGGGCTATGACGACGCGCTGATGCTCGACTTCAAGGGCGATGTGGCGGAGGCGACCGGCGCCAACATCTTCTTCAACATGGGCGGCGAGCTGCACACGCCGACGCCGATCTGCTTCCTCGACGGCATCACCCGCCGTACCGTGATGGGCCTCGCCCGCCACCACCAGATCAAGGTGGTCGAGCGCACCATCAAGGAAAGCGAGATCAAGGACGCCTCCGAGGTGTTCCTCGCCGGCACCGCCGCCGAGGTGACGCCGGTGCGCGAGATCGCCGGCACCAGCTTCACCCCCGGCGACATCACCAAGACGCTGATGACCGACTACGAGAAGCTGGTGCGGATGAGCCCGGCGGAAGTGGCCCGGAACGGCGCCTGAGCCACCCGGCGGCGCGGGGCGGACCGGATGCTGGACAACCCGGCCTGGCTCGCCTCCGCCGCCGGCTTCGCCCTGGCGATGTCGGCGACGCCGGGGCCGAACAACACCATGATCGCTGCCTCGGCGGCGAATTTCGGGCTGCGGCGGAGCCTGCCGCATATGCTGGGCGTGACCATCGGCTTCCCGCTGATGCTGGCGCTGGTGGCGCTGGGGGCGGCCGAACTGCTGGCCGCCTCGCCCGGCCTGCAGGCCGGGCTGCGCTGGGTGGGCGGCGCCTGGATGCTGTGGCTGGCCTGGAAGATCGCCACCGCCGAACCCGCCATCCCCGGCGCGGCACCGCATGGCAAGCCGCTGACCCTGGCGCAGGCGGCGCTGTTCCAGTGGGTCAATCCCAAGGCCTGGGTGATCGCCGGCGGCGCCACCGCCACCTTCGGCAATTCACCCTGGCTGGCGGCGATATTCCTGGCCGCGAGCTTCGCCAGCCAACTGGCCTGGGCGATGCTCGGCCTCGGCACCGCGCGGCTGCTGCGGACACCTGCGGCGATGCGCTGGTTCAACCGGGCGATGGGCGGGCTGCTGGCGCTGTCCCTGGTGCCGATGCTGCTGGGCTGACCAACCGGGCTGCGGAAGACCCGCGGCCTCAGCCGAATGCCCGGAACGCGAGATAGGCCCCGAGCACGCCGAGCGCCGCCTGCACCACCTTGCGGAACAGCGCCTCGGACATGCGCCTGCGCAGCCGCTGCCCGGCCGCCATGCCGAGCAGCGCCGGCACCACCCCGGCGACGGAGGCCAGCCCGAGCTCCGGCGGCAGCAGCCCGCCCCCGGCCATGCCCACCGCCATCGCCAGGGTCGCCGCCACCACGCCGAGGCCGAAGCCCTGGATGAACTCCTGCGGCGGCAGCCGGAGCGCCGCGAAATACGGCGCCGCCGGCATCAGGAAGCTGCCGGTCATGCCGGTCAGCAGGCCCGAAAGCCCGCCCATCAGCGGCGAGACCCAGCGCTCCCGCGCCGCGCCCGGCGGCGGCATCGGCCAGCCCGAGAGTGACAGCGCCGCCGAAGCCATCAGCAGCAGCCCGAGCAGGCCGGACAGCATCAGCGCATCCGACCGTGCCAGCACCGAGGCGCCGGCCAGCGCCCCGGCCGCCGCCGCCACCAGGAAGCCGCGCAGCCGCCGCAGCACCGGCCACAGCGCCGGCCCGACCAGCGCCTGCCACACATTGGTGACCAGCGCCGGCGCCAGCATCAGCGCCATGGCTTCCGGCAGCGGCCGGGTGAGGGCGAGGATGCCGAGCGTCACCGTCGGCAGGCCGAAGCCGGTGACCCCCTTGATGACACCGGCGAACAGGAAGGCGGCGGTGACCAGCAGGACTGCGGCGGGGTCGATGGCGAAGGGCATGGCCGGCTTCTACCCCACCACCGGCCGGGTTGCTTCGTTGCGTGCCGAAGCCGGCCGCATGGCGAGCAGCCCGGCCAGCGGCAGCAGCCAGGCGATGCGCGCCTGGTAGCGGTCATGCGGGCCGGAGAGCGCGCCGGTCACCACCGCATTGGCGGTGACCCCGACCAGCACCGCCAGCACCAGCCCGAGCATCCGCACATCCCCGGCCGCCGCCGCGCGCCACCAGCCGAACAGCGCCGCCGCCCCGCCCAGCAGCAGCACCAGCGGGTGCAGGGTGAGGAAGGGCGCCGCCGCCGCCCGCAGCAGCCCGCGCGCCTGCAGCCCGCGCGCGTAGCGGGCCTGCTCGGCGGGCGGGAAGCCCTGCGCCAGTTGCCGGCCGACCGAATTGGGCAGGTGCTCCGGCCCCAGCGCATCGCCCACCCTGGTGCGCCACAACTGCGCCCAGCCGTTGCGGATGGCGCCACCAAGCACCGCCAGGGGCTCGCGCCGCAAGGTCTCGGCGATGATGACGCCGGCCTCGGGCGCCAGGCTGATCGGGCCGCCAGGCTCGATGCCATCGGTGCGGGGCGCCCAGACCGGACGGTCGGGGGACCACAGGAAGTCGTCCGAATTGGTCGGCAGCCGGCCGGCCCAGCGGCAGAGGTGCCAGCCGGCCCCAGGATCCGCCAAGGGTGGGCAGCGGGCCTCGATGGTGCGGGCCGCCGGACCGTCCGCCACCAGCCGGGCAAGGGCGAAGACCGCGCCATAGGGGGAGACGGCGAAGCGCCCGTGCATCGCCCAGTTGGTCACCAGCAGCAACCCGACCGCCAGCCCCAGCGGCACCGCGCAACGCAGCACCGGCCGCCAGCGCCGCGCCACTAGCAGCACCAGCACCACCAGCGCCGCCGCCACCGGCAGGTGCGAGAGATGCACCGCGATGGCCAGCGCCGCCACCGCCTGCAGGGCGATGGTCTCGGCGCGGGTCAGCCGATCCGCGGCGAAGCCCAGCAGCGCCAGGGCCAGCACCAGGGCGGGGGCCATGATGTCCGGCATCAGCAGCGCCGCGAACCAGGGCGCGGCGGTGCCCAGGGCGAGGCCGGTGCAGAGCAGCAGGTGCCGCCCCGGTGACGCCGTGCCCAGGAAGCCGCGCTGCACCAGCCACAGCAGCCAGGACAGCAGCATCCCCTGCGCCGCCAGCGGCGCCCACAGGCTGATGCGCCAATGAAAGGCGTGCAGCGCCGGGCCATAGGCCATCGGCTTGTCCCAGATGGCCCAGCCGAGTATGGTCTGGGCGAGGAAGGCGCCGGTATCGCTGAATACCAGCGGATAGCCGTTCAGCAGCGCCGGCCAGACCAGCAGGGCTGCCCCGGGCAGCAGCGCCAGGGCCTTCATGGGGCGGCGAACAGCTCGACCACATTGCCCTCCGGGTCGGCGATCCGCAGCAGGCGGGGCGGCGTGCCGGCCGGGCCGGGCGCATCCAGCACCGCGACGCGGGCGGTCAGCATGCGGCGGTGCCAGCGGTCCAGCTCGGCATCCGGCACCGGGAAGGCGAGCAGCGCCCCGGCATCCGACGGCCCGACCGGAAAATACGCATCGCCCCGCGCCCGCAGCACCAGCTCCACCCCGCCCATGCCGAAATGCAGCGTCGGGCCGGCGCCGATCGGCGGCAGGCCGAGGATGCGGCCGAAGAAGTCGCGCTGCCGGTGCGGGTCGAGGCAGGGCAGTTCCAGCCGGGCAAGCGGGCCGAGCGTCAAGCCCTGGTCCAGCGCGCCGCTGCCGCGTCGTCCTCGGCCTTGGCCTCGACCCAGCGGGCCTCGCCGGTGGCGAACTCCTCGCGCTTCCAGAAGGGCGCGCGGGTCTTCAGCCAGTCGATCAGGAAGGCGCAGCTCTCCAGCGCGGCGGCGCGGTGCGACGAGGCGGTGAGCACCAGCACGATCGGCGCCCCCGGCGGCAGCCGCCCGACCCGGTGGATGACGGTGCAGCCGGACAGCGGCCAGCGGGCGCAGGCTTCGGCGGCGATGCGGCTGATGGCCCGCTCGGTCATGCCGGGGTAGTGCTCCAGCACCATCGCCGCCAGCCCGTCGTCGTCCCGGCACAGGCCGACGAAGCTGGCCAGCCCGCCGACATCCACCCGGCCGGCGGTCAGCGCCGCCGCCTCGGCGCCGAGGTCGAAGGTCGCTTCCTGCACCCGGACGATCGGCACCGCCGTCATCCGCCGGTCACCGGGGGGAAGAAGGCGATCTCGTCGCCCGCCGCCACGGGATGATCCGGGGTGGCGAAATCCTGGTTCACCGCGGCACGGATTGTCCTGGCATTGGCGAAGGCATCGGCATGGCCGGGGCTGCAGGTGGTGAGCCAGGCGACCAACCCGGCGACATCCCGCACCTCCGGCGGGGGCGAGATCTCCTCCTCCCCGACGCCGACCTTCTGCTTGACCCAGGCGAAATACAGCACGCGCATGATCGCGGTGCCTCAGCGAGGGGTCGGGACGACCTGCACCCGGCCATCCGGCCCGATCACGGTGGAGGTGTTGTCATCGTTGCGATGGATGGTGCCGGTGCCGCCGCCCGGGACGGAGAAGCTCTGCACCCGGTCGGTGCCACCGGAGATGGTCGCCGGGCCGCTGGGGGTCTGCACCACCTGCCCCTCGACCCGCCGCGGGGCAGGCCGCTGCTGCGACGGGGTGGGCAGCACCTCGGAGCGGGGCGGGTCGATCTGCCGCAGCGGCGGCGGCGGTGGCGAGCTGCTGCCGAGGCCGGACGGCATCGGCCGCGGGGCCGGCGGGTCTGTCGGCTGCCAAGTGGATCGGCCGGCGGGGCGGGACATGCGGTCCAGCTCGCCCGGCCGGTATTCCGGAATGTTCCGCATTGCCGCATCGGGGTTGGCGAGGGTGGCCCGTGGGGCTTCCTGTTCCGGCCAGACGTTGCCCTCCTCGGCCCGCAGCACCGCAAGCTCGTGCGGCTCGCCGCGGATGCGGGCGACGGTGTCGCTGGTCGCCGATGCGGTGGTCGGCTCGCCGCCATCCATGCTGCCGCAGCCGCCGAGCAGGGCCACCAGGCCGAAGGCCGCCACAGTTCCACCTATCCGTCGCATCGCCAACTCCTGTCGTCCCGCCGGCGCGGGCATTGTCTGGAACATGCGCCGCCCGGGCGGGTGCCTCAAGGGCGGATTGCGGGTTCGGGGCGGCGGTCCTGCTGGTTTGCCGCCGGCGGCGCCGGCTGGGGCTGGTGGCCGGCATGGCGCAGCCCGGCAACCAGGTAGTCCCAGCCGGTCATCAGGGTGAGCGCCGCGGCGATCCACAACATGGCCTCGCCGATCAGCGCGACCGGCAGGAAGGACAGGTGCAGAACCGTGGCGCCGGTCTCGCCCGCCAGCAGGGTGCCGAGCGCGCCCATCTGGAACCCGGTCTTCCACTTGGCCAGCTTCGTCACCGGCAGCCCGACCCGCAGCTCCGCCAGGTATTCCCGCAGGCCCGAGACCATGATCTCCCGCAGCATGATCAGGATGGCGGGGTAGAGCGCCAGCCCGGGCAGCCGGCCAAGGCCGGCCAGCAGCATCAGCGCGGCGGCGACCAGCAGCTTGTCGGCGATCGGGTCCAGCATCCGGCCGAAGCCGGAGACGATCTGCCGCTGGCGGGCGATCTTGCCGTCGAAGTAATCGGTGATGGCGGCCACCGAGAAGACGAAGCAGGCCGCCACATCCCCCCAGGGCGTCTGCAACGCCACGAGCGCCACCAGCAGCGGGATCGCCGCGATGCGCGAGAGGGTCAGCAGGTTGGGCAGGTCGGTTGGCATGCTGGCGCACTCATGGCTGACCGGCCGGTCCGCGGCAAGCCCGCGGTGCTTGTGGCACGTGGTGTTCAGCCCCGCCGGGATGGAAATGGCCGTGGATCCGGCGTGCCACCGCCGGCCCGATTCCTGGTGCGTTCGCCAAGTCCTCCAGCGCGGCGTTGCGGACCCCGCGGGCCGAACCGAAGTGGTTCAGCAGCTTGCGCTTGAGCGCGCTGCCGACCCCAGGGATGTCGTCCAGCTCGGACCTGGTCAGTGCCTTGGACCGCCCGGCGCGGTGGGTGGTGATGGCGAAGCGGTGGGCCTCGTCGCGCAGGCGTTGCAGGTAGTACAGCACCGGGTCGCGCGGCGGGAGCTGGCAGGGCGCGTGGCCGGTACGGTGGAACCATTCGCGGCCGGCGTCGCGGTCCGGCCCCTTGGCGACCGCGACCAGCGGGATGTCATGCGACGCCGAGCTCGGCGAAGATATCGCCGCGCGGCATCAAGCTGGCCCGGCCCGCCATCGATCAGCACCAGGTCCGGCCAGGTGCCGGAGCTTTCGCGGTCCGGGGTCTTCCTTGCAGGGCGCGGCCGAAGCGGCGCGTCGAACACTTCCCGCATCATGCGCGAAGTCGTCGCCCGGGGCGACGTCGCGCCGCGGATGGAGAACTTGCGGTAGGCCTGCTTCAGGAAGCCCGCCGGGCCGGCGACGACCATCACGCCCATAGGCATTGGTGCCCTGGATGTGGCTGTTGTCGTAGATCTCGATGCGCTCGGGCTGGGCCGGCAGCTCGAACAGCGTCGCCACGCCCGTCCAGCAGCGCCTGCTGGGCGGTGCCCTCGGCCATGCGGCGCTCCAGCGCCTCGCGGGCATTGGTGGCGGCATGCTCCACCGCCTCGGCTTCTCGCCGCGCTGCGGGCGGTGCAGCTCGCACCTTGCGGCCGGCCTTGATGCCCAGCGCCTCGGCGATCAGCGCCGCGTTCGGCCGGCTCATGGCTGAGCAGCACCAGCGGCGGCGGCGGCAGGTCGTCGTAGAACTGGCCGAGGAAGGCTGCCGAGCACCTCCTCCGGCGTCTGCTCGGACTTGGCGTGGGTGAGGAAATACGGCCGGTTGCCGTTGTTGCGGCCGCCGCGGAAGAAGAACACCTGCGACGCAGGTCTGCCCGGCCAGCCTGGTGCAGCGCCACCACATCGGCATCGCCCACGCCATCGAGATTGATGCCGGTCGCGGCCCTGGACATGGGTCAGCGCCGCGGATGCGGTCGCGCAGCGCCGCGGCGCGCTCGAATTCCAGCGCCTCGGCCGCGGCTTCCATCTCCCGCGCCAGGCTGCTGCTGGATGCGCTGGCGTCTCGCCGCGGCAGGAACTGCCGCGCCTCCCGCACCAGCGCCGGCGTAGTCGGCCTCGCTGATGCGCCCGACGCAGGGCGCGGAGCAGCGCTTGATCTGGTGCAGCAGGCAGGGCCGGGTGCCCGCTGTCGAACACCGTGTCGCGGCAGTGCGCAGCAGGAACACCCGCTGCAGCGCGGTGAGCGTCTGGTTGACCGACCAGGCGCGAGGCGAAGGGGCCCCAAGTAGTGGCGCCCTTGCGGCGTTCCGCCGCGATGCTTGCGCGATCTGCGGGTAGGGATGGTCCTCGGTCAGCAGCAGCCGGGATAGGATTTGTCGTCGCGCAGGACGATGTTGTAGCGCGGCCGCAGCCGCTTGATGAGGTTGGCCTCGAGCAGCAGCGCCTCCGCCTCGGTAGGCGGTGGTGACGATCTCCAGGCTACGGGTCTCGGCACCATGCGCCGCAGCCGCTCCGGCAGCCGGCTCACCTGGGTAGTAGGCCATCACCCGCTTCTTCAGGCTCCGCGCCTTGCCGACGTAGAGCGCATCCCCCTTGGCATCCGAGCATCCGGTAGACGCCGGGCGAATGCGGCAGGGTGGCCAGCGCCGTCTCGATGACCCGCACGCCCTCCATCACCGGGACAGGTGCCTCCGGCGATGTTTCGCCGGGCGTGGTTTCGGCTTAACTCATGGCGTTGGATTAGGGCGCTGCGGTTGTCCGCCGCAAGCCGGGGTTCTCCACCGAAGCTGTGGAAAACTCTGTGGATGGAGGGCGGGTATCGGCTCGAAATTGGCTGTCATCTGCCAGACATAAGTGTTTGCCCGAGATTTGAGCAATTTGCTAAGTGATTGAAAATAAACCGTTTTCTATTTTGGTGCAGCAAAACCACACGTCAATAGGGACGTTGCGCTTGACTCGAAGATGAAGGCCGGTGGTGCCGCATCGACGGTGGATGAATTACGCTGGGGCACCGATCCACCCGCGTTGCGGCGTCCGGCGTCAACCCCGCTGGCGTTCGATCACTACCCCGACGGTTGCCGCATCGGGGAAGGCATCGGGCTTTTCCACCGAAACCCGCGCCCGCACCACGCGCGGATCGGTCAGCGCAGCAAGGGCGATACGCTCCGCAAGGGTCTCAACCAACAAGGTATGACCGTCCGAGGCGGCGGTGCGGGCGGCCAGCACCAGCCGTTCGTAGTCGACCACCCGGCGCAGGTCGTCCGCGCCGACCGAGGCGGGCGCCGCCTCATCCTCGACCGCCAATTCCACCCCGATGATGACGCGCTGCGGCGCCGCCTTCTCATGCGGGTAGACGCCGAGCCTGGCCTGCAGCGCCAGCCCGCGCACGAAGACCAGGCGCAGCCGGCGGGCGGCATCCGGGGCGAAGCTCATGCTAGCGGTCCCTCGCCGGCGGGGTGGCGGCGGTCATTCGTCGAGCGCCGCGGCATCGCCGCTCGGCGCCCATTGCAGGTGCTGGCCGCCATCGAGGGCGATCATCTGCCCGGTCATCGAGGGCAGGGCCAGGATCGCCAGCGCCGCCCGCGCGACCTCCTCCGGCCCGGTGCCGTGGCGCAGCGGGACGGAGGCGCATTGCCGGTCGAACTGCGCCTGGGTCTGGCGCGGGCTGGGCATGGCGGGGCCGGGGCCGATGGCGTTCACCCGGATGCGCGGCGCCAGCGCCAGCGCCATGGACCGGGTCAGCGCCCACAGCCCGGCCTTGGAGACGGTGTAGGAGACAAAATGCGGGGTCAGCGACCAGACCCGCTGGTCCAGCATGTTCAGCACCAGCCCCTCGGCGGCATCCGGCAGCAGGCGGGCCATGGATTGGGCCAGGACGAAGGGCGCGCGGAGGTTGGGCTCCAGGTGGCGGTCCCAGCTTTCCCGGCTGGCGTCCTCCCACTCGTCCCGCTCGAAGGTGCTGGCGTTGTTCACCAGCACGCCGAGCGGGCCGAGCGCCTGGATCGCCGCCGGGACCAGCCCCGCCACCTCGGCCTCGCGGCCGAGTTCGGCCCGCAGGGTCACGGCGCGGCGGCCGAGGGCGCGGATCCCGTCCGCGGTCTCGGCCGCTTCCGCCGCGCTGCCGGCGTAGTGGATGGCCACGTCGAAGCCGGCTTCGGCCAGGCCGAGGGCGATGGCGCGGCCGAGCCGCTTGGCGCCGCCGGTGACCAGTGCGGCGCGGGGGATGTCGGGGGAGATCGGATGCATCGCGGGCGCTTTAGCGCGGACCGGCGGCGGCGTCATCCACGCGACTTCAAACCGCGCCCCTGCATGACAGCCGCCTCGCCGAAGCGCGCCCGCAGCGCCTCCATCGCCTGCCAGCGGGCGACGCGCCGGGGCGCCCCGGGGTCCGCCAGGTCGCCGTGGTCGGCGGCGGCGGCCGGGGCCAGCGGCTGGGCGCCGATGCCGATCAGCCGGAAGGCCGTGCCGTCCGCCTCCCGCGCCAGCAGCGGCCGGGCGGCGGCGAACAGGGTTTCCGGCAGCAGGGTGGGGGAGGGCAGGCGGGTGTTGCGGGTCCGCAGGGCGAAGCCGGCGGTCTTCAGCTTCAGCACCACCCCGGCGGCGGCCAGTTGCTGTTCCGCCAGCCGGCGGGCCAGCTTCTCGCACAGCCGCCACAGCGGCTTCTCCAGCTCGGGGATGCTGCTGAGGTCGGTCTCGAAGGTGGTCTCGGCGCTGATGCTCTTGGTCTCGCGCTCGGGGTTCACCGGGCGGCTGTCCTCGCCGCGGGCGCGGGCGGCCAGGGCCGGGCCTTCCTCGCCGAAGCGCCGCGCCGCCTCCCGCGCATCCAGCGCCGCCAGTTGGCCGAGCCGGGTGAAGCCCGCCGCCTCCAGCCGCCGGGCCAGCGCCGGGCCGACGCCGGGCAGGATGGTGACGGGTTGCGGCGCCAGCCAGGCCGCCGCCTCCCCGGCGCCGATGACGGCGAAGCCGCGCGGCTTGTCCCGCTCCGCCGCCAGCTTGCCCATCAGCCGGTTGGCGGCGAGGCCGATCGAGACGGTGACGCCCACCTGGCGCCTCCACCTCCCGCGCGAAGCGGGCCAGCACCGCGGCCGGCGGGGCGCGGTGCAGCGCCGCGGTGCCGCGCAGGTCGAGCACCGCCTCGTCGATCGAGAGCGGCTGCACCAGCGGGGTCAGCTTTTCCATCAGTGCCCGCACCTGCGCGGCCAGCGGCGACGTATTTCGCCATCTCGGGCCTGATCACCACTGCATCGGGGCAGGCTTCAGCGCCTTGAACATCGGCATGGCGCTGCGGACGCCGCGGGTGCGGGCGATGTAGCAGCAGGCCGCCACCACGCCGCGCCGGCCGCCGCCGACGATGACCGGCTGGGCCAGCAGCTCCGGCCGGTCGCGCTTCTCGACGCTGGCGTAGAAGGCGTCGCAGTCGATATGGGCGACTGTCAGGGTGAACAGCTCGGGGTGGCGGACGATGCGGCGGGAGCCGCAGGCCGGGCAGTGATGCGGTCCGCCGGGGGTTTCTGCGAAGCAGTCGCGGCAGAGCGCGGGCATCTCACCCGGCATCCCACAGCCGGGCGGCGCCGAGCACGCCGGAGCTGTCGCCATGCCGCGCCCGCAGCAGCGGCGTCGCCACGCGTGTCGCAGAACACGTAGTCGCGCGCCAGCGGCGCGGCACCTCCTCGTACAGATGCGCCATGTTGGACAGCCCGCCGCCGAGCACGACGCAATCCGGGTCCAGCAGGTTGATGACATGCGCCAGCGCGCGGGCCAGCCGGTCCGCATGGCGTGACAGCGCTGCATGGCGGCGGCCTCCCCGGCGGCGGCGCGGGCGGGCGAGGCCGGCCGCATCCCGGGCGCCGGGGCCATCGGCATCGGCGGCGAGCGCTGGGCCGCGCAGGAATGTCTCGATGCAGCCGGGCGGCCGCACCAGCAGGCCGGGCCGGGATGCTTCGGCATTGCCCATCCAGGGCAGCGGGTTGTGGCCCCATTCGCCCGGCGATGCGGTTGCGGCCCTCCAGCAGCCGCCCGCCCATCACGATGCCGCCGCCGACCCCGGTGCCGAGGATCACGCGCGAAGACCGTGCCGAACCCGGCCGCCGGCGCCATCCGCCGCCTCGCTCATCGCCAGGCAGTTGGCGTCGTTGCCGAGCCTGAACCGGGCGGCCGAGCCGGGCGCCGATGTCGCGGTCCAGCCGGCCGCCGTTCAGCCAGGTGGAATTGGCGCCGCGCACCAGCCCGGTGGCGGGCGACAGGCTGCCGGGGATGCCGACCCCGACGGTGCCGCGCGCGCCAAGCTCCGTCTCCGCCGCCTCCACCAGACCGCCGATCAGCCCGATGACCCCGGCATAGTCCGGCGGGGTGGGCGCGCGCCGGCGCAGCCGCACCGCCCCCGCCGCGTCCAGCGCGACAATTTCCGTCTTGGTCCCGCCGAGATCGATGCCGAGCCGTATCGCCATGCCGTGAAGGTGCTGGCGCGGCGGCGGCACCGCAAGCCTTGCCATGCCGGGGCGCGGGTGCTGGACTCGGAAAATGTCGGAAACGCTGCTTGATGTGCAGGGGCTGTCCTGCCCGCTGCCGGTCCTGAAGGCCAACAAGGCGCTGCGCGGGCTGCCGCCCGGGGCGGAGCTTGTGGTGCTCGCCACCGACCCGGCCGCCGCGAAGGACTTTCCCGCCTATTGCGCCGAGACCGGCCACGCGCTGTTGGCGGCGACCGAGGCCGACGGGGTCTGGCGCTTCGTCCTGCGCAAGAAGGAAGCCGCCGCATGAGCGTGCTGCTGTTGAGCCACCGTGCCTGCCTGCTGCACGAACCCGGCGACTACCACCCGGAATGCCCGGACCGGCTGCGCGCCGTGCTGAAGGCGCTCGACCAGGAGGATTTCGCCGACCTCATCCGCGGCGAGGCGCCCGAGGCGACGCCGGAACAGCTCGCCCGCGCGCATCCGCGCAACTACGTGGATGCCATACTGGCGATCCGTCCGCCGGCCGGGGACACCGTGGCGCTCGACGGCGACACTGTGATGAGCAGCGGCAGCGCCGAGGCCGCCGCGCGGGCGGCCGGCGCCGCGGTGGCGGCGGTGGATGCGGTGCTGGGCGGCGAGGTCCGCCGGGCCTTCTGCGCCACCCGCCCGCCCGGCCATCATGCCGAGCCAGGCAAGCCGATGGGCTTCTGCCTGTTCGCCAACGCCGTCATCGCCGCCCGCCATGCCCAGGCGGTGCACGGCGTGGCGCGGGTGGCGATCATCGATTTCGACGTCCACCACGGCAACGGCAGCCAGGCCTGCGTGGAGGGCGATGCCAGCATCCTCTACGCATCCTCGCACCAGTGGCCGCTTTATCCTGGCACCGGGGATGCGCGGGAACGCGGCGTCGGCAACGTGTTCAACGCGCCGCTGGCGCCCGGTGCGGACGGCGCGGCCTTCCGGGAGGCCTGGGCGAACCTGCTGCTGCCGGCCGTCGAGGCCTTCGCCCCCGGGCTGGTGGTGATCTCGGCCGGGTTCGATGCCCATGCCCGGGACCCGCTGGCACAGCTTCGCCTGCGCGAGCCGGACTTCGCCTGGCTGACCGCGGAGCTGTGCGGCATCGCCGAGCGCCATTGCGGCGGGCATGTCGTCAGCCTGCTGGAAGGCGGCTACGACCTGGAGGCGCTGGCCAGCAGCGCCGCCGCGCATGTCCGGGTGCTGATGCGGGCGTGAGGCGCTACAGCCGCTTCAGCCAGCCATTGGGGTTCCACGTCACGTTGCGGCCGTAGAAATCGCAGATTTCGCGGTCCACCGCATAGGCGCCCGGGTGCTGGGCGAGGAATTCCTCCATCCCCTTCACCGGCCCGTTGTCGAGTTCCTGGTAGGTCGCGCCCATGAAGGCGATGACCCCGTCCTCGACGATGATGTAGTCGCCGGGGTGCAGGTGCGGGTGGAAGAACTCCAGCGTCGCCAGGGTGGTCTCCCGCAGGTGCGCGCTGTCCTCGACCACCAGCCAGGGCCGCGGCAGGCTGGCGAGCAGCGCCGGGGTCAGCGTATCGGCCAGCCGCAGCGCATTGCCCGAGAGGAACACGATGCGCGGATCCCGCACCGGGATCTCCGCCACCACCTCCGGCAGGTCGAGCGAGGCGACGCGGGGCGGGATGCCGAAATTCCCCATCATGTCGGCGAACCACAGCGCCGAGCCGCCTTGCCGGGCGCCGATCTCGATCACCGTCCCCGGCCGCAGCCGGTCCAGCAGTTGCGTGTAGAGCGCGATGTCGAAGGGGCTCTTGAGGAACATCACCCCCTTGTAGCGGGTGGCCAGGGTGCCGGCCTGGACGCGCCCGAGCGCCTCGGCGGAGAGGTCGCAGGTCCAGGGCAGGGGAGTGGTTTCGGTCATCGGTTCAGTGCCATCGGAAGATGCGGCCCTGGCCGGAGCCATCGGCCTTGGGAAACAGGTCGAACGCCCTATCCACCACCCCGATGCCGAGCGCCAGCCCCAGCGCGACCAGCATGACGATCAGCGTGCGTCGGTCGGGCGGGTTGCGGACCATCATGGCCAGCCGCAGCGCCAGGCGGGCGATCGGGTCCATGCTGGTCAGCCGCTTGGCCGGAGGCCCGTGGCGGAGCCCTGCAACGGCCGGGCTGGCGGGTGTCGGTTGAGCGGCATCGGTCGGCTTCTCCCGGGGGTGGCGGAGTGAACACCCGTGTTCCCCCTTGGCGCAAGTTCTGCGCCGTCACGCCGGCGCATCTTCGGCGGCATCCGGGGTGAGCGAGATCCGCCAGGTCCTGATCTCGCCATCCAGCCCTTCGAAGTGGTGCGGCTGGCCCCGTGGCACGAACAGCACGTCGCCGGCGGTGCAGTCCAGGGCCGCGCTGCCGCAGCGGAGCGTGCCGAAGCCGGAGACGATGACATAGACTGTGTCGGCGGCGCCGCTGCCGGGCTGCCCGGCGCCGGCATCGGCAAGGCCATCGATCCGCAGCGCATGGCCACCCTGGATGGTGCGGATGCGCAGCCGATCCTGCACCTCCGCCCAGGACATCCGGTCCGCGGCGGCTGTCAGGTTGACCGGTCCCTGTGGTTCGGAGGACGCCATCTGGCACTTTCATTCACGCTGTCGGCCAGCGCCGCGGGGTTGCCGTCAGATCAGGCCCTTGAGCCGCTGCCCGGCCGGGGTGCCCGGGTCGTCATGCGCGCGGTCGAGATGCAGGTAGTTGGCGTTGAAATTCGCGGCCTTCCGCAATCCTGCCGGATCGAGCACCGTCCACCGCCGGCCCTCCGTGGCGATCAGCCCCTCATCGCGCAGCCGGTGCAGCATGCGGTTGACATGGACCGGGGTGAGCCCGGTGGCATCGGCGATATCCGCCTGGGTGACCGGGAAGTCGAAGGCCGTGTCCTCCATGACGCCGACCGCGCGCAGGCGCAGCAGCATTTCGTAGGTGAGGAAGGCAATGCGCGAATAGGCATCGCGGCGGCCATGGTCGACGATGCGCGCGCGCAGGACCCCTTCGTCCTGCATGGTGCCCCACCACAGCGCGAGGGCGATGCCGGGATTGTTCAGCAGGAGGTCGCGTATCGTCTCCCCGGGGATGGCGGCGATGAGGCTCGGCGCCAGGGTGCTGATCGAGTGGTCCATCGCCTTCAGGATGAAGGTCTCGGCATCGCAGAGGTCGCCCGCCACCAGGAAGGCCAGGATCTGCCGGCTGCCGTCCTCCAGGATCTTATAGCGGCAGGCGAGGCCGGAAAGGATCAGGTGAAGGTCGGGCTTATGCTCCCCTTCGCGGATGATGTCCTCGCGCGCCCCGAAATGCCGCTGGTTCCTGGCGGTGAGGTCGTTCAGCAGACGCCTCTCCTTGTCGGAGAAGGGGGTGAACTGCTCCATCTTCATGATCCAGGGGTTGCCCAATCCTGCCTCCTTGCCGCGCCCGCCAACCTGTCGCCATGGTCAACGCGGGAAGTCCCAGGCGGTTATCGCCCCCGCGCCGGCTCCGATGCGCGGAGCTCATCAATCCGGTCAGGCCCCCATGCGGGTCGCGGGGAACCGGGCTCGCCGGAACCCGCCTGGCCCGGGCAAGGGTGGTCCGCGCCGCCTGCGGCCGGCGGGAGCAGGCGGGCGAAGGCCTGGCGGGTGGCGGCATGGCATTCGCACGCCGCCATCTCCAGGCCCCGCCGGTCGCGGACCGTCAGCCGGCCATGCGCATAGCGGATGAGCCCGGCCCGTTGCAGCGCCGCCGCGGCAACGCTGATGCCGGCGCGGCGGACCCCGAGCATCTGCGACATGATGTCATGGGTCAGCGGCAGGTGGTCCTGCCCGGCGTGGTCATGCGCGGCGAGCAGCCAGCGTGCCAGGCGTCGTGCCACCGCATGCCGCCGGTTGCAGGCCGCCGTCTGCGAAACCTGCGCGAACAGCGCCTGGGCATAGCGGAGCAGCAGCGGGCGCAGCGCCGGGGCGGTATCCATGGCCCGCCGGAAGGCCGCTGCCTCGATGCGAAGCGCTGTGGCCGGCATCTGGACCACGGCCTGGTTGCCGGAACTCGTGCTGCCGAAGACCAGCGGCAACCCCACCACGCCCTCCCGGCCCACGGCCCCGACCTCGACCTGGCTGCCGTCCTCCAGCAGTACCTGGATCGAGATTGCCCCGGACTGGAGGAAAAAGGCCGCCTCGATCGTGTCCTCCGCCGCATGCAGGATCCGCCCCTGGGCCAGACGGACAGGAAATAGGCCCGGCGCCAGTTGCGCATAGTCCTGCGGCGGGAGGGCAGCGAGCAGGCCGTTGCTGATGCCGTGCTGGGCCAGCGTACTCACGATTTGTGGGACCGGCGGGTCAACGGGCCGGATATTCCTGTCGTTCCCGCTCGGCGGGTGGTCCGGTGGCGGCGGGGCAGTTGGCCGCCGGCCTGCGGGGGCACTTGAGCAGTGCGCGGGATCGCGCCACCGCGGCACGAGACATGTCGATGGCCGCCCGGGTGTTATGGTCATGTGCCTGGTGATTCGCCCGCTCCAGCGCCTCGCCCGCACGGGCCACCGAGAACCGGACCAGCGCAACGGTCCGTTGCACCCGCTCGATGGCGGACGTTTCATCCATCGGTGGCCCCTTCGCGCTGCCCTGGTGGGCCTGGCGGAAGGATCCGCCTGGGACCTGGGGTACAGGGGCGGAGCCGGCACCGCGTTATCATGGATCAGTGCCGGCGCGCGATTCCGCCGTGCCCATCGGTTGGGCGGCGGCTCGCCATGGCGTGGCTTGCGTCCGGCGCGGCAGGGCGTGAAGGATGCCGCATGACTGATGCCCCGCCCCTCGCCGGCGTGCTGGAGACCGCGCTGTACGTCGATGACATGGCGCGCGCCCGCCGGTTCTACGAAACCGCGCTCGGCCTCGGCCCGATGTTCGCGGATGAGCGGCTGACCGCCTACCGGGTCGGCGACCGCAGCGCGCTGCTGGTGTTCCTGCGCGGCAGCACGACCGAGACGGTGCACCTGCTGGGCGGCACCATCCCGCCGCATGACGGCAAGGGCGGGTTGCACTGCGCCCTGGCCGTCGCCGCCGCCGACCTGCCGGCCTGGGAGGCGCGGCTGGCCGAACACGCCGTGCCGATCGAGGGCCGCACCCATTGGCCGCGCGGCAGCACCAGCATCTATTTCCGCGACCCGGACGGGCATCTGCTGGAACTCGCCACGCCCGGGCTGTGGCCGGTGTGGTAGCGCCTGGACAGCCTGGCCTCGCCCGGCCTACAGCCGGGCAACGGAACCCCAGCCCCGGCGGAGCTTGAGATGAGCGGCACCAACCAGCGGATCGATGGCAAGCGGCTGTGGGACAGCCTGATGTCCATGGCGGAGATCGGTGCCACGCCCAAGGGCGGCGTCCGCCGGCTGACCCTGACCGAGGTGGACCAGCGCGGCCGCCGGCGCTTCACCGAGTGGTGCGAGGCGCTGGGGCTGACGGTGCGGGTGGATGCCATCGGCAACATGTTCGCCCGCCGCGAGGGCCGCGACCCGAACCGCCTGCCGGTGCTGCTCGGCAGCCATCTGGACAGCCAGCCCTCGGGCGGCAAGTTCGATGGCGCGCTGGGCGTGATCGCCGGACTGGAGGTCATCCGCACCCTGACCGACCTCGGCATCACCACCGAGGCGCCGATCGAGCTGGTCAACTGGACCGATGAGGAAGGCAGCCGCTTCGGCCATTCGCTGATGGGCAGCGGCGCCTGGGCCGGCATCTACTCGCTCGACAAGGTCTATGGGCTGAAGGACGTGGATGGCGTCACCGTCGAGCAGGCGCTGACCGACATCGGCTATAAGGGCGAGCACCCCGCCAAGCCCTTCCCGGCCGATGCCTATTTCGAGTTGCACATCGAGCAGGGCCCCATCCTGGAGCGCGAGGGCAAGCAGATCGGCATCGTCACCGGCGCCCAGGCGCAGGTCTGGTACGATGCCCGCTGCATCGGCCAGGATTCCCACGCCGGCACCACCCCGCCGTCCTCCCGCCGGGATGCGCTGGTCTGCACCGCCCGCATCATCGACCTCGTGGACCGCATGATGCGCGCCCGCGGCGAGGATGGCCGCGGCACCGTCGGCTTCCTGCAGGTGATCCCGAACAGCCGCAACGTGGTACCCGGCGAGACACGCTTCAGCGTCGAGTTCCGCCACCCCGACAGCGCCGAGCTGGAACGCCTCGCCACCGATTTCCCGCGCGAGGCCGCGGCCATCGCCAAGGACTGCGGCATCGGCTTCGAGCTGACCGAGCTGTTCCGCGTGCCGGCCCAGCCCTTCGACGAAAGCTGCGTCGAGCTGGTGCGGCAGGCTGCGGCGAAGCACGGGCTGCCGGCGCGGGAGATTGTCTCGGGTGCGGGGCATGACGCGGTCTATGTGGCGCGCGACGTGCCGACCGCGATGATCTTCACCCCCTGCAAGGACGGCCTGTCCCACAACGAAGCCGAAAGCATCGAGCCGGAGGAGGCGACCGCCGGTTGCCAGGTGCTGTTCGATGCGGTGCTGGCACGCGCCAATCGCGCGCTGTAGCGCGGGCGCAACCGACCGGGGGATACGGCATGCAATCGATAGTTGGAATCTGGCGGCTGGTGGAAGTCCGCGCCTTCGACATGGAGGGCCGGGCGGTGCCGCACGGCTACGGCCACCCGCCCATGGGCGTGCTGCAACTCGGCCCGGACCGGATGATGGCCGTGCTGGGCGACAGCCGCCCGCCGGCCGAGGGGGAGGTGCGGTTCTACACCTCCTACACCGGCCCCTGGCGGTTCGACGGGAGCACCCTGGTCACCCGCGTCGATGCCTGCTCGGACCCGGCCCGCCTGGGTACCGATCAGGTGCGCAGCGTCCGCACCGAGGGCGAACGCATCGTGCTGCTGCCGCCGATGCGGGCGGTGGACGGCGTGATGCAGCAGCCTGAACTGGTCTGGGAGCGGCTGGCCTAGGCCGGCCGCGACGACCACCGCGCTGGTTAGCGCTGGCTCACCTGCTCGTTGCGGTCCGGCACGTCGATCGGCGTCACCAGCACGTTCGCCAGCCCCTGCGACCGCTCGATGCCGAGCTCCTTGGCGCTGCGGGGGCTGAGGTCGATGATGCGCTTAGCGACGAAGGGACCGCGGTCCTTGATCGTCACCTCCACCGACTTGCCGTTTTCCAGGTTCGTCACCCGCGCAACGGTGCCTAAGGGCAGTGTGCGATGCGCTGCCGAGTTCGACCTTGGGTTGAATTGCTGTCCGTTCGCCATCTTACGACCGTTGAAGCGCGGTGCGTAGAAGCTGGCGATGCCGCGCTGCGGCTTCACCCGGGCGGCCTGCTGTCGTGCCTCGGGCTTGGCCTTGCGCTGCGCCTGGGCGAAGCGCTGCGGCTGGCTGCTGGTCTGTTCGGCGGCTTCGGCGGAGGGAAGGGGGCTCGGGGTGCCGACACCCAGAACCAGGAGGGCCGCGCCTGCGGCGATGGCTGCCAATCGTGTCATGCAGGTCAGTACGCCTGGGACCGCCGAAGGTTCACCGTCCTGTGCCCCGCCCCGCCCATTCTTCGCCCCGTTCTTCACCAGGGCCGTTCACGGATCGGCCCGTGGCCGTGCTATGGGTGCGCCATGACCATCCAGACCCGGACGGTGGCGGAGGCCGAGGCGGATACCCGCCTCGACCGCTGGTTCCGTCGCCATTTCCCCCAGCTCACCCAGGGCGCGTTGCAGAAGATGCTGCGCACCGGGCAGATCCGTATCGACGGCAAGCGTGCCGAGGCGAATACCCGCCTCGCGCCCGGGCAGGAGGTCCGCATCCCGCCGCTGCCGGATGGCCCGCCGCCGGAGCGCGACCATTTCCTCGTCTCCGGCGAGGATGCCGAAATGCTGCAGCGGCTGGTGCTGCACCGCGATGACAGCGTCATCGTGCTGGACAAGCCGCATGGCCTGCCGGTCCAGGGCGGACCCGGCATCACCCGCCACCTCGACGGGATGCTGGACGCGCTGCGCTTCGGCTACGAGGACCGGCCGCGGCTGGTCCACCGGCTGGACAAGGACACCTCGGGCGTGTTGCTGATCGCCCGCACCCCTGCCGCGGCGGCCTTCCTGGCGCGGGAATTCCGCGGCCGCGGGGTCGAGAAGACCTATTGGGCGGTGGTCACCCCGCAGCCGGAATTGCCGGACGGGCGGATCGACATCGCCCTGCTGAAGCTGGACGGGCCGCGCGGCGAGCGGGTGCAGGCGATGGACGACCCCGACCAGGGCGCCCGCGCCATCACAGATTTCCGCACCCTGGATGCCGCCCGCAACCGCGCCGCCTGGCTGGAGCTGAAGCCGCTCACCGGCCGCACCCACCAGCTTCGCGTGCATTGCGCCGAGGGGCTGGGCACGCCCATCCTGGGCGACGGCAAGTATGGCGGCGCCGCCGCGCATCTGGACGGGCTCTCCAACGAGTTGCACCTGCACGCCCGTGCGCTGCGGCTGCCCCACCCGGATGGCGGGGTGCTGGAGGCGGCGGCGGCCCTGCCGCCCCATATGAAGGACACCTTCGGCTTCTTCGGTTTCGAGGCGCCGCGTACGCCGAAGCCACGCCGGGTGGCGCCCGCACCGAAACGCTAGCGCGGCTTCAAGGCCGCCCCGACCTGCCCGGCCGGGGCTCGCGCCAATCCTACCACCAGCAGGGACACGCCCATGCCGGACCAGACTTCCCGCCCCCCGCGCCGCCGCTGGCTGCGCTGGGCGCTGATCGCCCTCGGCGTGCTGGTGCTGCTGCCGGCCGCCGGGCTGGCGGTGTTCATCGCCACCTTCGACGCCGAGAGCCAGAAGCCGCGCATCCAGGCGGCGGTGCAGGCGGCCACCGGCCGGGCGCTGACCCTGGACGGGCCGATCGGGGTGAAATTCGCCCTCGTGCCGACCCTGACGCTGGAGGATGTGGCGCTGGCCAACGCCCCCGGCGGCAGCCGGCCGCAGATGGCGACGGTCCGCCGCATCGAGGTGGAACTGGCGCTGCTGCCGCTGCTCTCGCGCCAGGTGGAGGTGCGGCGGCTGGTGCTGCAACAGCCCGACATCCTGCTGGAGACGGATGCCTCGGGCCGGCCGAACTGGGTGTTCGCGCCCGAGGGCACGCCGCCGGCCGGGCCGCAGCCGCCGGCCCCCGCCCGGACCCCGGCCGATACCGCCGCCTCGGCGCGCGATACCGGTGAGCGGCTGGGCATCGCGGTCAACCGCGTCACCATCGAGGATGGCCGGGTCGGCTGGCGCGATGGCCAGACCGGCCAGACCCGCAGCCTGGCGATCCCCAGCCTGGAAACCCGCGCCGATGACGCCGCCAGCCCGATGCGGCTGGCCGGCCGCTTCGCGCTGGACGGCACGCCCTTCACCCTGGAGGGCGAGACCGGCTCCCTCGCCACCCTGACCGACCCGTCGCCGGCCAGCCCCTGGCCGCTGCGGCTGGTGCTGGAAGCCGCCGGGGCGCGGATCGCGGCGGAGGGCGAGGTCGCGCAACCCCTGCGGGCCAGTGGCTGGCGGCTGGCGCTGGATGCCACGGTGCCCGAGTTGCAGCGCCTGGCCCCGCTGGTGCCGGACGTGCCGCTGCCGCCGCTGCGGGACATATCGCTGACCGCCAGCCTGGCGGATTCCGGCGCGGCCCTACCGGTGCTGAGTGACCTGCGGCTCACCCTCGGCCCGGCGGTGCTGGATGCGCTGCTGCCGGGGCTGCGGCTGGCCAGCCTCACCGCCAGCCTGCCGCGGCAGGACCAGGCGCTGACCCTGGCGGCGGAGGCGGCACTGAACGGCGTGCCGCTGCGGCTGGCCGGAACCCTCGGTGCGCCGATGGTGCTGCTGCCCGGCACGGCGGCGCGGCCATGGCCGGTCGATCTCGCGCTCAGCGCCGGTGCGGCGACGGCCACGCTGCGGGGCAGCATCGCCGATGCGCGGGCGGTGACCGGGGTGGACCTCGTGGCGGCGCTGCGGGTGCCGGAGTTGGCGGCGCTGTCCCCGCTGGCCGGCACCGACCTGCCGCCGGTGCGCGATATCGCGCTCGACACCCGGGTGGCCGAGCGCGGCCCGGCCTTCGCCGGGGGCGCCTTCCTGCGCGAATTGCGCTTCACCTCCTCGGCGGCCGATGCGGCGGGGGAGCTGATCTATGTGGTGGGCCAGCGGCGCGGCATCGCCGGCGACCTCACCTCCCGCCGCGTCGATCTCGATGCGCTGCGGACGCCGGCCGCCACCCCGGCCGCGGCCCCCGCCGCGGGGCCGGTGCTACCGCCGGCGGCCCAGGATGACCGGGTGATCCCCGATCTTGCGCTGCCGCTGGAGGCGCTGCGGGTGCTGGATGCCGACCTGCGCTGGCAGATCGCCGCGCTGGTCGCCGGTGGGGTCACCTACCAGGAAGTTCGCGGCGCGCTTTCCGTGCAGAATGGCAAGGGGCGGCTGGACCCGCTCACCGCCATGCTGCCGGGCGGGCGGATTAGCCTGCGCGGCGCCGCCGATGTCACCACCACGCCGCCCACCGTGCAGCTTGCGGCGCAGTCCGAGCAGATCGACCTCGCGGTGCTGCTGCCCGCATTGGGGCAGCCGGCGCAGGTGACGGGGCTGCTCGGCCTGGATATCGACCTGCGCGGCCAGGGCCGGGACCTGCGGGCGGTGGCGGGCACCGCGCATGGCCATGTCGGGGCGTCGCTGGTGCGCGGCCAGGTTTCGGCCCGGGTGCTGGATTCGGTGCCGGTCGAGCTGCGCCGTCTGGTGGTACCGCCCGGCCAGACCACCCAGGACATGGGGCTGCGCTGCCTGGCGCTGCGGCTCCAGGTCGAGAACGGGATGGCGCGGTCCCGCGCCCTGCTGGTCGAGACCTCGGTCGGCCGGATCGGCGGGGAGGGCGGGCTGAACCTCGGGACCGAGGCGCTGGCCTTCCGCCTGCTGCCGGACCTGCGGCTTGGTAGCATCACCGTGCGGGCGCCGGTGAACGTCGCCGGCACGCTACGCACGCCGCGCGTCGGCGTCTCGCCGGAGGCGGCGGTGGCCACCGGGCTGGGGGCCTTCTTGTCGCTGCAGCAGACGCCGGATCGCAACCTCCAGGCGCTGGCCGAGGCGGTCGGCGGCAGCCGGCCGGCGCTGCCGGACTGCGCGCCGCAACTGGCCATCGCGCGCGGCGGCCAGCCCGGTCCGGCCCCCGCCGCGGCCCCTGCTGCACCTGCCGCGGAGGCACCGGCCAGCCCTACGGAAAGTTTAGGCCAGAACCTGCCGGCACCGGCCCAGGAGCTGTTGCGCGGGCTGTTCGGCCGCGGGAGATAACAGGGCATGAAGCGTTTCTGGGACAGTGCCGCCCCGTCTCCGCAACCGGGCGGCTTCGGCGTGGCGCTGGATGGCAAGCCGGTGCGGCTGCCGGGCTCGGCGCCGCTGGTGGTCGGCTCGGCGCGGCTGGCCGAGGCGATCGCCGCCGAATGGTCCGCCGCCGGCGGCGGCGCCAAGGGCGGCGAGATGAGCATGGCGGAGCTGCCGCTGACCCGGCTCGCCGGAACCGCCCAGGACCGCATCGCGCCCGACCCCGCGCCGATGGTCGAGGGCCTGGCGAAATACGCCGAGACGGACCTGCTGTGCTACCGCGCCACCGATGAGAAGCTCGCCGTCCGGCAGGCGCAGGAATGGCAGCCGCTGCTGGACTGGGCCGCGCTGCAGCACGATGCGCCGCTGCGGGTCACCACCGGCCTGATGCCGGTGCCGCAGGACCCGCTGGCGCTGGCGGCGCTGCGGGCGGTGGTGGCACGGCGCTCGGCGTTGGAACTCACCGCGATGGGCGTGCTGGTGCCGAGCTTCGGCAGCCTGGTGCTGGCGCTGGCGGTGGTGCTGCGCCACCTGCCGGTGCAGGAGGCGCATCGGCTAGCCATATTGGACGAGACCTTCCAGGAGGAATTCTGGGGCCTGGACAGCGAGGCCGCCGAGCGCCGCCGCCGGATCTCCGGCGATGTCGCCGTCGCCGCCCGGCTGGTGGAGCTGGCTGCATGAATGCCCGCCGCCTGCGCATCGAGGGCCGGGTCCAGGGCGTCGGCTACCGGGCCTGGATGGTGCGGGAGGCGCGGCGGCTGGGGCTTGCCGGCTGGGTGCGGAACCAGCCGGACGGCAGCGTGGAGGCGGTGGTCGCCGGGCCGGAGCCGGCGGTGCAGGCCCTGCTGACCGCCTGCCGGCGCGGGCCGCTCATGGCCCGGGTGGACAGCCTGAGCGAGAGTTTCGCCGAACTGCCGCAGGACGAGGGCTTCCACCAGGCCTGAGGCGGCCTCAGCCCGGCGCCTCGGCCGGCGGCACCTCGCCTGGGCGAGGGTCGATCGGCACCCGCCGGTCCAGCCCGGACAGGCTCTCGAACAGGGCGGCGGCCTGCAGGGCCAGCGCGTCCTGCCGCGGCGGCGCGGCGATCTGCAACCCGATGGGCCGGCCGTACTGGTCGAAGCCGCAGGGCACCGCAACCGCCGGGCAGCCGGCCAGGGTGATGGCGGCGTTCAGCATGGAGCCGGCGACGTAATTCTCCAGCGCCCGGCCGGCGATGGTCTCGGGGTGGCGCAGCATCACGTCGAAGGCCGGGGTGGCCGCGCCGGGGGTGACCAGCACATCGTACTGCCCAAAGAAGGCGACTAGCCGGCGGTACCAGGCGGCGCGCTCGCGGTCCGCCCAGGCCAGTTGGCTGGGGGTGGCCTTCAGGCCGCGCTCGGTGTTCCAGATGATGTCGGGCTTCAGCAGGTCCCGGTGGGTCTGCAACTGCAATTCGCGGTCAACCACGAAATGCTGGCTGCGGAGCACCAGGAAGGCATCCTGCAAGGCGGCGAGGTCGGGGGCCGCGTCCTCCACCGTGCAGCCGGCCTCGGTGAAGCGGCGGACGGCGGCCTCGCATATCGCGCGGGTTTCCCGGTCCACCGGCAGCGCACCGTTGAAGTCCGCGGTGTAGCCGATGCGCAGCGGGCGCGGCGCCAGGGATGCGGCGTAAGGCACCGCCGGTGCGTCATAGGTGAGCGGGTCGCGGATGTCCCAGCCCGCCATGGTATCGAGGAACAGCGCCACATCGGCGACGCACCGCCCCATCGGCCCCTGGACCGAGAGCGGCGCAAAGAGGTTGTTGGAGGTGCCGCGCGTCACCCGGCCGGGCGAGGGCCGCAGCCCGACCACGCTGCAATAGGTGCCGGGCCGGCGCAGGCTGCCGGCGTGGTCCGAGCCATGCGCCAGCCAGGCTTCCCCGGTGGCGACCGAGACCGCCCCGCCGCCGGTGCTGCCGCCGCAGGTGAGCGCGGTGTTCCAGGGATTGCGGGTGCGGCCGAACACCTCGTTGAAGGTGGAGCCGCCGGCGCCGAATTCCGGCGTGTTGGACTTGCCGATGACGATGCCGCCCAGCCGCTCGATCCGCTCGACCAGCGGGTGGGAGGCGGTGGGCACATGGTCGCGGAAGATCGGCGAGCCGTAGGTGGTGCGGACCCCGGCGACATCCGTCAGGTCCTTGATGGTGACCGGCAGGCCCGCCCAGCCAGCCGGGGTGGCTTGAATGTTCAGCGCCCTCGCCGGCCATCAGCCGCTTCGCATGGTCGCGGGCGCGGTCGAGGCAGAGGGTGGGGATGGCGTTCACCGCCGGCTCGACCGCGGCGATGCGGGCGGCGGCGGCATCGATGAGGTCGAGCGGGGAGATGTCCCGCCGCTTCAGGCGGGCGACCGCCTCGGTGGCGGTCAGGCGGATCAATTCCTCGGACATGGGCGCGCTCCCGGTTGCGCCCATTCCACCGTCGAAGTGGCGCGGGCGCAACCACCGCCCGCGCCACTCAGCTTCAGTTCGGCAGGATGACGCCCTTGCCGGTGGTCTGCCGGTCGAACAGCGTATAGGCCTCGGCCGCCTGGTCCAGCGTCCAGCGATGGGTGAACAGCTTGTCCACGTTGATGCCGCGGTCGGCGATGTAGCGGGCGCATTCGGCCTGCCCCACCGTCGAGAAGGTCCAGGACCCGATCAGCGTCACCTGACGCCGCAGCATGTCCGGGCTGACCTCGATGGTCACGTCCCCGCCCTCGCCGACGTAGCAGGCCTTGCCCCAGGTGCGGACGCAGCGCACCGCCTGCGCGCCGCGCCTGGGGCGAGGAGGAGGCATCGAGCGACAGATGCGCGCCGAGCCCATGCGTCGCGTCCTTGATGGCACCGACGATGTCGTTGGTCGTCGATGGGGTTGATGAGCAGGTCGGCGCCGAATTCCTTGGCGCGGCCCAGCCGCTCCGGGCTGGTGTCCAGCGCGATCACCCGGGCGCCCATGGCGGAGGCAAGCTGCGTCGCCGACAGCCCGACCGGACCCTGGCCGAAGATCGCGATGGTATGGTCGCCCTGCAGCCCGAGCCGTTGCAGCGCGCCCCAGGCGGTGCCGGTGCCGCAGGAGATGGCAGCGCCGGTTTCGAAAGAAAGCTCGTCCGGCAGGGTCACCACGGTGCGGGCGGGGCATTTCATGTAGTTGGCATGGGCGCCATGGCCGGTCGCGCCGAACACCTGGTCCACGCCGTCGTCGCAAAGCTGCATCCAGCCGGTCGAGCATTGCGGGCAGACGCCGCAGCCGACGTAGTGGTGCTGCATCACCCGCTGGCCGATGCGGGCCTGCTTGGGCGAGACGTTCTTGCCGACCGCGACGACCACGCCGCAGGGCTCATGCCCGCGGATGATCGGCCCGGACAGGCCCTTGCTGAAACCGAGATTGGCGGAACCGCGGGCCGGGGTGCGGTAGTACTTGAGGTCGCTGCCGCACATGCCGGAGGCCTTGATCTCGAGCACCACCTCGTCCGGGCCGGGTCCGGTCCGGGAAGTCCTGCAACGCCGATCTGGCGGTCGCCGAGGAAGACCACGCCTTTCATGCCATTTCCTCCGATGCGGGCGCGTGCCGTGTCCGGAGGGCATGATGGCCGAGTGCGCCGGCGGGCAAGCCCGGCGGCGTATTTCGCGCAACACGCCCGCCACCCGCTGCCGGGTGGCGAGGAACCTAGTCGTCGCCGCCGACGCGCCAGGTGCGGTCACGCTCGGCCGGCGCCGAGGGCGCCTTCGCGGAAATCGGCATCGCGCAGCGGCGGTCCTCGCGGCCCACCTCGGCGATTGCCGCTGGCATCGCCCGCCGGCGGGACTGGCCGGCATCCGGGCCACGCGGCGGGCCGGCGGGGCGGTCGCCCTGCGGACGCGGGGCGCGACCCGAACGAGCCGGGCCACCAGGCGCACCGCGCCCACGACCCTGGCCGCCGCGCGCTGCGCGGCCGCCTGGCGGACTCGCCATTGGCCGGGGCAGCGCCACCGGTACTGGTCCTGGCGATGGTCCTTGGCCGGGATCGGCGTGCGGATCAGCTTCTCGACGGCCCAAAGCTTCTCCAGCTCATCGGCCGCGCACCAGCGCCATGGCGCTGCCGGATGCACCGGCGCGGGCGGTGCGGCCGATGCGGTGGACGTAGCTCTCCGGCACGTCCGGCAGGTCGTACTTGATCACGTGGGTCACGCCGTCGACGTCGATGCCGCGGGCGGCGATGTCGGTCGCCACCAGGATCGGCGCGCGGCCGTCGCTTGAAGTCGGCCAGCGCGCGCTCGCGCTGGCCCTGGGTCTTGTTGCCGTGGATGGCGTTGGCCGCGATGCCGTCGCGCTCGAGCTGCTTCACCACGCGGTCGGCGCCGTGCTTGGTGCGGGTGAAGACCAGGGCGCGGCCGACGCCCTCGCCGCGCAGCAGCTCGGCCAGCAGGGCGCGCTTGCGGCCGCTGCTCGAGTGATGCACGCTGCTGGTCGACCCGCTCGGCCGTGGTGGCGACCGGCGCCACCTCGACGCGGGCCGGGTCGTGCAGCATCTCGGCCGGCGAGCTCGGCCGATCTCCGCCGGCATGGTGGCGGAGAAGAACAGGGTCTGGCGCTGCGCGGCAGGCTCGGCACGATGCTGGCGGATGGCGGGCAGGAAGCCCTGTCCAGCATCTGGTCGGCCTCGTCCAGCACCAGGATCTCGACCCGGTCGAGCCGGGCGGTGCCGGCTGGTCGATATGGTCCAGCAGCCGGCCCGGGGTGGCCACCAGCACGTCGACGCCGCTGGCCAGCGCCCGGCGCTGCGGGCCGTGCGGCACGCCGCCGAAGACGACGGCGACGCGAGAAGCCGAGATGCGCGCCGTAGGTCTTCAAGCTCTCGGCGATCTGGCTGGCCAGTTCGCGCGTCGGGCGACAGGATCAGCACGCGGCAGCCGCCGCGCGGCGGCCGGCCGCCCTGGCGGCGAGCCGGTGCAGGATGCGGCAGGGCGAAGGCGGCGGTCTTGCCGGTGCCGGTCTGGGCGATGCCCAGCAGGTCGCGGCCTTCAGCACGAGCGGGATGGCCTGCGCCTGGATCGGCGTGGGGGTGGTGTAGCCGGCTTCCTCAAGCGCGCGCAGGAGATGA
>CAWHIH010000001.1:0-328530 GCA_963829365.1 uncultured Alphaproteobacteria bacterium | reverse complement strand
TGCACCATGCCGTACAGGTTGGACACCTGCTTCTCCGGGTCAGCGATCATCGGGAAGTTCACCGCGTGACCCTGGGTTTCGGCGATATCCGCCTCCCATTCCGCATGGCTGGTGAGCGGGTCTACGGACAGGCCGATGACCTTCACGTTGCGCCGGTCGAATTCCGGCTTCAGCCGGGCGGTCTCACCCAGTTCCGTGGTGCAGACCGGGGTGAAGTCCTTCGGGTGGCTGAACAGCACGCCCCAGGAATCACCGAGCCACTCATGGAACCTGATGCGACCGTGGGTGGTCTCCGCCTCGAAGTCCGGGGCGATCTGGCCAAGCTGGATCATCGCAAGCCCTCCCAATGTTTGTGGCCGGGAAGGCACCATAGCGGAGGGACACGGTCAACGGGGAAGCGTGACCCTGCCGTGGCATTCCGCACGGCAGGGTTCTGGCCTTCTACGCCGCGGCGACCAGCCCGCCGGTGTCCGCCAGGAAGCGGATGTAGTGGTCCGCATCGCCGAACATCGCGTTGTTCACCGTCAGCCGCTTGAAATAATGGCCGCAGGCATATTCCACCGTCATGGCGATGCCGCCGTGCAGCTGGATCGACTGCTGGCCGACGAAGCGCGCGGACCGGCCGATCTGCACCTTCACCGCCGCCATCGCCTTGCGGCGCTCCGCGGGGTTGCGTTCCTCGGCGGAGATGGCGGCGAAGTAGGACATGGACCGCGCCTGCTCCAACGCCACCAGCATGTCCGCGGCGCGGTGCTGCAATGCCTGGAAGCTGCTGATCGGCCGGCCGAACTGCTGGCGGGTCTTCATGTAGTCGATGGTCATGTCGTGGGCGACCTGCATGGCGCCCACCGCCTCGCCGGCCAGCGCCGCGATCGTCTCGTCCACCACCTGGTCGACCAGCGGCAGGCCGTCCTCCGGGTTGCCCAGAACGGCGGTCGCCCGGGCGTTGGAGAACTCCACCTCCGCGGCGCGCTGGCCATCCACGGTGCGGTAGCCGCGGCGCTGCACACCGGGCCCCTTGGCATCGACCAGGAACACGCCGATGCCCTTCAGATCCCGCTGCCCGCCGGCGACGCGGGCGGTGACGACCAGCATGTCCGCGCTATCGCCATGCACCACATAGCCCTTGCGGCCGCTGATGACCCAGCCGCTGCCGTCCTGCTTCGCCGTGGTCAGCACGTCGTTGAGGTCGTAGCGGGACTGCCGCTCGACCTGGGCGAAGGCCAGCAGCAGCTCGCCGGCGGCCACCTTCGGCACCAGCTCGGCACGCTGCTCGGCGGTGGCGCCGTTGCGCAGGAAGCCGCCACCGATGACCACGGTGGAAAGCCATGGCTCCAGCGTGATGGCGCGGCCGAGTTGCTCGGCGACCAGCAGAGTGTCCACCGGGCCGCCGCCGAAGCCGCCCTCATCCTCGGCGAAGGGCAGGCCGAGCAGCCCGAGTTCGGCGTATTGCGCCCAGACCTCGCGGCTCCAGCCCTCGGGCGACTTCATGTAGGCCTTGCGCTGCTCGAAGCCGTATCTATCGCCGAGCAGCCGCGCCACGCTGTCCTGGAGGAGGCGTTGCTCTTCCGTCAGATCGAAGTCCATGTGTCCTCAGAGCCCCAGGAAGGCTTTTGCCATGATGTTGCGCTGGATCTCGTTCGATCCGCCGTAGATGCTCTGCTTGCGCCAGTTGAAGTAGACGCCGGCGAGGCCGAAGGCCCAGTCGGGCGCCACGTCCACGTCGTTGGAGCCGTCCTCGTCCGGGTCGCCGTCCACCCAGGCATAGGGGCCGGCCGCCTGCATCAGCAGCTCGGAGCACATCTGCTGGATCTCGGTGCCCTTGATCTTCAGCACGGAGGTCGCCGGGTCCGGCTTCTTGTCCTTGCGCTTGGTCTCGGTGGCGATGACGCGCATGACGGTCATCTCCAGCGCCTTCAGCTCCACCTCGATCTCGGTGACCTTGCGGCGGAAATCCGGGTCCTCCATCAGCGGCTTGCCGCCGTCCATGGATTCCTGGGCGATCACCTTCAGCCGGCGGATGCGCTCGCGCGAGGCGCCGACGCGGGCCTGACCGAAGCGCTCGTTGCCGAGCAGGAACTTGGCGCAGTCCCAGCCACGGTTCTCCTCGCCGACCAGGTTCTCGAGCGGCACCTTCACGTCGTCGAAGAACACCTCGTTCACCTCATGGCCGCCCTCGATGGTGATGATCGGGCGGACGGTGATGCCGGGGGTCTTCATGTCGCACAGCAGGAAGCTGATGCCTTCCTGCTTCTTCGCGTTCGGGTCGGTGCGCACCAGCAGGAATATCCAGTCGGCGTGCTGGGCGAGCGTGGTCCAGGTCTTCTGGCCGTTCACCACCCAGTGGTCGCCCTCCCGCACCGCGCGGGTCTTCAGCCCGGCGAGGTCGGAGCCGGCACCGGGCTCGGAGAAGCCCTGGCACCACCAGTCGTCGAGGTTCAGCATGCGCGGCAGGAACTTCTTCTTCTGCTCCTCCGTGCCGAACTCGATGATGACCGGCCCGCACATATTGATGTTGAAGCCGAGCGGCGAAGGCGCCGGCGCCTGCTGCAATTCCTCGCGGAAGATGTAGCGCTGCGCCAGGGTCCAGCCGGGGCCGCCGGCCTCCTTCGGCCACTCTGGCGCGGCCCAGCCGCGGGCGTTCAGCTTCTTCTGCCATTCCACCACTTGGTCCTTGGTGGGGGAACGGCCGGCGACCATGCGTTCGCGCGTCGCGGCGGGCAGCTCCTTGGCGATGAAATCGCGCACTTCCTGGCGGAAGGCGATCTCGGCATCGGTAAAGCGGAGGTCCATGGGGTCTCTCCTGGGGTTCTTGTTCAGGCGGCCTTGGCGGGGCTCTTCAGGCCGGCGAAGGTGCCGTCCTCGGCCGCCAGCTTCTCGATCAGCGCGCAGGGCCGCAGGTTCGCGTCGCCGGTCGCCTCGGCGTAATGCGCCAGACGGTCGCGGACAGTCTTCAGCCCCATGCGGTCGGCCCAGAACATCGGGCCGCCGCGGAAGGCGGGCCAGCCGAAGCCGTTGACGAAGATCACGTCGATATCGATGGCGCGCGAGGCGATGCCTTCCTCAAGGATGCGGGCACCCTCGTTCACCATCGGCAGCAGCAGGCGCTCGAGGATTTCCTGGTCCTCGATCTTGCGGCGGCGCACCTGCATCTTCTCGGCGACATCGAGGATGATGGCCTCGACCTCCGGCGCCGGGATGCGCTTGCGGTTCTCATCGTAGTTGTACCAGCCCTTGCTGGTCTTCTGGCCGAACCGGCCCTGCGCCACCACCGCATCGGCAACCGGTGCGACGGTGCCGCGCGCCTTGCGGACCGCGGCGCCGATGTCGAGGCCGGCGAGGTCGCCCGTCGCCAGCGGCCCCATCGCCATGCCATAGCCTTCCATCACCCGGTCGATGTCCTGCGGCAGGCAGCCTTCCAGCAGCAGCTTCTCGATCTGCGGGCCGCGCTTGCCGGTGATGCGGTTGCCGACGAAGCCATCGCAGTTGCCGACCAGCACCGGCAGCTTGCCGATCCGCTTGCCGATTTCCGTCGCGGTGGCGATCGCCGGGTAGCTGGTGGCCGAGCCGCGAACATTCTCCAGCAGCCGCATCACGTTGGCCGGGCTGAAGAAGTGCATGCCGACGACCAGTTCCGGCCGCTTGGTGGCGCTGGCGATCTCGTCGATGCTGAGGGTCGAGGTGTTGGAGGCCAGCACCACGCCGGGCCGCGCCGCCTTGTCGAGCCGGGCGAAGACTTCCTTCTTCACTTCCATGTTCTCGAACACCGCCTCGATCACCAGGTCGGCTTGGGCGACGGTGCCTTCGAAGTCGGTGCTGCCGGTCAGCAGGGCGCGGCGCTTGTCCACCTCGGCCTGGGACAGCCGGCCGGAGGTGACGCTGCGCTGCCAGTTCTGCTCGCAGCGTTGCAGGCCCTTCTGCAGGGCTTCCTCGGTGGTCTCGACGATGGTCACCGGCAGGCCGAAATTCGCCGCCGACATGGCGATGCCGCCACCCATGGTGCCGCCGCCGATCACCACCAGCTTGTTCACCGGCAGCGGCTTGGTGTCGGCGGGCAGGTCGGGCACCCGCTGCGCCTCGCGCTCGCCGAAGAAGATGTGCCGCAGCGCCTGGCTCTGCTCGCCGGCCACGAGGCGGTTGAACTGCTCCCGCTCGACCTCCAGCCCCTTCTCGAAGGGCATGGTGAAGGCGGCGCGGACGGCCTCGACGCAACCCTTCGGGCTTTCCTGGCCGCGCGAGCGGGCCAGCAGCGGCTTCACAGCGGCATCGAAGGCGGCCATGTCCTGGCCCTCGATCTTGTCGGTGCGGTTGCGCGCCAGGGTGAATTGCCGGCCGGCATTCGCCCGCGCCCATTCGACCGCGGCCTTCTCAAGCTCCCCGGTCACCACCGCATCGACGAAGCCGAGCTTCACCGCCTGCTCGGCGCTGATCGGCTCGCCGCCGACGATGATCTTCAGCGCGTCCAGCCCGATCAGCCGCGGCAGCCGCTGGGTGCCGCCGGCACCGGGCACGAAGCCGCGCTTCACCTCGGGCAGACCGACCTGGGCCCCGGGGGCCGCGACCCGGGCGTGGCAGGCGAGCGCCAGCTCCAGCCCACCGCCGAGTGCATTGCCGTGGATGGCCGCCACCACCGGTACCTTGGACCCCTCGATGGCATCGAATACATCGGGCAGCGACGGCGGCTGCCGCGGCTTGCCGAACTCGGTCATTTCCGCGCCGGCGCTGTAGTTGCGGCCGGAGCCGATGATGACGATGGCCTTCGCGCCCTCCTTGGCCGCCGCCTGCAGGCCATCCAGCAACCCTGCCCGTACCCCAGTCCGCAGGGTGTTCACCGGGGGGTTGGCGATGCGCAGGATGTGCACATCCCCGTCGCGGGCATGCTCGACGAAACGCGGCTCTTCGGCCATGGACGGTCCTCTCGATTATGGGTGGCTGGCGGCGCATCCTGTTGCCCGCCCCCGCACCCTGTCAACCACACTAGATAGCTTGCTATGCGCCGATCAGCCCGGCCTGGTAAAGTGCGGCATACAGCACCGCCACGACCAGCATCACGAGGTACGGGCTGGCCCCGCGCAGCAGCGCCAGGCTGCATGCCAGAAGGGTTGCAATCTCCAGCCAGCCGGCGCCATCGGCCTGCATCAGGGTAAAGACCCCGGCGAAGATGAGGCCGACCGCAATCGGCGCAAGGCCACGCTCGATCACCCGCCGCGCCGGGCTGTCGCCCCGCCGGCGCCACCAGTGCCCGACCGCCAGCAGCACGCAGGAAGACGGCACGTACAGCGCCAGCGCCGCCACCAGCGCGCCCCAGAAGCCTGCCGCCTGCCAGCCGATCAGCGCCGCGATGAGCGACCCTGGCCCCGGTGCCGCGCGCGAGATCGCGAACAGGTCGAGGAATTGCGCATCGGTTAGCCAGCCATGCACCTCGACGCTTTGGCGCTGCATCTCGGCGAAGATCGAGGGACCGCCGCCGAGCGAGACCAGCGACAGCGGGGCGAACACCAGCACCAGCGCGAACAACCGGTCAAACACGCGGCGACGCGCCCTTCCAGGCCAGCAGGATGCCGAGCGGCCCCAGCACCAGCACCACCGGGATCATCGGCCAGCGCAGCACCCCGACCGCGACGAAGGTCGCCCCCGCCACCACCCAGGGCCAGGCCCCGCGCATGTGCCTCGCCGTCCGCAGGCCGGTGGCGACCGAATTCGCCAACCCCGCCGCGGCCACCCCGCTCAGCACCACGCCCATGCCGGCGATGCCGATGCCCCAGCCATAGAGCAGCGCCAGCCCCAGGATGAACAGGAAGGGCGGCCCGAGAATCCCAAGGAATGCCACCGCCGACCCCGGCCAGCCCCGCAACTGCTGGCCGATGTAGAGCGCCAGGTTCACGCTGTTGGCGCCCGGCAGCACCTGCCCGAGCGCCACTCCGGCGAGGAAGCCTTCCTCGGTCAGCCAGCGGCGCTTCTGCACCACCTCGCGGTGCATCCAGCCGGCGAGGCCGCCGCCGAAACTGGCCATGCCGAGCGCGGTGAACACCCACAGGATCTCGGCAAGCCGCGCCTGCGGCCGGATTTTTTCGGACACCGCCTCGCCTCGCGCCTCTGCAATGATGCGCTTCTCCGGCAATCCGCCCCGGCTGTCGAGGCCGCGGGCGCAATGCCGCCACCAGCGGCCGTCAGCCCCGGCGGCCGCGATGCAGCAGCAGCATCGCCCCGCCCGCCAGCAGCCCCCAGAATGCCCCGCTGACACCCAGCACTGAAAGGCCGGAGGCGGTAACGACGAAGGTGATGATCGCCGCCTCCCGCTGTTCCGGCACCGCGACCGCGCCCAGCATGGCGCCGGCGAAGGCACCCAGCAGCGCCAGCCCGGCCACCGCCTGGATCAGCACCGGCGGCGCCGCGCCGACGAAGGCGGTCGCCGCCCCGGCCAGCAGCCCGAACACCACATAGACCGCGCCCGCCACCACCGCCGCCCACCAGCGCCGCGCCGGATCCGGGTGGGCATCCGGGTTGGCACACAATGCGGCGGTGATGGCGGCGAGGTTCACCGCATGCCCCCCAAGCGGCGCACCGAGCAGGCTGAACAGCCCCGTCGCAGTGAACAGCGGGCCGGGCGCCGGCCGGTAGCCGTTGGCGTTCAACACCGCCATGCCGGGGATGTTCTGCGAGGCCATGGTCACGATGAACAGCGGCAGGGATATGCCTATGGCCGCCGCCAGGGTGAACTCCGGCACCACCCAGACCGGCACCGGCCCGGACTCGGCCAGGATGCCGGGCGGCAGCGCCACCGTCGCGGCAATCAACCCACCCGCCACCAGGACCGCCGCCGGCACTGCCAGCAAGCGGTTGACCCGCCCCACCACCGCCCAGGCCATGACGATGGCGAGGCCCATCGCCGGTGCCTCCGCCACCGCCCGCACCGGGGCGAGGCACAGCCCGAGCAGCACGCCGGCCAGCATGGCGTTGGCCAGCGGCGCCGGGATCGCGGCGACCGCCCGGCCGAGCGGCTTCCACAGCCCGGCCGCAACCAGCAGCGCGCCGGTCAGCAGGAAGGCGCCGACCGCCACCGGGAACCCGCCCTCGGGCATGGCCGAGGCCGCCAGCAGTGCCGCCCCCGGGGTGGACCAGGCGACGCTGATCGGCATCCGCCGCCAGGCGCTCAGCCCGATCCCGCACACCCCCATGGCGACCGAAAGCGCCATCAGCCCGGATGCCGCCTGCGCCGGGCTGGCACCCATCGCCCGCAACCCCTCCAGCACCACAGCGAAGGACGAGGCGAATCCGACGAAGCCCGCGAGCAGCCCGGCGGCAAGCGCGGGCAGCGAGAGGCCGTTCAGCGGAGGGCGGCCGGGCGGCGGTTCCGGCCGGGGCGGCCCGGCATGACGCGATCAGCGAAATGATGTACCGGTTGGTCCCGCACCGCAGCATCTCCCTTTGCCATCCGCCGCTCCCGATCCACGGCCGGCGCAGGATACTCGCAGCCCCGGACGATGGCCAAAAGCCCTGCCCATGGCCAAGCAGGTAAATCCATGACACTGAACGCAATCAATCTGGTTCAGAGACGATCCGGGACGTAAGGCACCTTCAACAGGAGGTTCATGGGTTGCTTCTTCCGGCACAGGAGCCGTCGTTGCCGGCTGCCGCCAGATCATCGCGCAGGACCCGGCTACTGGGCATCATCGCCTGGGGGGCCCTCACCGCCATGCTCTGGGCGGGCACCGAGCTGTATCTCAGGTCCGCCGCGCAGGATGCGGTCGGGAATGGCCTCGCCCAGGCGGAACTGGCGGCCGAGGCGGTCGGGCAGACCATGCTGCAGACCCTGCAGGCCGTGGAGGGCCTGCATGCGCTGGTCCAGGCCCGCTACGACCTGCAGGCAACCGGCAATACGGTCGGGGCGCAGGCGATCGAGCAGCATCTCGTCACCACCGCCAGCCTCGGCCAGTTCGGCGTGCGCCAGATCGCCGTCATCGATGCCGCCGGGTGGCTCGAATGGTCGAGCGTGCCGGATTTCGAGCGGGTCTGGCTGACGGACCGCGACCACTTCCGCATCCATGCCGAATACGGCCACCCGCACCTCTATGTCTCGAAACCGCTGACCGGGCGCACTTCCCGGCGCCTGAGCGTCCAGCTCACCCGGCCGATCGAGGGGCTGGATGGCGGCTTCGCCGGGGTGGCCGTGGTATCGCTCGACCCGGCCATCGTCTCGGAGGCGCTCGCCGGCCTGCGACTTGCCAGGGCCGAGATCGCCGCGGTGTTCAGGCTGACCGATGGCGTCGTCCTCGCCGCGTCCCGGCCGGGCCAGCCACCGATGATCGGTACGTCCGTCCCGCTCGGCGCAACGGTCCTGCAGGACATCCGCAACGGCGACACCGGCGCACGGCGGCTGACACTGCCGGATGGCACGGACACGCTGATCGCCTTCCGCTTCCTGCGGGAGGGTGGGCTTGCCGTCGCCTTCGGCCTCGATGCCCGGCGCGAGCTGGCGTCGCTCAATACCCTGCGCGGCCTGCTCCGCGCCTGGGTCGGCGCCGCCTCGGCGCTGGCCGGTCTCGCCATCATGCTGGCGCTGGTCTGGACGGGGCGAAGGCAGACCGCGGCGGCACTGGCCAAGGCGGAGCTGGAGCGGGAGGTTGCCCTGGCCCGCGCCGCGCGGTCGCAGCGGATGGAGGCGCTCGGTAGCCTCGCCGGCGGGGTCGCGCATGATGTGAACAACGTGCTGCAGGCGGTGCTCGGCGGCGCCATGCTCATCCGCAAGCGCAGCGGCGACGAGCGCATAGTCGAGATCGCCGAGACCATCATCGGCTCGGCCCGGCGCGGTGCGGCGGTGACCGGCCGGCTGCTGGCGCTGGCACGGCGCGCGGAGTTGAAGGCGCAGCCGCTGAATGCAGGCGAGGTGCTGAACGCCATCGCCAAGGTGATGGGCTTTTCGCCCGGCCCGGCGGTCGAGATCAGCGTCGACATCGCCCGGAGCCTCCCCCCGCTTGCCGCGGACCGGAGCCAGCTTGAGGCGGTGCTGGTCAACCTCGCCGGCAACGGGCGGGATGCAATGGAGCAGCAAGGCGGCGGGATGCTCACGCTGCGCGCGGCGGCCGAGGTGGTCGCCGCGGACCCTCCCCATCCGGCCGGGCTGCGGCCGGGCCGCTACATCCGCATCGACGTGGTGGATACCGGAACAGGGATGGACCTCGAAACCCTCGCGCGGGCGGGCGAGCCGTTCTTCACCACCAAGCGCGGCAGCAGGGGCACGGGTCTCGGCCTCGCCATGGCACGCGGGTTCGCGGAGCAATCGGGCGGCGGGCTCCGGATCGTCAGCGCGCCGGGCGCCGGCACCACGGTTTCGCTCTGGTTGCCGGAAGGAGACCGGCTGCCCGTGCCGGCGATCGTGCCGGTGGTGCGGGAGGCCACCGTCGGGCAGGCCGTGCTGCTGGTCGATGACGAGGCGGCGGTGCGCGGCGTGCTGGCCGGCTTCCTGCGCGACGCCGGACATCTGGTCGCCGAAGCCGGTGACGGACGGGAGGCGCTGGTACGGATCGGCGCCGGGGCCGCCTGCGACCTGCTGGTGGCGGACCTCAGCATGCCGGGGCTGGACGGGCTGGCGGTGATCCGCGAGGTGCGCACGGTAAGGCCGGGGCTGCCGGCCCTGCTGGTGACGGGCCATGTCGGCGATGCCGACGAGGGTGCGCTGACCGATGCCCAGGCCGGCGGGCCATTCCGGCTGCTGCGCAAGCCGATCGAGCCGGATGCGCTCAATGCCGCCGCCGCCGCACTGCTCGAACCCAAGCACGGCGGGCCGCAGACGGCGGCACCGGGCTCACCCTGAACGGCGCGCTCGGACAGTGGCAAGGTACGATGGGCGACAGCGGCAGATCCACGTCGTTGACCACCCGCGGGTCGGCAGCCGGCGGCAGTTCGGCGCGGCCGATGTCCAGGCGGTCCCGCGGGTTGGTGAGCGCGCGCTGGTGGTTGCCGCCTGGCTTAAAATCGCCGGCTCGAACTCCAGCATGATGTTGGCATGGCCCTCGCCGGACCGGGCGGCAATGCGGCGCAGCCCCGCAGTTACCGCTCCATCGGCCGGACCAGCAAGCCTGTCGCTGTGCTCTACCCCGGGAGGCTTCCTTCGGGCTGCGGCTACCCGCTGGTGCGCGGCGTCGCGGGAAGGCCCACAACGCTGATCAGCCGCGAGACGTCGCCCCGCCTGCCGAGCCTGGCTCCAGCGCCGTCCGAGGGCAGCATGACTGGACATCCCGCGGTGGGGCCGGCCTGTATCCTGGATGCAGAACGGCTTCTGCAGCCGGAGTGGTAATGGCTGCCAGGACCTGGCATGGCCAACGACGCCCGGGCCTGCCTACCACCGCATGACGTCGAACATGGTCAAGACGAACATCGCCGCGGCCACCCAGAGGATGACGGCCAGCCAGAAAGCCCTGCGCGATCCGAAGGCCGGCAGAAGCTCCGTGGCCCGCGCAACCAGCATCGAAGCCTGGCTTCTCCGGCGCCTGCGCATTCCGGCGCGTGACCGTGGGACGGTGGTGACCATCCTCGCGGCCACCTGTCGCCTGACGGAGTTGCTCAACGCCGGGCCTGCCACGGTTCGATCCCTCGACTGTTGCCGGATCGAAGCTTGATGGGGGGATGTTACGGAGTTGATTCAACCCAATGCGGGTATCGGGAAGGTGTCATTCCAGGGACAAACCGGGACTTGTTTCCGGAACGCTGCGAATTCCTGGATGGTCGGTGCAAGATGCGGAAGGCACTGCGACCTGCCGCGATCCGGCTCCTATGCTGACCGGTGCCAGCCAAATGGCGTCCCCAACGGGATTCGAACCCGTGTTACCAACGTGAAAGGCTGGTGTCCTAGGCCTCTAGACGATGGGGACCCTTGGCAGGCACGACGAAACGCTTCACCTCATGCCGCCACTCGTCGCCTACCCTGGCCATGGGCCATGCAGGCAGGGATGTGGCGCACACCAAGCGTGCGGCGGCGGTGACTACACTGCTCCGACAGAAACGTCCAGCCACCTCCGACAAACTCCCTCGCCTCGCCGGATATAACCTGAGGTAAAGTTATTCCTTCCCTATGCGCGTCTCAGCTTAAATCCGGCATCATTGCCGGGGTCGCCTGCGATATTATGGACGCAATCGCGCGAGGCTGGGTTCCATGACAAGCGGCAGGACGCTAGGCGAAGTTATGCATCGCCGAACCCTGCTGCTGGGCTTCGCTGCCCCCGCCCTCATCGCCACATTTGAACCCGCGCATGCCGCCACTGGCCGAAGGCTCGCCGCGGGGGGACGTCGCCTGGCGATTTGCCATGCCGCGACCGGCGCCCGGTTCGCTGGCCCCTACCATGATGGGCGGGCAGTCGATTCGGTCGCGCTGGCGGATATCTCGGCGGTACTGGCGGACAGCCGCACCGGCACCATCCATCCCTTCGACCCCGAGGCGCTCGACTTCCTGTGGGAGACCGGCCAGCGGGCCGGGATCCGAGGCGAATTCCTGATAGCATCGGGATTCCGCACGCGGGCGACCAACACCGCAGTCCATGGGGCCGGGGACAGCCAGCACCTGCGCGCCGCGGCGGTGGATGTCTGCCTTCCGTCCGCCCAGCTTTCCGGGTTCGGCGCGACGGCGCTGCAGATGCAGCGGGGCGGCGTCGGGGTCTATGCCAGCCAGGGCTTCGTCCACCTCGACAGCGGCCCAGTGCGGCGGTGGGGCGATGTGCCCGGGGGCCGCGGTGCACCGGCCCGGCAGGACCCGCTGTCCCGCATGGCCGAAGCCTGGGCCGCCACCCGGCAGAACTGAGGTTGCCTGGCAGGTCCGGCACATCCGGACACTGCTGGCTGACGCAGCCCGCGGCCTTGACCACCGCCCGGCGAAGAACGCCGGCCGGAACCATCAGGCGGGCCACTGGTCCTGGCGCCAGCCATTTGCCGCTGGCCGGGCAGCGGCCTGCTGGAACCCTTGCTGCCGGGCCAGCTCGATGGTCCGGCCGAACCGCGATCCGCCGTCACCGGCCCGGTGTGCGGCGTCCGTCTGCCCGGAAGCAGGCGTTACCGGCGATAATACGCCTGCGGCGGCGCATAGTACCGCGGTGCCACATGCCGCTGGCGATACTGTGGCGGAGCGTAGCGCTGCCGGTAGTGGGGCCGCGGCGGCGGCGCATAGCGATGGTGGCCGGCCCGGTGCGGTGGCGGCGCGTAGTGCCGCGGCCGGTGGTCGCGCCGGTACTGCACCGCCAGCGGCGCGACGGCGGATGCCGCCGATGCGGCCTGCGGCGCCGGCGCCGCTTGGCCCGGCGCCAGGGCGGCCGTTCCGCCCAGCAACCCGAGGCCGAGCATGGTGGCAAGGATCAGTCGGCGCATGGCACTCTCCTTCGATCGTCGAAGGCCGAGGATGGGCCGCGCCACCGGCCGGTTCGCGGCCGAAATGCCGCTATTCCGGGGCAAGGGGTGACGGAGTGTTACGCTCCCGGTTCACCCCGGCCCCACCGGCGCCGCATCCACCACATGCAGGCAGGCAGTTACCTCGTCGTTCCAGCGCTCCGCGCGCAACTGGCCGCACAGGTGCAGCGGGCCGGCGTTGCGGGCCAGCAGCGCCTCGGCCAGTGGGCCGTCCTTGGCGCGGAAGCAGATCGCCTTCAGCCGGCCGCCGGCCTCGCCCTCGATGAAGGCGCGGATGGTGTTGCCCTCCTTGCCGACCCGGTCGGCGCGGACCACCCGGACCCGCGGCAGGGCGAAGATCGGCTCCTCGTTGCCGGCACCGAAGGGCGCCAGCCGCTCCACCTGCTGCGCCAGCAGCGAGGTGGCGGCGGGCACCGCCATGGTGCCCTCCACCAGCAGGTCGGCCGCGCCCGGCAAGCCGGCGGCCGAGGCCAGCCGCTCGTTCAGGAAGGCGTGCAACGCCTCCCGCCGGTCCAGCAGGAAGCTGAACCCTGCGGCCATCGCGTGGCCGCCACCGGTCTCCAGCAGCCCGCCCTGGCGTGCCGCGATGATGGCCGAGCCAAGATCCACCCCCGGCACGGACCGGCCGGAACCCTTGGCCAGCCCACCCGCCACCCCGGCGACGCAGGTCGGCCGGTTGAACTTTTCCTTCACCCGCCCCGCAACGATGCCCACCACGCCGGGATGCCAGCCATCGCCGCAGACCAGCAGCACCGGATGCCCTGCGGCCACCTGTGCCTCGGCGGCGGCGAAGGCGCTGCCGAGCACCTCGGCCTCCACCTCCTGCCGGCGGCGGTTCACCGCATCCAGCCGCTCGGCCATGGCGCGGGCCTCGACCGGGTCGTCGCACAGCAGCAGGCGCAGCCCGAGGTCGCACTCGTCCGACCCGCCCGGCGGCATTGATCCGCGGCCCGAGCACGAAGCCCAGCGAATGGGCGGTCGGCACATCCCGCACCAGCCCGACATCGAGCAGCGCCGCCACCCCGGCATGGCCGCGCCGGGCCATCACCTTCAGCCCCTGGGTCACCAGGGCGCGGTTCACGCCGGTGAGCGGCATCACGTCGCACACCGTCGCCAGCGCCACCAGGTCCAGCAGGTCCAGCGGCGAGGGCTCGGGGGTCTGGCGGAAATGCCCGGCCCGGCGCAGCGCCCGGTGCAGCGCCACCACCGTGAGGAAGGCCACCGCCGCCGCGCAGAGGTGGCGCAGGCCGGAAGTGCAGTCCAGCCGGTTGGGGTTCACCACCGCCGCCACCTGCGGTATCGCGCCTTCCGCCTTGTGGTGGTCGAGCACTACGACATCCGCCCGGCCGGCCGCCTCGGCCAGCGCCGCAGCGGCCGCGATGCCGCAATCGACGCAGACGATCAGCGTGGCGCCGCGCTCGCACAGGCTGCGGATGGCGGCGGGGTTGGGGCCGTAGCCTTCCTTCAGCCGGTCCGGGACGTAATGGGTCACTGTGCAGCCGAGCCGGCGCAGCGACCGCACCATCAGCGCGCCGGAACAGGCGCCGTCCACATCGTAATCGCCGAATACCGCGACGGTTTCGCCCTCGCGGACGGCGCTGGCCAACCGGGCGGCGGCGCGGTCCATGTCGACCAGCAGGGAGGGGTCGGGCAGCATGGCGCGCAGGGTCGGCTCGAGGTGGTCCGCCACCGCCTCCAGCGCCGACCCCGCGGCCGGCGAGCAGCCGGCCTACCAGTTCCGGCAGATCTGCCCGCTGGGCGATGGCCATGCCCAGCCGGGCATCGCCTTCGCGCCAGACCCAGCGCCGGCCGGTGGCGCTGCGGCCCACCCCCAAAGCCGGGCCGCCGGGCGGCAGCCCCCCCTCACCCGCCATGGCCGGCAATGCCTCCCGTCGCGTCAGGCCGCATCAGACGAAGGAGGATGGCTTGCGCGAGAAGTTGTGGTGCCCCTCGACGAAGCGCACGGTGCCGGACTTGCTGCGCATGACGATGGAATGGGTGATAGCGCCCGAGGCGGTGCGGCGGACGCCGCGCAGCATCGGCCCGGTGGTCACGCCGGTCGCGGCGAACATCACGTCGCCCTGTGCCATGTCGGTGACGCTGAATTTGCGGTGCGGGTCGCTGAGGCCCATGTCGCGTGGCGCGGGCGATCTGCTCCTCGTTCTCGAACAGCAGCCGGCCCTGCATCTGGCCGCCGATGCAGCGCAGCGCGGCGGCCGCCAGCACGCCTTCCGGTGCGCCGCCCGAGCCCATGTACATGTCGACGCCGGCCTCAGGCTCGCTCACCGCGATGACGCCGGCCACGTCGCCATCGCCGATCAGCATGATGCGGGCGCCGGCGGCGCGGCAGGCTTTGATGATGCCCTTGTGGCGGTCACGGTCCAGGATGCAGACCATCAGGTCGTTGATGGAGCACTTCTTGGCCCGCGCCAGCTCGCGCAGGTTGACCTCGACCGGCGCATCCAGGTCCACCAGCCCTTCCGGCAGGCCGGGGCCGATGGCGATCTTGTCCATGTAGATGTCGGGCGCGTGCAGGAAGCCGCCTTGCTCGGCCAGCGCCACGGTTGCGATGGCATTCGGGCCGCCCTTGGCGGTGATGGAGGTGCCCTCCAGCGGGTCCACCGCGATATCCACCGGCGGGCCGCCGAGGCCGATCTTCTCGCCGATGTAGAGCATCGGCGCCTCGTCCATCTCACCCTCGCCGATCACCACGGTGCCGGTGATGGCCACGGTGTCGAAGGCCTTCCGCATGGCGTCCACCGCGGCGCCGTCGGCGGCGTTCTTGTCGCCCCGGCCGATCCAGCCGGAGGCGGCGATGGCGGCCGCCTCGGTCACCCGCACCAGCTCCAGCGCCAGGTTGCGGTCGACGACCGTAATGAAGGCAGGTTGGGTTTCCGGCATGATGTGCTCCCTGGCGTGGTGACGTCGAAAAGGCGTGGTGGCGGGTGTTCAGAGGGGTTCGATGCGGATCAGCGCGGGCTTCTCCACCACCGCCTCCAGCGCGGCAATCCGGTCAGGGCGGCACGCATCGCGGCTTCCTCGCAATCATGCGTGGTCAGCACGACCGGCACCGCCTCGCCGGGGGCACGGCCGCGCTGGAGCATGGATTCCAGGCTGATCGCCTGGTCCCGCAGGACGCCGGTGACATCGGCGATGACGCCGGGCCGGTCCACCACCATCAGCCGCAGGTAATAGGCGCCGACATGGCGGTCCATCGGCACCGCCGGGGCGTGATGCCAGCGCGCCGTTGGCGACGCCCCAGCACCGGGGTGTGGCGGCCGCGCGCGATGTCGATCAGGTCGGCGACCACGGCGCTGGCGGTCGGCCCGCCCCGGCGCCGCGGCCTTCCAGCATCACCCGGCCGACGAAATCGCCCTCCGCCACCACCGCATTGAACACGCCATCCACCCGGGCGATCGGCGCCGCCACCGGCACCATGCAGGGATGCACGCGGGCCGAGCGCCGGCCTCACTCGCGCCTGGCGATGCCGAGCAGCTTGATGCGGAAGCCAAGTTCGCTCGGCCAGGCGATGTCCAGCGCGGTGATCTCGCGGATGCCCTCGACATGCACCGCGGCGAAATCCACCGGCCGGCCGAAGGCCAGCGCGGCCAGGATCGCCAGCTTGTGCGCGGCGTCGATGCCGTCGATGTCGAAGGCCGGGTCGGCCTCGGCGTAGCCGAGCTTCTGGGCCTCGGCCAGCACCTCGCCGAATTCGCGCCGCGCTCGCGCATCACGGTCAGGATGTAGTTGCAGGTGCCGTTCAGGATGCCGGCGACGCGGAGGATGCGGTTGGCCGCCAGCCCTTCCCGCAGCACCTTGATGACCGGGATGCCGCCGGCCACCGCCGCCTCGAAGGCCAGCGCCACGCCTTGCGCCTCGGCCTGCCGCGGCAAGCTCGGCGCCATGCACGCGCGAGCAGCGCCTTGTTGGCGGTGACCACCGGCTTGCCGGCGGCGATGCGCGGCCTCGACCAGGGCCGGGCCGGGCCGTCGCTGCCGCCGATGGCCTCCACCACCACATCGATGCCGGGATCGCGGGCCAGCGCCACCGGGTCATCGTACCAGCGCAGCCGCGGCGAGCGGACGCCGCGGTCCCGCGTCACGGTCGCGGGCCGAGACGGCGGCGACCACGATCGGCCGGCCGGCGCGGGCGGCGATGATGTCCGCGTTGTCGGGCAGCACCTTCAGCACCCCGGCGCCCACGGTGCCGAGGCCGGCGACCGCGATGGAAAGCGGCTTGATCATGCGCTGGCTCAGCTCCTTTTCCGGCTCGACCGGGCCCAGGTTGTCGCCCTGCAGGAAACTGCGGATGCCGCGCAGCGCCTGGCGGATGCGCTGGTTGTTCTCGACCAGGGCGATCCGGACATGGCCGTCGCCATGCTCGCCGAAGCCGAGGCCGGGGGCGACCGCGACCTTGGCCCGGGCCAGCAGCAGCTTGCTGAACTCGACGCTGCCGAGGTGGCGGAATTTCTCCGGGATCGGCGCCCAGAGGAACATCGAGCCGTCCGGCGAAGGGGTTTCCCAGCCGGCGGCGCGCAGGCCCTTCACCAGCAGGTCCCGCCGCTCGCGGTACAGCACGCGCATCTCGGCCACGGTGTCCTGCGGCCCGTTCAGCGCGGCGGCGGCGGCGATCTGGATCGGGGCGAAGGCGCCATAGTCGAGGTAGGACTTCACCCGCGTCAGGGCGCCGATCAGCCGCTCGTTGCCGGCGGCGAAGCCCATCCGCCAGCCCGGCATGTTGTAGGTCTTGGAGAGCGAGGTGAACTCCACCGTCGACCTCCTTCGCGCCCGGCACCTCAAGCACCGAGGGCGGCGGGGTCGCGCCGAAATACAGCTCGGCGTAGGCGAGGTCGCTCAGGATGAACAATTCGTGCCGCCGGCACAGCGCCACGAGGTCCCGGTAGAATTCGATGCTCGCCAGATGCGCGGTCGGGTTGGACGGGAAGTTGACGATCACCGCGGTCGGCTTCGGCACCGAATGCCGCACCGCCCGGTCGATCGCCGCCAGCATCTCATCGTCCGGAGTGCAGGGCAGGCTGCGGACCGAGGCGCCGGCGATGATGAAGCCGAACTGGTGAATCGGGTAGGATGGGTTCGGCACCAGGATGGTGTCGCCGGGGCTGCTGATCGCCTGGGCCAGGTTGGCCAGCCCCTCCTTGCTGCCGAGCGTCGCGACAACCTCGGTCTCGGGGTCGAGCTTCACCCCGAAGCGGCGGTCGTAGTAGCCGGCCAGGGCGCGGCGCAGGCCGGGGATGCCCTTCGACATGGAATAGCGATGGGTGCGCGGGTCCTGCACCGCCTCGATCAGCTTGGCGACGATATGCGGCGGAGTCGGGCTATCCGGGTTGCCCATGCCGAGGTCCACGATGTCCTCGGCCGCAGCCCGTGCCTTGGCCTTGGCCGCATTGACCTCGGCGAACACATAGGGCGGGAGGCGGCGGATGCGGTGGAAGTCCTCGGTCATTGCCTTGGTCCGATCGGGTTGATCCGGGCTGGCCTGATCGTCAGGCAGGCCCCCGGGCCGCCCCTATAGCGGACCACGTCACTGGCGGCGAGGCTGGCCGAGCAGATCGGGCGGCGGCGGTGCCGGCGCGAAATCCGGCATCGCGGGCGGCGCGATGGGCTCCGGCACCGCGCTCGACCGGGGTGGCGGGCGCCAGGGCCGGGTCGGCGGCCCGGCGGGGCGGCGCCGCCTCGGCCCAGGGAACCGCCGGCGCGGCGGCCAGGTGCTGCGCGGGGCGGCGGGGCGGCGGGCCAGGCGGGGTCGCCGGCGAGCGGCCGTGCCGAACGGGTGCGGGCCAGGGCCTCGCGGGATCGGGCGCGATCCGCGGCAAGGGCGGCGGATAGGGCGTCCCGCACCTCGGGCGGCGGCCGGTCCGGGCGGGGCGGCACGCTGGCGAGGTTGGGGCGCGGGCGGTCCAGGCCGGGTGGCGGCGGGCGGCCGGCATCGGCCTCGCCGGATATCGCGCGGTAGATGTAGACCGGGTTGACCTCCTTCGGAACGTCACATCCCGCGAGCGCCAGGGCCACTATCATGGCCGCGCCCGCCCGGTGCCGCCGCATTTCCTGCATCGCCCTGTCACCTCCGGCCCGCTCAAGCGTTAGCGCGGAACCGCCGCCGAAGGGAAGCAGCCGCGGACAGCAATGATTGAGGCTTCCCCCGGCGCGGCGTAAGGTGCGCCATGGCCGATGAAAAACTGCCCGACAACCCCCACTTCCGGATGCCCGACCCGGCGCTGGTGACCCGCACGATGTCCGAGGTCGCCGAGCGCGGCCAGCGGATCGTCTCGGACTTCCTCAAGCGCCAATCGGACGGAAGCACCGCCTCGGCGGACCCGCTGAACATCGGCGGGGCCTTCCTGGAAATGACCACCCGGCTGATGGCCAACCCGGCCACGCTGGTGCAGGCGCAGCTCGGCTTCTGGCAGGACTACCTGACGCTCTGGCAGAACACCGCGCGCCGGATGATGGGCCAGCCGGACCCCGAGCCGGTGATCTCCGAAGACCCGCGCGACCGGCGCTTCAAGGACGATGCCTGGCGGGAGAACGAGGTCTTCGACTTCATCAAGCAGTCCTACCTGCTGAGCGCCCGCTACTTCCAGAATGTGGTCGGTGGTGTCGATGGCCTGGACCAGAAGACCGCGCAGAAGGTGGATTTCTACACCCGGCAATTCGTCGATGCGATGAGCCCGTCCAACTTCCTGATGACCAATCCGGAAGTGCTGCGGAAAACCGCCGAGACCGGCGGCGAGAACCTGCTGAAGGGCCTATCCCACCTGCTGGCGGACCTGGAGCGTGGCAAGGGCCAGCTCCGCATCCGCATGACGGACGACAGCAAGTTCCGGGTCGGCGAGAACATCGCGGTGACGCCCGGCAAGGTCGTTTACCAGAACGACCTGATGCAGCTCATCCAGTATGCGCCGACCACCGAGAAGGTGCTGAAGCGGCCGCTGGTGATATTCCCGCCCTGGATCAACAAATTCTACATCCTCGACCTGCGGCCGCGGAACTCCTTCGTCAAATGGGCGACCGACCAGGGCCATACGGTCTTCGTCGCCTCCTGGGTCAACCCGGACGAGACGCTCGCCGAGAAGGGCTTCGAGGACTACATGCATGAGGGCGTCTACGCCGCCCTCGACGCCATCGAGCAGGCGACCGGCGAGCGGCAGGTGAACGCCATCGGGTACTGCCTCGGCGGCACCCTGCTGGCTACCACCCTTGCGCATATGGCGGCCAAGCGGGACACCCGCATCAAGACCGCGACCTACTTCGTCACCATGACCGACTTCGAGGAGGCCGGCGAACTCGGTGTCTTCATCGATGAGGAACAGCTCAGCGCGCTCGAGGAAAAGATGGGCAAGCGCGGCTTCCTCGAAGGCAGCGAGATGGCCACCACATTCAACATGCTGCGGGCGAACGACCTGATCTGGTCCTTCGTCGTCAACAACTACCTGATGGGCCAGGATCCCTTCCCGTTCGACCTGCTGTACTGGAACGACGACAGCACGCGCATGCCGGCGCGCATGCACAGCTTCTACCTCCGGCGGATGTACCAGGCGAACGACCTGGTGAAGCCGGGCGCCATCGAGCTGTTGGGCGTGAAGATCGACCTGCGGAAGATCAAGGTGCCGAGCTACCTGATCTCGACCCGCGAAGACCACATCGCGCCGTGGAAATCGACCTATCGCGCCACGCAGATCTATGGTGGGCCGGTCCGCTTCGTGCTGGCGGCCTCCGGCCATATCGCCGGCGTGGTGAACCCGCCCGAGAGCGGCAAGTACAGCCATTGGATCAACGAGGCCCTGCCGGCCGATCCGGACGAGTGGTTCCAGGGCGCCACCGAACTGGCCGGCTCCTGGTGGCCGGACTGGCACCGCTGGGTGACCTCCCAGGACAAGGCTGCGAAGGACCAGGTGCCCGCGCGGGTGCCCGGCACCGGCGCCCTGCCGGCGCTGGAGGATGCGCCGGGCAGCTATGTGAAGGTGATGGGGACCGACTGACCGCCCGGGGTCAGTACCCCAGGCCCTGGCCGCTGCCGAGGCCGAAGGTGGTGATCTGGTTGCCGCCGGTGTCGTCCGGGCGGATGCCGACCCAGCCGCCTTCCGCATCCAGCCGGTCAAGCTGCCGCGCCGCCAGCACCGTCGCATTGGCCGCCTGCGGCAGCGGCCCCAGCGCCCCAAGCCGCGCCACGGACCGCTCGCCGCCCGGCCGGAAGGTGGGCGCCGGCAATGCCGCCGCCGCCCGCCCCGCATCGCCTGCCTGCAACGCCGCGGCGGCGGCCAGCAGGGCGCGGACCACCTGATCGGCAGGGGCGGCCTCGGCTACCCCGAGGGCATCCCGCAACTCGTCCCGCGCCAGCAGCATCTCGCGCCGGATGCTGTCCGGGACCGGGGCGAAGCGCGGGTCGCTGCCCAATGCGGCGGTGGCGTATTCGAGCTGTGCCGCGGCCCGTGCCGCCGCCGCGGGGCGGTCGGCCAACCCGCGGCCGCGGTCGGCGAAGGCGGCTGCCGCGCCGGCGATGGCGGCCCGCGCTGGATCGGTCCCGCCCTGTGCAGCACCGCCCTGGGCCAGCCCAGGCGGAGCCGCCGGCGGCGGGGCCTGTTGCATCTCGGCGCAGCCGGCCACCAGCAGCAGCGGAAGGATCAGGGCAAGGCTCCGGCGCATGGCGAGTTCTCCTCTCCCGCGCGGAAAACCCGTCCGGGCATGTCGAATAGTTGCCCGGCAGGGCACGCCGGGCAATGCGGCTTCAGTAGCAGCCGGCCAGCCTCGCCCGGGTGCGCAGCAGGGCCAGCACGGTCCGGCAGGTCGGCGCCGGCAGCTCCACCAGCTCCGCCAGCTCGACCACCACGCCGAGCAGGGCGTCGATCTCCATGGGACGGCCACGCTCCAGGTCCTGCAGCATGGAGGTCTTGTGGGCGCCGACCTCCGCGCCGCCGGCGATGCGCTTGTCCACGTCGATGGCGAAGCGGGTGCCGAGCGCCTCGGCGATGGCCTGGGCCTCCAGCATCATGGTCCGGCAGACGGCGCGCAGCTCGGCCTCGCCGGTAATGATGTCGAGGGTCGCGCCGGTCAGTGCGCTGAGCGGGTTGAAGGCCAGGTTGCCCCAGAGCTTCACCCACATCTCGTCGCGGATCTTCGGGCGGACCGGCGCCTTGAAGCCGGCGGCGACCAGCGCGGCGGACAGGGCGTTGGCACGCGGCGAGCGGCTGCCGTCCGGCTCGCCCAGGGTGAAGCGGTCGCCATAGGTGTGCTCGATGACCCCGGGCGCCGGCACCTCGGCCGCCGGATAGACGATGCAGCCGATGGCGCGGGAGGGATGCAGCGTCTCCCACAGCGAGCCGTCGGGGTCGACGCTGGCGACGCGGCGGTCCTCATACGGGCCGGGCAGCTTGTGGAAGTACCACCACGGGATGCCGTTGACGGCGGAGACGATGGCGGTCTCGGGCCCCAGCAGCGGCTGCATCTGCCGCGCCGCGGCGGGCAGTGAATGGGCCTTGAGCGTCACCACCACGTAGTCCTGCGGCCCCGCCTCCTCGGCGGTGGCGACACAGCGCGGGTGGACGACCATTTCCTCGCCCCCGCTGATGAGCTTCAGCCCATTCGCCTGCATCGCCGCGAGATGCGGGCCGCGGGCGATGACGGTGACATCGGCCTCGCCTTTCGCGGCGAGCTTGGCGGCCATCAGGCCACCGATGGCGCCGGCGCCGAAGATGCAGATCTTCATGCGCTGATCCCCAGCTTCTCGGCCAGCCCGATGCGCATCAGCTTGCCGGTCGCGCCCTTCGGGATCTCGGGCAGGAACACCACCTTCCGCGGCACCTTGAAATCGGCCAGGTGCAGGGCGACGAAGTCGCGCAACTCGCGCTCGGTCACCGCCATGCCCTCCCGCAATACCACCGCGGCGCCGACCTCCTCGCCGAGCTTCGCGTGGGGGATGGCGAAGGTCAGCGCCTGCGCCACGGCGGGATGCTCGGAGAGCACGCCGTCGACCTCCAGCGGGCTCACCTTCTCGCCGCCGCGCTTGATGAGTTCCTTCAGGCGGCCGGTCAGCATCAGGTAGCCGTCGGCGTCGAACATGCCCTGGTCGCCGGTGCGGAACCAGCCGTTGGTGAAGGCCTTGGCATTGGCTTCCGGGTTGGCCTCGTAGCCCTTGGTCACGTTGGGGCCGCGGATCACCACCTCGCCGATGGCGCCCTGCGGCAGGATGGTGCCGTCGTCATCCATGATGGCGACTTCCGGCCCGGCCGGCAGGCCGACGATGCCGGGCTTCTGCGCGCCGGGCGGCAGCGGGTTGCTGCACATCTGGTGGCTCGCCTCGGTCATCCCGTAGCTTTCCAGCACCGGCGCGTTGAAGGCGGTTGCCAGGTCCTTCATCGCCTGTGCCGGCAGCGAGGCCGAGGAAGACCGGATGAAGCGCAGCGGCGCCCGGGCGATGATCTCCCGGTTGCGCTCGGCGCGCTGCAGGATCGCCTGGTGCATGGTCGGCACGGCGGTGTACCAGCTCGGCCGCTCGGCATCGAGCCAGCCAAAGAAGCGCAGGGCGTTGAAGCCCGGCGTGCAGATGACGGAACCGCCAGCGGCCAGCGAGGCCAGCGTCGCCGCGATCAGCCCGTGGATGTGGAACAGCGGCATGACGTTTAGGCAGGCATCCTCCGGCCCGAGCGCCAGCGTGCGGGCGATGTTGCCGGCGGAGGCCGTCACGTTGGTATGGGTCAGCGGCACGATCTTCGGCCGCGCCGTGGTACCGGAGGTGTGCAGCACCAGCGCCACGTCTTCCGCCCCCGCCGGGCCGGGGTTGGCCGCCGTGGCCGGGGTGCCGCCCAGCAGGGTGAACTCGCCCGCCGCCGCGCCCGGGACCAGTTCCAGCACCGGCACGCCGAGGCGGGTGGCGACCGCGCGGGCCGGCGTCTCGACCCCCTGCTGGACCACCAGGGCGCGGGCCTTGAGGTCGGTCAGGTAGAATTCGAACTCCTCGTCCTTGTAGGCGGGGTTCAGCGGTGCGGTGGTGGCGCTGCAGGCGATGGCAACGAAGGCCGCCGCCATCTCCGGCCCGTTCGGCAGCACGATGGCCACCCGGTCGCCGCGGCCGATGCCGATGCCGTTCAGGCTGGCGGTGATGCGCTCCGCCAGGGCCCGCAGCCCGGCATAGTGCAGCGGCGGGCGTTCCGGCGCGCGGATGGCGGGGCGGTCGGCGGGCCCGGTCGCGAGCAACTCTGCGACGGTGCTGGATGCGGACATGCGGGTTTCCTCCGGGGCAATCCGCGCTTCTCTGCATCAGCCGGGCGCGAGCGGCAAGCGCTGCACCGGCCCGGCGATACACGCATCCGCGCTTTACACGCTTTTCGTTGCTTTACCGCGTTTTCCGCCCCAACCGCTGGCAGGACGCCAACGCAAGCGGCTTGCCGCAACCAATGGGGACGAGAATTACATGGTCAACGGAGCTTCCCGCCGATCGCTGTTGCTGGGCCTTTCCGGTGCCGCACTGGCCAGCCCCGCCTTCGCCGCGCGGGAATGGGAGCCTACGCGGCCCGTGCAGTTCATCGTTCCCGCCGGCACCGGTGGCGGCGCGGACCAGATGGCCCGCACGATCCAGGGCATCGTCAGCAAGCACAAGCTGATGCGCCAGCCGATCGTCGTGGTGAACAAGGCCGGCGGTGCCGGTGCGGAAGGCTTCCTCGAGGCCAAGTCCTCCCGCGGCAACCCGCACATGATGGTCATCACGCTATCGAACCTGTTCACCACGCCGCTGGCCACCGGCGTGCCCTTCAGCTGGGAAGACCTCACGCCGGTGGCGATGCTGGCGCTCGATGAATTCGTGTTGTGGGTGAACGCCGAATCGCCCTGGACCAGCGCCCAGGAATTCATTGCCGCAGCGAAGGGCCAGAAGCTGAAGGTCGGCGGCACCGGCTCCAAGCAGGAAGACCAGATCATCGCCGTTGCCGTCTCGAAGGCCGCCGGGGTCGAGTTCACCTACGTGCCGTTCCGTGGTGGCGGCGAGGTGGCGGTGCAGCTTGTCGGCAGGCACATCGACGCCACGGTGAACAACCCGATCGAGGCCGTCACCCACTGGCGTTCCGGCGCGCTGCGGCCGCTCTGCGTGTTCGACGGCAAGCGCCTGCCGGTCACCACCCGGATGACCGAGACCGCCGCCTGGTCCGACATCCCCACCGCGCGGGAGTCCGGCCTCGACGTGGAATACCTTATGCTGCGCGGCATCTTCATGGCGCCCGGCGTGCAGCCCGCACAGGTCGCGTTCTACGAAGGGCTGCTCGACAAGGTGCGCGACACCCCGGAATGGCGCGAGCTGATGCAGCAGGGCGCCTTCAACACCACCAGCCTGACCGGCGAACCGTTCCGCGAATGGCTCGCGCGGGAGGATGCCCGTCACCGCGCATTGATGACCGAGGCGGGGTTCCTCGCATGACGCGTGGCGGCGGCTTGCGCACCAGCGCCGTCGAGGTCGCCACCAGCCTGGGCTTTGCCGCGGCCGGCCTGGCGGCATTGTGGGACAGCCTGCGGATCGGCGCGGGCTGGGGGACGGATGGCCCGCAATCCGGCTACTTCCCGTTCTGGATCGGGCTGATCCTGATCGCCGCCAGCCTCGGCACCATGGCGCAGGTGCTGCGCGCCAGGGCACGCGGCGAGGACGGCACCTTCGTCACCTGGCCGCAGCTCCGGCTGGTCGCCTCGGTGCTGCTGCCGACCACGGTCTATGTGGCGGCGATACCGTTCACCGGCATCTACCTCGCCTCCGCGGTGCTGGTCGGCTGGTTCATGATGCGGCTCGGCGGCTTCGGGCCGAGCCGCGCCGTTGCCGCGGGCCTCGCCACCGCCGTGGTGACCTTCGCCATATTCGAGATCTGGTTCCTCGTCGCGCTCCCCAAGGGCCCGATCGAAACCGCCCTGGGGTTCTGACGCATGGAAGAGATCGGCCTGTTGATGCAGGGCTTCGCCGTCGCGCTGGAGCCGCAGAATTTGCTGTTGATGCTGGTCGGCGTGGTGCTCGGCGTGCTGATCGGCGTGCTGCCGGGGCTGGGTGGCGCCAATGGCATCGCCATCCTGCTGCCGCTGACCTTTGCCATGTCTCCCGTCTCGGCCATCATCATGCTGTCCTGCATCTATTGGGGCGCGTTGTTCGGCGGGGCCATCACCTCCATCCTGTTCAACATCCCCGGCGAGCCCTGGTCCGTCGCCACCACCTTCGACGGCTACCCGATGGCCCAGCAGGGCCGCGCCGCGGAAGCGCTGACCGCCGCCTTCACCGCCAGCTTCGTCGGCGCCTTCGTCGCCATCATCATGATCACCTTCATCGCCCCGGTGATCGCCGGCTTCGCCCTGCGGTTCGGGCCACCCGAATTCTTTGCGGTGATGTTCCTGTCCTTCGCCAGCTTCGTCGGCATGAGCAAGGGGCCGGCGATGAAGACGATCAGCGCCATGATGCTCGGCTTCCTGCTGGCTGCCGTCGGCATGGATACCGTCACCGGCCAGTTGCGGATGACCTTCGGCAGCGTCGAGATGATCCGCGGCTTCGACTTCCTGGTCGCCGTCATCGGGCTGTTCGGCATCGGCGAGATCCTGCTGCACGCATCGAGGAAGGCCTGCGCTTCAAGGGCCAGAAGGCGAAGATCGACCTGAAGGTCGTGCTGCGGACCTGGGCCAGCTGCCGCAATACTGGTTCATCGCGGCCCGCTCCGCCGTCATCGGCTGCTGGATGGGCATCACGCCCGGCGGGGCCACGCCGGCCAGCTTCATGTCCTACGGCGTGGCGCGGCGCATGTCGAAGCACGGCGCCAGCTTCGGCAAGGGCCGCATCGAGGGGGTGATCGCGCCCGAGACCGCGGCGCATGCCGCCGGCACCTCCGCCCTGCTGCCCATGCTGACCCTGGGCGTGCCGGGTTCGCCGACCGCCGCGGTGCTGCTCGGCGGCCTGCATCATGTGGGGACTGCAGCCGGGACCGATGCTGTTCGTCGAGCAGAAGGAGTTCGTCTGGGGCCTGATTGCCAGCATGTACCTCGGCAACATCGCCGGGCTGATCGTGGTGCTGGTGGCGGTGCCGTGGTTCGCCGCCATCCTGCGGGTGCCCTTCTCGATCATCGCCTCGCTGATCCTGGTGGTCTGCGCGATCGGCGCCTTCACCGTGAACAACGCGGGCTTCGACATCACCCTGATGCTGATCTTCGGCGTCATCGGCTATGTGCTGAAGAAGCTGGACTACCCACTGGCGCCGCTGGTGCTCGCCCTGGTGCTGGGCGACCGGACCGAGGAGGCATTCCGTCAGTCGCTGCTGATCAGCGAGGGGAGCATGGGCGTGTTCTTCTCGAACTGGCTGGTGAGCACGATCATGACGCTCGGCATCGTGCTGCTGCTGTGGCCGCTGTTCGCATGGCTGCGCGGGATGCTGCCGGGCGGCGGCCTGCGCCGCCCGCGGCCAGCCTGATACGCAAGTCCCCGGCGCGGCTTGCCCGCGCCGGGGATAGCCGCAATGGCCGGATCAGCCGCCGAGCGAGGCGCGGTGCCGCCCCGAAAGCTCCACATAATGCCCCGCGGTCGTGTCGAAGCCCGCCCGCTGTTCTACCGTCAGCAGCCGCACCAGCTTGGCGGGGTTGCCCATCCATAGCTCCAGCGCGGCGATGCGCTTGCCTGGCGGCAGCACGCTGCCCGCGGCCAGCACGCCGCCTTCCTCGATGACGGCATCGTCCAGCACGGTCGCGCCCATGCCGACGAAGGCGCGGTTCATCAGGGTGCAGGCGTGGATGATGGCGGCATGGCCGACCGTCACGTCATCGCCGATGTTGGTCGCCTGCTTCCCGGCGTTCACATGGATGATGGTGCCATCCTGGATGTTGGTGCCGGCGCCGATGCGGATATAGTTGGTGTCGCCGCGCAGCACGCAGTGGTACCAGATGTTGGAACGCGGCCCGACGGTCACGTCGCCGATCAACGCCGCGGTCGGCGCCACCCAGGCTTCGGCGTGCACGTCCGGCAGCTTGCCCTCGAACGGATAGAGCGGCCCCTGCCGTACCGGCGTGTTGTGGTCCATGGTTCGTCCCTCCCTTATTCGGCCGCCGCGGGCAGCCGCGTTTCAACGGCGATGCCCAGCATCAGCCCGATGTTCTGCACCGCCGCGCCCGAGGCGCCCTTGCCGAGGTTGTCGTAGCGCGCGGTGAGAATCGCTTGGCCGTGCGCCGCGTTCCCGTGCACGCGCAGCTCCAGCATGTTGGTGTTGTTGAGCGCCTGCGGCTCAAGCTTGGCGCTGGCCTGCACGACACGGACATACTCGCTGCCGGCATATCGTGCCGCCAGTGCCGCTTCGAGTTCGGCCGGCTGCGGCTTGCCCGGCAACAGGTCCAGGTGCAGCGGGATGCTGTCGATCATGCCCTGGCGGAAGTCGCCGACGCTCGGCACGAAGATCGGCCGGCGGGCCAGCCCGGAATACTGCTGCAGCTCGGCGATGTGCTTGTGTTCCAGCGTCAGCCCGTACAGCTCGAAATCCGGCGCGGTGTGGGATTCGTAGGCGGCGATCATCGCATTGCCGCCGCCGGAATAGCCCGAGACGGCATTGACCGTCACCGGATAGTCCGCCGGCAGCAGCCCGGCCTCGATCAGCGGCCGCAGCAGCAGGATGGCGCCGGTCGGGTAGCAGCCGGGGTTGCTCACGCGCATGGCGGCGGCAATCCGCGCCGGGTGGTCCGGCGACAGTTCCGGCAGGCCATAGACCCAGTCCGGGTCCACCCGGTGGGCCGTGCTGGCATCGACCAGCCGCGGCGCATCGGCACCGAGCGAGGCGGCCATCGCGGTGCTTTCGCGGGCCGCGTCATCCGGCAGGCACAGCACCACCAAGTCCACCTCGGCCATCAGCGCCAGCCGCGCGCCGGGGTCCTTGCGGCGGGCGGGATCGATCGATCGGACCGAGACGGCCGGCAGCATCGCCAGCCGCTCGCGGATCTGCAGGCCGGTGGTGCCGGCCTCGCCGTCGATGAATACCGTCGGGATCTTCGCCATGTCCTCGGCTCCCAGTGTGGTCGGGCAAAATCCGGCCCCGCTGACGCATTTGCCGCGATATGGGGGCCGAATGGCAAGAGGGGCGGACCCCTGCGGGCCCGCCCCTCCTCGTATGACAGCCATGTGGCTGGCGCCGACCGGCGCCCGCCCGGTCAGCGCTTGCTGAACTGGAACGAACGTCGGGCCTTCGCCTTGCCGTACTTCTTCCGCTCGACGACGCGCGGGTCACGGGTCAAGAAGCCGGCCTTCTTCAGGATCGGCCGCAGTTCCGGCTCGTAGTTGGTCAGCGCGCGGCTGATGCCATGCCGCACCGCGCCGGCCTGGCCCGAAAGCCCGCCGCCGGTGACGGTGGCGACCACGTCGAACTGCTGGTAGCGGTCAGCCACCAGGAAGGGCTGGGACAGCAGCATCCGCAGCACCGGGCGGGCGAAATAGGTCAGCACGGGCTTGCCGTTGATGGTCATCTCGCCCTTGCCGGGCTTCACCCACACCCGTGCCACCGCGTTCTTGCGGCGGCCGGTGGCGTAGGAACGGCCCTGGGCGTCGCGCTTCTGCTCGCGCAGCACCGCGACCATGTCGCCCGGAAGCGGCCCGGTCTGCACCAGGGTCTTCAGGTCGGCGAGCGTGCCGGTGATTTGCTCGCTCATGTCAGGCTACCTTCTTCTCGCCGCCGAGGGCGACGTTCTTGCGGTTCATCGCCGCCACATCGAGTGCAACCGGCTGCTGGCCGCCATGCGGATGTTCCGGGCCGGCGTAGACGTGCAGGTTGTCCATCTGCGTGCGGCCGAGCGGGCCACGGGTGATCATCCGCTCGACGGCCTTCTCGACGACGCGCTCGGGGTGCTTGCCCTCGAGCCGCTCCCGCACGGTGCGTTCCTTGATGCCGCCAGCGAAGCCGGTGTGCCAGTAGAAGATCTTCTTCTCGGCCTTCTGGCCGGTCAGCCGCACCTTGCCGGCGTTGATAACGACGACATGGTCGCCGCAATCCACATGCGGGGTGAACTGGGGCTTGTGCTTGCCGCGAAGCCGGTTGGCGATGATGGTGGCGAGGCGGCCGAGCACGAGGCCCTCCGCATCGACCACCACCCAGCCTTTCTGGACCTCCGCCGGCTTCAGCGAGCGGGTCTGGGTCTGCAATTGCATGGGTGGGGCGTGTCCGGTCTGAAAAGAGAGGCGTCTTTTGGCCGCCGTGGCGCCGCAGGTCAAGCAGAAACCGGGGTTTTGGACCCGTGGTATCCTGTTACCGTGGTTTTCCGTCGGGCCGGCGGCGGGTCCGGTTTGCCATTGCCCCGCGGCCTGTTACAGCCTGCCGGACCCATACCGGAGTAAGCCCCGTGTCCGACGAAAAAGCCCCGCACGGCCTGTCCCGCAATGCCGCGAATTATGGCGACCCCGAATTCGCTTTCTACCTGCGGCGCAGCTTCGCCGCCTCCATGGGCTATTCCCGGACCATGCTGGAGAAGCCGGTGGTCGGCATCGCCGACACCGCCTCCGACTACAACAACTGCCACCGCACGGTGCCGGAACTGGTCGAGGCGGTGAAGCGCGGCGTGCTGGCGGCCGGCGCCCTGCCGCTGGCCTTCCCAACCGTCAGCCTCTGCGAGCCTTCGCTGATGCCGTGCTCCATGCACTACCGCAACCTGATGGCGATCGACACCGAGGCGATGCTGACCGCCCAGCCCATGGACGCGGCGGTGCTGATCGGCGGCTGCGACAAGACCGTCCCCGCCCAGCTCATGGCCGCGGCCTGCGCCGACATGCCCAGCGTCATGCTGGTCACCGGCCCGATGCTGGCCCAGCCTTCGAGGGTGAGCGGCTTTCCGCCTGCACCGATTGCCGCCGCTACTGGGCGCGCTACCGGGCCGGCGACGTCTCGGCCGAGCGCATCGGCGAGATCGAGGGCAAGCTGGCCACCACCGCCGGCACCTGCGGCGTCATGGGCACCGCCTCCACCATGGCCTGCATCGCCGCGGCGCTGGGCTTCATGCCGCTGGGCACGGCGCGCCCGGCCGTGCATTCCGACCGGCTGCGCATCGCCGAGGAAGCCGGCGCGCAGGCGGTGCGGCTGATCACCCATCCGGTCCGCCCTCCGCGATCATCACGGAGAAAAGCGTCGAGAACGCGCTGCGGGTGCTGCTCTCGCTCGGCGGCTCGACCAATGCGCTGATCCACCTGACCGCGATCGCCGGCCGGGCCGGGGTGAACATCGACCTCAAGCGGCTGGATGCGCTGTCGCGAGGAAACCCCGGTCCTGGTCGACCTGAAGCCGACCGGCGAGGGCTACATGGAGGATTTCCATGCCGCCGGCGGCATGATCGCCCTGCTGCGTGAACTGCGGGACCTGCTGCACCTGGATTGCAAGGACCTTTATGGCCGCACCCTGGCCGAGCAGATCGACGAGGCGACGGATTTCGTGGACCGCAAATCATCCGGGCGCGGGACAAGCCGGTCAGCCCGGTCGGCGGACTGGTCTCGCTGTTCGGCAGCCTCGCCCCGACGGCGCCATCCTGAAGCGCAGCGCCGCCACGCCCGCGCTGTTCGAGACCGAGGCGCGCTGCGTGGTGTTCGACGGCCTGGCCGACCTGGCCAACCGGATCGACGACGACGCGCTGGACGTGACGCCGCAGGACATCCTGATCCTGAAGAACGCCGGGCCGCTGACCCCGGCGGGCATGCCGGAAGCCGGCTACCTGCCCATCCCGAAGAAGCTGGCGCGGCAGGGCGTGAAGGACATGGTGCGGATGAGCGATTGCCGCATGTCCGGCACCGCCTTCGGCACCATCGTGCTGCACATCGCCCCCGAGGCGGCGGCCGGCGGCCCGCTGGCGCTGGTGGAAAGCGGCGACCGCGTCCGGCTTTCGGTGAAGGACCGCGTCCTCGACCTGCTGGTCGAGCAGGCCGAACTCGCCCGCCGCCGCGCCGCCTGGCAGGCCCCGGCGGCCCCGCGCCGCGGCTGGGACAAGCTGGTGCACGACCAGGTGCTGCAGGCCGCCGGAGGGTGCCGACCTCGCCTTCCTGCGGCCCGATGGCCGATGAGGTGAGCGGCACCGTCGCCGTCATCGGGGCATCGGGCCGCTCCGGTTCGGCGCTGTGCCGCGCCCTGCTTGCGGGCGGGCACGACCTGCGGCCGGTGGTGCGGAACCCGGCCGCCTGGGCGGCGACGGGCATCGCCGCCACGCCCCGCATCGCCGACCTGGAAGACCCGGCGGCGCTGGCGGCGGCATTGCAGGGGACCGCCTGCGTGGTGTCCTGCGCCCATGCTCGCTTCGCGCCCAGGATACTGGCCGCCGCGCCGGAGGCGGCGCGGCTGGTGCTGGTCGGCTCCACCCGGCGGTTCTCGCGCTGGCCGGATGTCCATGGCGACGGAGTGCGGGCTGGTGAGAAGGCCTTCCTCGCCGCCGGCCGGCCCGGCGTGATGCTGCACCCGACCATGATCTACGGCGCCACCGGCGAGAACAACGTCCAGCGCCTGGCCGCACTGCTGCGCCGCCTGCCGGTGGCGCCGCTGCCGGGCGGTGGCCGGGCACTGGTGCAGCCGATCCACCAGGATGACGTCACCCGCTGCCTGGTCAGCGCGGTCCGGCACCGCTGGACGCAACCGAAGATTTTGGTGATCGCCGGGCCGGAGCCCCTGCCCTACCGCGATTTCCTCCGCCTGGTCGCCGCCGCGGCCAGGCTGCGGCCGACACCCGTCCTGGCGGTGCCCGCCGCGCCGCTGCGCTGGCTGGCCCCGCTGAGCCGGCTGCTGCCCGGCATCCCGCGGGTCGGCGCCGACGAGATCCGCCGGCTGACGGAGGACAAGGCCTTCGATACCGGGGCGATGCGGGCGGTGCTGGGGGTGGTTCCCATTCCGCTTCGCGAAGGATTGCGGCTGACCTTCACCGGCGCTTGACCCGGGCGCGCGGCGTCGCCAAACCGGAGCCAACGCTGCCGGAGCACCGCCATGCCCATCATGAACCGCATCGCCGACTTCCACGCCGACATGACCGCCTGGCGGCAGGATTTCCACGCCCATCCGGAAACCGCCTTCGAGGAAGTCCGCACCGCCGCGCATCGTCGCCGAGAAGCTGCGGGAATTCGGCTGGACGAGGTGGTCACCGGCATCGCCAAAACCGGCGTGGTCGGCGTGATCCGCGGCCAGGGCGACACCGCCCGCGCCATCGGCCTGCGCGCCGACATGGACGCGCTGCCCATCCATGAGCAGACCGGCGTGCCCCACGCCTCGACCGATGCCGGGCAAGATGCACGCCTGCGGGCATGACGGCCACACCACCATGCTGCTCGGCGCGGCGAAGTACCTGGCCGAGACCCGCAACTTCGACGGCACGGTCCACTTCATCTTCCAGCCCGCCGAGGAGAGCGGCGGCGGCGGCCGACGTCATGGTGCGAGGAAGGCCTGTTCGAGCGCTTCCCGATGCGAGCGGGTGTTCGGCATGCACAATTGGCCGGGCGCCCGCGGGCCGCTTCTGGCGTGCGCGACGGGCCGATCATGGCGGCGACCGCGACAGTCTCGATTCACCGTCACCGGCAAGGGCGCCCATGGCGCCATGCCGCACCAGGGCATCGACCCGGTGGTGGTCGCGGCGCATATCGTCACCGCGCTGCAGTCCATCGTCGCGCGCAACCTGGAGCCGGCTGCGAATCGGGGGTGATCACCATCAGGCTGATCCACGGCGGCGATACCTGGAACGTCATCCCCGAAAGTGTGGCGATGCGCGGTACCGCCCGCTGGTTCAAGCCGCGAGGTGCGCGACCTGCTGGAGCAGAAGTTCCTTGCCATCACCGCCGGCATCGCCACCGCCTTCGGCGCCACCGCCACGGCGCCTTCGAGCGCGGCTACCCCGCGACGGTGAACGAGCCGGAAAGACCGCCATGGCACTGGCCGCGGCACGCGCCATCGCTGGCGAGGGCAAGGTGCAGGAGTTGCCGCAGCCGACCATGGGCGGCGAGGACTTCTCCTTCATGCTGAACGCAAGTCCGGGAACTACATCATGCTCGGCGCCGGCCGGAGGCCGGCGGACCCGCAGTCACCACCCGAAGTATGATTTCAACGACGCGGTGCTGCCGATCGGCGCAAGCTACTGGGCCACCCTGGCCGAGCAATTGCTGCCCAGGCGCGATTAGTGCCGAAGCGAAGGGAACCCCTTCGCCCCGTACTCGTATCCTCCACTCGTCCTGCCGCGAAGACCAGGGCAGGACGAATGAAGGAGTTTTCCCATGATCCGCCCCATGCTCATCGCCACCGTCCTTGCAGGCGGGCTCGGCGCCTGCTCGTCCGGCCAGGTCGTCACGCCTGAAGGACGCGGGGCCAACCTGCCTCCGGCCTTCGGTACCGACGGCGGCGTAAACAAGGGCCCTGCGCTGCGCACCGGCCACCTCGGGGACGCGCAGCGGAACAACGTCAACCGCGGGCCCTGACGGCCGCCGCGTCAGGCCGCGGCGCTGGGCCGTGCCTTCATCATCGCATGATGCGCGGTGATGGCCTTCAGCGCCGGGTCGATGGGCTGGCCGACCTGGGCGCCGAAGTCGAGGAAGGCGAACAGCATGATGTCCGCCAGGGTCAGCCGGTCGCCGCAGATGAAGCGGCGCTCGCCGAGCTGCCGGTCCAGCCAGGCTAGCTTGTCCTGCGCCGTCGCCTTCAGCTCATCGGCCGCCTGGGGGATGCAGCGGATGCGGTTCTGGAACAGCTTAAGCCCCTCGGCGAAGCGGAAACCGTTGGCCAGGGGCTCGATGATGTTGAGGTCGATGCGGCGGGTCCACATGCGGGTTTCCGCCCGCTCCAGCGCGGTGGCGCCGATCAGCGAGGCACCGGCGGTGATCTCGTCGAGGTATTCGCAGATGGCGGTGATCTCGCTCAGGACCGTGCCGTCGTCGAGTTCCAGGCAGGGCATCTGACCGGCCGGGTTCTTGGCGAGGTAGGCTTCGCGCCGGTTCTCGCCGCCGCGCAGGTCGATTTCGGTCGTCGGCAGCGTGATGCCACGCTCCGCCATGAACAGCCGTACGACGCGCGGATTGGGCCCGACCGAGTTGTAGAACAGCATGCTTTCTTCCTCCCGTTCAGGGGAAGCTAACCTTTGCTGGGGCGCGATCCAACCGGCAATGGCGGCGAGGCAGAGGATGCCTGAAACGGGGCGGCACTCGTGGTGGCGGGCGCCCATGACTTCGGCAGGTATACCAAGGCGCGGCGATCGCGGAACCCTGCCAGACCATCAGCGATGCCCGGACCAAGGCCCCCCTCAGCCTTGAAAGTTGGTCCGCACCGCCCCGCCGCACTGGGCCGCGCCTCCGACGCCGGCAGGCGGCCCTCGCCCGACGCCGATAATGGGGGCTGCATGTGGCCCTGTCCTGGGCCGCAACCGCATGCGCCGTCGGCCACGCCTGCTGGCAATGGGGCAGGCGGCGGCCGGTGAGGAGTGGGCAGCGACCGGGGATTTCGGGCGAAGTCGGCATTCCATGACGATGTCGCCGGTTCCGGGAAGCTTGCCGACAACCCGGAAACCAGCCTTGCCGTAGAGCGAAATGGCTCCTTCGTTGCCCGGAACCACGATCAGGCGCACCCGCTGGCAGGCAGGCACCCCAGCAAGGCCCGCCATGATCCGGGCCAGGACGGTCCGGCCGAGGCCAAGCCCCTGGTGGGAGCGGGCCAGGATGAACCACCCCAGCCACCAGCAGGTGGAATCCTTGCGATCGGGATGAACGACATAGAACCCAATCAAGCGGCCACCGGCCTGGATGCCGATCAGCGAGTGCAACGGGCCCTTGCGAACAGCGTCGAGGATGTCAGAGAGGGGGCCGAGATACTCTTCAACCTGGCCTGTATCGAGGTCCATCGTACTGACGATTTCCAGATGGTCATTGCCGATCTGGCGGTAACTGAGGGCCTTCCGAGCCCGGAGGGAGGGCATGTGATCCTGCTACGGTTGTGTACGCGAAGGGCAACGCCGCCGGTTTCCTGGAACCACTTGCCGTCACAGGCCAGGGAGTACCCCCGGGCGGCTACCTTCCGTGGTGAGCATTAGATGGCACCGCCACAGACAAAGGCAAATCGGGCAGGCCTTCCACTGAATGTGACGACAGTGATATTTCTCGGCAGAAGTATCGTGCCTGGGAAAGCTTCCAATTTCACCGCCCGAAATCAGGAATTAGGCTCTGCCGGCACGGTTAGGGAAATATTTCTTCTGCCCCGGTTTTTGTCCTGCGAAAGTCAGTATTCTGGGATTGTGCTTCCACCAGAAGGTCCTGGCACGGTGGTGGGTGCCACGGCAATCATGCCCTTCTGCGCGGTGGCGCAAACCCGGAAGGCATCGCAATTCATGCAGCCGCAATCCGCCGGTGCCCAAACCCAAGCCCCCGACGCCCCGCACGGAGAGCAGAGCACCAGGACAGCCGCAGCGGTCACCTGGCAACGGGACGCCGCGCGGGCTGCCAGCCTGCCTCGCCAAGCGCCGCCCGCCCGCGCTAGCATCGCGGTCCCAACGGGAGGGACCAAGGATGATCTACGAGCTTCGCGTCTACCACTGCCTGCCCGGGCGCCTGCCGGCGCTGCTGAAGCGGTTCGACACCATCACCCTGAAGCTGTGGGAAAAGCACGGCATCAGGCAGGCCGGCTTCTGGACCGTGCTGGTGGGGTCGTCCAACCAGGACCTCTACTACTTGCTGGCCTGGGACAGCCTGGCCGACCGCGAGACGAAGTGGAACGCCTTCGCCGCCGACCCGGAATGGCTCGCGGCCCGGGCCGAGACCGAGAAGGACGGCCAGATCGTCGCCTCGCTGGAGAACTCCTTCCTGGCCCCCACCGCCTTCTCCTCGGTGAAGTAGCATGGCCGGCACCCCGACCTTCGCCACGCCGCCGGGCTTCCTCGGCGTCACGCGGCAGGACCCGGCGGGCCGGCCACGTCATCGCCGGCATCCCGCTGGATATCGGCACCACCAACCGCGCCGGCGCGCGGGATGGTCCGGCGGCAATCCGCGCGGGCCGCCGCATGCTGGTCGATGGCGCCACCCGGAAAGCTGGGTGGACCCGCGTGCGCTGGACCTCTCGCCGATATCGGCGATTTCTCCCTGGCGCTGGGCGACATCCAGGCCAGCCTGCGCGCTGATCGAGCAGCAGGCCGCGGCCTGCCGCCATCTGGTCGCGCTGGGCGGCGAGCATGGCATCACCCTGCCGCTGCTGCGGGCGCTGGCGAAGCGGCTTGGCGGGCCGCTCGGGCTGCTGCATTTCGATGCGCATGTGGACACCTGGGCCGACCAATTTCGGCCAGCCCTATCGCGCATGGCTCGGCCTTCTACCACGCCATCCGGGAAGGGCTGGTGGACCCCAGGCGGATGGTCCAGATCGGCATCCGGTCCCCGGTGCACCGCGAGATCTGGGACTGGACGCTCGGCCAGGGCGTCACCATCGTCACCGGCCAGCATGTGCATGAATCGACGCCCGCGGCGCTGGCCGCGCCGGTCCGGGCGGTGCTGGGCGACGACCCGGCCTACCTGTCCTTCGATATCGATTGCCTCGACCCGGCCTTCGCCCCGGGCACCGGCACGCCCGAGATCGGCGGGCTGGCGAGCTGGCAGGCGCAGGGGCTGCTGCGGCGGCTGAAGGGGGTGCACTTCGTCGGGATGGATGTGGTCGAGGTCGCCCCGGCGCTATGACGTGGCCGAGATCACGGCGCTGGCCGCCGCGACCCTGGCCTGGGAATACCTGGCCCTGCAGGCCGTGGACCGGTAACTCTTCCTGCACACTGCGCCATACCCGGCAGCCATACCGCGCAAATCCGCCCAGCCCCGGCAGAAAAACATCGCAATCCGGGCCGAGAGCCACTATTTATCCGGCCTCGGCGCGTGCCTTGCAAACCCACCGCTGGCGCTATCGCACGTGCCGCGAGCCCCATCCACCGTGGATGGGGCACAGCAACGACGGGACGCGTCCTTTTCGTCCATGCCGGTCAACCGACCGGGGCCGCGAGGGATCCGCCTATGTTGCTCGAACGGTTCGTTGCGATGCGAAGTCCACATCGCGTCGCCTGAGACGGGGCCCCGCCCCCGCCAGTCCATATCCGCGCGCTCCGCCGCGCCCCGCGATGTCTGAGGATTTTGCCATGAGCTTGCTCCGCACCCGTTCCGCGGTCTCCCCGCTGCGCCGCCGTTTCGACGAAGCCGCCCCCGTGCTGCCTTCGGTCGATGCCCTGGTCGCCGTCGAGCGTCCCGAGGAGCCGCTGCACTGCCTGCGCCCGGCCACCATCGCGGCCGCCGCGCGCCGACTTCGTCGCGGCGCTTCCCGGGCGACGACGCTCTACGCGGTCAAGTGCAACCCCGAGCCCAGCGTGCTGCGCGCGTCTGGGACGGCGGCGTGCGCCATTTCGACTGCGCCTCGGCCGCCGAGGTGGCGCTGGTCCGCAGCATGTTCCCGGAGGCCGGCATCCACTTCATGCACCCGGTCAAGGCGCCGCGGCGCCATCCGCGAGGCATGTGCAGCGCCATGGCGTGCGCGACTTCGTGCTGGACAGCCCGAGAACTGGCGAAGATCCTGCACCGAGACCGGCGCCGGCGCGGCCGAGGGCCTCGGCCTGTTCGTCCGCCTCGCCCTGCCGAAGGGCACCGCGGTCTACGACCTGTCCGGCAAGTTCGGCGCCGCGCCGGAGGAGGCGGCGGCCCTGCTGCGGGCTGCCCGGCCGCATGCGGCGCGGCTGGGCCTCTGCTTCCATGTCGGCTCGCAGATGCCTGGACCCGCGGCCTAGCGCGCAGGCGATGGCGCTGGCCGGCGAGGTCATCCGCGAGGCCGGCGTCGCCGTCGATGTCCTCGATGTCGGCGGCGGCTTCCCGGTCGCCTACCCGGAGATCGAGCCGCCGCCGCTCGGCGCCTTCATCGCCGAGATCGCGGCGGCGTTCGAGGCGCTGGACCTCCCGGGCGACGGTGCTCTGGGCCGAGCCGGGCCGGGCGCTGGTCGCCGGCGGCGGCTCCGTCGTGGTTCAGGTGCAGGCCCGCCGCGGCCGGGACGCTGTACGTCAATGACGGCGTCTACGGCGCGCTGTCGGATGCCGGGCGTGCCGGGCTTCCGCTTCCCGGTGCGGCTCATCCGGCCCGATGGCCGCCGCCGTCGCGAGGCGCAGGCCGGCCTTCGTGCTGTTCGGCCCGACCTGCGACAGCGCCGACCGCATGAAGGGCCCGTTCTGGCTGCCCGAGGACGTGCGGGAGGGCGACTGGATCGAGATCGGCCAGCTCGGCGCCTATGGCGCCTGCCTGCGCACCGCCTTCAACGGCTTCGACCGGGCCCGCCTGGTCGAGGTGCGCGACCGGCCGCTGCTGGAGCCGGCCGCCGACGCGGAAATTTCACTGGCGGCCTGAGCCGCCTTCCAGCGTTTGCCCGTGATGCAGCCCGCCGGCCGGTGGCCGGCGGGTGCCCCATGTCACGCCGAAAAGGACCCCCCACGATGAACCATGCCGCCGTTCCCGGCCGCCTCGTCATGCTCGGCTTCGGCTCGCATCGGCCAGGGCGTGCTGCCGCTGATCCTGCGCCATCTCGACGTACCGCGCGACCGCATCACCATCGTCACCGCCGAGACGCGCGGCGGCGGAGGTGGCGGCCGATACGGCGTCCGCTTCATCCGGCAGCCGCTGACGCGCGACAACTACCGCGACGTGCTCGAGCCGCTGCTGGGGCCGGGCGACTTCCTGCTCAACGTCTCGGTCGATGTCTCGTCGCGTCGCGCTGATCGAGCTGTGCCAGGCGAGCAGGGCGCGCTGTACCTCGACACCTGCATCGAGCCCTGGGCCGGCGGCTACACCGACCGGCGCCTGACGCCCTCGCAGCGCTCCAACTACGCGCTGCGCGAGAGCGGCGCTGGCGCTGACAGGCAGCAGCCGCACGGCCCGACCGCGGTGACCGCGCACGGCGCCAATCCCGGGCTGGTGTCGCACTTCGTCAAGCAGGCGCTGCTCGACATCGCGCGCGACACCGGCGAGGCCGCCGCGTGCCGCGCCCCGAGCCGCGAGGACTGGGCCGCGCTGGCGCAGCGAGCTGGGCGTCAAGGTGATCCACATCGCCGAGCGCGACACGCAGATGGCGGTGCCGCGACGAAGCGCAAGGGCGAGTTCGTCAACACCTGGTCGGTCGACGGCTTCGCCGGCGAGGGCTGCCAGCCGGCCGAGCTCGGCTGGGGCAGCCACGAGAAGGACATTCCCGGCGCGACGGCGGCCGGCACGAGTTCGGCTGCGGACTGCGCGATCTACCTGAGCGCCCCGGCGCCTCGACCCGGGTGCGCACCTGGACCCCGCTGGAAGGGCCGTTCCACGGCTTCCTGGTCACCCACAACGAGTCGATCTCGATCGCCGACTACCTCACGCTGCGGCGACGGCGCCGAGCTGTCGCCTACCGGCCGACGGTGCACTACGCCTACCACCCCTGCGACGACGCGGTGCTGTCGGTGCACGAGCTGGCGGGCAAGAACTGGAAGCTGCAGGAGCGCCAGCGGCGTGATGATGCGACGAGATCATCGACGGCATGGACGAGCTCGGCGTGCTGCTGATGGGCCACGCCAAGGGCGCCTACTGGTTCGGCTCGCGCTCTCGATCGCAGGAGGCGCGGCGCGCTCGCGCCGCACAACAACGCCACCTCCCTGCAGGTGACGGCGGCGGTGCTGGCCGGCATCGTCTGGGCGATCGAGAACCCGCGCGCCGGCGTGGTCGAGCCGGACGAGATCGACCACGCGCGCTGCTGGAGATCGCGCGCCCTATCTCGGCGAGGTGGCCGGCGACTACTCGGGCTGGACCCCGCTGCAGGACCGCGGGCTGCTGTTCCCGGAGGACCTCGACACCGAGGACCCGTGGCAGTTCAGGAACTTCCGCGTGGTCTGACCAGACCACGATCGGCGCGGACGGAAGCGCCGATCGTGGTCCAGGCTTTTGTCTTGTTGCGTGATTCACGCTTCTCGGCGATTTCCGCCTCAAGCGATCGCGCGCTACCCGGCGGCGGCATGCAGCCAGTCGGCCAGCGCATCCTGCTGGGCCGCGACGGCCGCTGCATGCCGCAGCGCCAGCAGCCTGGACGCCCGGCGGAGTTCATGCCGGAAGGACGCGCTGGCGATGAAGTCCCGCATCAGCGTGACCATCCCGGCCACATCCGCGCATTGGTGGCCGGGGTGCTCCACAGGCAGCCCGGCGAAGGCATCCCGCGTGCCAAGCACCGGGTTGCCGAAGGCCAGCGCCTCCACCGTCTTGATCTTGAGGCCGGTGCCGCCGGCCATCGGGTTCAGCACGCAATCCACCGCGGCATAGAACGCCGCCACGTCAGGCACCTGCGCCAGCAGCCTCGGGCGGGAGGCCAGCAGCAGGTCCTGCCGCCGCAGGATGCGCCCGGCAAGCAGCCAGGGCAGTTCCGGCGCCGCCGCCAGCGCGGTGTCCAGTGCCCGCACCGCCGCCAGGTTCCAGGGGTTGGCGCTGCCGAGATAGCCGAAGGGCACCCCCGGCGCCGGCCCCGGCGGCCGGTCCAGGAAGCGCAGCGGCGGCATGTGGCCGAGCACCGCGACCGGCACGGCGCAGCGGGTCCGCAGCACCGCCGCCTCGGCTTCCTGGATGCCGAGCACGAGGTCGGCCCGCGCCAGCCCGCGCGACTCCTCGGCCACCGTGGTGAAGAACCAGGACGGGTCGATCCCCTGCTCCCGCGCCACCGCATCCCGGCCGCCGAACAGGTCATGCGTGTCGATGATGCGGAGCGCGCCGGTGGCACCTTCCAGCACGCGGGACAGCCAGACGTAGTTGACCAGCACCGCATCGTAGCGCCCGGCGCGGTGCAGCGCGGCGACGCGCTCGGCCAGCACCGCCGGGCACCAGTCATCCAGCGCCCAGGCGCCGGGCAGGCCGGGCTCGCCGACCGCCACGCCCGGCTCGATGTGCAGCGCGTGCCAGAAGCCGGCCATGGCGGCCTGCTGGCTGGGCGCCAGACCCTCGGTGGCGAAGCAGAGGAATTCACAGCCGATGCCGCGCGCCATCAGCGTCCTGCCAAGCGCCTGGATGCGGGCGGCATTGCCCTGGTCCGCCGGATGGGAGGCAATCGGCGACACCATCAGCAGCCGCGGCGCCCGCCTCACGCCGCCACCTCCACCATCGCCAGGTACAGGCCGGCCGGGGCACCGCCGCCCGGCCAGGCCAGCCCCAGGACCAGCGAGCGGTCATGCCCCAACTCGATGGCCGCGGTCAGCCAGCCGTCCCGCACCACCCCCGCCGGCTGGCGCCTGCCATCGACGAACAGCGCCGCTGCCCCCGGTTCGCCGCCGCCGAAGCCCAGCCGCAGCCGCCACGGGCCCGCAGGCAGGGCACCGAGCAGCAGCCGCAGCCGCGCGATTTCGCCCAGGTCGATGCCACCCCGGTCGACGCCACCCCGGCGCATCCCGGCCGGCAGGTCATGCGGCAGCCCCTCGGCCGGCAGGCTGGCTTTGCCGCCGAACCCGGGTGCCAGCACCCCGAGGCTGGCCAGCCGCGGCGAGACCAGCCGGCCGCCGATCCGCCACCCCTCCCCGGCCAGCCCGGCCGCCGCGTCGCGCAGCCGCTCCAGCGTCGCGGCCAGCCGGGCTTCCGGCACCAGCAGGTCGTGCGGTTCGGCCTGCGTCGGGCTGCCCACCAGCAGCATGATCCGGGACAGGCCGGGCGGCAGCGGCGCCTCGCGGAGGCCGCCATGCAGCAGGGTGAGCGTGGCATCGTGGGACGCGCCGTAGGCCCCCTGGCAGACCAGCCGATCCGCCGCCGCATCCCATGCGGCATCCGGCGCGGCATCCGCCACCGGGTCGAGGCCCAGCAGCGGCCGTCCCTGCTGGCGGAACCGGGCCAGCAGCGCCCGCTCCGCCGGCGGCAGCGCCGCCGCATCGGCCACCCCCGCCCGCACCCCCGGCAACCATGGCAGCAGCCACCCGGCCGGCAGGCCGAGGTCACGCACCGCCAAACCCGGAAATCCCCGGGCGAACAGCGCGGCAAGCAGCGGCGCCGCGCTCATCCCGCCCCCGGCAGGTCGAGGTCGAGCAGCAGCCCCGCCGGCTCCACCCGCGCCGCGCGGACATGCGCGCGAACCGGCAGCAGGCTGGCCAGCAGCCCGTCGGGCGTCAGGCTCAACTCCGCCAGGATCGCCAGGTCCGGCACCTCCAGCCGCAACTGGCAGGCGCCCGAACGGCCAGCCAGCACGGCGGCCACCGCGCCCGGCTCGGCCGCCGCCCGCAGCAGCGGCCCGGGTGGCGGGGTGGCCGGCGGCGCCACCGGCCGGTCGCGCGAGGCCTCGATCACCGCGTGGTAGCGGGCGGCGACGGCGGGCAGCGCCATCTCGGCCAGGGCGTGGCGGCGGCCCGCGGCGCCGATCGCGGCCGCCCGCTCCGGCGCGGCCGACAGCCCGGCCAAGGCCCCGGCCAGCGCCCCGGCGCCGCCGGCCAGCGGCAGATGGACCACCGCGTCGCGCGGCATCTCGGCATAGGCGGCGGTATCGGAGACCAGGCAGCACACCCCGCCGGCCAGGCCGCGCGCCACCGGCCCGGAGCTTTCGCCCGCCGAGGGAAACCGCAGGTTCACCAGCGCATCGGCGGCGGCGATGTGGTCCGCGAAGCCGGCCGCGTCGAGGTGGCCGGTGATGCGCGCCCGCGTGGCGATGCGCGGCGCCAGCGCCGGCTCCACCACCCCGGCATGGATCCAGCGCAGCGCGGGCAGCGTCTCCAGCGCCGCCAGCACCCAGTCGAGCCGCTTGGCGGCGGAGGCGAAGCCGGCCGTCACCACCAGGAACTCGCCGGGCGGAACCCCGAGCCGCGCCCGCGCCGCCGCCCGTTCCGGCGGCACGCCCGGCGGCAGCAGGTGCGGGATGACGGCGACATGCCCGGTCGCCGCCTCGCCATGGGTAAGGCGCAGCCGGCGGAGCGCGAAGCGGGAATGCACCACCACCGCCCGCGAACGCGCCAGCACCTCCCCGGCCAGGTCGAACAGCAGGTGGTTGGCGCGGGTCGAGATGCCATGGTCGCGCAACTGCCGGGCGTAGGTGGCGGCCAGCGCCGGGGCGGCGTGGCGCATGCCGGCGAGGATGGCCGGCCAGCCCTCCCCGGCCGATTCGTGCAGGTGCAGCAGGCCGGGGTCGTGCAGCGTGGCGACGCCTGGCAGGAGCCGCATGGCCTGCAACACGAAGCCATGATCCGGGTTGTTGCCGAGCTGGTGCAGCACCCGCCCGCCCGTCGCCACCTGCCGGTGCGCCAGCGCCGGGTCCAGCACCGGGACACCCGCCGGCGCCTCGCCCAGCCAGTCCTCGCACGCGACGGCACAGTCGTAGTACGGCGCCAGCCCAGCAAGCAGCGCGGCGGCATAGTCGGCGATGCCGTTCCGCGCCGGCGGCAAGGGGCTGACAAGCAGCAGCGGAGGGCGCGGGGCATCCATCCCGCGCAATCTCCCCCGTCCGGCGATCCACGCCAACCGCTTGCCCGGCCGCGCCGCCGCATGCTAGCGCCGAAACCCGATGGACAGGCCCGAAGCCGCAATATTCCCGTTCCTGGTAGTGGGCGCCGGCGCCACGGGGCTGCGGCTGCGTGCCCTGCGCGACCATGCCGAACTCGGCGCCGCTGCGGCTGTTCTGCCGCGGCATCGAGGTCGGCAGTCTCGCCCTGCCTGGCGCCGTCGCCGCAGGCACGCTGCTCGACATCCCGGTCACCCGGCTGCCGCGCGTGCCGCTGCCGGCGCTGTTGCGGCTGGCTGCGGCGACGGAGGGGCCGGAACTGGCCGAGCCCTGGCCTGTCGCCACCCCGGGCCTGGCGGTGGCGCTGCTCGGCGCGGCAACGCCGCTGCTGGAAGACCTCCGGCTGGAGCACGGCATGCTGCGCGGCACCGGCATCGAGCGGGTGAACGGGCTGCTGGAGCCGGTGCTGCATGCCATCATCAACGGCACCACCGCACGTGCGGTGCAGGTGGAAGCCCCCGTGCCGCTGGCCGAGGGCGGCTGCGCCTTCCGCTTCGCCCTGGCAATCGAGCCCACCGACCTGACCGGCGCCGGCTTCGACATCACGCTGCACGCGCCCGGCCAACAGGCGCCGCTGGCCCGCTTCGCCTGGGCGCCTGTCCTGCCGGGCGCCGCCGAGGCACGCATGGCCGAGTTGGAGGCCCGGCTGCAACGGCTGGAACAGGCGGCCAAGTCGGCCCAGGCCGCCGGGCAGGAGGCGCTCGACCGCCGCTTCGCCCTGCAGCAAGACCGGATCGACGCCTTCATCGATGCCGCTGCCAGCCTGCTGCTGGACCGGCTGGCGGGAGATACGGCGCCGGCCGCGCTGCGGGCGCTGGTCGCCGCCACCACGCCCGAGCCGCCGGCCATGCCGCCCCTATCGGCCGAAGCGGCCCGGCACATCCAACTCGGCCCACAGGATGCGGCCTTCGACCTCGGCTGGCATGGCGCGGAGGAGGATGCCGGCGGCGGCTTCCGCTGGATGACCCACCAGGGGCTGGTGCGGAACCCGGCGCCGCTGCAGGCGGTCACCGCGGTGACGGTGGAGATCGGGCATCTCTATGGCGCCGCTGCCCCGGCACTGGAGGCCAGCTTCGACGCTGCGCCCTGCCTCATCGCCATGGAACAGGTCGGGCCGCATCACTTCACCCTGCGGATCACCCCGACCGACGGCGCGATGCCGTGCCGCCTGCTGCGCCTGCAGGCATTGGCCGGTGGCAGCCCGGCAGAGGATGGCGTCAGCGGCGATGCCCGGGTGCTCTCCGTCGCGGTCAGTGGCGTGGGCTTCGAATACGCCGCCTGAACGGGCCGCGTTGACCCGCCGGCCCTTTCGCCCGACCCTTGCGGCCTGAACATGGCCAGTGATGGAGACGAGGCATGCCGCCCGACGGCGAGATTGCGGGCGAGCCACGCCCGTCAGGGCAAACCCCGACCGTAGGCGCCACCCGTGCGACGGCGGCGGCGCCGCGCCACCTCCGGCAGTTCCTGGCACTCGATGATTTCGAGGCGGCGGCGGAGCGCCACCTGCCGCGCATGCTGTACGGCTTCGTCTCCGGCGCGGCCGAAACCGATGCGTCCCTCCGCGACAACCGCGCGGCCTTCGGCGAAGTCGGATTCGTGCCGCGGGTGCTGGCCGATGTCTCGGGCCGGCAGACCGGCACGAGCCTGCTGGGCAAGCGCTATGCGGCGCCCTTCGGGATCGCGCCGATGGGGGCCTCGGCGCTCTCGGCCTACCGGGGGGACCTGGTATTCGCCCGGGCGGCGGCGGCGGCCGGGATTCCTATGATCCTCAGCGCCTCCTCGCTCATTCCGCTGGAAGATGTGCGGGCGGAGGGCCCGACCGCCTGGTACCAGGCCTACCTGCCCGGGGAGCCGCCGCGGATCGAGGCGCTGGTGGACCGGGTCGCCGCGGCGGGCTTCGATACCTTCGTGCTCACCGCCGACGTGCCGGTTTCCGCCAACCGGGAGAACAACGTCCGCAACGGCTACAGCCTGCCGCTGCGGCCAAATGCCCGGCTGGCCTGGGAGGGCATCAGCCACCCGCGCTGGCTGTTCGGCACCGCGCTGCGGACGTTGCTGAACCACGGCATGCCGCATTTCGAGAACATGGACGCGACGCGCGGCCCGCCGGTGCTGTCCTCCAACTTGGTCCGGGCGATCGGCCGGCGGGACGGGCTTTCCTGGGAGCACCTGGAACTCATCCGGGCGCGCTGGGACGGCCACCTGCTGGTCAAGGGCATCCTCTCGGCCGAGGATGCCCGCATCGCCCGGGAGTGCGGCGCGGACGGGGTGATCGTCTCGAACCACGGCGGCCGGCAACTGGATGGCACTGTGGCGCCGCTGCGGGTTCTGCCGGAGATCGCCGCGGTGGCCGGCGGGATGGCGGTCATCCTCGATTGCGGCGTGCGGCGCGGCACCGATGTGCTGAAGGCGCTGGCGCTGGGGGCGGATTTCGTTTTCGTCGGGCGGCCCTTCCTGTATGCCGCCGCAGTCGCCGGGGAGCCGGGGGTGCGCCACGCCATCACCCTTTTGTGGGAGGAGATCCACCGCAACATGGCGATGCTCGGCATCACTGACCTCAGCCAGCTTTCGCCCGATTTCCTGCGCCGCCTGGGATAGCAGCCATTACCACGAAAACGCCCTACACGGCCGGCCTGGCCGCGGCCATGCTCGCCACCACCACCGCCCAGGCGCTGGCGACGCTGGCGGTATTCGCCCTGCCCGTGCTGGCGCCAATGGCCGCGCGGGACCTGGGCGCGGAGCCGCATTGGGTCGGCTGGCAGGTGGCGATCACCTATGCCGCGGCCAGCATCACCTCGCTGCTGTCCTCCGGCGCGCTGCGGCGGTTCGGGCCGGCGCGCTGCACCCAGATCGCGCTGTTCGCGGGTGCCGCGGCCTGCCTGCTGATCGTGACGGTGGGGCTGGCCGGGGCGGTGGTCGGCGCGTTGCTGATCGGCCTGGGGTATGGGCTGACCAACCCCTCGGCCTCGCAGGTACTGGTGCGGCTGACCCCGCCGGCGCGGCGCAACCGGGTATTCGCCATCAAGCAGACCGGCGTGCCGATCGGCGGGGCGCTGGCCGGGGCGCTGTTGCCGGGGCTGGCGGTGGCCTTCGGCTGGCGCAGCGCGGTGGCGGCCGTCGGGGTGGCGCTGCTGGCCCTGTCGCTGGGCTACGGCGTGTTCCGCCGCCACTGGGATACCGACCGGGACCCCGGCTACCCGCTCGCCACCGGCGCCGGCGGCGGCATGGCGGCGCTGCGCAACCAGCCGGGGCTGGCGGCGCTGGCGGTCATCTCGGCGCTGTTCTCGGGCTTCCAGCTCGCCCTCGGCTCCTACACCGTCACCATGCTGGTCGAGGAAGCGCAATGGGACCCGGTCATGGCCGGCTTCGCCGCCTCGGCCAGCCAGGCGGTCGGGGTGGGGGCGCGCATCGCCTGGGGGATGGTCGCGGACTGGTGGCGCGACGGCATGCGCACCCTGGCGGCGATCGGCGTCTGCACCTGCCTCGGCGGGTTGCTGCTGCCGGTGGTGCTGACTGGGTCGGAGGCGCCGCTGATCGGGCTGCTGTGCTTCCTCGGCAGTTGTGCGGCTGGCTGGAACGGACTGCTGATGGCGGAGGCGGCGCGGCTCGCCGCCCCCGGCAGGGCGGGCGATGCCGCCGGTGGCGTGCTGGCGGTGGCCTTCGCCGGGGTGGTTGTCGGGCCGTCGCTGTTCGGGCTACTGGTGGCGGCGCTGGGGTCCTATGGGCTGGCCTTCGGGCTGCTGGCGCTGCTGCCGGGGTTGGGCGCCGTGCTCGCCTGGCGGACCGGGCGCTGACGGTTCATCCCCGAACGGCACCACGCCTTCCTGAGAGTTCTTCCCGGCACCCTTGGCAGGGTGGCGACCGTGCGCCGGGCCGACCTCAACAAATTTTGCACTGTAGAGGAACCGGAAGCGGCATTTTCCGTTGCCTTCCCGCATTTCTTGATGCCAGGAGAACATTCGGTGGTCGCCGTACCCAAGAGCCGCATCCGTGAAGGCCTGCCCCACCCGCGAGGCGCAACCTGGGATGGCATGGGCGTCAATTTTGCGCTGTTCTCCGCCAATGCGACCAAGGTCGAGCTCTGCCTGTTCGACGACGAGCGGGCGAGACCGAGCTCGAGCGGATCGAGCTGCCCGAATACACCGACGAGGTCTGGCACGGCTATCTGCCCGACGCGCGGCCCCGGCACCGTCTACGGCTACCGCGTCCATGGCCCCTACGCGCCCGATGCCGGCCACCGCTTCAACCCGAACAAGCTGCTGCTCGACCCCTATGCCAAGCGGCCATCGTCGGCGAGCTGAACTGGGATCCGGCGCTGTTCGGCTACACCATCGGAAGCCGACGACGACCTGACCTTCGACGAGCGCGACAGCGCCGCCGTTCATGCCGAAATGCGCGCGTGATCGACCCGGCCTTCACCTGGGGCGAGCCGAACCGCAAGCCGGTGCCGTGGGACCGGACCATCTTCTACGAGACCCATGTGAAGGGCTTCACCAAGCTGCACCCCGACGTGCCGGAGAAGCTGCGCGGCACCTATGCCGGCCTCGCCACCAGGAAGTCGCTGGCCTACCTCAAGTCGCTCGGCGTCACCTCGGTCGAGCTGCTGCCGGTGCACAGCCTTCCTCGACGACGAGCTACCTGCTGGACAAGGGGCTGCACGAACTACTGGGGCTACAACACGCATCGCCTTCTTCGCGCCCGACCCGCGCTATGCCGGCGAACGCCGAGCTTCGCCTTCGCCGAGTTCAAGGAGATGGTGGCGCCGCTGCCACGACGCCGGCCTCGAGGTGATCCTCGACGTGGTCTACAACCACACGGCCGAGGGCAACGAGCGTGGCGCCGACGCTGTCCTTCAAGGGCATCGACAACGCCTCCTACTACCGGCTGCTGCCGGACAACCCGCGCTACTACATCAACGACACCGGCACCGGGAACACGGTGAACCTGTCGCATCCGCGGGTCCTCCAGATGGTGATGGACAGCCTGCGCTACTGGGCGCACGGAGATGCACGTCGACGGCTTCCGCTTCGACCTGGCACCATCCTGGCGCGCGAGCCGCACGGCTTCGACGAGGACGGCCGGCTTCCTCGACGCGCTGCCGCCAGGACCCGGTGCTGACGCGCGTCAAGCTGATCGCCGAGCCCTGGGACTGCGGCCCCGGCGGCTATCAGGTCGGCGGCTTCCCGCCGGGCTGGGCGGAGTGGAACGACCGCTTCCGCGACACGGTGCGCGCCTTCTGGCGCGGCGACGAGGGCCAGGCCGCCGGACGTTGCCGCCGCGCCTCTGCCGCCTCGGCCGACCTCTTCGACAAGCGCGGCCGCAAGCCGTGGGCGTCGCGTCAACTTCCTCACCGCGCATGACGGCTTCACCCTGAACGACCTCGTCTCCTACAACGAGAAGCACAACGAGGCGAATGGCGAGGACAACCAGCGACGGCCACTACGCACAACCTGTCCTGGAACTACGGCGTCGAGGGCCCGACCGACGACCCCGAGATCAATGGCGCTGCGCGAGCGCCAGATGCGCAACATGCTGGCGACGCTGCTCCTCTCGCAGGGCACGCCGATGCTGCTCGCCGGCGACGAGTTCGGCCGCACCCAGCAGCGGCAACAACAACGCCTATTGCCAGGACAACGAGATCTGCCTGGCTGGACTGGGACGGGATCGACGAGGACGGCCTGGCGCTCGCCCAGCTTCACCCGCAACGCCTGATCGCCCTGCGGCAGGAGCTTCCCGATGCTGCGCCGCGGCCGCTTCCTGACCGGCGCGGTCGACGAGGAACTCGGCGTCAAGGACGTCGACCTGGCTCAACGCCGCGGGCACCGAGATGCGAGGACGCACTGGGACGACGCCAATGCCCGCTGCTTCGGCATGCTGCTGGACGGGCGGGCGCAGGCCACCGGCATCCGCCGGCCGGCCACGGACGCGACCCTGCTGCTGGTGCTGAACGCGCACCACGACGTGGTCGGCTTCACGCTGCCGCAAGCCCGGCGGGCCAGGACTGGATGCGGCTGATCGACACCAACCGGCCGGACTGCGAGGAGGAGCTCTTCAGCTTCGGCGAGACTTACGGCGTCACCGGACGCTCCGTACTGCTTTTCGTGCTGGAGGCGGAGGCAAACTGAAGTCGTCGGAAGCGTTACCGAGGGGACCACGCCCCTCGGGCCTTCCTGACCAACCGGCGGCTTCGGACTGTCAGCAAACCCCGTCAGGCGGAAGCTGCCGCGGCGGGCGCCGCGACGATGACGCCGGCCGCCGCCAGCGCGGTGATCTCGGCCGCCCCGAACCCCGCCTCGGCAAGAACCTCGCCGTTGTGCTCGCCCATGCGGGGCGGCTGGCGGGTGAGGCCGCCGCGGTCCCGTTCCTCGCCGAATTCCACGGCAATGCCGGCAGGCCGACTTCGCGCCCGCCGCCGAGCGCCGAGATGGCGATCTTCGATCAGCCCGCCGGCCGGCCAGCAGATGCGGGTCGTCGAACAGATCGCCCGGCTGGCCGACCGGCGCCCACGACACGCCGGCGCGCCTCGCAGCGCCGGGCGACCTCGTCCTGCGGGATAGCGTGCGATCACCTCCTGCAGGGCGGGAATCAGCCAGGCGCGTTCCGCTGGTGCGCTGGGCATTGGTGGCGAGCCGGGCATCGGCGGCCATTTCGTGCAAGCCGAACGCCTCGATGAAACGGCGCCCATTGCTGGTCGCTGGTGACGCCGACGAACAACTGGCCGTCCCCGGCGGTGGCGAAGACGTCGTAGATGCCCCAGGCGCCGCGGCCGGGCCGGCATCGGCGGCGCGCTCGCCGGTCGCCGCAAGGCCGGCCATGTGGGTGCCCATCAGGAACGCCGCGTTTTCGAACAGCGCGCTGCGACCCGCTGGCCCTGGCCGGTGCGGTCGCGTTCGCGCAACGCCGCCAGCACCGCGATCACGCCGAACATCGCGCCCATGATGTCGATCGACCGAGGCGCCGGCCCGCAGCGGCCGTCCCGGCGGGCCGGTCATGTAGGCGAGGCCGGACTGGAATCTGCACCACCTCGTCCAGCGCCGGGCGGTGCTCGTACGGGCCGGCGAGATAGCCCTTCAGCGCCAGATAGACCAGCCGCGGGTTTAGCCGCGCCAGTTCGCTCCCAGCCGCAGCCGAGCCGCTCCATCGTGCCGGGCCCGTAATTCTCGCAGCACGATGATCGGCGCCGGCCGCCAGCCGGTGCGACGCCGCGCCGGCCATCGGGGTCGCTTCAGATCCAGCGCGAGGCTGCGCTTGTTGCGGTTGAAGGTGGCGAAGAAGCCGGCGGCGAAGCCGGGTAGCCGGCGGGTGTGGTCGCCGGCCGGGGCGGGTTCCACCTTGACCACATCGGCGCCGAGGTCGGCCAGCACCAGGCCGGCGCATGGCCCCATGATGGTGTGGCTGAACTCCAGGACCTTGAGGCCGGCGAGCGGGCGCGGCTCGCTCACGCCGCCTTCCTCCGGAACGCATCCAGGCTGCCGGCGCGCAGCAATTCGCTCGGCAGCTTGTGCCCGACGATGCGCTCCGCCATGCCGCCCGACCTCGATCAGCGCATCGAGGTCGACGCCGGTGTCGATGCCCATCTCCTCGCACAGCAGCACCAGTTCCTCGGTGCAGATATTGCCCGGCCGCCTTGGCTGCCCGGCGAACGGGCAGCCGCCGAGGCCGCCGACCGTGCAGTCGAATTGCGTCACGCCCGAGCCGCAGCCCGGCATGGGCATTGGCGACCGCCAGGCCGCGCGTGTCATGCAGGTGCAGGCGATCCGCAGTTCCGGCCAGCGCTGCGGACCGCGCCATCACCCGCTCGATCCGGATCGGGCGTCGCCCAGCCCATCGTGTCCGCCAGCGAGACCTCTTGATGGCGCGCCGCCTCCGCGGCGACGGCGAGCCCGTCCGCCACCGTCTGCACCACCTGGGCGGGCGAGATGTCGCCCTGGTAGTTGCAGCCGAACGCCGCCATCACGCCGATGCGCGTCACCGGCACGCCGGCCTTGAGATGCACCGCGGTCTGCTTTCGCATCGCCTCCAGGTTCTCGGCATGGCTCGCGGTTCAGGTTCTTCATGCGAGAACGCATCCGACGCGGCCAGAGAAATCGAGCCGGCATCGCCAGCCGGTCGCGGAAGGCCAGCGCGCGGTTGAGCCCGGTCGCGTTGAACCACAGCGCCGTGTAGTCGACCCCTTCCCTCGGCGTGAAGCCGGCGACGACAGCCTCGGCGTCGGCCCAGCCCGGCACGAGCCGGGTGTTGACGAACGAGCAGGCCTGGATGTGCGACAGCCCGGTCTCCGCCAGCGCCTCGATCAGCGGATCTTGTCCGCGGTGGCGATCGGCCCGGGCTCGATCTGGAACCCCTCCCGCGGGCCTTCCTCGAAGATATCGACGCGTTGCGGCAGGTCGGCCATGAATTCGTCTCCGGTATGGCGGTTGGCCGGATGGTGGCAGCGCCGGCCTATCCGCGCCAGCACCCTTGCCCGATCCCCGAGCCAGCGGCACAAACGCCCGAGACCGGAGGAAATCCCCATGAGCACCGCCGCCCAGACCAAGGATGAAGGCAGCCTGCCGACCCTGAGCATCAAGGGTAGCCGCGCCACGCTGCAACTGAACCGTCCCCTGGTGATGAACCGGGTGCAGCCCGAGGACATCGTCGAGATCCTGCGCATCCTGGCCGAGGTCGAGGCCGATCCGGCGGTGCGGGTGCTGGTGATCGCCTCCACCGGCAAGGCATTCTCGGCCGGGGCGCATCTAGGCAACATGGCGAAGCAGGCGGCCAACGGCGGCATCAGCGACGCCCCGGGCGCCAGCTTCGAGGATTTCGTCAACCGGCTGGAAATGCTGAAGATCCCGACCATCGCCCGGCTGCATGGCGGCGTCTATGGCGGCAGCACCGACCTGGCGCTGGCCTGCGATTTCCGCGTCGGCGTCACCCCGCATACCGTCATGTTCATGCCGGCCGGCCGCATCGGGGTGCATTATTACGAAAGCGGGCTGCGGCGCTACGTCTCGCGGCTCGGCTTCAACGATGCCAAGCGGCTGTTCATGCTGGCGGAGCAGCAGACCTCCGAGGACCTGCTGCGCATCGGCTACCTCACCGACCTGGTGGCGCCGGAGGAACTGGACGCCCGGATCGACGCCATCGCCGACCGGCTGGGCGAGCTGGCGCCGCTGGCGGTGCAGGGCGCCAAGCGCGCCATCAACGAGATCGGCCACCAGGCGCTGGACGTGCCGGCGCTGCAGGCCCGCATGAAGGTCGCGAAGAACAGCGAGGACATCAAGGAGGGCCTCGCCGCCTTCAAGGAGAAGCGCAAGCCGGTCTTCAAGGGCCGCTGAATTTACCGCCGCCGGAATTCAGATGAGGGGTCTGGGGAGACTACCGTCCCCCCGGCCTTTGCCTTCGGGAGCCCAGGATGGAAGAATTCGATTGCGTCGTCGTCGGCGCCGGCGTGGTGGGGCTCGCCGTGGCCCGCGCCCTGGCGCTGGCCGGACGCGAGGTGCTGGTGCTCGACGCCGCCGAGGGTATCGGCACCGAAACCTCCTCGCGCAATTCCGAGGTGATCCACGCCGGCATCTACTACCCCGCCGGCAGCCTGATGGCGCGCGCCTGCGTGGCCGGCAAGCAGGCGCTCTATGCCTATTGCGCCGAGCGCGGCGTGCCGCACGCCAATTGCGGCAAGCTGATCGTGGCGACCGATGCGGCGGAGGCGGAGAAGCTCACCTCCATCCAGGCCCGTGCCGCCGCCAATGGCGTGCCCGACCTGCGGCTGCTGGACCGGCCGAGACGCTGGCGCTGGAGCCAGCGCTGCATTGCACCGCGGCGCTGCTCTCGCCCTCCACCGGCATCATCGACAGCCACGCCTACATGCTGTCCCTGCAGGGCGATGCCGAGAACGCGGGCGCCATTTTCGTCTTCCATGCGCCGGTGGTGGGCGGCCGGGTGACCGGGGACGGCATCGAGATCGAGGTCGGCGGCGAAGGGGCGATGGCGCTGCGCTGCCGGACGCTGGTGAACTCGGCCGGGCTGCATGCGACCAAGCTGGCCCGCAACCTCGCCGGCATGCCGAGCCAGCTCTCCCCACCGCCTACTACGCCAAGGGCAACTACTTCACCCTGACCGGCCGCAACCCCTTCACCCGGCTGATCTACCCGGTGCCGGTCCCGGGCGGCCTCGGCACCCATCTGAGCATCGACCTGGGCGGCCAGGCGCGATTCGGCCCGGATGTCGAATGGGTGGACAGCCTGGACTACGAGGTCGACCCGCGCCGCGGCGACAGTTTCTATGCCGCCATCCGCCGGTACTGGCCCGGCCTGAAGGAAGGCGCGCTGGCGCCGGGCTATTCCGGCATCCGCCCGAAGATCGTCCCGCCCGGCGCGCCCGGACAGGATTTCACCATCCAGGGACCGCGGGCCCATGGGGTGCCGGGGCTGGTGAACCTGTTCGGTATCGAGAGCCCGGGCCTCACCGCCTCGATGGCACTCGGCGAGGTGGTGGCGAAGGAGATCGCCGCGGCTTAACGTGGCGAATTCATATTTCCTTAAGTTGATGCAGTCTACCCAATGTTCGCGCTATTGTCATGGTAGCGCGATGGAACGGAAGCCACGTCTTCCTGCATTGGGCCGCCGTACCAACCCAAGGAAACGACCGTGTCTTCTGCGCCCGCCCCCTCCAGCCCCGAGTTGCTGACCTACCTGACCGATGCAGCCGAGCCGATGGCCGGGCAGTTCGGGCCGCGGGTAGGAGATCCGGTTGAATTGCGGGTGCGCGGCGGCGGGGTCGAGATCGACGCCTGGTCCGCCGCCGGAATCCGCCTCGGTCGCCTGCCCCCGGCCGAACGCGCCGCGCTGGAGGGTCTGATGCGAAGCGCCGCCGGGCATCTCCGGGGCCGGATCAGCGCAATGGTGCCGCGGCCGCTCCAGCTTGGCAGCGGCCGGATCCACATTAGGGTCAGCACGGCGGAAGGCTGAAGCCACTCCTGCCGCCTCATTTCCGGCACTGGGGCGATTATTTGTATGCCGCCATAATCCGGCCGCACACACGTCTCATTCCCGAACGATCCAGGGATCATGGTGATGCGGTCGGAGCGGCGCGGAGTGGTCGAGGACCAGCCCCCGCAGCACCGGTCGGAACCACCCGGCGCACCGTTCCGGCTCGCGTCGGCCCCTGACAGGCAGAGGTCGTTCATGCTCAGCGTTGAGGCATACCAAGGTCTGACGCAGCAATCCTCCGTGGCGGAATCCATCGGCCTGCCGATGGATTTCCAGGTCGCGGAATTCCGCCAGCCGGCCATGAAGCGCGGCATGGACGTCGTGGTCGCCGGCCTGCTGCTGCTGCTGGGCCTGCCGGTCTTCGTCCTGCTGGCGCTGCTGGTACGGCTCGACGGCGGTCCGGTCTTCTTCGCGCATGAGCGTGTCGGGCGCGGCGGCCGCCGCTTCGGCTGCCTTAAATTCCGTTCAATGGTCACCGACAGCAACGCCCGGCTGGAGGCGCTGCTGGCCAGCGACCCGGCGGCCCGCGCCGAATGGGACGCCACCCGCAAGCTGCAACACGACCCGCGCATCACCTGGATGGGCCGCTTCCTGCGCGCCAGCAGCCTCGACGAGTTGCCGCAACTGCTGAACGTGCTGCGTGGCGAGATGAGCCTGGTCGGGCCGCGCCCCGTCGTCGCGGCCGAGTTGACCGCGCATTATGGCGCGGCGGCCCGGCACTACCTGTCGGTACGTCCCGGCATCACCGGCCTCTGGCAGGTCAGCGGCCGGTCCACCACCAGCTACGACACGCGGGTGGCCCTCGACGTGCGCTACGCCACCAACCCGTCGCTGCTGGCCGACCTGCGCATCCTGCTGCGTACCCCGGGCGCGGTGCTGCTGCGCCGCGGTGCCTGCTGAACCGGCGCATTTGACCCGGCACCAGGGCGCTGGCAACGCGCCGGGGGCCGCGGCAGAGGACAACATGGCCAATACGGCAGAGTCCCGCACCGGCGGCCGAACCATGGTCGCGGGCGTGGTGTGGAATGGCCTGGGGCGCGGCCTGCCGCTGCTGCTGGCCCTGGTGCTCACGCCCATCCTGATCCACCAGCTCGGGCTGGAGCGCTGGGGCCTGTTCACCCTGGCGCTGGCGATGGTCGGCGTGTTCGGGGTGTTCGATTTCGGCGTCGGCCAGGCACTCACCCGGGCGCTCTCGGAGCGTATCGGCGCCGGGCGGAACGAGGATGCCGCCGCACTGGTCGGCGCGGCGATCGGTGCCCTGCTGTGCATCAGCGTGCTGGTGGCGCTCGGGCTCTGGGTGTTCGTGCCGGTGCTGGTGGACCGCATCCTGGTGGTGCCGGCCGGGCTGCGCGACCAGGCCATCGGCGCCATGCGGGTGCTGGCCGCCGCCGCCCCGCTGGTGGTGCTGAACGCGGCGCTCTGGGGCGTGCTGGCGGCCTACCAGCGGTTCCGCGCCGCCAACCTCGTCACCATTCCGGTCAATGTGTTCTACTACCTCGGCCCGGTCCTGGTGCTGCTGGTGTGGGACAGCCTGATCGGGGTGATGCTGGCGCTGGTCGCCTGCCGGCTGGTCAATACCCTCTCCTACCTGTGGCTGATCCGGCCGCTGCTGCCGGGGCTGGGGCTGCGCTGGCCGCGGCTCGCCCTGGTCGCGCCGCTGCTCAGGCTCGGCGGCTGGATGAGCTTCTCGGGCCTGCTGAACCAGGCGCTGCTCTACGCCGACCGCTTCCTCATCGGCGCGCTGCTGTCGCTGTCGGCGGTGGCCTTCTATGCCACGCCGCTCGACCTGGTGCTGCGGGTGTGGATCCTGCCGGTGGCGGTGGCGCAGACCCTGCTGCCGGCCTTCGCCTCCGCCTTCGCCACCGCGCCGGGTGCGACCACGGCGCTGCTGCGGCGCGGTGGGCTGCTGGTGATGCTGCTGGTGTTCCCGGCCTGCCTGCTGCTGGTCGGCGGCGCGCGGGAGATTCTGTGGCTTTGGCTCGGCACGGGCTTTGCAGAGGGCAGCGGCCGGGTGCTGCAATGGCTGGGCTGCGGCATCTTCTTCAGCTGCGTCGCCTTCGTCCCGGCGGCGCTGATCGATGCCATCGGCCGGCCGGATGCGACCGCCCGCTTCGCCCTGGTGCAGGCGTTGGTGTTCATGCCGCTGGCGGTGCTGCTGCTGACGCTGATCGGCATCGAGGGCGCGGCCATCGCCTGGACCCTGCGCACCGCGACGGATTGTGCCGGCAAGCTGGTGCTGGCGGGCCGGCTCTATCCCGCCGCGCGGGAGGCGGCGCAGCGGCTGGCGGTGCCGCTGCTGACCGCCGGCGGTGGGCTGGCGCTGCTGCTGGCGATGCCCGGCCTGCCGGCGCTGGCGGTGGCCGGCACCCTGGCGCTGGTGGCCTTCCTCGCCGCCGCCTTCCGCACCCTGGACCCGGCGGAGCGCGGCCGGCTCGGCACTGCTGGCCCGCCACCCCACCGCGCTGCTGCGGCCGAACGGGGCGCATCCATGACCGGCCTCGCCATCAATGGCCGCTTCCTCGGCCAGCGCGTCACCGGCGTGCAGCGCTTCGCCACCGAGGTCACCCATGCGCTGGATGCCATGGCGGCCGAGGGGCTGCTGCCCGGCGCCCGGCTGCTGCGGCCGGCCGGCGGGGCGCCCTCGCCTTTTCCGCATCTGGTGGACGAGGCCTTCGGCCGGCTGCGCGGCCAGGCCTGGGAACAGCTTGAACTGCCACGCCGGGCGCGCGGCGGGGTGCTGCTCAACCTCGGCAACACCGCGCCGCTGGCCGTCGGGCGGCGGCAGGCGGTGGTGATCCATGATGCCGGCGCCTTCGATACGCCCGGCAGCTATTCCGCCGCCTTCCGCAACTGGTACCGCAGCCTGCACCGGGCGCTACCACGGCTGGGCGCCCGGCTGCTGACCGTCTCCGAGTTCTCCCGCGGGCGCGTCGCTGCCAACCTCGGCATCGCGCCCGGGCGCATCGGCGTGGTGCACGAGGGCGGCGAGCACATCCTGCGCGCGCCGGCCGATGCCGCGGTGCTGGATAGGCACGGGCTGGTCCCTGGCCGCTTCGCCCTGGTGGTCGGCACCCGCGCCGCGCACAAGGGGCTCGGCGGGCTGGCCGAGGCGCAGGCGCTGCTGGTGGGTCGCGGCCTGCGGCTGGCGGTCGCTGGAGCAGCCGATGCCGCGGTGTTCCGCAACGCGGGCGACCCGTCGGGCGAGGCGGTGGTGGCGCTCGGCCGGGTGACGGATGCCGAATTGCGGGCGCTGTACGAGGCGGCGCTCTGCCTGGTCTTCCCCTCCCGCTACGAGGGCTTCGGGCTGCCGCCGCTGGAGGCGATGGCCTGCGGCTGCCCGGTGCTCGCCGCCGATGCCGCCGCCGTGCCCGAGGTCTGCGGCGATGCCGCGCTGTGGTTCGACAACGACGGCCCGCGCCGCCTGCCGGATGCGCTGGCGCGGCTGCTCGACGAACCGGGTCTTGCCGAAACCCTGCGCGCCCGTGGCCGCGCCCGTGCCGCCGGGTTTTCCTGGCGGGGGGCGGCGGAACGGCTGGTCGCGCTGTTGCCGGGGAATGCCGCGTGAAGGTCGCACTGGTCCATGAATGGCTGGACAGCTACGCCGGTTCGGAACGGGTGCTGGAGCAGTTTGCTGCTCTGGCCCGAGGCCGACCTCTTTGCCGTCTGCGACTTCCTGCCTGATTTCGGAGCGTGGCTTCCTGCGCGGCCGGAAGGTCACCACCAGCTTCATCCAGCGGCTGCCCCTCGCCCGGCGGATGTTCCGCAACTACCTCGGGCTGATGCCGCTGGCGATCGAGCAGTTCGACCTTTCGGGCTACGACCTGGTGATCTCCTCATCCCATGCCGTGGCCAAGGGGGTGCTGACCGGGCCGGCGCAGCTGCATGTCAGCTACGTCCACAGCCCGATGCGCTATGCCTGGGACCTGCAGCACCAGTACCTGCGCGCAGGCGGGAATGGAGCGCGGGCTGAAGGGCGCCTACACCCGCTGGCTGCTGCACCGGCTGCGGCTGTGGGACCGCAGCTCCGCCGCCGGCGGTCGGATGACTTCGTCGCCAACAGCGCCTACATCGCCGAGCGCATCCGCAAGGTCTGGCGGCGCGAAATCGGCGGTGATCCACCCGCCGGTCGACGTCGCCGGCTTCCCCTGCGGCACGACGAAGCGAGGATCACTACCTCATCGCCTCCCGCATGGTGCCCTACAAGCGGGTCGAGCTGGTGGTCGAGGCCTTCCGCCGCATGCCCGGCCGCCGGCTGGTGGTGACCGGCGACGGCCCGTCCAGATGCCGCTGGTCCGCGCACGCCGCCGCCGGGGCGCCGAACATCGAATTGCGCGGCCGGGTGCCGCAGGCGGAACTGGTGGCGCTGACCCAGACCGCGCGCGCGGTGATGTTCGCCGCGGAGGAGGATTTCGGCATCGCCATGGTCGAGGCCCAGGCCTGCGGCACGCCGCTGATCGCCTTCGGCCGCGGCGGCGCGCGGGATATCGTGCAGACCGGCGAGGCGCCGACCGGGCTGCTGTTCGACCGAGCAGACCCCGGAGGCGATCATCGCGGCGGTCGAGCGCTTCGAGGCGCTGGCCCCGGCGATTTCGCCCGAGGCCTGCCGCGCCAATGCCCTGCGCTTCTCCGAGGAAGCCTTCCGCGAGGCGATCCGCGCCCTGTCGGGGCGCTGCTGCCGTGCGATTCTCGCTGATCGTCGCAACCCGCGGCCGGGACCGCGAACTGGCCGAATTGTTCGACAGCCTGCTGGCCCAGCGCCAGGTCGGGCTTGAGGTGATCGTCGTCGACCAGAACCCGGATGACCGGCTCGCCCCGGTGCATCGCCGCCTACGAGGGCCGGCTGCCGCTGCTGTGGCGCCGCTCGGCGGTGGCCAATGCCTGCCATGCCCGCAACCTTGGCCTGGCGCTGGCGCGGGGCGAGCTGGTCGGCTTTCCCGACGATGATTGCCTTTTGCCGGCCGGCCTGCTGGACCGGGTCTCCGCCGGCTTCGCCGCCGACCCGGCGCTGGCGGTGCTGACCGGCCCGGCCGCCTCGCCCGATGGCGGGCCTGGGCTCCGGCCGGTGGCGGGCGGATGCGGGGCCGGTCACCGCGGCCAATGTCTGGACCAGCGTGATCGAGTTCAACCTGTTCCTGCGGCGCAAGGTCGCCCTGGCGCTGGGCGGCTTCGATGAGACGCCTCGGCCCCGGCACGCCCTTCGGTTCGGCCGAGGGCAATGACCTGGTGCTGCGCGCCGTTCGCGCCGGCCATGCCGCGCGCTATGACCCGGCCCAACAGGTCGTCCATCCGGACAAGCGGCTCACCCCCGTCGCGGTGGAGCGGGCCGCGCTGTATGGTCGGGGCCTCGGCTTCGTGTTGCGGCGGCATGCGTTGCCGGCGCCGGTGTGGCTGCCCTTCCTGGTGCGGCCGGTCGGCGGGATGGCGCTGAGCGCGCTGCGCGGGCGCGGGCTGGCGGCGCGATACTACTGGGCCACCCTGCGCGGCCGGCTGGCCGGCTTCCTGGCGCCGGGACCAGCGGCCGGGCTGCCGCTGCCCGCCCTGGCGGAAGCGCCCCGATGAAGCTCGCCGTCGGCATCGCCACCCGGGGCCGCCCCGCCATCCTGGCCGAGGTGCTGGCCGAGTTGCGCCGGCAGACCCGGGCGCCGGACCGCATCATCGTCTGCCATGTGACGCCGGAGGATGTCGGCACCCTTGCCCCCGGCGTGGAATACCTGATGGCCCCGGCCGGCCTGCCGCGCCAGCGCAACGCCATCATGGACGCCGCGGCCGATTGCGACCTGCTGCTGTTCCTCGACGATGACTTCCTCGCCGCCGCCGACTACTGCGCGGTGACGGAGGCGGTTTTCGCGGCCCGGCCGGATGCGGTGGTGACCACCGGCACGGTCATCGCCGATGGCGCCAAGGGCCCGGGCCTCGGCGCTGGCGGAAGGCCGGGCGCTGCTGGCCGCCGATGCCTTTGCCGGCGATGCGCTGGCCGCCGTGCCGCATTTCAACGGCTATGGCTGCAACATGGCCTTCCGCATGGCCACCGTCCGCGCCCATGCCATCCGGGTGGATGAGGCGCTGCCGGCCTATGCCTGGTACGAGGACCTGGATGTCTCCCGCCTGCTCGGCCGGCATGGCGCGATCCTGCGGCTGGCCGGGGCGCGCGGGGTGCATCTCGGGGTGAAACTGGGGCGGACGCCGGGGCTGAAGCTGGGCTATTCGCAAATCGCCAATCCGGTCTATCTCGCGCGCAAGGGCACCTATCCCTGGAACCGTGCGCTGCGGAGCATGGCGCGGCATTGTGCCATGAATCTTGCCCGCAGCCCCTTCCCGGAACCCTGGACGGATCGCTGGGGGCGGTTTCGCGGCAACATCCTGGCCCTGGCGGACCTCGCCCGCGGCCGGGCTCGGCCAGACCGCATCATGGAATTGTAGGCGATGGAGAATGTCACCTACGTTCTCTCAAAGTTGCTGTGGATACCGGCCCGGCCGGGTACGGCGGCGCTGCTGCTCGCCTGCATCGGGCTCGCGCTGCTGTGGCGGGGGCGGCGCTGGGGGCGCTGGCCGGCGCTGGCCGGGCTGGGCTTCTTCGTGCTGCTGAACCTGCTGCCGCTGCACCAATGGGTGCAGCAGCCGCTGGAGGACCGCTTCCCCCGCCCCGCGACGGAGCCCGCCAGCATCACCGGCATCATCGTGCTCGGCGGCGCGGTGGAGCAGAACTTGACCGAGGCGCGCGGCATCCCGGCGCTGAACGGCGCCGCCGAACGCATGACCGAACCCGTCGCCCTGCTGCGCCGCCACCCGGAGGCGCGGCTGGTATTCACCGGCGGCCAGGGGTCCCTGGTGCATGGCAGCGTGACCGAGGCGGATGTCGCCGCCGCGCTCTGGCGCGACCTCGGCGTGCCGGAGGACCGGATGGAGTTGGAGCGCGCCGCCCGCAACACCCATGAGAACGCGGTGTTGACCTACCGGATGGTGCAGCCGAAGCCGGGCGAAACCTGGCTCCTGATAACCTCCGCCAGCCACATGCCACGCTCGGTCGGGGTGTTCCGCCAAGCCGGGTGGACCATCACGCCTTGGCCGGTGAACTACCGCACCGGCACCACCCTGGCGGCACGCACCGATGCCTCCTTCCCGGAGCGCCTCAGGGAATTCGAATGGGGCGTGCGGGAATGGATCGGGCTGGTCGCCTATTGGCTGATGGGGCGGACCGACGCGGTGTTCCCCGCGCCCTGAGCCGGGCGGTGCTTGCTGTCAGGCTTGCGACATGACCTTCGGTTGAGATAGGCCGCTGGCATGGAATTCGGCGTGGCATCCGGACGAGTCCCGTGGGTTCGGCAGGCGAGGCGCGTATCAGCGCTGCCGGACCGATGCAGAACCAACCCACCTTCTTCCCCCTTTTCGGCCCCTGGCCGCGCCGCGCCCGTGGCCTGCCTGCGCGCCGGCCGATGAGCGGAAGAGCGGGGACCGATACGGCCAGGACCGACGCGGCGGCGACCGATGCGGCGCTGATGGCGCTGGCCGGCGCCGGGGACCGCGCGGCCTTCAACCTGCTGGTCGGCCGGCACGGCGAACGGGCACTGCGCATCGCGCTGCGGGTGGTGGGCGATGCGGCCGAGGCCGAGGACGTGGCGCAGGAGGCATTCCTCCGTGCCTGGCAGGCCGCCGCCGGCTTTGATCCCGGCCGGGCGCGGTTCACCACATGGCTGCACCGCATCGTGCTGAACCTGGCGATCGACCGCACCCGCCGCCGAGGCCAGGCCGCGGCCGGCGGGCTGGATGCCATCGCCGAACTGGCCGACCCGGCGCCCGGCCCGGAGCGGGATGCCGGCGCGACCCAGGCCCGCTCCGCGCTGGCCGCCGCCCTCGCCGCCCTGCCGCCACGCCAGCGGGCGGCGATCGCGCTGGCCTACGAGCAGGAACTCAGCGGGGCGGAAGCCGCCGCTGCCCTGGCGATTTCGGAACGCGCGCTGGAAGGACTGCTGCGGCGCGCCCGGCTGCTGCTGCGCAGCCGATTGGAGGCCCGATGAACACCACCCGCTTCGCCACCCTGCTGGACCGCCACGGCCCGGCGCCGGCACGCTGGCCGGCCGCCGACCGCGCCGCCGCCGAAGGCCTGCTCGCCCGCTCGGGCGAGGCGCGGGCGATGCTGGACGCGGCTTCGGCGCTGGATGCCATGCTGCGCCAGGGGCTGCCGCGGCCCGATGCGGCGGCGGTCGCCCGGCTGCGGGATGGCGTCGCCCGGCGGATCGCCCGCGCCCCGCTGCCTGCGCCACCCGGCTGGCGGCAGTGGCTGCTGGCCCTGCTGCGCCCGGCGGTGCCGGCCGGCTGGGGGGCGCTGGCGGCGCTCGCCACCTGCACGCTGTGGCTCAGCATCGCGCCACCGCATGCCGGCCGGACCGCCGCCGAGGACCCCCTGGCGCCGCTGCAATCGCTGCCCGTCGCCGGGGAATTCTTCTGATGCGCATCTCCGGCCGGCCCCTGGTGGCGGCGCTGCTGGGCGCCTCGCTGGTACTGAATTTGGTGCTCGGCGGCCTGCTGCTGTGGCAGCCGGGGCCGCCGCCCCGCGCGGCCCGCGGCTTCGACCGGATGGTGGCGCGGCTCGCCTCCGCCCTGCCGGAGCCCGACCGGCCGCGCTTCCAGGCGGTGCTGGCCGCGGGGCAGGCGCATTATGCCGCCCCGCTGGTGGCCATGCGCGCCGCCAGGTCCGAGGTGGATGCGGTGATGCGGCGCGAACCCTATGACGCGGCGGCGCTCCAGGGCGCCCTGGCGGCATGGTCCGAGCAGCAGGTCGCCTTCAATGCCGCCTTCGGCGAGGCCCTGGCCGAGGCACTTGGCGCGGTTTCGCCCGAAGGCCGCGCCCAGATCGCCGCCGCCCGCCGGCCGGGCGGATGAGCATGGCGCATGGCGTATTTCGCGCGGCGCCGCTGGCCGCGGCCCTGCTGCTCGGCGGCTGCGCCTGGCTGACACCGCCGGGCATCGAACCCGGCATCGGCATGCCCGGCCGGCTGTCCGCCGCGGATGCGGCCGCGCCGGTACAATGGCCGGACCCTGCCTGGTGGCGCGGCTTCGGCTCGGCCGAACTGGATGGGCTGATGGCCGAGGCGATGGCCGCCAATACCGACATCGCCGCCGCCGAGGCCCGCATCCGCCAGGCCGATGCGCAATTGCGGATCAGCGGCGCGGCGCTGCTGCCAAGCCTGGAGCTGACGACCCGGGCGACGCGGCAGCAATCCGGCGGCGCCTCCGCGGCCACCGTGGCCGGCGTGGGACGGACCACCGGGGTGCGGGTCAGCGCCAGCAACCAGCTCGGCCTCTCGGCCAGCTACGAGGTGGATTTCTGGGGCCGGAACAGGGCGGCGGTGGCGGCCGCGCGGCGCACCGCCGCCGCCCGCTGGTTCGACGCCGGGACGGTGACGCTGACCACCCAGGCGGCGGTCGCCAACACCTATTTCACCCTGCTCTCGGCGCAGGAGACGCTGGCGATCCAGCAGCGCAACCTCGATGTCGCCAACCGAGTCTGCGGGTGATCCGCCAGCGGCTGGCGGTGGGCACCGGCACCGGGCTCGACCTCGCGCAGCAGGAAACCGTGGTGGCGCAGCAGCGGGCGCAGGTGCCGCCGCTGGTCAGCAGGTGGAGCAGAGCCGCTTCTCGCTCGGCACCCTGGCCGCCCGCCCGCCCGAGACGCTGGTGTGGCGGGCCGGCGCCTTCAACCGGCTGGCGGTGCCCGGGGTGATCCGCCCGGCCTGCCGGCCGAGGTGCTGGCGCGGCGGCCGGATGTGCTGACCGCCGAGGCGACCCTGGCCGCCGCCAATGCCGATATCGTCGCGGCACGGGCGGCGCTGCTGCCGGCGGTGACGCTGACCGGCACCGGCGGCTTGCCAGCCTCGCCTTCGAGACCCTGATGCAGCCCGGCTCCATCGTCTTCAATCATCGCCGCCGGCCTGACCCAGCCGATATTCGAGGGCGGCGCCCTGCGTGGCCAGGTGGACAGCTGAGCGAGCCGCGGGCGGAGGAACTGCTGGCGCTGTACCGGCGCGCCATCCTCAACGCGCTGAGTCGACACCGAAATCCCCTTTGCGCACTGCGCCGCACCACCGAGGCAGGAGCGCCTGCAAACCGATGCGGTGCGGACGGCGGAGCGCGCCTATGCCATCGCCGAGGCGCAGCTGCAGGCCGGAACCGTCGACCTGGTGACCCTGCTGAGTCACTCAGCAGCGCTGTTCTGCGCCAGCACCACGCTGGTGCAGGCGAGGCTGGCGCGGCTGCAGGCTGCGGTCGGGCTGTTCCGGGCGCTGGGTGGCGGCTGGGGTGGCACCTGACCGCCCGGTTGCAGTTCGTCACCAGAGGTTCCGCCACCCGGTCATGGGGCTGGGGTATGCCGGACGTAACACCTCCCCGCCCCCATTGCGAGGTCTCCGAACCATCCATGCGCCGCATCTTCATCCTGCTGACCCTGGCGCTGATCGGCGGCGCGGGCTTCTGGTACTGGCAGACACAATGGCAACCCGCACCGCAGGAGCAGGCGCAGCGCCGCGGCGGCCCGGGGATGCGAGGTGGCCGCGGTGGAGCCGTGCCGGTCACGGTGGCGACGGCGCAACGCGAGGACGTGCCGATCATGCTGGATGCCATCGGCACGGTGCAGGCCTTCAACACCGTCACCATCCGGGCCCAGGTCGATGGCGGCTCATCGAGATCGCCTTCCGCGAGGGCCAGAGGTGAAGGAGGGCGATGTGCTGGCGCGGATCGACCCGCGCAGCTACCAGGCCGCGCTCGACCAGGCGCTGGCGACGAAGGCGCAGGACGAGGCGCAGCTGGCCAATGCGCGGCTGGACCTGCAGCGCTACACCACCCTGCTCGCAGCGAGGGCACTCCCGCCAGCAGCCAGGACACCCAGCGCGCGACGGTGGCGCAGATGGAGGCGCATCGTCGCCTCCGACCAGGCGCTGGTCGACAACGCGCGGACGCAGCTCTCCTACACCACGGTGCGCTCGCCGATCGACGGCCGGGTTGGCCTCGGCAGGTGGATCAGGGCAACCTCGTGCGCTCGGGCGATGCGCCACCGGCATCGTCACCGTCTCCCAGTTGCAGCCGATCAGGTCAATTTCACCCTGCCGCAGCAGGAGGTCGGCCGGGTGCTGGAGGCATTGCGGCGCGGCGCCGTTCCGGTGGAGGCGCATGGCCAGGGCCGCGCGGCCGCGAGCCGGTCCTGGGCGAGCTTGGTCACCCTCGACAACCCGTGGACGCCACGACCGGCACCATCCGGCTGAAGGCGACCTTCGGCAACGAGGACGGCCGGCTTTGGCCCGGCGCATTCGTCTCCATCCGGCTGCGGATCGACACCGTGCCGGACGCGTGACGGTGCCGCTGGTTGCGGTGCAGCGCGGGCCGGACGGCGCCTTCGCCTTCGTGCTGAAGCCCGACCGCACGGTGGAGCAGCGGCCGCTCCGCCTCGGCGTGCTGACGGCCAATACCGCGGTGGTGCAGCATGGGATGGAGCCGGGCGAGCGGATAGTGACCTCCGGCGCGCTGCGGCTGAGCGACGGCGCCCAGGTGAGCCTGGCCGAGGATGCCGGCCCGGCCACCCCGGCGGAGCCGGGCCAGCGCCGGCTTCGCCCCCGGCAGGCGGCGGATGCCCGGCCCTGAGGATGCGCCGGTGAACATCTCCGCGCCCTTCATCGCCCGGCCCATCGCCACCACGCTGCTGGCCGTCGCGGTGCTGCTGTGCGGGGCTTTCGGCTACATGCGGTTGCCGGTCTCGGCCTTGCCGGAGGTGGATTTCCCGACCATCGAGGTCACCACCCGCCTGCCCGGTGCCTCGCCCGAGACCGTGGCGGTGCTGGTGACGGCCTCGCTGGAGCGGCAGATGGCGCAGATCGCGGGGCTGACCGAGCTGGTTTCGACCAGCGGCCCTGGCGTCAGCCGCATCACCATGCAGTTCAACCTCGGCCGCAACATCGACGATGCGGCGCAGGACGTGCAGGCGGCGATCAACGGGGCGCGCGGCGCCGCTGCCGCAGTCCCTGCCCTATCCGCCGACATACGCCAAGGTGAACCCGGCCGACCCGCCGATCATCACCCTCGCGCTGACCTCGGACACGCTGCCGATCCACCGGCTCTCGGACGCGGCGGATACGCTGCTGGCCCAGCGGTTGGCGCAGGTGAGCGGCGTCGGCCGCGTGCTGGTGCAGGGCAACATGCGCCCGGCGGTGCGGCTGCAGGCAGACCCGGTGCGGCTCGCCGCCTATGGCCTGTCGCTGGAGGATGTGCGGAGCGCGGTGACCTCCGGCAACGTCGACACGCGCCAAGGGCAGCATCGACGGCGCCGCAGCAGGCCACCGCGGTGATGGCAAACGACCAGATCACCCGGCCGCGAGGATTTCACCGACCTGATCATCGCCTGGCGCAACAACGCGCCGGTGCGGCTGGGGGATGTCGGCGCCGCGGTGCGAGGACCTGGAGAACACGCTGACCGGCGCCTGGTATCAATGGCAACCCCGCCGTGCTGATCGATGTGCAGCGCCAACCCGGGGCCAACATCGTCTCGACCGTGGCGGATCTCCGCGCCCAGCTCGATGCACTGCAGCGCGGGCTGCCGCAGGGCGCCCGGCTGGCCGTGGTGGCGGACCGGACCGAGACCATCCGCGCCTCGGTGCATGACGTGCAATTCACCCTGGCGCTGGCGGTGGTGCTGGTGGTGGCGGTGATCTTCGTCTTCCTGCGGAGCCTGCGCGCGACCCTCATTCCCGGGGTGGCGCTGCCGCTATCCATCATCGGCACCTTCGGGGTGATGGCGGTGCTGGGCTTCTCGCTGAACAACCTGTCGCTGATGGCACTGACCATCGCCACCGGCTTCGTGGTGGACGATGCGATCGTGATGATCGAGAACATCGTGCGGCTATCGAGGAGGGCAAGCCGCCGCTGGAAGCCGCCTACGACGGCGCCCGGCAGATCGGCTTCACCGTGGTGTCGCTGACCGTCTCGCTGGTGGCGGTATTCATCCCGCTGCTGTTCATGCCGGGCGTGGTCGGCCGGCTGTTCCAGGAATTCGCGCTGACGCTGACCATCGCGGTGCTGGTCTCCATGGTGGTGTCGCTGACCCTGACGCCGATGATGTGCGCGCTGATGCTGCGGCCGAAGGAAGCCGCGAGGCCGGGCCGCCTGAGCCGCGCCACCGAGCGCTTCCTCGATTCCAGCCGGGACGCCTATGGCCGCAGCCTGCTGGTGCGTGCTGCGCCACCAGGGGCCGATGCTGGTGCTGGCGACCCTGACCCTGGGCATCACCGTATGGCTGTACGTGACCGATGCCGAAGGGCTTCCTGCCGCAGCAGGACACCGGGCTGCTGGTGGCGACCGTGGAGGCGCCCGCCGATGTGTCCTTCGCCCGCATGTCCGCATTGCAGGCCTCGGTCGCGGCGGTGATCCGGGCGGACCCGGACGTGACCGGCGTGGCCTCGGTGGTCGGTGCCGGCGTGGTCAACGTGGCGCAGAACACCGGGCGGATCAGCGCCGTGCTGCGGCCGCGCGCCGACCGCGCGGACGACGTGCAGGCCATCATCATGCGGTTGCAGCCGAAGCTTGATGCGCTGGCCGGTGTGATGGTGCATCTGCAACCCGTGCAGGACATCCAGATCGGCGCACGCCCCGGCAGCACGCCCTACCAGTACACCCTGAGCGCGCCGGACCCGACCGAACTGGGCCGCTGGGCGCCGCTGCTGGAACGCCGGCTGGCAGCGCTGCCGATGCTGCGCGACATCGCCTCCGACCAACGCGACGGCGGCCTGCGGGTGACGGTGGAGGTGGACCGCGACCTCGCCGGCCGGCTCGGCGTGACCATGCAGGCGATCGACGACGTGCTGTACAACGCCTTCGGCCAGCGCCAGATCAGCACCATCTACGCGCAGAACAACCAGTACCGGGTGGTGCTGGAAGCCTCGCCGAATTCCGCGACAACCCCGAGATGATCGGCCTGCTGCGGGTGCCGGCCACCGCGCCCGGGGCCACCGCCGGCACCCAGGTGCCGCTGGCCGAGATGGCCCGCATCGGCCGCGGCGCCGGGCCGCTGACGGTGACGAAGCAGGGCCAGTTCCCCGCCGTGACCATCGGCTTCGACCTCGCGCCGGGCGCCTCGCTCGGGGAGGCGGTGGAGGCGATCCGCGCGGCGGAGGCCGAGATCGCCATGCCGGACACCATCATCGGCAGCTTCGCGGGCGATGCGGCGGAATTCCAGCGGTCGCTGGCCGGCCAGCCCTGGCTTATTTTGGCGGCGATCATCGTCATCTACATCGTGCTCGGCGTGCTCTACGAAAGCGTGATCCACCCGATCACCATCCTGTCCACCCTGCCCTCGGCCGGCATCGGCGCGCTGCTGGCGCTGCAGCTGTTCGGGCTGGACCTGTCGGTGGTGGGGCTGATCGGCATCGTGCTGCTGATGGGCATCGTGAAGAAGAACGCCATCATGATGATCGATTTCGCGCTGGAGGCGCAGCGCGACCACGGGCTCTCGCCGCACGACGCGATCATCGAGGCCAGCCTCAAGCGGTTCCGCCCCATCATGATGACGACCCTGGCCGCCCTGCTCGGCGCGCTGCCGCTGGTGCTGGAAAGCGGCACGGGGTCCGAGCTGCGCCTGCCGCTCGGGGTCATCGGTGGTGGGCGGGCTGCTGTTGAGCCAGGTGATCACGCTCTACACCACGCCGGTCATCTACCTGGCGATGGAGCGGCTGCGGTCGGCGGTCCTGCGGCGCGTCGCGCCGGCGCGGGTGCAGGCGGCGGAATAGCGGTGAACATCTCCGCCCCCTTCATCCGCCGGCCGATCGCCACAACGCTGCTGGCGATCGGCGTCATGCTGAGCGGGCTGGTGGCCTATTTCAACCTGCCCATCGCGCCGCTGCCGAGCGTCGAGCTGCCCGACCATCATGATCAGCGCCGGGCAGCCGGGCGCCGATCCGGCGACCATGGCATCCTCGGTGGCGGCGCCGCTGGAACGCCAGCTCGGTGCCATCGCCGGGGTGTCGGAGATGACCTCCACCTCGCTGCTCGGCGGCACCACCATCATCATGCAGTTCGACCTGTCGCGCAGCATCGAGGGCGCGGCGCGGGACGTGCAGGCGGCGATCAACGCCGCGGCCAGCGAGCTGCCCGCCGGCCTCGCCACCCAGCCGTATTTCCGCAAGGCCAATCCGGGCGAGGCGCCGGTGCTCATCATGGCGATGACCTCCGACACCGTCCCGGCCAGCGCGGTCTACGACGCGGCGGACAGCCTGGTCGCGCCGCGCATCGCGCAGATCCCCGGCGTCGCCGAGGTGCGCGTCGCCGGCTCCGAGCAGCCGGCCGTCCGCGTGACCGTCGACCCCGCCGCGGCCAGGGCCGCCGGGGTGGGGCTGGAGACGATCCGCCAGGCCATCAACCAGAGCAACGTGACCCAGCCGACCGGGCTGATCGACGGCACCACCCAATCGGCGGCCATCTCGGTGAACGACCGGCTGAACACGGCGGAGGATTTCGGCCGCATCATCCTGAAGTCGGCCGATGGCGCCATCGTCCGCATCTCCTCCGTCGCCCGGGTCGAGCAGGATGTGCGGGACCGCCGGCAGGGCGGCTCGGTGGATGGCCGCGCGGCGGTGATGATGATCGTCCTGAAGCAGCCGGATGCCAACGTCATCCAGGTGGTGGACGACATCCGCAACCTGATGCCGCAGGTGCAGCGCTGGCTGCCCGGTGACGTGACGGTGCGCACCATCCGCGACCGTTCCGTGACCATCCGCGCCAGCGTGAACGAGGTGCAGCATGCGCTGCTGATCTCCATTGCCCTTGTCATCGGGGTGGTGGCGCTGTTCCTCGGGCATGGTCGCGGCGGTGGCGGCGGCGGCGGCCTCGGTGCCGCTGTCGCTGCTCGGGACGCTCGCGGCGATGTGGATGCTGGGCTACTCGCTGAACAACCTGTCGCTGATGGCGCTGACCATCTCGGTCGGCTTCGTGGTGGACGATGCCATCGTCATGATCGAGAACATGACGCGGCTGAGGGAACGCGGCATGAAGCCGATGGCGGCGGCCTACGAGGGTGCCCGGCAGATCGGCTTCACCGTGGTCTCGATCACCGTCTCGCTGATCGCGGTGTTCATCCCGCTGCTGTTCATGGGCGGCATCATCGGCCGGATGTTCCGCGAATTCTCGGCCACCCTGGCCATCGCGGTGGCCATATCGGCCGTCGTCTCGCTGACGGTGACGCCGATGATGGCGGCGCATCTGGCCAGCGGCACGCCCCGCCCGCCCGGCCGCATCGCCCGCCTGATGGATGCGGGCATGGCGCGGCTCACCAATGGCTACATGTGGTCCCTCGGCCACGTGCTGCGGTTCCGCCGGGTCATGCTGGTCGCCACCGTCGCGCTGATCGGCGTGACGGTCTGGCTCTATACCGTCGGTGCCGAAGGGGTTCTTCCCGCAGCAGGATACCGGGCTGATCGTCGGCTATACCCGCGCCTCGCCGGACGTTTCCTACCAGGCGATGCTGGCGATGCAGGAACGGGTGGTGGCGCTGCTGATGCGCGACCCGGCGGTGGCCAGCACGGCGTCCCAGGTCGGCGGCGGCGGCGGCTTCGCGGCCAGCAGCCAGGGCCGCATATTCATCAGCCTGAAGCCCCTGGCGGAACGCGATGGAGTCTCCGCCCGGGAGGTGATCGACCGGCTGCGACCTGCGCTCACCAGCACGCCCGGCATGCAGACCTTCCTGAACGCGGTGCAGGACGTCAACATCGGCGGCCGGTCCGGCAATGCGCAGTTCCAGTTCGTGCTGCTTTCGCCCGACCTCGAAGGGCTGGCCACTTGGTCCGAGAACCTGCTGCAGAAGCTGCGCACCCTGCCCGGCATCACCGACGTGTCCTCGGACCAGGACCGGGTTTCGCCGGTGACGCGGCTGACCATAGACCGGGAGGCGGCGGCACGGCTCGGCGTCAGCGTCGCGGCGGTGGCCACGGCGCTCAACAACGGCTTCTCGCAGCGCCAGGTCTCCATGATCTACCGCGCCCGCAACCAGTACCGGGTGGTGCTGGAACTCGAGCCGGGCCTGCAGCAAGTTCGCCGAGCAGGCTGGACGACATCTGCGTGCCCGGCACCGGCGGCACCCGGTGCCGCTGTCCAGCCTCGTCACCATCGAGCCGCGATGTTGCGCCGGTGCGGGTGACGCACCAGGGCCAGTTCCGGCGGCGACCCTGTCCTTCAACCTGGCCGCCGGACATGTCGCTGGGCGAGGCGGCGGCGGCGGTGGAACAGGCGGCGCGCGAGATCGGCCTGCCGGATGGCATGCGGACCGAGTTCGCCGGCAGCGCGCGGACCTTCCAGACCTTCTCCCGCGACCAGCCGCTGCTGATCCTGGCGGCGGTGCTGAGCATCTACCTCGTGCTGGGGATACTGTACGAGCACCTGCTGCACCCCGTGACCATCATCTCGACCCTGCCGACGGCCGGCATCGGCGCGCTGCTGGCGCTGCTGGTGACCGATACGCCCTTCACCGTCATCGCGCTGATCGGGGTGATCCTGCTGATGGGCATCGTGAAGAAGAACGCCATCATGATGGTGGACTTCGCGCTGGAGCATGAACGCGACGGAGGGCATCGGCGGCATGGAGGCCATCACCACCGCCTGCCGCGAACGGTTCCGGCCGATCATTGATGACCACGCTCGCCGCCGTCTTCGGCGCGGTGCCGCTGGCCTTCGGCACCGGCGCCGGCGCGGAGCTGCGCCAGCCGCTCGGCATCGCCATCATCGGCGGGCTGCTGATGTCGCAGCTACTGACGCTGTACACCACGCCGGTGGTCTACCTGGCGCTGGATGGCCTGGGCGGGAAGCGGCGGCCGAGGCTGGCCCCGGCGCCGGTTCCGGCGGAATAGCTCAACCGGGGGTCAGCGGCGCCAGCAACCCACGCACATCTGCCATGTCTTCCAGCATATCTACCATGTCGATCAGCGTCTCCGGCGGGCCGAGCGGCTCGGCGGCGAAGGCGTGGCAGCGGCGGAACTTCGCCAGCCCCGCCGCCCGGTCGAGCGGCCGGGCCGGGCTGGCGAGCATTGCCGGCACCGCGTGGCGCAGCACCCGGCCATCGGTCAGCCGCACCGTCACCACCTGCGGGCCGAGCGCATTCGGGTCCGGGTTGGCGTCCCGCTCCATGCGCACGCGCCGGGACAGCGCATGGGTCACCGGGTCGGCCAGCGCATCGCCGCGGTAGTGCGCGAGGTCCAGCGCGCCGTGCTGCAGCACCTTGGCCAGCACGAAGGGCATGCACAGCCGGGCGTAGTTCGCGCCCGGCACCGGCAGCGGCGGGCGGTCGACCAGGTGGTTGATGAGCGGCGGGCCGGTGACGACGATCTCCGCCACCTCGTCCGGCGCGAAGCCAGCGGCGGCGCGCAGGGCCATCAGCCCCTCGACGCCGCCATGGGTTGCGCGCCCGCTGGGAAAGGGCTTGTGGCTCAGCTCCGCCACCAGCCAGCGCTGGCCGAGGGTTGTGATCCCGGGTTCCAGGTCCCACTCGCCCTCGAACATCGGCAGGTAGCCGAAGCGGCCGGTGATCGGCAGGGCAAGGCCCGGGAAGCCCGCCGCGGCGAGGTCGCAGGATTGCAGCGCGGCACGGGCGTTGAGCCCCACCTGCAGCGGCAGCACGGCGCTGCCCTCGGTATGCGCCTGCATGGTGCCACTGACCTGCCCGAGCTGGTGGCCGAAGGCGGCCAGGATCGTCGCCGGGTCGAAGCCGCGCAGCCGGGCGAGACCGGCAACCGCCCCGAATCCGCCCGAGGTCGCCGGCCGGAAGAACCGCAGCCCCTGCTTCGCCGCCAGCCCGAGGGTGCAGGCGACATCCACCCCGGCGGCGATGGCAACCGGCAATTCCCGGCCGGAGACGCCGCCGCGCCCCTCGGCTTCGGCCAGCAGCACCGGCACCAGGGTTGCCATGGCGTGCAGGACGGCGCCTTCATGCAGGCAGTCGTATTCCTGGCAATGGACCTGGTAGGCATTCATCAGCGCGGCGTTGCCGGGCGGCAGGCGCAGGCGGCGGCCCCAGACCGTGGCGGCGGCACCCTCCCCCCAGCCGCGCACCGCGGCCAGCAGCGGCGCCGCTTCCGGCACGCTGCCGCCGGCGAGGCCGACGCCGAGGGTATCCAGCAGGAACACCTTCGCCCGGGCCACTGCCGGCGGAGGCAGATCGGCGAAGCGCAGGCCGGCGGCGTGGGTGGCCAGGCGAAGATCGGGGCTATCCATGCCATGCATCATGCCGTGCCCCCGATCGGAAGGCGACACCGGCCGAACGATCTCCTACCCAACGCGTTTGCACCAGCCGGAGGACCGCAATGAAACCCATAGCCGAAAACCCCGCCCGCCCCAGCCGCGATGAAGCCGAAGCGGCAGTCCGTACCCTGCTCCGCTGGGCCTGCGACGACCCGACGCGGGAGGGCCTGCTGGACACCCCGGCTCGCGTGGTGCGGTCCTACGAGGAATTCTTCGCCGGCTATGGCGTGGACCCGGTGGCCCTGCTGGAGCGCACCTTCGCCGAGGTCGAGGGCTACGACGAGCTGGTCCTGCTACGGAACATCCGGCTGGAGAGCTATTGCGAGCACCACATGGTCCCGATCATCGGCCACTGCCACGTGGCCTATCTGCCGGACCGCCGGGTGGTGGGCATCAGCAAGCTCGCCCGGGTGGTCGAGGCCTATTCCAAGCGCTTGCAGATCCAGGAGAAACTGACTGCGCAGATCGCCAACACCATCGATGCGGTACTGCAACCGCGCGGCGTGGCCGTGGTGATCGAGAGCGCGCATCAGTGCATGACCACGCGCGGCGTGCACCAGACCGGGGTGACCATGGTCACCAGCCGGATGCTAGGCGCATTCCGTGACAATTTCGACACCCGGCGCGAGTTGCTGTCACTGATCCAGGCATCCTGAGCCTGCCGGAGCGGCTCCGGCTTGCTTGCCGGCAGCCGTGACCGGGCCATCGGCAGCAAAAGATGCGGATTGCCCATGCCAGACCGGGCGTCGAAGCGCTATACTTGCGCCGGCTTGCGAAAGGGTTCGGTTCGCATTATCGCGAGGTCATATTTCATGGCCCTCCGACACACCACGCACAGCCACGCGAAGGAGAGATTGACGTGGACGGGCCAGCCCGGATTCTGCTTCAGCGGAACAGCGCCACCCTGTGCGAGCGTTGCGCCGGGGCAACACGGGGACTTTGCCACGCCCTCAATGACGTCGACCAGGCGGCCCTGTCGGCGAATTCGACCACACTCAGGCTGCCTGCGCGCAGTGCGGTATTCCGCGAAGGGGACCGCGCCATAGCGGTGTTCACCCTGGTGGACGGCGCCGCGAAGCTGCTGCGTTCCATGCCCGATGGCCGCCAGCAGATCATCGGCTTCCGCTTTCCCGGCGACTTCATCGGCTACACCTCCCGGGAGCGTTACCCCTTCGACGCCGAGCTGGTGACCAACTCGATGGTCTGCCGACTGGACCGTGCCAAGCTTGAGACCATGAGCCGTGGCTGCGCACCGCTTTCGCACCGGCTGCTGGAACTCTGTGCCGAGGACCTTGCCTCCGCCCAGGACCAGCTTGCCGCGATGGCGCAGCGAAGCGCCGAGGGCCGGGTCGCCGCCTTCCTGCTGATGCTGCGGGCCGCTGCGCGGCGGATCGGCGAACCCGGGGTCGAGTTGTCCCTGCCGATGACGCGGGCCGATATCGGCGACTACCTCGGGCTGACCATCGAGAGCGTCAGCCGGGTATTCGCCGCCCTGCGCCGCGCCGGGCTGGTGCGGGAGCCAACCCGCGGCCGCCTGCTGCTGACCGATCCCGCCGCGCTGGAGGCGCTGGCCGGCTCCGACAGCATGCCCGGCCGCACCGGCTGACCCTGCCATCGGTTCAGCCAAGCCCGGCATCCTGCTCGTCGAAGTGCCGCTTCACGCAGCCAAAGGTGTACAGCACGCCGAAGCCGAACAGGCCCAGGCCAAAGATCTGCAGGTAGTCGCGCGCGACGGCGGCGGCCAGCAGGCCAACCAATCCGCTCAGGATGGCCAGGACCATGAAGAAGATGCGGCTGGTAATCATGGCTGGGTCTGCCTTTGCTTGGGTGGAACGGGGGGTTGCGGGTCGTCGAACAGGATGCGGGTCGCGGCGCCGTCCAGATCGTCGTACTGGCCGGACCGCAATGCCCAGAGAAAGCCGGCCAGGGCGAGCAGCCCCAGCCCGAGCGCGATGGGCACGAGGATGATCAGCGAATCCATGCCCGCCCTGCCCGTTCAGCGCGAAGCGCGTTGAGGATGACCGCGATCGAGGAACTCGCCATCACCGCGGCGGCCCCGAGCGGTGTCAGCAGCCCGAGCACCGCGGCAGGCACAGCAACGAGGTTGTAGCCCAGGCTGAAGCGGATGTTCTGCCGCGCCAGCGCCTGCGCCGCGCGGGCGGCCCGGATGGCATCCGGCAGCGCCAGCAGCGCCTCGGTCCGCAGTACGATATCCGCCGCGCCCTGGGCCAGGTCCTGTGCGCCGGGCGCCGCCGCGGCGGCATGTGCCAGCGCCAGCGCGCCGGCGTCGTTGATGCCGTCGCCGACCATCAGCGGGCGGCGGCCGGCGGCGCGCAGTGCCTCGATCCGGGCCAGCTTGGCCTCCGGCAGGGCGCCCGCCGTCCAGTCCGCGATGCCCGCTTCGGCCGCCACCGCGGCGACCACCGCGGGCGCATCGCCCGAGAGCACTTCCAGGGTCAGGCCGAGGTCCCGCAGCGCGGCCACCGCCGCCCTGGCGTCCGGGCGCAGCCGGTCGGTGAAGCGAAAGGCGACGGGCGCCGCGCCGGCTGTGGCGAACCACAGCGTCGGTGTGGTGGCGGCATCGGCCAGGCCGCAGAAGGCGGCGCTGCCGAGCCGCGCATCGCCCGCCGCCATGCCCTGGCCCGGATGCTCCACCGCATCGGCCCGCAGCGGCGCGTTGGGGCAGGCGGCGACCAGCGCGCGGGCGAGCGGATGGCGGCTGCCGCCGGCCAGGGACGCGGCGGCGCGCAACTGGCCCGCATTCCATTCGCCGGGCAGCAGCACCGGGGTGCCGCCGGTCAGCGTGCCGGTCTTGTCCAGCACCACGTGATCCACCGCCGCCAGCCGTTCCAGCGCGGTCGGCGAGGTCACCAGTACGCCGCGGCGGAACAGCGCGCCCACCGTCACCACCTGCACCGCCGGCACCGCGATGGCGAGGCCGCAGGGGCAGGTCACGATCAGCGTGCCGACCGCCGGCACCAGGGCCGCCTGCCAGCCCACGTCCATAACCAGCCACCAGCCAAGGAAGGTCGCCGCCGCCACCACCAGCACCACCGGCACATAGAGGCGTGCCGCCCGGTCGGCGATGGTGACGAACCGCCCGCGCGCCTGCGCCGCGTTGTCCAGCAGCCGGGCAGTGGCGGCGAGCGAGCCATCCACCGCCGCGGCGGTGACGCGCAGCACAGCCGGTCCACCCATGTTGACTGCCCCGGCCGCCAGGGTCGCGCCACGGGCGATGCCGCGCGGCAGGCTCTCGCCGGTGGTGGCGGCGAGGTCGAACAGCCCCGGCGCATCCTCCAGCATCGCGTCCAGCCGCAGCCGCTCCCCGCTGCCGAGCAGCACGCGGTCCCCGGCGCGGATGCTCCCGACCAGGACCTCGGCCGATGTGCCATCCGGTGCGAGGCGGCGGACCAGCCCATTCTGCAGGGCCAGCAGCTCGGCCACCGCGCGTCCGGCCCGGGCCCGCGCGGTGCGGTCCAGCAGCCGGCCGGCGAGCAGCAGGGCAAGCAGGGTGGTCGCCCCGTCGAACCAAGTGAAGGGGCCGTTGCGGAAGGTCTCGGACAGCGACATCGCCGCGGTCGCCAGCACCCCGAGGCTGATGGCGATGTCCATGTTGGTCCGCCCCGCCCGCATCGCGGCGATGGCGGAGCGGTAGAAGGGCAGCCCGGCCAGGGCGATGGTCGGCAGGCCGATGAGCGCCGCCAGCCAATGCATCAGCGCACGGGTGTGCTCGCCCATGTCGACGCCGACCCAGACGGCGACCGAGACCAGCATCACGTTCATCGACCCGAAGGCGGCGATGCCCAGCGCGCGGGCGAGCGACCGCGTCTCGGCGTCATTCGCCGCCTGCAGGCAAGCCGGGCTGAAGGGTACGGCGCGGAAGCCCAGGCGCCCGAGCAATGCGGCGAATTCCTCAGCCCGGTCGCGCTCGCCGCGCCAGCACAGGGTCAGCCGCCGGGTGGTGAGCGCGGCGCGGACCGACAGCACGTCCGGGTCGGCCGCCAGCGCCTGCTCGACCAGCCAGACGCAGGCGCCACAATGCAGGCCGGACACCATGAGGTCGAGCCGCCAGAGGCCCGGCGCTTCCGCCACCGCACTGGCCGCCAGGGCGACGGGCGGTGCAGAATCCGGGCGCAGCGCGCCATCCGGGGCGGTGCGGCGGCGGTAGAAGGCGTCCAGCCGGAGCCCCGCCACCAACTGGTGCGCAACCTCGCAGCCGGCACAGCAATAGGTGGCGGGTGGTGCCACCGGGGCGCCGCAGTGCGGGCAGCCGGCGCGCGTGCTGGCCGGCGCCGGCGGGGCCGGTGCGATGCGGCCGATGACGCTCAAGGCACCAGCACCCGTTGGCGGATATCGAAATGCTGTCCGCCCGGCCCGGTCAGCGTCAGCCGCGCTTCCCACTGGCCGGCGGCGGGCGGCACCGCTTCGGCGTTCCAGTGGCCGGGCGCGGAGGCGGCGAATTCGAGCGGCACCGTGCGCCCGTCCAGCGGACGCCGCAGCTCGCCCGTCAGCCTGCCTGCCACCGGCAGGCCTGCGCGATCGGCCGCCACCACCGCAAGCCGCCCCGCCGAGAGGGTGACGCCGGCCGACCAGCCGAGCGCCGCCTGCCGTTCGGCCTCGGCGATGACCTGGTTGTAGGCCCGGCCACGGTCGTAGGCATGGCCCGTGGTGGTGCCGGTGAAGGTGCTGAGCGCGGAGAAGATCAACCCGCCGTTCACCGCCACCACGATCCCCATCATCCCGACGAAGACCCAGGGAATCCAGCGACCACGCCTGGGGTCGTGCGGGCGGACAAGGCTGCTCATCGGCGGGGTCCCAGAAAGACGCTGCTGCCGGAGGCGACCACCTCGCCACCGGCATCGACCAGCCGGAAGCGCAGCGGCTGGCTTTCGGCAAGGGAAAGATCGGGCGCGGCCGTTACCAGCGCACGGAAGGTGGCGACCCCATCCGGGCGCACCGGCAGTACCGGCCGGCCGCCCTCGTCGGTCGCCACGTCCTGCACCAGCAGGTGCAGCCCGGGCGGTCCGTCCAGCACCAGCGCATAGCGGCCGCCGTCACGGGTCTTGTCGGCCAGCTTCAGCGTATAGGCGTTGCGGACGCCGCCATCCGACAGCCGGACATAGGGCGGCGCGCGTTCCGCCAGCGCGGTCAGGGTCAGCGTGTCCCGCAGCAGGAAGGCGCCGAGCATGATCGCCACCACCGCCGACAGCACGGCCGCATACATCAGCGTGCGCGGCCGGATCAGCTGTGGCGTGCGCCGCGCCGCCATGCCCGCCCGCATGCGGTCCGGGCCAGGCTCGAAACGCGCGGTGGCGGCGGTGCTGGCGGCAAGGTTCGCCAGGGTCTCGAAGGCGATCAGCCCCTGCGGGCGATGCAGCTTGCCCATGACGTCGTTGCAGGCATCGACGCACAGCCCGCAGCCGATGCATTCGAGCTGCTGGCCTTCGCGGATGTCGATGCCGGTCGGGCAGACATGGACGCATGCGCCGCAATCCACGCAATCGCCGCAGCCGGCTTCCCTTGGCTTGCCGCGCGGCTCGCCCCGCCATTCGCGATAGGTGACCACCAGGCTGTCCTGGTCGAGCATCGCGCCCTGGAAGCGCGGCCAGGGGCACATGTAGGTGCAGACCTGCTCCCGGGCGAAGCCGGCGAGCACATAGGTGGTCAGCGTGAACAGGCCGAAGAAGAAATAGGTCTGGAAGGACGCGGCGCCGGTGGCGAGTTCCCGCACCACGGTGGGCGCATCCTGGAAGTACATGATCCAGGCGCCGCCGGTCGCCGCCGCGATCGCCAGCCACGCCGCGTGCTTGGCGATGCGGCGCCGTGTCCGGTCGCGGCTGGGCGGGCCGGCGTCGCGCTTCATCCGGGCATTGCGGTCACCCTCGATCCGCCGCTCGACCCACATGAACAGGTCGGTCCAGACGGTCTGCGGGCAGGTGAACCCGCACCAGACCCGGCCGAACAGCGAGGTGGCGGCGAACAGCCCGATGGCGGCGAGGATGAGGAAGCCGGTCAGGAAATAGATCTCCTGCGGCCACAGCTCGATCCAGAAGAAGAACAGCCGGGCATTGGCGATATCCGCCAGCACCGCCTGGTTCGGCACCCCGGGCCCGCGGTCCCAGCGCAACCAGGGAACCACGTAGTAGAGCGCCAGCAGCACAACGAGGACCACCCATTTGACGCTGCGCACCCGACCGGCAACCGCGCGCGGGTAGACCTTGCGGTGCGGCGCATAGAGCGGTGCCGGTGGTGGCGGGGCGAGCGTGCCGGTATCGGGCATGGTCGTTTCCTACTGCTCCCCCCCACCGAGGGCATGCACGTAGACCGTGAGCATGTTGATCGTCGCGGGGTCGAGCCGGCCAGCCCAGGCGGGCATCACGCCGGCCCGGGAATAGGCGATGGTGCGGGCAATGGATGCCTTGTCGCCGCCATAGAGCCAGATCCGGTCGTTCAGCCGCGGCGCGCCGAGGTCACGGCTGCCTTCGCCGCGGTCACCATGGCAGGCGACGCAATTCTCGGCATACAGCACGGCGCCCGGCGTTTCGGCCGACCCGGCGTTGGCCGGTGCGGACAGGGTCAGGACGTGGTCGGCGACCTCGTTGATCTGCGCCCAGTTGAGACCCGCTGTGAGGAAGGCGGGCATCGCCACGCCGCGCGCATCCGGATGCTCGCCATTGCGGACGCCGACGGTGATCGAGGTGTGGATGGCATCGAAGCTGCCGCCATACAGCCAGTCATCGTCGGCAAGGCTCGGGAAGCCGCCCGTCGCGCCCTGCCCGCCCGAGCCATGGCAGCCCGCGCAGCTGGTGGCGAAGGCGATGCGCCCCCCAGCCAGCGCATAGGCACGCAGTTCCGGGTCGGCGGCGATCTCGGCCGGGCTGGCGGCGCGGATCCGCGCCAGCATCGGCGCGGCGGCGGCCTGCTGCACCTGCATCACCTGCGACAGCGTGTCCCGCGCGGTATAGCCGAGCAGGCCACGGACGAAGGGCAGCGACGGATAGAGCACCATCCATACCAGGGCAAAGGCGATGCAGGCATAGAAGGTGTAGATCCACCAGGCCGGCATCGGGTTGTCGAGTTCCTTGATGCCGTCCCACTCATGGCCGGTGGTGACGACACCGGTCACGGCGTCCCGCTCGGGCTTTCGGGCCATCTGTCGGCGCCTTCAGTTCGGATCGTTGCGAAAAGGGATCTGGGCGTTGTCGCGGGCCTTGTCGCGGCTGCCCGGCCGCAGCACCCAGACCAGGATCCCGGTGAACAGCACGAAGAACCAGACCACCCATACGGCAGAAAGCATCTCGTGCAGCTTGAGCATGTCCATCTGCGGCATCTCCTCAGGGCTGCCGGAGCTGCTCGGGCGTCACGTCCGAGAACTGGACGAGGGTGCCGAGCATCTGCAGGTAGGCGACGAGGGCATCCATTTCCGTCAACCGGCGCGGGTTTGCGTCGAACAGCGCCTGCCGGGCCTTCGGATAGCGGGCGCTGAAGGCGGTGCCGTCGATGTTGGGATTGGCCTGCGCGGCCATGTCGGCGGCGGCGTTGGCGATCATCTCGTCGGTGTAGGGCACGCCGAGCGACCGCATCGTCCGCAGATGCGAGGCGATCTCGGGCGCCTCGATGGGGCGGTCGAGGAAGGCGTAGGGCGGCATGATCGAGGCCGGCACCAGATCCCGCGGGCTGCGCAGATGCGCTGCCTGCCAGTCGTCCGAATACTTGCCGCCGACCCGCGCCAGGTCCGGGCCGGTGCGCTTGCTAGCCCCACTGGAAGGGGTGGTCGTACATGCTCTCGGCCGCCAGGCTGTAGTGGCCATAGCGTTCCGCCTCGTCGCGGAAGGGCGCGCATCATCTGGCTGTGGCAGAGGTAGCAGCCCTCGCGCACGTAGATGTTGCGGCCGGCCAGCTCCAGCGGCGTGTAGGGCCGGATGCCTTGACCCGCTCGATCGTGCTCTCCACGTGAACAGCGGCACGATCTGACCAGGCCGCCGATCGCGACGGTCAATCAGGACCAGCGACGGTGAGAATGAACGAATTTCTTCTCGATGATGGCGTGGCTGAAGCGATTCATGACCGTCACGCCTCACTCGGCCGGCACGGCGCATGGCCGCATGGGCGATCGCCATGGTGGCGTCGGCGACGATCTTCGCCGCCGTGACGGTCGGATAGAGGTTGTAGACCATGATCAGCGCGCCGCTGAGGAACAGCACGCCGCCCAGCAGCGCGGATGACGTAGTAGGGGTGCATCGCGGCGACCGTCTCGACGAAGGAGTACTGCAGGAAGCCGAGCTGGTCGTAGGCGCGCCACATCAGGCCCTGCATGATGCCGCTGACCCACATGGCGGTGATGTAGAGCACGATGCCGAGCGTCGCGATCCAGAAGTGCCAGGCGACCAGCCGCTCGGAATACAGCCCTTGCTGTTTCCACAGCACCGGGAACAGGCAGTAGAGCGCGCCGAAGGTGATGAAGCCGACCCAGCCGAGCGCGCCGGAGTGCACGTGGCCGATGGTCCAGTCGGTGTAGTGGCGACAGCGCGTTGACGGCCTTGATCGACATCACCGGGCCCTCGAAGGTGCTCATGCCGTAGAAGCGCCACGGCGGTGACCGAGAAGCGCAGACCGGGATCGGTGCGCAGCTTGTCCCACGCGCCCGACAGCGTCATCAGGCCGTTGATCATGCCGCCCCAGGACGGCATCCACAGCATGACGGAGAAGGCCATGCCCAGGGTCTGCGCCCAGTCCGGCAGGGCGGTGTAGTGCAGGTGGTGCGGGCCGGCCCAGATATAGAGGAAGATCAGCGACCAGAAGTGCACGATCGACAGGCGGTAGGAATAGATCGGCCGCTCCGCCTGCTTCGGGATGAAGTAGTACATCATGCCGAGGAAGCCGGCGGTCAGGAAGAAGCCGACGGCGTTGTGGCCGTACCACCACTGGATCATCGCATCCTGCACGCCGGACGCAATACGTGTAGGACTTGCCGATGCCATCGACGACCGGCAGCGCCAGGTTGTTGACGATGTGCAGCATCGCGATGGTGATGATGAAGGCGAGGTAGAACCAGTTCGCCACGTAGATGTGCGGCTCCGCGCCGCTTCATGATCGTGCCGACGAAGACCGATCAGGTATGTGACCCAGACGACGGTCAGCCAGATGTCCACGTACCACTCCGGCTCGGCGTATTCCTTGCCCTGGGTGACGCCGAGCACGTAGCCGAGCGCCGCCATGACGATGAAGAACTGGTAGCCCCAGAACAGGAACCAGCCCATCTCCTCGCCGCCGAACAGCCGCGCGCGGCAGGTCCGCTGCACGACGTAAAGGCTGGTGCCGATCAGCGCATTGCCGCCGAAGGCGAAGATCACCGCGCTGGTGTGCACCGGCCGCAGCCGGCCGAAGGTGGTCCATTCAAGGTCGAGGTTCAGCAGCGGGAAGGCCAGCTGCGCGGCGATCACCACGCCGACGAGGAACCCGGTGATGCCCCAGAACATGGTGGCGATGGCGAAGGCCCGGATCGGCGCCTCGACATCGGCCTCCGTCGCGAGCACGCGCCGGCGCGGTGAATGTGGCGGCTGTGGCCATGCGTATCATCTCCGTGCCGCGGGCGGCCACGGCCGACCCTTCAGGCTTCGCGGTGGTGGATGCCGCAGAACCACCCGTCTCGTCCTTGATCCGGATCAATGCGCCGGATGCCTGGCAAGCTAATGTGCAGGCTCAGCCTGGGGACGAAACACATGCCGAGCGAAGCCATGTCCGCACCGCTGACCAGCCGGGTCAGGCGGGTCGCCACGGACCGTCCCTGGGTATGGCTCACTCTCGGCTGGCGGGATATGATGGCCAACCGGGCGATCAGCCTGACCATCGGTGCCGCGCTGGCCGGCTTCGGCTGGGTGGTCTCGCTGCTGAGCTTCGAGCTTGGCACCGCATGGGCCATCCTGCCGGCGACCGCGGGCTTCTTCATCGTCGCGCCGCTGCTGGCCGCGCCGCTCTATGAAACCTCCCGCCGGATGGAGGAGGGTCGGCCTACAACCCTGGCCGAGGCGATGCATGGCTTCAGCCGGCCGGGCACCCAGGTCGCCATGATGGGCGCGGTGCTGCTGCTGATCCACCTGTTCTGGGTCCGGATCGCCGGGCTGCTCTTCGCGTTGTTCTTCGGAATCAACTTCGCGCCCTCACTGGCCCGGCTGCCGATGGCGATACTGCAATCGGACCTGCTGCTGCCGTTCCTGGTGGTCGGCACCGGCATCGGCTTCGTGCTCGCGGCCGCCACCTTCGCCCTCGCCGCGGTGTCGCTGCCCATGCTGGTGGACCGCGACGTCTCCTTCCTGGAGGCGGCGACGGTCAGCATCCAGGCGGTGATGGAGAACTGGCGGGCGATGGTGCTGTGGGCGGGGCTGATCGTGCTGTTCACCGGGCTGGCGCTGGTGCCGTTCTTCCTCGGCCTCGTGGTGGTGCTGCCGATGATCGGGCATGCAACCTGGCACGCCTACCGCGACATGGTGGTCCGCTGACCCCGCTACGGCACCATCCGCGCCGCCAGCCCGATCAGCACCACGGCGTTGAGCGCGTAGATGGCCGGCGAGACCTTCCGCAGCAGCGGCGCGGCGCGGCGGCGGAAGATCTGCCCGAGCAAGGCAACCCCGAACAGCGCGGGCATCGTGCCGGCCACGAAGGCCGCCATCGCCAGCCCGCCTGCCAATGCGCTGCCGCTGGCCGCGGCCCCGGCCAGCGCGCCGTACAGCAGCCCGCACGGCAGGGCCGACAGCAGCAGGCCGAGCAGGAAGGACCGCCCTGCCCCCGGCTGGTCGAGCAATGGGCCCGCTGCGGTTGCGAGCCGTCCGGGCAGGCCGCCGAACGCGCCTCCGGCCAGCCCGGCGGGCAGCCAGGCCGCGAATGCCGGCGCGGCCTGCGCAAGCATCACCACCGCGGCGAGGGTCAGCAGCACCGGCGGCACCCAGGCCAGCCCCGGCAGCATTGCCAGCGCCGCGGCCGAGCCACCCGCCAGCGCGCCGAGCGTGGCATAGCCGACGCCCCGGCCAAGGTGATACGGCAGCAGCAACGCCCCGGAGAGCCGCCCGAGCCGGCCACCGGACAGCGACCCGCCGCGGGCGACCTGCGCCAGCACGAAAGGCCCGCACATCGTCGCGCAATGGCCGGCGCCACCGGCGAGGCCGGCGAGGAACAACGCGCCCATCAGCGCCGGCAGCCCATCGGCACCCAATGCGTCGAGGGCATGCAGGCAGGATGCAATCATGCCGGCCATTGTGCCCTGCCGCCGACGCCGCGTCATTGATCGGGATCAGCAGCCGGATCGCTGGCATGCGGTCGCGGCGCGGCCCTATCATCATCCGCCGGCCGCGCAATCCACCAACCGCCAGGAGGCGTGCCTTGGAGGCCATCGCACCGCAGGATCCCCGCGACTGCCCGACACCCGCCGCGCTCACCCGCATCGCCGCCGGCGTTCCCGCGATGATCGGGAACATGCTCGACGCGGGCCGCACCGTGCGGGAGGTGGGACATGCCGTGTCCGACGTCGCGGATGGGATCACCAGCCGCCTGCTGGAACTGGCCGAGGCGAAGTTCGGGCCACCGCCGGCACCCTACGCCTGGCTTGCCGCGGGGTCCCAGGGGCGCCAGGAACTGACGGCGGGTTCGGACCAGGACAATGGCATCGTGCTGGACGACAGCTTCCGGGAAGCCGGCCAGCGCGGCTATTTCCGCGCCCTCGCCGGCTTCGTCTGCGACGGGCTGCACGAATGCGGCTATGTCTACTGCCCCGGCGAGATGATGGCGACGACCGAACGCTGGTGCCAGCCGCTTTCGGTATGGCGCGGGTACTTCAGCGAATGGATCGAGCAGCCGCAACCGAAGGCGCTGATGCTGTCCTCGGTGTTCTTCGATTTCCGCAGCATCGGCGGCGACCCGATGCTGTTCGGGCGGCTGCATGACCTCGTGCTCCGCAAGACCCAGCGCAACACCATCTTCCTGGCCTATCTCGCCAGCAACGCGATGAGCCGCGAGCCGCCGATCGGCTTCTTCCGCAACTTCCGTCTGGCGCGCGGCGGCGGGCATGACGGGACGATGGACCTGAAGCTCAACGGCATCACGCCGATCGTGGAACTCGCCCGGGTCCATGCCCTGGCCACCGGCATCCCCGAGGTGAACACCTTCCGCCGGCTCGAGGCGCTCGGCGCCGCCGGCACCCTGAGCGCGCCGGGCACCGCCGAGACGATCGAGGCGCTGGAGCTGATCGGTTCGCTGCGGCTGCGCCACCAGGTTGGCATAGCCCGGCAGGGGCGCCGGCCCGACAACCATGTACCCCTTGCGGAACTGAGCCTGGCGGAGCGGAAGCGGCTGCGCGCCGCCTTCGTCTCGGTCGCCACCATGCAGTCGTCGATGGCGTCGAAGTACCAGCACGGCTATCTCTGAAGGATGGCCGGCGTGCGGCGGAACCGCCGCGGGAGGAACCATCAATGAGCCAGTCAATCCTGGTCGCGGACGACGAGCCCAGCATTCTGCTCTCGCTGCAATTCCTGCTCCAGAAGGCGGGCTACGCCGTGCGGGTGGCGCGCAACGGCGACGAGGTGCTGCTGGCGGTCGCGGAAGCCGTGCCCGACCTCATCATCCTCGACGCCATGATGCCGGCCCGCAGCGGCTACGACGTATGCCAGGCACTACGTGCCGAGGCGCGATGCCGCAAGGTACCGATCATCATGCTGACCGCCAAGGGGCGGGACATCGACCGCGAGAAGGGCATGGCGCTGGGCGCCAGCGACTACGTCACCAAGCCCTTCTCGACCCGCGAGCTGGTAGAGACCGTGCGCCGCTGGCTCGCCACGCCGTGACAGGCGCGCGCCGCCTCGGCCTGGCCTTCCTGGGGCTCGGGGTATGCGGAGCGGCGCTTGCCGCAGGATCCGTCGCACTGGCGGAGGGTACGGCGGCCATGCTGCTGCCGGCGGCGATCCTGCTCGCCACGCTGTTCACCGCCTGGAAGCTGCTGGAATCCCAGGTGCTCCGGCGCAGCGTGGCGCTGGCGGCGGAGACCGGCGTCATCGCCCACGGCGCCGAGGAGGCCCGCATCCCGCTGGACCGCTTCGCGGCACTCGCCCCACTGCCCCAGGCGGTGAATGATCTGGCGGAAAAGCTGTTCCAGGAACGCCGGCGGGTCGAAGATGCCGTGGCGCAATCCACCCTGCGGGTCGAGGAGCAGAAAAGCAGGCTCGCCGCCATCCTGAACGACCTGCATGACGGCGTGCTGGTCTGCAACCTCGAACATCAGATCCTGCTGTACAACCGCCGCGCGCTGGCGCTGCTCGGCCTGCAGGGCGGCCTCGGGCTGGGGCGCAACCTGCTGCAACTGGTGGCGGGCGACCCGGTGCTGCATGCGCTGGAACGGCTGACCCGCTCCTTCGGCCAGGACGCCACCCTGGCCGAGGCGGCGCCGGCCGCGGACCGCCATGCGCAGGTGCTGACCGCCCTGGCCGACGGCCGGTCGCTGTTGCAGGGCCGGCTCGGGCTGGTGGTGACGGGTGGCGATGTGACGGGCTATGTGCTCACGCTGTCCGATGCGACGGCGGAACTGGCGACGCTCGGCAAATGCGACGCCCTGCTCCGCGAGGCGACAGAGACCCTGCGCCAGCCCATCGCCAACCTTCGCGCCGCCGCCGAGACCCTCGCCGACAACCCCGACCTGCCCGCCGCCAGCCGGTCCGAGTTCGAGCAGGTGGTGCTCGACCAGGCGGAGGCGCTTTCCGCCCGGCTGGAAGGCATCGCCGGCGAGTATCGCGGCATCGCAGGCCGGCTCTGGCCGATGGGCGACATCCTCTCGGCCGACCTCATCGGGCTGGTGGCATGGCGTGCGGCGCAGCAGGGCACCAGGGTCGGCGCCATGGGCCTGCCGCAGCGGCTGCACGCGGACAGCCACAGCCTGGCGATGCTGTTCGGCCACTTGATCGGCCGGGTTCGCCTGCACGGCGGCATCGCCAGCTTCGACATGGCCACCGAGGAAGCCGACCAGCGGGTGTATCTCGACCTGTCCTGGACCGGCTCGCCCATTCCCATGGCAACGATCACCGCCTGGCTGGAGGACCCGCTGGAGGGCATGCCGGGCGGCCTCACCCTGGCCGATGTGCTGCAGCGCCACCACAGCGACCTCTGGAGCGAGGCGGTGGGCGAGGGCCGCGCCCGGCTCCGCGTGCCGCTCGGGCGTGCGGCGCCGCCCCCTGCCCCGGCCTCCGCGGCGCTCGGCTCGCGGCCGGAGTTCTTCGATTTCGACCTGCTGCACCAGCCCATCATCGCCGGCACGCTGGGCCGAACGCCGCTCGACCGGCTGACCTGCGTGGTGTTCGACACCGAGACCACCGGGCTCAACCCTTCGGGCGGGGATGCGCTGCTGTCGATCGGCGCGGTGCGGATCGTCAACGGCCGCATCCTGACCGGCGAGACCTTCAGCGCCCTGGTCAACCCGCGGCGGCCGATTCCCCCGGCCTCCATCCGCTTCCATGGCATCACCGACCAGATGGTACGCGACGCACCGGCGGTCGAGGCGGTGCTGCCGGCGTTCCGCGCCTTCGTGAACGACGCGGTGCTGGTCGCCCACAACGCCGCCTTCGACCTGAAATTCCTGCGCCTGTCGGAGAAGGCCGCCGGCGTCCGGTTCGACAACCCGGTGCTGGACACCATGGTGCTGTCGCTGTTCCTGCAGGGTGAGGATGGCGCGCATTCGCTCGACGCCTTGGCCACGCGGCTCGGGGTGCAGATCCTGGAGCGCCACTCCGCGGTCGGCGACGCGCTGGCGACGGCGGCCATATTCCTGCGCTTCATCGCCATGCTGAGGGAACGCGACATCCTCACCCTGGGCGATGCCATCCGGCGCTCCAACATGCAGGTCGAGCTGCGCGCACGGGGGCACGCCTTTTGAACGGCCCGCGCCGCGGCCGGGATGACCGACTGGTCGCGCTGTTCCTGCTGGCGCTGGTGCTGTTCAGCCCGTGGCTGCTGCGCATCTTCGGCGGCGGCGGCGCGCTTTTCGGCTGGCCGGCCTTCTACCTGTATCTGTTCGGCAGCTGGGCCATGGTGATCCTGCTGCTGGCGCTGCACATGGAACGGCGGGACAGGGGGGACGGCTGATGCCCGCCTGGGTTCTGGTCACCGCCGCCATCGGCTACCTGCTGCTGCTGTTCGCCATCGCCTGGTGGGGCGACCGGCAGCAGCAGCGGGCCAGCCGGCTCAGCCGCAGCGCGACGGTTTATGCGCTGTCGCTGGCGGTGTTCTGCACCACCTGGACCTTCTATGGCAGCGTCGGCCGGGCGAGTACGATAGGCCTCGGCTTCCTGCCGATCTACCTCGGGCCGACGCTGGCGATGACGCTCGGCTTCGTGCTGTTGCGGAAGATCGTGCTGATCGCCAAGACCCAGCGCATCACCTCCATCGCGGATTTCATCGCTACGCGCTATGGCCGCAGCCAGTTCCTCGGCGGGCTGGTTGCGGCGCTCGCGGTGGTGGTCATCATCCCCTACATCTCGCTGCAACTGAAAGCCGTCTCGGTCAGCTTCGAACTGCTCTCGGGCGGCGGGGCCCTGGCGGTCGGTGCCGGTCCGCGCCCCTTCCTGCTCGACAGCGCCTTCCACACCACCCTGCTGATGGCGGCCTTCACCATCCTGTTCGGCGCCCGGCAGATCGATGCGGCCGAGCATCACCCTGGGGTGGTCATCGCCGTCGCCTTCGAATCCGTGGTGAAGCTGGTGGCCTTCCTCGCGGTCGGCGGCTTCGTGGCCTACGGGCTGTTCGGCGGGATGGGCGAATTGTTCGCCGCGGCAAGGGCCCGGGCGGATATCTCGCCGCTGCTGACGGCAGGACCGGTGATCGAGGATGGCGGCTGGGTCACCTCCACCGTCCTGGCGATGCTGGCCATCATCTGCCTGCCGCGGCAGTTCCAGCTGCTGGTGGTGGAAAATCTGCACGAAGGCCAGTTGCGGCGGGCGATGTGGCTGTTTCCGCTGTACCTGCTGCTCATCAACCTGTTCGTGCTGCCGATCGCGCTGGCCGGGCTGCTGTTGCTGCCTGGCGCGGCGTTGGACCGGGACATGGTGGTGCTGGCGCTGCCGTTGGCGCAGGGCTTCGAATGGCTGGCGCTGCTGGTGTTCATCGGCGGCCTGTCGGCGGCGGCCGGGATGATCGTGGTGGAGACCATCGCGCTCAGCACCATGGTCTCCAACAACCTGGTGATCCCGACGCTGCTGCGCCGCCGGCTGGCGCGGGCCGGCCCGGCGCAGGGCGAGCCGCGGCTGCCGGTGCTGGCGATCCGCCGCATCGCCATCGTGGCGATACTGCTGCTGGGCTATGCCTATTTCCGCCTGGCCGGCAGCGCCTATGCACTGGTGGCCATCGGGTTGATTTCCTTCGCGGGCGTCGCCCAATTCGCGCCGCCGTTGATCGGCGGCATCTTCTGGGCGGGTGCGACACGGCGGGGGGCGATCTCGGGGCTGTCGGCCGGCACGGTGGTGTGGGGTTACACCCTGCTGCTGCCGTCTTTCGCCCGGTCCGGCTGGCTGCCCGAGCGCTTCATCTCCGAGGGCCCCTGGGGCATGGAACTGCTGCGCCCCTATGCGCTGCTCGGGCTGGAGGGGCTGGACCCGCTGACCCATGCGCTGTTCTGGAGCGGCCTGGTCAATGTCGGGTTGTTCGTCGGCGTGTCCCTGTTCGACCGGGCCGGTGCGGCGGAACGCGCCCAGGCCACAGCCTTCGTCGAGGCATTCCAGCCGGCCGACGGGATGCCCCGTGCCCGCGGCGAATGGGCCGGTGCGCCGGCGACGGGCGAGTTGGCGCGACTATTGCGGCGGCTGCTCGGGCCCGAGCGGGCAGACATGGCGCTGGCCGAATACGCCACGGATCGTGGCCTGCGGCTGGATGCCTCCGGCCCGGCGGATGCCGAGCTGATCCTGTTCGCCGAGCGGCTGCTGACCGGCGTCATCGGCGCGGCCTCGGCCCGCGTGGCGCTGGCTTCGCTGACGCAGGGCGGCGCCGTCGGACCCGCCGAGCTGATGCGGATGCTGGATGAAGCATCCCAGGTGATCGAGTACAGCCGCCGGCTGGAACAGAAATCGGCCGAGCTGGAACGTGCCTCGGCGGCGCTCCAGGCGGCAAATGCGCGGCTGCGCGAGCTGGACCAGATGAAGGATGACTTCCTCTCGACCGTGACCCATGAACTCCGCACGCCGCTGACCGCGGTGCGCTCGCTGTCCGAGATCCTGCACGACAACCCGGACATGGAGCTGGACCAGCGCCAGGAATTCCTCGGCCTCATCATCAAGGAGAGCGAACGGCTGACCCGCCTCATCAACCAGTTGCTCGACATGGCCAAGATGGAAGCAGGGGCCGTGCAATGGCAGGTGGCGCGGGTCGATCTGCGCTCGGTGGTCGAGGAAGCCGTCGCCTCGACGGGGCAGCTGTTCCGCGACCGCGGCGTGGCCGTGCGGGTCGCCGTGCCGGCGGAGGTGCCACCTGTCCAGGGCGACCACGATCGGCTCATGCAGGTGCTGGTGAACCTGCTCTCGAATGCGGTGAAATTCTCGCCCGCCGGCACCGGGCTCGTGGAGGTGGCACTCGCGGTCACCGACGGCGCGATCGAGGTCCGGGTGCGCGACAACGGCCCCGGCCTGCCGGAAACCGACCTCGACATGGTGTTCGACAAGTTCCGCCAGTCCGGTGAGGCGTTGACCGACAAGCCCGCCGGCACCGGCCTCGGCCTGGCGATCTGCCGGCGCATCATCGAGCACCTCGGCGGGCACATCTGGGCGGAGAACGGGCCGGGCGGCGGCGCGGTCTTTGCCTTACGGCTCCCCATTGCCCCGAGGGCGCAGGATACGGTGCCGCTGCGCGCAGCGAGGTGACGCGCTACAGCGTCGCGGCGCAGACGCTTTGCCTCGGCTGGTCGGTGGCGTCGAGGGTGACCCATTCGGCGCCCACGGGACGACCGTCCGCATCGAATTCCAGCGTACCGGTCACATCCGCCCGGCGCGGCGTATCGCAGTCGAAGATCTGGGTCGTGGTGAAGGTCGGCATCTGGCGGGCGATCAGGAAGACCTCGACCATGCGAAGGCCAGGGGCACTCTCGTTCCAGCGGATGGCGCGGGGGTCGATGACGGCGAAGCGCTCGACGCGCGGCACCAGCAGGGTCCAGGGCTGAAGCATGTTGGATGAGGGATGCGCGGCCGCCACCACCATCCGTGGCGGCAGGGCGGCAGCCGTGCGCCGGAACCAGGAATAGTCGTTCCAGACATGGAAGCCAAACATGGCCAGCCCGGCCGAAACGGGTAGCACCCAGCGCGGTGCCCGGCGGCCGAACAGCCTGCAGGCCAGCAGCACCACGCCCACTGCGGCAATGCCCATCACCAGCATGCCAAGCAACTGAAGCAGCATCGTGGCTCCTGTGGGGAGGCCCGCCTCGCGGCGGCCCTCCCCGGTTCTAGGTCAGTGTTCGATAGCCGCGCTGGAGCCGCGCGGGATGCGGATGCTTTCCACCATCTCCTGGATGGCCGCAGGCGGCGCCTGGGTCACGCGCGAAACCGCGAAGGCCACGGCGAAGTTCAGCATCGCGCCGATAGTGCCGACGGAGGTGGGGGATATGCCAAACACCCAGTTCTGGGCCGTGTCGGGCAACTGATTGGTGCCAGGGATGAAGAACCATCCCTTGTAGACGAAGATGTAGACCAGGGTGAACACCAGCCCGACCAGCATCCCAGAGATCGCCCCCGGGCTGTTGATGCGCTTGGAGAAGATGCCCATCATCAGCACCGGGAAGATGGTCGCCGCCGCCAGACCGAATGCCAGTGCCACCGTCTGCGCCGCAAAGCCGGGCGGATTAAGTCCGAGATAGGTGGCGAAGACGATCGCCGCTGCCATGGACAGCCTGGCCGCCAGCAACTCCCCTCGTTCCGAAATATTCGGATTGAGGGTGCTCTTGATGAGGTCATGCGAGATCGCCGAGGATATCGCCAGCAGCAACCCCGCCGCCGTGGAAAGCGCCGCGGCGAGACCGCCCGCCGCGACCAGGGCGATGACCCAGGATGGCAGGTTGGCGATCTCGGGGTTGGCAAGCACCAGGATATCGGGGTTGACGGTCAGCTCATTGCCCTGCCAGCCACGCTCCCTGGCTTGCGCGGCGAAGGCCTGGTTCTGGTCGTTGTAGAATTGGATGCGGCCATCGTTGTTGAGGTCCTGGTAGCGCAGCAGGCCGGTGGTTTCCCAGGTCCGCATCCAGTCCGGCCGCTGTTCGTACTGCAGCGCACTTTCGGTCTGGCTGGTGGGGCCCTGCCAGACGGTGTTGATCAGATTCAGCCGTGCCATGGCGCCAACCGCCGGCGCGGTCAGGTAGAGCAGCGCGATGAACACCAGCGCCCAACCGGCGGACCAGCGCGCATCGGATACCTTGGGCACGGTGAAGAAGCGGATGATCACATGCGGCAGGCCCGCGGTGCCGATCATCAGGGACATGGTGAACAGCACCATGTTCAGCGTATTGCCATGGTGCCCGGTATAGGAGGCGAAGCCGAGGTCGGTCACCACCTCGTTCAGCCGCTGCAGCAACGGCACGCCCTGCGCCTCGGTATCCGAGAACAGCCCAATCGGCGGGATCGGGTTTCCGGTGAGCTGGAGCGAGATGAAGATCGCCGGAATGGTGTAGGCGACGATCAGCACGATGTACTGAGCAACCTGCGTGTAGGTGATGCCCTTCATGCCGCCGAGCACGGCGTAGAAGAACACCACGGCCGAGCCGATGAACAGGCCGGTGGTGGTCGAGACCTGCAGGAAGCGGGCAAAGGTCACGCCCACGCCGGTCATCTGCCCGATCACGTAGGTGACCGAGATAACGATCAGGCAGACCACGCCGACCAGGCGCGCGGTCTGCGAATAGAACCGGTCGCCGATGAACTCCGGCACGGTGAACTTGCCGAATTTCCGCAGATAGGGCGCAAGCAGCATCGCCAGCAGCACGTAGCCGCCGGTCCAGCCCATCAGGTAGGTCGAGTTGTCGTAGCCGACGAAGGCGATCAGCCCGGCCATCGAGATGAAGGACGCCGCCGACATCCAGTCCGCCGCGGTTGCCATGCCGTTCATCACCGGTGGCACGCCACGCCCCGCGGTGTAGAATTCCCCGGTCGTTCCGGCACGGGCCCAGAAGGCGATGCCGATATAGAGCGCGAAGGTCGCGCCGACGATGAGGTAGATAAGCGCCTGCTGTCCCATGGACTACACTCCGCCGGTTACTGCTCCTCTACGCCGAACTTGCGGTCGATGGCGTTCATCCTGATTGCGTAGTAGAAAATCAGTACCAGGAAGACCAGTATCGACCCTTGCTGCGCAAACCAGAACCCAAGGTCGGTGCCACCAATTTTTATTCCAGAAAGCAGCGGCCGTAGCATGATCCCGAATCCGAATGACACCAATGCCCAGATGATCAGGCAATTCCTGACAACCCGCAGATTTGCCTTCCAGTATTCTCCGTCCGACCTGCTAACTTCTTTCATGCCGCATCTCCTGACGATCTTGGGACTGTTGATTATCGAATGCAGGGCTGGTGCGGTATCCGGATGTCGGGGCTGGTGATCGGTGGTGTCCGGTCCTGCGCCGACCTTTGCCCGGCCCGCCCCACCTCCAATGCGTGCCACCTCCCCCACAAGCCTTTGCCCTAAATCCTGTCATCCGCGTCAGGGCACCATTATCCTAGGGGCTGGATTCGTTTTCCTGCAAGGATGACGGCCGAGTTCGGCAGGATTGGGCAGGAAGGACGCTAGGGCGCCGCTCCGCATCATGGATTGATGTCGCGCAACCTCGGCGGAACGGTGAACCGCTAGTGCCCCGCGATGGCGGACCTCTGGCAGGGTCTTGAACACCGGCCGCCGAACGCCAATCCACAGTCATGCCGCCCCGGCCAGCACCGCAACCCGGCCCGCGCCACCCGCCAGACTTCGACAGGCCAGACTTCGACAGGCCAGACTTCGACAGGAGCGACCGTGACCAAGGACCCCTATGAATTGCTGGGCGTAAAGCGGGACGCTTCGGCAGAGGACATCCGCAAGGCCTATCGCAGTCTGGCCCGGAAGCTGCACCCCGACCTGAACCCGGGGGACCGCGCTTCCGAGGAACGGTTCAAGGAAGTTTCCGCCGCCAACGACCTGCTGAGCGACCCTGAGAAGCGCGCGCGCTTCGACCGCGGCGAGATCGACGCCACCGGCGCCGAGCAGCCGCAGCGGCAATCCCGCTACTACCGCGACTTCGCCGGCGGCGGGCCGCATCCCAATGCCGGCGCCACCTATACGACGGACGCCGGCTTTGCCGACATGATGGACGCGGACGAGTTGCTCGCCGAGTTGTTCGGGCGCGGTGCCGGTGGTGCGGGGCGTGGTGGCGCCGCCGGGCTGCGGATGCGCGGCGGCGACATGCGCGGCCGGCTGGCGCTGGATTTCCTGGAAGCGGTCAATGGCGCGGCGAAGCGGGTTACGCTGCCGGATGGCTCCACGGTGGACGTGACGGTGCCGCCCGGCACGCGCGACGGGCAGGTGCTGCGGCTGCGTGGCAAGGGCGCGCCCGGCGTCGGCGGCGGCCCGCCGGGCGACCTGCTGGTGGAGGTCGAGGTCGGCGAGCACCACCGCTTCACCCGCCGTGGCGACGACATCCACCTGGATCTGCCGGTCAGCCTGCCCGAGGTGGTGCTCGGCGGCCGGGCCGAGGTACCCACCCCGGCCGGCTCCGTCATGGTGACGGTGCCCAAGGGCTCGAACACCGGTACCGTTCTGCGGCTGCGGGGACGTGGCGTGCCACGGCCGGACGGCACCCGTGGCGATGCGTATGCCACCCTGCGGATCATGCTGCCGGACCGGCCCGACCCGGAACTGGAGGCATTCGCCGAGCGCTGGACGACCGGCAAGGCGTACGACCCACGCACGGGCAAGGAGGGCTGAATGGTCGAGATCCACGAGTTTCTGCTGCGCGCCCGAGTGGACGTCACCTCGGTCGAGACCTGGGTCGAGGCGGGATGGCTGGTGCCGGATGCCCGCGAGGCCGGCGCTGCCGCATACGCCTTTTCGGATGTCGATGTGGCGCGCGCCTGCCTCATCCGGGACCTGCGCGAGGATCTCGGCGTGAACGACGAGGGCGTTGCGGTGGTGCTCGGCCTGCTCGACCAGGTCCATGGCCTGCGAATGGCGCTGCACCACCTCACGTCCGCTGTCCACGCCTTGCCGGACCCGGTGCGGCGGGAGGCGATCGATGCGCTGCGGGCGGCGGCACGCGGCACGGAGGCCGATGGCCCTCCCGGCCCGACGGAGTAGCCATAGGCAGGCGCGGTACCCTGGCCTCGGCCGGATATCCCGCGCTAGGCTGCCGCACGCTACGCCGAACAGGGCGAAACCGGGAGGCCGCCATGAAATTTGCCCTGCATTTCGGCAACAACAGCTTCCCCGACGGACCCGGCGCGGCGCGGCTGGCCAGGCTGGCCGAGGCGGCTGGCTTCGATTCGGTGCTTGCCACCGACCATGTCGTCATCCCCGAGGACTACGCCAGCACCTATCCCTACTCAGCCACTGGGCGGCTGCCGGGCAGCCTCGCCAGCACCTTCCCCGACCCGCTGATCTGGATGGCCTATGTGGCCGCGGTCACGACCCGGCTGCGGTTCATGACCGGGGTCATCATCCTGCCGCAGCGCAACCCGCTGGTGCTTGCGAAGCAGGTGGCGACCCTCGACAGCATGAGTGGCGGACGGATCGAGCTCGGCATCGGCGTGGGCTGGCTGAAGGAGGAATTCGCCGCGCTCGGCGTGCCGCTCGAACGGCGCGGCAAGCGGGCGGACGAGTACATCGCCGCGATGCGCGCGCTATGGCGCGATGACAGCGCCAGCTACTCTGGCGAGTTCGTGCAATTCCAGCGGGTAAACTGTGACCCCAAGCCCGTGGCGGGCAGAGTCCCGATCATCATCGGCGGCCATTCGGACGCGGCGGCCAATCGCGCGGGCCGCATCGGCGACGGCTTCTTCCCGTCGATCGGCACCCAATTCGACATTATGCCCCTGCTGGATGCGGTGCGCCGTGCCGCCGAGGCGGCCGGCCGGGATCCGGCAGCCATCGAGCTGATGACCGGCTGCCCCGATGCCCTCCCGACTTCCGGCAAGGACCCGCTTGCGGCGGTGGAGGAACGGCGGGCGCATGGCATCGGTCGGGTCGTGCTGCCGGTCGGCGCCTTCATGCCCGACCTCGAGGAAAGCCTGCCGCGCTTCGGGGAAGCGGTCATCCGCCACTTCGCCCCGGCTTGATAGGCTGGGCGCGCGGCGGGCCGGTCAGCCGGCGACGCTCAACACCAGGAAGACGCCGCCGATGGCCGTCACGGCAGCGCCCGTCGCGCGGTGCAGCGCCATGCCGCGCCCGGTGGCGATGAGCCGCCGCGCCACTTCCATCACGCCGATCCCCAGCGCCGCCTGGACCAGCGCCAGCGCCGCCAGATAGGCCACCACCGGGGCAGGCTCGGCGCCGATGATCGCCTCCGCGAAGGCATGGCCGTGGAACAGCCCGGCCAGGGCGAAGCCGGCCGGCAGGTAGCGCGGCGCGTGGCCGAGCCCGAGGGCCAGCCCGGCCAGCAGCACCGAAAGCGCCACCACCATCTCCACCGGACCGAGCCCGATGCCCGCGACATGCAGCAGCGTGCCGCCGAAGGCCGCCGCCACGAAGGCCAGGATAGCCGCCACCCCGCGCCCGGTGGGCAGCATGGCCGCCAGCACGCCAGCAGCCACCAGGAACGCCAGGTGATCCAGTCCGATCACTGGATGGCCGACGCCGGAGGCGATGCCCTCCCACAATGTCGCCGGCACCGCGCCGCCCATCGGGTGGTGCGCGAGCGCCGGCAGCGGCGTGAGGGTGAGCAGGGCAATCAGGCGGAACGGCATGGCTGTCTCCTTTCCGGCATGTTTGCCTTGCGCGGCGGCCCCGGCAAGTGCCGCCGCGCCGCGGAGACCCCGCCCTGAGGGCTGCCCAGGCTCCTCGGCAATCATGTTTGGACCAGCGACCGAACCTTCTCCCGTCCCAGGTGCTGAAGTCAGAGGCGCAGCCGGCATTGGGCCAGTACCAACCGGCCGCCACCGGAACGATTGCGGGACGAAGGACGCCTACCATGGCCAAGCACGATGGCATGCCGCGGCATGACGACCCGACGGAGTTGGAGCCTCGCCCGCAACGGCCGCCCGACCGCGGGCCGGGAGCGACCACGGCACAGCTGCGGCGCGACATCGACAGCGGCGCGACGGGCGACAAGGTGCCGGTCCTCGACCCGGCTGCCTCGCCGCTCGGCACCGATGACGAGGCCGGTGGCGCGCCAACTTCCCCTGAAGTGGTGGCGGCGGTACGCCAGCAGGAGCGCGCCGACAAGCGCTCGCCACTCGACCCGACGGACACCGGTCGGGACCGTTACGGCCTGCGGCTGATTGGCGGGGTGTTGCTGGCGGTAATGCTCGCGGCGATTGCCTACTGGATGTCCTTCCGCTGAAGCGCCGCCCCGCACCTCCCCCTGCTGCCTGCAACGGGGCTAAGCGGCCGGCGTTCGGGCTGGACCATGGGCCGGATCTTCAGGCCAGGCAGGGAGCACGTATTGCATGCAGCGATCCGACGACACCCCGCGCATCGCCATCCACGGCCACCAGATGGATGTCGGCGATGCGTTGCGCAGCCATGTCACCGAGCATCTCCTTGCCGTTTCGGGGAAATATTTCGGTGGCGCCCAGGACATGACGACGCGGTTCTCACGCACCGGCAATGGCGGCTTCGCCTGCTCGGTCCGGGTTCATGTCGGGCGCGACCTGTTCTTCGACGGGACGGCGGAGGCGCCCGAGGCGCCCATCGCCTTCAATACGGCGCTCGACTACGTGGCCAAGCAGCTGCGCCGCCGCAAGCGTGCCCTGCGGGAGGACAAGCCGGCGAACCCGACCAAGGAAGGGCTGCTGTAGCCGCCCGGTTCCTTGCCGCCTGATGCGGCCGCAACGGGACAGGGTGCAGCGGGTAGCAGGCGGAGCAGGGCCGGAGCGTTGCCACTTTCTCTGGCGGCAGGCTTTGAATTCTGCGGCAAAACCTGCTCGAACCGGATGAGGACCTTCACCCAACACCTGGATGCCGAAGAGGGAGCGATGCCAACCAGCATATTCCAGGCGGCACGCGCCGCCGGGCTCGTGACAATTCTTGCTCTCGTCGCCTGTGGCCCGCAACGCGCCCTGCCTTCGCCCGATGCGGCTGCTCTCGCCGCCGCGCAGCAGGAACTGTCGGCCGCGGAGCCGCTGCGCGAATACCCGCGCGGCCCTGGCGAGCAACGGGCGATGCTGCAGCGTGTCGTGCAGAAACTCACGCCTGCCGTGCAGCAGATATGCCAGGCGGAGCTTGGCCGGGCCTGCAGCTTCCGGATCGGCATCACCGACCAGCCGGCCATCAACGCCTTCGCGTCCGGGACCGATACCGTTGGCATCACCAGCGGCCTGATCCGCGTCATGGACTCCGACGACCAGCTCGCCGTGGTGGTGGCGCATGAGATGGCCCACCACATCGCCGACCACATCTCCAGCACCCGGACCCGGACGACCCTTGGCGCCCTGGCCGGGGCGGCCCTCGGCTCCGCCGCGGGCATCGGCGACCTCTCGGCCCTCGGCGCCAGCGTCGGGCAGTTGTCCTACTCGAAGGCGCAGGAGCGGGAAGCGGACTTCCTCGCGGCGCGCATCGTCGATCGCGCCGGCTACGATCTCGACAAGGCGGGGAGCGTCTGGGCAAAATTCGTCAGTGCGGGGGACAAGCGCCGCGTCGCCGGCCTGCTCGATACTCATCCGGCAGGACCGGAGCGGCTTGCCGCCTGGAACCAGACGGTGGACGCCATCCATGCGTCGCCGGATACCCCGGATACTCGCGGGGACCGGGCCAGACGGTGATCCTGGCCGGCTGGAGTCCCGACGAAGCCACCGACCGGGCCGTTACCCCGGAGCCCGCACAAATGCGATCGCCTTCGCCCAGGACGTGGCAACGGTAGCTGCCGGGCTGCGTTCGCCCGGCACCGGGACAGCCGCATGAACGCCATCACGTGAAGCCGACGCCGGCCTGGATCTGCCATCATGAGTTTTCACGTCGAGATGAACGCGGGGATTTCGGCCACCGGCCAAGCACTGGCAACAGGCCTACCGGGAGGCGGCCACCCCGGGGCGAGGCCTGGCCAACCAGCAACCGGAAGCGAGCGTGCAGCATGACCGGAAGAGACGATACGCCCGCCTGGATGTGGGCGGAGGCTTGCGAGATGCTCAACCGCGCTGAGCGGCTGCACCGCCAATTCTTCGCGCCACGACGGTCCTCGTCGTCCCTGCCGGCCTGGCAGCCACCGGTGGATGTGTTCGAGACCGAGCACGAGGTGATGATCCTCGTCGCACTGCCCGGCGTCGATCCGGCCGCGGTGGAGGCGGTGATCGAAGGCGCGGCGCTGCATGTCGCCGGCTCCCGGCCGCTGCCGCCCGAGTTGCGGCTGGCGGCGATCCATCGCCTGGAACTGCCGCATGGCCGGTTCGAGCGGCATGTACCGCTGCCGCCCGGCCGCTACAGCACGCAGGTTCGCCACACCCTGGTGAACGGCTGCCTGCTGGTCCGGCTCGAGAAAACCGCCTGAGGCAGGAGCCCGCCGATGGACAACCTCCACGACAGACGTCTCTTCGCGCCCGACCTCGGCGCTGCCGCGGGAGGGGATGGCGGCGTCAGCCTGCCCCCGGATGCCCTGGCCATCCTGCCAGTCCTCGACACGGTGCTGTTCCCCGGCATGGTCCTGCCCCTCGCCATCGGCCGCCAGGCCTCGGTGGCGGCGGTGCAATACGCCCTGCGCGACGGCAAGCAGGTCGGCGTGCTCATGCAGCGCGACCCGCAGCAGGCGGAGCCGACGGCATCCGAGTTGCACCGCACCGGCACGGTGGCGAATGTCCTGCGGTGGATCACCGGGCCGGATGGATCGCACCAGCTGGTCTGCCAGGGGGTGCAGCGGTTCCGCGTGCTGGACTGGGTGACCGAGCGCCCGTTCATCGCCGCCACCGTCCACCGGCTGGATGAGCCGGAAGGCAGCACGCCCGAGATCGAGGCGAGGCTGATGCACCTCAAGGGCCAGGCGCTGGAAGGGTTGCAACTGCTGCCACAGGTGCCGGAAGGCCTGGTGAGCACGGTGCAGGCGATGGACTCCGCGGGCGCGCTGGCCGATCTCGTCGCCGCCTACCTGGACCTGAAGGCCGACGAGAAGCAGGAAATCCTGGAGACGCTGGAACTGGGGCCACGTATCGACCGGGTTTCGCGGATACTGGCGCAACGACTGGAGGTGCTGCGGCTGAACGCCGAGATTGGCCGCCAGACCCGCGTCAGCCTTGACCAGCGGCAGCGCGAGGTGGTGCTGCGCGAACAGATGGCGGCAATCCAGCGCCAGCTCGGCGAGGAGGACGGCAAATCCGCCGAGTTGCAGGAACTGGGCGAAGCGGTCGGTAAGGCCGGCATGCCGGCGGAGGTGGAGGCCGCGGCACGGAAGGAATTGCGGCGGCTGGAACGCATGCCCGAGGCATCACCCGAGCATGGCATGATCCGTGGCTACCTGGACTGGCTGATCGAGTTGCCCTGGCGACTGCCGGAAGAACCGCCGATCGATATCGCCGGGGCGCGCCGGGTGCTGGACGAGGATCACTTCGGGCTGGAGAAGATCAAGCGGCGCATCGTGGAATACCTGGCGGTGCGGAAGCTGGCGCCGGAGGGCAAGGCGCCGATCCTGTGCTTCGTCGGCCCGCCCGGGGTCGGCAAGACCTCGCTCGGCCAATCCATCGCCCGCGCCATGGGTCGGGAATTCGTCCGTGTCTCGCTCGGCGGCGTGCATGACGAGGCGGAGATCCGCGGCCACCGCCGCACCTATATCGGCGCGTTGCCAGGCAACGTGATCCAGGCCATCCGCAAGGCCGGGTCACGGAACTGCGTCATGATGCTCGACGAGATCGACAAGATGGGCCGCGGCATCCAGGGCGACCCGTCCGCGGCGATGCTGGAGGTGCTGGACCCGGAACAGAACAACAGCTTCCGCGACAACTACCTCGCGGTTCCGTTCGACCTGTCGCGCGTCGTGTTCATTGCCACCGCGAACATGCTCGACACCGTCCCGGGGCCGCTGCGCGACCGGATGGAGATCATCGAGCTCACCGGCTACACCGAAGCCGAGAAGCTGGAGATCGCCCGGCGCTACCTGCTGCGCCGCCAGCTCGAGGCGAATGGCCTGCGGCCGGAGCAGGCCGTCATCACCGATGAGGCGCTGCGCAGCATCATCCACGCCTACACGCGGGAGGCCGGGGTGCGGGCCCTGGAACGCGAGATCGGCCGTGCGCTGCGCCATGCCGCGGTGCGCATCGCCGAAGGCAGCGCGACGGATGTGCACATCGGTGCGGAGGATGTCGCCGGCATTCTCGGGCCGCCCCGGTTCGAAAGCGAGGTGGCGATGCGGACCTCGGTACCGGGCGTCGCCACCGGCCTCGCCTGGACGCCGGTCGGCGGCGACATCCTGTTCATCGAGGCGGCGCGGGCGCCTGGCGCCGGCAGGCTGATCCTGACCGGGCAGTTGGGCGAGGTCATGCGCGAGAGTGCGCAGGCGGCGCTCAGCCTGGTGAAGGACCGCGCTGCTTCCCTCGGCATCGATCCCGGGTTGTTCGAGAAGTCGGACATCCACATCCACGTCCCGGCGGGCGCCACGCCAAAGGACGGGCCGAGCGCCGGCGTCGCGATGTTCACCGCGCTGGTCTCGCTGCTGACCGGCCGCACCGTGCGCAACGACACGGCGATGACCGGCGAGATCAGCCTGCGGGGCCTGGTACTGCCGGTCGGCGGCATCCGCGAAAAGGTGGTCGCGGCGGCGCGGGCCGACCTGCGCCGCGTGCTGCTGCCGGCGCGCAACCGCAAGGACCTCGACGACATCCCGGAGGACGCCCGCAACCGGCTTGAATTCATCTGGCTGGAGCGGGCGGAGGAAGCCATCCAGAACGCGCTCGGATGACCTCCCGCCACCAGCCGGAGCCGGCAGGGCCCGAGGCGATGAACGAGGCGGCGTTGCGGGCCACGGCAGGCGGCTTGCTGCTTGCGGTCAGTCTCGTGCTTTCAGTGTATCTGCTCCCCGCGTCCGGGACGCTCGATGTCGGCGTCTTCCTGAGCTGGATGGAGGTCGTCCGTGAAAACGGCCTGTTCGCGGGCTATGCGATGGTGGTCGCTAATTTCCCGCGTGGCCTGATCGAAGGTTTGGGCAACGTCGGAGGAGGCGAGTATCCTCCCCTCGCCCATGCCATCCTCTATGCGGCCGGTGCATTTGGTGATTTCGCCGGGCTGACACCGTTCCAGAGCTTCAAGCTGGCGCTGCTCGTCTCGCACTGGGCCGCGGTGATCCTGGTCCTGGTGATTTCCAGGGACCTTCTGGTGGCCACGGCCTTCAGCGCCGCCATCCTGCTGAGCGGCGTGGCCCTCGGCTACATGGATGTGTGTCTGGCGCCGTGGCTGATCGCGGCGTTCTGGATGGTCCGGTCAGGCTACCCGCTGGTGGGCCTCGGCCTGTTCATGGTGAGCGTGCTGGTGAAGTGGCAACCGCTGATCATCCTGCCATTCCTGATAATCCATCTTCTCGGGGTATCGGATATGCGGTCGGCCTGGGCCGCGCTTGGTGGAAGGCCGTTCCGGCGGATGCTGGGTCTCGCCGCCATCGTAGCCTTGCTGCTCGGCGTCGCCTTCGGCAGTTCGCCGGCCATGGCCTTCCTCTACGCCGCGGGGCATCCATTCCTGAGCGGCAACGCCCTCAACCTGCCCCGGCTGGCAGACTTCGTGCTCCGGTCGCTCGCCGACCCGTCGTTCACCCTTGGCTCGGAAGTGGCGGTGTCCAAGCCGCCGGCCATGGTACTGCTGCCGTTCAAGGTGCTGTTCTGGGCGGGCTTCGTGGTCGTGATCTATCTGGCGGTGCGAAGCGGCAAGACGTTAAGGAATTGCCTGCTGTTCTCCACCCTGGGCTTCGTGACCTACTGCACCCTCAACACCGGTGTGCACGAGAACCATTGGTTCGTCGCCTTCGTGTTGGCCTTCGTCCTCGCCATGCACGACCCGTCCACGGCCAACCGCATGATCGCCCTCCTGCTGGGTGTCATGCTGAACGTGAACCTGTTCCTGTTCTATGGGGTGGCGGGCGACCCGCTCCTGCCGGTGGTACTGGGCATCGACCTGGGCATCCCGCTTTCCATCCTGTATGTCTCCGTCTGGCTGTTGCTCCTCCGCTACGCTTGGCGGGTGGCGGAGCGTGCGCCCAGGGTGCGGGGCGGCGAGATGCCGGTGCGGATGGCGCCGGGCCATTCAGCCGGGCGTGGATGACCTGGTTTTCGTCAGCGGCGATTCCCGCCAACGATCCGGGTGAATTCCTCGTAGTCGCGGATATAGTCCGCGGGATCGTATTCATCGCTGGCAAAGACCAGAAGGATTGCATCGGGCGAGTGCCGGTATCGCAGCGCCCATACCATCGGCGGCACGAAGACGCCGACCTCCGGTCCGTCGAGGAAGATCTCTTCCCGCGTCCTACCGTCATCGACGACCAGCGACATCGATCCGCTGACGCATACCAGGAAGTGCCGTCCCGTCCTCAGCGCGTGCTCGCCCCTGACATCCTTGCTCGGCACCTCGTGGACCACGAAGTAGCGCCGCGGCGCGAACGGGATGTCCGCGCCGAACATGCCACCGGCGATCCGACCCCTGAGGTCTGCGCTCGTGTTCAAACGGTGGACGGTCACCCCTGCCACCGCGGTCCGCGCCGCGCCAGAATCCTCGGGAGAGACTTCCTGCGCGGACCTCGGGGTGATCTGCGCGGCGCTGTTCACATAGCCGGTGATGCGGGCCGGGTTGCCGACCACCTTGGCGAAGGGCGGCACGTCGCCGGTCACCACGCTGCCGGCGCCGATCATGGCACAGCGCCCGATCTGCAGCCCGGGCATGATGGTGCTGTTCGCGCCGATCGACGCACCCTTTCCGATGTGGGTTTCGGGGATCCGCGCCTGGTGTGCCTTGCTCCTCGGGAACTTGTCGTTGGCGAAGGTGGCGTTCGGGCCGATGAAGACATCATCGTCGATCCGCGTGCCATCCCATAGCTGCACGCCGCATTTGACCGTCACGCGGTCCCCGAGAATGACGTCGTTCTCGATGAAGCTGTGATCGCAGATGTTGCAGTCACGCCCGATCCGCGCACCACCGAGCACATGCGTAAAGGCCCATATCCGTGTGCCGGCACCGACGTCGGCCGTCTCGCACAGCCCCTGGGGATGGACGAAGTAGGTCATGGCGGCGGATCCTCCTCGAACACCTCGTGGATCATCGGCACATACAGCGGCCGGTTCTTGGTGTTCTCGTAGGTCCGCCAGACGTAACTCCCGATCACCCCGAGCGCCAGCGTCGTCGCCGTGAAGGAATTGAGCATGAGCAGCGCCAGGGGCGTATAGCCTGGAACCGGGATCATCCCCGCCAGCCAGGCGATGAACACCAGGACGCTCAGGATGAGAGAGGTCGCCAGGCCCAGTACGCCAGTGATCATGATCAGGTTGATTGGCAGGTCGGTCAGGGCGAAGCAGCTGTCGAGCAGGTACCGCAGCTTGCGGCGGAACGACCAGGCGCTTTTCCCGGCCATCCTGGAGCGCCGGACGTAGGGGATGTTCCGGCGCCGGAAGCCAAGCCAGAACAGCAACCCGATGAGCGTGCTGTTGAACTCGCGCATCCTGAGCAGCGCATCACGGACAATCCGGCTGCAGCCGAACACGTCTACCCCGCCCGGCGGGACCTCCGGCTGGACGAAGCGCCTGTAGGCCGACCAGAAAATCCTGGATGAGAGCGAACTGAGGAAGGGATCCTCGCGCCGTTCACGCACGCCCACCACGACATCCACATCGCCGCCCTCGAGCGCATGGAAGAACGCGACGACCAGTTCCGGCGGCTCCTGCAGGTCGGCCGCCAGCACGGCATAGAAGGGCCCGCGGGCGCTTTCGAGCCCCATGCGGATGGCCGCGAAGGAGCCGAAGTTGCGCGAGAGGCAGATCAGTTGCGCCGGCAACCCGCCGCGCGCCAGGGCCTCCCGCAGGATGGCGAAGGACCTGTCGGGCGAGCCGTCGACAACGAACACGACTTCAAGCTTATGGTCCAGCTCGGCCGAAAGCCCATCCAGGGCCTGGATGAGGGCTCCAAGCGTCTCCTCGTTCTTGTAGACGGGTATGATCAGCGAATAGCAGGTTCCGGCCCGGGGACGCGGAACGGTTGTCCCGGCGTCCGATTGCCTCGCCGCGTCGCTGCTTCCCGTGCCGCACCGCCGGCATTCGGCCATCCAAATCCCCTCGCCAATCCCCGTGGAACAGCAGGCCACGGGCGCCGGAACGGCTTCTGCTACAGCCCCTGCCATCCGGCCGGCAGCGAGCACGAAGCACCGGCATGGGGAGTGGCCACGGTATGAGATGGCTGCAACGCGATGGCAGGTTGGTCGGCACCAGCGGCGACATGTAACGGTTATGTCAGGTCGAGCGCCCCGACCCGCCGGCGGCGCTGGCCTTGGTCCTGGCGGCCCCTTTCACCTGGGCCACGAACCGCGCCACACTGTCACCCAAGGTCGGGGCCAGGTGCCGCCGCCACGGGGGAAACAACATGGACGGCGCCAGGGCGTACGCATGACCGGTCGTGCCGCCGCATTGGCGCCCTTCCAGCATCGCAGCTTCCGCTTCCAATGGCCGGCCGACCTGCTGACCTCATGGGCATTCGAGATGGAGACCCTGATCCTCGGCTGGTACATCCTGGCGGAGACCGGCTCGGTGGTCTGGCTGACAGTATTCGCCTCGCTGCAATTCCTCGGCACGCTGCTGGCGCCGATGCTGGGCGTGGCGGGCGACCGGTTGGGCCATGGCCGGGTGCTGGGCATCATGCGCGCCTGCTACGCCGCGCTCGCCGGCTCCCTGGCCCTGTTGGCGCTGAACGGCTGGCTCGACCCGGTGGCGGTGTTCGGCATCGCCGCCCTGTCCGGCCTGGTACGGCCGTCGGACATGTCGATGCGGACCACGCTGATCGGCATCTCCATGCCAGTCCCGTTGCTGATGGCGGCGCTGGGCATCAACCGCACCACCGCCGATTCGGCACGGGTCGCGGGGGCGCTGGCGGGGGCCGGGCTGGTCGTGCTGCTGGGCATCGGCCCGGCCTATTGCATCATCACCGCGCTTTATGGGCTGGCCTTCCTGCTGACCCTCGGCGCCGCAGGCGGGGGCCGGGGCAGCAAGGGCATCGCCTCCCCCTGGCGGGACCTGGCTGATGGCTTCACCTATGCCTGGAACACGCCTTGCCTGGTGGCGGCACTGCTCATGGCCTTCCTGGTCAATCTCGTGGCCTTCCCGCTTTCGGGGGGGCTGATGCCCTATGTGGCGAGGGAGGTCTACGGCGTGGACCGGACCGGGTTGGGCTACCTGGTGGCCAGCTTCTCGGCCGGTGCCCTGGTCGGCTCCCTGCTGGTGAGTGCCCGGGGCGGTCGCTTGCCGGCGGGACGAACCATGCTGATCGCCTGCGTCGTCTGGTTCAGCCTGCTGGTCGCCTTCTCCCGCACCGCGACGGCATCCGGGGGAATGGCGATGCTGGCCCTGGCCGGCTTCGCCCAAAGCCTGAGCCAGGTCCCCATGGCGGCGCTGCTGCTGCAGAAGACCCAGGCCAGCTTCCGCGGCCGGGTGATGGGACTGCGCAGCCTGGCGGTCTATGGCCTGCCCCTGGGGCTGCTGGCGTCGGGGCCGCTGATCGAGCGCTTCGGCTTTGCAGATACCGCCACCGGCTATGCCTGCTTCGGCCTGGCCTGCACCGTGGCGATCGGATTCCGCTGGCGCGCGGCCCTTTGGCCCGCGGACGCCCCGGCCAGCCTACCAGCCGGGCGGCCCAGCCCATGAACGGGGCCGCGCTGCGGCGCCTGTTGCTGGTGGGGCTGGGCAGCCTGGTGGTGCCGCTGGACAGCGCGCTGAACATCGCCTTCCCGGCGATCACCGGGCATTTCCGGCTGGCACTGCCGGATATCCAGTGGCTGGTCATCTGCTACGTGCTGACCTACGGCAGCCTGATGCTGGGCGTCGGCCGGCTGGGCGACATCTTCGGCCATGCGCTGGTGTTCCGCGCGGGCCTGGCGTGGAGCGCCTTCGCCTTCCTGCTCTGCACCTATGCTCCGGGTTATGAATGGCTGCTGGCATGCCGGGTGCTGCAGGGCATCGGCGCGGCGCTGGTCATCAGTTGCGGGCCGGCGCTGGTGACCGGGCTGTTCCCCGAAGCGCTGCGCAGCCGGGTGCTTGGCCTCTATGCACTGATGTTCGCCGCCGGGTCGGTGCTGGGGCCGTCGCTCGGCGGCTTGCTGGTGGCGCATTGGGGTTGGGAGGCGGTGTTCTGGTTCCGGGCCCCCATCGCGCTCGCCGCCCTGCTGCTGCTGCGCGACATCCAGGCACCACCGGTCGCCGTAGCGCGGGAACCGTTCGACCTGGCCGGGGCGGTGCTGCTGTCGCTGGCGATCGGCAGCCTGTTGCTGGCCATCAACCAGTCCCGGCACCTGGGTGGCGGCGGCCTGGCCGCGCTGCCGCTGGCCGGGCTGTTCCTGGTGGCGGGCTGGGGCTTCCTGCGGCAGAGCCGGCGCACCGCCAGGCCGATCATCGCGCTGGGCCTGTTCCGGCTGCCGGGCTTCGCCGTGCTGAATGCCGCCAATGTCCTGGCCAATCTGGCCGGCTTCGCCGTGCTGCTGTTCGTCCCCTACTACCTCGCGCGCATCGCGGCGCTGCCGACCAGCCTCGCCGGGCTGGTGCTGGCGGCATCCCCGGTCGGCGCCATGCTGGGCTCGGTGGCGGGCGGCTGGGTGCTGGGGCGGGTGCCGGCGCGGCCGATGGCGGGCCTGGGAATCGGCCTGACCGGCGCAGGGCTGGGGCTGATGGCGCTCTGGGCGGAGGCCAGCCCCATGGGCCTGCTGCTGGCGGCACTGCTGCTGCACGGAGCCGGGCTGGGCCTGCTGCAGGTGAGCTACACCGACATCGTCACCGCAACCCTGCCGCGGCAGGACAGGGGGGTCGCCGGCAGCCTGGCGATGATGACCCGCACCCTCGGCGTGGTCGCCGCCGCTTCCCTGCTGACCCTGCTGTTCAGCCGGCTGGAACTTGCGGCACTGGCTGGCGGCGCGATGGCCGCCGATGCCTTCCTGCACGCTTTCCGTGGCAGCTTCCTGCTTGCCGCGGCCATCTGCGCCGCCGTCCTGCTACTGCTGGCCATCATGGGCCGACCGCGGCCAGGGCAGCCGCCGGGGCGCTGAGGAAGCCGGCGGCTACCGCCCGGACACCACCACCGATTCACGCCACTCGGGGCTTGCGCGGCGATCCTGAAACCGGGCAAGAACCGGAACCTATAAGGAACATCCGCGGCGCGCATGACCGACCAGATCGTCATCACGGAAAAGACCAGCCAGGCGAAGGATGTCCGGGCGGCGGTGGGTGGCCGCTACGGAACCATCCTGCCCGCCGAGGGGCACCTGTTCGACCTGGTCGAGCCGGAGGAGGTCCTGCCGGAGTGGAAGCGCTGGACGCCGGTCCTGCTGCGGCCCGAGGGGCTCTATGCGACCAAGCCGGCCACCGGCGGCAACAAGGCCCCCAAGCTCAAGGCGATACGGGATGCCCTGCGGCGGGCGACGCGCGTCTGGCTGGCCACCGATTGCGACCGGGAGGGCCAGTTGATCGGCCAGGAGATCCTGGAGCACTACGGCTACCGCGGCACGGTCATGCGGGTGATCTTCACCGCCCAGGACCCGCAGACCATCCGCGACGCCTTCGCCCAGGCCAGGCCGAATACCGAGTATGCCCGCCTCTACGCCGCCGCCGTCGCGCGGCGGCAGGCCGACCAGATCTACAACCTGTCCCTGACCCGCACCGCTACCGTGACCCTGGCGCGCGGCAGCCGGACCGTCATCGGCGTCGGCCGGGTCAAGACCCCGACCCTGGCCATCGTCTGCAAGCGTGAGCTGGAGATCCGCGACTTCGTCCCGCAGGCCTATTTCGAGGTGGTCGCCACGGCCCAGGCCGAAGCCGGCTCGCTGCGGATGCGGCATGCGCCGAAGGAGCGGATCCTGAAGCGCGAGGAGGCGGAGGCAATCGCCGCGGTCGCGGAAGGCTTCGCCGGGCCGCTCACCGTGCGGGTCGAGGACAAGCGCCAGGGGCCGCCACGGCTGCATGACCTGCCCTCGCTGCAGAAGCTGTGCGCCGCGCGCTTCGGCTGGTCGGCGGCGCGGACGCTGGAGGTTGCGCAGGAGCTGTACGACGGCCAGGGCAAAAAGGTCATCACCTACCCCCGCGCCGAGACGCGCTACCTGCCGGAGAGCCTGATCCCCGATGCGCCGCGGATCATCGCCGGGCTGCGGGTCGGGCGCGCCTTCAGCGAGATCCCGGTGCCCGAGCCGCCCGTCCTCCGCCGGGGCGCCGGCGGCCATTTCCACGACAAGGGCCTGGCCGGGGCGAGCCATCATGCCGTCATCCCCAACGTCAACACCGTGGATGGCCTGCGGGAAGTCTGGCCGCGCCTCTCGGGCGACGAGCGGCGGCTGTTCGACGTCATCGCCCGCTCCTACCTGGCGGCGATGATGCCGGACTTCCGCTACCAGCAGACCACCGTCACCATGGATGTCCGTGGCCACCTGTTCCGCGCCACCGGGCGGCAGCCCATCGAGGTCGGCTGGCGGGCGGCCTTTCCGGAATGGCAGCCGGCCGAGGAAAAAGGCGAGGATGCGCAGCCGCTGCCCACCCTCCGGCATGGCGAGACGGCCACGCTGCGCGATGCCGCCGTCGAGGACAAGGAAACCCGCCCACCGCCACGCTACAACGAGGGCACGCTGATCGAGGCGATGCAGAACGCCTGGCGCTTCGTCGCGGACGAGGCGTTGCAGGAACGGCTGAAGGAAGCCAAGGGCATCGGCACGCCGGCGACCCGGGCCGAGATCATCCGCGGCCTCAAGGCGCAGGATTTCCTCATCGCTGATGGCAAGCACATCGTGCCGACCGAGCGCGGCCTGACCCTCTTCGGCGTGCTGGAGAAGGCCGACCCGGCCCTGGTGGACCCCGGCGTGACGGCGCAGATGGAACGACTGCTCGACGAGGTGGTGCTCGGGCAGCAGGAGATGGCCGGGGCGATCGATGCCGTCTGCGCCCAGGCCAGCCGCATCATCGGCCGGCTGCGGGATCGCGCCGATGCCATCGACCCCGGGCTGCTGGGCGGAGTTGCACGGAAGTCCGGCACGGATCGGCCACCGACACCGGCGATGAAGCGCTTCGTGGACAGCCTCGCCCGGCAGAAGGGCCTGAAGCCGCCGCGCGGCTACACCGCATCGGGCGCCGCCTGCCGCGCTTTCCTCGATCAGCACGCCCCGAGGAAGGGTGATGCAGAGGCGGCCGAGCATGCGGGACCCGGGCAAGCACCGCCGGCGCGGAGAATGGCGGCGAAGAGGCGCCCGCCGGACCAGCGCGATGCCGACGCGCCGCCGGCCAGTACCGGTGCGGCGCGCAGCAAGCCACGTGCGAAAGCGGCCTTTCGCAAATCAGAAGCCGGTACCGGGAAACCGCGTGTCGGCCGGTCCGGCAAGGCTGCGGCGGCGCCTCAACCCGATGGCGACACGCCGCTGCGCATCCCCTTCGGCAACAAGGAGGCCGCGCTGCAACTCGGCGCCCGCTATCGCGCAGGCGGCTGGTATGCGCCAGCCGGCCTCGACCTCACGGCCTTCCGCGAACGCGGATGGGCATGACCGGTCCAGCAGCGCGGACGGCCGGCTGCCGGCGTCAGGACAGCGCCGGTGCTGCCGAGTGCTCGACGGTCTTGCCGCACAGTTCCAGCAGCCCGTCGAGCCCCCGCCGGTCGGCAAGCACCGCTGCCTTTTCCGCAGGCGTCATCCTGGCAAGGGCTTCGGTAAGGGTGCCGGCTTCCGCCACCTTCACCAGCCCAACCACCAGGGCGGTGTCGATCGGGTCCTGCCCCGGCGTCCGGGGCGCGGGCAGCATCCGCCGGTGCGCGTCAAGCAGCACCGGTTGCCTGAGCAGGTGCCGGACGGCTTCCTCCTCGGCATCCTGCCCGGCAACCAGTTCACGGCGGATCTCGTTGGCCCGCTGCAGCACCGGCGGCGGCTCCGCCTCCTCCGGGATAGCCAGCAGGCCGAGCCGCCGCAACATCCCCGATGGCCGCGCGGTCAGCGCCGCCAGGGGCACCGACAGCGCCAGCCCGAGCGTCACCGGCAGCATCCACAGCGCCAGGAACGGTGACACCAGGTAGGACGCGACGCCAAGCAGCAGCCCGAACAGCGTATGGCGCCAATAGAGCCGCACCACCGCGCCCAGCCTCAGGCGCCCATCATCGCGCTTCTGCGGCTGCCAGCCGGAATCGCGGCCCAGCAGGATGGACACGACATCTACCGACTGGGTCAGCATGGTCACCGGCGCCAGCAGCCCCGCCACCACCGTCTCCAGCAGCATGCTCGCCATCGAGCGCAGCGTGCCGCCGATGCCGCGGCGTTCGGAGCGGCGCAACTGCATCAGGAGCCAGGCAAGCACCTTCGGCACCAGCAGCAAGGCCATGGTGCCGATGAACAGCCACATCGCCCGCACCGGATCGACCACCGGCCAGTCCGGGAACAGCGACCGCTCGCTCGGGAAATACTGCGGCCGGATGAAACGCACCTCCAGCGCGCCGAAGATGCCGACGATCAGGAACAGCAGCCAGAGCGGCGCCGTGAGGTAGGAGCCGATGCCGGTCAGCAGATGCAGGCGGCTGATCGGGTGCAGGCCGCGCGCCGGCAGCACGGCGGCGTGCTGCAGGTTGCCCTGGCACCAGCGCCGGTCCCGCACCGCCAGGTCGGTCAGGGACGGCGGGCTTTCCTCGTAGCTGCCGCGCAGGAAAGGCACCATGTGCACCGCCCAGCCGGCACGGCGCAGCAATGCGGCCTCGACGAAGTCATGGCTCAGGATATGCCCGCCGAAAGGCTTGCGGCCACGCAGCGTCGGCAGCCCGGCATGTTCGGCGAAGGCGCGGGTGCGGATGATGGCGTTGTGGCCCCAGTAGTTGCCCTCCGACCCGTGCCACCAGGCAATGCCCGCGGCGATCAGCGGACCGTACACGCGGCCGGCGAACTGCTGCATGCGGGCGAAGAAGGAATTGCCGTTGACGATGACCGGCAGGGTCTGGATCAGCCCGACATCCGGGTGGCGCTCCATGGCCGCGGCCAGCCGGACCAGCGCATCGCCCTCCATGACGCTGTCCGCGTCGAGCACCAGCATCTGCGGATAGGCGGCGCCGAAGCGGGTGACCCATTCGGCGATGTTGCCGGCCTTGCGCTCGAAGTTCTTCGGCCGCCGCCGGTAGAAGATGCGGGCGTGGTCGCCGGTGCGCTCCCGCAGGGCGAGGAACGCCGCCTCCTCCGCCACCCAGGCGTCGGCATTGGTCGTGTCGCTGAGGATGAAGATGTCGAAGTGGTCGAGCGCATCCCGTGCCGCAGGTCGATTCATGGATGGCCTGCAGCCCGGCCATCACCCGCTCCGGCGGCTCGTTGTAGATCGGCATGAGCAAGGCGGTGCGGGTGGACAGCTTCGGCAGCGGCCCGTCCGGATCGATTCCCAAGGCTCCGGCGCCACCTTCGGACAGCATGCTGAAGAAGCCGCAGACGGCGCTGGTGAAGGACAGCGCCACCCAGGCGAACAGCACCACGAACAGAATGAGCAACGTAACCTGCAGACCGGTCGGCCGGCCGATATCGAGCGCCAGCCCCATCTCCCGGGCGCCAGCCACGGTCAGCAGGATAGCGCCGCCGATGACCAGCAGGCGCCGCCACCACAGGCCGGGCGGCGCGGAGGGACGCTCCCGCGGACCGGGCGGCGGCATGGCCGACAGCGACTGGACGGGCATGTCGAGCGGCGCCGGTTCGGGCAAGGCCCGCCAGCCATCAGGAAGCACCGGGCTGGCGCCCGGCCGTTTGGCTAGGCCGTCCATCGGTACAGCCAGGTTTCGCTCAGCGGCTGGTCGCCGTCCTTGAGCAGGACCCGTAGCTCCACCAGAGGCGCATTGCCTGGCACCAGTTCGAAATGGATGCGCCAACCACCTGTTTCGGTATTGGCCAGGACAACGGGGTGGCGGACCTCGCCCTTGTCGGCCATCACTTCCAGGACCGGCGACGCATCGGCGGGACGGCCGGCAAGCTTGCCTCCCGCCACATCCAGCACGAACAGCCGGGCATCCTTGCCGGCGGCCCCCACCCGGGTGCTGGTGAACTGCGCGAGATCCTGCTGGCCGGCGACCATCGGCAGCCAGTGCAGCCGGTAGACGAAATTATATTCTTCCGACGCAATCATGGGCTGCGCCGGCCGCCAGAACGCGACGATGTTGTCGTGGATCTCGCTGTCCGTTGGGATCTCGATCAACTGGATGGCACCCTCGCCCCAGTCGGCGATCGGCTCGACCCAGAGGCTCGTGCGGCGTTCGTAATGCGCTTCAAGGTCGTTGTAATGGCGGAAGTCACGCCCCCGCTGCATGAGGCCGAAGCCGCGCGGATTGACTTCGCGGAAAACACTGACCTGCAGGTCACGCGGGTTGCTGAGCGGTCGCCAGATCTGCTCGCCCCGCGACGAGATGGCCATCAACCCGTCCGAATCATGGACAGCCGGCCGGTAGTCGTCGATTCCGGCCCGGTCGTTGGGCGCGAAGTAGAACATGCTGGTCAGCGGGGCGATGCCCGCCGCGGCCAGTTCCACACGCGGGAAGATGGTGGACTGCACGTCGAAGATGGTGCTCTCGCCCGGCCGGATCGTGAAACGGAAGGATGCCGTGGCACTCGGGCTGTCGAGCAGCGCATGGACCACGATCGAATTCGCACCGGCATGCGGGCGTTCGAGCCAGAAGGCCCGGAACACCGGAAACTCCTCGCCGCCCGGATCGGCGGTCTTGACAGCCAGGCCACGGGCCGAGAGCCCATAGCTGACGTTCTTCCCAATCGCCCGGAAATAGGACGCGCCAAGGAAGGAGCAGATCTCGTCGAACACATCCGGCTGGTTCAGCGCGAAATGGATGCGGAAGCCGGCATGGCCGAAGCCTGCGGCAGGGCGTTCCCGGTCGCCCAGCGCGAAGGCTGCCGGATCGTATGGGATAGGCTGTGCGCGCCGCTCGATCACTTCAAACAGCTCGACACGGTGCTTGAAGAGGAAGCCGCGGTGGAACAACTGGACCTGGAAGCCGAGGTTCAGGTCGCGCCACAGCGCCCGCTGCGGATCGAAGCGGAGCGCCCGGTACTCGTCGTAGCCAAGATTGGCCAGCGACCGTGGAAGCGATGTGTCCGGCTCCTTGTAGGGGCGCCGCGCCAGGTCGCGCGCCAGGCTGCGGACCGTGCCTTCGCTGAAGGCCTCGCCCTCTCGCTGCTGCGCCGCCGCATGCCTGACATGGGGTGCCCCGAGCAGCAATGCGGAAGCGGTGATGGCGGTTAGGGCATGTCTACGCTGCACAGTAGTCCCCGATCGGAAAGAGATAGGCACTTGGCATGAGGCCGAACCAACCCGGACCACGCATGGCTTGGCTGCTGCTGCCCGGGCACTTCGCTGGCCCGTTCTAACGTCGAAATGGCAACCGGGTTTCGCTGCGCGAAAGCCGCCGGAACGCCGGTTCCCCTGGCCCTTCCTCCCCGGCGAGAGAGCAATTCGAATAGGGCCGGAGCATGGCTCATCTCGGGCAAAGCCGGCATTCGCGCAAGCCCTCACATCCATTCATGCCAGCATCAAAATCAACTTTCAGTTGAAGCAACAGGTGCCTACGCGTAAATATTCGGCAGCAGGCGATAACCCCCCCTCCGGGTTGGTTATGCACTCGATACTATTGCTGGATCGTTCAATAAGGTCGAGAATGGACCGTGGATTGATGACAACGTCGGTCCGCGACCGGCAGACAGCCACTCATGGAAGTGCCCGATGTTCAGTAATCTCCTCAGCGTGCTCACAACGCCGGGGTTGCCGCCGCATGGTTTCTGCCTGCTCTGGCAACCGGAGCTGGTCTGGCTGCATGCCGGCTCGGATGCGATCATCGGCCTGTCCTATTTTTCGATCCCGCTGGCCCTGGCATTCTTCGCCCTGAAGCGCCGGGACGTCGCCTTCGGCTGGATTCTCTGGCTTTTCGGCGCCTTCATCCTGGCCTGCGGTACCACCCACCTGTTCAGCATCTGGAACCTCTGGCACGCCGACTACGGCGCCGAGGGGCTGGTCAAGGCCACGACCGCGCTGGTTTCAGCCGCCACGGCCATCACGCTCTGGCCACTCGTCGGGCGTGCGCTGGAGGTCCCGACGCCAAGCCAGTTCCGCCGTGTCTCGAACCAGTTGCAGACCGAGGCCGGCGCCCGGGAGAACGCGCAGCGGGCCCTGCGCCTGAGCGAGGAAAGCCTCCGGCTGCTGGTCGACGGCCTGACTGAGCATGCGCTGCTGATGCTCGACCCGGAGGGGCGAGTCATCAGCTGGAACACCGGCGCCACCCGCATCAAGGGTTGGCGTGAGGAGGAGGTCATCGGGCGCCACTTCTCCATCTTCTACGCCGACAAGGAACGACAGGCGGGAGTTCCAGCCCGGGCCCTCGATGAGGCAGCGCAACACGGCCGTTACGAAACCGCGGAATGGCGCGTCCGCAAGGATGGCACGCGCTTCTGGGCGAGTGTTGTCATCCATCCCCTGCGCGACGAAGGCGGCAGCATCCTGCTTGGCTATGCCAAGGTCACCCGCGACCTGACGGAGCAGCAGAAGGCCGGGGAGGCGCTGGAGCAGGCCCGTGCGGCGCTTGCCCAGGCGCAGAAAATGGAAACGGTCGGACAGCTCACCGGCGGCTTCGCGCATGACTTCAACAATCTGCTCACCCCCATCCTTGGCGGCGCCGCGATGCTCGAGCGGCGTACCCATGACAAGCTCGATGTGGGCTCCCGGCGCCTGCTGGCTGGCATTGCCGACGCGGCGCGACGGGCGGGCGAACTCACCCAGCGGCTGCTCGCCTTCTCGCGCAGGCAGACGCTCGCGCCGCAGGTGACAGAGATCAACCGGCTCATCGCCGGGATGTCGGAGTTGTTGCGGCGCAGCCTGGGCGAGCGGGTTTCGGTCGAGACGGTGCTTGCCGGCGGGCTGTGGCCCTGTCTGGTGGACAGCAACCAGTTGGAGAATGCCACCCTCAACCTTGCGGTGAACGCCCGTGATGCGATGCCCGAGGGCGGCAAGCTCACCATCGAAACCGCCAACGCCCATCTGGACGAGGCCTACGCCGCCGCCCATCCCGAAGTGGCACCCGGGCAATACGTCATGGTCGCCGTGAGCGACAACGGGACGGGGATGAGCGAAGACGTTGCCCGACGGGCTTTCGAGCCCTTCTATACCACCAAGGACGTAGGGCGAGGCACGGGCCTCGGGCTCAGCCAGGTCTTTGGCTTCGTGAAGCAGTCGGGCGGCCACATCAAGCTCTATAGCGAACCGGGCCAGGGCACGACGGTGAAGATCTATCTGCCACGGCATGCTCGTGGCGATTCCCGCGCCGAGGCCGCGAGCCAGGGGCAGCCGCGAGCCGCCGAGGTGCCCCCAGGACGCGGTGAATGCGTGCTTCTCGTGGAGGACCATGAAGCCGTGCGCGAATACGCGGCCCATGCACTCGCCGACCTTGGCTACCGCGTCATCACGGCGTGCGACGCTGCCGAGGCACATGCAGCACTGGCGCGCGATCCGGACGTGGCGCTTCTGTTCACCGATGTCGGACTGCCAGGCGGTGTGACCGGCCGCCATCTCGCGGAGGATGCATGCAGGCGCCGGTCAGGGCTACGCGTGCTCTACACCACGGCCTACGCACGGAACGCCATTTCGCACCACGGCATACTGGACCGGGACGTCCACCTGCTGCCCAAGCCCTACACGGTCGAGTCACTGGCGCGGAAGCTGCGCGAGGTGCTGGACAATGCCTGAACGACATCCCGGCAATGCCGGAGGCCGGCATGAAGCGGGGTTGTACGTCTAGCCGGCACGGTATTGCCGCATCACCTTCGCCAGTAGGTTTGACAGGGCTTCGGCAGCATAGGGCTTGTGAAGAAGCTCGAAGCCATGGCGGCCTTCCTCGGCCAGGACATGGCTGTATCCGCTGGTCAGGACCACCGGCAACAGCGGGAAGCGCCGGCGGATTTCGATACCCAGTTCGATGCCGCTCATCCCCGGCATGACCACATCCGTGAACACCGCGTCGAAATGCGCGGCGTTCTTCCCGAGCAAGTCCAAGGCTTCGGCGCCGTTCGCGGCCCAGGTGGTTTCATAGCCGAGATCCTGCAGAACCTGGGTCGAGAACCTGCCGACTTCCGCATTGTCCTCGACCACGAGCACCCGGAAGCCTTGGCCATCGGGCGCGGGCAATGGCTCCGCCCGCCGCTCCACCGCATCATCACCCGCCGGACGGTCTGCCCATGGCAGATACAGGGTGAATGTCGCGCCCCGGCCGGCCACGCTGTCCACGGCAACGTCGCCACCGGACTGCTTGGCGAAGCCATAGACCTGCGAAAGCCCGAGGCCGGTCCCCCGGCCCACTTCCTTGGTGGTGAAGAAGGGCTCGAAGATATGCGGCAGCCGGTCCGGGCGGATGCCGGAGCCGGTGTCGGTGACGGATATCGCGACGAATGCGCCCGGCCCGCCTTCGTGCCCACGGATTCTCGGCATCCGCGACACGCTGCGGGCCTCGATCCTCAGGGTGCCCTCGCCCGCCATGGCATCGCGCGCATTCACTGCCATGTTGACCAGCGCGGTCTCGAACTGGCTCACATCCGCTTCCGCGAAGCAGCATCTGAGCGGTGCGTCTATCTCGATCCGGATCCGCGCGCCCACCACGGTGCGCAGCATGTCCGCCACCGCACCGATCCGCTCTGTCACGTCGAACACTTCTGGCTTGAGGGCCTGACGCCGGGCGAAGGCGAGAAGTTGGCCCGTGAGCTTCGCGGCGCGTTCCACCGTCGCGGCGATGGCATCGATGTAGCGCCGCTGCCGCTCCGCCGGCAGGTCCGGCCGGCGGAGGAGATCGGTCGAGGAGCGGATGATGGTCAGCAGGTTGTTGAAGTCATGGGCGACGCCGCCGGTCAACTGACCCATGGCCTCGATCTTCTGCGCCTGCCGCAGCGCCTCCTCGGCCCGGAACCGTTCGGCAACTTCTTCCGCCACACGCTGCTCGAGCGTCTCGGTCAGCCGCCGAAGATCCGCCTCGGCCTGCTTGTTCTCCGATACGTCGATGCTGCAGCCGGTATAGCCAAGGAACCGATGGGCGTCGTCAAGGCGGGGCACGCCCTCGCATCGCAGCCAACGGACCTGGCCATGCCTGTCACAGACCCGTACCTCCGTCCGGAAGGTGCGCCGTGCCTCGAAGGCATCCCGGAACGCGGCGTGGAATCTGCCAAGATCTTCCGGCAGGATGACATCGTTCCAGGCCTCGCCCAGCATCTCGGCGGCCGGACGGCCGAAGACATGATCGTGATGCATGTTGGCGAAGATCAGTTTGCCCTCGGCGTCGGTCATCCAGATCAGTGCCGGCGCGGAATCCGCCATATGCCGGAAGCGCGCCTCGCTCTCCCGTAGCGCCGCCTCGGCCCGGCGACGCTCCGTCGCATCCTGGAACACAACAGCGACCCGTCGACTTTCGCCGCCGCTAGACGCCGGCTTGAACAGGTAGAAATCAAACCAGGATTTCAGCGGTTCGGCATAGCGCTGCAGACGCATACCCTCACCGGTCCGGGCGACTTGCCCCCAGATGGCGTACCAGTAGGGCTCGAAATTCTTGCTGATCTCGGAGAGCCGCTTCCCGGTAGGATCGAGGCCGATCATCCTGATCGCCGCAGGATTTGCTTCCAGATAGAAAATATCGTTGGCCTGGCCGTGCGTATCCAGGATGACCTCGCCAAGCAGGTACCCCTCGTCCATCGAGTTGAACAGCGTCCGGTAGCGCTCTTCGCTTTCGCGCAGCGCGTGTTCGGACCGGACCCGTTCATGGGCTTCCCAGCTGCGCTCGGCGGTGGCCTCGGCGAGCCTGATCTCGGCATCACTCCAATGGCGCGGAACTGGTTCGTGCAGGTACAGGATGGCGCGCAGCTTCCCGTCCCTGACCAGCGGCGCGACGATCAGCGAACGACAGCCGATGCCGTCCCATGTTTCGATGCAAGCTCCGACGTTGCGCGGGTCGGCGTGGCAGTCCTCAACCACCAGGGTATGTCCGGCCTTGAGTTTGGCTGTTGCCGCAGATCCGAAGGCATCGAGGCCCCGTACCTTGCCGACCAGGCTTGTCCCTGCTTCGCCCCTCGTCCACTCCCGCTGGACCAGGACCGTTCCCTGCGCCTCGTCGACCAGGCCGTAGCCAGCGCGGCTCACCCCAAGCTGGCGCCCAAGGGCCGCCGCGGCGGTGATGGCGACCGCGGCAGGATCTGTCTGGCGCCGCAACTCGTCACCAATACGGAGAAGGAAGCTGGAGCGTTGCTCGGCATTTACCTGAGCGGTCGTGTCTGTTGCCACGCACAGGAGGCCACCAATGCCGCCAGTTTGATCGGTGATAACCGAACATGACAGGTTGATGTGAACCTCTTCCTGGCTGCCTTGCCGCTCAATGCGGAAGGACAGATCCCGGAAGGAGGCCGCATCGCCGGACGCCCGCACCTTCTCAAGCAGCGGCCCGAGCCAGATCCATAACTGAGCCAGCCCTTCGCATGCGGGACGCCCCAATGCGGCAGGGTGCCGGTTGCCGATGAGCGGGGAAAAGGCGTCGTTGTAGAAGGCCACGAATTCGGCGCCCCAGAATACCGCCATTGGCGTCTGGTTTGCCAGTGCGAGCTCAACGGCTGCGCTGAGTGCCGACGGCCACTTGTCATGTGCACCCGGGGGAGAGCCAGCCAGGTTCGTGGCCCTCAGGATGGCCCCCGCTTCGCCGCCATCCCTAAGCAAGGCGGATGCCCCAGCGAGCCCACCGCGACCCGGTTCGGGCGGTGTTCGCACGCGGCGCGGGTTCTCCCCGGCACCACCCGGCTGCCGGCAGGCAGAGGAATGAAGTCGGGGAACAACCTCCAAGGACCAAAGCGCAGTTCGTCAGGCACTGCTCACCGTTCGTGGAGCTGGCAATCTCGCTCGCCAAAAACATGTTTTCCTTTGCGGCCTGCCGCTGCAGAGCGGCGCCGACGGCACGACCAAACTAATGCTCCGATGACCCATTCCAAAGGAGCGGCCAAGTACCGGGCTGAATTATCTGCGCCTTCAAACGTACGGATGTCGCACAGGTTGCCGATAATTGTGGTTTCGGGCCAGTCTCGGGCGCGGGACCGCAGACAACCGTCGTGCCCCGCGCTCTCAACGGCCGCAAGGCCGCATTTCGCCATCACAAGCTGGATGCCTGTGCGTGATCGACCAGGGTTGCCTGGCGCGAGGCCATGTATACGCGCAAGAGGCCTCAGGCACCCATCAACTGCATTGCAATCGAAGCATTCTCAACGTTCAGGATCTATTCCTGGAGCACGAACAACCATGTCGCCATGGCGAACTCCATGACCATGCCGGTGTTTGTTCTGCGGGATGGTCGGGCGACGGGTACCGCCACACCTCGCAACCGATGGAGGCCGTTCGTGCCAGCTTTCCCCCGACACATGCCCGACCTGATGCATGGCATTGGCAAGGCATATCATGCTGAAATCGGTGACGATCTTGAAGGCGTCACCCATCACCTTGCCGGGCATATACGGAAGCGGCGCCTGAAGCGACCGGCTGGCAGCGCTCCGGGCGGCCACGGAGGCCGAGGAGCCAGGAACCGCAGCCGCTCCGACGAACCCATCCGAGAGGCGGTGTGCGATGGCCTCCCGGATCATTCCTGGCTAAATGCTTCCAGTATCGAGGGCGCCATGAACTTCAACGATGTCAGGTTGAGCAATTGGGCCGGCAGCCGCGTCTCGGCGGACCACGGGCGATGAGCCGGGCAAGGCCATCCGTCGCGGCCGCCGCGCTTGCCGGCGCCATGGCGCTGCGTCGTGTCCAGCGCCTGACCTGCCTCGTGTTGATCCTGATGGTGATGGCGCATCCCGCTGGCGCGACAGTACCTGACAACCTTCCGGAACTGCGGGCCTTGGCACTCGAGCTGGTCAATGCCGCGCGTGAGGAGCACGGCCTCGACGCGCTCGGCGCCAGCCAGACGCTCGATCGCGCCGCCCAGGCCCATGCCGAGGACATGCTGCGGCGTCAATACTTCGACCACGTGTCGCCTGAGGGTGGGTCCGTGCGGGACCGCTACATCGATGCAGGCGGCAGCCGCTCGCAGTTGGTGGCGGAGAACATCGCGCAATGCACCGGCTGCGGTCCGGCTATTGGTCCCGCCAGGATCCGGCGCTTCCAGGAGGGCTGGATGGCGAGCCCCGGGCATCGCGAGAACATCCTTCGAAGCGGCGTCTCGCAATTCGGCTTCGGTGTCGCCACCGGCCCGGACGGCGTGATCAAGGTGGTCCAGACCTTCGCCGGCGCCGGTCAGGCAGGCAAGCCGTCCAAGGATGGCTCATCGGAGGTGCTGGCGTCCCAGGCCCTGGCAGATCGGCTGCTCGGCGACATCAACCAGCGGCGCAAGGAAGCGGGTGTCCCCGCCCTCGCCGCCAGCGCAGCGCTTGCCGAGGCAGCCCGGTCGTTGCTCGGCGAAGGCGGGGCTTCCCTGGGCGATGGAGGCCGCCTGCGTGAGGCGCTGCCCCCGGATGAGCGCAGGAACTGGCGCTCCGTCGTGGCGCTATCCGCCAGTTGCAGCGGTTGCGGCGCCGAGCCCACCGCCAGCGATGCAACCCTCTTCCGCCGCCAGTGGAGCGACGCAGCACAGCCGAACAACCCGCTTCTCGATCCGGACATGACCCATTTCGGGAGTGCGCTGGCAGCCGATGGCGAAGGAGGAAAAACCGCGATCGCCATCCTCGGCGGCCGCCGCTGATCGTTGCGGATCGGGCATATTGCCTCCGCCCGCGCCCGATTGACCGGGTCCGCGCAACTCCCCCCCGGGCCGGCCAACCGGCGCCGGCTGGACGATGGCCTGGGGTCGATCTACCTTTGCGGCAAGCAACAAGAGCGCGGAGGATTGATCGATGCAACGCTCACCCACCCGTCGCAACCTCCTGGCCGCCACCGCCGGCTTCACCGCGCTTGGCACGGCTGGTGGACATGGGCAGCCCGAACCGGTCATCCGGCTTGGCGTGATGTCGGATTTCTCCGGCCCCTACCGGGATTGGTCAGGCCCCACCACCCTGGCCTGCGTGAATCAGGCGGTGAAGGAGATGCGCCAGATGCATCCCGCCCTGCGTATCGAGGTGCTGCAGGCCGACCACCAGAACAAGCCGGACGTCGGCGCCAACACCGCGCGGCAGTGGTTCGACCAGCGCGAGGTGGACGCCATTGTCGATGTGAACAATTCGGCGGTCGGCCTGGCGGTGAACAACGTGGCACGGGAGAAGAACAAGGTCTTCCTGGCCTCCGGCGCATCCACCGCCGCACTCACGGGTGAGCAGTGCTCGCCGAATACCGTCCATTGGACCTACGACACCTACATGCTGGCGAAATCCACCTGCCAGGCGATGGTGCGGAACGGCGGCGACAGCTGGTTTTTCATCACCGCCGATTACGCCTTCGGCCACCAGATCGAGCGCGACGCCATGCGGTTCATCAAGGAGGCCGGCGGCCAGGTGCTGGGCGCGGTGCGCTACCCCTTCCCGCAGACGACGGACTTCTCCTCGCAGATGCTGCAGGCCCAGGCCAGCGGCGCCAAGGTGCTTGCCCTGGCGAACGCCGGCAACGACACGGTGAACTGCGTCAAGCAGGCGCAGGAGTTCGGCCTGGACCGGCGCGGCATTCGCCTGGCCCTGATGCTCGCCTACCTGACGGACATCCACACCATGGGCCTGCAGACCGCACAGGGCCTGGTGCTCGCCGAAAGCTTCTACTGGGACCTGAATGACCGGACGCGCGCCTTCATGGACCGGGTGCGCGGCAGCCTTTCCGGCAGCGGCCCCAACCAGATGAACGCCGGTGGCTATGCCGCCACGCTGCACTACCTGAAGGCGGTGGCCGACATGGGCGTGACTGCGGCCAAGGCCAGCGGGCTGGAGACGGTGCAGCGGATGAAGGCGATGCCCACCGACGACGACTGCTTCGGCCGCGGCAGCATCCGCGCCGACGGCCGCAAGATGCATGCTGCCTATCTGTTCGAGGTGAAGAAGCCGGCGGAATCCAAGGCACCTTTCGACTACTACAAGCTGGTCGGCACCACCCCAGCCGAGGAGGCCTTCCGGCCCATGGCCGGAGGCGGATGTCCGCTGGTCTGATCATCGTCCCGAGGAGAGTTGCCCTGCCATGCCCGACATGAACCCCGCCCCGACCTCCCGCGAGTATGACGCCCTCATCATCGGTGCCGGCTTCGCCGGCCTGTACCAGTTGCTGTGCCTGCGCGACAAGCTTGGGTTGAACGTGCAGGTACTGGAAGCCGGCGACGGCGTCGGCGGCACCTGGTACTGGAACCGCTACCCGGGCGCGCGCTGCGACTCCGAAAGCCATTCCTACTACTACACCTTCTCGAAGGAGCTGTTCGAGGAGTGGGAGTGGACCGAGCGTTATCCGGACCACGCGGAAATCCGCCGCTACCTGAACCATGTCGCCGACCGCTTCGACCTGAAGCGCGACATCCGCTTCGGCACCCGCGTCGTCGGTGCGCGCTACGACGAAACCGCCAACCGCTGGACGGTGACCACCGAGGCGGGCGAGCGGCTGACCGCGCAGTTCCTCATCACCGCCGTCGGCTGCCTTTCCTCCGCCAACGTGCCGAACATTCCCGGGCCTCGCGGACTTTGCCGGGCAGTGGTACCACACCGGCCAGTGGCCGCATGAAGGTGTCGATTTCACCGGCAAGCGTGTCGGGCTGGTCGGCACCGGGTCCACCGGCATCCAGGCGGCGCCGGTCATCGCTGAGGCAGCCGCGCATCTCACCGTGTTCCAGCGCACCGCCAACTACAGCGTGCCGGCGCACAACGCGCCGCTGGCGGCGGAATTCAAGGAGTGGGTGAAGAACAACCACGCCGAGATCCGGCGGATCATGCACAGCAACACCAACGGCCACCCATTCTTCATCGAGGACCGGTCCGTCTGGGACGTGACGCCGGAACAGCGCGAGGCGCTCTACGAAGCGGCCTGGGCAAGGGCGGGCTGCAGTTCCGCGCCGCATTCCGCGTATCCTGCTGGACAAGGAAGCCAACGACACGGCCGCCGAATTCCTCAAGAACAAGATCCGCGCGATCGTGAAGGACCCCGCCACGGCCGAGCTGCTGGCCGATATCGACCATCCCTATGCCGCCAAGCGCCCGCCCATCGACACCGACTACTTCGAGACCTTCAACCGCGACAACGTGACGCTGGTCGATGTGCGTGCCGCGCCGATCGAGCGCATCACGGCGTCCGGCATCCGCACGCGGGATGCGGATTACCCGCTGGACATCATCGTCTTCGCCACCGGCTTCGACGCCATGACCGGGCCGCTGCTGAAGCTCGACATCCACGGCCGCGATGGCCTGCCGCTGGCCAAGTGTGGGAGGCCGGGCCGCGCAACTTACCTCGGCCTGCAGGTCGCCGGCTTCCCGAACCTGTTCACGATCACCGGCCCGGGCAGCCCTTCGGTGCTGTGCAACATGCCGGTCGCCATCGAGCAGCATGTCGACTGGATCACCGACTGCATCGCGCACATGCGCGCGCAAGGGCCTCGCGCAGATCGAGACCGATCCGAGGCGGCGATGGATGAATGGGTGGCGCAGGTCAACGAGGCGGCAAACGCCACGCTGCTGCCCCAGGCGCACCATTCCTGGTACCTGGGCGCCAACGTGCCGGGCAAGCCGCGCGTCTTCATGCCCTACGCCGGCGGCATGGCGCGCTACCGGGCCATCTGCGACGAGATCGCCGCCAAGGGCTACCCGGGCTTCGTGATGAACCGCGTGCCCGACGCCGCGCAAGGGTCGGGTAGCCCGTCAAGGCAATGAAGGCGGAAGCCAGCAGGCGCCGCGACCTGCTGTTGACGCATCGGCGCCACCCGAGGAGATGATTACGGGCGATGGAAGACAGTTGCCGGCCTGATGTTGTCGTTGTCGGTGGTGGTCCCGCCGGCTCAACGGCCGCGACGCTGTTGGCCAAGGCAGGGCGCCGGGTGGTCCTTCTGGAGAAGGAGGTCCACCCGCGTTTCCATATCGGCGAAAGCCTGCTGCCCCGAAACCTTGATGTGCTGCAGCGCCTCGGCATACTGGAAGAAGTGCGGCGCATCGGAGTCCACAAGCCGGGCGCGGAATTCGTGTCCGACCGAACGGGCCGCAGTTGCGCCTTTCCCTTCGCCCGGGCGCTGGACCGAAGCCGGACCCACGCATGGCAGGTGAAGCGCAGCGAATTCGATGCCCTGCTGTTTGCCAATGCGGCACGCCACGGCGCGGTCACCTTCGACAATACCCGCGTGACCGACATCCAGTTCCAGGGGGCCGGGCAGCGGGCGATCGTCACGGCGCACAGTACCGATCATGCGCCTGTCGAATTCCACCCGCGCTACGTGCTCGATGCTTCGGGACGGGATACGTTCCTCGCCGGACGGATGCGGGTGAAGGAGACCAACAAGTACAACAACACGGCCGCGATGTACGCGCATTTTTCAGGCGTCGAGCAACGCACCGGCGCATTGGGCGGATACATCAGCATCCACCTGGCCGAGGATGGATGGTTCTGGCTGATCCCTCTGCCGGGGAATATCACGAGCGTCGGCTTCGTCGGGAACCAGGCCGCCTGGAAGGGGCGGCACGGCAGTGCGAAGGACCTGTTCCTGGCGCGCATCGCCAGCAGCCCCACCGTCGCCGCCCGCCTGCGCCAGGCGACCATCGCCTCGGACATCCACAGCACCGGCAACTACAGCTACCGTGCGCGCCAGGGGCATGGCGACGGCTTCCTCATGATCGGCGACGCCTATGGCTTCGTCGACCCGATGTTCTCGACCGGTGTCCTCATGGCGATGACGGCCGGCGAACTCGGCGCGGAGGCCGCCCACGCTTGGCTCGATGATCCCGTGCGCGGCACCAGGCTGGCGGCCCGCACGAACCGGGAACTGGCCCTTGCGATGGACCGGATCAGCTGGCTGATCTACCGCATCAACGATCCTGTCATGCGGTCGCTCTTCATGGCGCCGCGCAACACGCTGTGGATGCGGGACGGCATCGTCAACATGCTCGCCGGCAACCTGCGGGGCGACCTCCGGGCAACCGTGCCGATCCTGAGCTTCAAGGCGGTGTTCCACGCATTGTCCGCCCTGCACAGGCTGGGGCTCGGCCCGGCCATGCCGGAAGCGGCGCCTGTCCAGGCCATGCGCGCCGCCGCTGCGGAATAGCCGCACGCCCGGCGCCGCACCGCGCGGCCGGGTTTATCCCCCGGCGCTGCCAAGCCATTTGACACCTGCCTGTTCCGCCCCGGAGGGCAGCGGAACCTCGGGCGCCTCGATCCAGGCCACGATGTCCCGGACCGCCGCCGACCGCGCCCGATCGCGCAACAGCAGATGGTGGCCGTCGGGGTAATAGGCGAGCCTATGAGGCGCCGCTTCTGGCAGCATCTTCAACAATTGCCGGTATCGGGGATGCGGGCACGATCGCATCCTTTCCGCCATAGAGGATGAGCGCCCGGTCTTTGAAGGATGGCGCCGCCGCCAGGGCCTCGTCCATCAGGTTCACCAGCCCGTAGACCAGGTCGACACGGAAGGCCTTCGTGGTCAGTGGATCGGCCGACCAGCGCCGCAGTGCATCCTCGTTGTCGGTTGGCACGATGCCTGGGACGGAACCGCTGAAGCCGACCGCCGGTATGGTGCGGGAGGCGAATTCAAGCACGTTGCTGGCGAAGCGGCCCATGGAGGCGCGTCCCCGGACCCCTGGCGCCATCAGCAAATACCCGGCCACGGGCGGCGGATCAGCGGAGGTGGCCGCAATTACCAGCACGGCGGCGCCCATGCTTTCTCCAACCAGGAACACCGGGACACCGGGATGGCGCGCCTTCACCAGCCGCGTCACGGCCGTGACATCGGCCGCGAGCGTGGCGCTTCCCGGCCACAGCCCGCTATGCGGCGCGGCACCAAAACCCCGCTGGTCATAGGCATAGATCGCGATGCCGACGTCGTTGAAAAGCGGCGCCGGAATGTCGAAGGCATTGAACGAGTAGTCGCCGAAGCCATGCACGCCGAGCAGGACCGCACGCGGCGCCTCGCGCGGCAGCCACTTGTTGTAGGGCAGCCTGGCGCCATCCGACATCACCATCGCATCGCTGGCGAATGACGGCCGCTGGTAGGACGATCCGGCGGGTATCGTTACAGGGGCACAGGCGGCAAGGCTGCCGATGGCCAGCAGGAGCAGCCCGAAGGCAATGCCCGGCCGCATCATCGTGGTCCAGGACAAGTGCATGGCATCATTCGGCTGCGATGCCGCCGTGGTCCAAGGTCGAATGTGCCCTGCAGGCCAGCCTGTCCGTTGCCATGACCAGCGCCGGTTGGGCATGAATGCCAGATGGTCCCATGATTTGCGTCTTCCGCAGGACAGTCCGATGCCAGACGGCCACGCTTCGCATCCTACCACAAGCGGGCCGGATACCGTCGAGGTGGTTCGGCTTCCAAATCGGATGCCACTCGGCTAGGAATGACCGTCGATGAAGGAAATGGCCAAGATGGCCCATGCGTTCCCCGCTGGCCGGCGGTAGCATCGTGGCCTTGCCCGGTGGCTGGTCTCCCGCACCATCCATGAAGTTCTCTATGGCGCTCCACGCGGGTGCATTACCGGCACTGGCCGCCATGCCGTCGCTTTGGCCTGAATTGCTGGGTGCGCTTGCCGTCAACCATGCCGTGCTCGCCTGCGGCATGCATCCGCGCAGCGCCATGCTCGGGCCCAACCTCACCCGATTGCCGATCGGTCCCGCATCCCGTGCGGCGGTCGCGCTGACCTTCGACGATGGCCCCGATCCCGAGGCTACCCCGCGCGTGCTGGACCTTCTCGATGCCCATGGTGCCACGGCCAGCTTCTTCGTGATCGGCCGCGAAGGCCAGCGGTTTCCCGCCCTGCTGCGCGAGATCCTGCGGCGCGGCCACAGCATCGAAAACCACACCTACAGCCATCCGCTGCACTTTGCCTGCTGGTCCCCGGGGGCGATGCTGCGCGAGATCACCACGGCCCAGCACGCGATCGCCGATGCATGCGGGCAGTCCCCGCGGTTCTTCCGGGCACCCGCTGGCCTCCGCAGCCCCTTGCTGGACCCGGTGCTTGCCAGGGCAGGCTTGGCGCTCGTGTCCTGGACCCGGCGTGGCTACGACACGGTGTGCACCAGGCCCGAGGTCGTGCTCCGCCGCCTGACCCGCGGCCTCGCGGCAGGCGACCTGCTGCTGCTGCATGATGGGCGATGGGCCCGGGGCGCGGCTGGCGCACCCCTGGTGCTCGAGGTCCTGCCCGCCCTGCTGGCAAGAATCGCCGCGGCCGGGCTCAGGGGCGTATCGCTGCCGAATGCGCTGGATTCCGTCGGCGCCGCCGATGAAGCAATGCCGGCAGCCGCGGCAGCATCCCGAGCACCAGTCGCGTGTGCATCCAGGTGAGCAGCAGGTTGTCGCGCCAGTACTTGAAGTGCGAGACGCCGCCCTCCTCCGCCGTGAGGTAGCGTACCGGCGTCGGCAGGTTCACCGGCTGCACGCCTTGCCAGCACAGCCGCACCGCGGCTTCGGGGTCGAAGTCGAAGCGGCGCATCCAGCGGTTCCGCTCCATGACCTGCAAGCAGTGGCGCAACCGGATAGACCCGGAAGCCGAACAGCGAATCGCCGATGCCGGCGCCGAGCGTCTCCAGGTTCGCCCACCAGTTCGAGACGCGGCGGCCCTGCACGCGAAGGCGCGGCGCATCCGCGCCGAACACCGGGCGGCCGAGGATCATTGCCCCCGGCGCCGCCTGGGATGCGGCCATCATCGCCGCGATGGACGCCGCCGGATGCTGGCCATCGGCATCCATCGTCAAGACATGGGTAAAGCCCCGGCGATGCGCCTCCCGCAATCCATGCAGCACCGCAGAACCCTTCCCGCCATTGGACGGCAGCACCATGACCTCAAGGCCCGGATCGTCCCGTGCAGCTTCACGGAGGAGGTTGTCGCTGCCGTCCGTGCTGCCGTCCACGATGATCCAGACCGGCTGCCATGCGGCGCGTGCCTCGCCTACCGTCTCCAGCACCCGTGGCCCGGTGTTGTAGCTTGGGATCAGGACCAGGTGCGTATCGCGCGGCGTCACCGCCGGGCACCCTGCAGGAACGCCTCACGAAAATGCGCCTCCAGCCGGTGGACGAATTCCGCGGGATCGCCGACCGCCTCGAAGCGCTGACCGAGGCGGATGCGGTAGACCAGGGGAAGCTCGGGACGGCGGAACAAGGGCCAGCCCTTTCGAAGGTAGGGGCTCTCCGCCTCGATGAATACCGTCTGGACCGGCGCCCCGGCCGCCTTGGCCATGACGGCGAAGCTCCGGTGGAAGGCATCGACCGGCGGCCTCGCCGTGCGTGAGCCTTCCGGGAAGATCAGGAGCTGCCGGCCGCCCCGAACCGCCTGGGCCGCCCGGCGGATCATGGGCAGGGGTGCATCATTGCGGATATACGCGGCAAGCCGTACGCCGCCACCGAGGAACACGTTGTCCCACAAGGATGCCTTGGTGATGCATACCACCCTCGGTAGCCGGGACACCATCAATACGGCATCAAGCATCGTCGGGTGGTTGGGCGCGATGACGATGGCCCGCTCGTCCCGGAGTGCATCAATGGCCGACAGGTCGGCGCGGAACACCCCGGTTACGCGCATGAGGCCGATGAACGATCGGAACCCTGCCATGATCATGAACTGTCCAAGCGGCTCGCCCAGACGGCGCGGCAACACCCGGTAAAGCAGCGATGCCGGCAGGCTCCAGAGCAGGCAGATCAATCCGAAGGACAAGAGGCAGAAATAGAAAGCAACGACGTAATAGTACGATAGCAGCCTTCCTTGCCGCGCGGCGCCTGCTACTTTCGGCTGCGCGCTGCCTGGATGCATCATTGTCTCGTCACGTTTCCACTCTTGCGCTAGGCTAATCCCTGCGGTGGATGAAGTCCAGAATGAGGTTTTCCGGAATTGAGCAATCCGAAGGATGCGGCGGCGACGGCGCCCCGGCACGACCTGTCACGAACCGACGGCGCGCGGCCCGCGCCCCATCCGCCGCTGACCGCCTACTACCCCGCCGCGCAGTCCCGCGACCGCTTCGTCCGCGACATATTCGATGAGACGGCGGCTTCCTACGACCGGATCAACAAGGCCTTCTCCTTCGGCTCCGGTGCCTGGTATCGCCGGCGGGCATTGCAGCGTGCCGGGCTCGCGCCCGGCCAGCGGCTGCTGGACGTGGCGGTCGGCACGGGCCTTGTCGCGCGCGAGGCGCTGCAATCCTCGGCAGGCCTGGGGATGTCGTGGGCCTCGACCTGAGCGAGGGCATGCTGCGGGAGGCGCGGCGCACGCTCAGCATCCCGCTCATCCGGGGACGGGCCGAGGCGCTGCCGGTTGGCGATGCCAGCTTCGACTTCCTCAGCATGGGCTATGCGCTGCGCCACGTCGCCGACCTGGGCGTTGCATTCGAGGAATACCGCCGTGTGCTGCGGCCCGGCGGGCGCCTGCTGCTGCTGGAGATCGGGCGCCCCGGGGGCCGCATCGCCTATGCCGCGGCCAAGGGCTATCTCGGCACGGTCGTCCCGGCCTTCTGCCGGCGGTTCGGCGGCGGCGAACGTGCCGGGACCTTGATGCAGTATTACTGGGACACCATCGACGCCTGCGTCCCGCCCTCGGTGATCCTGCAAGCCCTCACGGAGGCCGGCTTCACCGGGGCCAGATGCGAGGAACAGTTCGGCGTCTTTCGCGCCTATACCGCCCAGAATCCCCCCTGCCTCCCGGCGACCGCGATTGCCGCGCCTGCCACCCTGCCGCGGCCCCCGATTGAACCCGGCGACTTCGATGCCCTCGCCGCGCGGGTGGTGGGGCTTTATGCCGGGGCTTCGCGCTTCGTGCAGGGCTTCGTCCGCGGCAAGCTGCGCGGCGATCCCGCGACCCAGGCGGTGCTGCACCGCGCCGCCGCCACGCCGTTCGGGGCGGTGGCCGACCTTGGCTGCGGCCGGGGCCAGCTTGGCCTCGCGCTGCTGACGGCGGGCCTCGCGGACCATGTGACCGGCCTCGACCGGGACGGCGCCAAGGTGGCCGATGCCAGCCGGGCGGCGGCCGGCCTGGCGGCAGAATTCGCGGTCGCCGATCTCGGCACCGCGGCGGTGCCCGCCTGCGATACCGCCCTGCTGATCGATATCCTCGTGCAGATGCCGGAGGAGATGCAGCACGCGCTGCTCGCGCGGGTTGCCGCGGCGGCACGGCGGCGGGTCCTGATCCGGGCCTTCGATCCCGCCTGCGGCTGGCGGAGCAAATTCGGCCTGGCGATGGAGAGGCTGGGCCGTACCGTCCGGCGCGACGGCGCCGAGATCCGGCCCCTGCCGCTCCGGACCATCGCGGCTCCCTTCGAAGCCGCCGGCTTCACCGTCTCGGTCACCCCCTGCTGGGGGCGCACCCCCCTGCCGAATGTGCTGCTGGTCGCGGAGCGGACATCCCCATGAGGCCGTGGATCCGGCCCATCGCCGCAGCCGCCATGCTAGTCGCCATCGGCACGGGGCACGGGGCTGCCCAGGAGGTGCGGCTGCCGCTGCTCGAAGCGGGCATCTTCGGGGGTGGCGCCTGGCTGCCCGATTATCCGGCCGCCGAAAAATCCCGCCTCCGCGGTCTCGCGCTGCCCTGGCTGATCTACCGCGGGGAGGTGCTGCAAAGCGACGAGCGTGGTCTGCGCGGGCGCTTCTATCGCGGTGAGGACCTGGAGCTCACCCTGAACTTCAACGGTGCCCCCGGCAGCGACTCCGATGGCAGTTCGGCGCGCGAGGGCATGCCGGACCTCGACTGGCTGGGCGAGATCGGTCCATCGCTGCGCTGGATCGGCTGGCGCAATGCGGCCAACCGGTCGCGAATCACCGTCGATATCCCGATCCGCGCGGTGTTCGGGACGGATTTCGAGCGCATCCGATACCGCGGCCTCACCTTCGCGCCGGAAATCGCCTTCGAGCGGGTCGACCTGCTCGTGCCGGGCGGACGGGGCCGCATCGGGATCGGCCCGGTCTTCGCGTCCGGCGGGCTGATGGACTACTGGTACCGGGTGGGGCAGGAGGACGTGCGGCCCGGTCGTCCCGCCCATGATGCGGCGGGCGGCTACCTCGGGCTCCGCCTGCAATTCTCCTATCGGATGCCGGTCACCGAGCGGCTTTCCCTGGCCGCGGGAGGGCGGCTCGAAAGCTTCGCCGGGGCAACCAATGCGGGCAGCCCGCTGTTCCGCTCGGAGTTCAATGCGACGCTGGTCGGCGGGGTGTCCTTCTCGCTGTATCGCTCGACGGCATCGGTCGCCTCGACCGCAGAGCCCTTCGATTGACCGGCCACCATTTGACAGGCTCGGGATACGCCCGGGTCGACTGGCCCGCTTCCTTGCCACTGCTGCCAAGGCTCTGGTAATCCTGAAAAAGACCGCCAGGCCCGGCATGGGCAAGGCGTGCATTCTGAAGCGCATGGGGACCAGATGGCTAGCGTCACCTCCACGGCCTCGACCAATCAAGAATCGGCGGCGATGCAGCCGCATGAACTGGAGGTTGCCCGGCTGATCGTCTCGGCCCTTGCACTTGAGGTGGCACCCGAGGACATCGCACCCGAAGAACCCCTGTTCCGGGAGGGCCTCGGCCTCGATTCCATCGACGCGCTCGAGATCGCGCTTGCCGTGTCCAAGGCCTATGGCGTGAAGCTTCGCTCGGATGACGAGAGGAACCACCGGATATTCTCCTCGCTCCGCAGCCTTGCGGCGCATGTCGAGAAGCACCGGACGAGCTGAAGACATGTCCGGCGGGCGCAGCACGGGACTGGCACGCACAGCCATGGTCTTCGCCGCCGCGACCCTTGCGGTGGAGGTCGCCGGCGGCGCCGTGGCGCTGGCCGTGACAGGCGCCGCCGCGCCCGCCGTGCTCGCGGCCATCGGCAATGCCTGCGTCGCCCTGCGCTTCGGGATCACCCTGCTGCCCGGGCGCGAGCCGCTGATCTCCCGCTACAGCCGCTTCGATGCGGCAGGCCTGCCCGATGGGCATGGTGGCTACACCCGCCGGCTGACCGCGGTCTGGGCCTTCCTGCTCGGGGGGCTCGCCCTGGTCTATGCCGGCATGGGCCTTGCCGCCCTGCCCGTCGGCCCGATCCTGACGCTGCAGCCCTTCCTCTGCCTCGGCCTGTTCCTCGGCGAGCATGTGCTGCGCAACCGCCTGTTCCCGCAGCACGGGCGGGCCACGCCGCTGCGGACCTTGCGGGCCATCCGCCTGGCACAGGGCTCGGCACCGCATGTCGCCTGACATCCCGGGCGCATGGGCCGACCATCAGGCAGCGACCGCCTGGCCGTTGGTGAACCGCCCCCTCTCCGAGGTCATCTGCCATCGCGCCGGCGAGGCGATCACCGTCGGGCGCTTCCTGACCGAGGTCGCGGCGCTGGCGGCCCGCCTGCCGGCCCAGGGCCATGCGGTCAACCTGTGCACCGATCGCTACCACACGATGCTCGGCTTCGCCGCGGCCCTCCAGCGCGGGCATGCCACGCTGCTGAACGCGGACCCGGCGCCCGAACGCCTGCGCGCCCTGTCGGCGCGCTATCCCGGGCTCTACATCCTGGCCGACGGCCCGGCTGCCGGGCCACTACCCCTGGTCCGGCTCGACGAGCCGGTTGCGCCAGATACCGGCGCGGACATCGCCCGGGCACCGCTCATCCCGGCCGACCGCATGGCCGCCATCGCCTTCACCTCCGGCTCCACCGGCGAACCGACGGCCCATGCCAAGTCCTGGGGTGCGCTGGTCGCCGCGGCCGATGCGGCGGCGGAGCGCTTCGGGTTCCGCCATGGCGACGGGACGCCTGCCGCCATCGTGGCCACCGTGCCGGCACGCCATATGTACGGCTTCGAGACCACCATCATGCTGCCGCTGCAGGCAGCGGTCGCGCATTACGCGGGCGAGAGCTTCTTCCCCACCGATGTGCTGGACGCGCTGGCTGCCCTGCCACCGCGCCGGGTGCTGGTCACGACGCCGCTCCACCTCCGCGCCCTGCTCGCCGAGAGCCGGCGGCCCGCGCCCCTCGCCGCCGTCATTTCGGCGACGGCCCCCCTGGCCCTGGGCATGGCCGAAGCGGTCGAGCGCGACTGGGACGCGCCGATGCTCGAGATTTACGGCGCCACCGAGGCCGGCTCCATGGCCAGCCGCCGCACCGCGGCCGGGCCGGAGTGGTTGCCCTACCTCGGGGTGCAGTTGCGGCAGGGGGCGGTCTTCGTCCCGGGCCTCGGCGAAATCGCCATCGCCGATGCGCTGGAGCCGACCGAAGACGGACGCTTCCGCCTGCTGGGACGGCGAAGCGACCTGGTGAAGCTCGGCGGCCGCCGCGCCTCGCTTGCCGACCTGAACCGGCTCCTGGCCGAAATCGACGGCGTGCAGGACGGGGTCTTCGTGGCGCCGCCGGATGTCGAGAGCAATCCCGCCGCGCGGTTGATGGCCTATGTGGTGGCCCCGGGATATTCGGCCGAGGACATCCTGGCCGCCCTGCGTGCCCGGATCGAGCCGGTGTTCCTGCCGCGGCCGATCGTGCTGGTGCCGGCCCTGCCGCGCAATGCGGTCGGCAAGCTGTCGCACGAAGCCCTGGCAGCCATGACCGCCACCAGGGCATCCGGCGCGTGAGCCAGGCCCCCGGGCAGGGCATGACGGAGGTCACGGTGCCGATGGACCATCCGGCGATCGCCGGGCATTTCCCGGGCCGCCCGATCGTGCCCGGCGTGTTGCTGCTCGATGCGGTGCTGGAAGCTGCCGGCCTTGCCCGGGTTCGGCTGGTGCGCGCCAAATTCACCGCGCCGGTGACCCCGGGCGATCCGTTCGACATCACGCTGGAGCGGCGCGGCGCCGGGCGGATCGTCTTCACCTGCCGGTGCCGCGGGACCATCGTCCTCACGGGGGAGCTCGCGTGCAGTCCGTCCGATCCGCCGGCCTAGACTGGACCACCGCGCCGGAGCGCGGCAGCGTCCGGCTGGGCCGCTTCATGGTCTGGCTGGTGCACCATATCGGCTGGTGGCCCGGGCACCTGCTGCTCTATCCCATAACCGCGTATTTCCTTGCCTTCTCGCCGCGCCAGAGGGCGGCGGCGCGGCTCTACCTCGGCCGGGCGCTGGGCCGGGAGCCGGGGTTCCGGGACCTGTTCAGGCTCTACTTCGCCTTCGCCTCCACCATCCTCGACCGGGCCTTCCTGATCGCCGGCAAGGTCGAGCACTACCGGATCGAGGTGCATGGCCTGGATGCCCTGCGGGAGACCATCGCCGCCGGCAAGGGCTGCCTGCTGTTCGGCGCGCATATCGGCAGCTTCGAGGCGCTGCGCGCGGTCGCCGACGATGGCTGCCCGGTGGAGGTCGCCGTCCTGATGCACCAGGAGAATGCGGCGCGCCTCAAGGCGGTGTTCGAGACGATTGCCGGCCATGGCCATGCCGCCGCCATCATTCCGCTGGGCACCACCGATTCCATGCTGCGCGTCCGCGAATGCCTGGAGCGCGGCGGGCTGGTCGGGCTGCTGGCCGACCGCGCCCCCGGTGCCGAAGGGTTCCTGCCGGTGCCATTCCTCGGCCACCCGGCGCCGCTGCCCACCGGGCCGCAGGTGCTCGCCGCGGTGCTCGATGCGCCGATCATGCTCGCCTTCGGTCTCTGGCGCGGCCCGCGCCACTACGAGGTCCGGTTCGAGCCCTTCGCCGACCCCCTGCCGCCCGGCCGGGCGGGGCGGCAGGCCGCCGTGGCCGAGCGGCTCCACCGTCTATGCCGAACGGCTGGAGGCGACCTGCCGCGCGCACCCGTACAACTGGTTCAACTTCTACGACTTCTGGCAGGAACACCGCGCGTGAGGCGGCGCCACTTCGCCCTGCTCCTCGCCATCGCCCTGCCCACCCGGCCGGCGCGGGCCACGCCGGCGCTCGATGCGCTGATGCAGGACTTCGCGAAGGTGCCGCGATCCCGCGCGGCATTCACGGAGGAGAAGGCGATCCCCGAGCTGGACCTGCCGCTGCTCAGCCGCGGCACCCTGAGTTGGGAAGCGCCGGACCGGCTGGAGAAGCACACCACCTCGCCCATCGAGGAAGTGGTGCGCATCGCCGGCGACCGCCTGACCTACGAACGCCCCGACCGCGACATCCACCGGTCCTTCAGCCTGGACGAGCAGCCGGAGATGCGGGCGCTGGCCGAGGCCATCCGCAGCACCCTGGCCGGCGATCTCGCCACCCTGCGGCAGCACTACCGGATCGACTTCGAGGGCTCCGCGGACGGTCCCTGGCGCATGATCCTGACACCAGTGGCCCTCCGGGTGCGGCTGGCCGTGCAGAGCATCCTCATCACCGGCCACGGGACGCAGGTGCGCGGGGTGGACACCGAGGAAGGCGGCGGCATCACCCGCATGCGGATCATCCCCTCGCCGTGAGGCGGCTGGCCGGAGTGCTGCTGCTGCTGGCGATGCTCGGGGCCGCGCTGGCCACGACCATCGAGGTGCGGACCGACCTCGCGCAGGTGCTGCCACCGGGCCGCACGCCGGCGAGCGCCTTCCTGGTCCGCGAGTTGCAGACCGGCGCCGCCAACACCCTGCTGCTGGCCGGCATCGAGGGCGCGGCACCGGAGGAGCTTGCGCGGCTGTCACGCGAAACCGCCGCAGCGCTCCGGGCATCCGGACAATTCGAGTTCGTGGGCGACGGGACCATCGCGCCGTCGGAAGCCGAGCAGGAAATCCTGTTCCGGTACCGCTACCTGCTCTCGCCGGACGTCCAGGCGGAGGATTTCACCGCGGCATCGCTGCGCACGCGGCTGGAGACCCTGCTTGAGGGGCTGCGCTCCGCCGCTTCGCCGCTGCTGGTCCGCTTCGGCTTCGCCGACCCGACCGGCGCCTTCCTGGACCTGGCGCGCCACTGGCTGGCCGGGGCGCCCGTCGATACCCGCCACGGCGCCTGGTTCGCCGCCGGCGACGGACCGCCGCGCGCCCTGCTGGTCGCCCGCATGCGCGGCGAAGGCGGGCTGGACGCCGAGGCTCAACGTGACGCGGTGGCTGCCTTTCACGAAGCCTTCGCCGCCGCCCGGCCCGGACCGGCACGGCTGCTGCTGAGCGGCCCCGGCGTCTTTGCCGCCGAGGCGGCCGCGGTGATCCGCGCCGATGTGCAGCGGGTCGCCCTGGCCTCCATCGTACTGCTCGGGGCGTTCCTGTTCTGGCGCTACCGGTCCGTCCCCCTGCTGGCCCTCGTCGCCGTGCCGCTTGCCGCGGGAACCATCGCCGGCCTTGCCGCGACGGCCGCCTTCACCGGCGGGACGGTGCATGGCATCACCCTCGGCTTCGGCATGACCATGCTCGGGGTCACGATCGACTACCCCATCCTGCTCGTCACCCTCCGCCGGCCCGGGGAGACCATGGCCGCCGCCGCCGCGCGCATCTGGCCGACGCTCCGTCTTGCCGCGGCTTCGGCGGCGGCCGGGCTGGCCGCCATGCTGGGCTCGGGGTTTCCGGGCCTGGTGCAGCTCGGCATCTTCGCCGGCACCGGCCTGCTGGCCGCCGCCGCGACCACGCGCTGGGTCCTGCCGATGCTCATGCCGCCAGACGCCGATCGAGCCGCGGCCCCTGCCCGCCCTGCTGCGCACGGTGCTGGCCGCGCTGCATGGGCGCCGGCGCCTGGCGGCCGTGGTCGTGCTGGCTGCGGCGGCGGGGCTTGCGGCGGCCGGCGGGCCGGCCTGGCAGCGCGACCTCGCCGCGCTCAGCCCGGTGCCGCAGGCCGCCCAGGCATTGGATGCGGAGCTGCGCCGGCAGCTTGGCGCACCCGATGTGCGCTTCCTGTTCGCGCTCGGCCCGGGCAGCGAGGCCGAGGTGCTGGAAGCCTCCGAACGCCTGGGCCGGAGGCTGGCGCAGCTGATCGGGCCGGACGGGGCGCTGGCCGGCCTCGACCTGCCGAGCGGCTACCTGCCAAGCCCCGCCACCCAGCAGGCACGGCGGCAAGCCCTGCCCGGCACTGGGCCTCTGCGCGACGAACTGCGCGCGGCGCAGGATGGGCTGCCCTTCCGGCCCACGGCCTTCGCGCCCTTTCTCGCCGCCGTCGAGGAGAGCCGCAGCCTGCCGCCGCTGACTGCCGGCATGCTGGCGGCCGATGCCCCCACCATTGCCGCCCGGCTCTCGCCGCTGCTGTCACGCCGGGGGGATATGCGTCCAGGGCGTTGCCCTGGCGCGCGGCGTGACCGATCCGGCGACTGCTCGCGGCAGCGGCCGGGCAGCTTGGCAATCCACGGATTCTCTTCGTCGACGTGAAGGCGGAGACCGAGGGCATGCTCGCCACCTATGCACGGGCGACGCTGACCTGGGCACTGGCCGGCGGGGTTCTGGTGCTGGGCATGCTCGCCCTGAGCCTGGGCAGCATCGGCCGCGTATTGCAGGTCGCCACGCCCATCGGCGGCGCCCTGGTCGTGACGCTCGCCGTGCTGACCGGAGCTGGGCGAGGCGCTGACCCTGTTCCACCTGGCGTCCCTGCTGTTGCTGGCTGGGCTGGCAATTGACTATTCTCTGTTCTTCGCTCGGACCGGCACCGATCCGGATGCGGCGGATGACGACACGCTGGGAGCCGTCTTGAACTGCACCGTCTCGACACTGCTGACTTTTGGACTGCTCGCTTTTTCCGCCACGCCGGTGCTGCACGGGATTGGCCTGACGGTGTCGGTGGGCGTCGGCGAGCGCGTTCCTGCTGGCCAATGCCATGGCACCGCGTGCCTGAAGCACCCGCCATGTGGCCCCTGAGCATCTCCGCCCGCACGGTCGTCACTGCCCTGGGACCGGGCATCGCGCCGTTGCGCCAGGCGCTGCACGCGCGCTGCACCGGCCTCAGGCCCTGCGACCTGCCGGACATGCCGCAAGACATCTGGATCGGCCGCGTGCCGGGGCTTGAGAATGTGACCCTGCCCCCGGCGCTTGCCGGCTTCGCCTGCCGCAACAACCGCCTCGCGGAGGCCGCCCTGGCGAGCGATGGCTTTGCCGCCGCGGTGGCGGCCGCGCGCGAACGCCATGGCCCGGACCGTATCGCGGTGGTGCTCGGCACCAGCACGGCCGGCATCGAGGAGACCGAGCAGGCCTATCGCCGCCGCCCCGCCGGGACCAGCGCCCTGGCCGCCGATTTCGACTACGAACTGACCCATGACCTGCAGGCCCTGCCGCGCTACGTCCGGGCGCGGCTCGGCCTCACCGGGCCGGCGCTGGCGATTTCCACCGCCTGCACCTCCGGCGCCCGCGCCATGCTGGAGGCCGCATCGCTGATCGCCGCAGGGGTGGTGGATGCCGCGGTGGCCGGCGGCGTCGACAGCCTGTGCCGCATGACCCTGCACGGCTTCGCCTCGCTCGAACTGCTCAGCCGGGGCAGGCCCAGCCGTCCCTGCGCCAGTGACCGCGACGGCATCTCCATCGGCGAGGCAGCCGGGCTGGTGTTGCTGGAACGCAGAACCATCGCGCCAGCCGGCACGCGCGCTGCTGCTCGGGGCCGGCGCCAGCAGCGATGGCCACCACATGTCATCGCCGCATCCGGAGGGCCTCGGCGCGGTAGCGCCATGCGGGCGGCGCTCGCGGCGGCCGGCCTTTCCGCCCGGAGATATCGACTACGTGAACCTGCACGGCACCGGCACCCGCGCGAATGACGCCATGGAGGATCGCGCCGTCCATCACCTGTTCGGAGATCGCGTTGCCTGCAGTTCCACCAAGGGCTGGACCGGACATGCGCTGGGCGCCTCGGGCGCCGTGGAAGCGGTCATCGCCATGATCTGCCTCGAGGATGGGCTGGTGCCCGGCTGCCTCGGCGCGGAAGCACCGGACCCCGAATTCCGCAGCGACATCGCCCTGGCAAACCGGCAACCCGTGGCGGTGCGGCGGGTGCTCAGCAACTCCTTCGGCTTCGGCGGCAGCAACTGCAGCCTGGTGCTTGGCCGCGCCGCATGAGGAACCGCCGGTCTTGAGGTGTTGCATCCACGGCGTTGCCGTGTTCGGCCCCGGCTTGCCCGGCTGGGCCGCGAGCGAGGTGATACTGGCCGGGGCCGCGCCCTGGGTGCGCGCCGACATCGCCGTGCCGCCCCCTGCCCTGCTCGCCGCCACCGAGCGGCGGCGGACCAGCCTGGTCGTCCGCCTCGCGCTGGCCGCCGCATGCGAAGCGACGGCCGGGGAAGCGGACACGGCGGCGCTCGAGACGATATTCGTCAGCGGGAACGGCGACGGCGCGGTGGTGGGCGACATCCTGGAGGCGCTGCACGATCCCGCCGGGGTCGCCCTATCGCCGACGCAGTTCCATAACTCGGTCCATAACGCGCCGGCCGGGTACTGGCACATCGGCGCCCGCTCGACGGCACCATCGGTGAGCCTGGGCGGGCACGACAACAGCTTCGCGGCCGGGCTGCTGATGGCCGCCACCGCCGTCGCCACGCGCCGGCACGCCGTGCTGCTCTGCGCCTACGACCTGCCGATGCCGGCGCCGCTCGACACGCTGCGGCCCACCACCGCCACCTTCGCAGCGGCACTGGTGCTGCGGCCGGAGGAGGTGGGCGCGACGCCGCGAGCGGTGCTCGACCTGCGCTACCTGGCAACGCCTGCTGCGGAGCCGCCGCCGGCCAGCGGGCTGGACGCCCTGGCGACGGAGAATCCTGCCGCCCGCGCCCTGCCGCTGCTGCGCGCCCTGGCGGCGCGGCGCGCGGCGTTGCTGCACCTGCCGATGCATGACGACGCCCATCTGGAGCTTCGGCTCGCGCCATGCTGACCTCCCCGCCCATCGGCCGTGCCGCCATCGCGGGCCTGGTGCCACACCAGGGCAGGATGTGCCTATTGGACAACGCGCTGTCCTGGGATGCCGAGACCATTCTCTGCGATGCCACCAGCCATGCCGCACCCGACAACCCGTTGCGCCGCGACGGCATGCTGCCGGCGGTCGGCGGCCTGGAATACGCGCTGCAGGCCATGGCGCTGCATGGCGCGCTGCTGGCTGCCGACGGGCGCCCGCTGCGGACCGGCTTCGTCAGCAGCCTGCGTGACGTGCGGCTCGATGCCGAGCGGCTCGATACCGTCGGCGGCCCGTTGCTGATCACCGCCACGGCGCTGGTCGCGGAGCCCAACGGCTTCATCTACCGCTTCGAGGTTTCGGGAGGGGGACGCAGCCTGCTGAGCGGACAGGCAGCGGTCATCCTGCCGGTGGACGCGGCATGAACACCTCCCGCCGCGCGCTGGTCACCGGCGGATCGAGCCCGCTCGGCGCGGCCATCTGCCGGCGGCTCGCGGAGGATGGGCATGAGGTGGTGATCCACGCCCATGCCAACCTTGCGCGCGCCGAGGCGCTGGCCGGCGAGATCATCGCCGGCGGCGGCCGGGCCGGCGCCATCGCCTGCGACCTGACCGACTTCGCGGCCACCGCCTTGGCGATCGAGGCGCTGCTTTCGGCGGGGCCTCCGGTGCAGGTCTTCGTGCACAACGCCGGCACCCATGACGACGCGCCGATGGCGGGCATGACGGAAGCCCAGTGGCGCGGTGTGCTGGATGTTTCGCTCAACGGCTTCTACGCGGCGTTGCGGCCGCTGCTGCTGCCGATGATCGGCACCCGCTGGGGCCGTATCCTGGCGATCTCGTCCATCTCCGGCGTCATCGGCAACCGCGGGCAGGCGAACTATGCCGCGGCCAAGGCCGGGCTGATCGGCGCGGTGAAGTCCGTCTCGCTTGAATACGCATCCCGTGGCGTGACGGCGAATGCGGTGGCGCCCGGCATCATCGAAAGCCCGGCGGTGGATGCCGTGCTGACGCGCGAGCGAATAGGCCAGATGGTGCCCGCACGGCGCGCCGGCAGACCGGAGGAGGTTGCGGATCTGGTAGGCTTCCTCGCCTCGGATCGTGCGGCCTATATCACTGGCCAAGCGATCGGGATCAACGGCGGGCTTGGCTGACAATGGGCCTGGAAGCCGGCCGGTCGGCAAGGATAAGCCGGGACAGCGGCTTCCTGGTCTTCAAGGGAAGAATGGCGCGCCCGAAGAGATTCGAACTCCTGACCCCCAAATTCGTAGTCTGGTGCTCTATCCAGCTGAGCTACGGGCGCGCAGCCGCTTTCGCGGCGAGGCAGGCGAAATAGCGGAGGCTGCGCCGTGGCGCAACCCCCTTCGCCCGCCAAACCTGTCAGGCGGACAGCTTTTCCAGCTCGCGCATCACCGCCTCACCCATGACACCGGTGCCGACCCGCGCCATGCCGGTCTGCATGATGTCCGCAGTCCGCAGCCCGCCGGCCAGCACCTTCTCCACCGCGGTCTCCAGCATGGTTGCATCCTCGTCCATGCCGAAGGACCAGCGCAGCAGCATGGCGAAAGAAAGGATCTGCGCGCAGGGGTTGGCGATGCCCTTGCCGGCGATATCCGGTGCACTGCCATGGACCGGCTCGTACAGCGCGTGGCGCTTGCCTGTTGCGGCGTCGACCGCGCCCAGGGTCGCCGAGGGCAGCATGCCGAGCGAGCCCGTCAGCGCCGCCGCCAGGTCGCTCAGCAGGTCGCCGAACAGGTTAGACCCGAGGATGACGTCGAACTGCTTCGGCCGCGAACAGAGCTGCATGGCGCAGTTGTCGGCGTACATGTGCTCCAGCTCGACATCCGGATACTCGGCCTTGCCGATCTCGCCGACCACTGCGCGCCAGAGCCGGCCGGACTGCATGACGTTGGCCTTCTCGACCGAGGTCATCTTGCCGCGCCGCTTGCGCGCCAGGTCGAAGCCAACGCGCGCGACGCGGGCGATCTCGTCCTCAGTGTAGACTTCGGTATCGACGCCGCGGCGCTTGCCGTTGGCCATGGTCTCAATGCCGCGCGGCTCACCGAAGTAGATGCCACCGGTTGATTCGCGGACCACCATGATGTCGACGCCGCGGATGACATCGGCCTTCAGCGAGGACGCCTCGACCAGCGGGTTGAGCACCAGCGCCGGGCGGAGGTTGGCGAACAGCCCAAGCTCCTTCCGCAGCCGAAGCACACCGAGTTCGGGGCGGTTCTCGAAGGGTTGGTTGTCCCACTTCGGCCCACCGACGCTGCCGAACAACACGGCGTCCGCGGCCTTCGCGCGCGCCACCGTGGCATCGGAGCAGGGAACCCCCTCGGCATCGATGGCGGCGCCACCGACCAGCCCTTCCTCAAGCTCGAAGGTCACGCTGCGGCGCCGGTCCATCCAGTCGATGATCCGGCGGACCTCGCGCATCACTTCGGGGCCGATGCCGTCGCCGGGCAGCACCAGCAGCTTCTTGTTGGCAGCCATCGAATCGTTTCCTTCTGACGGCTCAGCCGTAGAGCCAGGGCTGGGAGGCCTTCTGCCTGGCCTCGAAGCTGTCGATCGCGCCGCCGTGCTGCAGCGTCTGGCCGATGTCGTCGAGGCCATTGAGCAACAGGTGCCGGCGCAGCGGGTCGATCCTGAAGGGGATCTCTTCGCCCGAGGGCCGCACCACTACTTCCCGCTCCAGGTCCACGGTGATGCGGGCATTGCCGCCCAGCCGCGCATCCTCCATCAGCTGCTCGCACACCTCGCGCGGCAGCCGCACCGGCAGGACGCCGTTCTTGAAGCAGTTGTTGTTGAAGATATCGGCGAAGTCGGGGGCGATGACGCAGCGGATGCCGAAGTCCAGCAGCGCCCAGGGCGCATGCTCACGCGAGGAACCGCAGCCGAAATTCTCGTAGGCGATCAGGATTTCCGCCTTGCGATAAGGCTCCTGGTTCAGCACGAAATCCGGGTTCTCCGAGCCGTCCGGATTGAACCGCATGTTGGCGAACAGGTGCTTGCCGAAGCCGGCGCGGCTGATCGACTTCAGGAAGCGCGCCGGGATGATCTTGTCGGTATCGACATTGGCCGCGGGCATCGGCGCGGCGATGCCGGTCAGCGTGGTGAACGGCTCCATCACAGATCCCCCTTCGGCTGGTAGTCCCGCACATCGGCAAGGTGGCCGGCGATGGCCGCGGCAGCAGCCATGGCGGGGCTCAGCAGATGGGTCCGGCCGCCCGGGCCCTGGCGACCCTCGAAGTTGCGGTTGCTGGTGCTGGCGCTACGCTGGCCGGGCGTCAGCTTGTCGGGGTTCATGCCGAGGCACATCGAACACCCCGCCTCCCGCCATTCGAAGCCGGCTTCCTGCAGGATGCGGTCCAGCCCTTCGGCCTCGGCCTGCTTCTTCACCAGCCCGCTGCCCGGCACCACCAGGGCGCGCACGCCATCGGCGACCTTGCGGCCCCGGGCGATGCTGGCGGCGATGCGGATGTCCTCGATGCGGCTGTTGGTGCAGCTGCCGATGAACACCACGTCGACCGGCAGGTCCTGCAACCGCTGCCCCGGCGTCAGGCCCATGTACTCGACCATGCGGCGAAGCTGGGCGCGGCGCGCATCATCCGACGCATCCTCGGGGTTCGGGACGATGCCGGTGATGGGCAGCACATCCTCCGGGCTGGTGCCCCAGGTGACCTGCGGCGCGATCTCATGCGCGGCCAGCTTCACCACCTTGTCGAAATGCGCGCCGGGGTCGGTCGGCAGTGTCCGCCACCAGGCCAGCGCGCGCTCGAAGGCCTCGCCTTTCGGGCCGTTCGGCGTCCTGGCGATGTAGTCGAAGGTGGTCTGGTCCGGCGCCACCATGCCGGCCCGCGCCCCGCCCTCGATCGACATGTTGCAGACCGTCATGCGGCCGGCCATGTCGAGCGCGCGGATGGCGTCCCCGGTGTATTCGATGACATGGCCGGTGCCGCCGGCGGTGCCGATCTTGCCGATGACGGCGAGCGTGATGTCCTTGCCGGAACAGCCGACCGCCAGGTTGCCCTCGACCAGCACCTGCATGTTCTTCGCCGGCCGCTGCATCAGCGTCTGGGTGGCCAGCACATGCTCGACCTCGGAGGTGCCGATGCCGAAGGCCAGCGCGCCCATGGCGCCATGGGTGCTGGTGTGGCTGTCGCCGCAGACGATGGTCATGCCGGGGAGCGAGCGCCCCAGCTCCGGCCCGATGACATGCACGATGCCCTGCCGGTCATCCAGCAGCGGGATGAAGGGCACGCCGAAATCGACGACGTTCCGCTCCAGCGTCTCGACCTGCAGCCGGCTCTCGGGGTCGACGATGCCGGTATAGCGGCTGGCATCGGTGGCGATGTTGTGGTCGATCACCGCCAGGGTCGCTTCCGGCCGGCGTACCTTACGGCCGGCCGCGCGCAAGCCGTCGAAGGCCTGCGGCGTGGTGACCTCATGGGTCAGGTGAAGGTCGATGTAGAGCAGGGCCGTGCCGTCCGGCAGCGTCTCGACGACATGCGCGTCCCAGATCTTGTCGAACAGCGTGCGCGGCTTTTGCGCTGACATGGCTTTCCCCAACCCAGTGTTTGTCACGCCCCGCGCGGTGGCGCGGGGCGCCGTATCAGGCCTGCTTCTCGGTCGGCCGCGGCGTCCGCTTCTCGACGATGCGCGCCGCCTTGCCGGTCCGGCCACGAAGGTAATACAGCTTCGCGCGCCGCACCTTGCCGCGCCGCAGCACGATGATCTCGGTGACGGAGGGCGAGTACAGCGGGAACACCCGCTCCACGCCCTCGCCGTAGGACAGCTTGCGAACGGTGAAGTTGCTGTTCACGCCCTTGTTGCTGCGTGCAATCACCACGCCTTCATAGGCCTGGGTACGGACCCGCTCGCCCTCGACCACCCGCACCATCACGCGCACGGTGTCGCCCGGGCCGAATACCGGCACGCCACGGACGCTGGAAAGCCGGGTCAGCTGTTCCGCTTCGAACTGCTGCAGCAGGTTCATGTCAGTATCCTTTTCGTTCTGTCATTTAGGCAGCGTCGGACCGGCCGGCAAGCGGAGGGACCGCCTCCGCGCCAGCGTCCTGCGCCGCGATCGGGGTTGATGCATGGCGCCGCGCCCAGAGATCGGGGCGGCGTTCGCGGGTGATCCGTTCGGCCTCGGCCCGCCGCCAGCGCGCCACCTCGGCGTGGTGGCCGGACAGCAGCACGGGGGGCACGGCACGGTCATTCCAGACGGCCGGGCGGGTGTAGTGCGGGTATTCCAGCAGCCCGGCGGAAAAGCTTTCCTCCTCGCCGCTTTCGGCCGCACCCATGACCCCGGGGAGCAGCCGCACGCAGGCATCGAGCAGCACCAGCGCCGCCGGCTCGCCGCCCGACAGCACGTAGTCGCCGATCGAGACCTCCTGCATGCCGCGGGCGTCGATGACGCGCTGGTCGATGCCCTCGAACCGGCCGCACAGCACCACCACGCCGGGTGCGGCGGCGAAGCCGCGCACCATGGCCTGGTCGAGCGGCCGGCCGCGTGGGGTCAGCACCACCAGCGGCCGGCCGGGGCTGGCTGCCAGCGTGGCTTCGCAGGCGGCATCCACCACATCCGGCCGCAGCACCATGCCCGCGCCGCCGCCGCAGGGCGTGTCGTCCACGCTGCGGTGGCGGTCGGTGGCGAAGCCGCGGATGTCGATGGCGTCCAGCGCCCAGCGCCCCTCGCGCAGCGCCCGGCCGGCGAGCGACTGGCCGAGCGGCCCGGGGAACATCTCGGGGAACAGCGTAAGGACCGAGGCATGCCAGCTCATCCGGCATCCTCCCCGCCCGGCTGCGGCGGCACCACCACCTCATCCGGCAGCACCACGACGATCCGGCGCGCGGCCAGATCGACCACCGGCACCGCCGCGCTGGTGAAGGGTACCAACCGCTCCGGCGGTCCCTCCAGCACCAGGAAGGCGCCGGCACCGTGGTCCTCGACCGCTCGCACCGGACCAAGCGCCTGCCCGGCTGCCGTCTCGGCCGGCAGGCCGAGCAGGTCGGCGAGGTAGAACTCGCCTTCGTCGGCGGGCGGCAGCAGGTCGCGGTCCACGTACAGCCGCGTGCCGGTCAGCCGCTGCGCCGCCTCGCGGTCCGCCACGCCATCGATGCGCGCCACCCCTTCGGACAGCAGCGTCACCTCATAGCGTCTGGCACCGGATTTGTCGGTCAGCGGGCCGTAGGTCGCGATGGCGGCAGGATCGGCGGTGAAGCTGCGCAGCTTCACCAGGCCGCGCACGCCGTGCGGCCGGCCGATCTCCCCCACCAGTATTCGCTTCCCCGGCACGATCCACCGCTCCCGTCAGGCTGCTCTGGTTCAGCCCGCCGCCGCCGCTGCCGCGGCGCGTTCCTGCGCCTTCTTCTTCGGCAGGGACTGCTTCGGCTGCTCGGCATAGACCGGCATCGGCGCCAGCTCGGCCTTGCCGAGGAACTTCGCCACGCGGTCGGTGGCGACGGCGCCCTCGCCCAGCCAATGCTGGATGCGCTCGGCGACCAGCCGCACGCGGTCGGTATGCTCGGCCGGCAGCATCGGGTTGTAGCTGCCCACCTTCTCGATGAAGCGGCCGTCGCGCGGGCTGCGGCTGTCGGCCACCACGATGTGGTAATAGGGACGCTTCTTGGCGCCGGCGCGTGCGAGGCGGATCTTCAGGCCCATGGTGCTGGTGTCACTCCGAATGGATGTTGTTCAATAGGGCCTTCTGCCGCCGGGGCCTTGCTTCCCCTGCGGCAGCAGCGCGGCGAGCCCGCCACGCATCAGCCCCTTCTGGCCGAGCTTGTTCATCCGCTTCATCATCGCGGACATTTCGTCGAACTGCTTCAGCAGCCGGTTCACTTCCTGCACCGTGGCGCCGACTGCCCGCGGCGATGCGCCGCTTGCGGGATGCCTTGATGATGTCCGGTGCGCGCTTCTCCTTCATCGTCATGCTGCCGATGATGGCGGCCTGGCGCTTCAGCATGGCTGGTGCGAGGTTGGCGTCCTCGATCTGCTGCTTCATCTTGCCGACGCCGGGCAGCATGCCGAGGATGCCCGACAGCGAGCCCATCTTGCCGATCTGCTTGAACTGCTGGCGTAGTCCTCCAGGTCGAACGAGCCCTTCTGCATCTTCGGGCCGCCATCTTCTCGGCTTCCGCCTGGTCGATGGTCTCCGCGGCGCGCTCGACGAGGGAGACGATGTCGCCCATGCCGAGGATGCGGCTGGCGATGCGGTCCGGGTGGAAATCCTCCAGCGCGTCCAGCTTCTCGCCGGCACCGAGCAGCTTGATCGGCGCGCCGGTCACCGCCCGCATGGACAGCGCCGCGCCGCCGCGGGCATCGCCGTCGATCCGGGTCATGACGATGCCGGTGACGCCCACGGTGTCCTGGAAGGCGCGGGCGGTGTTCACCGCGTCCTGGCCGGTCATCGCATCGACCACCAGCAGCGTCTCGTGCGGGTTGGTCGCAGCCTTCACCGCCGCGACCTCGGCCATCAGCACCTCGTCGATGGCAAGGCGCCCGGCGGTATCCAGGATGACCACGTCGTACAGCTCGCGCCGGCCGAGATCCATGGCGCGCTGGGCGATCTGCAGCGGCGTCTGGCCGGCGATGATCGGCAGGCTGGCGACACTCGCCTGCTTGGCCAGCGCTGCAAGCTGCAGCTGCGCGGCCGGGCGGTGCACGTCGAGCGACGCCAGCAGCACCTTCTTCTTGTCGCGGTTCTTGCAGCCGCAGCGCGATCTTGCCGGAGGTGGTGGTCTTGCCCGAACCCTGCAGGCCGACCATCAGGATCGGCACCGGCGCCGCGGCGTTCAGGTCGAGGCCACGCGCCCCGCCATCCGCCTCACCGCCACCGAGCGCCTCGACCAGCGCATCGTTGACGATCTTGACGACCTGCTGGGCCGGCGAGACGCTGCGCAGCACTTCCTGGCCGACGGCGCGTTCCCGCACCTTGGCGGTCAGGTCCTTGACCACGGACAGCGCGACATCGGCCTCCAGCAGCGCCACGCGGACCTCGCGCAGCGCTTCCTGGACGTCGGCATCGGTCAGCGCGCCACGGCGGCGCAGCTTGTCGAATACCCCGTTCAGCTTGCTGGATAATGCTTCGAACATCGAGCCGATCCGGACCTTTCAAGCCCTGCCGTTTTCGCCAAGGACCGCCCCAAAACCAAACGCGCCGCTGCGCGAGTCTTCGCGGAGCGACGGAGCCCCACGCCGGGCGGGGGCCTAATGGTTCGGGGCGTTACCCCAACATCCAGACGCCCTACGGCCCAATGGCCGCTGCGTCAAGCCTCGGGTGCGGTGGCGCCTATTTGGGCGCCAGCACCATGATCATCTGCCGGTTCTCGAGCCGAGGCATCTGCTCGACCTTGATGGTCTCGCCAAGTTCCAGGCGAATCCGCTCAAGTACCTTGATGCCCAGGTCCTGGTGGGCCATCTCGCGGCCACGGAACCGCAGGGTCACCTTGACCTTGTCGCCCTCGCCGATGAAGCCCTTCATCTGCCGCATCTTCACGTCGTAGTCATGGTCGTCGATGTTCGGGCGAACCTTGACTTCCTTGATCTCGACGATTTTTTGCTTCTTGCGGGCCTCGTTGGCCTTCTTTTGCTGTTCGTACTTGAACTTGCCGTAGTCGGTAATCTTGCAGACCGGCGGTACGGCGTTCGGGCTGATCTCGAGCAGGTCCAGCCCCACATCGAAAGCCTTCATCATCGCATCGCGCGCCGACATGACGCCGAGCATTTCACCATCCTGGTCGATAAGCCGAACCTGGGGGACGCGAATCTCCTCATTGACCCGCGGGCCGTCACGCGTCGGCATCTGGTTCGAAACTGGGCCTCTGGCTATGGTCGTCTCCTGTCGTAGTGGGAATGGGTTGGTCTACCCTTATGGGGCTTGACTCACGCCGCTGCAACCTCGGGCTCGGCCGACAGGTCGGGTGGCGTCGCTTCGGCGGCCAGCAGGGCCACCGCCTCGGCCAGCGGCAGCGTCTGCTGCTCGCGGCCCGGCAGGCGTCGCAGCACCAGGCTGCGCTCTTCCGCCTCCCGCCGGCCGACCACGACCAGCACCGGCACGCGCTGTTCGATGTGGTCCACCACCTTGCGGTTAATTTTCTCGTTCCGCAGATCGAGGTCCACCCGCAGCCCGGCCTTGGCCAGGGCCGCCGCAGCCTCCCGCGCGAAGCCATCGGCGTCCGAGACGATGGTGGTCACCACCACCTGCACCGGCGCGAGCCAGAGCGGGAAGCGCCCGGCATGCTGCTCAATCAAAATCCCGATGAACCGCTCGAAGCTGCCGAGGATGGCCCGGTGCAGCATGACCGGGCGCTTGCGGGAACCGTCCTCGGCCACGTATTCCGCGTCCAGCCGCTCGGGCAGCACGAAATCCACCTGCAGGGTGCCGCATTGCCAGTCCCGGCCGATGGCGTCGCGCAGCACGAACTCCAGCTTCGGGCCGTAGAAGGCGCCCTCCCCCGGGTTCAGCTCATACTCCACGCCGGCGGTGGCGCAGGCTTCGCGCAACGCGCCCTCGGCCTGGTCCCAGACCGCATCCTCGCCGGCCCGCTTGGCCGGGCGGTCGCTGAACTTCACCCGGAAGTCGGAGAACCCAAGGTCGCGGTAGATCGAAGACAGCAGCGCCACGAATTCGCACCGTCTCGCCGGCGATCTGGTCCTCGGTGCAGAAGATGTGCGCGTCATCCTGGGTGAAGGCCCGCACCCGCATGATGCCGTGCAGCGCGCCCGAGGGCTCGTAGCGGTGGCAGGAGCCGAATTCCGCCATGCGCAGCGGCAGTTCGCGGTAGCTGCGGAGCCCCTGGTTGAAGATCTGCACGTGGCAGGGGCAGTTCATCGGCTTCAGCGCGAGGATGCGGTCCTGCTCCTCCTCGTCCTCGATCCGGGCGATGAACATGTGCTCGCGGAATTTCTCCCAGTGGCCGGAGGCTTCCCACAGCTTGCGATCCACCAGCTGCGGCGTCTTCACCTCCTGGTAGTCGGTCGCGTCCAGCCGCCGGCGCATGTAGTCCTCCAGCACCCGGTAGAGCTTCCAGCCCTTGGGGTGCCAGAAGATGCTGCCCGTCGCCTCCTCCTGGAGGTGGAACAGGTCCATTTCCTTGCCGATCTTGCGGTGGTCGCCGCTTCTCCGCCTCCTCGATCTGGTGGAGGTAGGCGTCCAGTTCCTTCTGGTCCCGCCAGGCGGTGCCGTAGATGCGCGACAGCATGGCGTTGCGGTGATCGCCGCGCCAATAGGCCCCGGCCACCTTCATCAGCTTGAAGGCGCCGCCGATATCGCCGGTGCCGCGCATGTGCGGCCCGCGGCAGAGGTCGAGCCACTCGCCCTGGCTGTATAGGCGAGATCTCCTCGGTCGCCGGCAGGTCCTGGATCAGCTGCGCCTTGTACTTCTCGCCCTTGGCCTCGAAGAACGAGATCGCCTCCTCGCGCGGCATGACCGACGCGCACGAAGGGGGCGTTGCGGGCAATGATCTCCCGCATCTTCGCCTCGATCGCCGCGAAATCCTCCGGCGTGAAGGGCTCGTTGCGGGCGAAGTCGTAGTAGAAGCCGTGCTCGATGGACGGGCCGATGGTGACCTGCGTGCCCGGGTACAGCGCCTGCACGGCTTCGGCCAGCACATGCGCCGCGTCGTGCCGGATCATCTCCAGCGCCTCCGGATCGCGGCGGGTGATGAAGCGCACCGCCGCATCCCCGGCAATCGGCGTGGTGATGTCGCGCGTCACGCCATCCACCTGCATGGCCAGTGCGGCCTTGGCGAGACCGGGGCCGATCGCGGCGGCGATCTCGGTGCCCGTCACCGGACCGTCGAAGCGGCGCACGGATCCATCGGGCAGGGTGATCGCAGGCATGGGAATGGCTTTTCCTGTCAAGGTGCTCGGGGCGCGGACCATGGGCAGCCCACACCCCGCTCGTCAAGCGCCACGCTTGCCGGTCAGCATCCCGAAGCAGACAATGCGGCCCAAGCCTCAATCTCCCAACTCCCGGTCCCAGGAGTAACTCGCCGTGCCAGAGTTCGCGCCGTGCCGCGCTCTATGTCGATTTCGACAATGTCTTCTCCTCCCTCGCCGCGCTCGACGAATGGGCCGCCTGGAGCTTCGGGGCCAATCCGGCCCGCTGGCTGGGCTGGCTGGCGGACACCTTGCCTGATGGCCCTCGCCGACTGCTGGTCCGCCGCTGCTACCTGAACCCGGCCGGCTGGAACGAGCCGGAGCCCGGCGGCACCCTCGCCCGATGGCTCGGCCAGCCGCGCATCTACTACAGCCGGTTCCGCGGCGAGTTCGTGCGCGCCGGCTTCACCGTGGTGGACTGCCCGCGGCTGGCCCGGCTGAAGAACGCCGCCGACATCGTCATGGCGCTGGATATCGCCGACGCGCTGAGCCACCCCACCCGCTTCGATGACTTCCTGATCCTGTCCGGCGACAGCGACTTCACCCCCCTGCTGCACCGGCTGCGCGAGCATGACCGGCGCATCCTGGTGGTGACCCACGACGCATCCGCCCAGGCATTCCGCGCGGCATGCGACGTGGTGGTGCCGCTGGGCGACTTCGCCGAGGCGGCGCTGCTGCCCGAAGCCACCGCACCTGCCGCCGTCCCTGCCCCGGTGGCCAGCGCCCCGTCGCCCATGGCCGATCCCACGCCGGACCCCGGGGAGCCCGAAGCCCAGCGCGCCGCCATCCTCGCGGTGCTGCGCCGGATGGTCGCCGATGCCGAAGCGCCGCTGCACCTGCCGGCGCTCGGCAAGCGCATCCACATCGAATGCGGCGCCTGGGTGCGCCGCAGCCGGTTCGGCGGCGCCGGCACCCTGGCCAAGCTGATCGAGGGCGCCGGTGACCTGGTGCTGGAAGCCGGGCCGGGCGGCGGCTGGCTCTACGACCCGCAGCGGCACGATCGCCCCTCGCTCAGCCAGCCCGAGGTCACCGAAGACCCACGGAGCCAGGCCCTGGCGGAATTGCGCGCGGCCCTTGGCGACGGCCAGGAGTTGCCCCGGCTGGGCGTGGATGAGCTGGAATTCGTGCTCGGGCGCCTCGCCGGCATGCTGCCGCTGCCCGGCGGGCCAGGGGCCGTACCAGGGGCCGAAGCGCGGGCGACGCTGGTTTCGGAAGCTGCCGGCGCCGGCTTCGACGTGTCGGCCCGTGCGGTGGATGCGCTGGTGCAGTGGCTGCTGCGCGCCCGCTTCGACTGGCAGCCGGCGCCCAACCCGGGCGATACCGCCGGCCGGCTCGGCCGGGCCTTCTATGCGGCGCTGACACGCCAGGCCGCGGCCGCCGGGGTGCGTCTGCCGCAGGAAACGCTTGAGGCATTGCGGGACTGGATCGGCCTCACCGCACCCCGCAGCGCCGAACCACCACCCGCCGCGGAACCCGAGCCGGAGGAGGCACCCGCCTGACCTGGATGCACCGTTAGGCCGCCACCAGGCCCACGAGCGCCGCCCGCACCTCCGCCACCTCCAGCGTGGCCAGCCGGACATGCCGCAGCACCGCCACCGCCCGGCCGCGTGGCGCGCACAGCGCCGGGTCGCTCTCGGCGCCGAACAGCGCCAGAGTCGGGCAACCGGCGGCGGCGACCAGATGCGTCGGGCCGGTGTCGTTGCCGATGGCGAAGGCGGCCCGCCGCGCCACCGCGCCGAGGCCGACTAGGCTGGTCCGCCCGGTCAGGTCGATGCAGCGGCCTGGCACCACCGCGGCGATGGCGGCGGCCAGCGGCGCCTCCGCCTTGCCGCCGATCACCGCGACCGGCACATCCAGCCCGGCGGCCAGGGCGGCAAAATGCTCCACCGGCCAGCGCTTGCCCGGCCGCCCCGGCGAGGCCCCCGGCACCAGCAGCGCAAAGCGCGGCGGCAGGCCGAGGCCGCCGATGTCATCGTCCAACCAGTCCAGCGCGGGCGGCGGGAAATCGGTGATGCCGGCCACCTCAAGCTGTTCGCGCTGGCGCTCGGCGGTGTGCATCAGGTCGCGGGCCGGGTTGGCGTGCGGGTGGCTGGCGCCGGGGGCGATGCCGGACCACTCCGCCCGCCGCCCGACGAAGCCGCGGTAGCGCGAGGACCGCGCCGAAGTCTGCAGGTCGTAGACCCGGGCGAAGCCCGCGCCCCGCAGCCGCCGCGCCAGTCGCCACACCGCCGCCAGGTTGCCCCAGGCCGGCCGGCCATCCTCCCACACCGCATCGAACCACGGGCTGCGCCGCGCCAGCCCGGCATAGGGCGGCGTGGTCAGCAGGGTGATCCCGGCCGCCGGATGATGCGCCCGGATGGCGGCGAAGGGTCCGAAGGCCTGCACGAAATCGCCCAGCGCGGCCAGCTTGATTACCAGGACGCGCTCGGTCATGCCAATGGACATGCCAGTTCCCGGTACACCGCCAGCGTCGCCGCCTGCATCGCCGCGGTGGTGTAGTGGGCCAGCACATGCGCCCGCGCCCGCTGGCCCATCGCCGCACGATCCGCCGCCGGCAGGGCCAGCGCCGCCCCGATCGCCACCGCCAGCGCCGCCGGGTCGCCGGGCGGCACGCGCCAGCCGGTGACGCCATGCTCCACCGTCTCGCGCGGGCCACCGAGGTCGGCGGCGATCACCGGCCGCGCCATGGCCTGGGCCTCGATCACCGTGCGGCCGAAGGCCTCGGCATCGGTCGAGGCATGCACCACCACATCGGCCAGCAGCAGCGCCGCCGCCATGTCATCGGTATGGCCGACCAGCCGCAGCCGGTCCGCGAGGCCGAGTTCGCCGGCCCGCGCGACCAGGGTCCGCCGCCAGCCGCTGCCGCCGTCGCCGACCAGCACCGCCACTGCATTCCCCGGCAGCCGGGCCATCGCGTCCAGCAATACGCCCTGGCCCTTCCAGCGGGTCAGCCGGGCGGGCAGCATCACCACCGGGCAGCCCTCCGGCAGGCGCCATTCGGCGCGCATCGCGGCCAGCTTTTCCGGTGGCACCAGCGCCGGGTCGAACCGCCGCGGATCGACGCCGCGCGGGATGACGCGGAGGCGCCCGGCATCGGTCCCGTGCCGCTGCCGCACATGGTCCGCGATGAATTCGCTGATCGCGATCACCCGCTCGCCCCGCGCCATGACCGAGTTGTAGAACCGCTTGCCGGCCACGCCCTCGTTGTAGGTGCCGTGGTAGGTGGTGACGAAATGCGCGCCGCTGCGCCGCGCCGCCAGCCAGGCGGACCATGCCGGGGCGCGCGACCGGGCATGGATGATGCCCACCCGCTCCACCGCCACCAGCCGGGCCAGGGCGGAGGCGTTCCGCAGCATGCCGAGCGGGTTCTTGGTGCTCAGCGGCAGCGTGATGTGCCGCGCCCCGAGCCGTTCCAGCGGCCCGACCAGCGACCCACCGGCCGAGGCGACCAGCGCCTGCCCGCCGGCGCCGATGATGGCCTCGGCGATTTCCAGCGTGCCACGCTCCACGCCGCCCGCGACCAGGCTGGGCAGCACCTGCAGGACGGTTGGCATGGACGGTTTGGCCATGGCGGCGGTGGTAGCCGCGCGATGCTGCGGCGTCACCCCGGCCGACCGCCGTCGTTGAGCGGCGCCGGCATGGCGATGCCGGCCGCTTCGGCGCGCGCCGCCAGTACCGATGGTATCGATGGGTGCAGGGCCACGCCCTGCGCCAGCGCCGCCGCCCGGCGCTGCCAGCCGCGCTCGCCCGGCAGCCGCGGCGCCGGGCCGCCCGGCACCGGCGGGTTGGCATGCACCGCCGCCGCCATCCAGCCCGATTCGCGGAGGAAGGCCTCGGTGCCGCCGAAGCGGGCGGGGTCGATCACCATGACCAGCACATTGGCACCCCAGCCGGCCGGCGCCCCGGCGCGGCCATGGCCCGACAGGCCGGAGGTCAGCGCCTCGACCAGCAGCCCCAGGCCGAAGCCCTTGTGCCCGGCCGCCATGCCGCCCAAAGGCAGCAGCGTGCCGGCGGGTTCGGCGAAGAACGCCTCCGGGTCGGCCGTCGGCCTGCCCGCGGCGTCGAGCAGCGCATCGTAGGGAAAATGCGTGCCTTCCGCCCGGCGCCGGGCAGTCATGCCGTTGGTGGTGATGGACATGGAGACGTCGATCATCACCGGCCCGTCCGGCCCCGGCCAGCCGGCGGCGACCGGGTTCGGGGTGATGACGCGGCGGGTGCCGCCCCAGGGCGCGACCGAGGCGGTGGCTGGGTCCGAGGACCACACCAGCAGCACCTGCCCGCGCTCCACCACCCGCGGCAGGTAGGCGGCCAGGCAGCCGATATGGTGGCAGCGGCCGACCGAGACGGCGGCGATGCCGAAACCCGCGGCGCGCTCCGAGGCCAGGTCGGCGGCGCGGCGCACCAGCCACGGGCCCGGCAGCTTGCCGCCATCCCAGGTCTCGACCACCGGGGTGCCGGATTGCACGACCGGCTCACCCCGGCCCTGCATGTCGCCGCTGGCGAGGCCATCGAGATAGGCGGGCAACAGCGCCAGGCCGTGGGTGTCGTGGCCGAGCAGGTCGCCCTCGACCAGCACATCCGCCACCACGGCGGCCTTCGCCGGCTCCATGCCACCGGCCTCGAACAAGGCGGCGGCGAAGCCGGCCAGGGCGGCTGCGTCGTAGCGGGCGGTCATCGGCACGCACCGCCGGTGCAGGTCGGCGCGGGGTGGCGGCGCATGGCGGACTCCTCGGTCGGCGACCGCGCTTCCTCCGCCGACATCGCGGTTTCGTCAACTGCCACCGGGGTCACAGCGGGGTCAGGCAGCCGCCCGGCAGCACCGGCACATCCGCCGCGGTGGCGCCGAGCGCTGTGGCGGCGCGGCGGAAGCGGCCTGGATCGGTGATGGCGAAAATCCAGACGCGGCCATCCCGGTCCGCCCCGGCCAGCGTCGCATCCCCGGCAACCGCCAGCAGCAGCGGCGTTTCCGGCGCGGTCCCTTCCGGCATGGCGAGGGCGGCGAAGGCCGGGCCACCCGCCGGCAGTGCCGCACCGCCGCCGGCCAGCACCGCCAGGGACACCGGCGAAACCCGCGGCCCGCGCCGCAGCCGCAGCGCCCCGAGCACGATCGATGCCACGCCCACCCCGAAGAACAGCAGGTCCCAGAACAACGGGTTGTCGGCCTCCTGGCGGATCCGGTGCAGGCCCAGGATCCAGTGGTCCAGCACCGCATCGCGCACGTGCCAGGAACCGAAGCCGATGGCGAACCAGGCCCCGAAACCCCGCCCCGAACTCTCCTCCGGCCGCGGCCACAGCAGCGCGACGCCGAAGGCCAGGAACAGGTGGTGGGCGGCATGGAACAGCCCGTCCCAGGTGATGTGCATCCGCATGAGGGACACCGTAGTCCCCGGCCGCCAGCCGCTGAGCAGATGGTGCCACTGCAGGATCTGGTGGAGCAGGATGCCATCCATGAACCCGCCGAAGGCAAGGCCGATCAGGCCTCCCGCCCAGACGTTGCGCCATGCCATGCCGTATCCTCCACCCTGGCGGCGGCAACGGGCGAGGCGCCCTGGCGGTTCCGGGTGCCGCCGCCGGACGGGCGGAGGGCTTCGCGCCGCCGCCGGCCGCCCCTAAGAATGGAGCAACCAATAAGGGAGACCGGATCGCATGCGCCTGGACAGCACCGCCCTGCCGCAGGACTGGCCCGCGGGCACCTATGCCGCCCGCCTCATGGCCGAGGACGGTCCCGTCGCCATCGCCCTGCTCAACGGCGCGGCCTTTGACATGACGCCGGCCTTCGGCACCGTCAGCCGCTGGCTGAACGAGCCCGACCCGGCCGCCGCCATCCGCACCCGGGGCGTGCCGGTGCCGCTGGACCTGCCGGCGGCGCTCGCCAACAGCGCACATGCCAGCCGGGATACAGCGAAGCCCTGGCTCCTGGCGCCGGTCGATCTGCAGGCGGTGAAGGCCGCGGGGTCACCTATGTGCGATCCATGCTGGAACGGGTCATCGAGGAACGCTGCCATGGCGACGCCAGCCAGGCCGAGGCGGTGCGGGCGGAGGTGCGCGAGATCATCGGCGACGACCTCTCGGCCGTCCGTCCCCGGCAGCGCCGAGGCCATGCGGATCAAGGCGGCGCTGGTCGGGAAGGGCTGGTGGAGCCAGTACCTCGAAGTCGGCATCGGCCCGGATGCGGAGATCTTCACCAAGTGCCAGCCGCTGGCCTCGGTTGGTCCCGGCGCCAAGGTCGGCGTCCACCCGGTCAGCCAGTGGAGCAACCCGGAGCCGGAGGCGGTGATGGCGGTCAACGCGCCGCGGCACCATCCTCGGCGCCATGCTGGGCAACGACGTGAACCTGCGGGATGTCGAGGGACGGCGCGCGCTGCTGCTCGGCCGGGCCAAGGATAACAACGCCTCCTGCGCGCTCGGGCCGCTGCTGCGGCTGTTCGATTCCGGCTTCACGCCTGGAGGACGTGCGCCGCGCCGAGCTGACCCTGACCATCGACGGCGCCGATGGCTTCCGGCTGGCGGAAAGCGGCATGGTCGGCGCCATCAGCCGCGACCCGACCGAGGTGGTGGACCAGTCATCGGCCCCCACCACCAGTACCCGGATGGCGCGGTGCTGTTCCTCGGCACGCCCTTCTCCCCCAGCAAGGACCGCGGCGCGGCGGGCCAGGGCTTCACCCACCACCCCGGCGACCTGGTGCGGATCGCGACGCCGCGGCTCGGCGCGCTGGACAACGAGGTGGACCGCACCGATGCCTGCCCGCCCTGGGTCTTCGGCATCGGGGCGTTGTTGGCCAACCTCGCCCGGCGCGGGCTGCCCCGCACGTGACGGCGGAGGAGGCCGGCCGTCTCGACCGTGGTGACGGGGTCGAACTGGCCTGGCGCCGGCTGCCCGGCAGCGGGCCGGGCGTGGTGTTCCTCGGCGGCTTCCACAGCGACATGACCGGCAGCAAGGCGGTGGATCTGCTCGGCCTTCTGCGCCGGCCAGGGCCGGGCCTTCCTGCGGTTCGACTACAGCGGCCACGGCACCAGCGGCGGCCGCTTCGAGGACGGCACCATCGGCCGCTGGGCGGCGGATGCCGCGGCCGTGCTGGATGCGCTGACCAAGGGGCCGCAGATCCTGGTCGGCTCCTCCATGGGCGGCTGGATCGCGCTGCTGCTGGCGCTGCGGCGGCCGGGGCGGGTGGCGGGGCTGGTCGGCATCGCCGCCGCGCCGGATTTCACCGACCCGGATCGAGGCGGCGCTGCCGCCCGAGATCCGCGCCATCATCGACCGCGACGGGGTCTGGCACCGGCCAAGCGCCTATGGCAACCCCTACCCCATCACCCGCGCGCTGCTGGAGGACGGCCGCCAGCACCTGCTGCTGGATGCCCCGGTGCGGATCGATGTGCCGGTGCGCCTGCTGCACGGCCAGCAGGACCCGGATGTGCCCTGGGAGCTTTCGCTGCAGACCGCCGCCGCCCTCACCGGCCAGGATGTCGAGGTGACGCTGGTGAAGGACGGCGACCACCGGCTGTCCCGGCCGCAGGACCTGCGGCTGTTGCGGCGGGTGCTCTCAGCCCTGCTCCCCGGCGAGGATGGCGGCTAGCCCGGCGCGGTAGTCCGGGTGGCGCCAGGCGATGCCGAGCGCCGCCTTGGTCGCGGCATTGGCCACCACCCGGTTTTCCGCCCAGAAGCTGCGGCCCATCGGCGACATGCCGGCCGCCGCCTGCTCGAAGGGTACCGCGGGTGGCGGCGCCACGCCGAGCAGCCGGGCGGCTTCCTCGACCACCAGCGCGCTTTCGGCCGGCAGGTCGTCCACCAGGTTCAGCACCCGCCGGCCGGGCGGCAGCCGCTGTTCCAGCGCGGCCAGCACGGCATGGGCGATGTCGTCCCGGTGGATGCGGCTGAAGGCGTGGCCGGGCTTGATGGTGCGGCGGGCGGTGCCGGCGCGCAGCTCGTCGAAGGCGCTGCGGCCGGGGCCGTAGATGCCGCCGACGCGGAAGATATCCACCGCCAGCCGGTCCGCCAGCGCGGCCCAGGCCTGCTCCGCCGCCAGCCGCCGGCGGGACCGGTCCTGGCCCGGGGCAGGCGGCGTCGCCTCATCCACCGTGCCGCCACCACGGTCGCCATAGACCCCGGTGGTCGAGAGGTAGCCGATCCAGCGCAGGTCGGCCGCGGCGGCGATGGCTGCGCCATGGGCAGCCAGCACCGGGTCCCCCGCCTCGCCCGGTGCTGCCGTCACCAGCAGGTGGGTCGCGGCGGCGATCGCCGGCCCGGCCTGGTCGAAGGCGACCACCGCCACGCCGGGTGGTGGTGCGGCCCGTGCCGGGTCCCGCGCGGTGCCGGTCACCTGCCAGCCTGCCGCGATGGCCTCCCGCGCCAGGGCGCTGCCGCTGTAGCCGAGCCCGGCGACGACCAGCCGGCCGGGCGATGTTGCATCTGCGTGTGTCATCGCGCTGATCTGGCGCCGTCCTGCCCCGAAGGCTAGGGTGCGCCGCGTGAAGCCTGTTCGCCCCGTCATGTTCGGCGCATCCGCGGCCGTGCTGCTGCTTGCCGCCGCGGGCGGTGGCTGGTTGGCCAATCATGGTCCTGTGGCCGAGGCGTCCGGTGAGGAATTGCCGCTGCCGCCCGAGGTGCCGCGGGTGGCCCAGGGTCCCGAATACGAGCGCTGCCTTGGCCTGCTCCGCCGCGACCCCTTCAGTGCCCGTAGCCTCGCCGAGAGCTGGGAAGCCCGTGGCGGCGGCGAGGGAGCGCGGCATTGCAGCGCACTGGCGCTGCTGGCGCTGGGCGAGCCGGAGCGCGCGGCGGAACGGCTGGAACAACTCGGCCGGGCCAGCAGCGCCGGTGCGGCGGCGCGTGCCTCGGTCTTCGCCCAGGCCGGGCAGGCATGGATGCTGGCCGGGGACGGCAGCCGGGCCTTCGGCGCCGCCACCATGGCGCTGATCCTTGCACCGGATGACCCGGAGTTGCTGCTCGACCGCGCCGTGGCGCTCGGCACCCTCGGCCGCTACGCCGAGGCGCTGGAGGATGTGAACCGCGTGCTGGCCCTCGACCCGGATCGCGCCGAGGCCTGGGTGTTCCGGGCCGCGGCGCATCGCCGGCTCGACCGGGTCGAACAGGCGGCCCAGGACGTGGCCCGCGCCCTGGCCCTGGCGCCCGACAATGCCGAGGCCATGCTGGAACGCGGCATCATCCGCCAGATGTCTGGCGACACCGCTGGCGCGAAGGCCGATTGGGAACAGGCGGTCCGCCTCGCGCCCGACAGCGCGACCGCGGACCTGGCGCTGCAGAATCTGGCATTGAACGAGGCCGGGCCGCGCCGGCAGTGATTCAGAAATCCGGGTTGGAGTAGTGTTCGGGCGGCGTCAGGCCGCTGACCCGGTCGGCCAGCAGCGCCCGGAAGCAGGGCCGCGACTTCACCCTTGCGTACCAGTCCCGCGTCGCGTCGCTCAGTTCCCATTTTACATCGCCGATGTAGTCGAGGCACGAGAGATGCGCGGCGGCGGTGAAGTCCGCCAGGCTGATTTGCGGGCCGGCCAGCCAGGCGCGGTTTTCCGCCAGCCAGCCGAGATATTCCATATGCGGCTTCATGTTCTGATAGCCCGCACGCAACGCCCCGGCATCCGGGTTGCCGCGGCCGAGCATGCGCTTCATCTGCTTCTCGAACAGCAGGTTGCGGGTGACCTCGGCGTGGAACTTGCAGTCGAACCATGCGACCAGCCGGCGCACCTCGGCACGCTCGCCGATGGTCCGGCCGAACAGCGACACGTCCGGGTAGGCCTCATCGAGGTATTCACAGATGGCATAGCTGTCGGAGACGGCGAAGCCGTTCTCCTCCAGCAGCACGGGAACGGTGCAGGCCGGGTTCATCGACTCGAATTCCGGCCGGCGCTCCCACACGCGCTCGACGCGGAGCTCGAAGGGGATGCGCTTCTCGGCCAGCGCGAGGCGGACCTTGCGGCAGAAGGGCGAGAGCGGAAGGTGATACAAGGTGCGCACGGGGCCGCCTTATGGCATCAGGCGGCCGGCTGCGGAAGCCACAACCCGCGGTGGAAGCACGCCAAAGCGAGAATTCCCACCGCGGGTTGCCGATCGCCGCTTATTCAGCCGCGGCCGGCACGACCTCCCGCATCGGCACCGGCAGGTACTTCGCGTACTCCTTCGGCACCACATGCCAGAAGTGGCCGCGCTCCTGCTCCCAGTCGTTCAGCAGGCGGGCGGCCAGGCGGGAGCCGGTTTCCGCCACATGCCGGGCGACCAGGGACTGCAGCACCCCTTCCCAATGGCTGGAGCCGAGCCTCTCCCACAGCAGCGTGTCGGGGTTGACCCGCCGCTCGAAGGTGTTGTCGGCATCGTAGATGAAGGCCGCGCCGCCGGTGAAGCCGGCACCGAAGTTGTCGCCCACCGGCCCGAGGATCGACCACCGTGCCGCCGGTCATGTACTCGCAGCCATTGGCGCCGCAGCCTTCGACCACGGTGGTCGCGCCGCTGTTGCGGACGGCGAAGCGCTCGCCCGCCTGGCCGCCGGCGAACAGCTCGCCCGCCGTCGCACCATAGAGGCAGGTATTGCCGATGACGGTGTTCTCGTTCCAGACCAATGCCGAGGAAGGCGCCGGCCGGACCACGATGGTGGCGCCGGAGAGCCCCTTGCCGACGTAGTCGTTGGCATCGCCGAAGCACCTCCAGCTTCAGCCCGCGCACCGCGAAGGCGCCGAGGGACTGGCCGGCGGTGCCGCGCAGCCGCACCGTGAGATGCCCCGGCTGCAGCCCGGCCATGCCGAACTTCCGGGTGATCTTGCTGCTGATCTTGGTGCCGATGGCGCGGTGCGTGTTGCGGATGTTGTACTGCAACTGCATCTTCTCGCCGCGCTCGAACAAGGACTGCGGCGTCGCGGATCATGTCCGCGTCCAGCGTCTCCGGTACCTCGTTGCGGCCCTCCAGCGTGCAGTAGCTGGCGTTCGGGCCGGCATCCGCCTTGACCAGCAGCGGGTTGAGGTCGAGGTCGTCGAGGTCTTCCGAGCCGCGGCTGATCTGCTTCAGCAGGTCGGTGCGGCCAATGACATCGGTCAGCTTGCGGACACCAAGGGAGGCGAGGATCTCCCGCACTTCCTCGGCGACGAAGCTGAACAGGTTGATGACCTTCTCCGGCGATGCCGGAGAATTTCTGCCGCAGCGTCTCGTCCTGGGTGCAGACGCCGACCGGGCAGGTGTTGCTGTGGCATTGCCGCACCATGATGCAGCCCATGGCCACCAGCGAAGCCGTGCCGATGCCGAATTCCTCGGCGCCGAGCATGGCGGCGATCACCACGTCGCGGCCGGTCTTGATGCCGCCATCGGTCCGCAGCTTCACGCGGTGCCGCAGCCGGTTGAGCTGCAGCACCTGATGCGTCTCCGACAGCCCCATCTCCCAGGGCAGCCCGGCGTACTTGATCGAGGATTGCGGCGAGGCCCCGGTTCCGCCGGAATGGCCGGACACCAGGATCGCATCCGCCTTGGCCTTGGCCACGCCGGCGGCGATGGTGCCGATGCCGGCTGCGCGACACCAGCTTCACGCGTCACCGAGGCATCCGGGTTGATCTGCTTCAGGTCGTAGATGAGCTGGGCCAGGTCCTCGATCGAGTAGATGTCGTGGTGCGGCGGCGGCGAGATCAGCGTGACGCCCGGCGTGCTATGCCGCAGCTTGGCGATCAGCCCGCTGACCTTGAAGCCGGGCAACTGCCCGCCCTCGCCCGGCTTGGCGCCCTGGGCGACCTTGATCTCGATCTCGCGGCAGTCGTTCAGGTATTCCGCCGTCACGCCGAACCGGCCGGAGGCGATCTGCTTGATGGCGCTGCTGGCGTTGTCGCCATTGGCGCGCGGCGTCGCCCGCGCCGGGTCCTCGCCGCCCTCGCCGCTGTCGGACTTGCGCGCCGATGCGGTTCATCGCGATCGACAGCGTCTCATGCGCCTCGGGGCTGAGCGCACCGAGCGAGATGCCGGGCGCCACCAGCCGCTTGCGGATCTCGGTGATGCTCTCGACCTCCTCGAGCGGCACGGCGGTGCGGCCCTCGGCGCGGAAGTCCAGCAGGTCGCGCAGCGCCACCGGCGGCTGCCGCCGCACGGCTTCGGAATAACGCTTGAAGGTGGTGTAGCTGTCGGTGTCCACCGCCTTCTGCAGGGTGTGGATCAGCCCGCCGTCGAAGGCATGGCTCTCGCCCCGCAGCCGCCGCTTGTAGAGGCCGCCGACCGGCAGGGTCACCACATCGGCATCCCAGGCGACCCGGTGCAGCGCCAGCACGCGGCGGGCGATGCCTTGCAGACCGATGCCGGAAATGCGGCTCTGCACGCCGGGGAAGAAATCCGCCACCAGCGCGCGGGACAGGCCGATGGCCTCGAAGTTCATGCCGCCGCGGTAGCTGCTGATGACAGAGATGCCCATCTTGGACATCACCTTCAGCAGCCCCTTGTCCACCGCCTTCTTGTAGTGCCCGACGCACTCCTTCAGCGACATGTCGCCGAACAGCCCGCGCCGCTGGCGGTCGGCGATGCTCTCCTGCGCCAGGTAGGCGTTGACCGTCGTGGCGCCGGCGCCGATCAGCACCGCGACGTAGTGCACATCCAGGCATTCCGCCGAGCGGACGTTGAGGCTGGTGAAGGTCCGCAGCGAATGCTTCACGAGATGCGTGTGCACGCCGCCGACTGCCAGGATCATCGGGATGGCGGCGCGCTCGGCGCTCTGGTGCTCATCGGTCAGGATGATATGGGCGCAGCCGCTGCGGACGCCTTCCTCGGCCTCCCGCTGGATGCGGTCTATCGCGCGGCGCAGGCCCATCCTCGCCATCCGCCGCCGGCGAAGGTGCAGTCCACCTCGCAGGCGGTGGCGCCCATGTAGCCGCGCATCGCAGCGAATTCGGCGTTGGACAGCACCGGGCTGTCCAGCATCAGCATGTCGCACTGGGTCGGGTCCTCGTCGAGGATGTTGCCGAGATTGCCGAGGCGCGTCTTCAGCGTCATCACCCGCGTCTCGCGCAGGCTGTCGATCGGCGGGTTGGTGACCTGGCTGAAGTTCTGGCGGAAGTAGTGGTGCAGCCCGCGATACTGGCCGGACAGCACGGCGATGGGCGTGTCGTCGCCCATGCTGCCGACGGCTTCGGCGCTGTCCTCCACCATCGGGTGCAGGATGGTCTCCAGCTCCTCGAGCGTGTAGCCGACGGCGAGCTGGCGGCGGCGCAATTCCTCGCCGCGCAGCAGTTCCGGCTCGCCGGCCTCGGCACGGACGATGCCATCGATGCGGGTGGTGCGCCCGGTCCAGTTGCTGAACGGGTGCCGGGCGGACAGCATGTCCTTCACCTCGGCATCGCTGTAGAACCGGCCTTCCTGGAGATCCACCGCGATGCACTGGCCGGGACCGACGCGTCCCTTGGCGGCGACCGCGTCCTCGAGCACCTTCACCATGCCGGTCTCGGAGCCGACGATCAGCAGCCCGTCCGCGGTGATGGTATAGCGCAGCGGGCGCAGGCCGTTGCGGTCGAGCCCGGCGATGACCCAGCGGCCGTCCGTCGCGGTGATGGCGGCCGGGCCGTCCCAGGGCTCCATCACCGCGTTGCAGTACAGGAACAGGTCGCGGTGCGCCTGCGGCATGGTCGCGTTGGCGCCGAGGCTTTCCGGGATAAGCATGGACTTCGCCATCGGCGCGTCACGGCCGCCGCGCACCAGCAGCTCGAAGACGTTGTCGAGCGTGGCGGTGTCGGACCCGCCGGCCTGCACCACGGGCTTGATGTCGTCGAGATGCGCATCGAGCAGCGGGTGCGACAGCCGTGTCTCGTGGCTCTTCATCCAATTGATGTTGCCGTTCAGCGTGTTGATCTCGCCGTTATGGGCAAGCATGCGGAACGGCTGGGCCAGCCGCCAGGTCGGGAAGGTGTTGGTGCTGTAGCGCTGGTGGTATATCGCGAAGCGCGAGGTGAAGCGCTTGTCGACCAGGTCCGGGTAGAATTCTGACAGGCTCTCGGCCAGGAACATGCCCTTGTAGATCAGCGACCGGCAGGACAGCGAGCAGAGGTACAGCTCCGGGATCTGCGCGGCGATGGCCTGCTTCTCGATCCGCCGGCGGATGACATAAAGGTCGCGCTCGTAGGTTGCCTCGTCGCGCAGCTCCGGGTCGTAGATCAGGATCTGCTCGATCTCGGGCCGCGTCGCATTGGCCTTCTCGCCGATGCACTCGACATGGATCGGCACCTGCCGCCAGGAATAAATTGCTGTAGCCGGCCGAGAGGATCTCGGTCTCGACGATCTGCCGGCAGCGCTCCTGCGCACCGAAATCGGTCTTCGGCAGGAACACCATGCCGACCGCGATGCGGCCCGGCCGCATGCGGTCGCCGCCGCGCTGCACGACCTCTGCGAAGAAATCCTGCGGGATCTCGATATGGATGCCCGCGCCGTCGCCGGTCTTGCCGTCGGCATCGACCGCGCCGCGGTGCCAGACCGCCTTCAGCGCATCGATGCCGGCCTGCACCACCTTGCGGGACGCCTTGCCGTCCAGCGCGGCGACCAGGCCGACGCCACAGGCATCATGCTCGGTAAGGTCGATATGCGCCTCCGCGAGGCGATTCACGTTGTCCTGGAAGCCCTGGACGAAGGCCTGGCCGGTTTCGCTCATCGGGATCACTCCGCCGCCACGGCGAGCGCCGCGGCCGCCTTGGACTTCGACATAGCGCATCGATCTGGTCGGCCGCATCGCGGCCATCGCGGATCGCCCACACCACCAGGGAGGCGCCGCGGACGATGTCGCCGCCGGCGAACACGCCGGGCAGTGCCGTCATCATGGTGCGGTGATCCACCTTCAGCGTGCCCCATTTGCGTCACTGCCAGGGCAGGCTCGTTGAACATCGCCGGCAAATCCTCGGGGTCGAAGCCGAGCGCCTTGATGACCAGGTCGGCAGGCGATGGTGAACTCGCTGCCGGCGATCGGCGCCACCTGCTGCCGTCCGGTCGCATCCGGCAGGCCGAGGTGCATCCGCACCGCGCGCACGCCGCTCACCGCGCCCTCGCCGACGAAGCCTTCCGGCGCCGCCAGCCAGTCGAACTCCACGCCTTCCTCCTCGGCGTTCTTCACCTCGCGCATGGAGCCCGGCATGTTCGCCTTGTCGCGCCGGTAGAGGCACGTGACCGAGGTCGCGCCCTGCCGCACCGCGGTGCGGACGCAGTCCATCGCGGTGTCGCCACCGCCGACCACCACCACCCGCTTGCCCTTGGCATCCAGTGCGCCGGAGGCGAAGGCCGGGACCGCATCGCCGAGGTTGTCGCGGTTCGACGCGGTCAGGTAGTCGAGCGCCGGGACGATGCCGTCGAGGCCCGCGCCCGGCGTCTCGATGTCGCGCGCCTTGTAGACGCCGGTGGCGATGAACACCGCATCATGCTTCGCGCGCAGCTCGGCGATGGTGATGTCGGTGCCGACCGCCACGTTCAGGTGGAAGTGGATGCCGCCGTCGGCGAACTGCTTCCAGCGGCGCAGGACGATGTCCTTCTCCAGCTTGAAGTTCGGAATGCCATAGATCATCAGCCCGCCGACGCGGTCGTAGCGGTCGTAGACATGCACCTGCCAGCCGCGGGTCCGCAACCGCTCGGCCGCCGCCAGTCCGGCCGGGCCGGCGCCGACGATGCCGACGCTGTGCGGCAATTCCTGGCGCGGGCTGGGCGGCTTGATCCAGCCGTTCTCCCAGGCGGTGTCGGTGATGTACTTCTCGACCGGCGCCGATGGTGACGGCCTCGAAGCCCTTCTCGATGACGCAGTTGCCTTCGCACAGCCGGTCCTGCGGGCAGATGCGGCCGCAGATCTCGGGGAAGGTGTTGGTGGCGGAGTTCACCTCATAGGCTTCCTCCATCCGGCCTTCCGCGGTCAGCTTCAGCCAGTCCGGGATGTTGTTGATTCAGCGGGCAATGCACCTGGCAGAAGGGCACGCCGCATTGGCTGCAGCGGCTGGCCTGCTCGGCGGCTGCCCCGGCGGCGAATTCCCGGTAGATCTCGCCGAAATCCGAGCGGCGGGCCGCCACATCGCGCTTTTCCGGCTGCGCCTGCGACAGGCGCACGAACTGCAGCATCCGTTCGGCCATGACGGCAATCCCCGCGGTCTGGTGGTTGGCGGACGCAGCGGGGCGTGCTGGCACCAGGCCAAGCGCCGCCCCACGTCGCCGCGACTGACATTCGCCGAAGCATTACGCCTCTGCCACTGCCAGCGCGAGTCCTTTTTCGCTATTAGGTCAGCAATATTTACCTATTTTCTGGCGCGGTCAGACTTGCATCTCGATGTAGGCAAACGGTCACCACATAAAAGGCCCGAATCGGACCTTTCAGGTTGCCGTCTTCGGTCGCCGGCCCCCGCCGGTGCGGAATCGCATCAGGTAGGCAGGCACCACTGCCTCCACCGCCTTGGGGTTGATACCCAACTCGGCCAGACCGGCAGCGCCGGGCGCCACCACGTTGTCGCGCCGCAGCATGCAGCAGCTGGTCCTCGGTCAGCGGCGGGTTGGGCAGCAGCTTGCCAAGCGTCACCTGCAGCTTCACCAGCGCCATCCGGCAGTTCCACCATCGGCCGGCGATGACCGGTGGTGTCGAGGATGAAGCGCAGCACCTCGCGGAAGGTCATGCTGCGCGGCCCGCCCAGTTCATAGGTCCGGCCCACTGCGTCCGCCCGGGTCGCCGCGGCGACCACCGCATCCGCCACATCGCCTACATATACCGGCTGGAAGCGCGACCCGCCGGCGACCACCGGCATGAAGGGCAGCGTCCGCGCCAGCCCGGCGAACCGGTTGAAGAACTGGTCCTCTGGCCCGAACACGATGGAGGGCCGCAGGATGGTGGCGCCGGGGAAGGCCGCGCGCACCGCCGCCTCGCCCTCGGCCTTGGACTTGCCGTAGAGGCTCGGGCTCGCCGGGTCCGCGCCGATCGCCGAGACATGCACCAGCCGCACGGTGCCCAGCTCGGCGGCCAGCCGGGCGATCCGGCCGGCGCCTTCGGCGTGCACGCGGCGGAAATCGCCGGCTTTGCGCTCGGCCAGGATGCCGACCAGGTTCACCACCAGGTTGGCGCCGGCGACGGCTCGGGCGGCCGCCACCTCGTCGCCGAGGCTGGCGGCCAGCGGCACGATCTGCCCGACGCTGCCCTGGGTCTGCAGGAAGCGTGCGCTGGCCGGGTCCCGCCCGGCGATGCGCACGACATAGCCGTGGGCAGCCAGCCGCTGAACCACGTAGCGGCCGATGAAACCGGCGCCTCCGAAGACCGTGGCAACGTTTCGGACGGTGGTCTGGCGCATGCGGGAAGGCTCCGGTCTATGGGGGCGTCGGGGGTTCGGCGGCGGACCATATGGCTGCCGCGATGCAACGCCAAGCCGAACCCACAAAATCCTCCTACAGCCGCTTGACGGGCCTGGGCCGGCGCTTTATCAGCCGCCTCCCGACGGTTTGTCCGTCGGTGCCGCAGCCTGTGCCCAGGTGGTGGAATTGGTAGACGCGCTGGCTTCAGGTGCCAGTGACCGCAAGGTCGTGAAGGTTCGAGTCCTTTCCTGGGCATATCCACTGCCGGCACCCCTCCCCGTGAAGGGGAGAACCCCTTGGGCCACACCCTGTTTTCCCGCGGCGCCGCTGCAAGGAACCATGCCGTGATCCGCCTGCACCGGCATGACCTGCCCGATGGCCTGGACCTGGGCCCGGTCGTCGCGATCGATACCGAGACCATGGGGTTGAACCCGCACCGCGACCGGCTGTGCCTGGTGCAGCTTTCCTCGGGCGACGGCGATGCGCATCTCGTGCAGATCATCCCGCCGGCGCTCGGCGGCCGGGGGGCGGATTGCCCGAACCTGAAGCGCATGCTGGCCGATCCGGCCATCACCAAGCTGTTCCACTTCGCCCGCTTCGATTGCGCCGCGCTGTACCGCCACCTCGGCGTGACGGTGGCGCCGGTGGTCTGCACCAAGGTTGCCGCCAAGCTGGTGCGCACCTTCACCGACCGGCACGGGCTGAAGGATCTCTGCAAGGAACTGCTGGGGGTCGAGATTTCCAAGCAGCAGCAATCCTCGGACTGGGGCGCGCCGGAACTCAACCCCGACCAGCTCGCCTACGCGGCCTCGGATGTGCTGCACCTGCATGCGCTGTGGTCGCGGCTCGAAGGGCTGCTGCGGCGCGAGGGGCGGCTTGAGCTGGCCCAGGCCTGCTTCCGCTTCCTGCCGACCCGGGGTGAGCTGGACCTCCTCGGCTACGACGAGCCCGATATCTTCTCGCACTGAGCAGGCCGCGGCAGTCTGTCAAGCCCGTCGCGCCGGTTTGGCATGATTCTTGTACAACCTTGCCCCCTGATCGTTGACCCATCGGTCATGCCAGCCCATAGATGGGGCGTGCATCATTTCCCGTCACATCGCAGTCCGAGTCGCATCCGGCGGCCCGTCTTCTCGCCGGCTCAGTGCGGCGCGACGCCGGCCCCTGCCACCCGAGCCAGAATTCCCGCCATTCGCCAGGCGGGAGCCGTTGTCCTCCCGTGATGCCTGACCGCGCCCCGCCTCCCCGCCCCTTGGCCGCCCGGCCCGTGGCCGCTCCCGGCCGGCAGATGCTGCCGTTGTCGCGTGAGCGGCGCGGCCTCAGCCGCCGCCAGCTCGCGCGCCGCCGCTTCGCGGTGCGCTGGACCAAACGGCTGCTGCCGGCGCTGGCGCTGGCGCTGCTCGCCGCAGTGGTGTTCTGGCCGGAGATCGATGGTAACGACGACCGTTCCCGCATGAGTTTCCGCCGCACCGACCAGCCGCGCGCCGAAGCGCTGCGGGTGATGGATCCGCGCTATCAGGGGGTGGACGACTTGAACCGGCCCTTTACCATCACCGCCGCTGCTGCCCAGCAGCCGGGGTCCGAGCAGGTGCTGGACCTCGACGAACCACGGGCCGACATGACGCTGAGCGACGGCGCCTGGGTATTCGTCCAGGCCCGGCAGGGCCGGTTCGACCGCGCGGCCAACCATCTCGACCTCAGCGGCGATGTCACCATCTACCACGACAGCGGCATCATGCTGCGGACCGACAGCGCGGCGGTGCAGATCGATGCCGGCAGCGCCAGCGGCGATACGCCGGTGGCCATCCAGGGTGGCTTCGGCACCCTGACCGCCGAAGGCTTCCGGCTGACCGAAAGCGGCGAGGTCATCCTGTTCACCGGCCGTGCCCATGCCGTGCTGGAAGGCGGCAGCCCATGAGGCCAGGCAGGCTTCGCGTCTCGCTGTTCGCCGCGCTGCTGGCGCTGCCCCTGGCGGCGCATGCCCAGGGCATCGACCTCTCGCGGGGAGGTCCGGTCGATATCACCGCGACCGACGGCATCGAATGGCGGCAGGCGGAACAGGTGGTGATCGCCCGCGGCGATGCCCGGGCGGTCCGCGGCAACGTCACCGTCGATGCGAACCGGCTGCTGGCGCGCTACCGGCCACGGCCGCAGGCGGGCCAGGCGGAGAACAAGCAGCCGGCAGCCACGCCACCCGCGGTCGGGTCGGGCCCGGGGCGAGCGGATCGCTTGGCGGCAGCAGCGAGATCTGGCGGCTGGAGGCCGAAGGCCAGGTCCGCATCACCTCCGCCACCGATGTCGCCCGTGGCGACCGCGCGGTCTACGACATGGACCAGGCGGTGCTGGTGCTGACCGGCCGGGCGCTGTCGCTGACCAGCGGGCAGCAGGTCATCACCGCCGCGGACAGTCTGGAATACTGGTCCGACCGCAAGATGGCTGTCGCCCGCGGCAACGCGGTGGTGGTGGACAACGCCGAGAGCCGCCGCATCACTGCCGATACGCTGGTCAGCTACTTCCTGGACGGGCCACCGCCAGCGGCCCAGCCACCCGGTGAGCAGCAGGTGCCCGGCTCCGGCCGCGTCGACCGGGTCGAGGCCTTCGGCAATGTCGAGATCCGCACCGCCGACGACGTGGTCCGCGGCAGCCGCGGCGTCTACAGCGCCGCCACCGGCATGGCGCGGCTGCTCGGCGATGTCCGCATCACCCGCGGCGAGAACCAGTTGAACGGGCAGGAGGCGATCGTGAACCTCCGCACCGGCGTGGCGCGGCTGGTCTCGAGGCCGGGTGCCCGGGTACAGGGGCTGATCCTGCCCAACCAGCAACCCGGCGCGGATGACGCGCCGGCACGGCAGGCCACCCCGGAGCGCCGCAGCCAATGAACCAGACCACGCCCATGCTGCGCGCCCTGGATGGCGAAGGCGGCCTGACCGCGACCAACCTCGGCAAGCGCTACCGCAAGCGGCCGGTGGTGCGGAACGTCTCGATCAACGTGAAGCGGGGCGAGGCGGTCGGGCTCCTCGGGCCGAACGGCGCCGGCAAGACCACGACCTTCTACATGATCACCGGGCTGGTCCAGCCGGACGAGGGCCGGGTGACCATGGATGGCCACGACGTCACCACCCTGCCGATGTACCGCCGCGCCCGGCTCGGCCTCGGCTACCTGCCGCAGGAGGCCTCGATCTTCCGCGGCCTGAATGTCGAGGACAACATCCGCGCCGCGCTGGAAGTGGTGGAGCCGGTGCGGGTGCGGCGGGAGCAGATGCTGGATGCGCTGCTGGCCGAATTCGGCATCGCCCATCTGCGCCGCGCGCCGGCGCTGGCGCTGTCCGGCGGCGAGCGGCGGCGCTGCGAGATCGCCCGCGCGCTGGCCACCCACCCGAGCTACATCCTGCTCGACGAGCCGCTGGCCGGCATCGACCCCATCGCGGTCGGCGAGATCCGCGACCTGGTGAAGCACCTGAAGAACCGCGGCATCGGGGTGCTCATCACCGACCACAATGTGCGCGAGACGCTGGAGATCATCGACCGCGCCTATATCCTGCATGATGGCCAGGTGCTGATGGAGGGGCTGCCGCGCGACATCGTGGCGCATGAGGGCGTGCGCCGGGTCTATCTCGGCGAGAGCTTCAGCCTCTAAGGCCCCGATGCGCCCAGCCGCCTCATCGCTCCGCAGCGGCAGGAACGCCAGGCCATGAGCATGGCGCCCCGCCTCGACCTGCGGCATTCGCAGTCGCTGGTGATGACGCCGCAGCTGCGGCAGGCCATCAAGCTGCTGCAATCCTCCAATCTCGAGGTCACCGCCTTCGTCGAGGAGGAGCTGGAACGCAACCCTCTGCTGGAACGCGATGAGCGGGTGCTGGCCGGCCCCGACGATGGCCACCGCGTGGACCCGCTGCCGGCCCTGGCCGAAGCCACCGACAGCCACGCCGCGGCGGCATCCGACAGCCTGCCGGCCGAAGGCGCCGCGCCGCTCGATGCCGATTGGAGCAATGTCTACGACCAGGGCGGCGGCTACGAATTCGCCGCACGGCAAGGGCGGCCGCACGGATTTCGGCGACGACCTCTCGGGCATCGACGACCTTGCCGCCGCGGGCCATACCCTGCGCGAGCATCTCGGCGAACAGGCCCGGCTGACCTTCGGCGACCCGCGGGACCGGCTGATCGCCGCGCAGATCCTGGCCCTGGTCGATGCCGCCGGGCGGCTGCCGGTGGAGGATGCCCGCCTCGCCGCCGCCATGGGCTGCGAGGTGGCACTCGTCACCGCGGTCCGCCAGCGGATGCAGCGGTTCGACCCGGTCGGGATGTTCTGCCGCAACCTGTCCGAATGCCTGGCGGTGCAACTGGCCGAGCGCAACCGGCTCGACCCCGCCATGCAGGCACTGCTCGACAACCTCGAGATGCTGGCGCGGCGGGACCGGGCGCGGGCTGATGGCAGCCTGCGGCGTGGATGCCGAGGACCTCGCCGAGATGATCGCCGAGATCCGCCGGCTGGACCCCAAGCCCGGTGCCAGCTTCGACCAGTTGCCGGCGCCGGCCCTGGTGCCGGACGTGCTGATGCGCCGCGCCCCGGATGGCGGCTGGATCCTGGAGCTGAACCCCGAGACCCTGCCCCGCGTGCTGGTCAACCGCGGCTTCCACGCCCGCTGCCAGGTCGGCGCCCGAAGCAGGGACGACCGGGCCTTCCTCGCCGAGAAGCTGCAGAGCGCCAACTGGCTGCTGAAAAGCCTGGAGCAGCGGGCCAACACCATCCTGAAGGTGGCCGGGGAGATCGTCCGGCGGCAGGATGGCTTCTTCCGCCACGGCGTCGAGTACCTGCGCCCGCTCATCCTGCGGGACGTGGCGGAGGAGGTGCAGATGCACGAGAGCACCGTTTCCCGGGTGACCGCGAACAAGTATATCGCCACCCCGCGCGGCACCTTCGAGCTGAAATATTTCTTCACCACCGCGATCGCCGGCACGCTCGGCGGCGATTCCCACAGCGCGGAGGCCGTGCGCCACCGGATCCGCGGCATGATTGCGGCGGAACACCCCGAGGCGATCCTGTCCGACGATGCGATCGTGGAACGGCTTCGTCAGGAAGGCGTGGACATTGCCCGGCGGACCGTGGCCAAATACCGGGAGGCGTTGCGCATTCCATCATCGGTGCAACGCAAGCGGGAGAAGGCCGTCCCGGCCTGATCCTGCCGGTGGTCCCCTCCACCAGGCCCATCGGCATGATGACAAGACCCTGCGACGCAGCCGGGCGGGCAGTTCCCCCTTGCGGCGCCGCCGGTTCGCCGGGCGGCCTTCCGGTCACGGAAAGGAAGGGTCTGTCCACATGCACATCACTGTCGCGGGCAAGCAGGTCGAGACCGGCGAGGCATTGAAGACGCACGTCCGGGAAGGCCTCTCGACCATCGCGCGCAAGTATTTCGATCACGCCCTGGAAGCCAACGTGACCTTCAGGCGGGATGCGAAAGGCCGGGCGGGGGCGTTATTCGCCTGCGACATCAACCTGAAAGCGGGTCGCAACCTATTCATGCGGGGCGAGGGCGAGGGCACGGATGCGCATCGCGCCTTCGAGGTGGCGGCCGAGCATGTGGCGAAGCGCCTGCGCCGCTACCGCCGCCGGGTGAACGACCACGCCCGCAGCATGGCCGAGGAGCGCCCGGACGCCGAAACCGCGACCCAGTACGTACTGCAGGACGAAACCGAGACGGAGGAGGACGCCACGGCCACGGCCGATGGCGCGGATGACATCGAGGCCAATGGCACCCACAGCCCGATCGTCGCCGAGCAACCCACCTTCATCGCCCGGTTGACGGTGCGCGAGGCGGTGATGCGGCTGGACCTGACGCACCAGCCGGTGCTGATGTTCCGCAACAGCGGCACGGGCGCGCTGGCGGTGGTCTATCGGAGGCCGGATGGCTGCGTCGGCTGGATCGACTCTGCCGCACAATAGCGCGGCGCTCGGATGCTCAAGGGGCACCGCCCCTTGAGCATCCGGACTTAGTGGACCAGGACGGCTGCCAGATCGTGCTGTTCGATGGCGGCGATCGCCGCTTCGGCATCCGGGGCGGCACCGATGGGCGTGCCATCGGCCGCATGGATCGAGATGCCCGGCACCCCATCCACCAACGCCGGGCGGATATAGGCAATCTGCTGCACGCCGAAGCTTGCCCAATCGGCCATGGTCAGATCGCGCAGGGTCATACCGGCCCGCAGCTCGCCATTCTGGGATTGATCGTTCTTCATTGCAGTCTCTCCTTTCGGCATGGCCCGATGGCCCATGCGCCTCGGCGCCCGGTCGGGGTCATCCCCGGTTGGCACGCCCTTCAACAACGGGCATCGGTGCCCCGTTGCCTTCGTTTCCGCCCCGTGAACCATTTCCGGTGCCGTTGACCGGATGGGCGGTCTTGCCGCCGCCCTGGCCACCGTTGATCTGGATCGTTTTGACCCGAACTTCCGGTTGCGGCCGCCGCAGATCGACATGCAGCAGGCCATTGTCAAGCCAGGCGCCTTCCACCTCAATCCCTTCCGCAAGCACAAAGGCGCGCTGGAACTGCCGGGCGGCGATGCCGCGATGCAGGAAAATGCGACCTTCCGAATCGTCCCGCTGCCGGCCACGGATAACCAGTTGGTTATCCTCCTGCGTAATTTGCAGGTCGTCCATCGCAAAACCCGCGACGGCGAGGGTGATCCGCAGCCTGTTCTCGGCGGTCTGCTCGATGTTGTAGGGCGGGTAGCCGTCGGAGTTCTTGGCGACCCGATCGAGCATCTGCTCAAGATGGTCGAAGCCGAGGAACAAAGGCGAGCCGAATACCGATGGACGCGACAAGAATGGCCTCCTCATCCGGAGCGAAGCGTGCGGCCGGACCCGAAGCACCCGACCGAGCCGATTATCTTGTCGGGCAAGCCAGGGGATGCAAGGGGCAACCGTTGCAAGGGGGTTCCGGCGGGGCTACATGGCCGGTCCGCCATGACCGATCCTGAAACCCTGCCCATCCTGCTCGTCCCCGACCCCAGGCTGCGCGCCAAGGCGCGCCCGGTAGGTCCCGCCGACGCCGACCGCATCCGCGAGCTCGCGCCGCGGATGCTGGACGCCATGTACAAGGCACCGGGCATCGGCCTCGCCGCGCCGCAGGTTGGCGTGGGGCTGCGGCTGATCGTGGTGGACCTCCAGCGCGAGGACAAGCCGGAGCCGCTGGTGCTGGTGAACCCGCAGATCCTGATCGCCAGCACCGAGCTGGCGACGCGGGAGGAAGGCTGCCTCTCCCTGCCCGGCCAATATGCGGATGTGACCCGGCCGGCGCAGGTGAAGCTGCGCTACCTCGATCTCACCGGCGCCAAGCGTGAAATAGAAGCCGACGGGCTGCTCGCCACCTGCCTGCAGCACGAGGTGGACCACCTGGACGGCGTGTTGTTCGTCGACCACCTCAGCACGCTGAAGCGCAACATGCTGCTGCGGAAGCTGGCCAAGGACCTCAAGGCCCGGGTCCGGGACTGAGGCCATGGCCCTGCGCATCGCCTTCATGGGCAGCCCGGATTTCGCCGTGCCGGCGCTCCGGGCGCTGCATGCGGCCGGGCACGACATCGCGGCGGTCTATTGCCAGCCACCGCGGCCCGCCGGGCGCGGCCAGAAGGAAGCCCCCTGCCCCGTCCACCGCGCCGCGCTGGACCTCGGCCTGGAGGTGCGCACCCCGGCAAGGCTGCGGCGGGATGCGGCGGAGCACGCGGCCTTCGCTGCGCTCGGGCTGGACGTGGCCGTCGTGGCTGCCTACGGGCTGATCCTGCCGAAGGCCATGCTGGATGCACCGCGCCGCGGCTGCCTCAACATCCACGCCTCCCTGCTGCCGCGCTGGCGTGGGGCGGCGCCGATCCAGGCGGCGATCTTGGCCGGGGATGCCGAGAGCGGCATCACCATCATGCAGATGGAGGAAGGGCTGGATACCGGCCCGATGCTGCTGAAGGCGGGCGTGCCCATCGGCCCCCGCACCACCACGCCCGAACTGCATGATGCCCTGGCGGCCATCGGTGCCCGGCTGATCCTGCAGGCGCTGGACCAGGACCCACCCGCCGTGCCGCAGCCCGAGGCCGGCGCCACCTACGCCCCCAAGCTGACGAAGGACGACGCGAGGCTGGACTGGACCCAGGAGGCCGCCGTCCTGGAACGCCGGGTCCGCGCGCTCAACCCCTGGCCCGGCACCAGCTTCCGGCATGCCGGCGAGACGCTCCGCGTGCTGGCCGCCGAGCTGGCCGAGGGCGCCGGCCCACCCGGCCTGGTGCTGGACGGCGCCGCCACCATCGGCTGCGGCCAGGGCGCGCTGCGCCTGCTGCGGCTGCAACGTCCCGGCCGAGGCCCGCTGTCCGCGGCGGATTTCCTGCGTGGCTGCCCGCTGCCCCCGGGCACCCGGCTGGGCTGATGCCGCTCTACGCGCTGACCCTGGAATACGACGGCAGCCCCTTCGTCGGCTGGCAGCGCCAGGGCAACGGGCTTTCGGTCCAGCAGGTGCTGGAGGAAGCCGCGGCGAAGCTGAACGACGGCATCCCGCCCACCGCGATCGCCGCTGGCCGGACCGATGCCGGGGTGCATGCCGAGGGCCAGGTGGCGCAACTCGCCATCGCCCGGGACCTGCCGCCGGAGCGGCTGCGGGAGGCGCTGAACTTCCACACCCGGCCACATCCGGTCGCGGTGGTGCGGGCCGCCCTGGCGCCGGAGGGCTGGAATGCCCGCTTCTCCGCAACGCAACGCGGCTACCGCTTCCGCATCCTCAACCGCCGGGCGCGGCCGGCGCTGGAGGCCGGGCGGGTCTGGCACGTGCAGCAGCCGCTGGACGCCGGGGCGATGCATGCGGCGGCGCAGCGGCTGCTCGGCAAGCATGATTTCTCTGCCTTCCGCGCCGCCGCCTGCCAGGCGAAATCCGCCCTCCGCACCCTGGACCGGCTGGATGTCCTGCGGCAGGGGGATGAGGTGGTGATCCTGGCGGAGGCCCGCAGCTTCCTTCACCACCAGATCCGCAACCTCGCCGGCACGCTGCTGGAAGTCGGCCAGGGCAAGCGCGGCAGTGAATGGCCACGCCGCGTGCTGGACAGCCGGGACCGCAGCCAGGCCGGGCAGACTGCGCCGCCCGAGGGGCTGTGCTTCAGCTTCGTCCGCTACCCCGAGGAACCGGCCTGGGTCTGAAACTGGCCTAGAGCGCATTCCGTTCGACATGGCTCACGGAATGCGCTCTAGCCTGTTGTTTAGGCGAGCAAATTACCCCTGCCGGGTGATTCCACCCGTTCGGGGTTTGCTCTAGGACCCCATGCTCAACCGGGCGACCACCCCACCGATGAACATGCCGAGCACCAGGTCGAGGAGCACGAAGGAAGCCGCCCGGCCACCGCTGACCCCGAGCGCGGTCTTCGCCACGAACCATTCCAGCCACAGCGCATAGCCCAGCGCCGCCAGCCCCAGCCCGTTGCCGATCAGCGCCGGAAGGCCGAAGGCGGCCGGCACGGTCAGGGCCAGCAGCACCAGGTACTGCACCACGTTCGCCCAGTTCCAGGCGGCGATGAACTGTGGCCAAGCGGCCCGCCGCCCGGAAGCGTCCGCCAGCGGCAGGGTCGCCAGGGCGAAGCCGACCCAGGCGCAGGCATAGCCCAGCATTTCCGCCACCAGCCCGCGGCCGATGCCAAGCTCCGGCCCGCCGGTTTCCGCCCAGGCCAGCAGCCGGAAGGCGAGGAAGCCCGGCAGGCAGATCGCCGCCGCCCAGAAGCTGCGCGCCACTCCGGATGGGCTGGCCTCGATCAGCCCCATCCCCTCTGGCTTGCCGCGCGCCAGCATCATGGCGCCCCACAGCCCGGCTGCGATCACTGCCCGTGTCGGTGGCGGCGCAGGGGGCGGGTCGCTCAGCGAAGGCTCTCCTCAAGCACGGTGCGGTAGAGCGCGGCGAGGTCGCGCAACTCCGCGACCGGCACGCATTCATCGACCTTGTGCATGGTGGTGCCGACGCCGCCCAGTTCCGCCACCGGGCAGTAGCGGGCGATGAAGCGGGCGTCCGAAGTGCCGCCGCCGGTATCCAGCGTCGTGGCCGCCCCGGTGCTGCGCTCGACCGCCCGCCGCAGCGCCTCGACGAAGGGGCCGGGCGAGGTGAGGAAGCTTTCGCCCGAGCAGTCCACCCGCATCTCGTAGCGCGCATCCTCGGCCCGCAGCGCGGCGTGCAGGTGTTCGGTGAGGCCGGCGCTGGTGTGCAGGTCGTTGAAGCGGATGTTGAGCATCGCCCGCGCCGCGGCGGGGATGACGTTGTTGGCGGTATTGCCGACATCGAAGCCGGTCACCTGCAGGGTGGTCGGCTCGAAGAACTCGGCTGCCCTGGTCGATCGGCGCGGCGGTTAGCGCGGGCCAGCACCCGCACCAGCCGGTGGATCGGGTTGTCGGCCCGCTGCGGATAGGCGCTGTGGCCCTGGGTGCCGAATCAGCGTGATGTAGGCGGTCATGCTGCCGCGCCGGCCGACCTTCACGATGTCGCCCAGCCTTGCGCGCGATGGTCGGCTCGCCGACCAGCGCCATGTCGGGGATGTCGCCGTTCGCCGCCATCCATTCCAGCACGCTTGACGGTGCCGTCCGCTGGCCGGGCCTTCCTCGTCGCCGGTGATCAGCAGGCTGATGCTGCCCGGATGGTCGGGGTTGGCGGCTAGGTAGTCGGCCAGCCCGGCGACGAAGGCGGCGATGCCGCCCTTCATGTCGCAGGCACCGCGGCCGTAGAGCACGCCATCCCGCACCGCGCCCGAGAAGGGGCCGTCGGTCCAGCCCGGCTCGCCGGGCGGCACCACGTCGGTGTGGCCGGCGAAGCAGAAATGCGGGCCGCGCCGGTGCCGCGGCGGGCAACAGGTTCTCGATGCCTCGCCGAACCGCAGCCGGTGGCAGGTGAAGCCGAGCGGCGCCAGCGCGGCTTCCAGCACCGCCAGCGCGCCGGCATCGGCGGGCGTGACGCTCGGGCAGCGGATCAGCGCCTGGGCGAGCGGCAGCGGATCGGTCGGGGCGTTGCGCACCCGGCTCAGTCGCGCAGCAGTTCGTTGATGGAGGTCTTGGCGCGGGTCTGCGCATCCACCCGCTTGACGATGACGGCGCAATACAGCGACGGCCCCGGCGAGCCGTCCGGCAGCGGCTTGCCCGGCAGGGTGCCCGGCACCACCACGGAATAGGCCGGCACCCGGCCCATGAAGATCTCGCCGGTGGCGCGGTCGATGATCTTGGTGGAGGCACCGATGAACACCCCCATCGACAGCACGCTGCCGCGCTCGACGATGACGCCTTCGGCCACTTCGGAACGCGCGCCGATGAAGCAGTCGTCCTCGATGATGACCGGGTTGGCCTGCAGCGGCTCCAGCACCCCGCCGATGCCGACGCCGCCGGAGATATGGCACGTTCTTGCCGATCTGCGCGCAGGACCCGACCGTCGCCCAGGTATCCACCATGGTGTTGCGGTCGACATAGGCGCCGAGGTTGACGAAGCTCGGCATCAGCACGACGCCGGGCGCGATATAGGCGGATTTGCGGACCACCGCGCCCGGCACCGCGCGGAAGCCGGCATCCTTGAAGCGGTTGGGTCCCCAATCCGCGAATTTCAGCGGCACCTTGTCGTAGCCGCCGGCGGCGGTGTCCATCGGCGCGCATTCGGTCAGGCGGAAGGAGAGCAGCACCGCTTGCTTCAGCCACTGGTTGACCGTCCAGCCGCCGGCCCCATCCGGCTCGGCAACCCGGGCGGTGCCGCCATCCAGCGCCTCGAGCGCCGCCTCGACCGCCTCGCGGTCCGCTCCCTTGGTGGCGGAGGTCAGCGTGTCCCGCCGCTCCCATAGGGCTTCGATCGGGGCCTGGAGGGCGGCATGGGTCATCGGGCGAGGTCCTGCATGGCGGGAAGTATGGCGGCGGACCATGCCGATGCCGGCCCGCCGCTGTCAACGCGGCGGGCATCTTAACCGCCCTTTCAGCAACGGTCGCCAAACTCCGCGACATGGATCTGGCCCATGACATCCTGCCGTGCGCGCTGCCCGACCAGGCTCGGGATGCGACGCCCCCCGAGTTCGGCGGCGCCCTGCTGGAATCCCGCCAACGCTGGCAGGACTTCACCCTGCTCGCCGCCGACCTGGCCTTCGAGACGGATGCCGAAGGGCGATGGACGTTCCTCTCACCCACGGTGGTGCTCGGTTGGCCATGCAGCGCACTGCTCGGGCAACCGGCGCGGGACCTGCTGCTCCACCCGGAACCGGACCCCTTCCGGCCCCGTGCCCCTACCCGCGACCTGCGTGCATGGCTGCGCCAGGCCTCCGGCGCCCCGGCCTGCCTCAGCATCTCGGTCGCCCCTCTGCTCGACGCCGAGGGACGGCTGGCCGGGCTGCGGGGCGTCGCCCGGGACGTGACCGTGGAAGCGGAGGAAGCCGATACCCAGGCCGCCGCCCTGCGCCGCGCCCAGGCGCTGGAAAGCCTGGTGCGGCGGGTGCGGCGACAGGCGCTGGCGTCCCGCATGCTGACCACCACCCTGGAATCCCTGCTGCCGGCGCTCGGGTGCGCCGGGGTTTCCATCATCGAGATCAGCCCTTGCGGCAGACCGCAGGCGATCCACCGGCACGGCGCCGACCCCGGCGCCCTGCTCGAGACGATCCGGCCGCTGACCGGCACCCGGCGCCCCGGCTATCTGGAAGGTCCCAACAGGGAGCGGATGGCCCTGCTGCCGCACCCGCAGGGGCGCATCCCGCAGCAGGCCCTGCTGGCCTGGCGTGCCGCCGACGGCCGGCCGTTCGATGCGGATGACCGGCACCTGCTGGCCTCGGCGGCGGACCTGCTGTTCGTCGCACTCGGCAATCAGGCGCTGCAACGCGAGTTGGAGATGCAGGCACGGACCGATGGGCTGACCGGCTTGCTGAACCGCCGTGCCTTCCTCGACGACCTGCATCGCCGCCTGGACCGCCAGTCGATGGAGCCGCCGCACATCGCCGGGGCCGTGTTGTTCATCGACCTCGATAATTTCAAGCCGTTGAACGACCACATGGGGCATGAGGCGGGCGATGCCGCGCTCGTGGCCGTCGCCGGGCTGCTGCGGGACATGGTCCGGCCGACCGACCTGGTGGCCCGCTTCGGCGGCGATGAATTCGCCGTATGGCTGCAGGACGCCGACGCCGAGGCCGCGGCCATGCGAGCCGGGGCTATCTGCCGCACCGGGGTGGTGATGCTGCCCGCACTGCTGCCCAGTTGCACCCTGCCGCTGACCTTCAGCATCGGCGGCGCGGTACGGCTGCCGGATGGGTCGGACACGCCCGAGAGCCTGCTCGCCCGCGCCGACGGCGCCATGTACGAGGCGAAGCGCGCGGGCCGGAATGGCTGGCGGCTGGCGCTCCCCCCCAACCACCCACCGATCCCGGGGGGCTGATGCACAGCCTGCCATACGAAACCGCGAAGCAGCACGCCTGGACCGGCTTGGACTCGGAGCGGATGGCGCTGGCCGCCCTGCCGGATGCGACGCCGGAACTCCTGTACTTCCTGGCCGCCGACGCCACCCCCGCCGTGCGGGCTGCCGTCGCCGCGAATGCCGCGGCACCGATCCAGGCAGACCACCTGCTGGCCGCCGATGCCGACCCGGCGGTGCGGGCCGAGGTCGGCCGCAAGCTGGCGCCGCGCGCCCCAGTTCTCGCCGCCGCACAGGACCGCCTTGGTGCGCTCGGCTGGAAGGTGCTGTGCTGCCTGGCGGAGGATGCCGCGGTCCGGGTCCGCGCGGTGATAGCGGAGGAGTTGAAAAATATGCCGGATGCGCCGCGGGAGCTGATCCTGCGGCTGGCCGGAGATGCCGCGATGGAAGTGGCGGAGCCGGTGCTCCGGCTATCCCCATTGCTGACCGAGGCCGACCTGCTGGCGCTGGTCGCCGGTCCGCCGGATGCGGCCACCATCATCGCCATCGCCCGGCGGCCGGCGCTCAGCGAGCGGCTGTCCGACGCCATCGCCACGACCGCCGACACCCCGGCCATCGCCGCGCTGCTCGGCAATGCCTCCGCCGCCATCCGCGAGTCGACCCTGGATACGCTGATCGTCCAGGCCGCCACCCGCATAAGCTGGCAGGAAGCGCTGGTGTGCCGCCCAGCATTGCCGCCGCGGGCCCTGCAGGCGTTGGCGCTATGCGTCGCCGGGCACCTGCTGCAGCCGCTCTCGGCCCGGCGGGACCTGCCCCCAGCCCTGGCCGAGACGCTCCGCAGGCGGGTGGCCGAGCGGCTGGCGCAGCAGGCGCTTGGCGATGCCACCGCTCCGTCGCCCGAAGACCTGTTCGAGGCAGCGGCGATGCGCGGCGACCTGCCGGCCATGGTCGGCCTGCTGGCAACCCATGCCGCGGTGCCGCCTGGCGCCATCAAATGCGCCGCCAGGCTCCGCAGCGCCAAGGCGATGGTCAGCCTGTGCTGGCAGGCCGGGTTCGGGATGCGCTCGGCCGTGCTGGCGCAAAGCGTGCTGGGGCAATTGGCGCCTGGCGCGGTGCTGATGCCGACCGCGGCAGGCGGCTGGCCGATCTCGACCGGCGAGATGCTCTGGCAGATCGAGCTGCTGGCGGAGCCGGTGGGATAGCCCGCTGCCCGGTTGCCGCTCCCAGCCACCGGCGATCACCCTATGGCTTGATGAGGGTGCCGGCCCCGCGATCGGTGAACAGTTCCCGCAGCACCGCATGGGGCACCCGGCCATCCAGGATCACCGCGCCCTTCACGCCACGCTCGATGGCGTAGATGCAGGTCTCGACCTTGGGGATCATCCCGGCGGAGATCCAGCCCGCCTCGATGCCGGCCTTCACCTCGGCGACCGACATCTCGGGGATCAGCGCGCCATCCGGGCCGAGCACGCCGCGCACATCGGTCAGCATCAGCAGCCGCTCGGCACCCAGCGCGCCGGCGATGGCGCCGGCGACGGTATCGGCGTTGATGTTGTAGGTCTGGCCATCCGCGCCGACGCCGACCGGGGCGACCACCGGCACGATATCCGCGCCGATCAGCAGCCGAAGCACCTTGGTGTCCACCTCGGACGGCTCGCCGACAAAGCCGAGGTCCAGCACCTGCTCGATGTTGGAGCCGGGGTCGCGCACCGTGCGCGTTACCTTGCGCGCCTTGATGAGCCCGCCGTCCTTGCCCGAGATGCCGACTGCCAGCGCGCCGGCACGGGTAATGGCCTCCGCCACCTGCTTGTTGACCGGACCGGCGAGCACCATCTCGACCACGTCCAGCATGGCGGCGTCGGTGACGCGCAGGCCCTGGACGAAGGTGGTCTTCACGTCCAGCCGCTTGAGCATGGCGTTGATCTGCGGCCCGCCGCCATGCACCACCACCGGGCTCACGCCGACCTGTTCCAGCAGCGCGATGTCGCGGCCGAAGCGCAGGGCGGTTTCCTCCTCGCCCATCGCGTGGCCGCCGTATTTCACCACGATGATCTGGTCGTCGTAGCGCTTCAGGAAGGGCAGCGCGCCGGCCAGGGTCTTCATCGGGTCGAAGCTGTCGTCGGTCATTGGCCGGAGGCTCTCACGAACTGCCGGGCGGCTGTACGGGCGCGCAACCAGCGGGTCAAGCTTGGCGGGCGAGCGAGGCCATCTCGGCGCGCAGCTCGGGAATGCCGGCACCGGTCTGGCTGCTGGTGACCAGTACCAGCGGGTGCCCGGCGGTATGGGTGCGCGCCAGTTCGCGCGCCTCGGCGATGCGCTGCTGCAGCCACCAGGGCTTGGCGTCGTCGGCCTTGGTCAGCACGATCTGGAAGGGCACCGCGGCATCGGTCAGCAGGGTCATCGCCATGCGGTCGGCCGGCTTGGTCTCGATCCGCGCATCCAGCAGCAGCAGCACCCGGCGCAGGGTCGGGCGACCGCGCAGGAAGTCGAACATCAGCCCCTGCCAATCCTCCTTCACGCTCTTGGAGGCCTGTGCGTAGCCGTAGCCGGGCATGTCCACCAGCGTCAGCCGGTCGCCGAGGTTGAAGAAGTTGAGCTGCTTGGTCCGGCCCGGCGTGTGCGAGACGCGGGCCAGCGCATTATGCCCGGTCAGCGCATTCACCAGCGAGGACTTGCCCACGTTGGACCGGCCGCAGAAGGCGATCTCGGGCCCCTCGGCGGGCGGCAGCTGGTCGATCTTCTGCGAGGCGTAGAAGAACTCGCAGGGCTTGGCGAACAGCAGCCGGCCGGCTTCGAGCAGGGCGTCGCGCTCCTGCTCGGTGCCGGCTTCCGAAAGTCCACCGGCCAGCACGGCCGGGTGGACGGGGAGTTTATGTTCCGGCATCAGCCCTTCTTCGGTTTGGCGGCGGGCGGCGGCCCGGCCACCTGCTTGGCAGCCGGCTGCTTGGCAGGCGGCGGGCTGCCCGACCTGGTGTTCCGCTTGGCCTCGAGCTGCATGATGTAGCGCTGCTGGGCGATCGACAGCAGGTTGTTCCACGACCAGTAGATCACCAGGCCGGCCGGGAAGCTGGCCAGCATGAAGGTGAAGATCACCGGCATCCACTGGAAGATCTTCGCCTGGATCGGGTCCGGCGGCTGCGGGTTCAGCTTCTGCTGGAAGAACATGGTGGCGCCCATGATCAGCGCCCAGGCCGGCATATGCAGGTAATGCGTCAACTGCGTGGGGTCGTAGGGCAGCAGGCCGAAAAGGTTGAACAGGTTGGTCGGGTCGGGCGCGGAAAGATCGTGGATCCAGCCGAAGAACGGCGCGTGCCGCATCTCGATGGTGACGAACAGCACCTTGTACAGCGCGAAGAAGACCGGGATCTGGATCAGGATCGGCAGGCAGCCGGAGGCCGGGTTGATCTTCTCGGTCTTGTAGAGCGCCATCATCTCCTGCTGGGCCTTGCCGGGATCGTCCTTGTGACGCTCCTTGATCTCGGCCATCTTCGGGCCGAGGATCTTCATCCGGCTCATGGACTTGTAGGCCTTGTTGGCCAGCGGGAAGAAGGCCAGCTTCAGCGCCACCGTGAAGACCAGGATGGCCACGCCGAAGTTGCCGAACAGCTTGTACAGCCAGTCGAGCGCATAGAAGAACGGCTTGGTCATGAAATAGAACCAGCCGAAGTCGATCGCCTTGTCGAAGTCCGGAATGCCAAGGCGTTCGCGGTAGGCGTCCAGCAGGTGCACTTCCTTGGCGCCGGCGAACAGCCTGGTGGCCATCCCCGCGGTGGCGCCGGCCGGGATGGCCTGCGGCCCCGACGTTGCCAGGTCCACCTGCCAGCGGTCCTCCGTGCCACCCGGCCCGGCTTCCGGAGTGTGGCGATAGGCCACGCGGTAGCGCTGCGCCGGGTCCACCGGAGCCAGCGCCGTCAGCCAGTATTTGTCGGTGAAACCGGCCCATCCGAGACCGGTTTCCTGTTCGAGCGCTATGCCGCCCCGCTGCGCCGCCTCGGATTTGGCCTTGGAATAGGTGGTTTCCTGCAGCCGGCCGTCGAGCACGCCCACGAAGCCCTCGTGCAGGATGAAGAAGCCCTGCGTCCGTGGCGTGCTTTCGCGCCGGATGCGCGCCCATGGCAGCACCAGGACCGCGTCGCCGCTGGTGTTGATGACCCGTTGCTCGGCGGTGAGCATGTAGTTCTCGTCGAGTGCCAGCGCGATCTCGAACACCTGGCCCTGGCCGTTGTCCCAGCGCAGCGTTACCGGGCTGTCCGGTGAAAGGGCACCGCCCTCGGCGGTCCAGTCGGTATCGTTGGCCGGCACCCGGGTCTGGCCATCGGCCGCGGTCCAGCCCCATTGTGCGTAATAGGGCGCCGCACCGTCGCGCGGTGCCAGCAGGCGGACCAGCGGCGAATCGGGATTCACCGTCTCCCGGTAGTCACGCAGCACCAGGTCATCAAGCCGGGCGCCGCGCAGCGACAGCGTGCCCTCGACACGCGGGCCCCGCACCGGCAGCCGCGCGGCCGGGCTGCTGGGCTCACCCGCGGCGGGCGAGACGTCCGCCGGCGCGCGCAGCGGCCCGGCCGGGCCGGGGGTCGGGGCGGGCTGTTGCTGGGCCAGCTCGGTCTGCTGCTGCTGCAGCACGCGTTGCGCCTCGCGGGCGGGGCGGTTGAACAGGTCGAACAGCAGCAGGATGCCAATAGAGACGGCAATCGCCACAAGGAGGCGCTTCTGGTCCATGGAACTGGGTCAGCCTTTCGGGACGGGCTGGGCTGTGGGGGCCGGCTGGCGATCCGCCGCGGGGACAGGATCGTGGCCGCCGGGATGCCAGGGGTTGCAACGCAGGATGCGGCGGCCGGAAAGCCAGGCGCCGCGCAGCGCGCCATGGCTGCCCAGGGCCTCCAGCGCGTACTCGCTGCAGGAAGGATGAAAACGGCAGTTGCAGCCGAGCACCGGGCGCAACGTCCATTGGTAGGCAATTACCACGCCCTTCAGGACGATGGCGCCGGGCGAGACGGCCAGGCGGTTCATGGCAGATGCTCCGTGCCAGCGGGCAGCGCCGGCTCCGCGTTGCGGGCCGGCTCGCGCTCCGGCAGCACGCCGGTCTGGCGCAGCGCGCCGCGCAGGTCGCTCAGCAGCTTGTCCCAGGGCCGGGTGCCGGTGCCGTCGCGGGCGATCAGCACCAAGTCCCAGCCCTGCTGCGGGCTGTTGACCAGGGGAGCATCGGCCAGGGTCAGACGCGCCGCGGCCCGCAGCCGGCGCTTGGCACGGTTGCGGACCACGGCATTGCCGATCTTCTTCGTCGCGGTGAAACCAAGGCGCACCGGTCCCTCGGGCTGCGGCAGGGCCTGCAGCACCAGGGCCGGTCGCGCGGCCTTGCGGCCACGTCCGGCAGCCCGGAGGAACTCGCTGCGCCGGGTCAGCCGGGAAAGGCGGCCCGGCATGGCAGGATTCCCCCCGGTCCGCGTCAGGCGCTGAGCTTGCTGCGGCCCTTGCCGCGGCGGTTGGACAGCACCCTGCGGCCACCCACCGTGGACATGCGCAGGCGGAAGCCGTGCCGGCGCTTCCGGACAAGCTTGGAGGGCTGGTAGGTACGCTTCACGGCTCGGTCTCCGACTGGAAAACGCCCGGCGTCGCCAATCCCCCGGATGGGGTGGCGCTGCACGAGCGGCCGGCGACCCTTGCGGCTGGGTCCCGGCGAAGGGGGGCACGTATAGGGAGACCATGGGGGGGCCGTCAATCACGTGTCGCCGGCACGTGTCGCCGGCGACACCGCCGGTCTGGCGCGGAAGCGCCGGCTGGCGTAACCGCTGGCACGCTCCATTGCCCCTGCACGAGGACCAAGGACATGCCGGATTTCGACGTGGTGGTCATCGGCGCCGGTGCCGCCGGCCTTTCGGTCGCGGCCATCGCCGCCGGGCTGGACCTGAATGTGGCGCTGATCGAGCGCGGCCGGATGGGCGGCGACTGCCTGAACTACGGCTGCGTGCCCTCGAAAGCCCTGCTCGCCGCCGGCCACGCCGCCGCCGAGGCGCGCGGGGCGCACCGCTTCGGCATTCGCCTGCCCGAGCCCGAGATCGACTGGGCCGGGGTGCGTGCCCATGTCCGCGGCGCCATCGACCGGATCGCCCCCAACGACAGCGCCGAGCGGTTCCGCGGCATGGGCGTGGAGGTGATCGAGGCCTCGGCCCATTTCACCGCGCCCGACCGAATCGAGGCCGGCGGCCGGATGCTGAGCTTCCGCCGGGCGTGATCGCCGCCGGCAGCAGCGCCGTGGTGCCCGACCTGCCCGGGCTCGACGGCGTGCCCTGGCTGACCAACGAGACGCTGTTCGACCTGGAGGAGCCGCCCGGCCACCTCATCATCCTGGGCGGCGGGCCGATCGGGCTGGAGATGGCCCAGGCCCATGCCCGGCTCGGCTGCCTGGTGACGGTGCTGGAGGCCGCGCCCGGGTCGCGGCGCGCGAGGATGCGGCGCTGGTCGAGGGCCTGCGGGAAGCGCTGGCCCGGGACGGCGTTGAATTCCGCGAGGGGGTGAAGGTCACCGCGGTCGAGCAGCTTGAGCCCGACAGCAGGGCGGCCCAGGCCGGGGTGGTGGCGGTGCTGGAGGATGGCAGCCGCGTCGCCGGCACACATCTGCTGCTGGCGGTCGGCCGGGCGCCACGGCTGGCCGGGCTGGACCTGGTGGCCGGCAAGGTGGAGGCCGGGCCGCGCGGCATCGTGACGCGGGCGGACCTGCGCTCGGTCTCCAACCACCGGGTCTGGGCGGTGGGCGACATCGCCGACCCGCGCGGCATCGGCCCGCGCGCCTTCACCCATGTCGCCAGCCAGCATGCCGGCATCCTGGTGCGGTCCATGCTGTTCCGCCTGCCCTTCACCAAGGTGGACTACGCCGCCCTGCCCCGCGTCACCTACTGCGACCCGGAACTGGCCCAGATCGGGCTGACCGAGGCCGAAGCGCGCGAACAGGGCCATGCGGAGCTCACCATCCAATGCGCGGCGCTGGCCGAGAACGACCGGGCGGTGGCGGAAGGCCGGCCGGAAGGCATGGTCAAGCTGGTCATCGGCCGCAACGGCAAGCTGCTCGGCGCCGGGGTGCTGGCGCCGCGGGCGGGCGAGATGGCCGGAATGTTCGGGTTGATGATCGGCCGCAAGCTGCCCATGTCGGCACTGGCCGGGATGGTGCTGCCGTATCCGACCCTGGCCGAGGCGGCCAAGCGGGCGGCCGGCAACTTCTATGCCCCTCGGCTGCTGTCACCTTCCGTGAAGCGGCTGGTCGGCCTGTTGAAGCGGCTGCCGTAACCCGACGGCAACCGGTTCCGGGCAAATGATTCGCCGCTGATCTTCGCCAGTGGGATGATCCGGCTTGATCGGTGCTTGCTGCCGGCGTTCATACCGCAGATGCGAAGGAACGGAGTTCCCATGGACCAGACACTCGCGGGGCGGACCGCCCTGATCACCGGCAGCACCAGCGGCATCGGCCTGGGCATCGCCATGCTCTACGCGAAGGCCGGGGCCAAAGTGATGCTGAACGGCTTCGGCAAGCCGGAGGACATCGCCCGCGCCCGGGCCGAGGTTGGCGCCGCCGAGGGCGGCGGCGACGCGGCCTATTCCGGCGCGGACATGTCGAAGCCGGCCGAGGTGCGGCAAATGGTGCGGGATGCCGAGGCGGCGCTCGGCAAGGTCGATATCCTGGTGAACAATGCCGGCATCCAGCATGTCTCGCCGGTCGAGGATTTCCCGGACGACAAGTGGGACGCGCATCATCGCGATCAATTTCGTCTCCAACTTCCACGCCATCAAGGCGGCAATGCCGGGGATGAAGGCGCGCAACTGGGGCCGGATCATCAATGTGGCCTCGGCCCATGGGCTGGTCGCCTCGCCCTACAAATCGGCCTATGTCGCGGCCAAGCATGCGGTGGTCGGGCTGACCAAGTCTGTGGCGCTGGAGGTGGCGAAGCTGCCCATCACCGTCAACGCCATCTGCCCCGGCTTCGTCCGCACGCCGCTGGCCGAGGCCCAGGTCGGGCCGCTGGCACGGGAGCACGGCGTCACCGAACAGGTGGCGCTGGAGGAATACCTGCTGGCCAAGCAACCCTCCAAGCGCTGGATCGAGGTCGAGGAGGTCGCCCATATGGCGCTGTACCTCGCAGGGCCGGGCAGCGGCGGGATCAATGGCGCGGCGCTGTCGATCGACGGCGGCTGGCTCGCCGCCTGATGGACGACGCTTCGGGCGCCGCCCCCCCGCACCGCAGGAGTTGGCCCGGCCGGCGGTGGCCAAGCCGGTCCAGCCGCGCCGGATCAACCTCGCCTTGCAGGGCGGCGGCACCCATGGCGCCTTCACCTGGGGCGTGCTGGAGCGCTTGGCCGAGGATGACCGCCTGGTGTTCGACGGCGTCTCCGGCGCTTCCGCCGGGGCCATCAACGCGGCGATCTTCGTCCAGGGCCTGGCGGAAGGCGGGCCGCAGGGCGCCATCCGCGCGCTCGACCGGCTGTGGCGGGACGTCGCGACACGGCTGGCGACCAGCCCGCTGCGGAACACCCCCTTCGAGAAGGCGCTGTGGGGCCACGACCTGACCTACTCGGTCGCCTACCAGACCTTCGAGACCATGACCCGGGTCTTCTCGCCCTACCAGTTCAACCCCTTCCCGGTGGAGTTCAACCCGCTGCGGCAGGTCATCAACGACAACCTGGACTGGCAGCGGCTGCGCGCCGACCCGAAGGCGATCCGGCTGTTCATCTCGGCCACCAACGTCCGCACCGGCAAGCCGCGGGTCTTCACCCGGCCCGAGGTCAGCACGGACGTGGCTGCTGGCCTCCGCCTGCCTGCCCAATGTGTTCAAGGCGGTGGAGATCGACGGCGAGGCGTTCTGGGACGGCGGCTATGTCGGCAACCCGGCGCTGTGGCCGCTGTATTACGAACGTGGCGCGCCCGACATCGTGCTGGTGCAGATCAACGCCATCATGCGGGCGGAACTGCCCACCAGCGCCTCCGACATCATGAACCGTCTGAACGAGATCAGCTTCAACGCCTCGCTGATGGCGGAGATGCGGGCGATCGACTTCGTGCAGCGGCTGCTGGACGGCGGCCGGCTGGAACAGCCGCGCTACCGCCGCATCTTCCTGCACGTGATCGAGGACGAGGACCGCATGCGCGAGTTCAAGCTCAGCACCAAGCTGAACGGCGACTGGCAGTTCCTGCAGATCCTGCGCGGCTACGGCCGGCAGGCGGCGGATGATTTCCTGGCCCGGCACTTCGACATGCTGGGGCGGGAGAGCACGCTCGACATCCAGCGCTACCTGTAGGACCGCCGCGGCATCAGCCGCAGCCGCGCCGGCTGGCCAATCCGCAGCGTGACGATCGCCGCCTGGCGGAAGCGCCGGGCCAGCACCGCGATGCGGCGCGGGTCGGCCGCCAGCAGCAGGTGGGCCTCCCGCCAGCGGCCGTCGCCGCCATGGCCCTCGGCGGCCGGCAGGCGGCGCGCGGCCTGCCGCAGCCGGGCCAGCATGCGGGCGTTCCAGCCGGGCGGCATCGGCCGGCTCCAGGGGTTCCAGGCGGTGACGAAGCCGCCCTGCCGGGCACCCAGCCGCCGCAGCAGCGCATCCACCGCCGCGCTACGCCGGCCGATGCGCGCCACCGCACCCGCCGCCTCATAGCGGCTGCGGCGATAGGCGGCATGCAGCCGCGGCGGTCATGTCAGCTGGAACAGCATCGCCTTGAGGTAGGCGCTCTCGGGCAGCTGCGGATGCACCGGATGGTCCGGCCCCGCGCCGCCCTGGAACAGCAGCTTGCCGTCCCGCTTGGCCCGCCCCAGGCCCCAGATCACCGGCTTCGGCGAATTCGCCCGGTGCGACATGGTGGCTGCAGGAGGCGATGAACAGGAACCCGCCCGGCGCCACCAGGGTTGCCGCCATGCGCGCCAGCTTGGCATAGGCCCGCAGCGCGTCCGGCTGGTCCTTGCGCGGCTTGGCGAAGGCCGGCGGGTCGGCGACCACCACGTCGAAGCGGCACGCCGGCATTGCCCAGCGCTCCAGCTCCTCCATCGCCTCCGCCCGGCGGCCGATGACGCGCTCGCCCAGGCCGTTCGCCTTGGCGGTCTCGTAGGCCAGTTCCAGCGCATGGGCGCTGCGGTCGAGCAGCGTCACCTGGGCCGCCCCGGCCGCGGCGGCGCGCAGGCCGAAGCCGCCGGTGTGGCAGAAGGCATCCAGCATGGTGCCGCCGGCGGCCAGGCTTCGCCACCCGGTCGCGGTTCTCCCGCTGGTCGAAGAACCAGCCGGTCTTCTGGCCGCCGAGCAGGTCCACCCCGAAGCGCAGCCCGCCTTCCTCGGCCAGCACCGGCCCCGCCTCGCCCAGCAGCACCCCGGTTTCCTCCGCCAGCCCCTCCAGCGTCCGCACGGCGGCGTCGTTGCGGGCGACGATGAGGCGGGGCGCGAGCAGGCCCTCCAGCGCCTCGACGATCAGCGGCGTCAGCGCCTCCATCCCGGCGGTATTGGCCTGCAGCGCCAGCGCATCGCCGTAGCGGTCGATGACGAGGCCGGGCAGCCCATCCGCCTCGGCATGGACCAGGCGGTAGAAGGGCGTGGCGAACAGCTGTTCCCGCAGCGCCAGGGCGGTGCCGAGCCGGGCGCGCAGCCAGGCCGCATCCACCGCCGCCGCCGGGTCGCGGTCCAGCCGCCGCGCCGCGATCAGGCTGTGCGGGTTGAACAGCCAGGTGCCGTGGCGGACGCCGTCATCGCCCTCCAGCCGCACCGGGGCGCCGGGCGGCAGGGCGCGGGCCTCCGGGTTCATGGCGATTTCGTTGGAGAAGGCCCAGGGGTGGCCGGCCTTCACCCGGCGGTCGCGCCCGGGCAGCAGGCGAATGAGCGGATGGGGGGCCGTGGTTTCGGGTGCTTGCATGACCGGCCGGACCATGGCGCCGCATGGCTTGCGGTGCAATGCGGGCTGGGGCACAGGAATGGCCATGCGCATCGCCCGAGACCTGCCGACCCTCCGTGCCGAATTGGCCAGCCTTGGCCCCCTCGCCCTGGTGCCGACCATGGGTGCGCTGCATGCCGGGCACCTCTCCCTGCTGGCCGCGGCACGGCAGGAGGCGCCCGCCGTGGCCGCCTCGATCTTCGTCAACCCGCTGCAGTTCGGCCCGAACGAAGACCTCTCGCGCTACCCGCGCCAGGAACGGGCGGACCTCGAGATGCTGGAAGCCGCCGGCTGCGACCTCGCCTGGCTGCCCAACGTCGACGCCATGTACCCGCCCGGCCGCGCCACCACCATCGAGGTCGCCGGCCCGGCCGAGGGCTGGGAAGGCACCGCCCGCCCCGGGCATTTCGCCGGCGTCGCCACCGTCTGCACCAAGCTGTTCCAGCAGACCGGCGCGGTCGCCGCCATGTTCGGCGAAAAGGACTGGCAGCAGTTGCAGGTGATCCGCCAGGTGGTGCGCGACCTGGACATGCCCATCCGCATCATCGGCTGCCCGACCGTGCGGGAGCCGGACGGGCTGGCGATGTCCTCCCGCAACCGCTTCCTCGATGCCGCCGCGCGGGCGCAGGCGCAGGCACTGCCGGCGGCGATGCGGGCGGCGATCGCGGCGATGGCGGGCGGCACCCCCGCGGCGGCGGCGCTGGCGAAGGCCAGGGCCGAGCTTGCCGCGGCCGGCTTCGCGCTGGACTACCTGGCACTGGTGGAGCCGGCGACGCTGCGCGAGGCGGCCGCCCCGCCCGGCCGGCTGATCGCCGCGGCGCGGCTCGGCGGGGTACGGCTGCTGGACAACATGCCGGCCTGATCAGCAGGATTCGCTGACCACTGATTTTACCTGGCGCCCGGCGAAGTGGATGGTCGCCGTTACCCCATCCGGGTTGAATTCCAGCGAAACCCGGCTGTCGGGGCCCAGGTCATGCGCCAGGGCCCGGGTCAGCAGCCTGGTGCCGAAGCCACGCCGTTCCGGCGGGCCCGGCACCGGCGGTCCGCCGGTTTCCCGCCAATCGACCACCGCACCGTTGCCGTCGGCGGCGTGGGCGCAGGTCACCTCGACCCGGCCGCCAGGGCGGGACAGGGCGCCATGCCGGGTGGCATTCGATGCCAGTTCATGCAGCGCCATCACCAGCGCCTGGGCCTGGGCCGGCGACACCGGTGGCAGCAAGCCGCCGCAATCGCAGCGGACCGAGACGCGCGGCACGGTGCCGTCCCCGGCCCCGATCCAGGGCGCCAGGCCGGCCCGGACCACCGCATCCAGCGCGGCATTCTCCCAGCCGAAGGCGGTCAGCAAGTCGTGCGCGCGGGCCAGGCTTTGCAGCCTGTGCGTTGAAGGCGGTGACGAAGCGCGCCGGATCGGCGCCGGCCTCGCCGCGGGCGGTCTGCTGCGCCAGGGTCTGTACGGTGGCCAGGGCATTCTTGGCCCGGTGGTTCAACTCGGCGATCACCAGCCGCAGCCGGCGTTCGCTGTCCAGCAGGGAGGCCATGGCCGCCCGGCGGTGGCGTGCCTCGGAGAGCAGCGCCTCGCCGACCTCGTCGGTTTCGGGGAGGCCGGTATCGACCGGCACCGCATGACCCTCGGCCGGCATCGTGGCCAGGGCGCGCAACCTGACGATGGGCCGGGTGATGCCGCGGGCCACCCGATGCGCCAGCAGCAGCCCCAGCCCCAGCACGCCAAGCCCGACGGCCAGGGACGTCAACACCCTGCGCCACGCCGTCGCCGTCAACTGCGCCAGTGGCTGGCCGACGGCGACGGTCCAGCCGAGGTCCTCCAGCCTGTGGAAGGCGGCGACCAGCCGGATGCCCTCGGGTGAGGTTGGCTCGTAGAAACCTTCCCTTACCGATTTGCGGCTGCGCCGGGCGGTCTCGGATGCGGCATGGCCGATGAAGCGGTCCGGGTTCGGCACGCGCGCCACCCGTATGCCTGCCCGATCCAGCACGGCCACGACCCAGCCGTCGTCGATGCCCCGGCGCTGGATGATTTGATCGAATGCATCCAGCGTCGGGTTCAGCGCAAGGACATGGCTGACGGTCCCGTCCTCGCGCCGCACCGGCACCTCGATGGCGACGGTCGGCCGGCGGATGACGAGGCCGGATTGCAGGTCCGAGACCGAAGGCCGGCCGGTGGCGAAGACCTGGCGCTGGTTCTCAAGCTGCGTGCGCCGTGGCAGGGGCAGGTCCGCGGCCTGGGCGGTATTCATCAACTGCTGGCCATCCTCCCGCACCAGGAGAATGTTGGCGCCCGGCAGCTGGCGCGCGACCACCGCCTCGGCCTCGGCGCGGAACGCCGCAATGTCACCTGCCGCCAGGGACCGTGACAGCGCCAGCACCTCCAGGCTCGCGATGCGGGTGCGGATGGCGCTGTCCACCGCCTGGGCGATCCCGCGCGCCAGGGTCAGCGCCCGTTCGCCGGCCGCCGCCCGGCTGGCGCGGAAATCGAGGTAGATCGAGCCGAGTTGCAGGACGAGCAGCGGCAGGACCGCAGCCAGGACCAGCAGGACCAGCCTGGCCCTGAGCGTCAGCCGGCGCGGCCGATGCGAGCCATCCGGCAGGATATCCTCTCGCGCTGCCGGGGGCGGAGTTTCGGGGCTTTGCTCGCCGCCCCGATGTCGGACAGGGGGATCCAGTCGGCGTCTCCACATCCAAGTCCTGCCTTCATCTACCCGAACCGGAGGCCTGCGCCCGGTGCCGGCGGTATTGCCCAGTTATCCCGAACAAATATGACGGCGCATAAATTTTCGCCATGCCGAATTGTTGAAATCGCCTCATGGAGGCTTTGGCGGTCACATCCGCCGCAGCCACACCTGCTCGATGGCATGTGCCGAACCCTTGCGCAGCACCAGCCTGGCGCGATGGCGGGTCGGCTGGATGTTCTCGCGCAGGTTGACAAGGTTGATGTCGCGCCAGATGCCCGCCGCGACCGTCCGCGCCTCGGCCAGCGGCAGGTCCCGGAAATGGTGGAAGTAGCTCTCGGGCCGTTGGAACGCGACCTTCTGCAGCAGCAGGAACCGCTCGATGTACCAGGCCTCGATCTCGGCCTCGGCGGCATCGAGATAGACCGAGAAGTCGAAGAAGTCCGAGGCGGTGATGGCCGCCCCGCTGGCGTGCTGCAGGACGTTCAGCCCCTCGAATATCACGATGTCGGGGCGCCGCAGCACCTGCGCCTCGCCGGGGATGATGTCGTATTTCAGGTGCGAGTAGACCGGCGCCGCAACCTCCGCCTCGCCGGCCTTCAGCGCGTTGAGGAAGCCGAGCATCCGCTTGAGGTCGTAGCTCTCGGGGAAGCCCTTGCGGCGCATCAGCCCGCGCTCCTCCAGTACCCGGGTCGGGTGGAGGAAGCCGTCGGTGGTGACCAGTTCCACCCGCGGATGGTCCGGCCAGCGCGCCAGGATGGCCCGCAGCACCCGCGCCAGGGTGCTCTTGCCCACCGCAACGCTGCCGGCGATGCCGATGATGTAGGGCGGCGGCGCGGCGTGGTGGCCGAGGAAGGCATCCTGCGCCATCGCCAGCCGGCGGGCGGCGCGGACCTGCAGGTTCAGCAGCCGGGACAGCGGCAGGTAGATCTCCTGCACCTCGGCCAGCGACACGGTCTCGTTGATGCCGCGCAGCGCGGCGATGTCCGCCCGACTGAGCGAGAGCGGGGTGCTGGCCCGCAACGCCGCCCAGGCCGCGCGGTCGAATACCCGGTAGGCGGGTTCGGCCATGGGCTCATCGGCCATAGGCTCGTCGGCCATAAGCTCGGTGGCCATGGGCTCGGGGGCCATGGGCTCGGGGAGCGGTGCGGTGGTCGGGCCGGGTTCGGCCTTCAGCGACGCGGCATGCATGCGGCATGTTGCCACGCCGCTGCCATTCGCCCAAACCTCACCGCCAGCCCGGTGCCGCGCCGGCCATGGCGCGCACCTCGGCGGGCGTGTGGCCGGCCTCCGCCAGGGACCGCAGGCTGGGGGCGCCCTCGCGCTTGGACAGCCGGCGGCCGGCGCCATCGGTCAGCAGCGGGTGATGGGCATAGGCCGGCTCCGGCCAGCCGAGCAGGGCCTGCAGCAGCCGGTGCAGATGGGTCGCCGGCTTCAGGTCGGCGCCACGGGTCACCAGCGTCACGCCCTGCACCGCGTCGTCATGGGTGACGCAGAGGTGGTAGCTGGCCGGCACCTCCTTCCGGGCCAGCACCGCATCACCGAACTGCGCCGGGTCGCAGCGCAGCCGGCCCTCTCCGGCTTCGTGGAAGCTGAGGCCGGGCGGGGCTTCGGCCAGGGCGGCGGCCATGTCCAGCCGCAGCGCATAGGCATCGCCGCGGTCGATGCGCCCCTGCCGCGCGGCGGACGAGAGGCGGCGGCAGGTGCCGGGGTAGAGCGGGCCATCGGGGCCATGCGGGGCATGGCCGGCGGCGGCGATCTCCCGGGCGATCTCGCCACGGGTGCAGAAGCAGGGATACAGCAGGCCGCGCACCGCCAGCGCATCCAGCGCCAGGCGGTATTCCGCCAGGTGGCGGGACTGCACCCGCACCGGGCCTTCCCATTGCAGCCCGAGCCAGGCGAGGTCGGCCAGGATCGCCTCGGTGTACTCGGGCCGGCAGCGGGTGGGGTCGATATCCTCGATCCGCAGCAGGAAGCGCCCGCCGGCCCGCCGCGCCGCATCCCGGGCGAACAGCGCCGAATGGGCATGGCCGAGGTGCAGCAGGCCGGTTGGGCTCGGGGCGAAGCGGGTTACGGTTGTAGGCATGGACCCATCGGGTTAGCGGGATACCGACAGCAGGAGCAACCGACATGGTGCAGATCGATGGACCCCGGTTCGGTCCCAAGGCCGGTGGCGCGGCGCGGCAACTGGTCGTGCTGCTGCATGGGGTGGGGGCGGACGGCGCGGACCTGATCGGGCTGGCCCCGGCCTGGGCCGAGGGGCTGCCCCACGCCGCCTTCATCGCCCCCGACGCGCCGGAACCCTGCGACATGGCGCCCCATGGCCGGCAATGGTTCAGCCTGCAGGACCGCAGGCCCGCCAGCCTGGCCGCCGAGCTGCGCCGTGCCGCGCCGGCGCTGGACGGCTTCCTGGATGCCGAGCTGGCGCGGCTGGGCCTCGGCCCCGAAGCCCTGGCGCTGGCCGGGTTCAGCCAGGGGGCGATGATGGCGCTGTTCACCGGCCTGCGCCGGCCCCAGGCACCGGCCGCCATCCTGGCCTATTCCGGCGCGCTGGCCGCCCCCGAGACCCTGGCCGCCGAGATCAGGGGCCGCCCGCCGGTGCTGGTGGTGCATGGCGAAGCCGATGACATCGTGCCCGCCGCCGCGGGCCGCGCCGCCGAGCAGGCGCTGCGGGCCGCCGGGGTGCCGGTGGAGGCGCTCTACCGGCCGGGGCTGGGGCACGGGATCGACGACGCTGGGCTGACGGCGGGACTGCGGGTGCTCCGCTCCGCCTACGCTGGATGACGCATCGGTGAAACATCGCGGCATGCCAGTTGCACCGCATCAACGGGACTGGCATGAATACCGCCTATGATCGGCGGCGCCACTGGATATGGGGCCTTTCCGTCGTGACCGGCCCCAGTACTGGTTGGCCCCGCACCGGATGAGGAGCGGCGCTTGCCTGACGGCAGTACGTTCATCGGTGGGCGAAGCTTTTCAGCCCTGGCGTTGAAGGCGGATGTCCGTCCGCTGACAAATCCCTCGTGGCCGAGCCGGCGCCGCGGCGCCACGGCGAAATCCGCCCCACCCGAACAGCACGGTCACTGGGTGTGACCCATATATCCAGCCTCCAGACACTGGTGCTGAACGCGGACATGCAGCCCTTGAGCTGGGGGCCGCTGTCGGTCTGGTCCTGGCAGGATGCGCTGGTCGCGGTGCTGCAGGACCGGGTCAACCGGATCGTGGATTATGAGATCGAGGCACGCTCGTCGAGCCGAAGCTTCCGAATACCCTCGGTCGTCGCGCTGAAGCGGTTCCACAAGCGCCGCAAGGTGGCGTTCACGCGCTACCACGTGTTCCTGCGCGACCGGTTCAGTTGCCAGTACTGTGGCAAGACCATGCCCGCCAAGGATCTGACCTTCGACCACGTCGTGCCCCGCTGCAGGGGCGGGGTCTCGAGCTGGACCAACGTCGTGACCTGCTGCCAGAAGGACAACCTCGCCAAGGGCAGCCGGTCCTTGCGGGAAAGCGGGATGCGCCTGCTCTGCGCGCCGGTCGAACCCACGCCCCACCAGATCGACGAGGCCGCGAAGCGCTATTCGCCGAGGAACAACCTGCACAGGACCTGGCACGACTTCCTGTACTGGGATGCCGACCTGAACGCCTGATTCGCTACTCCGTGCCGACCACAACCGGCACGCAGGCTTCCACCACGCGCCGGACATCCTGGGCCGTGGGACCGCCCTCCTCCAGGCCGAAGACCCTGCTGTCCAACTCCCGGCCCGCGCGCGTCAGCACGGTCAGTTCCAGGCCGCCCTCGCGGGGCGCGATCCTTGCAACGACATCCTCGCCGCCCGCTTCCTCCCGCGCCGTCCCGATGAAGTCGACGATCTCCTCAAGCGCCGGCTCCTCCGCATCGTCACCTTCGAGAAGCGCCGCGATCTCGTCCATCAGTTGCGACGGGGAGCAGAAGGGCAGGACGAGCGCGCCGCCGATGGCCGCGGGGTCCAGCGATCCGCGCCAGCGATCGAAGACCTCGGCCCGATCGCCCTCCTGCGCCGCATCCGCCGCGGCCAGCGCCTCCGGCCCGGCAGCCGGGTTGTCCTGCGACGGCTCGATCCGGATCACCACCACCCCGACCAGCACCACGATCCCGCCTTCCGCCATGTCGGCGGTGTCGGAGGGCGGCAGGTCGCCAGGCGCCCGGCCGTTGGCGATGTCGAGCAGCACCCGCCGGACGAAGGAGGGCGGCAGGGTGCGAATGATCTCGGCCGAGCGCCAGCCTTCGGCGAATGCCACCTCGGCCTCCGCCGGGAAGCAGCCTGAAGCGGCCAGGCCGTCGGCCAGCAGCTTTGGGTCCGGCGGCGAGCCGGTGGTCACCACCGGCAGCAGCACAAGCTCGGCGAAGTCGAAGCCTTCCTGGCCCTCGGCCATCTCGGCCATCTCGGTGAGGGCAGAGGTGAACTCGTCGGCCGCGTCGTCATCGTCGCGCTCCGCCAGCTTCCGCCGGGCGGCCAGGAGCACGCCATCCCGGCCGCCTGCGATCAACTCCTCGGCGACATCCTCGAAGGTGTCGAAATCCTCGTCCAGCCAGGCGCGGACAAGACGGTCGGCCGGGGTGCCGCTCCGGCCCTTGGGGCCGGCACCGCGTCGCGGCTGCGATGGCTGGTTGGTCTTGCGCGGCATGACCAGATGCCTCCTCCTGGGTTGAGTGACCGGGGCCGCCGCCCCGGCTACTCCAGGAAGCTGCGGAGTTCCCGCGACCGCGACGGATTCTTCAGCTTCCGCAATGCCTTGGCCTCGATCTGCCGGATTCGCTCGCGGGTCACGCTGAACTGCTGGCCAACCTCCTCCAGCGTATGGTCGGTGTTCATGCCGATGCCGAAGCGCATCCGCAGGACCCGTTCCTCGCGGGCCGTCAGGCTCGCCAGCATCTTGCGCGTGGTCTCGCGCAGGTTGGACTGCACGGCGGCATCCAGCGGCACGACGGCATCGCGGTCCTGGATGAAGTCGCCGAGGTGGGCGTCCTCCTCGTCGCCGACGGGGGTTTCCAGGCTGATCGGCTCGCGGGCGATCTTCATCACCTGCTGGACCTTCTGCAGGCTCAGCCCGATGCGCTCGGCCAGTTCCTCGTTCGTCGGCTCACGGCCCAGCTCGTGCAGCATCTGGCGGCTGACGCGGGTCAGCTTGTTGACCGTCTCGGTCATGTGGACCGGAACGCGGATGGTCCGCGCCTGGTCGGCGATGCTGCGGGTGATGGCCTGGCGGATCCACCAGGTGGCGTAGGTCGAGAACTTGAAGCCCCGGCGGTAGTCGAACTTGTCCACCGCCCGCATCAGGCCGATGTTGCCCTCCTGGATCAGGTCCAGGAACTGCAGGCCCCGGTTGCGGTACTTCTTGCCGATCGCCACCACCAGCCGGAGGTTGGCCTCGACCATTTCCGACTTGGCCCGGGTCATGTCCCGTTCGCCGCGCGAAACCGTCGCGTAGACATCGCGGAATTCGGGCAGCAGCAACCCAGTCTCCCCGGCGATGCGGGTCAGCTCGGTGCGTATGTCGGCGGCCTCGGCGCCGTGCCGGGTGGTGAAGGCCTTCCAGCCCTTGCCCGACCGTGACGCCGCGCCTTCCAGCCAGACCTGGGCGGTTTCCGCCCCGCGATAGGCCGCCAGGAACTCGTCCCGCTTCACCCCGGCGGCTTCCGCGAGGCGGAGCAGCCGCCCCTCGGCCATGGTCAGGCGCTTGTTGAGGTCGCGGGTCCGCTCGACCAGCTCGGCGATCCGGTTCGCATGCAGCCGCAGGCCACCGACCAGCGCGGCCACCTCCACCCGGCGCTTGGCATAGGTGGTCTCCTCCGCGGCTGGCAGCGTCCTGCCCTCGGCATAGGCCGCCATCCGCTTGGCCTGAAGCCCCCGGAGGCGCTCATGCGCCACCCCGACGGCCTCAAGCGCCAGCAGCACCTCGGGGCGGGCCTTCTCCTCGCTGGCGGTCACCGAGGTGCCGGGGCTCCCCTCGCCTTCCTCGTCGCCGTTCTCGTCCTCGACCGGATCGCTGGCCGTGTCCTCGCTCGCGGGATCGGTGCCGAGGGTCGCCTCCAGGTCGACCAGGTCACGCAGCAGCAGCTTCCCGGCGACGAGGTCCTCGTGCCAGCGCTGCAGCGCGTCGAAGGTGGTCGGCAGCCGGGACAGGCCGCCGATCATCATCTCGCGCCCGGCTTCCATCCGCTTGGCGATGGCGATTTCGCCCTCACGCGACAGCAGGCTGCGGGAGCCCATCTCGCGGAGGTAGAGCTTCATCGGGTCGTCGGAGCGCCCGTGGTCGCCGCGGAGGTTGCCGCCGCCTTCCTCGTCGCCGGCCGCATCGGCCGGGCTCGCGGATGCGGATCCCTCGTCCTCGTCCTCGGCGGCCTCGACCACCTCGATCCCGAGCCGGGAGAGCGTGGCCATGGCATCCTCGATCAGGTCCGAGCTGGTCTGGTCAGGCGGCAGCGCCGCCGCGACCTCGGCCTGGGTGACGTGTCCGCGTTCGCGGGCGCTGGCCAACAGCTGCCCCAGTGCCGCCGCATCCGCTCCTGGCAGTGCCGCATGCAATGCGTCTTCGCGATCGTCTACTGCAATGTCCACTGATTCCGTCATCTATCTGCCGATGCTTTCCTGCATGCCGCCATGCCCTCCGCGGGCGAACCCTGCCCTGCCGGCGCGGACCGGCGGCCCGCGTCATGTGGGGACGCCGGGCTATCGCAACCAGATACGCCAGAACATGCCGTCCGGCTCGCTCATAAAAGTAATGCCGGAACGGGCCGGAGGTGGCATGCCGGTCCGGCTTCCATCCATTACCGACTGTTCATTACCGGCCGGGCGCGTCCTTCACCAGCCGCACGAAGGATGCGATCAGCCGCGGCATCTCCTCCGCCCGGGCCGGCATCTGCTCGGCGGACAGGGTCAGGCTGTCGAGGAAGCGGCCTTCCTGGGTGTAGAGCGAAAGCTCCAGCCCGTTGCCGATGACCTCCGGGCGGCAGACCACCTCCTCGCCGGCCGCCTCCCGCCGGGCGGCGGTGATCAGCGCGTGGATCTGCTCGATCCCGCCGGTATGCGCCCCGGCCTCGGCCAGAAATTCGGCGATCTCGGCTTCGACCTCGGAAGGCGGCACCAGCGCCAGCGGCACGCAGCCCTCGCTCATTTCATGGATGGCGGCTCGCCAGCGGTCGAAGGCGATGGCCTGGTCCGCCTCCTCCTCATCCGCCGGGCCGGGCGGCAGTCCGTGCGCCGCGATCTCCTCCCAGGCCGGGATGGACCAGTCGATCTGCAGGCCGAGCAGCAGGGCGAAGCCGCTCTCGGACACGCTGTAGGGGGCGGCCGGGTCCAGGTCGGCAGGCTCCCGCCCCGCGACCATGTCAACCAGGACGCGTCGAAGCGCGGCGGGGTGGAGTTGCGCCAGCGCATCGGGCGACCGCCAGGCCGGCAGAAAGCGCATTTCCAGGGTGTCCGGCAGGATGCCCGAGGCAACCAGGCTGTAGCCCATGGCAGCCGCATCCGGCAGCGCACCCGGCGGCAGGGCCACGGGAAGCGTCACCAGCTCCGCCCAGCCCGAGGGGCCGATCTCGGCGCCTTCCGCGACCATCATCAGTTCCGCGGCGAGTTCATCGGCGGTTTCCTCGCCATCGCGCTCGCCGGCCATGCGCAGCGCGAGGTCGATCACCTCGTCCCGCCCGGCGGTCATCAGGTCATGCGCGAATTCCTCGAATTCCGCCGCCTCGTCTTCCATGAACACCCGCAGCAGCCGCTCGGCCAGCGGCCCCGGGGCCTTGCCCAGCCTCAGGCGCGGGCCGGTCGCCCCGGGGTCGAGCCCCAGCGCCGCGAGGGCGGCGGCCCCGTGCAGCAGCTTGCCGCGGGCGCGCCAGGCGAGGCGGTTGGCCGGGGTGTCCTCGCGCTCGTCCATCCATCGGCGGAAGGCGGCGCGGTCGGCGACCTGCACCAGCACCTGCACGCCGCTACCCGCCAGCTCGGCGGCCACGGCCCGGTTCACCGCGGCGACCGATGCGAGATCCTCGGTGCCCGGGCGGAAGGTGTCGAGGGTCTCGGCGTCCGGGTAATGGGTCAGGATGATGGCGCCCAGCTCGCCGGCGACATCCCGCGCCAGGGCCAGGGCTTGCTCCACGGCCTGCGTCCTGCGGTCGGCGGCCTGTGACATGGTGAACCCCTTCAAGCTGCGCGGACCCTACCGGGCCGGTGCCCGCCACTCAACCAATTGCCCGGGCCACAAGCGGCACATGCTGCATTGCAGCATCACGAAGACGTAAAAGTAATTTAGATGGTTTAGCGCCCATAACTAACGCTTGGGTTGAGGGGCTTGGGGAAGCCGCTCCGTTTCGGGGGAAGACAGATGCGGATATTGGTCGTCGAGGACGAGGCCGCCATACGGATGCTGGTCTGCGACCTGCTGGCGGATGCGGGCCATGCCTGCCTCGCCGCGGCGGACGCGGCGCAGGCGCTCGCCCTGCTCGACCACGGCCGGTACCAGCCGGATGCCATGGTCACCGATTTCAACCTCGGCTCCGGGCTCAACGGCCAGTCGCTCGCGGCGGAAGTGGCACGCCGGATGCCGAGGCTCGCAACCGTCTTCGTCACCGGCAACCCGGACGCCTTCGACAACTACCCGCTGCGGCCTTGGCAGCGCCTGGTGGCGAAGCCCTTCGCCGGGGCCGATCTGGTCCAGGCGGTGACCGGGCTGGGGTTCACCCGCCATTCCCACCCTCTCCACACGGCCACCGCCGGGCTGGAGCCATGCATGGCCTGAACGGGCGCCCTTACCCGAGCGAGCCGATGATCTCGCGGTACGCCGCCTCGGGGAAAGCCTTCAAGGTCTTGGTGCGGACCATGCCGAGCTGGTTGAGCATGAGCGAGAACCGCGCCGCCACGGCGTCGTCCGGCGTCTCGTAGATGAACACCACATCGTGCTCGCCCATGGTCATCCAGAAGGCGAGGAAGCGGCCGCCCATTTCCTCGAGCTGCCGCCTGGCGGTATCGAGCCGCCGCGGTGAATTGGTGATGGAACGGGCGCCTTCCTCGGTCCAGTCACCGAATGCGATGTAGCTGGCCATGTCGGTCCTCCTCCTCTTGCCGGTGGATAGGAGCAGGTGGCCGACTGCATATGGTGACGGGCGGGGCATCCTGCCGCAGGTGAGCAGTCGGTGTATCATCGCTTTATCGCGCGCCGCCGCCTCGGCGCACCGGCCGCCGTCAGACCTTCTCGCTCACCTTGATCGCCACCTTGCAGCCGGCCTTGATGGCGGCGCTCAGCAGCCGGTAGGCGGGGGCCTTCTCCGCCTCGTGTTCCAGGCCGGTGTCGCGGTGTTCCAGCTCCTCGGCACGGAACTGGGCGATATGGGCCCTCAGCGGCGCCTCATCCTCGCCGAGCGCCGCTTCCTGGGCCTGGTAGTGCTCGTCGATCGCCTCCTCCACCGCCACGGTGCAGGCCATGGCGGCGCGGTGGCCGAGCAGCGCGGTCGCCGCGCCGAGGGCGAAGCCGGCCACATGCCAGATCGGCAGCAGCGCGGTCGGCCGCACCCGGCGCTGGGCGATGAGGCGGGAGAAGGTATCGAGATGGACCTGTTCCTGGTCCTGCATGTGCTGGATCAGCGGTTCCCATTTGGTGCCCCGCAGCACCGCGATCTGGCCCTGGTAAATGCGCTTGGCGCCGTATTCCCCGGCGTGGTCCACCCGGATGGTCTCCTCGATCATCCGTCGCGGTGTTCGCGCATTCCTCGGGGCTGGGACATTGCTCATGGTTGGGCTCCTCTCCGCATCCAGATGGCGGCCAATGCCGAAAGGCCAAGCGCATAGAGCAGGTTCATCGCCGCCATGGACAGCGGCAGGCCGGCGATCAGGTAGGTGGGCGCATCGCAGGGCTTGGTCGGGGCGGCAGCCAGGGAACGCATCAGCGCATCCACATCGGTGGCGCCGGTCGCCCGCGGCGCCTGGCAGCCCGGCAGCGGCGAGGGCCACAAGCCCTGCTCCACCCCGAGGTGGAAGCCGCCGATCACCCCGGAGACCAGCACCGCCGCCACCGCCGCCAGCCCGAGCGGCCGGCGCCAGCGCGGCAGCACCGCCCCGCCCAGCGCCAGCCCGGCCGCCACCCAGTAGGGCCAGCGCTGCCACAGGCACAGCTCGCAGGGTGCGAGGCCCCACCAGGATTCACTGGCCCGGGCGAACAGGGGCGCCGCGGCGGCGAGCAGGGCGAGCATCAACAGGCCGGTCATGCCCCTGTGTCGCGCGGCGGACCGGGCGGCGCAACTGGACCGGAGGGCGGGCGGCACATAGGCTGCCCGCTTCAGGCACGGAGGAGGTTCGTCATGCTGAAGCTATGGGGCCGCGCAAGCTCAAGCAACGTGATGAAGGTGCTGTGGCTGTGCGAGGAACTGGGCATCGCGCATGAGCGCATCGACGCGGGCGGCGCCTTCGGCCGCACCACCGAGCCCTTCTACCTCGCGATGAACCCGAACAGCCGCGTTCCCACCATCGAGGAGCCGGACGGCTTCACCCTGTGGGAGAGCAACACCATCCTGCGCTACCTGGTCGCCAGCCGCGCCGCGGGGGACCCGCTGCACCCGGTGGCGCCACGCGCCCGCGCCGAGGTGGAACGCTGGATGGACTGGCAACTGGCCAGCCTCAACGGCCCGATGAGCCAGCTGTTCTTCACCTATGTCCGCACCCCGGAGGCACAGCGGGACCTTCCCGCCGCCGCCCGGGCACGCGACGAGGCGGAGGCGCTGTGGGGCATCCTGGACCGCCAGCTAGCGGGGCGGGACTATGTGGCGGGCAGCTTCTCGCTCGCCGACATCGCGCTCGGCCCCTACCTCCACCGCTGGTTCGCCCTGCCGATCGAGCGGGCGCCGATGCCCAACCTGGAAGCCTGGCACGGGCGGCTGAAGGCCAGCCACCCCGGCTTTGCCAACCATGTCGCCGTGCCGATGAGCTGAGCCATGAACGAGCAGATGATCACCGTCTGGGGCCGCGCCAGCTCGGTCAATGTGATGAAGGTGCTGTGGCTGCTCGACGAGTTGGCCATCCCTTATTGCCGCGTCGATGCCGGCGGCGCCTTCGGCCGCACGCGGGATGCCGATTACGCGGTGATGAACCCCAACGCCACGGTGCCGACCCTGGTAATGCCGCACGGCTATTCGCTGTGGGAGAGCAACACCATCCTGCGCTACCTCTGCCGCACCCAGCCGGGCGGCAACACCTTCTACCCGGAAGCCCCGGAAGCCCGTGCCGATGCCGAGCGCTGGATGGACTGGACGCTCGCCGCCATCAACGAGCCGATGCGGGTGATATTCTGGACCTTCGTCCGCACCCCCGAGGCCGAGCGGGACCTGGCCGCGGCCGCCCGGGCGCGGGATGCGGCGGAACGGCTGTGGCGGATCGCCGAGGCGCAGCTCGACGGGAGGGAGTTCATCGCCGGCCCCTTCGGCGTGGCCGACATGGCGCTCGGCGGCTTCCTGCACCGCTGGTTCGAACTGCCGGTGGAACGGCCCGATCTGCCCAACCTGCGCGCCTGGTACGACCGGCTGCTGGCCCGCACCGCCTACCGGACGCATGTGGCGGTGCCGCTGACCTGACGGGCCGGCGCGCCCCTAGCCCGCCAGCGCCGCCAGGAAGTCCCGGCTCCAGGCCTTCGCCCCGGCATCCCATACCGCCGGGCGCATCGATTCCCAGCGGGATACGCGTTCCTCCAGCGGCATGCTCAGCGCCTCGTCCAGGCGCTCGGCGATTTCCTCGGGGTCCAGCGGGTTCACCAGCAGGGCGCCGGGGAGTTGCGGCGCGGCGCCGGCGAAACGGCCGAGCACCAGTACCCCGGGGTCGGCCGGGTCCTGCGCCGCCACATATTCCTTGGCCACCAGGTTCATGCCGTCCCGCAACGGGGTCACCAGCCCGACCCGCGCCATCCGCATGAAGCCGGCGAGCACCGGCCGAGGCACCGCCCGGGTCATGTAGCGCAGCGGCGCCCAATCCGGCTCGGCATGCTGGCCGTTGATGCGGCCGACCCATTCGTCCAGCTCGCGCCGCAGGCTGCGGTACTGCGCCACGTCCCCGCGCGAGACCGGCGCCACCTGCAGATAGGTGACCTTGGCCAGATGCGCGGGGAAGCGGGCCAGCAACTGGCGCGAAGCCGGCGAAGCGCTGCGGCAGGCCCTTGGTATAGTCCAGCCGGTCCACGCCGATGACCAGGGACCGGCCCACCAGGCTCTGGCGGAAGCGCTGGCTGTCGGCCCGCGCCAGGGCGGATTCGCTCGAACCGGCGGAAGCCCTCGGCATCGATCCCGACCGGGAAGGCGCCGACCCGCTCCGCGGCCTCGGGCTGGCCGACCGCGACCAGCGCGGCGCGCAGGTTGAAGGCATCATCCTCGGTCTGGACGCCGATGACGTCGTAGGCGGCCAGCTCGGCGACCAATTCCTCCGCCCGCGGCAGGGCGGTGAACAGCGCGAAGGGCGGGAAGGGCACGTGCAGGAAGAAGCCCTGGCGCTGCTTGCAGCCCAGCCGGCGCAACTCGCCGCCGAAGGGGAACAGGTGGAAATCGTGCGTCCAGATGATGTCGTCCGGCCGCAGCAAGGGCGCCAGCGCGGCGGCGAAGGCCGCGTTCACCGCGCGGTAGCCGGTGTAGTCCGCCCGCTGGAACTGCGCGAGGCCGAGCCGGTAGTGCAGCGTCGGCCACAGGGTCGCGTTGGCGAAGCCCTGGTAGTAGCGCCGGTAGTCCTCCCGCCCGAGGTCGAGCGTCGCGTAGGTCAGCTTGCCGCGCTGCACCTCGACCGGCTGGCTGGCGGTGGCGTCGGCGGTCTGGCCACTCCAGCCGAACCACATCGCCTCCCGCCCGGTCATGGCGTCCTTCAGGGCGACCGCGAGGCCGCCAGCGGTGGCACCGCGTTCCTTCGGGTTGGGAACGCGGTTGGCAACGACAACCAGCCGGCTCATGCGCTGGCCACGACGTCTGCCAGCCAGTCCCGCAAAGCCTGGGGGGTGCCGAAGGTCTCGTCCAGCCGCCAGCCCTGGCCACCGAAGGACCGGGCGACTTCCATGCCTTCCTCGTCGGTCACATCGTCGCCGATGAAGATGGGGGTGCGCCCGGCGAAGGGTGCCCGTGCCATCAGCTCCCGCACCGCTGTACCCTTGGAGGCGCCGCGTGGTCGCACTTCCCAGGCCATGCGGGCTTCCAGCAGGGTGAAGCTCAGCGGGTCCTCGGCGACCAGCGCGGCGAGCAACGCCTCCACCTCGGCGCCGAGTTCCGGCGCCTGGCGGTAGTGCACCACGAAGCCGTGGGTCTTGTCCTCGATCAGCGCACCGGGGTGCTGGGCGACCAGCATGTCGGCCCTGGCTCGCCAGGCGGCCGGCGGGCTGGGCAGGTCCGGCGGGATGGGCGGCTTCAGCGGGTCCGGGCGGATGGTCGCGCCATGGTCGCCGGCCTTCGGGATCGGGACGGGCAGGAAATGGTCGAGCGCGGACAGCGGCCGGCCGCTGACGATGGAAAGCGCGCCACCCAGCCCCTCGCTCAGCCGTTGCAGCATCCCGGGCAGGTGATCGGGCACCACCACCGCATCAGGGCGGGCGGCGATTTCGACCAGGGTGCCGTCGAAGTCGAGGAACAGCGCCGCTGACGCGGTCGGTCCCAGGCTCGGGACCAGTGGTGGGGCGGGCAAGGTGATTGTGGCTGGCATACCACCGGGACTAGCAGGCGATGGCGCCATGGTTGCGTCACGGCCGCGTGACTTGTCGGGTGTGGACGCCTTGAAGGAAGACAGGGGCAAGCTCCTCGGATGCCGGCCAGCCGCTCCAGGCGCCTATGGCTCCGCCGGAAGCGTGGCTGGGGTTGCCGCGTGGATTTCGCCGGCCGCATGGGCCAGCACCAGCACGCCCACCGGCCGCGGATGCAGCGGTGCTGACATGCCGGATCGCCCGGCCCAGTAATTCACGGCGAAACTTGGGCAATCTGTACCAGTAACATCCGGCGGACGGCAACCGCCGCGGAATGCTTCCCCGAAGCGGCGCGACCCTTCATCCTGCCGGGGCGCCGCCGCCGCCAAGGTGCCGCCACCCTGAAGGCGAGACGGCCGGTCGCGCGCAACGCCCACGGATATGGAGGAAACCAATGCCCGATGATCAAGCCAAGATGGCCCCGGCACGCACCACCGTGCGCCACGCCGCCGAGGCCGCCTACGACCCCGGCCTGCGGCCCTTCTTCACCTACCGCGACCTGGGCATCCGCCAGGCTACGGGTGGCGGCTACGGCGCGCATCTGGTGCGGGCGGTGCCTGGCACCCATGCCGAGCCGGCCTGGCACACCCATGCGCTGGATTTCCAGATGGTCTTCGTGCTGAAGGGCTGGGTGAAGTTCGAATACGAGGACATCGGCGAGGTGCTGCTGCACCCGGGCGACAGCGTGTACCAGCCGCCCGGCATCCGGCATCGTGAGATCGAGCATTCCGACGACATGGAATTGCTCGAGATCACCTCCCCCGCCGAGTTCAGCACGGCGCTCGTGAACGCGCCCCGGGCCTGAGCCCGGGGTGCAGCCCACCGCGTCAGGCGAACAGGAAATCCGTCGCGGCGAGGTCGGCGACGGCGACACCGGTGACGAGGATGACATCGCCATCGCCGAGGTCGATGGCGGTGGAGGCGCCCTCCTGCGCCAGTAGCGGCTGCAGCTCGGCGAAGCTGGCGATGCCGAGGCCGGTGAGCAGGATGCGATCCTCCCCTGGCGTGAAGTCGCTGATCACGTCCTCGCCAGTCCCGGCCTTGAACAGGAAGGTATCGGCCCCCGCGCCGCCGGATAGCACGTCATCGCCGCTGCCGCCGCTCAGTGTATCGTTGCCGGCCCCGCCGAACAGCGAATTGGCCCCGTCGTCGCCCCCGATCCAGTCATTCCCGTCACCGCCCTGGATGGTGTCGGCACCGGTCCCGCCGATCAGGATATCCGCGCCACCTCCGCCCGAGATGGAGTTGTTGCCGGAAGTGCCGTTGATGGTGTCGGCGCCGTCGCCGCCCTCGATGCTGTCATCGCCGGCGCCGCCTACCAGCCAGTTGTCGCCGTTGCCGCCAATGATGGTATCGGCGCCGCCTCCGCCCGTGATGACATCGTTGCCCTCGCCGCCCGAGAGGCTGCTGGCCTGGTCGCCGCCGCGGATGGTGTCGTCGCCGGCACCGCCCTCGATCGAATCCGCCCCGCCGCCGCCCAGGATCCAGTCATTGCCCGCGCCGCCCAGGATGGTATCGGCGCCCGCCCCGCCGACCAGCACGTCGCTGCCGCCCCCGCCCGAGATGAAGTTGTTGCCGGAACCGCCCTGGATGGTGTCATTGCCGTCGCCACCCTCGATGCTGTCGTTCCCGGCGCCACCGTTCAGCCGGTTGTTGCCGTTGCCGCCGTTGATGGTGTCGGCGCCGGTCCCGCCGGTGATAAGGTCGTTGCCATCGCCGCCCGACAGGGTGCTCGCCAGGTTGCCGCCGCGGATGGTGTCGTCGCCGGCCCCGCCATCGAGCGAATCCGCACCGCCGCCGCCGACGATCCAGTCCTGACCCGCGCCACCGAACATGGTGTCCGCGCCGGCCACCCCGACCAGCACGTCGTCGCCGCCCTCGCCCGAGAGCATGTTGTCGCCGGAGGTGCCGCGCAGGGTGTCGTTGCCCTCGCCGCCCGCGATGCTGTCGTTGCCCTCGCCGCCGATCAGCAGGTTGCCGGCCTCGTTGCCGGTGATGACATTGGCCCTGGCGTTGCCGACGCCGAAGATCGAACCGGCACCGGCCGCCAGCACCAGGTTCTCGACGTTGGGGGAGAGGTAGAAACCGACCGATGCGATCACGGTGTCGGTCCCGCCGCCCGCCGCCTCGACCACCACATCGCCGGGATGGTTCACCATGAAGGTGGTATCGCCGCTACCGCCGTACAGCGTATCGGCACCGGGCGTGCCAGCAAGGACTTCCACGCCCCCCGGCGCCAGGTCGAATGCGATGTCGCCGGGCAGCAGCTCAGTAACCCGGGCGAGGAACACCGCATCGTTGCCGCTGCCGTACAGGACCGCGAGACCGGGCACATTCTCGATGGTGTAGGTATCGAAGCGGATGTCGGCCATGGTCAGCCCGCCGGAGAACACCAGGCGGTCGGTGCCTGGCTGGAACCGGTCGATCCAGTCCACCCCGTCGCCAAGGCTGAAGCCGAAGACATCGGCACCGCTGCCACCGACCAGATAGTCATCGCTCTTGCCGCCGATGATGGTGTCACCACCCGCGCCGGCGCCGATCTGGTCCGGGCCGGCGGTGCCGAGGATGACTTCCGCCACTGGCGGCGGCACCGCGCTGAAGACCAGGTCGCCCGGCTGCAGGGTGGTGACGCCGGCCAGAAAGGCGAAGTCGCCGCCGGAGGAATAGGTCACCGCCAGCCCGTTCACCCCCTCGATGGTGAGCACCTGGGTGGTGATGTTGCCGATCAGGATGCCCATGCCGAACTGCAGGTGGTCCATGCCGGGGGCGAAATTCTCGATCCAGTCGCTGCCATCGCCGATGGACAGCAGGTAGGTGTCGGCCCCTGCGCCGCTCAGCATGTAGTCGGCGCCGGCACCGCCTATCAACGTATCGCCGTTGGCGCCGGCGACCAGCACATCGGCATTCCCGGTGCCGACCAGCACCTGCCCCGGGGTGATCGGCGCGGCGTCGATCAGCAGCCCGGTCGCCGGGGCATGCGCCGGCATGAACTGGTTGTCGTAGAGGGCGTTGCCCTGCCCGGAGCCATTGGCACCGCCAAGCTTGCCGATGCCGTAGTTGTAGTAAAGGCGGCCGCCCGCCGGCAGGTCGGAGCCGAAGGTGAGCAGCACGCTGTCGGCGCCGGTCACCACCACGCCGGTCGCCTGGACCACGGTACCGCCGGCCCGCACCGACCAGCCGAGCCCGGCCGCGGCGTCCGGGTCCAGCATGTTGAAGCCATCGGCCTGGTCGAAGGTGAAGCCGACGGTAAGCTGCCGTTCGCCGACCTGCAACGCCTGGACCGCCAGCGGCCCAATGTTGTCGAGGTTACCCCCCGCGAGGTCCACCGGGGAGCCTTCCAGCGCATAGGGCGCCCACAGCTCCGCCAGGGTCCGCGCGGTCCGTTGCGCGACGGTCAGCGCGTCCTGGCTGCTCATATGGCCGCCGCTGCCGCCATAGAAGGTGTCGTTCATGTCCAGGTCGCTGGCCTGGGCACCGATCCGCGCGCCGAAGGTGGGGTCGGCGGCAAGCGTCTGCATGCCGAGCCGGATCGCCTGGGTGCCGGCGTCGGTACCGGGCTCGTAGGGGACCGGGTCGACGAAGATGTAGGGGATGTCGTTGCGGCCGAAGGCCTGGCGGACCAGCGCGGCGTCGAAGCGCACGGCGCTTTCCCATTCCGCCGCGGTGAGGCTGCCCCGGGCGCTGTCGTATTCGCTGTGCAGCCAGACGACCGCGGTCGGGTCGGCCTTTCGTACCGCACTAATATCGTCATCGATATAGTTGAGCAGTCCCTGCTCAAGGAAATTCACCGTCCAGCCCTGCTGCCAGTCGCCATTGATCGGGGACAGCCATTCGCCCAGCAGCCCGGTGCCGCCGGCCGCGGTGTTGTTGCCGGCCGGGTCGGTGAAGTCGAAGTCCAGGGTCACGGTATTCATGACGCCATCGAAGCCAAGCAGCCGCTGGACCTCCGCAACGATGGCCTGGACGCCGGCATCGTTGACTTGCTCGCCCAGGATGATGGCGTTGGATTGGCCGCGCAGCAGGATGTTGAGATTCACCGATGTCTCCTGACGATCGGCCCTCGGGTCATGCCCGTGCCAAGCCCGCTGCGATCCACCTGAATCGCAACAGTACCGGGTTCATAACCTTCGGGTCGTCCGAGGATGAAAGCGCGGAGGCCGCGCCAATGCGCCCAACGAGCCCGTCATCGGACGACAAGAATTCGTTATGCTTTGGTAAAAATGTGGTTTGGAGGCGAGGATGTGATGGAACCACCGGCGCCTTGCCCTCGCCGTGCCGTTCCGTTGCGACCCGCCAGGCCATGGGCTCTGGACCGCCACCGGACCTCGGGCTAGGAGAGCGGGATGCCTGCCCCCGTGGCGGAACGGTAGACGCAGCGGACTCAAAATCCGCGGCCGCAAGGTGTGGGAGTTAGAATCTCCCCGGGGGCATTTCGGGCCGGGCGCTTCCGGCCCGGGACGACGCGCCGCTTGCCAAGCGCCCCGGATCGCGCGAAAGACCGGATCCCTTTCCCCTGATCGTTCCGGAGATTTCCCATGGCCTCGGCGTTCGAGCGCATCGCCGACATCATCGCGGAAACCAGCGATGTTCCGCGTGAAAACATCAAGCCCGACAGCCATGTCATCGAGGATCTCGGCATCGACAGCCTGGACTTCCTGGACATCGTCTTCGCAATAGACAAGGCGTTCGGCATCAAGGTCCCGGTCGAGGCATGGACCCAGGAAGTGAATGCGGGCACGGCCCCGGCCGGCCAGTACTTCGTCATGGAGAACCTGGCGAAACGCATCGAGGAACTGGTCGCCGCCAAGGCCGGGTCCACGCCGACCGGCGGCTGAAGCCGGGCCGTGCGCCTCGAATACTTCCAGATGATCGACCGCGTCCTGGCGGCCGGTCCCGAAAGCCTGACGGCGGAGGCCATCGTCCCGCGCGAAAGCCCGGTGTTCGAGGGGCATTTCCCAGGGCATCCGCTGGTGCCCGGCGTGCTGCTGGTGGAAACCATGGCCCAGGCCTCGGGCTACCTGCTGCTGTCCCGGCTCGGCTTCGCCCGCATGCCCTTCCTCATCGGCAGCCGGGAAACCAAGCTGCGCAGCTTCGTCGGGCCGGGCGCGGTGCTGACCGTGGCGGCGACGCTGGTGCATGAGGGCTCCGGCTTCGCGGTCACCAACGCCGCCATCACCCTGGCGGGCAAGCGCATCTGCGAGGTGCGCGAGCTGAAATTCAGCATCCAGGACTTCCCCGCGCCCGAACTCCGGGCCGCCATGCGCGCGCAGGCCGCCCGCATGGGCCTCATTCAGGAACAGCAGGCATGACCGAGCCCGTCTGGATCACCGGCATCGGCTTGGTTTCCTGCCTCGGCGAGGGGCCGGCCGTGCATCTGGCCGCCATGGCGGGGCCGGCGGCGGCACCGGTGGTGGATGCCGCCAGCTTCGCCCCCTTCCCCATCCACCCGCTGCCGCCGCTGAACCTCGACCTGCAGATCCCGAAGAAGGGCGACCAGCGGCAGATGGAGCCCTGGCAGCGCCTCGGCACCTATGCCGCCGGGCTGGCGATCGACCATGCCGGGGCGCGCGGGCTGGTAGCCGACATGCACCTGGTGGTCTCGGCCGGCGGCGGCGAGCGGGACGTGCCGCTGGACGAGGCCATCCTGAAGGAACTCGCCGGCAAGCCCGCCGCCGAAGCCGGCCGGCTGCTGAACGAACGCCTGGCCAACGGGCTGCGGCCGACGCTGTTCCTCGCCCAGCTCTCGAACCTGCTGGCCGGCAACATCTCCATCGTCCATGGCGTCACCGGCTCCTCCCGCACCTTCATGGGCGAGGAATCCGGCCGCCGCCGATGCGGTGCGGATCGCCGCCGCAAGGCTGGCCGAGGGCCGCGGCGCCATGGCGCTGGTCGGCGGCGCCTATGTGGCGGCGCGCTGGGACATGCTGCTGATCTATGCCGCATCCGGCGGCTTGTGGCGCGGTGACTGGGCGCCGCTGGCCGAACGCGCTGCCCGGGGCGGCGGCATGGTGACCGGCAGCGCCGCCGCCTTCCTGGTGCTGGAGACCGCCAGCCATGCCCGCGCCCGCGGTGCCAGGGGCTTGGCCGTGCTCGGCCCGGCTGCTGACCGGCGCGTCCCGCCGGCGGGGCACCGACACGCCGCGCGCCGGGGCGCTGGCCATGGCGGCGAAGCTGCGGCCCGTGCTGCGGCCCGGCTACTGCGGTGTTCTCGGGCGCCACCGGCATCGCCGCGCCAACCGCCGAGGAAGCCGGCTTCCTGGCGGAGCTGCGGGATGCCGGCCCGGCGCAGGGTTCGGTGCGGCAGACCGGCGACCTGCTCGGCCATGCCATCGAGGCCAGCTTCCCGGCCAATCTCGCCCTGGCGGCCCTGGCGGTGGAGGCCGGCAGCGCCCCGCAGGCGCTGGTCACCGGCTTCGGCATGTGGCGCGGCGAGGCGCTGGCCGTGGTCGAACCCATTGCGGAAGGGGCTGCGGCATGACTGCCACGCGCGACCATCTCGGCCGGCCCATCGTCGCCGTCACCGGCATCGGGCTGGTGACGCCGCTCGGCTTCGGGGTGGCGGAGAACTGGGCCGGGCTGCTGGCCGGGAAATCCGGCATCAGCCGCATCACCCGCTTCCCGACCGAGCACCTGCGCACCACCATCGCCGGCCAGGTCGATGCTGCCCGAGGAGGCCGGGCGCGAGCCCTTCTCCTCGCCCGAGCGGGTGGAACGCATGGCGGCGCTGGCCGCGGCGGAAGCCGTGGCGGACGCCGGCATCGGCGCGGAACTTCCCCGGCCCGCTGTTCCTCGGCATGCCGCCGGTCGAGGTGGAGTGGCCGCAGCGCCGGGCGCTGGCCCTCCAGACCAGCGGCGAGGAGACCGGGCGCTACCCGCCGATGATCGAGGCCGCCACCGGCCGGCAGGACTTCTTCGAGATGTTCCTGTTCGGCGGCATCGGCGAGCGGCTGGCCGACCGCTTCGGCACCCAGGGCGCGCCGATCTCGCTCACCACCGCCTGCGCCACCGGCGCCTCCGCCATCCAGCTCGGCGTCGAGGCGATCCAGCGGGGCGAGGCGCAGACGGCACTGTGCATCGGCGCCGAGGGCAGCGTGGCGCCGGAGGCGATGATCCGCTTTTCCCTGCTCTCGGCACTGTCCACCCGCAACGACGACCCGACCCGCGCCTCCCGCCCCTTCGAGAAGACGCGGGAGGGCTTCGTGATGTCGGAGGGCGCCGCGGCGCTGGTGCTGGAAAGCCTGGAATCGGCAGAGGCGCGCGGCGCGAAGGTCCTCGGCCTGGTGCTGGGCTGCGGCGAGCGGGCGGACCGCTTCCACCGCACCCGCTCCAACCCCGATGGCGGCGCCATCATCGGCGCCATGCGCACGGCGATCGAGGATGCCGGCCTCGCGCCCGGCGACATCGACTACGTCAACGCCCATGGCACCGGCACGCCGGAGAACGACAAGATGGAAACGCTTGGCATGCGCGCCGTCTTCGGCGATGCGCCGCCGCCGATTTCCTCGAACAAGTCGATGATCGGCCACACCCTGTCGGCGGCCGGCGCGATGGAGGCGGTGTTCAGCCTGCTGACCATCCGCGACCAGATGCTGCCGCCCACCATCAACCACGAGACGCCGGACCCCGCGGTGCCGCTCGACGTGGTGCCCAACGTGGCGCGGCCGGCGAAGGTGGCGCGCGTGCTGTCCGAACAGCTTCGGCTTCGGCGGGCAGAACGTGTGCCTGGTGCTGGGCGCCGCGCCATGAGGGCGCTGCAACTGTTCGGCGACCGCGACACGCGGCTGGTCGAGGTGGCGCCGCCGCCGCCGCCCGGGCCGGGCGAGGTGCAGCTTCGCATCCGGGCCGTCGGCCTCAACCACATCGACGTCTGGGGCTGGCGCGGCATGGCCTTCGCCAAGCGCAAGCTGCCGCTGACGGTGGGCGCCGAGGCGGTGGGCGAGATCGTCGCGCTGGGCGAAGGCGTCACCGGCTGGCGGATCGGCCAGCGGGCGATCCCCTATGGCGCGCTGACCTGCGGCACCTGCCGGGCCTGCCGGGAGGGGCGCGACAACCTCTGCGAGAACGTCGCCGGGGTGAAGGGCTTCCACGTGGATGGCTTCGCCCAGGAACTGGCCAACCAGTCGGCCCGGCTGCTGGTGCCGGTGCCCGATGGCGTCGGCATCGAGCACGCCGCCTGCGCCGCCGTCACCTTCAGCACGGTCGAGCACATGCTGTTCGACAATGCGAAGTTGGAACCGGGCGAGACCATCCTGATCCAGGCGGCCGGCTCGGGCATCGGCACGGTCGCGGTAAAGATCGCCAAGTCCATGGGCTGCACCGTCATCGCCACGGCCGGGACGGACGAGAAGTGCGAGCAGGCCCGCGCGCTCGGCGCCGACCATGTGGTGAACTACACGACCGACCGCTTCGAGAGCGTCGCCCGCAAGGTGACGAAGAAGCGCGGCGTGGACGTGGTGTTCGAGCATGTCGGCGCGACCACCTGGGCCGGCTCGCTGCTGTCGCTGAAGATGGGCGGGCGGCTGGTGACCTGCGGCAGCACCTCCGGCGTGTCGGCCGAGACCAACCTGATGATGGTGTTCCAGCGCCAGATCCGCATCATCGGCAGCTTCGGCGCTGCCATGCGCAACATCGCGGACGGTCTGGAGAAGATGGCCGGCGGGCTGACCTCCGGTGCTGGATACGGTGGCGCCGCTGGAAGGCTTCGCCGATGCGCTGGCCCGGCTGGAGACCCGGCGTGTCTTCGGCAAGATCGTCGTCACGCTGTAGGCCATGATGCGGCGCTGGACGGATGCGGCCGTCGCCGCGCTGGTGCGCGCCCTGTTCGCATTGGTGCGGGCGCTCGGGCCAGACCGGGCGGGCAGGCTGGGGGCGGCGGTCGCGCGGCGGCTCGGGCCGCTGGTGAAGGCGCACCGCATCGCGCTCGACAACATCCGCCATGCCTTTCCCGGACTGACGCCGGCCGAGCATGAGCGGATCGCCCGGGAGGCATGGGACAACCTCGGCCGCACCGCCGCAGAATACGTCCACCTCGATCAGATCTGGGACTTCGACGAGGCAGACCCGATCCTCCGGCCGCATCGAGATCGCGCCGGAGGTGACCGTGCGCTTCCAGGCCCTGCGCACGGATGGCAAGCCGGCCCTGCTGTTCGCCGCACATCTGGCGAATTGGGAGTTGCCCGCCGTCGCCGCCGCGAGGCATGGCCTGCCCTCCGCCGTGCTGTACCGCACGCCGAACAACGCCGCGGTGGCGCGCGACATCGTCGGCGCTGCGCGAGAGCATCATGGGCCGCGCTGATCCCGGCCGGCATGATGGCCCCGGTGCGGATGATGGAGGCGCTGGACCAGGGCCTGCATGTCGGCATGCTGATCGACCAGCGGTTCAGCCGCGGGCCGCAGGTGCCCTTCATGGGGCGGCTGACCCACTCCAACCCGCTGCTGGCGCGCATGGCCCGGCGGTTCGACTGCCCGGTACACGGCGCCCGGGCCATCCGCCTGCCCGGCGGCCGGTTCCGGCTGGAACTCACCGAGGCCGTCGCCCTGCCGCGCGATGCCAGGGGCCGCGTCGATGTGGATGCGGCCACCGCCCAGCTGAACCGCATCGTGGAGGGCTGGGTGCGCGAGCACCCTGGCCAGTGGTTGTGGATGCACCGCCGCTGGCGGTAGGGCCTACCCCTTCCGCAACAGCTTGATGATGCCGGAGAAATCCACGTCGCCGTTGCCGGCTTCCAGGAACTGCCGGTACAGCGCCAGCGCATGCGCCCCGAGTGGCGTCTCCATCCCCGCCGTCGCCGCCGCTTCCTGGCTCAGCCCCAGGTCCTTGGTCATCAGCGCGGTCGAGAAGCCCGGCTTGTAGTCCCGGTTGGCCGGGCTGTTGGGCACCGGCCCCGGCACCGGGCAGTAGGAGGTCAGCGCCCAGGACTGGGCCGAGGATTTGCTGGTCACGTCGAACAGCGCCTGGTGGGACAGGCCGAGCTTCTCCGCCAGCACGAAGGCCTCGGCGGTGACGATCATGGTGGCGGCCAGCATCATGTTGTTGCAGAGCTTGGCCGCCTGCCCCGCCCCGGCATCACCGCAATGGACCAGGGTGCGACCCATGGCGGCGAGGATCGGCTGGGCCTTGGCATAGGCCGCGTCCGGTCCGCCGACCATGAAGGTGAGCGTCCCCGCCTCGGCCCCCATGGTGCCGCCGGACACCGGCGCGTCCAGCATCGGCCGGCCGACGGCGGCGGCAACCTCCCGGGCGGTTGCGACATCGATGGTCGAGCAGTCGATCAGGGTGGCGCCGGCCGCGGTGGCGGCGGCCATGCCATGGCTGCCGATCCAGGCGTCCCGCACATGCCGGCCGGCGGGCAGCATGGTGATGACGAAATCCGCCCCGCCGGCCGCTGCCGCGGCGCTGTCGGCGGCGGTGGCCCCGGCGGCGGTGACCGGGGCGATGGCGTCCGGCACCAGGTCGAAGACGGCGACCTGGTGGCCGGCCTTCACCAGGTTGCGGGCCATCGGCCCACCCATGTTGCCGAGCCCGACGAAGCCGATACGTGCCATGGACGTGTTCCCCCTTGGTGGTTCGCCGCCGAGTGTGACCTCCCGGCGGCCGGCTGTCAGCCCGCTCCACGTTGGCAGCCGCCGTCGCCGGGTCTAGCCTCGGGCCCGGGAAACGGGGCCGAAGCCCCGATGAGGAAACGTCGCGCCATGACCCTGACCATCAAGCCCGCCAACCCGGACCGGCCCGGTTTCGTCGGTGAGGTGTCCGGCCTGGACCTGCGCCAGCCGGTGGATGCGGCGACCGCCGCCGACATCGAGGCCGGCATGGACCGCTACGCCGTGCTGGTGTTCCGCGACCAGCCGATCGACGATGCCCAGCAGATCGCCTTCAGCCGGCACTTCGGCCCGCTGGAGCTTGCCACCGGCGACATCGTGCAGGGCGAGGCGCGGCGGCTGGCAATGGAGGTGAACGACATCTCCAACCTCGACCGCGACCAGAAGGTACTGGCGCGGGACGACCGCAAGCGGCTGTTCAGCCTGGGCAACATGCTCTGGCACAGCGACAGCAGCTTCAAGCCGGTCCCGGCGAAATACTCCCTGCTCTCGGCCCGGGTCATCCCGGGCAGCGGCGGCAACACCGAATTCGCCGATATGCGCGCCGCCTGGGACGCGTTGGACGCGGCGACCCAGGCCATGGTGCGCGACCTGGTCTGCGAGCATAGCCAGATCTTCTCCCGCGGCACCCTGGGCTTCACCGATTTCACCGAGGCCGAGCGCGAGCGCTGGGCGCCGGTGCCGCAGCGGCTGGTCCGCCGGCACCCGGCCACGGGGCGGCTTTCGCTGTTCCTGTCGTCCCATGCCGGGACGATCCGCGGCTGGCCGATGCCCGAGGCCCGCGCCCTGCTGCGCGACCTCACCGAGCACGCGACGCAGCGGGAGTTCACCCACGCCCATGTCTGGCAGCCGCATGACCTGGTGATTTGGGACAATCGCGCCACCATGCACCGTGCCCGGCGCTACGACGCGCAGCAGGTGCGCGACCTGCACCGTACCACCGTCGCCGACATGGCGCCGACGCTGGAGCAGGCGGCCTGAACGGCTCGGACATGGCGGGCAACACCATGCCGTGACCCTTTCAACGTTTGGTTGTATACTTTGCGGCCGACGCCTGGCAGACGGCATACCAGGGCACTCGACGGCCGGGACTGCCAGCGGAGCGCTACGGAATCTTGGTGCCTGAATTTCCAGCCGAAACGCCTGACGCGCCCGCCTTCCTGTGCCGCGGTGGTGACATGGGCGCCCGGATGCGGGCACTCGACTGGTCCGGGTCACCGCTGGGTGCGCCCTCGGACTGGCCGGTCGCGCTGCGGGCGGCCGTGGGCCTGATGCTGAACTCGCGCCAGCCGATGTTCATCGCCTGGGGGCCGGAGCATATCCTGCTCTACAACGACGACTACCGGCCGATGCTGGGCGCCAGGGATCAGCAGGCACTTGGCCTGCCTTTCTTCGTGGTCTGGCCGGAGGTCTTCCAGGAGCTGGAGGCGCTGTTCGCACGCGCCCTGGCAGGCGAGGCGATCTGGTTCGAGAACCTGCACCTGGTGCTGCAGCGGAACGGCTACCCGGAGGACGCCTGGTACACCTTTTCCTACAGCCCGGTGCGGGATGAGCATGGCGCGATCGGCGGCATGTTCTGTGCCTGCACCGAAACCACCGGCGAGGTGCTCGCCAAGCGCCGGCAGGCCGTGGCGGAAGGAGCGCTGCGGGAAAGCGAGGCCCGCTTCCGCGCCCTGGTCGAAGCCTCCGCGCAGATCGTCTGGAGCGCCGATGCGGCGGGCATGGCGATGGAAGTCTCGCCGTCCTGGTGCGCCTATACCGGACAGACCGCGGATGAGATGCGCGGCACCGGCTGGGTGGAGGCGGTCCATCCCGAGGACCGTCACCGCACCGTCGCGCAGTGGTCCGCCCATGTCGCCGGCAAGGTGTCCTACAGGATCGACTACCGGCTGAGGCACCACGGCGGCGGCCACCGCTGGACCCGGGCGCATGGCGTGCCGCTGCTGAACCCGGACGGCACGCCGCGCGCCTGGGTCGGCATGAACACCGATATCCATGAACAGCGCAGCGCCGAGGCCGCCCTGCGCGAGTTGAACGATACGCTGGAAATCCGGGTGGCCCAGCGCACGGAGGAACGCGACCGCATCTGGTGGCTGTCGCAGGACCTGATGCTGGTCGCCGGCCTCGATGGCCTGATCGCCGCGGTGAACCCGGCCTGGACCGCGCTGCTGGGCTGGGACACGGCAACCTTGCCGGGCACCCGCTTCCTTGATTTGGTGCATCCCGAGGACATCGCCGGCACCCTGCGGGAGACCTTCCGGCTCGGCCAGGGCCTCGCCACCCAGCGCTTCGAGAACCGCTACCGCCACAGGGACGGCAGCTGGCGCTGGATCTCCTGGAACGCGGTGCCGGGCCAGGGAATGCTGCACGCGGTGGGCCGCGACATGACCGCCGAGAAATCCGCCGCCACGGCGCTGCGGGCGGCCGAGGAACAGCTTCGCCAGGCACAGAAGATGGAGGCGGTGGGCCAGCTCACCGGCGGCATCGCGCATGATTTCAACAACCTGCTGACTGGCATCATCGGCTCCCTGGCGCTGCTCAGGAAGCGGGTGGCGGAAGGCCGCACCGGTGAGATCGGCCGCTACGTCGAATCGGCGACCGCCTCGGCCCAGCGCGCCGCGGCGCTGACCCAGCGGCTGCTGGCCTTCGCCAGGCGGCAACCGCTGGACCCACGGCCGGTCGATGTGGCGGCCCTGGTCCGCTCCATGGCGGAGTTGCTGCGGCGGACCATCGGCGCGGCGATCACCCTGGTGATCAAGACCGAGCCGGGGCTGCGGCGACCGCTATGTGATCCGAACCAGCTGGAAAGCGCGATACTCAACCTGGCCATCAACGCACGCGACGCGATGCCGGATGGTGGCCGGCTGACCATCCACGCCGGCAACACCGGGCTGGGCACCGAGGATGATGTGCGGCCGGGCAACTACGTCTGCGTGACGGTGCGGGATACCGGCAGCGGCATGTCCCCCGACGTGGTGGCGCGGGCGTTCGATCCCTTCTTCACCACCAAGCCGGCGGGCCAGGGCACCGGCCTCGGGTTGTCGATGATCTACGGCTTCGTCCGCCAGTCGGGCGGCAACGTCCGCATCATCTCGCAACCCGGCGCCGGCACCGCCGTAAGGCTGTGCCTGCCGCAATATGCCGGGGCGGATGAGGAAGCCGCCACCGCGCCGGCTTCCGCCTCCAGCCCCATCGGCGCCGATCTGGCCTCCACAGGTGAGACGGTGCTGGTGGTGGAGGATGAGCCGGTGGTGCTCGGCGTGATGGTTGATGTGCTGGGCGACCTCGGCTACCGCGCGCATCACGCCGTCGATGGCGCCTCGGCACTGGCCATGCTGCGCGACGGCCTGCGGCTGGACCTGCTGATCACCGATGTCGGGCTGCCCGGCGGGATGAACGGTTGGCAACTCGCCCAGCTGGCCCGGGAGGAGCGGCCCGGGCTGAAGGTGCTGTTCGCCACCGGCTATGCCGATGCCGCCGCACTGGCCGGGGATGAGCTGGACCCGGGGATGGCGCTGATCACCAAGCCCTTCGAAGCGGCGGCACTGGCGCGGCGGATCAGGATGCTGATCGAGAGCTAGAGCAAACCCCGAACGGGTCGAATCACCCGGCAGAGGTAATTTGCTCGCCTAAACAACAGGCTAGAGCGCATTCCGTGAGCCATGTCGAACGGAATGCGCTCTAACGATCAGCCGTATCAGGCCGCATCCGCCGCCGCCTCGGCCAGATGCGCCCGGAGATGCGGCGCGAAGGAGCGCGCCACCTCCAGCCGCCACCGGGCGACGCCGCGGCGCCACAGCACGATCTCGACCTTGCCGAAAAGCGTGCGGGTGCAGGCATCGATGGCGAAGCTCCCGAGGTCGAGCGGGCAGCCCTCTGCCAGCAGCTCGGGCACCGCCGGGCCGGTCAGCTCGATGCCCAGCTGCCGGTCGGAGATGTCGGTCACCGAGGCCGCGCCGCCGGCGCGTGCCGCCTCCAGCGCCAGGATGAGGCCCGCGGCGGGCGCATCCTCGGCCAGCAGCAGCCATTCGTCGGGGCCGAGCCACAGCGCGGCGCGGGCACCGCGGGTACTGGCGGTCAGCGGCCGGGTCGGCAGCGTCACCCCGAAGGCCGCGCCGAGCGGGCGCAGCAGGTCCGGGCCGCAGCGGAGCGAGATGCGGGCGGCTTCAGCCATGCAGGCGTTTCCCTTCCGGATCCAGGAACACCGGCGAGACCACCGTCAGCGGCTGCGGCGGGCCATCCAGCCGGGTGGCGATATACGCGTCTCCCCGATCCGCCCCCGGCCGCCGGCGAGCAGGCCGAGGGCGATCGGCCGGCCCAGCGCCGCGCTGCGATAGGCCGAGGTCACATGCCCCTCCGCCTGCCGCGCGGCGGCGCTGGCCAGCAGTTGGGCGCCTTCCTCCGGCACCCGGTCATCGGCCGGGGCGAGGCCGACCAGCTGCCGCCGGCCCGGCGCCGCCATGCCGTCGCGCGCCAGGCCGCGCTTGCCGATGAAGTCCCGCTTGGCCTTGCCGATGGCCCAGGACAGCCCGACGTCATCCGGCGTGACGGTGCCGTCGGTCTCCTGGCCGACGATGATGAAGCCCTTCTCGGCGCGCAGCACATGCATCGCCTCGGTGCCGTAGGGGGTGATGCCGAAGGGCTGGCCGGCCTGCCACAGCGCCTCCCACAGCTCCGCGGTGCGGCTGGCCGGGACATTCACCTCGAAGCCAAGCTCGCCGCTGAAGCTGACGCGGAACAGCCGGGCCGGGACGCCGGCGACCCGGCATTCCGCCACGCTCATATGCGGCATGAAGCCGGCGAGGTCGAGCCCACGCACCAGCGGCGCCAGCACCGCGCGCGCCTGCGGCCCCTGCAACGCCATCACGCGCCCAATGCTCGGTGGCGGAGGTCAGCCAGACGCCGCAACTCCGGCAATTCGGTCTGGCAGGTAGTCCTCCAGCATGTGCAGCACGCGGGCCGCGCCGCCGGTGGTGGTGGTGACATGGAATCGGTCGTCCGCCAGCCGGGCGACCACGCCATCATCGCAGAATGAAGCCGTCCTCGCGCAGCAGCAGCCGTAGCGGCAGCGGCCGGGCCGCAGTTTCGTCCAGCTGTTGACATAGATGCGGTCCAGGAACTCGGCGGCATCCGGCCCGACCACCTCGATCTTGCCCAGGGTCGAGGCATCGAAGATGCCGACCGCCTGCCGCACCGCGCGGCATTCGCGGGCGACCGCGGCGTGCAGTCCTCGCCCGGCTGCGGGAAGGCGCGGGCGCGCTGCCACTGGCCGACCGTGCTCGAACATCGCGCCCCGGGCCACCGCCCAGTCGTGCAGCGGCGCGGTGCGGACCGGGTCGAACAGCGCGCCGCACGGTGGCGCCGGCGAGGGTGCCGAAGGTGACGGGCGTGTAGGGCGGGCGGAAGGTGGTCAGCCCGACCTCCGGCACGTCGCGCCCCAGCACGGCGGCGGTGATGGCGAGGCCCATCATGTCGCTGGTCTTGCCCTGGTCGGTCGCCATGCCGTTGGTGGTGTAGCGCTTCACATGCTCGATCGAGCGGAAGCCCTCGCGCACCGCCAGGGCGAGGTCCTCGACGGTGACGTCGTTCTGGAAATCCACGAAGGCCTTCCTCGGCCGCCACCGCGCCGGCGGCGATGCGGCGCGGATCCCGGGCAGGCGCGGTGGCGCTTCGGTCGCCTCCCGCGCCGGCGCGCCGCCGCTGGCCGGCGGCGGCGCCCTCGGCGAAGGCGGCGGCGAGGTCGAAGATGCCGTTGCAGGCGCCGGCGCGTTCCTGGGCCTCCCGGAATCTCGCCGGGCAGGAAGGCGTCCAGCGGCGGCATCCCAGCGCAGCTTGCCGCGGGCCTGGGAGAACAGTTGCACGTTCGGGCGTCCAGCCGCCGGACATCAGCAGCAGGTCGCAGGCGATGGCGGTGGCGCGGTCCGGTCCGGTGCGCCGTCCGGGCCGAGCGGCGCGACGCGCAGGCCGGTGATGCCGCTGGCGGCCGGTGGTGCCGACGACGCCATGGCCGGGCAGCACGCCGGATGCCGGCGGCGCGCGCCGCATGCGGCAGTGGCGCCGGTCGCGTCTCGCCCGCGTATCGGCGATGCCGCGATGGCGACGCCCGCGCATGCAGGTCCAGCGCCGCGCGCATAGGCGCTGTCATGCGCGGCGACCACCACCGCGGCGCCGGCCGCAGCGCACGCCCTAGCGATTGAGGTAGCTGCGGGCCGCGTCGGCCAGCATCACGCCGGGCCGGTCGTTGCCGGGAAACACCAGCGGCCGCTCGATCGCGCCGGTAGCCAGCACCACCTGCTCCGCCCGCACCTGCCACAGCCGTTCGCGCGGCAGTCGCGGATCGGGATGCGCCAGATGGTCGGTGCAACGCTCCGCCAGGCCGACCAGGTTATGGGGGAAGTAGCCGAAGGCCGTGGTGCGCGGCAGCAGCGTCACCCGCGGCTGGCGGCGCGAGCGCGGCCAGCGCCGTCGGCCAGCCATGTCCGCAGCCGGTTGGCCATCGATCGTGGCCGTCGGCGTCGGCCAGCAGGGAGCCGCCGGACTCCGCCTGCTCGTCGCACAGCATGACCCGGCGCACCGGATCGGCTGCGGCCGAGAGCGCCGCGACGAGTCCCGGCCGGTCCGGCCCCGACCACCAGCACGTCGCAATGCGCGAACCGGTTGGCGTAGCGGTCCGGATCGGGCGCGTCGGGCGCGCGGCCGAGCCCCGCCATGCGCGCGGATACGCGGCTCGTACAGCCGCTCCCAGGCATCCCGGTGGCCACATGAAGGTCTTGTAGTAGAACCCCGCCGGCAGCAGCGGCGACGCAGCTCGGCCAGCCGCACCGAAATCGCGCGCGAGGAACGGCCAGCGGTTCTGGCTGCGCGCCACCAGCCCGTCGACGCAGTTCCACCTGCGTGGCGCGCAGGTTGGGCGTCGACGCCGGCCGCTCGCGCCGGTCGATCTCGACCAGGGCGTTGGGTCCTCCGTCGCCGCCGGCCGATGATCAGCCGCGCGGCCGGTGATATTTGAAGCAGCGCGCCGACCAGATGCACGCCATTGGCCAGCAACGCGGAAGCCAGCGTGTCCCCGGCCAAGCCGGTATAGGCGCGGCCATCGAAGCTGAAACGCAGCGGACGGTCGCCGGTCGATCCGGCCGCCGGAGGGAAGCGCTCATGCATCGGCGGCTCCAGCCGAAATCGGGGCACTTCGCCGGGCGGGTAGGTGGCCGGCGAAGCGGTCGGTCGCCGTATCGCGCAGCGCGTTGAAGAACTGCGCCGCAGCCATGCACGTGCCGCCAGCGTTCGCGGCAGCGGCCGCGCGGATTGCCGCGCTCGTACAGGAAAGCGGTCCAGGCCGCGTCGGAGACGGCCGCGGGTCGGCGGGGCGGACGACGTGCGCCTCGCCGGCGTAGCGGAATTCCACCTCCGGCCGGTCGCCGCACCAGGGGCAGCGGATCAGCAGCATGCCCCAGTGCGCCACCGCCGCGGCCGCGGCTTCGTCGATCAGCCGGCCGCTGGCGAACCGGTCCAGGCTGAAGGGCGCGGCGATGGGGTGCGGCGCCTCGCCGGCGATGGTCGCGGCGAAGACATGGCCGGAGCCGGGCGTCGCCTTGAACCCGCCGGTGCCCCAGCCGCAATTGACGAACAGCCCGGGCACCGGCGTCCGGCCGATGATCGGCGAGCGGTCCGGCGTGACATCGACGATGCCGCCCCAGTTGCGCAGCATCCGCAGCCGGCGGAAATGCGGGAACATCTCGCAGATCGCCTCCAGCGTGTGCGCACAGGATCTGCAGCCCGCCGGCCTGGGTATAGCTGAGGTACTAGCGTCGGTGCCGGCGCCGATCACCAGCTTCGCCCTTGTCGGACTGGCTGATGTAGGCGTGGATGGTGTTGGACATCACCACGCAGGGAAACACCGGCTTCACCGGCTCCGATGACCAGCGCCTGCAGGGGAAGCTTTCCAGCGGCATCCGCAGCCCGGCCATGCGCCATCACCAGGCTGGTGCTGCCGGCGGCGACCACGCCGAGCTTGCCGGCGCGGATCGGCGCCGCGTGCTGGTCTCGACACCGGTGACGGCGCCGCTGGCGGCATCCCGCGTGATGCCGGTGACCGCGCAGTTCTGGATGATATCCACGCCCGAGCGCACTGGCCGCCCGGGCATAGCCCCAGGCGACGGCATCGTGCCGCGCCACCCCGCCGCGGCGTTGCAGCGCGGCGCCGAGCACCGGGTAGCGGCATGTCGGCGGAGATATTCAGCGGCGGGCAGAAGGCCTTGCGCCTGGTCCGGGGTCAGCCACTCGTTGTCCATGCCGGCCAGCCGGTTGGCGTGCACGTGGCGCCTGAACGACCTGCACGTCGTGCACGTTGTGCGCCAGCATCATCACCCCGCGCGGGCTGAACATCACGTTGTAGTTCAGCTCGGCCGACAGGCGCTTCCCACAGCTTCACCGCGTGGTCGTACAGCGCGGCGCTTTCCGGCGAACAGGTAGTTGGAGCGGATGATGGTGGTGTTGCGGCCGGTGTTGCCGCCGCCGATCCAGCCCTTCTCCAGCACCGCGATGCGGCCGGAGCGGTGCTCCTTGGCCAGATAATAGGCGGTTGCCAGCCCGTGCCCGCCGCCACCGACGATGACGACGTCATAGGCCGGCTGCGGCTGCTCCGGGCTGCGCCATTGCTCCGGCCAGGACCGGTGGCCGCGCAGCGCCTGCCGCGCCAGGGCATGCCAGGAAAAGCCTTTCATCGAGCCGCAGAACCCCCAACGCAGCGGCACCCCCGGTCAGGCGGGGGCGCCGCCGGGGTTTACCCCGCGAGGCGCCGCCCGGCCAGCCGCCGCGAACAGCCGCTCAGGTGACGTCGCCCTCGGCCCGGCGGCGCTGCTCGCGCAGCCTGGCCTCGCCGCCCGGCATCCGCGGGTTGATCTCTAGCGCGGCCTCCAGGCTGCGGAGCGCGCCGCGGGCATCCCCCGCCTGGTCCTGGATGGCCGAGAGGCTGACCAGCGCGGGCCAGTGCCGGGGCTCCAGCCGCAGCACCTCCCGCAGGTCCCGCACCGCCGCCTCCACCGCCCCGGCCCGCTGATGGGCCTGGGCGCGGAGAACCAGGCCTCGGCGAATTCCGGCGCGAGGGTGATGGCGGCGTCGAAATCCTCCAGCGCCTCGCCCGGCAGTTCCGCCTCGATGTTGCGGGCGCCGCGGCGCAGCAGCAGGCCGACGGAGGGCGTTCCGGCCTGGGCCCACAGCGCCCGGATGCGGGCTTCCACCAGGGCGGCACCGGCCTCGTCCGGGGCGGTCCGCAATGCCTCGAAGGCGCGGTCCAGTTCGGCCTTGCGGGCCTCGGCACCGCGCGGCTGCGCGGCCGCGGCGGCCGGCAAGGCCAGCGCCAGGCCCAACGCCAAGCCAAGAACGGCGCGGCGCAGCATCAGGCGGCGGTCCGGCAGGTGGCGCACTGCCCCTCGGCCTCGACCGTGCTGCGCGCGATGGCGAATCCGGCCGCCTTGGCGGCGCGGGCCAGCGCCAGCGCCACGCCCGGGTCGCTCAGCTCCGTGGTGGTGCCGCAGGTCGAGCAGATGAGGAACTGGTGCGGGTGGTCATGCGCCGGGCCACAGTCGCAATCCGCCGGATGGTCGTCCACCTCGGTGCAGCCGATGAAGGCGCCCAGCCGTTCCACCTTGTGGATCAGCCCGTGCTCCACCAGGAAATCCAGCGCCCGGTAGACGGTGGGCGGGGCGGCGCCGGCCCGGCTGGCCTTCAGCCGGTCCAGCAGGGCATAGGCGCCGAGCGGCTGCCCGGCCTCCAGCACCAGCCGCAGCACCTGCCGGCGCAGCTCGGTCAGTTGCGCGCCACGCCGGGTGCAGAGCGCGGCGGCCCGGTCCAGGCTGGCCTCCAGGGGGTCGGCATCGACGGGGCCGGTGGCCAGCAGCGGGGTGGCGGTGGACATGGGCTCCTCCATCCGGGCGGTCGGGTCCTAGATAGGGGGATGACCCCCTTGCCGACGACTCCCCACCCCCGGCTTCCTCGCCGTCACCGACCCGGTGGCGCCGCCGCCCGGCTGCTGGATGCCATCCGCTTCGACGGCGACGGCCTGGTCCCGCCATCGCCCAGCAGTACGACAGCGGCGAGGTGCTGATGATGGCCTGGATGAACCGCGAGGCGATGAGCGAGACCCTGGCGACCGGCCGGGTCTGCTACTGGTCGCGCTCGCCGCAAGCGCGCTGTGGCGCAAGGGCGAAACCTCGGGCCAGGTGCAGCGGCTGGTGGACCTTCGCCTGGACTGCGACGGCGACACGCTGCTGCTGCTGGTCGACCAGACCGGCGTCGCCTGCCACACCGGCCGGCGCAACTGCTTCTACCTCGCCCTGCGCGACGGCAAGCTGGCCGAGCTGACCCAGCCCGACGTGGACCCGGAGGCGTTGTACGGCCGATGAACGACCGACCCATTCCCGTCACGGTGCTGACCGGCTTCCTCGGCGCCGGCAAGACCACGCTGCTGAACCGGCTGCTGCGCCATCCCGCGCTCGGCGGATACCGCCGTCCTGATCAACGAATTCGGCGAGATCGGCCTCGACCATCTGCTGGTCGAAGCGCTCGACGAGGATACCGTGCTGCTGAACGCCGGCTGCCTGTGCTGCACGGTGCGCGGCGACCTGGTGCACGCCCTGCGCGACCTCGCTGCGCGGACCGGACCAAGGGCCGTATCGCCATCCGACGGGTGGTCATGGAGACCACCGGCCTCGCCGACCCGGCGCCGATCCTGCACACGCTGATGGCGACCCGCTGTGCTCGCCCCGCTATCCGGCTGGACGGCGTTGTGGTCACGCTGGTCGATGCCGTCGAACGGCGCCGCGCACGCTCGATGCCCAGCCGGAAGCGGTGAAGCAGGCGGCGGTCGCCGACCGGCATCGTGCTGACCAAGACCGACCTCGCGACCCCGGCGCAGGTGGCGGCGCTGCCCGCCCGGCTGCGCGGCCTCAACCCGGCGGCGCCGATGCTGGTCGCGCCGTCATGGCGAGGTCGCCCGGCGGCCGATCTGCTCGGATCGCGGCCTGTACGATCGCCGACGCGCAAGACGCCCGATGTGCGCCGCTGGCTCGACGCCGAGGCCTTCGCCGGCCAGGACCATCAGCCACGGCCACGGCGCACCACCACCACCATCACGATGTCAACCGGCACGATGCCCGCATCCGCGCCTTCTGCCTGACCTTCGACGAGCCGCTGCCCTGGGACGGCTTCGCCACCTGGCTGGAGGTGCTGACCATGACCCGGGGCGAGAGCGTGCTGCGGATCAAGGGCATCCTGAACTCGAAGGCGAGGACCGGCCGGTCGCCATCCATGGCGTGCAGCACCTGTTCCACCCGCCGGTGAAGCTGGCCGCCTGGCCGGAGGGCGATGACCAGCGGTCCCGGCTGGTGTTCATCCTGCGCGACCTGGACCGCGCCACCGTGGAGAAGGGCCTGCGCGCCTTCGCCGAAAGCGCCCGGCAGCAGCGCGAGGTGGCGGCAGGGACGGCGCGGTAGCGGCCGCAGGCTGTTCCGTTGCCTCGGCCGGCGCTGTCCGCCTATGCGGTGCAGCATGATGCCCCCTCCCATCCGGCTTGAAACCCTCGGCGGCCCGGCGTTGCAGGCGGCGCTGCCGGCGCTGGCCCGGCTGCGGACCACGGTCTTCGCCGAATGGCCCTACCTGTACGACGGCGACGACGCCTATGAAACCGGCTACCTGGCCCGCTTCGCCAGCGGGCCGGGCGCCGCGCTGGTGGTGGCCTTCGATGGCGAGGCGCCGGTCGGCATGGCCACCTGCCAGCCGATGGCCGAAGCCCATGCCACGGTCCCGGCCGCCTTCCGCCGCCGCGGCCTGGATCCCGCCGGCTTCTGCTACTTCGGCGAAAGCGTGCTGCTGCCGGCCTATCGCGGGCGCGGCGCCGGCGTCGGCTTCTTCACCCGGCGGGAGGCCCATGCGCGATCGCTCGGCCTGCGCGCCGCGGCCTTCTGCGCCGTGGTCCGCAATGCCAACGACCCGCGCCGGCCGGCCGGCCATGTGCCGCTCGATGATTTCTGGCGCCGGCGCGGCTTCCTGCTGCGGCCGGACATCTCCTGCACCATGGCCTGGAAGGAGCTGGGCGATGACCGCGAGACGCCGCACAGCCTCGGCTTCTGGCTGAAGGACCCGCTGTGACGCCGCTCCGCCTCGGCCTGCTGGCCTGGCCGGTGGAACGGCCGGCCGATGTCGCCGGCTATGCCGCGCGGCTCGACCACTGGGTGGCCGAGGCCGCCGGCCGGGCGGACCTGCTGGTCATGCCGGAATATGCCTGCGTCGAGCTGGGCGCCGCGGCTTTCGGCGGCGCCGGACGAGGCGGCCGAGCTGCGCGCCATGGTCGCCGCCGCCCCAGCGGTGCTGGAGGCGATGCGCGCCACCGCCCGCCGCCACCGGGTCTGGCTGCTGCCCGGCAGCCTGCCGATGGCCGGCGCGGACGGCCAGGTGCTCAACCGCGCCCCGCTGATTGCCCCGGACGGCAGCCTTGCCTTCCAGGACAAGACGGCAATGACCCGCTTCGAGGCCGAGCGCTGGGGCATCTCGCCCGGGGCCGGGCCGCAGGTGTTCGATACGGCCTGGGGCCGGCTCGGCGTCTCCATCTGCTACGACGCGGAATTCCCCAAGCATGTCCGTGCCCAGGTCGAGGCCGGGGCCTGGCTGGTGCTGGTGCCGTCCTGCACGGACAGCCATGCACGGCTTCAACCGCGTGCGCTTCGCCGCCCAGGCGCGGGCGCTGGAGAACCAGTGCTTCGTCGCCATCGCCCCCACGGTGGGCGAGGCGCCCTGGTCGGCCGCGCTGGATGTGAACCGGGGCTTCGCCGCGGTGTTCGGCCCGGTGGACCGCGGCTTCCCCGAAGACGGCGTGCTGGCGCGCGGGGCGTTGGACGTGCCGGGCTGGGTGTTCTGCACCCTGGACCCGGCGCGGATCGACGCGGTGCGGCGGGATGGCGCGGTGCTGAACCACCGCGACTGGCCGAGCGGCCCGGTCGGGCTGCCGCAGCCCGCGGTGTTCGGGTGACGCTGATCTACATCGCCGCCGGCGAGGCTTCGGGCGATATCCTCGGTGCCCGGCTGATGGCGGCGCTGCGGCGGCGCCGGCCCGGGCTGGAATTTGCCGGCATCGGCGGCGAGCGCATGGCCGAGCAGGGCGTCCACAGCCTGTTCCCGATGCGCGAGCTGTCGCTGATGGGGCTGCTGGAGGTGCTGCCCAACCTCCGCCGCCTGGCCCGCCGGATGGACGAGGCGGAGGCGGATGTGCTGGCCCGCCGCCCCGCCGTGCTGGTCAGCATCGACGCGCCGAGCTTCACCCTGCGGCTGGCCGGGCGCATCCGGCCGCGCGGCATCGCGGTGGTGCATTACGTGGCGCCGCAGGTCTGGGCCTGGCGACCGGGGCGGGTGGTGAAGATCGCCCGGCAGGTGGACCGCATCCTCGCCCTGCTGCCCTTCGAGGCGCCGTTCTTCGAAGCCGCGGGCATTCCGGTGAACTTCGTCGGCCACCCGGTGCTGGAAAGCGGCGCGGATGCCGGTGATGCGGCGCGGTTTCGCGCGGCGCATGGGCTGGCGGCGGGGGAACGCCCGGTGCTGGTCATGCCCGGCAGCCGGCGGTCCGAGGTGCGCCGCCTGCTGGGCACCTTCGGCGAGGCGCTGCGGCTGGCGGCGGCCGAGGTGCCGGGCCTGCGCCCGGTGCTGGCCCTGGCCGGCCCGGTCGAGGCCGCTGTCCGCGCCGGCACCGCAAGCTGGCCGGTGCCCCCCATCCTGGTGCGGGAGGCGGCGGACAAGCACGATGCCTATGCCGCCGCCGAGGCCGGGCTGATCAAGTCCGGCACCTCCAGCCTGGAGGTGGCGGTGGCCGGCGTGCCGCATGTGGTGGGCTACAAGGTGAACCCCATCACCGCCGCCATCGTCCGCCGGCTGATCCAGGTGCCGCATGTCTCGCTGGTCAACCTGCTGGCCGAGCGGGAGGTGGTGCCGGAGTTGCTGCAGCAGGATTGCACGCCGCCCGCCCTGGCCGCGGCGCTGGTGCGGCTGCTGCGGGACCCGGCGGCGGTGGCCGCGCAGCGGGCGGGCTTCGCCGAGGTGCTGGCCCGGCTCCGGCCGCCGGAAGGGCTGCCGAGCGAGGCGGCGGCGGTGGCGGTGCTGGCGGTGCTGGACGGCCGCTCAGCCGGCTGAGATCGCCGCCTCCACCCGCAGGGCGGCATCCAGCGCCGCCAGCCCGACCTCGCCATTGGCCTCCACCGGCGCCGCCGCCAGGATGCTTCCGATGAAGGCGGCGTGTTCCGCTTCCAGGCTGTCGTGGTCGGTCCAGGTGGTGCGGTCGATGCCCCAGCCGGGCATGGTGGCGACCGGCTCCGCCCCACCCGGACGTACTACCTCCAGGCTGCGGGCCAGGAAATCCACCCGGGTCTCGCCGCGCGGACCCAGCACCCGCAGCCGGCGTTCCAGCCCGACGCTGATCCGGCTGGCGGTCACCGTCGCCGCCGCGCCGCTGGCGAAGCGCAGATGCGCCACCGCGAAATCCGGATGGTCGGACATCACCCGCGCGCCGACCGCCCGCACCGCGGCCAGCGGCGAGGCGGCCAGGGTCAGCACCAGGTCGAGGTCGTGGATCATCAGGTCCAGCACCACCGAGACATCCAGGCTGCGCGGCCGGAAGGGTGCGACGCGGGTGGCCTCGAAGGCCAGCGCCCCCTCCCCGGCCCGGCTGGCCTGCAGGGTGCGGATGGCGGCGGAATAGCGCTCGATATGGCCGACCTGCAGCACCACCCGGGCATCCCGGGCGGCGGCGACCAGCTCGGCCGCCTGCGGGACCGTCGCGGCGATCGGCTTCTCGACCAGCACATGCCTACCCGCGGCGATCGCCCGCATGGCGTGGGCGTGGTGGTGGGCAGTGGGCGCGGCGATGATCACCGCGTCGGAGGCCACCAGCAACGCCGCCGAATCCAGCGCCGGGGCACCGACCTCGGCGGCGACGGCGGCGGCGCGGTCCGCATCGGCATCATGCACCCCGGCCAGCACCCCGCGCTCCGCCAGCTTCAGCGCGTGGAAGCGCCCGAAATGCCCCACGCCCAGCACGCCAATCCGCAAGCCCATGCGCCGATCTCCTTGCCAGTCTTCCCTGCCGGCTCTACCAGCCTGCGCGCGGGGTTGCATCCCCGATGCCCCCGTCGTCACATTCCCGGCCGATTTGCCGCCGATCCGTCAGAGGGGTAATTTCCCCCTATAGGGTGCCCCATCCCGATGAGCCGTACCGCCCGATGATGTTCTTCACGCGCTGGAAGACCCTGGCCATCCTGGCGGTCTGCCTGCTGGGGGTGCTGTTCAGCGCCCCCAACCTGTTCCCCGCGGTCGGAGTTGCCGTCCTGGGCGCGGCAGTTCTCCCTGGGCCTCGACCTGCGCGGCGGGTCCTACCTGCTGCTGGAAGTGGACATGGACGCGGTGGTGAAGGAAAGGCTGGAAAGCCTGGCCGATGCCGCCCGCACCAGCCTGCGCCAGGGCAACATCGGCTACGTCAACCTGGCGGCCGAGCCGGCCAGCCGCCGCGTCGGGCTCCGGGTGCGGGATACCGCGCAACTGCCGGCCGCGGTCGCCCTGCTGCGCGAACAGGCCAACCAGATCCCGACCGGCGTGGGCGGGACCACCCCCGACATCGAGGTGACCTCCGCGCCCGACGGCACGGTGACGGCGACGCTGACCGAGGTGGGGCTGCGCGCCAAGGCCGGCTCCGCGGTGGAGCAATCCATCGAGATCGTCCGCCGCCGCATCGACGAGACCGGCGTGGCGGAGGCGCTGATCGCCCGCCAGGGGCAGAACCGCATCCTGGTGCAGTTGCCCGGCGTCGAGGATCCCGGACCGGATCAAGAACCTGCTGGGCCAGACCGCGCGGATGACCTTCCACCTGCTGGATGAAACCGCCAACCCCAACGCCGCGCACGCCGCCGCCGGGCGTGATGTTCCTGCCCGGCGAGCGGGCCGGCGCAGGCCAGCCGGAACGCTATGCGGTGCGCCGCCGGGTCGAGGTGGATGGCGCCAACCTCACCGACGCCCGCGCCGGGCAGGACGGCCGGACCGGCGAATGGGTGGTGAATTTCACCTTCGATTCCATCGGCACCCGGCGATTCGCCGATGTCACGCGGGCCAATGTCGGCCGGCCCTTCGCCATCGTGCTGGATGAGCAAGGTCATCACCGCGCCCAATATCCGCGAGCCGATCACCGGCGGCCGTGGCCAGATCAGCGGCAGCTTCACCGTCGCAGTCGCGCCAACGACCTCGCGGTGCTGCTGCGCGCCGGCGCGCTGCCGGCGCCGCTGACGGTGGTCGAGGAACGCACGGTCGGGCCGGAGCTGGGCGCCGATGCGATCCGCGCCGGCATGCTGGCCGCTGGCGGTCGGCGGCGATGCTGGTGCTGCCTACATGGCGCCTGGCCTACGGCCTGTTCGGCTGGTTCGCCAACCTCGCGCTGGTCGTGAACATCGTCCTGCTGCTGGCGGCGCTGTCGCTGCTGGAGCGCGACGCTGACGCTGCCCGGCATCGCCGGCATCGTGCTGACCCTCGGCATCGCGGTGGACGCCAACATCCTGATCAACGAGCGCATCCGCGAAGAGGTGCAGAACGGCCGCCCGGCGCTCTCGTGCGCTGGACGCCGGCTTCACCAAGGCGTCCGGCACCATCATGGACAGCAACCTGACCAACCTGATCGCCATGGCCTGCCTCTACGGCTTCGGCAGCGGCCCGGTGAAGGGCTTCGCGGTGACCGTGGCCATCGGCACCATCGCCTCCGATGTGGACCGCGACGGTGGTGGTCCGGCTGATGGTGTCCTGGTGGTTCCGCGCCAAGCGGCCGCGCGAGCTGCCGGTGGTCCCGGGGGGCCGCGGCGTGCTCGCCATGCTGGCGCGGCCGATGTTCCGCCTGGTGCGGGACGGCACGCAGATCCCCTTCATGAAGGGCGCCCGGGCTGGGCTGATCGTCTCCGGCGTGCTGTCGGTCGCGCTCGCTGGCCGGGGCCTTCTACCCCGGGCTGCAGATGGGCATCGACTTCAAGGGCGGCATCGTGATGGAGGTCCGCACCCCGCGGCCCGGCCGACCTGCCGGAGCTGCGGAGCACGGCGTCCGGCCTCGGCCTTGGCGATGTCGGGCTGCAGGAGTTCGGCGACGCAAGCTCGCGTGCTGGTCCGCCTGCCGGTGCAGGGCGACGAGGCCGGCACCGCAGACCGCGGTCAGCACGGTGCGCGCGCGCGATCGAGCAGGTGGCAGCCCGGCGCCCGCATCCTGCGGGTCGAGGCGGTCGGCGACCGGGTCTCGGACGAGCTGTTCCGTCGGCGGCATGATCGCGCCTCGGCCTCAGCCTGCTGGCGATGCTGGTCTACATCTGGTTCCGCTTCGAATGGCAGTTCGCGCATCGCGCGCCATCGCCACCCTGATCCTGGATACCACCAAGACGGTCGGCTTCATGGCGCTGACGCAGCTCGAGTTCAACCTGACGACGATCGCCGCGATCCTGACCATCATCGGCTTCTCGGTGAACGACAAGGTCGTGGTGTTCGACCGGATGCGGGAGAACCTGCGCAAGTACAAGCCATGCCGCTGCGCGCAGCTGGTCGACCTGTGCATCAACGAGACGCTGAACCGCACCCTCGGCACCTCGATGACGCTGCTGCTCTCGGCGCTGCCGCTGGCGCTCTTCGGCGGGCGACACGCTGTCGGGCTTCGCCTGGGCGATGATGTTCGGCATCGTCATCGGCACCTCCTCCTCGATCTTCATCGCCGCGCCGATCGTGCTGCTGACCGGCGAGAACAGGCTGCGCCGCGGCGAGGCGAACCCGCCCACCCCCGACAAGTCCCGGGCGCGGCCGGGGTGTGACCCCACCGGCCATCCGGCGGCGCGCGCTGGGCCTGGCGCTGCCGGGGCTGGCGCTTGCCGGCCGGCGGGCCGGTGCGGCAACCGGCGCGGTGACGCTGGTGGCCGGCGTGCGGGCCGGGACGGCGCCGGACCGCTGGGCGCGATCCTTCGCCCCCTTCCTTGAACGGCACTGGCCGCATACCCCGGTCCGCGTGCTCAATCTGCCCGGCGAGGGCGGGCTTGGCCGCGCGCCCGGCTGGTCGCCGTGGCGGGGCCGGGCAGCGGGCTCATCGCCTCCGTCGCCACCCCGCTGCTGCTGGCGCGGGCGGTGGCGGCGGGTGCTGCCGGGCTGCTGGACCGCCTCGCCTTCGTCGCCGCGGTGGCGGAGGAACCCATCATGCTGGTCGGCCACCCCGGCATGGTGGCGGACCTCGCGGCGCTGCGGCAGCTCGGGCCGCAGGCGACGCTCGGCACCCCACCACCGGGCAGCGCGCCGCATCTGGCGGGGCTCGCCTTCAGCCTGGCGCTGCCACTGGATGTGTTCGGCCTTCCCGAGCGCCATGGCGGCCCGCAAGGCCGTCGCCGCGGGCAACATCCCCTGCGCCATGCTGGCGATGCCGGAGGTGATGGGCGCGGTGCAGGCAGGCAGCATCGCCGCGCTGGGCATCGCGCAGGAGCAACGCAGCCCGCTGTTGCCTGATGTGCCGACCCTGGCGGAACAGGGCATCCCGCTGGTGGCGCGCGGGCACCGGGGCTTTGCCGTTCCGGCGGGGGAGCCGGCTGAACGGGTGGCGCTGCTGACCCGGGCGCTCCGTGCTGCGGTGGCGGACCCGGAGTTCACCGACCAGGCGGAAGCCCAGGGCTATGTGCCGGCATTCCTCGGGCCTGCCGACTGGGCACCCATGCTGCGTCGGAGCCGAACGGAGTTGGCCGAGCGCTGGGAAGCCGCCCCGTGGACGAACGCGGAAATGTCATTTCCAAGAAAATGATCGTTTATTGATCGGCAGTGTTCGTATTTTTGGATGCGCCTGACGGCTCAGCCCGGCTACAGTCGAGGCACTGTTAACGAACCCTTGAGAAAGATCGCGCCGCCGTGATGACGGGACTTGAGCGAACGTCTCCGCATTTGGCGGCGGTGCAACGATGCACGCCGATTGGAAAGAGGCCGCTTCCGCAGCCGGATGCTCCGGCCATGCCGGCCTTCCCTGCCATCCTCCGGCAATCGCTCTCACTGGTGGCCGCGCCGCCGCACCACCAGGATGCCGCCGCCTTCGCGGCCGGCCTGACCAATGGCGAGATCGCCGTCCATTACCAGCCGGTGGTGCGGCTGGCGGACCGCAGGCCGGTGATGGTCGAGGCGCTGGCGCGCTGGCACCGGCCGCCGGTACCGATCCCACCGGAACGCTTCGTCCCGCTGGCCGAAAGCTGCGGGCTGGTCCGCGCCCTGTCCATCCTGGTCACCACCCGCGCCTCCCGCGAGCTTGCGCCGCTGTGGCAGACGCTTCGGCTGGGGGTATCGGTCAACCTGCCGCTGGCGCTGCTGCTGCAGCCGGACCTCGTGTGCTGGCTTCAGCGGGCGCTGCGGGCCGGCGGGCTGCGGCCCGCCCAGGTCGCGCTGGAATTGACCGAGACCACGCCGGTCCATGACCGCTCGGTGCTGCGCCGCGCCCTGCTGCGGCTGCGCGATGCCGGGCACCGGGTGCTGCTGGACGACATCATCCTGCATGACGACCGGGACTGGCTGCTGGGCCTGCCCTTCGGCGCCTTCAAGCTGGACCGCTCCCTGGTGGAACGGCTGCCGGACGATGCCCATGCCCGGCATGAGGTGCGCCGGCTGGTCCGGCTGGCCGCGGCCGGCGGCAAGCAGGTCATCGCCGAGGGCGTGTCCCACCGGCGGTTATGGGACAGCGTCCGCGGCCTGGGCGTGAACCACGCCCAGGGGTTCCTGGTCGGCCGGCCGCTGCCGGCGGCGGGCCTGCCCGGCTGGTGTTCCGGCTGGCGCGGCGCCAAGTCGCTTCAGGCATAGGCACGGCGATAGAGGTCGATGATCTCGGCCTCGGTCGGCACCCGCGGGTTGTTGGCCGGGCTGCCGGAGGCCAGCGCCTGCTGCGCCATCAGCGGCAGCAGCCCTTCCCAGCGGTTGCCGCCGATGCCGTAGTCCTTCGGGGTCGGCACGCCGAGTTCCTGGTTCAGCGCCCGCAGCTCCTCCAGCAACTTGGAACCGGCGAGGCTGTCGCTGTCCTCGCGCGTCGCGACGCCGATGGCGCGGGCCGCCTCGGCATAGCGCGGCAGCGCCTCGCTCAGCCCGAATTCCGTGACCACCGGCAGCAGCATGGCGTTGGACAGCCCGTGCGGGACATGGAAATGCGCGCCGATCGGCCGGCTCATGCCATGCACCAGCGCGACCGAGCTGTTGGAGAAGGCAAGCCCCGCCTGCATGGCGCCGAGCATCATCGCCTCCCGCGCCGCCGCGTTGTTGGGCTGGTGGTAGGCGGGGCGCAGATGGCGGCCGATGAGCTGCATGGCGCGATAGCGCCAGGCTGTCCGCATGCGGGTTGGCGCGCTTCGAGACATAGGCTTCCAGCGCATGGGTCAGGCTGTCGATGCCGGTGTCGGCGGTGGTGCGCTGCGGCACGCTGAAGGTCAGTTCGTAGTCGATGATGGCGGCCAGCGGCAGGGCGCCGAGGCCGGCGATGAGCATCTTCTCATCGGTTTCGGTATCGGTGATGACGGTGAAGCGCGTCGCCTCCGAGCCGGTGCCCGCCGTGGTCGGGACGCAGATGATGGGCACCAGCCCGCGGTCCGCCTGGGCCGGCACCTTGAAGGCGCGCATCCTGGTGCCGGGCTCGGCCGCGGCGAGGATGGCCATGGCCTTGGCGGTATCCATCGGGCTGCCGCCGCCGAAGCCGACCAGGCAATCATGGTTGCCGGATTTCAGCACGGCGCCGCCGGCCTCGACGACGGTATCGGTCGGGTCGGGCACAGTTTCGCTGAACACGTCGAAGGCGATGCCGGCCGCCCGCAGCGGCGCCAGCAGGGCACGTTCGATGGTACCGGAGGAGACCATCCAGGGGTCCGTGACCACCAGCGGCCGGCTGAGGCCGAACAGCCCCAGCACCTCCGCCACCTGGGCAACACTGCCGCCGCCGATCCGCATGAGGCGCGGCGAGACGATGGTGGCTGTCATGGCAAATCCTCCCGGGGGTTGGAAGGAGGATAGGCGGGCGGGCGCGCTGCGGCTAGGCGGCCTGCTTCGCGAACAGCGCCAGCCGCCGCGTCGCCACCGGGGTCAGCCCGCCGCTGAAGTCGTGGTCGGCGGGCGGCAGGTCGGCGGCGAAATGGCAGGCGCTGTGGTGGCCGGGCCCGATCGCCACATCCGGCGGCTCCACCTCGCGGCAGATCGCCTGGGCGAGCGGGCAGCGGGTGTGGAAGCGGCAGCCGGACGGCGGGTTCATCGGGCTCGGCACATCGCCGCCGAGCGGCTTCACCTTGCCGCGCCGGCGCGGGTCCGGGTGCGGAATGGCCGAGAGCAGCGCCCGCGTATAGGGATGCCGCGGGTTGGCGAACAGGCTGCGGCGGTCCGCCACCTCCATGATCCGCCCGAGATACATCACCGCCACCCGGTCGGCCATGTGCTTCACCACCGCCAGGTCATGCGCGATGAACAGGTAGGCCAGCCCGAACCGCGCCTGGAGGTCCTTCAGCAGGTTCACCACCTGCGCCTGGATGGAGACATCCAGCGCCGAGACCGGCTCGTCGCAGACGATCAGGTCCGGCTGCACCGCCAATGCCCGGGCGATGCCGATGCGCTGGCGCTGGCCGCCGCTGAACTCATGCGGGAAGCGGCCGGCGTGGTAGGGCGCCAGCCCCACCAGCCCGAGCAGTTCGCGCACCCGTGCGGTGCGGCTGGCATCGTTGCCGATGCCATGGACGATCATCGGCTCGGCGATGGCCTCGCCGACCGAAAGCCGCGGGTTCAGGCTGGCGTAGGGGTCCTGGAAGATGATCTGCGCCTGCCGCCGCATCCGCCGCAGCTCGGACGCGGAAAGCCCGGTGATGTCGGCGCCGTTGATGCGCACCGTCCCGGCGGAGGGCTCGATCAGCCGCAGCGCCAGCCGGGCGGTGGTGGATTTGCCGCAGCCCGATTCGCCCACCAGCGCCAGCGTCTCGCCGCGGTTCAGGGTGAAGGAAACGCCATCCACCGCGCGCACGGTGCCGACCTGCCTGGCCAGGATCATGCCCTGCTTGACCGGCCAGTGCTTGGCCAGCCCTTCGACTTGCAGCAATGGCGGGGTCATGCGGCGAGCGCCTCCTCGACCGGGGCACGGATGCAGGCAACGTGGTGGTCCACGGCCAGCGCGCGAAGCGGCGGCGGCGCGGCGCGGCAGGCCTCGATGGCGAAGGGGCAGCGCGGCGCGAAGCGGCAGCCAGGCGGCAGGGCGAAGGGCGGCGGCACGCTGCCCTCGATGGCCAGCAGCCGGTCCCGCTCCTCGTCCAGCCGCGGCACGGAGCCGAGCAGGCCGAGGGTGTAGGGGTGCTGCGGGTCCTCGAACAGCGCCCGCGCCGGGGCGCGTTCCACCACCCGGCCGGCATACATCACCGCCACCTCATCGGCCATTTCCGCCACCACGCCGAGGTCGTGGGTGATCAGGATGATGGACATGCCGGTATCCGCCTGCAGGTCCCGCAGCAGGTCCAGGATCTGCGCCTGCACCGTGACATCGAGCGCGGTGGTCGGCTCGTCGGCGATCAGCAGCCGTGGCTCGCAGGCCAGCGCCATGGCGATCATCACGCGCTGCCGCATGCCGCCGGAAAGCTGGTGCGGGTATTCGTCGAAGCGGCGTTCCGGCGCCGGGATGCGCACCCGGGCGAGCGCCGCGATGGCGCGCTCCTTCAGGTCCCGGCCCTGCGGGTCATGCGCCCGCATCGCCTCGATGATCTGCATGCCGATGGGGTGGACCGGGTTCAGCGAGGTCATCGGCTCCTGGAAGATCATCGCCACCTCGCCGCCGCGCACCCGGCGCATCTCGTCGGGCGGCAGGCCCAGCAGGTCGCGGCCTTCGAGCAGCACCTTGCCGGCGGCGATGCGGCCGGGGCGCGGCACCAGCCCCATGATCGACAACGACAGCACGGACTTGCCGCAGCCGCTTTCCCCCACGATGCCGAGGGTCTTGCCGCGCGGCACGCTGAGATCGACGCCATCGACAGCGGCGAATTCGCCGCCGGGGATGCGGAAGCTGGTCCGCAACCCGGCGATGGTGAGAAGGGAACCGCTCACTTCCAGAGGAAGCTCGGCGGGGAGATCTTGTCGGCCGGGCGATGCGCCCAGTCGCGGTCCGGCACCTGCTCGGCGATGCGCTTCTGGGATTCGTGCAGGTGCTCCGCCGCCTGGCGGTAGTCCATGGTCAGCACCTCGCCATCCTTCACCACCTGCTGGCCATCGACGTACACACGACTTCAGCGCCCGGTCGCCGGCGGCATAGATCAGGCTGCGGACCGGGTCGCGGGCCGGGCGCATCATCGGGTGGGTGATGTCCACCAGCACGAAGTCGGCGCGGCAGCCTGCCGCCAGCCGGCCGATGTCGTCGCGGCCGAGCGCCCGGGCGCCGCCGACCGTCGCCGCCTCGAACAGCTCGGTCGTGGTCAGGCTGCGCGGGTCGGTCGCCTGGGTGCGGGCGAGATAGGCGGCGAGCCGCATCTCATCCAGCATGTTGTGCGGATAGGTATCGGTGCCGATGCCCATGTTCACGCCGGACCGCTTGTAGCGGCCGAGGTTCTTCAGGGTGATGCCGCGGCGGGCGAAGACGGTCGGGCAATGCGCCACGGTGGTGCCGGTTTCCGCCAGGATCTCCAGGTCGCGCCGGGTGTGCCAGGGCGTGCTTGGGTGGTCGTCGAGGAAGATGCCGTGGCCGATGATGGCGCGGTCGTCCAGCAGCCCCTGCTCGTGCAGCCAGCCGATCGGGGTGAAGCCGTGCCGGCGGGTGATCTCGTGGAATTCCGAGACGGATTGCGCGGCGTGGATCTGCCAGGAAATGCCGCGGCGCTTGGCCTCGTCGCGGCTGTCCTTCAGCAGCTCGGGCGTGCAGGTGTCGATCTGGCTGGGTACCGCCATGCCGAACAGCCGGCCGCTCTCATGCTGCTCGGCCCGTTCGACCAGGCTGAAGGCCTCGGTCATCGCCTTCTCGCCGGCCGAGGGGTCCCATTCGTATTCGACCACATGGCCGTTCTTGGTGAACCAGCGGGCGGAGCGGAACATCGGCGCGATGCAGACCCGCATCCCGGATTCCGCCAGCAGGTCCAGCCAGCCGGGATGGGCGACGGACAGGTCCGCCACGGTGGTGACGCCCGAGAGCAGCAGCTCGGACAGCGCCACCTTGACGCAGCTATGCACCGCCGCCGGGGTCGGGCCGGAAGATCGGCAGGTATTCGTACAGCGAGGAGTTGTAGAGGCCGGGCGTTCCCACCTCATCCGTGAAGCCCTTGTTCATGGGCTCCGAGGATGGGTGGGAATGGATGTTCACCAGACCGGGCATGACCATCAGCCCGCTGCCGCTGATCACCTCATCCGCCGGACCGCTGTAGTCACGGCCGACGAACAGGACCCTGCCCCCCTCGAAGGCCATGTCGCCGTTCGGCAGATAGACGTGCTGCTTCGCGTCGTCGTCCCAGGCAAGGACCACGTCGGCGTTGCGGATGACGGTGATGGTCATGCGTTCCTCCCTTACCGCGTCAGCCGGATGTCGAGGCCCTTGTAGAGCCCGACACCATAGATGCCATGCGCCTTGACGCCTTCCGTCCGCGCCGAGGAGGCAACCCAGATCTGCTCCCGCGCCATCGGCAGCCACACATTGGCCGCGGTGACGATCCGCTGCGCCTCGGCGATGGCCGCCATCCGCACCGCGGGATCGAGCGCCACCTTGGCCTGTTCCAACGCGCGGTCGGTAGCCGGGTCGGACCAGTTCATGCGGTTCGGCGAGGGGCGGTTCTGGCTGTCGAAATACAGCGAGAAGCCGTCCGTCGCCGTCACATAGGGGTAGGACATGATGAAGGCGTCGAACTCCTGGGTCGCCAGCCGGCCCCAGCCGACGGTCGCATCCCACATCTGGATCTTCATCTCGATTCCGACGCGGCGCAGGTCGGCCTGGATCGCTTCCAGGTATTGCCGGCCGACCTGGGTGTTGAGGGCATAGACCAGGAAGCTGGCGCGCTGCCCGTCCTTCACCCGGACATTGTCGCTGCCCATCGTCCAGCCGGCGTCATCCAGCGTCTTGCGGGCGGCATCGGGGCTGAAGCTCGGCAGCAGCTTCGCCGCCTCGGCGTCGTAGCCGGCGGTGTTCGGGTTGACATAGGCGGTGGCCGGCGTCGCCGCGCCGAACCACACGGACTGCACGATGGCATCCCGGTTCACCGCCTGGTTCACCGCGAGGCGGATCGCCGGGTCGCTCACCACCGGCTTGTCCACCTTGAAGCCGAGGAAGTGGTCCCAGAAGTAGTTCTCCTGGGTGGACATCTTCACGTTCGGCATCTGCCGGAGCTGGTTGATGGCGATCGGCGGGATGTACTGCGTGACGTCCGCCTGGCCGGTCTGCAGCGCGGCGAGGCGCGTCTGGCTTTCCGGCACCACGCGCCAGATGACGCGATCCACCTGCGGTGCGGGGTTGTTGTAGATCGGCGGGCCCCAGGTGTAGTTCGGGTGCTTCTGCAGCACCAGTTCCTGGCGCGGCGTCCAGCTCACCCAGCAATAGGGGCCGGTGCCGTTGAAGCCCTGCACGCCGAAGTTGACGCCCAGCTTCTCGACCGTCGCCTCGTCGACCATGGAAGCGAAGAACAGGCTGAGCTGGTACAGCAGCTCGCCGTAGGGCTGCTCCAGCTCGTACTTCACGGTGTAGTCGTCCGTGGCGCTGACTTGCTTCACCGGGCCTGCCCGCCAGCGAACGGGGCTGCGCGTCGCCGGGTCCAGCCAGCGGTTCATGGTGTAGACCACGTCACCGCGCGGTGAAGGGCTTGCCGTCGCAGAAGGTGACGTCGCGGCGCAGGTGGAAGGTGTAGGTCTTGCCGTCCTCGGAGATGTCCCAGCGCTCCGCCAGGCCGGGGCGCACGGTCTTCATGTCCCAGTCGAGCGAGACCAGCGTGTCGCTCATCATGTAGAGGCTCTCGCCGGCCGAGCGGGCGGTGGAGCGCGGCGGGTCGTAGCGGTCGGCGTCGATCTCGCGCAGCACCACCAGGGTGTTGCGCGGGGCCGGCTGGGCGAAGGCAACGCCGGCCGAGAGGGCCAGCAGCCCTGCGGCAAGAAGGCTTTTCATGCTCCGTCTCCTCAGATGCGAAGCCGGGGGTCCAGCGCATCGCGCATCGCATCCCCCAGCACGTTGAAAGCCAGCACCACCGCGAAGATCCCGATGCAGGGGATCACCGCGATATGTGGCGCGAAGAACAGGAAGTTGCGGCCCTCGCTGGCCATGGCGCCAAGCTCCGCCACCGGCGGCTGCGCGCCGAGGCCGAGGAAGGACAGCGCCGATCCCAGCAATATCACCTGGCCGAACCGCAGGGTGGTGAACACGAACATCGAGGACAGGCAGTTCGGCGCCAGGTGCCGCCAGATCAGCCGCGCATCGGTCATGCCGATGGCCCGCGCCGCCTCGATGTAGTCGAGCCGCATCACCACCAGCGCGCTGCCGCGCACGATGCGGGCCATCAACGGCACGGTGGCGATGGACAGCGCCAGCACCACGCTGAAGATGCCCGGCCCGAAGATGGCAGCGATCGCCAGCCCGACCAGGATCGCCGGGAAGGACAGCATCATGTCCATCAGCCGCATGATCGGGCCGTCCAGCCAGCGCTGGTAGTAGGCCGCGAGGAAGCCGAGCATGGCGCCCACCACCCCGCCCGCGATGGTGGCCGCGAACCCCATCAGCAGGGAGGCGCGCAGCCCGTACAGCATGCGGGTGATGAGGTCGCGCCCCTGGGCATCGGCGCCCAGCAGCAGCCCGGGCGTACCGGGCGGCTTCATGGACATCGCCAGGTTGTTGTCCAGCGGGTCGGTCGGGGCCAGCCAGGGCGCGAACACCGCCGCCAGCAGGATCAGCACCACGAACACCAGGGCGATGGCCGCGCCGACATCGCTCAGCAGCCGGGCCAGCAGGCCGGCGCGCTTCGGTGCCTGCACCTCCGCAACGACCGGGACGATGGCCTGGGGTTGCGCCGCGCTCATGCCGCGCGCATCCGCGGGTCGAGCGCCGCATACAGCACATCGACCAGCAGGTTGATGACGATGAAGCCACTGGAAAGCACGATGATGGTTCCCTGCGCCATGGGGAAATCCGAGGACAGAATCGCACCCACCGCCAGCCGGCCGACGCCGGGCCAGGAGAACACCGTCTCCGTGACCACCGCGCCGCCGAGCAGGAAGCCGATCTGCAGGCCGATCAGCGTCACCACCGGGATCATGGCGTTGCGCAACGCATGCATGGTGACCACCCGCCGCTCGGTCAGCCCCTTGGCACGGGCGGTGCGGACATGGTCGGCCGAGAGCACGTCGAGCACCGCGGTCCGCGTCATGCGGGCCACCGGCCCGACGAAGACGCCGCCGAGGGTGATCGCCGGCAGGATGATCGCCTTCAGCCCATCCCAGGTCCACAACGGCCCGCCGCGCCCGGTGAAGGGCAGCAACTGCCACTGGAACCCGAGGAACCAGATCAGCAGCAGCCCGAGGAAGAACACCGGCACCGAGCCGCCGGCGACGCTGAAGGCCAGGATGATGCGGTCGATCAGCGCGCCGCGCCAGTAGGCGGCGATGGTGCCGAGGAAGATGCCGAGCGGGATGGCCCAGATCAGGCTGGCCGCCATCAGCTCGACCGTCGGCCCGATCGTCGCCAAAAGCTCCTGTGAGACCGGCACGTTGTTGATGATGGAAACACCGAGGTCGCCCTGCGCCAGCCGCCACAGGTACAGCCCGAACTGCACATGCAGCGGCTGGTCGAGGCCGAGGTCCTGGCGGATTGCCTCGACCACGTCGGCGGTGGCGTTCGGGCCGGCGCGGACGGTGGCGGCATCGGTCGGCACCACCTGCATCAGCAGGAAGCCGATCAGCAACACGCCGAACAGCACCGGGATCGCCAGCAGCAGCCGGCGCAGCGAATGGCGCAGCATCAGTGAAGTTCGCCGTGGCGGTCGAAGATGGCGGCGCCGTCGCGCAGCGTGAGGTCGGCCCGGGTGGCCAGCACGGCTTCAGGTGGCACGGTGAAGATATCCTGCGACAATACGGCGATATCGGCCTGCATCCCCGGCTCCAGCGTGCCGCGGCGGTCTTCCGCGAACTGGGTGTAGGCGCCGCACCAGGTCTGGCAATGCACCGCCTGTTCCGCGCTCAGCGCCTCATCCGCGCCGAGCACGGTGCCGCGGTTGGTCTGGCGCGTCAGCATGGTGAACAGGTTGATGAAGGGGTCGACGGTGGAGACCGGGCAATCGGAGGAAGCGGCGGGGTGGTGCCCCTCCTCCAGCCAGGTGCGCATGGGGTAGGCGTGCTCGGATCGCGGCATGCCAAGGTTGCGCACGTAGGTTTCGCCGAACTCATACATGAACACCGGCTGCGGCACCGGCAGTATGCCGCGCGCCAGCATCCGCCGGCGCTGGTCACGGTTCAGGAAGCCGCAATGTTCGATGCGGTGGCGGCGGCCGGTGAAGGGATGCGCGGGGGTATCGGCGGCTTCCATGCCAGACAGCACCTGCTCGATGGCGGCGTCGCCGATGGCGTGGATGTCGAGCTGCCAGCCCTGCTCGTGGTACTGCCGCAGCAGGGCGTGGATGGTCTCGTCGGGGAAGGTGAACACGCCGCGCGTCTCGGCGACGAGGTAGGGGTCGAAAAAGGCGGCGGTCAGCCCGCCGGCGCTGCCATCGGCGAAGACCTTCACCGCGCCCCAGCGCAGGCCGTCATCCCCGGCATTGGGGCGCAGCCCGGCGGCCCAGGCTTCCTGGGCGACGCCCTCGGGGTTGCCGGCGAGCACCTGCCACATGCGCAGCGGCAGCCGCCCGGCCGCCTTGGCCGCATCATAGGCGGAGATTTCGGCCATGCCCGCTGTCATGCCGACATTCATGTCGGTGGCCGAGGCGAAGCCGAGCGAGGCAAGCTTGTCGCAGGCGGCGGCGATGGCATCCACCATATGCGCCTGGTCAGGCTCCGGCATGGCCTGCTTGACCAGTTGCATGGCGCGTTCCTGGATCAGCCCGGTCAGGCCGCCGCCGCGCCGCTCGATGACGCCGCCCTCGGGGTCCGGCGTGTTGTGGCCGATGCCCGAAAGCCGCAGCGCCGCGCTGTTCGCCACGCCCATGTGGCCACAGGTGCGGAGGATGAACACCGGGTTGTCCGGGGCCGCGGCATCCAGTTCCGCCGCGGTCGGGTGGCGGTTGATGTCGAGCGCGGTGTGGTCGTAGCCGCGGCCGATCACCCAGGCACCCTTCGGTGCCGCCGCCGCCGCGTCCCGGATGCGGCCGAGCGCGGCATCCAGGCTGCGAACCTCCTCGGCCCGCAGGTTCACCTGGGTCAGCCCGAGGCCATAGGGCAGCAGATGCATATGCGCTTCGTTGAAGGCGGGAATCGCCACCCGGTCCCCGAGTGCCAGCCGCCGGGTGCCGGGGCCGACCACGCCATCCACCTCCGCCCGGGTACCGACCGCCAGGATGCAACCGTCCTGGATCGCAACCGCCTCGGCGAACCCGCCCGCCAGGCCACGAAAGATTCGCCCTTCCAGCAGCAGGTCAGCCTTCAAGAGCGGCGGCCCGTAATCCAGGGATGCAGGGTGTTCATGGCAGGGTCTCCTTCAGCGCGCGGATCGTCGAACGGTGGCGCCGGGCCGTCAACCTGCATTGCGGCCAGGACATGGGGGCGGGACCCATTCCTGCCCGGGTTCCGGGCAGCCACCTGTGCCTGGCGCATGGTTCGGCGGCTAGCCGTCACGCCGTGCCCGCAATGCCGAAATCCACCGCCAGCAGCAGCACGGTGAACACGATCAGCAGCACCGCCACCGCCGCCATGGTGGGGTCGAGGTTCTCGTTGATGCCGTCCCAGATCTTGCGCGGCAGGGTGAAGACCTCGCGGCTGGCGATGAACAGCACCATCACCAGCTCGTCCCAGGAATGGATGAAGGCGAAGATGGCGCCCGAGACGATGCCCGGCATGATGCGCGGCAGGATCACCCAGCGCAGCGTCTGCGACAGGTTGGCCCCCATGCCCCGCGCCGCCTGCTCCAGCCGCGGATCGAATGAGGCCAGCGCAGTCGAGACGGTGATGATGACATAGGGGATGCCCGTCACCCCATGCGCCAGGGTGACGCCGAGGAAGCGGTCCAGCAGGTCGAGCGCGCCGAAGTAGCGGTACAGCCCGATGGCATAGACGATGGACGGGATGATCAGCGGCAGCAGCATCAGCGCCCGCACCAGCTCCGTGCTGCGGCGGCTGATCCGCCAGCAGCCGATGGCGCAGAGCGTGCCGGCCACCACCGCGATCAGGGTCGAGGCGGTGGCGATCCAGAAGCTCTGCAGGATGGAATTCAGCCAGGCTTCCGAGGTCAGCAGGTTGACGTAGTGGCGGAAGCTGATGCCGTCCTGCGGCAGCGAGAGGTAGCGCTGGTCGGTCACCGAGATCGGGATGACGATGGTGATCGGCAGCACGAGGTACAGCACGGTCGCCCAGGCGACGATGCGTGCGAAGGGCCCTGCCCCGTAGCCGCCCGTCATGCGCCCGACCCGAACAGCCGCCGCAGGTTCACCACGCGGGAGAACACCCCGAGCGTCACCAGGATGGCGACCACCATCACGGTTGCCAGCATGGTCCCGAGCCCCCAGCGCACGATGTCGAGGATCTGCAGCTTGATCCACTCCGCCGCCATCAGCGTCTTGCCGCCGCCAAGGATCGCCGGGGTGATGTAGAAGCCGAGCGAGAAGATGAACACCAGCACCCCCGCGGCGATCAGCCCCGGCGAGGACAGGGGCAGAAACACCCGCCCGAAGGTGGTGAAGCGCGAGGCACCGAGCCCGCGCGATGCCGCCAGCAGCCGCGGGTCGATCTCCCGCATCGAGGCCAGCATGGGCAGCACCGCATAGGGCACCATGTAGTGCACCATGCCGACGATGATGCCGAACTCGTTCCAGACCAGCGGCAAGGGCTGGTCGATGATGCCGGCTGCCTGCAACCCCTCGTTCACCAGCCCCTGCCGGCGCAGCAGCGTGACCCAGGCGAAGGCCCGCACCAGCACGCTGATCCACAGCGGCAGCAGCACGCCCAGCAGCCACCAGCGCTGCGCCCATGGCGGTGCCAGCGTGATGACATAGGCCAGCGCGTAGCCCAGCAGCAGCGCGACGGCGGTGGTGATGACGCAGATGCGCAGCGTGGTGGCGATGACGCGCTGCACGCCCATGTTGGTCAGCAGCGCGGCGTAGTTGCCGAAGCCGGGCTGCGGCTCGGTGACCGAGATGGTCAGCACCTGCAGGATGGGCACGACGTAGAACACCGTCATCAGCAGGAAGGCGGGCAACAGCAGCGCCCACCAGCCGGCATTACGCGGCATCGGCATCCTCCAGCACCGGCACCGCGGCATCGGCTGGCCAGCCGAGCCGCACCGCCAGGCCCTCGGCCGGGGCGATCGGCGCCCGCCAGGCCGGCAGCGCAACGCGGATTTCGCCGAGGTCATCGGTGCGGACCGCCAGGGTGAAGCCGGCGCCGAGATAGGCCCAGGACGCGATCACCCCATCGACCGAATTCGCCGCCGCATCGTCGCCATCGAGCAGCGAGATCTTCTCCGGCCGCAGCGACAGCAGCGCCCTGCTGCCAAGCGCCGGCCGCACCGCGCCGGCGACATCCTGCACCAGCCGTGTCGCCCCGGCCTGCAACGCGATCCCGCGCGGCTGCACCTCCCGCACCGTGCCATGCAGGAAATTCGACTTGCCGAGGAAGTCCGCAACGAAGCGGGTCAGCGGCTGCTCGTACAGCAGCGCCGGCGCGCCGAGCTGGATCAGCCTGCCGTGGTTCAGGATGGCGACCTGGTCGGACAGCGACAGCGCCTCCTCCTGGTCGTGCGTCACGTTGACGAAGGTGCGGCCGATGCGGCGGTGCAGCGCCTTCAGCTCATCCTGCAATCTCGGCGCGCAGCTTCTTGTCGAGCGCCGAGAGCGGCTCGTCCAGCAGCAGCAGCGCCGGGTCGAAGACCAGCGCGCGGGCCAGGGCGACGCGCTGCTGCTGGCCGCCGGAAAGCTGGGAGGGCTTGCGCTCGGCGAAGGCGGCGAGTTGCACGAGGTCGAGCGCGCCGCGCACCTTGGCGTCACGGTCGGCGCGCGACAGGCCGCGCACGCGCAGCGGAAACGCCACGTTCTCGGCGACCGTCATGTGCGGGAACAGCGCGTAGCCCTGGAACACCATGCCGAAGTCGCGCTTCTCCGGCGGCAGGCCGGTGATGTCGCCGCCGTCGAGCAGCACGGCGCCCGCCGATGGCGCCACGAAGCCGGCGATCGGCCATCAGGATGGTGGTCTTGCCGCTGCCCGACGGGCCGAGCAGGGTGAGGAACTCGCCACGCCCCACCTGCAGCGAAACCTGGTCCACCGCAGTGAAGCTGCCGTACCGCTTGCTCAGGTCGCGCAACTCCAGCGCGTGGGCCGCCGCGCTCAGAGCTTGTAGTCCGGCTGCTCGCGGTCGAGCTTCCGCTTCAGGGCCTGCCAGGGCAGCCAGCCCTTGGTCGGCCCCATGCTGAACTGCGCCCGGGTGCGCTCCACCGTGGCCGGCGAGGGAATCGCCAGCTCCACGCCGGAGGATTGCGCGGCGAGCTGGATGCGGCAGGACTGCTCCAGGTACCACATCCAGTAGAAGGCCTCGCGCACCGTGGCGCCGACGGTCAGCAGGCCATGGTTGCGCAGGATCATGCAGGGCTTGTCGCCGAGGTCCTGCACCAGCCGCTCGCGCTCGGAGAGGTTGTCGTCCGCCGCGACGCCTTCGTAGTCGTGCACGCCACGCGGCCGTCGAACTCCATGACTATCTGGTTCAGCGGCAGCAGCCCGCCCGCCTGCGCCGCCACCGCCATGCCGGCCAGGGTGTGGGTGTGCATGACGCATTGCGCGTCGTGCGCGGCCGATATGCACGGCGGAATGGATGACGAAGCCGGCCGGGTTCACCGGCCATTCGGTCGGCTGCGCCGGCTCGCCCTCGGCATCGACCATGACCAGGGAGGAGGCGGTGATCTCCTCGAACAGCAGGCCGTAGGGGTTGATCAGGAACGGTGGCCGGCGCCGGGCACGCGCACCGAGAGATGCGTGAACACCAGGTCGGTCATGCCGTAGAGCGCGATCAGCCGGTAGGCGGCGGCGAGGTCCTCGCGCAGCTCCCGCTCATCCGGCACATGGTCGGGGTCGGGGCGGACCGGGGGGCTGGGCAGGCGCATCTCAATACCCTCGCGCATGGTCGAACAGGTTGGGCAGCGGCTCGCCACGCTCGAAGCCGGCGATGGCGGCGGCGACGAAGGCCACGCGTTCCATCCGCGACGGCAGGCTGGCGACATGGGCGGTGATGGTCGCCCGCGGGTGCGACCACAGCGGGTGGTCCGGCGGCAACGGCTCCGGCTCGAACACGTCGAGCACCGCGCCGGAAAGCTGGCCATCGTCCAGCGCCGCCATGATGTCGTCCAGCTTCTGCTGCATCCCGCGGCCGAGGCCGATGTACCCGGCCCCGCGCGGCAGCTTCGCCAGGGTGGCGGCGTTGATGATGTGGCGCGTCTCCGGCGTCGCCGGCAGCAGGCACACCAGGATGTCGGTCCGCGCGAGGAAGGCGTCCAGTTCCTCCGGCCCGGCATGGCTTTCCACGCCGGATATGGCCTTCCGCCCGCGCGACCAGCCCAGGACGGGAAAGCCGATGCCGCGCAGCATCGCCGCGCTGCGCTGGCCCATGTTGCCGAGGCCCATGATGCCGACCGTCCGCTGGGTGGCCCGCCAGGGTGGCTCGACTTCTTCCCAGCGCTGCTCCGCCTGGGCCAGCGCCATGCGCCGGGCATCCTTCAGCAGGGAGAGCGCGGCCCAGCAGCAGAACTCGCCCATCCGCTGGGTCGCCTCGGGGATGCTCATCCGCACCAGCGGGACGTGCCTGGGGTAGTCCGGGTCGGCGGCGATGCCATCCACCCCGGCGCCCGAGCCGAACACCACCTTCAGCTTCGGCATGGCCGCCAGCCGGCCCGGCTCGGGGTCCCAGACCAGGGCGTAGTCGATGTCTTCGGGGCGCAGCGCCGGGTCGTCCCAGTAGCGCAGCGCCAGCCCGGGGGCGAGGCTCCCGAAGCAGGCCCGCCATTCGGCGAAGCCCGCCTCGCCCCCGGATTTCACCACCATGACCTGCTGCGACGCCATCCGGACCTCATGCTGCGATGCAACGAGCCTGCATCACCTTCGGCCGTCGGCCAAGCAGGATTCGGGCCAGCCGGTTAACCCGTCACCGCGTCCAGGAAGTCCTGGTTGACCTGCTGGTAGTTCTCGCCCCACCAGGTGCCGTCGATGACCACCTGCTGCTTCGCGTTGTCGGGGTTGGTCGGGTTGAACCGGCGCAGTTCGGGCGGCACCATGGCGGCGGCCTTGGGGTTGGTCGGGCCGTTGCCCAGCAGGCCGAGCAGGCCCACCTGCGGTTCCGGCTTGGCCAGCATGCTGGCCAGCATCTGCTGCGCCAGCGCGCCGCCAGGGTTGCCCTTCGGGATGACGAAGATGCCCGGCTGCAGGATGCCCTGGTTCCAGATGAACTTCAGCCGGCCCTCGGTCTCCTTCTCCAGCACCGAGGCGCGGGTGTGCCAGATCTGGCCCATCACCGCCTCTCCGGTGCGCATCAACTGCTCGGATTCGCTGCCGTTGGTCCAGAACACCATGTCCCGCCGCAGCTCCATCACCCGCTTGATCGCCGCCGGGACGTCCAGAGGATACAGGGATGCCGGGTCCTTCCCCATGGACATCAGCGCCGCTTCCAGGGTGCAGCTTGCATCGCGGCGCAGCAGCCGGGTGCCGGGGAAGCGCCTGGTGTCCCAGAAATCCGCCCAGTTGGTCGGCGGGGTGGGGAATTTGCTGCTGTCGTAGACCAGCACGTTGCTGAAGGAATAGGGCGCGGCGCCGTATTCCAGGGCGAAGCCCTCGCCGATGACGTTGCTCCGGTCCACCACCGAATAGTCGATCTTGGTCGCCAGCCCGAGCTTGCCGAGCAGGTTCGCCCCGGTCGCCGAGCTGTCGCACAGGTCCCAGGTCACGCGGCCGCTCTGGACCATGCTGCGGATGCGCCCGGTGGCGGGGCCGGTGCTGTCCTGCACCACCTTCACGCCAGGATTCTCGGCGATGAAGGGCTCGGCGTAGAAGCGGTCGAAGCCGGTATTCGCCAGCCCCCCCAGTTGACCATCACCAGGGTACGCTCCGATTGCGCGGCAGCCTCCCCGGCACTGATCGCGCCAAGCGCGGCGAGCCCCTGGAACAGCACGCGGCGGCTGACCTTGCCGCGCCGATGCTGGCGCAGTGCCAGTTCGACGCAGTCCTGCTGGAATGTCTGCATTGGGGATCCCCCCTCTTGCGGCGTTGAGCCGTCGGCGTGAACCTCACCTGGACGCAATCAAAGCGCATTCGGCGCCTGCCGGGGAGCCCTCAATCCGATGCCCGACCCATTGCTCGCCCCCGGCTTCAAGACCAGCCCCTGGTGGTGGGAGGCGGCCGAGCCTCCGAAGCGCGACAATTCCCTGCCCGACCGTGCCGCGGTGGTTGTGGTCGGCGGCGGCTATGCCGGCCTTTCCGCCGCGCTGACCCTGCGCCGGCTGGGCCGGCAGGTGGTGGTGCTGGATGCCGAGCGGATCGGCTGGGGCGCCTCCTCGCGCAATGGCGGCATGGTGTCCGGCGGGCTCAAGGTCGCCGGCTCGGGGCTGGAGAAGACCCACGGGGCGGAACGGGCCAAGGCCATCGCCCTGGCCGCCGCCGCCAGCCTGCCCTTCATCGAGGAGACCATCGCCCGCGAGGAGATCGACTGCGACTACATCCGCTGCGGCCGCTTCGCCGCCGCCTGGTCGCGCCGGCACTACGATGCCCTGGCCGCCAAGGCGGAGATGCTGGAGGAGATCACCGGCCTGCCCACCCGCATGCTGCCCAAGGACCGCCAGCGCGAGGCCCTCGGCAGCGACCACTACCACGGCGGCATGCTGGCGGCGGCGACCGGCAGCCTGCACCCCGGCAAATACGCCCGCGGGCTGGCGGCGGCGGCCGAACGCGCCGGTGCGCGGCTGGTCGATGGCGTGCGGGTGCAGAAGATCCGCGAGGAAACCGGCGGCTTCCGCATCGCCACCGACCGGGGCGAGATGCGCGCCGATGCGGTGCTGGTCACCACCAACGGCTATTCACTGGACAAACGCGGCACCGCCCTGCCCTGGCTGGCCCGGCGGCTGGTGCCGCTGAACAGCTACATCATCGCCACAGAGGAATTGGGCGAGGAGAAGATCGAGCAGCTTTTCCCCGGCCGCCGGATGATCTCGGACAGCAAGCGGGTGCTGAACTACTTCCGCCCCAGCCCGGACGGCAAGCGCATCCTCTGGGGCGGCCGCGCCAGCTTCCGCGCGGCAACCGCGGAAGACACCGCCCCCGCCCTGCATGGCTACATGACCGAGTGCTTCCCCGAGTTGACGGCGGTGAAGATCACCCATGCCTGGACCGGCAACGTCGCCTTCACCTTCGACTACCTGCCGCATATCGGCGTGCAGGACGGCATCCATTATGCCGCCGGCTGCCAGGGCAGCGGCGTCGCCATGGCGACCTGGCTCGGCCACAACGTGGCGATGAAGCTGGCCGGGGCGGCCAACGCCCGCTTCGCGCTGGATGGCCTGCCCTTTCCCACGCGGCCCTTCTACGCCGGCAACCCCAACTGGGTGCTGCCCTTCATCGGCGGCTGGTACCGGCTGCGCGACCGGATAGACCGGATGGCGGCGTAGCGCCGCCCTATTCGAAGCGGTTCGACCTCGGGAAGCCGTTCGGCGGCAGCTTGCCGGCGGCGGCGCGGTTGCCGCGCCAGGACGTGGTGTCCGCCTCCACCCGGACGCGGTCGCCCAGCCGCCAGCTCAGCCCGTCCTTGCGGGTGAAGACCTTGGCATCCGCCAGCCCGCCGTCCTTGTAGGATTGCAGCTGCACGCCGCGGCCGCGCGCCATCTCGGGCACCTGCTCGACCGGGAACAGCAGCAGCTTGCGGTTGTCGCCGATGACCGCGACCGTGTCGCCCTCGGCGCGGATGCAGACCACGGCCTCGCGGCCCGGCTCCAGCAGCAGCACCTGCTTGCCGGTGCGCTTCTCCGCCAGCAGGTCGTCGCCCGCGACGATGAAGCCCTTGCCGTCCGAGGCGGCGACCAGGTACTTCGCGGCCTCGGCGTGGACGAACATCACCAGCACGCTGTCCTCGTTGGTCATTTCGACCAGCAGCCGCACCGGCTGGCCATCGCCCCGGCCGCGCGGGATGGCCTCGGCCTTCAGGGTATAGGCGCGGCCGTTGGTGGCGAAGATGACGATGCGGTCGGTGCTCTGGGCATGCACCCAGGTGTGCAGCCGGTCGCCTTCCTTGAAGCGCAGCTCGGCATCCCCGGGGAGGTGGCCCTTCTGCGCGCGGATCCAGCCCTTCTCGGACAGGATGATGGTGATCGGCTCGCGTTCCGCGAAGGCGTTCTCATCCACCGTCATCACCGGCATCGCGCCGCCGATCACGGTGCGGCGCTGGCCGAGGGCGCCGCCGCCGAAGGACTTGCGGGTTTCCTCGATCTCGGCGGCGATGGCGTTCCAGCGCTTCGCCTCGGACTGCATCAGCCCCTGCAGCGCCTTCTGTTCCTTGGAGAGCTTGGTGTGCTCCCGGCGGATCTCCATTTCCTCGAGCTTGCGCAGGCTGCGCAGGCGCATGTCGAGGATGGCGGTGGCCTGCATCTCGGTCAGCGTGAAGGTCGCCATCAGGGCTTCCTTCGGCTTGTCCTCCTCGCGGACGATACGGATGACCTCGTCGAGGTTGAGATAGACGATCAGGTAGCCGTCGAGGATCTCCAGCCGCCGGGCGATGGCCGCCAGGCGGAACTCGGTGCGGCGGACCAGCACCACATGCCGGTGGTCCAGCCAGGCGCGCAGCACCTCGCGCAGGCCCATCACCCGCGGGGTGCGGTCGGCGTCCAGCACGTTGAGGTTCAGCGGGATGCGGTTCTCGAGCTGCGTCGCGCGGAACAGCGTCTCCATCAGCATCGCCGCATCGACGTTGCGGGTCTTCGGCTCCAGCACGATGCGCACCTTGTCGGTGCTCTCGTCGCGGATGTCGCCAAGCAGCGGCAGCTTCTTGTCTTCGATAAGTTGCGCGATCTGCTCGATCAGCTTGGCCTTGGCGACCTGGTAGGGGATTTCCTCGATGATGATCTGGTAGGTGCCGAGCTTGCCGTCTTCCTTGCGCCAGCTTGCCCGCACGCGGAAGCCGCCGCGGCCGGTCTCATAGGCCTCGCGGACCGCCTCGGGGCTTTCCACCAGCACGCCGCCGGTCGGGAAATCCGGGCCGGGGATGTGTTGCAGCAGCTCGGCGGTGGTGGCCGCGGGATTGCGGACCAGCTCCAGCGCGGCGCCGCACAGCTCGCCCGCATTGTGCGGAGGGATGCTGGTCGCCATGCCGACCGCGATGCCCGTGGCGCCATTGGCCAGCAGGTTCGGGAAGGCGGCCGGCAGCACGACCGGCTCCTGTTCCTCACCGTCGTAGGTGGTGCGGAAATCGACGGCGTTCTCGTCGATGCCGGCCAGCAGCGCCTCGGCGACGGTGGTCAGCCGGGCCTCGGTGTAGCGCATGGCCGCGGCGTTATCGCCGTCGATATTGCCGAAATTGCCCTGGCCATCGACCAGCGGGTAGCGCGCCGCGAAATCCTGCGCCTGCCGCACCAGCGCCTCGTAGATCGAGGCGTCGCCGTGCGGGTGGTACTTGCCCATCACGTCGCCGACGATGCGGGCGCATTTCTTGAAGCCCGCCGCCGGGTCCAGCTTCAACTGGTGCATCGCCCAGAGCAGCCGGCGATGCACCGGCTTCAGCCCGTCCCGCACATCCGGCAGGGACCGCGACATGATGGTGGACATCGCGTAGGCGAGGTAGCGCTCGGACAGCGCATCCGCGAGGTTGGTGTCGCGCGTGCCGCCGCCGCCGGGCAGGGTCTTGATGTCGTCGGGCATCTTTCCGCCAGTTTCGTGCTTTGTTCCTGTTCGTCTTAACCCGTCCGGCCGCCGAATGCCACAGCCGAGGCGGCGGGCGAGCCTATCGCGGCTGCCGGGTGAGCAGCACCCCCGCCGCATAGGGCATGTTCAGCAGGCTGTCCCGGCCAAGCACCGGCCGCCCCGCCGCCAACCCATGCACCCCGAGGCCCATGCCGGCGAGGTCATCGATGAAGCCGCCGGCATCGAAGCCGGCCGCCTTGATCTGCCCCGGCGACCACTCCATCACCACCTGCATCGAGGGGTTGGCCGCCAGCGCCTGCCTGGCGCCGGCGAGGACGAGTGGCTCGGCCCCCTCGACATCCACCTTCATGACATCGACCCGGCCACCAAATGCCTGGGCCAGGGAATTGACGGTGGTGCCGGCGACCGCGAAGGGCTCGGCGGGCGGCTCGCCCAGCGAATCGGTGAAGCGCCTGGGCGCCGCCATGATGCTGGTATTGCCGGACCGGCCCATGCGGCGGAACAGCGTCACCTCCCGCTCGGCTTCGCAGGCCGCCGCATGCCTGGCGCTGGCGATGCCGCCGAAGCCGTTGAGGTGGATGTTGTCCCGCGCGATGGCGAAAACCCGCTGGTCCGGCTCCACGCCGATGACTTTGCCCTCCGGGCAGAAGCGGGCGAACAGGCAGGTGAAATAGCCGAAATTGGCCCCAATATCGAGGCAGCGGTCATCCGGCCGGAGGGTGTTTACGAAGAAATCGGTCAGCTCGGTCTCATAGTGCCCCGAGACGATGAACCACGGGCTGATCAGCCGGTCTTCCGCCTCCACGAGGAAGCCGATGTCCGCGCCGTGCACCACCGCCTTCACCAGCACCAGGCCATTGCCCATGTAGGTGCTGCGCCCGCCATGGCTGACGGCTTCCAGCCGGGCCAGCCGCGCATCGATGGACCGCAGCAGGGAACGGTTTGGCCATAGCGCCGCGCCTCTGGCCGCCTGCCTGATCCAGCCGCCGATCCGGCTGCCACTTTTCCTGGCCCAGGTCCCGGGCGAAGCCTGCGAGGTCGGCATCTTGAGCTGTTCCGGGAACTGCTGGCGGGTTCGGTCGGGCAGGCAAAGTCTGCGCCTCAGCGCCTTGGCGAAAAACGCGCCTCAGCGCGATAACGACAAAGTTGCCACACGATCCTGTAGCATCCCGCGCGCCACGGGCAACCCCCGGTGTTGATGGCCGAAGGCATCGCGGCCGAGGAAATGCGCGGTCAGCCGCAACCCGGCCAGGGATTCAGCCATGCTCGCTGGCCCGGATTGCCCCAGCAGGAAGGCCGGCAGCGGCAGCAGCCGGTCCGCCCAGGGCTCACCGGCCGCGGCGCTGACGGCGCGACCGGTCCTCGGCGAGACCCAGACGAGGTCCTCCGCCCCACCCGTCACCGCGCAGCGGGCGAGGTCCAGGCCGTAGCCCATCTCGGTCAGCAGCTCGGCTTCCCAGCGGATGTAGTCGGCCAGCGCCGCCGGGGCGCCGGCCGGCAGCCGCGAGATCAGTGCCACCAGCCCATGGAAGCTGCGCGGATGCGGCTCGCGTTCCGGCAGCGCGCCATCGGCCACCGCGCAGGCGGCGGCGAGCACGGCCAGCGCCAGCGGGTCCTCCATCGCCAGCGCCGTGGTGGGGTGGACCATCTCGCCAGAAAGGGCGCCAAGCTGCTCGGCCAGCCGCGCCACCCAGCGCGCCTCCACCAGGTTGCCCGGCTGCCAGACGGCGGATTGCGCGCGGGAGGCACCGCCCTTGGCCAGCCCGGCATGGCGGCCCAGCGCCTCGGTCAGCAGCGTGACCACGGCGCCCGTCTCGCCATGCGGCCGGACGCCGAGGACAACCGCCGGACCCTGCCACTCGGTGCTCATGCAGACCGATGTGGGCCTGCCGGCCGCCGCGCGCCAGCCCCGCCGGGGCCGGCGCTACCCCAGGCTGCCGGCGAGCAGCCCGGCCATCTGCCGGGCGAAGCCGGCCGGGTCGCGCGGGACGTCGCCATCTTGCAACCGGGCGAGGTCGAACAGCGTGCCGGCGGCGTCCTTCACCTCCCCGCCCGCCTCGGCCATGTCGGCCAGCCGGCGGATCAGCGGGTGCCGCGGGTTGATCTCCAGCACCGGCAGCCCGGCGCCAAAGCCGCGGCCGGCACGGCGCAGCAGCCGCTGCATCTGCAGGTCCGGCCCGCCGGCGGCGGCGGCCAGCACCACGGCGCTGTCCACCAGCCGGTCGGTGGCGCGCACCTCGGATACCTCGGCCTCAAGCGCCGCCTTCAGCAGCGGGACCAGCTTCGACACATCGGCGGGGGCCTCGGCGTCGGCCTCGGCCGGGGCGATGGCCGAAAGGTCCACGTCGCCCTGGGTGATGCTGCGGATCGGCTTTTCCTCGAAGCTGCCGAGGCGCTCCGGCCAGAAGGCATCCACCTGATCGGACAGCAGCAGCACCTCCACGCCGCGGGCGCGGAAGCCTTCGAGCTGGCTGGATTTCGCCAGCGCCTCCGGGTCGTCCCCGACCAGGACATAGATGGCGGACTGGCCTTCCTTCATCCGCCCGACATACTCCGGCAGCGAGGTCCAGCCTGCCGCCGCCGAGGAGCGGAAGCGCATGAGGGGCGCCAGCTCCTTGCGGTATTCGGCATCCTCCCAGACGCCTTCCTTCAGCACGCTGCCGAAATTCTCCCAGAAGCCGCCGTAGCTGTCGGCGTCCTTGGCCCGGGACTTCAGCTCGCCCAGCACCCGGCCGGTGACCGCCTTGCGGATGCGGGCCAGCGCCGGGGTCGATTGCAGCATCTCGCGGGAGACGTTGAGCGGCAGGTCCTCGGTATCGACCACGCCATGGACAAAGCGCAGCCAGGGCGGCAGCAGCGCCGCCTCGTCGGTGATGAACATGCGGCGGACATGCAGGCGGATGCGGCTGTCCCGGTCGCCCTCGACCGCCTGGAAGGGCTTCATGCCCGGGATGAACAGCAGGGCGGCGAATTCGGTGGCGCCCTCGGCGCGCCAATGCAGGGTGGCCCAGGGCGTGTCGAAGAAATGCCCGATGTGGCGGTAGAACTCGGCGTACTGGTCCTCGGTGATCTCGGACTTCGGCTTGCGCCACAGCGCGGTGCCCTCGTTCGCCGGCTCGTCCTTGCCGTCGTGGCTGATGGTGATGGGCACGGTGATGTGGTCGGCCCATTTGCGGATGATGGTCTGCAGCCGGATCGGCTCCAGGAATTCATCCGCATCCGGCTTCATGCGCAGGACGATCTCGGTGCCGGGTTCCGCCTTCTCGGCCGGTGCCAGGGTGAAGTCCCCCTGCCCGGCCGAGGCCCAGACCCAGGCCTCCTCCGCCCCGGCCCGCCGGGAGGTGACCTCCACCCGCTCCGCGACCATGAAGGCTGAGTAGAAGCCGACGCCGAACTGGCCGATAAGGCTCGGCCGTTCGCCCGGCTTGGCCTCGGCGAGCGACTGGGTGAAGGCGCGGGTGCCGGACCGGGCGATGGTCCCGAGGTTCTTCGCCAGGTCGTCCTTGGCCATGCCGATGCCAGGGTCGGTGATGGTCAGGGTGCGGGCCGCCTTGTCCGGCAGGATGCGGATGCCGGCATCGGCCGGGGCGGCGGGCACCGCCTGGGTCAGCGCCTCGAAGCGCCGGCGGTCGATGGCGTCGGCGGCATTGGCCACCAGCTCCCGCAGGAAGATCTCCCGGTCCGAGTAGAGCGCATGGACCACCAGATCCAGCAGACGCCCCACCTCGGCGCCGAATTCATGCCGCTCGACGGTCTCGCTCACACTCGATCTCCCCAGTTGAATGGTCCCGGCGCGCCGATATGCAAAACCCGGTGGGCGACTTCAAGGGCCGGGACCGCGCGGACTATGGCGGATGTGCGGGCCGGCTGGCCACCGGCCCGGCCTTCTTCTGCGGCAGCAGCCAAAACCGTTGCCGGGCTATGGCGTTGCACCGCCGGACCCGGCCGGCACCAGGGCCTTGCCCTGGACCGATGCAGCCCATGCACGATAAGGGTGGCCCAAATCAAAAGGTAAATCCCGATGGAGCCAAAGCAGTCCGCACCCGAAACCAACGCAACGAATAAGATAGGACCAGTTTTCATCATATCGGCCCTGCTGGTCGCTGTCGTTGTTTTCTTTGGTGCGGTGACGCCTGAAGCGGTCGGTGCAATCTTCACCGGCGCCCAAGGCTGGATCATGGACAAGCTTGGCTGGTTCTACCTGCTTTCGGTCGCCATCTTCGTCATTTTCGTCCTGTACCTTGCCCTCAGTCCGGTATGGCACCATCAAGCTCGGGCCGGACCCATTCGAGCCCGACTTCAGCTATCGGCTCCTGGTTCGCCATGCTGTTCAGCGCCGGCATGGGCATCGGCCTGATGTTCTTCGGCGTCGCCGAGCCGATGACGCATTTCGTCTCGCCGCCGGTCGGCGCGGGCGGCACCGCGCAGGCGGCGCGCGCAGGCGATGCGCGATCACCTTCTTCCACTGGGGCATCCACGCCTGGGCGATCTATGCGGTGGTCGGCCTGTCGCTGGCCTATTTCGGCTTCCGCCACGGCCTGCCGCTGACGATCCGCTCGGCCTTCTACCCGCTGATCGGCGAGCGCATCCACGGGCCGATCGGCCACGCCGTCGATATCTTCGCCGTGCTCGGCACGATGTTCGGCGTCGCCACCTCGCTCGGCCTCGGCGTGCTGCAGATCAATGCCGGCCTCAACCACCTGATCGGCTGTGCCGAAGGGCCTGGTCGCCCAGGTGACGCTGATCGCGGTGATCACCGGGCTGGCCACCGTCTCGGTCGTGCTCGGGCCTCGATGCCGGCATCCGCCGGCTCAGCGTAGTTCAACATGGTGCTGGCGGCCGTCGCTGCTGGTCTTCGTGCTGCTCGTCGGGCCGACGCGTCTTCCTGCTGAAGGCGCTGGTGCAGAACATCGGCGGCTACCTCGAACGAACTCGTCACCCGGACCTTCATGCTCTACGCCTACGAGCCGAACGACTGGATTGCGCGGCTGGACGCTGTTCTACTGGGCCTGGTGGATTTCCTGGTCGCCCTTCGTCGGCATGTTCATCGCCCGCATCTCGCGCGGGCGCACGATCCGCGAGTTCGTCCTCGGCGTGCTGTTCGTGCCGACCGGCTTCACGCTTGTGTGGATGACGGTGTTCGGCAACACCGCGATCTGGCTGCAACTGTCGGGCCTGACGACCATCGTCTCGGATACCGCGACGACCAGCGTGCCGCTGGCGCTGTTCGCCTTCCTCGACCAATTCCCGCTGGCCACGATCAGCGCCGTCCCTGGCCACGCTGCTGGTGGTGACCTTCTTCGTCACCTCGGCGGACTCGGCGGCGCTGGTGATCGACACCATCACCTCCGGCGGCATGGCGGAGCCGCCGGTCTGGCGGCGGGTGTTCTGGGCATTGCTGTCCGGGGCCGTGGCCGCCGTGCTGCTGTTCGCGGGCGGGTTGCAAAGCCTGCAGACCGCCACCATCGCCAGCGCCCTGCCCTTCACCGTCATCATGCTGCTGATGTGCTACGGGCTGCTGAAGGCGCTGCGGCTGGAAACCCTGCGTGGCTCCGTCCGCATCCAGGGGCCGGCCACCACCGGGGGCGGGTCCTGGCAGAAGCAGCTCCACACTATCCTCCATCACCCCTCGGAGGCGGAGGTTCTGGATTTCATGGCCAGGGTCGCCAAGCCGGCGCTCGAGGCGGTAACCGTCGAACTCCGCTCGCGCGGCATCGAGGCGACGCTGCAGCATGAGCGGGAACTCCTCCGGCTGATCGCCATGCCGGACACCGCCGAGGAGTTCCGCTACGGCATCCGCGCCCGCCACTACGCCATGCCGAACTTCGCCTATTTCGACACCAGGAAGCAGGCCAGCCACCACGACCGCTACTACCGGGCCGAGGTGTTCCTGCGCGAAGGCGGCCAGGACTACGACGTGATGGGCCATGGCCAGGACGAGATCATCGCGGATGTGCTGACGCAGTACGAACGGCACCTCAACTACCTGCACGCCGCCGAACGGGTCACTTGAGCACCGCCGCCACCGAGGCGGCGCCGGGCGGCATCCTGCGCCCGGTCGCCGCGCTCATGCTGGGGGTGTTCCTGGCCACCGCCGGCAGCGGGCCGCTGACCACGCTGGTCAGCCTGCGGCTGGAGACCGCGACCGTCGACCGCATCACCATCGGCGCGGTCATGGCGGCCTATTTCGCCGGGCTGACGCTCGGTTCGCTCTTCGCCTTCCGGGTGGTGCTGCGGGCCGGCCACATCCGGGCCTTCGCCGCCTTCGCCTCGGTGCTGTCGGCGGCGGCGCTGGCCTATCCGCTGGCGGCGCATCCGCTGCCCTGGGCGACGCTGCGGCTCATCGAGGGCTTCTGCATGGCCGGCGTCTTCATCTGCGTGGAAAGCTGGCTGAACGACCGGGCGACGGCGGCGACGCGGGGCACCATCCTCGCCTTCTACATGATGTGCCTCTACCTCGGGCAGGCGAGCGGGCAGTTCCTGCTGGGCCTCGACGAAGGCGCCGGCGGGTTCCGCGTATTCATCGTGGTCTCGATGCTGCTGTCGCTGGCGGTGCTGCCGGTTGCGCTGACCCGCATGGCCCCGCCGCCGCTGCCGGATGTCTCGGCGCTGTCGGCCCGGCGGCTGTACGCGGCCTCGCCGCTCGGCATTACCGGGGCGGTGGCAAGTGGGCTGATCCTCGGCTCGCTCTTTTCGCTCGGCCCGATCTTCGCCCGAGAGGCCGGCGGCTTCGACAATTCGGAGGCGGCGCGCTTCATGGGCGTGCTGATCTTCGGCGGCGTCCTGCTGCAATGGCCGCTCGGCCGGCTTTCCGACGCCTTCGACCGCCGCCGCGTGATCGTCGGCACCCTCGCCGCGCTCACCCTCGTCAGCACGGCCATTCCGGCCCTGGTGGCCCTCGGCGAGGTCGCCCTGCTGGTGGGTGCGGCGCTGTTCGGCGGCTTCGCCTTCGCGCTCTATCCGCTGTGCGTGGCGCATACCAACGACCACTTGGCGCGGGAGGAACGCGTCGCAGCGAGCGGAGGGCTGGTACTGTCCTATTCCGCAGGTGCGACTGTCGGGCCGATCGCCGCCTCGGCCACCATGTCCGCCCTCGGGGCCATCGGGCTGTTCGCTTTCGCCACCACCATCGGCGCCATCGGGCTGGGCTTCGGGCTGTGGCGGATGTGGATGCGGGCGCCGGTGCCGGCCGAACGCCAGGGCCAGTTCCAGGCGGTTCCGCAGACCACCCCCGCGGCGGTGGCGCTCAACCCCCGGGCGACGCCCTTGCCGGGGAGTTGAGGCGCCTGTTGTTCAGGCGAGCAAACCGCCCTTGCCGGGTGATTCCATCCATTCGGGGTTTGCGCTAGAGCGCATTCCGTTCGACATGGCTCACGGAATGCGCTCTAGCCTGTTGTTTAGGCGAGCAAATTCCCTGCCGGGTGATTCCACCCGTTCGGGGTTTGCTCTAGGCCGCGACCGCCGCTTTCTCGTGTAGCCCGGCCAGGATCTCGAATGACCGCTTGCGGGCGGCGTGGTCGAGGATCTGCGCCGTCACCATCAGCTCGTCGGCGCCGGTGGCGGCGACGAACTCGCGCCAGCCCGCGCCGCACCGTCTCCGGCCCGCCGACCACCGAGCAGGCCAGGGCGTTCCTCCAGCATGGCGCGCGCCATAGCGGTCCAGCCGGGCGTCCATGTCCTCGATCGGCGGCGGCAGCGGGCCCGGCCGGCCGCGCCGCAGGTTGACGAAGGACTGCTGCAGCGAGGAGAACAGCAGCCGCGCCTCGGCATCGGTCTCCGCGGCGAAGACGTTCACGCCCAGCATGACATAGGGCGCGGCCAGCTGCGCGGAGGGGCGGAAACGCTCGCGGTAGATCGCCATCGCCTCCCGCATCATGGCCCGGCGCGAAATGCGAGGCGAAGGCATAGGGCAGGCCGAGCGCCGCGGCGAGCTGGGCGCCGATAGGTGCTGGAGCCCGAGGATCCAGATCGGCACCTCCAGCCCGGCGCCCGGCACCGCCTGCACGCGCCTGGCCCGGCTCGGCCGGCTGGAAGTAGCGCATCAGCTCGATGACGTCGCGCGGGAAGTCATCGCCGTCGCCGTGCCAGCGTGCGGCGCATGGCGCGCGCGGTGAGCTGGTCCGATGCCGGGCGCCCGGCCCAGGCCCAGGTCCACGCGCCCGGGATGCAGCGCCGCCAGCGTGCCGAACTGCTCGGCGATCATCAGCGGCGCGTGGTTCGGCAGCATGACGCCGCCGGCGCCGATGCGGATGCGTCTGGGTGCCGGCCGCGACATGGGCCGAGCGCCACCGCGGTCGCGGCGCTGGCGATGCCGGGCATGTTGTGGTGCTCCGCCATCCAGTAGCGGCGGTAGCCCAGCGCCTCGGCATGGCGGGCGAGGTCGGCGGAGTTGCGCAGCGCCTGGCCGGCATCGCTGCCTTCGGGGACGGGCGAGAGGTCGAGGATGGAAAGCGGTGTCATCGCGGTCATATGGGTCGGGCCTGGGGCGCGGCAAAGCCCGGCCGCCCCCGCATCAGCAGCCAGAAGGCAATCGTCATGGTTCCGAGGTTCCAGGCCAGCCCGTTGACCACCGCCATCTGGTAGGAGCCGTCGCATCGAAGATCGCGCCCGACATCCAGCCGCCCAGCGCCATGCCGAACAGCGTCGGCCATCAGCACCGTGCCGACGCGCGCGCCCGGCCTCCTTCGGCGGGAAGTACTCGCGCACGATGATCGCGTAGGTCGGCACGATGCCGCCCTGGAACAGGCCGAACAGCGCCGAGACGACGTACAGCGAGACCAGCCCGTCGAACGGCAGGAACAGCACCAGCGCCACCGCCTGCAGGGCCGAGCCCAGCAGCAGCGTGCCAGGCCGCCGATGCGGTCGGGATCCAGCCCGAACGCCAGCCGGCTGACGATGCCGCAGCCCAGCATCAGCGACAGCATCTCCGCGCCGCGCGCGGCGCCGTAGCCCAGGTCGCCGCAGTAGGCGACGATGTGCACCTGCGGCATCGACATCGCGACGCAGCAGGCGACGCCGGCGACGCACAGCAGCGCCTGCAGCGCGTTCGGCGCGCAGCCCGAGCGGCCGCGCGGCGCCGGCGACGCCGCCGGCGGCGCCGACGCGGCCGCCGGCGGCATGGCTCGCGGCGGCCGGCGGCGGCGGCGCAGCACCAGCGCCAGCGGCAGCATCGTCGCGAGGCAGAACGACGCCGATGCCGATGTAGGTCTGCGCGCCAGCCGAGCGGTCGTCGATGAAGTGCTGCAATCACCGGCGGCCACACGGCGCCGGCGACGTAGTTGCCGCTGATGCAGATCGCCACCGCGATGCCGCGGCGGCGCGTGAACCACAGCGAGGTGTCGGCCACCAGCGGCGCGAAGGTGGCCGAGCTGCCGAGCAGCCCGATCAACAGGCCCTGCGCCAGCGCGAACTGCCAGCAGGCTGCCGGCGCAGGCCGGCGGCGACGATAGCCGGCGCCCAGCGCCAGCGCGCCGACGACACCGGCACCATCACGCCGAAGCGGTCGGCCAGCCGGCCCATCAGGATGCCGCCGACGCCGAAGCCGATCATCGTCAGCGTGTAGGGCAGCGACGCATCGGCCGCGCGTCGACGCCGAAGTCGGCCTGCACCGCCGGCAGCACCACGACGATCGACCACATGCCCAACGCCGCCCAGCGTGCTGAGGCAGACCGAAGCGGCCAGCCGGACCCAGGCATAGCCCGAGTCCACTCCACCGGGCGCAACCGCCATGGCGGTTTCCTCCTGACATTTCGGCGCAGCTTGCCAGCCGGGCGCCGCCCCGGCGAGGGGGCAACCTATGCTGCCCAGGGTTGCGGCCAGCGCGGGGGTGCGCTTGACGACGCCCGAAGCAGGCTCCTAGCGTTCCGTCACCGTGCCTTGGGAGGCAAACCATGACCGCCGAGATCGACCGGGCGCTGGGCTTCGCGCCCGACTACGACTTGCCGATCCCCTACATGCCGCGGACCCGCGAATACTACCCGGCGATCGGCTACGACCCGTATCGCTGGGCGCACTACCTGGCGTGCCCCGTTCACCGCGCTGCGCCAAGCCGCTCGGCGCAGTGCCGGGTGGCGCTGATCACCACCGCCGCGCCCTACCAGCCGGACAAGGGCGACCAGGGGCCGGGCGCGGCCTATAACGCGGCGCGCCAAATTCTACCAGGTCTATTCCGGCGACACCGCGGCGGACCACGACCTGCGCATCTCCCACATCGGCTACGACCGCAAGCACACCACGGCGACCGATCCAACACCTGGTTCCCGCTGCACGCGCTGCGCGCCGCGGCGGAGGCCGGCCGGATCGGCGAGCTCGACGCCGCGCTTCCACGGCGCGCCGACCAACCGCAGCCACCGCGTCACACGTCGAGGTGGACTGCGCCGGAGATCCTGCGCCGCGCTGCCGGGAGGACGGCGCCGACGCCGCCGTCCTCGTGCCGAACTGCCCGGTCTGCCACCAGACCGTGCAGCCTGACCGCCCGCTATCTGGAGGCAGAACGGCATCCCGACCGTGGTGATGGGCTGCGCCAAGGACATCGTCGAGCACGCCGGCGTGCCGCGCTTCCTGTTCAGCGACTTCCCGCTCGGCAACGCCGCCGGCAAGCCGCACGACCCGGCGCTCGCAGGCCGCGACGCTGGAGCTGGCGCTGCGCCTGCTGGAGACCGCGGCCGGCCCGCGCACCACCCTGCATCGCCGCATGCGCTGGAACGAGGATGGCGACTGGAAGCTCGACTACCTGAACCTGGAGCAGATCGGCGAGGACGAGCTGCGCCGCCGGCGGAGGAATTCGATCCGCCAGAAGGCGATCGCCAAAGGCCTGACCGCGAGCAGGCCGCCTGAATGGACCCGCGACCCTTCGAGGGCATCCGCATCCTGGACTTCACCCAGGTGCTGGCCGGCCCCTTCGCCAGCTACCAGCTTTGCCTGCTCGGCGCCGAGGTCATCAAGATCGAGCGGCGGGAGGGCGAGGACATGCGCCGCACGCCGCTCTCCCGCGAATGGGCGGAACGCGGCATGGCGCCGGCCTGGCATGGCGGTGAACAACAACAAGCACAGCCTGACGCTGGACCTGCAGAACCCGGAGGCCCAGGCGATCATCCGCCGGCTGGTCGAGGACGCCGATATCGTGATGGAAAACTTCCGCCCCGGCGTGATGGGCCGGCTTGGCCTGGGGTATGAGGACCTCTCCGCCATCAACCCGAAGCTGATCTAGTGCAGCGTCTCCGGCTTCGGCCAGACCGGCCCGGACCGCAACGAGGCCGGCTACGACGGAAAGTATCCAGGCGATGTCCGGCATCATGGCGATGACCGGCCACCCTGGCGCCGACCCGCCCGGGCCGGCTTCGCCATCTGCGACCAGCTTTCCGGCATGACCGCGGCCTTTGCCGTCTCATCCGCGCTGTTCCAGCGGACCCATACCGGGCGGGGCCAGAAGCTCGATGTCTCGATGCTGGAAGTCGACCCTCGCCTTCCTCGGCGACCAGGTGGCGGACTGGACCGTCGCCGGCCACAAGCAGCAACAATGGGGAAACCAGGCGGTCAGCCGCCGCGCCACCGCCAACCTGTTCATGGCCGCGCGACGGCCATCTGCTGCTGGCCGCCAATACCGAGAAGCATACCGCTGCTGATGGTGGCGATCGGCCGCGCGGATGCGCTGGACGACCCCCGGCTGGCCGACTGGTTCCTGCGGCTGGAGAACATGCCGGTGCTGCGCGAGATGATCGAGGGCGCCCTCGCCGCCGCCGATCCGCGACCTGGGAGGAAAAGCTGAACGCCGCGGGCGTGCCCTGCGCCCGCATCTGGCGGGTGGACGAGGTGATCGACCACCGGCAGATCCGCGCGCGGGACGCCCTGCAGGAGGTGGAGACGCCCTGGGGCCGGCTGCGCTTCGCCACCACGGGCTTCCGCATGGCACATGGCGGGGCGAGGCTGGAACGGCCGGCGCCGGCGCTGGGGGCGCATACCGAGGAGGTGCTGGCGGCGGCGGGGTACAGCGCGGAGCAGATCGCGGCCTTCAGGGAGGCGAAGGTGATATAGGGAAGGCCGGGAGAAGGTATTCTCCCGGACCCTCATCTATTTCTGGCAGTTAGCCCTCGTCTTCCAACCCCAGCGCCCTGATCCGGCCGCGTTCCTCGTCCCAGCCTGGGCGGTCCTTCACGTTCAGGAACAGGTGCACACGGCGTTCCAGCAGGGTTTCCAGCTCCTTGCGGGCCTTCTGGCCGATCTCCTTGATTCGCGCTCCGCTGTCGCCGATCAATATGGCCTTCTGGGTCGCCCGGCCGACATAGATGGTGCAGTCCACCCGGACGCTACCGTCCTTGCGTTCCTGCCAGCTCTCGGTCTCGACGGTCGCGTGGTGCGGCACTTCCTCATGGGTCTGCCGCAGGATCTGCTCGCGCACGATCTCGGCCACCAGCATGCGGTTGGAGACGTCCGAGAGGTCGTCCTCCGGGAACAGGTAGGGGCCGGGCGGCATCACCGCAGCCAGCCGGTCCAGCAGCTTGTCCAGCCCGCGCTTCTTCTCGGCGGAGATCATGAAGGTCTCCTCCACCGGCAGCAGCGCGTTGAGCTCCTGCGCCAGCGGCAGCAGCCGAGGCGGGTCGATCAGGTCCACCTTGTTCAGCGCCAGCCACACCGGGCGGGAGGATTTCGCCAGCCGCTCGGTGATGGCGCGCACGGCATCGGTCAGCCCGGCCCGCGCATCCACGATCAGCACGGTCCGGTCGGCATCCTGCGCGCCACCCCAGGCGGCGGCCACCATTGCCCGGTCCAGCCGCCGGCGCGGCGCGAAGATGCCGGGCGTGTCCACCAGGATGAGCTGCGCGCCCTGGTGCATCACCACCGCGCGGATGCGGAAGCGGGTGGTCTGCGGCTTGGGCGAGACGATCGTCACCTTGCTGCCCGCCAGCGCATTCACCAGCGTGGACTTGCCGGCATTCGGCGCCCCCACGATAGCCACCAGGCCGCAGCGCGGCCCCTCGATCTCGTTCATTTCCGCCCTAACCCGGCCAGCCAGGCCTCGGCTGCCAATTGTTCCGCCGCACGCTTCGACTCGCCCGCCCCCTCCGCTTCCCGCCCGGCGGCCAGCACCGAGACGACAAAGATGGGCTGGTGGGATGGGCCGGAGGAGGAGACCAGCCGGTACTCCGGCAACCCCTGCCCCCGGCCGAGGGTATATTCCTGCAGCCGGCTTTTCGCCGACATCGGCGGCTTCGGGTCGGCGCCCATCTGCACCTCCCACTCCCGCCGCACCAGCGCGCGGGCCGCCGGCAGCCCGCCGTCGATGTAGAGCGCGCCCAGCAGCGCCTCCACCCCATCGGCGAGCACATTGGCGCGTTCCCGAAGACCGGCCCGCCCCTCGGAGACCGGCACCCGCAGCATGGTGGCGAGGCCGAGGGATTCCGCTACCCGGGTCAGCGTATCCCGCGCCACCAGCACGCCGAGCCGCTTGCCGAGGTCGCCCTCGCGCTCGTTCGGGAAGCGCTCGGCCAGCCATTCGGCGATGAGCAGCGCCAGCACCCGGTCGCCGAGGAATTCCAGCCGCTCGTTGCTGTCGAGCTGGGACCGCTTCGGGTCGGCGGCCGACCGGTGGGTCAGCGCCTGGGTGAGCAGTTCCGGCTGGGCGAAGACATGCCCCAGCCGGGCCGCGAAAAGCGTGAGGTCGCCGCCGGTCGTCATGCCGGGGCCATCAGTTGATGGCCGAGATCAGCCTGTTCCAGCGGATCGCGAAGGGCCATGCCCAGACCTCCCACCAGGCGGCCGAGCCGTCGACCGAGAAGAAAATGAACTCGGCCCGGCCGACCAGGTTGTCCACCGGGATGAAGCCGACCGCATTCTGTACCCGGCTGTCCAGGCTGTTGTCGCGGTTGTCGCCCATGGCGAAGACATGGTCGGCCGGCACCCGGTATTCCGCGGTGTTGTCCAGCGGCCCGTCATCCGTCTGCTCGATGATCTGGTGCGGCCGGCCGGCGCCGGGCAGGGTTTCGCTGTAAAGCTGCACGGCCATGCGGGGGCCGTCACCCTCCACCACGTACCGGCCCAGCGGCTCGCGCCGCACCTGGGCGCCGTTCACGTACAGCACGCCGTTGCGTACCTGAATGCGGTCGCCGGGCAGGCCGATGATGCGCTTGATGTAGTCCTGGCTGGGGTCGCGTGGCAGCTTGAACACCGCCACGTCGCCGCGTTCCGGCAGCGAGCCGAAGATCCGGCCGGAAAACAGGTCCGGTCCGAAGGGCATCGAATAGCGCGAGTAGCCGTAGGAATATTTCGAGACGAACAGGTAGTCCCCAACCAGCAACGTCGGGATCATGCTGCCGGAGGGGATGTTGAACGGCTCGAACGCGACGGTACGAATACCGATCGCAATCAATCCGGCATAGAATATGGTCTTGATGCTCTCAAGCCAGCCGCCGGTGTTTTTTTTCGCCATGGAGGTGCTCAAGGTCAAACCCATCGGGCAAGGGTGGTGCCCGGGGGTCCGACCCCCGCCATGGCGGGGGTTACGGCATCAGGCGGCGGGATGAAGCCTGCCGGGGGGTGGGGTGTCAAGGAAAGCCCGGTTCCGGTGCGGACCCGGGCTGCTATGGCATGAAGCTGCCACCGCCCACGTCCAGCGTCGCGCCGGTCAGGTATCCGGCTGCGTCCGAGGCGAGGAAGGCCGCGACATCAGCCACATCCTCCGGCGTGCCGACCCGGCCGAGCGGGATATTGGCGGCGAAGGCCTCGTTCGCCCCGGCCGCCGCGCCGCGCGCCATGGGGGTATCGATCCGCCCGGGGGCGATGCTGTTCACGGTGATGCCGTCCGGGCCGAGCTCGGTCGCCAGGCTGCGGGCGAAGCCCATCAGCCCGGTCTTGGCGGCGGCGTAATGGGCACCGGCGATCTGGCTCTTCGCCCGCGCCGCTTGGCTGGTCATCATGATAATGCGGCCCCAGCGGCGTGCCCGCAGCGGCGGGATGCAGGCCTGGGAGACCAGGAAGGCGCCGGTCAGGTTCACCGCCAGCACGCGGCGCCATTCCTCGGCCGGCATCTCGCGCACCTTGCGGGCCCGGCCGTCCGGGCCTTTCGGGGAGATGCCGGCGTTGTTCACCACCACGCCGAGGCTGTCCCACCACTCCCCAAGCGCCGCCGGCAGCCCGGCCACCGCGGCCTCGTCCGCCACGTCCAGGTGGATGGCGCGGGCCTGGTGCCCGGCGGCGCGGAGGGCGGCGGCGGTTGCCTCCACCTCGCCGATCACATCGGCCAGCACCACTGGGTGGCCCTGCGCGGCCAGCTTCGCCGCCACCGCCGCGCCGATGCCGCGCGCCGCGCCGGTGACCAGCGCGACCCTGTTCTCATTGTTCATGGTGTCAGGATTACCTTGCTGGCGGCACGCTGCCGCGCCAGTTCGAACCCCTCGATCCCGCGCTCCAGCGGCAGCCGATGGGTGACCATGGGGCGGAAGCCCTCCGGGTCGCGGGAGAGCTGCGCCATCACCCGGTCCCAGGTGCGGCGGGCGGCGCCATGGGTGGCGCGAAGCTGGTAGCGCATGCGGACGAACTCGGTCAGCGGGAGCACCAGCGCATCGGCATGGATGCCGGCCGCGACGATGACCCCGCCCTTCCGCAGCACCGACATGCCCTCGTTCAGGGTGGACGGCACGCCGGTCGCCTCCAGCACCACATCCACCGGCCGGTCGCCGGTCAGCGCCATCACCTGCTCGCGCAGCGGGCCTTCCGCCACATCGACCAGATCGGTGAAGCCCAGCGCCCGCAGCACGTCGAAGCGCGGCGCATCGGCGCGGCCGGCGACGATGACCCGGGCCGCCCCGGCCAGCCGCGCCATCAGCGCGATCGCCTGGCCGATGGTGCCGGGGCCGAGCACCAGCACGGTATCGCCCAGCCGCACCTCGCCGGTCAGCACCGCCTCGGCGCCGACGCCGAGCGGCTCGGCCAGCGCCGCCAATTCGCTGTCCACGTTGTCCGGTACCGCGACGCAGCAGCGGGCCGGGACGCGGACCATGCGGGCGAAGCCGCCGTCGCCGCGTCAGCCCGATCCCCTCCCGTCGGGAGCAGTTGCGGGCGTCGTCCGCCCGGCAATTCGGGCAGTAGCCGCAGGCGACGAAGGGGATGACCGCCACCCGCGTGCCATTCGGCAGGGCCGAGCCGGTGCCGCTGCGCCAGACCGTGCCAGCGAATTCATGCCCCATGGTCAGCGGCAGCTTCGGGACCATGAACTCATAGCCGCCGGTCCATTCATAGGCATGGACATCCGAGCCGCAGATGCCGACCGCCTCGACCTCCACCACCACATCGCCGGGGCCGGGCGGCGGGGCTTCCGGCACCTCCTGGAATTCGAGGCCGAAGCCGGCGGTGGTCTTGCGCAACGCGAGCATCAGAAGGGCTCCGGGTAGTGGCCGGCGTAGAAGGAGATCGGCGGCTTGGCGTCCGGGTCGGTCACCACGTCCAGCAGCACCGGGCGGCGGACGGCGAGCGCGGCGGTCAGCGCAGAGCGGATCTTGTTGCTGTGGTCGACCCGGACGCCTTCCACCCCGCAGGCCCGGGCGATGGCGGCGTGGTCCACCGCGGTGAAGTTCACCGCCTTGGTGTGCTCGCCGAATTTCACCTCCTCGGCGTGCTTCTGGTAGCCGAGGATGCCGTTGTTCAGCACCAGGGTAACGATGGGCAACTCCATCCGCCGCAGGGTTTCCAGCTCGGCCCAGCTATGGGCGAAGCCACCATCGCCGCAGAGGCAGACCACCTTGGCATCCGGCGCGGCGACCTGCGCCCCGATCGCCATCGGCAGCCCCCAGCCCAGGCCGGCGATGCCGCGCGGGGTCAGGAAGCGCTGCCCCGCCCGCTTGGCGGTGAGGTAATTGGCCACCCAGATGGAGCTGTAGGAGGCATCGGCCACCACGATGTCATCCGGGCCGATCAGCGCGTCCAGCTCCGCCATCAGCCGTTCCGGCCGGCACAGCGGCGCGTCTCGGGTGGTGATGCCGGCGATGGTGCGACGCCAGCCGGCGACCGCCCCAGCGATCTCGGCCTCGATCCCCGGCCGCGCGGCGGCATGGGCGGCGAGGTCCCGCTTGGCCAGCACGGCGGTCAGCGCCGCGAGCGTCAGCTTGGCGTCGCCCACCAGCCGCAGCGCCTCGTAGTTGCGGCCGACCTCCATCGGATCGGCGTCGAGGTGGATGAAGCGGGTGTTCGGGGAGAACAGCTTCCAGCTATCCGTGCCGTTCTGGTTGGTGCGGGTCCCGACCAGCAGCACCACGTCGGCGCGCTCCACCATCGGCCGCAGCGCCTGGGTGCGCGCCCCCTGCCCCATCACGTAGCCGATCACGCCGAGGGTCAGCGGATGGGTCTCGTCCGCCGCGCCCTTGCCCATAACCGTGGTGCCGACCGGCAGGTGCGCCGATTGCTGCAAGGCCGACAGCTCGGCCGAGGCATCCGAGAGGTGAACGCCGCCGCCGGCCACCACCAGCGGATGCCGGGCCGCGGCCAGCATGTCCGCCGCGGCGGCGATGGCCGAGGGGTCCGCCAGGCTGCGGTCCAGCGGCACCATGCCGAGCGACAGGCTGCGCGGCCGCAGCAGCGCGGACATCGGCGCGGCATTCTCGGTCAGCAGGTCGGCCGGCACCAGCAGCACGGCGGGGCCGGGCCGGCCAGAAGTGGCGGCGGTGAAGGCCATGTCCACGTAGTCGTCCAGCCGGTCCGCGCGGTCCAGCCGGCGCACCCACTTCGCCACCGGGGCGAACATGTTGAGGTGGTCCAACTCCTGGAAGGCATTGCGGTCGGCGCTGTCCCGGGTCACTTCCTGGACCAGCGCCAGGACCGGCACGCTGGCCTTCAGCGCCTCGGCCAGTGGCGCCACCAGCAGGGTCGCCGCCGGGCCGTTCTGGGCGGTGACGACGCCGACCTTGCGGGAGATGCGGGCATAGCCGTCCGCCATCGAGCCGCCGGCATTCTCCTGGCGGTACACCTTCTGGTCGATCCCGACATGCGGCGCCGCCAGGTGGAAGGCCGAGGGCAGGCTCTGGCCGAAGGTCAGGGTGACGCCGTGGCGGGCGAAGGCTTCCGCCAGCCGCAGCGCAACGGTGGCGTTCCCCGGTGATCCAGCGATATCGGGCATGGCGTTCCTCTCCCTGCCCGGCATGACGGTCGCGGGCGTTGCTCACGGACCAGGGAATCGCCAATGCCCGGCCGGCGTCAAGCCGCCGGGGCCACCGGGCGGCGCAGCATCACCGGCCGGCCGAACAGCCAGGCGAGCAGGGTCAGCACAAGCATCGCCCCGCCGTGCCACAGCAGCACCATCACCGAGGCATCGAGGTGGTGGAACAGGCTCAGCCCCGCCGAGCACAGCGCCGCCGAGGCCAAGCCGCCCAGCACCAGTACCGGCCCCGGCCGCACCGGGCCGGCGTGCCGCAGCAGCCAGAATTGCGCCACCGCCAGCGGCGCGCCCATCAGCAGCGTGAAGCGCAGGCAGCCCCAACTGGTGCCGAGCTGGCCCTCGATGGGGCCGAGCCGGGCGATATCCACGAGGCAGCCCCAGCCGAGGCTGCCGGCCCAGACCACCAGCGCCGGCACCGGCAGCAGCGCCCAGCGCCAGGATCGGTCGGGCCGTGCCAGCATCGCCGCCGCCACCGCCGCACCGGCCCCGGTCAGCAGCGAGGCGACCCATTGGACGACCTCATGCGGTATCAGCATGCGCCGGCCGAGATCATCCCGCAGCCCGTTCACCGCCACCGCCACGGCCACCGCCAGCACCGCCAGGCCGAACCACAGCGCCGCCTGGTGCAGCGGCCGGGGCAGCCGCCGCACCGGCCGCAGCCCGGCCGACAACTCACCAATCAGGGTTTCGGTACGCACCTAGTCCTCCACGCCCCCTATTCCTCTGCGCCAAGGCGTTTCCGCAGCGCCTTCATCGCCCGGTGGGTCGCCACCTTCAGCGCCCCGACGGACATGCCCGAACGGGCGCTGGCCTCGGCCAACGGCAGGTCGTCCAGTTTCGCCAGCCCGAGCGCGGTGCGCTGGGCTTCCGGCAATTCGGCGACCGCGGCGCGCAATTGCGCCGCGGCCACCCTGTCCTCCCCATGGTTCGCTCCGGGTGCCGCCAAGGTTTCGCTGAAATCCTCGAGCGAGGTTTCCCGCCCGCCGCGCCTGCCGTGCCGCCGCAGCCGGTCGATCGCCCGGCGCTCGCAGATCGCCACCAGCCAGGGGCGGATCGGCCGGTCCGGCTCATAGGTGTGGCGCAGGGTGTGGATGGTCAGCAGCGCATCCTGCACCGCATCCTCCGCCTCGGCGGGATTGGCGATGCGGCGGCGGGCGATGGCGCGCAGCAGCGGCAGGGCAGCGCGCAGCAGGCGGTCGTAGGCCCGGACGTCGCCGGCCTGCGCCGCCGCCATCCAGCACTCCCATTCGCCGTCCTGCCGCGTCATCGGCGCCGCCTGGGGTCCTAGCCGGACACCATGGCCGGGCGCCGGGTGCGCCAGCCATGGGCCTTCTCATAAGCGTCGGCGGCACGGAACAGCATCGGCTCGGCGAAGGGCTTGCCGACCAGCTGCATCGCCACCGGCAGGTCGCCGGCACCGAGGCCGGTGGGCAGGGAAATGCCCGGCCAGCCCGTCACGTTGAAGGGCATGGTGAAGTTGGGCTTCTCCATGAAGGCCCATTTGGAAACGGCGTCGATCCGTGCCGCCTCGCCCGGTTGCGCGGCGGTCAGCAGGATGTCCACCCCGGTGGTCGCGGCCTCGGTCGCGGCGATCAGCGCGCGGCGCTGCTTCTGCGCCTGCATGTAGTCCGCCGCCGAGAGCAGCCCGCCCAGCACCAGGCGGTCGCGCATCAGCTCGCCATAGAGGTTGGGGTCGCGGCGCATCCAGGTCTCGTGCACCGCGAAGGCCTCGGCCAGCAGGATGATCCAGCCGCAGGCGTTGAAGGCGGCGAGCGAGGGCAGCGTGACGTCGCGGATCTCGGCTCCCTCGGTGCGGAAGAAATCCGCCGCACCGTTGATGCCGGAAAGCGTGGCCGGACTGACCGGGTTGTCGGTTTCATGGAAGTGGCGGATCACCCCGATCCGCAGCCCCTTCACGCCACGGCCGAGCTCGGCGCGGAAATCCGGCACCGGGCGGTTGGCGGAAGCGGGGTCGGCTGGGTCGTGGCCGGCCATCGCCTGCAGCAGGATGGCGCAGTCCTCCACCGTCCAGGCCAGCGGCCCGGCATGGTCCAGGCTTTGCGCCAGCGGCAGGATGCCGGCGCGCGAGCACAGCCCGTAGGTCGGCTTGATGCCGGCGATGCCGCACAGCGCCGCCGGCCCGCGGATGGAGCCACCGGTGTCCGACCCGGTGCCGCCCAGGATCATGCCCGAGGCGACCGCCGCGCCGGTGCCGCTGCTGGAGCCGGCGGTGAAGTGGTCCGGGTTCCAGGGGTTGCGGGCGGGCGGCCAGGGCAGGTCGAAGCTGGGCCCGCCGAAGGCGAATTCATGGGTGGCAAGCTTGCCCAGCATCGCCACCCCGGCGGCGGCCAGCTTGGCGACGGTGGTCGCGTCCGCCGCCGGCACATGGTCCTGCAGCACCCGCGAATGGCCGGTCGTCGGGATGCCCGCGGTGCAATAGATGTCCTTGTGGGCGAAGGGGATGCCGTCGAGCGGGCCGAGCGCCTCGCCCTTCATCATGCGTGCCTCGGCCGCCCGGGCGGTGGCGAGCGCGCTATCCTCGGTCAGCCGGATGAAGGCGTGCAGCGTGCCGTCCATCCGGCGGATGCGGCCGAGGCAGGCCTCGGTCAGCTCCACCGGGGACAGCTTGCGGGCGGCGAACAGCGCGCCGGCTTCGGCGATGGTCGGGATCACGCTCATCGGCCGGGCTCGGCGGAGAAGGTGGTGGCGGGTTCGGCCTCGGCGGCCGGGACCGGCGTGCGGATCAGCGCCTGCATCGCCTCCACCCCGCCAAACACCGCGTGGATGCCGGCCTTCTGGGCCGGACTGAGGGGGATGCCGGCGCGCGCCACCAGCGCGTCGAACTCGGCCTCGGTGATCTTCGGCGACATCGGCGCTCCCCGGATGACATGGCGTGGGCGGGCAGTATGGCGGGTTTCGCCCGGCGGGACAGCACCCACCGCGGTTGGTTGCGTCCGGCGTGCGGCGGGGGCTAGGCTGCCATCCGGAAACGGACGCGCAGCCGGAACACCGGCCGCATCACAGGATTCCGGGCGCCAAGCCCGGACCGGGGAGGAATGCCATGAAGCTCGGCGAAGCCATCGCTGAAATCATGAAGCGGGAGGGGATCGAGATCCTCATCGGCTATCCAGTCAATCACCTGATCGAATACGCCGCGGCCGACGACATCCGGCCGGTGATCGTGCCGCCAGGAGCGCATCGGGCTGCATATGGCCGATGCCATCTCGCCGCGTGACCTCCGGCAGCAGAGCATCGGCGCCTTCTGCATGCAGCATGGCCCCGGCTCGGAGAACGCCTATGGCGGCGTCGCCCAGGCCTATGGCGAGTCGCATCCCGCTGCTGGTCCTGCCGATGGGCTATGCGCGGCGGCATCGCGCATGTGCGACCCGAACTTCAACTCGACCAGCGCGATGCAGCAGCATCACCAAGAGCGGCCGAGCCGATCACCCTCGCCGCCGAGGTCCGCAACATCCTGCGCCGCGCCTTCACCAGGCTGCGGAACGGCCGCGGCGGGCCGGTGCTGGTCGAGATCCCCGACCGACATGTGGAACGAGGAGGTCGCCGGAGCCGCTCGACTACAAGCCGGTCCTCGCCACCCGCTACGGCCCCGACCCGGCGCGACGTAAGCGAGCCGCGGCGATGCTGGCGGCGGCGAAGCGGCCGGTGATCTATGCCGGCACAAGGCATGCACTGGGCCCAGGCCTGGCCGCAGCTGAAGGCGCTGGCCGAGCTGCTGGCCATTCCGGTGACCACCAGCCTCGGCGGCAAGTGCGCGCTTCACCGAGGACCATCCGCTGTCGCTCGGCTCCGGCGGCTGGCGATGCCGCGCGCGGTGCGGCACTTCCTCGACAACGCGGACGTGATCTTCGGCATCGGCTGCACCTTCACCGAGACCAACTTCGGCGTCAAGATGCCGAAGGGGCAAGAAGTATCATCCACGCCACCCTCGACCCGATGCACCTGAACAAGGACCTGCGCGGCGGACATCGGGCTGGTCGGCGACGCCGCGCTGACGCTGGACGCGCTGCTGGCCGAGCTGGCCAGGCTGGTGACGTCGCCACGCGACACGGCGCCGGTGGCCGCCGAGATCCAGCCATCGCACGAGCACTGGCTGGCCGAGTGGATGCCGAAGCTGACCAGCAACGACGCGCCGCTGACCCCCTACCGCGTGCTGTGGGACCTGCAGCATACGGTGGACGTGCGACAACACCATCATCACCCATGACGCCGGCAGCCCGCGCGACCAGCTTTCCCCGTTCTGGAAAGCGCACGACGCCGCTGTCCTACATCGGCTGGGGCAAGACGACGCAGCTTGGCTACGGCCTGGGCCTGGCCATGGGCGCCAAGCTCGCCACGCCGGACAAGCTGTGCATCAACGTCTGGGGCGATGCCGCCATCGGCTTCACCGGCATGGACTTCGAGACCTGCGGTGCGCGAGCGCATCCCGATCATGTCGATCCTGCTGAACAACTTCTCCATGGCGATCGAGCTGAAGATCATGCCGGTCACCACCGAGAAGTACCGCTCGCACCGACATCTCCGGCGACTACGCCGCCATGGCGCGCGCCTTCGGCGGCTATGGCGAACGCGTGACCGACCCGGCCGAGATCATCCCGGCGATCAGGCGCGGCATCGAGAAGACGCAGCAGGGCATGCCGGTGTTGCTGGAGTTCATCACCTCCAAGGAGACCAACGTCTCCCGCTTCGCCTGATCCGAACGACCACCAAAGCCCAGGGCCCAACCCGTGCCGCGCAAGGCACGGGACCACCCTGGCAGGGGAGACAACATGGCCACCGTCGATATCCGCAACGTCAGGAAAGCCTTCGGTGCCGTGCAGGTGCTGCATGGCGTGAGTGTCGACATCGAGGATGGCGAATTCGTGGTGCTTGTCGGCCCCTCGGGCTGCGGCAAGTCCACCCTGCTGCGGATGATCGCGGGCCTCGAGAACATCACCGCCGGCGAAATCGCCATCGGTCCGCGGGTGGTGAACAACGTCCCGCCGAAGGACCGGGACATCGCCATGGTGTTCCAGAACTACGCGCTCTATCCGCATATGACCGTATTCGAGAACATGGCCTTCTCCATGAAGCTGGCCAAGGCACCGCGCGAGGTGATGGAGCAGGAGGTCGGCCGTGCCGCGCAGATCCTGGGCCTCGAGGATTTGCTGCAGCGCTATCCCGCGGCAGTTGTCCGGCGGCCAGCGGCAGCGCGTCGCCATGGGCCGCGCCATCGTCCGCAACCCGCAGGTGTTCCTGTTCGACGAGCCGCTGTCGAACCTCGACGCCAAGCTGCGGGTGCAGATGCGGACCGAGATCAAGGAGTTGCACCAGCGGCTGACAGGTCACCACCGTCTATGTGACGCACGACCAGATCGAGGCCATGACCATGGCCGACCAGATCGTCGTCATGAACGGCGGCAACATCGAGCAGGCCGGCCCGCCGCTGGAGCTGTACGACCGGCCGGCCAACCTGTTCGTCGCCGGCTTCATCGGCTCGCCGGCCATGAACCTGGTGAAGGGCAAGATCGGCAATGGCGGGTTCGAGGCCGATGGCGGCGCGGTGCTGCCGCTGCCGCCCGGCACCCGGGGCAGTGCAGGGGTCTATGGCATCCGGCCCGAACACTTCCAGCTCTGCCAGGATGACGGCATGGAGGCGACCGTGGTGCTGGTCGAGCCGACCGGATCTGAAACCCAGGTGATCGTCCGCATCCGCGAGACCACCCTGCTGTGTGCCTTCCGCGAACGGGTCAGCGCGCGGCCGGGCGCGACGATCCGCATCATGCCCGACATGGACCTGGTGCATCTGTTCGAGGCAGGCTCGGGACGCCGCCTGGCTGCCTGAACAACCACAAGAAACCGGAACAGGGAGAAAACAGGGAATGCATATCCTCAACCGTCGTGCCGCACTGAAGCTGGGGCTGTCCGCGGCCGCGCTGGCGGCGACCAATGCTTCCGCCCAATCGCCCATCAAGGTGGCCGAGGCGACGCCGCCGAAGCTGCAGATCGAAAGTGGCGCGTCGCTACGCATGCTGCGCCCGGTGAAATTCGTGGCACCGGATGAGGAGGTCTTCCGCGCCAATGCCGCGCTCTTCACCCAGAAGACCGGCGTCGATGTGCGGGTGGACTTCGTCGGCTGGGAGGACATCAACCAGCAGACCGCGGTGACCGCGAATACCGGTGCCGGGCCGGACATGATCATCGGCTTCAGCGATGCGCCGCACATCTATGTGGACAAGCTGGTCGAGGTGAGCGACGTCGCGGAATACCTCGGCAAGCGGTACGGCGGGTGGATGAACCTGGCCGAGAAATACGGCAAGAAGCACGGCACCAACAACTGGATCGGCCTGCCCTTCGGCGCGACCAGCGGCCCGAACATCTACCGCAAATCGACCGTCAATGCGGCCGGGTTCGACTCCATCCCGAACGACCATGCCGGCTTCCTCGACCTGTGCCGCAAGCTGAAGGCCGCGGGCAAGCCGCCCGGCTATGCGCTGGGCAATGCGGTAGGCGACGGCAACGGCTTCGCCAACTGGCTGGTCTGGTCGCACAACGGCTACCTGGTCGACGAGGAAGGCAAGGTCGCCATCAACAGCAAGGAAACCGTCAACGCCCTGAAGTACCTGCAGGACCTGTACCCGACCTTCGTGCCGGGCACACTGGCCTGGGGCGACATCAGCAACAACCGTGCCTATGCCGCGGGCGAGGTGCATCTGACGGCGAATGGCGTGTCGCTGTATTTCGCACTGAAGAGCGACCCGGCGATGCGCGAGCTTGCGGAGGACAGCTTCCACCAGTTGCTGCCGCCCGGCCTGGCCGATGCCCCGCCGATGGCCGGGCTGACCTTGAACTCCATGCTGTTCAAGCACAGCCGCTACCCGAACGCGGCCAAGGCCTTCCTGCAGTTCATGATGGAACATGAACAGTATGATCCCTGGCTGAACGCCAACCTTGGCTACTGGGCGCACCCGCTGCGGGCCTATGGCACCAGTTCGGTCTGGAGCACCGATCCGAAGATCGAGATCTTCCGCGATTCGATGGATTCCAAGTACTGGAATGGCTACAAGGGCCCGATCAGCGAAGCGACCGGCGCCGCCAACGCCAACTACGTGATGGTGCAGATGTGCGCCGCCGTCGCTTCCGGCCAATCCACGCCCGAAGACGCGGCGCGTGAGGCCGAACGCCGGGCCCGCCGCTTCTTCCGCCGCTGAACCGGGCCGGCGGCGTTCCCCCGGGGACGCCGCCGCCCATCGGGGAGCCACCCATGTCCGTCACCACCGCGCCGGCCTGGAGCCGGGCCCGCCAGGAACCTGGCTGGTTGGTCCGGCTGTTCGAATACAAGCCCTTTCTTATCTTCGCCTGCCTGCTGCCGGCGGTCGGGTTGTTGATGGTGTTCCTGACCTATCCACTCGGTCTGGGCATCTGGCTGGCTTTCACCGACACCACCATCGGCCGCAGCGGCGTATGGGTGGGGCTGGAGAATTTCATCTATCTGGCCGAGGACCCGATATTCTGGAATGCGGTGTTCTACAGCGTGTTCTACACCGCCGTCGCCACCGTCGGTAAGTTCGCGCTCGGGCTTTGGCTGGCACTGCTGCTGAACAACCACCTGCCGATGAAAAGCCTGCTGCGGGCGATCATCCTGCTGCCCTGGATCGTGCCGACGGTGCTTTCGGCGATCGCGTTCTGGTGGATCTACGACCCGCAATTCTCCATCATCTCCTACATCGCCGTCGATGTTCTGGGCGTGCGCGATACCAACATCGACTTCCTCGGCAGTGCCTGGCCGGCGCGGTTCTCGCTGATCGTGGCCAATATCTGGCGTGGCATCCCGTTCGTGGCGATCTCGCTGCTGGCCGGGCTGCAGACCATCTCGCCTTCCCTTTACGAGGCCGCGCTGCTGGATGGCTCCACGCGGTTGGCAGCGGTTCCGCTACATCACCTTCCCGATGCTGATGCCGATCCTGGCGATCGTGATGACCTTCAGCATCATCTTCACCTTCACCGATTTCCAGCTGGTCTATGCCATCACCCGCGGCGGCCCGGTGAACTCCACGCATCTGCTGGCGACGCTGGCGTTCCAGCGCGGCATCCCTGGCGGCCAGCTTGGCGAAGGCGCCGCCATCGCCGTGTCCATGATCCCGTTCCTCGTCTTCGCCACGCTGTTCAGCTACTACGGCATGGCGCGGCGCAAGTGGCAGCAAGGAGAAGGCAATGACTGACGCCGAAGCGCTGCCGCAGCGGCCGGCTCCCCCGGCCAATGCGGCCACCGCCCAGCCGGAGGCCATGACCTGGGACAGCGGCGCCCGCCGGGTGGTCACGATCTACGTGCCGCTTGCCTGCTTCGTGTTGATCCTGCTGTTTCCCTTCTACTGGATGACCATCACGGCGTTCAAACCGAATGCCGAGCTGTTCGACTACAAGACCTACAATCCGTTCTGGATCGGCTCGCCGACGCTTGGCCACATCAAGCACCTGCTGTTCGACACGGACTACCCGCGCTGGCTGCTGACCACGATGACGGTGGCGATCTGCGCCACCTTCCTGTCGCTGTTCTCCAGCACGCTGGCGGCCTATGCCATCCAGCGGCTGCGCTTCAAGGGCAGCCAGTATGTCGGGCTTGGCATCTACCTCGCCTACCTCGTGCCGCCCTCGATCCTGTTCATTCCGCTCGCCACCATCGTCTTCCAGCTTGGCCTGTTCGACAGCCCGCTGGCACTGATCCTGGTCTACCCGACCTTCCTGGTGCCGTTCTGCACCTGGCTGCTGATCGGCTACTTCAAGTCCATCCCGTATGAGCTGGAGGAATGCGCGCTGATCGATGGCGCGACACGGCTGCAGATCCTGCGGCAGATCACCCTGCCACTGGCGGTGCCGGGACTGATCTCGGCCGGCATCTTCAGCTTCACCCTGTCCTGGAACGAGTTCATCTATGCTCTCGCCTTCATCCAGAGCAGCGAGAACAAGACGGTGCCGGTGGCGATCCTGACGGAACTTGTCTCCGGCGACGTCTACCAGTGGGGCGCGCTGATGGCGGGCTCGCTGCTGGGCTCGCTGCCGGTGGCGATATTCTATTCGTTCTTCGTGGACTACTACGTTTCCTCGCTGACCGGTGCCGTCAAGGAATGACGGCACCGGCAACCGCGGCTACAGCTTGCGGCCGAGCGCCGCGACGTAGCCGCGGTTGAAGCTGGGGGTTAGCCAGACCTCGTTCATCGTCACATGCGGCGGCAGGCAGGCGATGTAGCGGATCAGGTCGCCGCAGTCCTCGGGCTGCAGCATCTTCGCCAGATCCTCCGCGCTCAATGGATTCGGCCGCTTCTTCAGGATCGGCGTGTTCACCTCGCCCGGGCAGAATGCGGTGCTGCGGATGCCGTTGACGCATTCCTCCATGTTCAGGCTGTGGCTCATCGCCACCACCGCGTGCTTGGCGGCGGTATAGCCCGGCCCGCTCATCGGGCTGACGTTCCGCCCGGCCATGGAGGCGGTGTGGATCATCTGCCCGCCGCCCTGCGCCCGCATCGCCGGCAGCACCGCCCGCGCGCAATAGAAGGCGGAGGACAGGTTGCCGTGGATCAGCTCGTCGATCCCCTCGGGCGAGATGTTCTTCCAGCTCCGCTCGGTGATGTTGAGGCCGGCATTGCTGACCAGCAGGTCCAGCCGCCCCAGTTTTTCGACGATGCGCGCGACCACAGCATCCACCTGCGGCGCCTTCATCAGGTCCGCCGGCTCCACATGCGCCGTGCCCCCCTTGGCGCGGATGCGCCCCGCCACCTCCTCCAGCGGCCCCTCGCGCCGGCCGGTCAGGACCACCACCGCGCCTTCCCCGGCCAGCGCCATCGCCGCCGCCTCGCCGATGCCGCTGCCGCTGCCAGTCACCCAGGCGATCTTGCCATCAAGCCTGCCCATCGAACCCTCCCGTTGTTCCACGCCGACAGGCTAGCCCCCGCCCGGCGTCTTGTGGAGCCGCCGCCGCCATGCTTCGCTCGGCCCCGGGGATGAAACGGAGGATGCGATGAAGATCGCCCGCATTGAGACGCTGCGCGCGGACGCCGGATGGCGGCTTTTCTCCTTCCTGAAGGTCACCACCGACGATGGCCTGGTCGGCTGGTCCGAATACAACGAGAGCTTCGGCAGCACGGGCCTCTCGGCCGTCATCGAGGGGCTCTCGCCGCTCATCATCGGCCGCGACCCGACCCGCTGGGAGGAGGTCACCGCCTGGCTGCATGTGATGACGCGGCAGTCGCGCGGCGGGCTGAACCAGCAGGCGATCGCCGCCATCGAGAATGCACTGCTCGACATCGCGGCCCGGGCCCGCGGCATCCCGGTCTATGCGCTGTTCGGCGGGCCGATCCGCGAGCGCATCCCGGTGTACTGGTCGCATTTCGGCAGCTACCGCGTGCGCAATTCGAAGTTCATGGGGACGCCCCCCTGCCTCGACTGGGACGAGGTGGCGCGGCATGCGGCGGAGGTGAAGGCGCTCGGCTTCCGCGGGCTGAAGACCAACATCCTGATCCCCGGCCCCGACGGCAACCTGTACCAGTACTCACCCGGCTTCGGCCGCCATGCCGGCTGGCCGGAGCTGAACTGGGACAACCAGACCCTTGGGATGCTGAAGCAGCACCTGCGCACCATCCGGGACGCCATCGGCCCGGAGATGAACCTGCACCTCGACACCAACTTCCACTTCCGCACGGAAGGCTTCCAGCGCGTGGCCCATGCGGTGGAGGAATTCGATCTCACCTGGCTGGAGATCGACACGCATGATCCGGGCGCGCTGGCGACCATCAAGCGCATGGCCCCCTGCCCCATCGCCTCGGCCGAGACGCTGCATGGCCGGCGCGAATTCCGCCCCTTCCTCGAAGCCTATTCGATGGATGTCGGCATCGTCGACGTCATCTGGAACGGGCTGGCGGAATCGATGAAGATCGCCTCGCTCTGCGACGTGTACGAGGTGAACTGCGCGCCGCATAACTTCTACGGCAACCTGTGCAGCATGATCAGCGCGCATTTCAGCGCCACCATCCCGAATTTCCGGGTGATGGAAATCGACATCGACAGCGTGTCCTGGCGCGATGAATTCACACCGCCGCCGACCATCGAGAACGGCGAACTGGTGCTGCCGACCGGGCCGGGCTGGGGCGTCGAGGTCAATGAAGCCGCCATCCGCGCGCGGCAACCGAAGTAGGGGAGACATCATGGCCAAGTACAAGATCGTAACACCTGCCGGCGCCAGCTTCACCGTGGCCGGCGGCGGCTACGGGCTGGAGAGCGAGGCGCTGCAGGGCCTGGATGCCGAGATCGTCGAGGCGCCCGTGGACGAGGCCGGCTTCATCGCCGCCGCAAAGGATGCCGACGCGATCTACGCCAAGGGCATCCCCATCACCAAGACCATCATCGATGCGCTGCAGAACTGCAAGGTCATCACCCTCGGCAGCGTCGGCGTGGACAGCGTGGACGTGAAGGCGGCGACCGCCCGCGGCATCCCCGTCACCAACATCCCCGATACCTTCATTGAGGAAGTCGCCGACCATGCCATGATGCTGCTGCTCGCCGGCTTCCGCCGGCTGATCGAGCAGGACCGCATGGCGCGCGACGGCCGCTGGAAGGATGGCCGGCCGGCGCTGCTGAAGATTCCCCGGCTGATGGGCCAGACCCTTGGGTTCATCTCCTTTGGCCGGGTCGCCCGCGCGGTGGCGAAGCGCGCCAGGCCCTTCGGTTTGCGGATGATGGCCTACGACCCCTTCATCGAGGAGCTGACCCTCTCCGACTACGGCGTGCAGTCGGCGACACTCTCGGAAGTGCTGAGCCAGTCGGACTTCGTCTCCATGCATGCCCCGGCCCGGCCGGAAGTCCACCACATGCTGAAGGAACGGCACTTCCGCGAGATGAAGCCGACCGCCATCTTCATCAACACCGGCCGCGGGCCGACGGTGGAGGAATTGGCGCTCATCAAGGCGTTGCAGGAAGGCTGGATCGCCCATGCCGCACTTGACGTGCTGGAGGTCGAGCCGCCGGCACCCGACAACCCGCTGCTGCGGATGGAGAACGTGACGCTGACCGCCCATGTCGCCTCCGCCTCCGCCCGGTTCGACGAGGCCCGCAAGCGCCGCGTCGGCAACGAGCTGGCGCTGGTGCTGTCCGGCAAGTGGCCGATGAGCTGCGTGAATCCGGCCGTGCTACAGAACACCGCCCTGCGCCGCTGGCAGCCCATCGGGATGGGCCGCGGCCCGAACAGCTAGGAGACCCCCACCATGTCCACCAAATACGCCGTCGTCACAGGTGCCGGCTCCGGCGTCGGCCGGGCTGCGGCCCTTGCCCTGCTGGGTGATGGCTGGACCGTGGCGCTGGCCGGCCGCCGCCGCGATGCGCTGGAGGAAACCGTCGGCCAGGCCGGCGATGCGGCCCCGCGCGCCCTGGTGGTGCCGACCGATGTCGGCGATCCGCAGGCGGTCAACGCGCTGTTCGGCCAGGTGAAGTCCGGCTGGGGGCGGCTCGATTTCCTGTTCAACAACGCCGGCGGCAACGTCCCCGCCGGCCCGATCGAGGACCTCGCCTATGAGGACTGGGCGCGGGTGGTGCAGGTGAACCTCACCGGCTCCTTCCTGTGTGCCCAGGCCGCCTTCCGCATCATGAAGGAGCAGTCGCCCCAGGGTGGCCGCATTGTCAACAACGGCAGTATCTCGGCGCATGTGCCGCGGCCGGACAGCGTGGCCTATACCTCGACCAAGCACGCCATCACCGGCCTGACCAAGACCCTGGCGCTGGACGGCCGCAAGTACGACATCGTCTCCGGCCAGATCGACATCGGCAATGCGGCGACGCCGATGACCGCCCGCATGGCCCGTGGCGTGAAGCAGGCGACCGGCGAGATGAAGGTCGAGCCGACCATGGACGTGGCGCATGTCGGCAACAGCGTGCTGATGATGGCGAACCTGCCGCTGGATGCGAACATCCAGTTCCTCACCATCACCGCCGCCAAGATGCCCTGGATCGCCCGCGGCTGAACCGCGGCGCGGCGCCGCCGGCTATGCCGGCTGGGCGGCGCCCAGGGCGGCGACCAGCGCGGCGCGCTGCACCGGTTTGCCGAGGTAGTCGTCCATGCCGGCGGCGCGGCATTGCTGCTCGAACACCGGGCCCACCGCAGCCGTCAGGCCGATGATCCTGGTGCGGCGGTTGGGGCCGGTGCTGCGGCGGATCTGGCGGGTCGCCTCCAGCCCGTCCATCACCGGCATCTGCAGGTCCATCAGGATGGCATCATAGGCATCGGCGCGGGCGGCCGAGACGGCCTCGGACCCGTCCACCGCGACATCCACCCGGTAGCCGGCACGCTGCAGGATGGTCCGCATGACAAGCTGGTTGGTGGCATTGTCCTCGACCAGCAGAATCCGCAGCCGGCGGCTATCGGCGGTCCCGGTGGCGCCTGCGGCAAGGGGCTTCGGTACCGGCCCACCGCCGAGGGCCTGCATCAGCGCCTCGCGGAAGCGGGTCGGCAGCGCGGGCTTCAGCAGCACGGCATCGACCAGCCCGGTCGGCGGCGGCTCCCGCATCGCCTGGGCGCCGGTCGAGCAGAGGATGATCGCCGGCCGCCCCGGGGCCGGCTCGGCCCGGATACGGCGGGCGACCTCCTGGCCATCCTCGCCGGGCAGCGTGGCGTCCAGCACCACTGCCGCGAAGGGCCGGCCGACGATGCGGGCTTCCTGCAAGGCGAGCATGGCGGCCTCGCTGGTGCCGGCGGCCATCGGCTCGGCACCCAGCACCATGAGCTGCCGGGTCAGGATCTCCCGGTTCAGCGCCAGCCCGTCCACCACCAGCACCCGCCTGCCGGCCAGCGGGCGGACCTCCTCCTGGGCCGGTGCATTGGCCGCGACGCCAAGCAGCAGGTCGAAGCGGAAGACGCTGCCGCCGCCGGGCCGGGGCACGGCGGTGATGGTGCCGCCCATGCCCTCGACCAGCTTGCGGCAAATCGCCAGGCCGAGGCCGGTGCCGCCGTATTTCCGGCTGATCGAGGCATCGGCCTGGGTGAAGCGGTCGAACAGCATGGGGATCTTGGCGGGATCGAGGCCAATGCCGGTATCGCTGACCCGGCAGGTGAGCCGCCAGCCTTCGTCCTCGCGCTCGGCCGACAGCCCCAGCTCGACCCAGCCACTCTCGGTGAACTTCACCGCGTTGCCGACCAGGTTGAACAGCAACTGGCGGAACCGCCCCGGGTCGCCGACCACATGCGCCGGCAGGGTCGGCGGCAAGGAGCAGACCAGCTCCACCCCATGGGCCGCAGCCTTCGGGGCGAACAGCTCCAGGATGGTGGATACCTCAGCCTCGACGCCGAAGGGCACCTCCTCCCGCGCCACCATGCCGGCTTCCAGCTTGGAGAAGTCCAGGATGTCGTTCAGCACCATCAGCAGGTGCTCGGCCGAGCCCTGGATGGTTTCTGCGTAGCGCCGTTGCAGCGGTTCCAGCTCGGTGTCCAGCAGCAGGCCGGACATGCCGATGACGCCGTTCATCGGGGTGCGGATCTCATGGCTCATCGCTGCCAGGAAGTCGTCCTTGGCCTGGCCGGCCGCGATGGCCTCCTGCTCGCTCCGGGCCAGCCGGGCGCCCTGGCGTTGCAGCTTCTCGGCCACCCGCACCAGCAGCCACAGCGCCAGCAGCGTCACCAGCGCCGCCGCGCCGACCCCGCCACCAAGCAGCAGCCCGAGGCTGCGCAGCCCTGCCAGGGCATCCTCGCGGCTACGCGCAACCTCGACCACGAAGGACCCCTGGTGGGTGACGGCAAAGCTGGCCACCACGTCCAGGCCATCCTGGTCGGTGCCACGCATGGCGCCGCTTTCGTGCCGCGGCAGGAAATCCCGGAAAAGCCAGGCGCCGGAGTTCAGCTGGCCGATGCCATCCACCCTGCCGTCCGACCTGGCCAGCAATTGGCCGTTGAGGGAATGCAGCCGCACCGTCACGCCGAAGGCCTCGGCATAGCGCCGGGTGACGCCGACGAAATATTCGGGGTTCAGAAGCGCGACCGCGGCGCCCTCGAAACCGCCCGCCGGGCTGCGGATGGCACGCGCCAACGGGATCGACCAGAGCCGGGTCTCGGCGATGCTTGCCGTGCCGGCGCCGAGGAAACGTCCCGCCTCCGGCGCGCCCAGCCGGAGCGGCTGGCCGCCAAAACGCAGCACCCTGAACCAATGCCGGTCGCCCACGCTCAGGTCGCGCAGCGACTCGACCGTGGCGTGGCTGACCACGCCGGTCTGGTCGGTCACCATCAGGGCGCGGATCTGGGCGATGTCACGGATCCGGTTCGATACCTGCTCGGCGAAGTCATCCGGGGTCAGCAGGCGCCGGTTCTCGGCCAGGTCGTTCAGCACCAGGTCGACGGTCTGGTTGGCACGGGTGAGCTGGTCGGCCAGGGCAGCGGCCACGCTCCGGGTCAGGCGATCGGCATCCGACAGGGCATCCCGCTGGCTTCGTTGCAATACAATACCGTATATGACGACGAGGCAGGCAGCGACCAGGCCGGCCGCGGCAGCGAACAGCAGCCATGGCCGCGGCTCCCTCGGCTGCGGAGCGCCGAGGCGGAGGACGCGACGGATGGCGATGTTGAGCCTGGTAAAAAGCTGCATTGCGGCAGCTATCATTGCACCATTGGTTGTTTTTTTCGAGGTGGTTGGTGGAGGTGCCCATGCCCAGGCGGTGCCAGGGCCCGCCGAGCAGGCCCCGCCCGGGCGGGTCGCCACGATTTCGCAGCCGTGGCGAGCTGGCGGTCTGCATCTGGCCGGAATATTTCGCGATCACCTACCGTAACCCGCGCAACAGCGAGCTCGAGGGGATCGACATCGACATGGCGCGGGCGCTGGCCGCCCGGCTCGGTGTCTCCCTGCGGTTCGTCGAAACCAATTTCTCCGAATTCATGGACCGTATCGACGCCGGCGCCTGCGACATCGCCATGATGGGCGTCGGCATCCTGCCGGCCCGGCAGCAGCGCCTGGCCTTCTCCAAGCCCTACCTCGCCAGCTCCATCCATGCGGTGACGACGCGCGACAACACCCGCATCGCCGGCTGGCAGGACATCGACTTGGAGGGCACCGTGGTCGCGGTGGCGGCAGGTACGCTGATGGAGCCGCTGATGCGCGAGACGCTTCGCAAGGCCGAGCTGCTGGTGGTGCGGCCTCCCCGCACGCGCGAGGCCGAGGTGCTGGCAGGCCGCGCCGACGTTTTCATCAGCGACTTCCCCTATACCCGGAAGGTTACGCTGCTGCATGACCGGGCCAGGGTGATCGATCCACCGGGCCGCTTCGGGGAAACCCTCTACGCCTATGCCGTTGCCCCCGGCGACACCACTTGGCTGACCGAGGTAAACGCCTTCGTCACCGCCAGCAAGGCGGATGGGACGCTGGGCCGGGCCGCTGCCCGGCATGGCCTGACGCCCATCGTGATCTACTGAAATCCTCAGCCGGTCATGCCTCGGCGTGGCCCAGGGCCGCCAGGGCCTGCGCCACCTCGGCGGGCAGGCGGCGGAGCACGCCGGCTAGGCGGTCCCGGTCTTCGCTGCGAGCTGCCACTTCCAGTGCGAGAAGTTCGTCGGCCAGCACCCCGAGCCCGAAGTTGGCCGCAACCCCGCGCAGCGCATGCGCCTCGGTCTTCAGCGCCTTCAGGTCGTCGGCGCTGCCGGCGGCCTGGATTCGCGGGTGGCGTTCACGTAGTTCATCGGCACAAAGCGCTGCCAAGGCGGGTCCATGGAGGGCGCCTGGACGGCCGGTGTCATCCTGCCGGATGAAGGGCTGCGGGGCTGCGCAGGAATTGCCCGAATTTGGCTGGCCCGACATTTCCTTGAACATCCGATACCTCCTCCAACCGCCATACACCGGGGCCAAGCGAGGCTAGCGCCACCGCTGGCGCCTTCCTGATCCCGGCCCCAGGACTACCAAGCGTGGTAAGACTTACCGTGATGCTACTCCTTTGCTCGTTTGCCAAAGGTCAACACATGCAGGACGATTAAGCACAGTTCGGCCACTACCTACAAGTGTATAGGCTTGGGAAGGAACTGCTTCCAGGCCATGGGCTTGCCCAGCAGGTGGCCGGGTGCGATGTTCCGCCCGCCCCAACACCCCCGGCCGCGCAGCGCCCCGCAGCGCCCGGCGGCGGGAGACCACGAGGACCCGCATGGCAAAGATCAAGGTAAAGACCCCCGTCGTAGAGCTGGACGGTGACGAGATGACCCGCATCATCTGGGGGTTCATCAAGGAAAAGCTCATCCTGCCCTACCTGGACGTGGACCTGAAGTACTACGACCTGGGCATCGAATACCGCGACAGACCGACGACCAAGTCACCGTCGACGCGGCCAACGCCATCAAGCAGTACGGCGTGGGCGTCAAGTGCGCGACCATCACCCCGGATGAGGCGCGCGTGGCCGAGTTCGGCCTGAAGAAGATGTGGCGCAGCCCGAACGGCACCATCCGCAACATCCTCGACGGCACGATCTTCCGCGAGCCGATCATCTGCAGCAACGTGCCGCGCCTGGTGCCGCACTGGTCGAAGCCGATCGTCATCGGCCGTCACGCCTATGGCGACATCTACCGCGCCGCCGAATCGAAGTCCCCGGCGCCGGCAAGGCAACCATGACCTTGACCCCGGCCGACGGCGGCACACCCATCACCCTCGACGTCGCCGAGTTCAAGGGCGCCGGCGTGATGATGGGCATGCACAACACAAACGCATCCATCGAGGGCTTCGCCCGCGCCAGCCTCAACTACGGGCTGTCGCGCGGCTTCCGCGTCTATCTTCAGCCACAAGAACACGATCCTCAAGGCCTATGACGGCGAGTTCAAGGACATCTTCCGCCGGGTCTACGACACCGAGTTCGCCGACAAGTTCAAGGCCGCCAAGCTGACCTACGAGGACCGGCTGATCGACGACATGGTGGCTTCCGCCCTGAAGTGGGAAGGCGGCTATGTCTGGGCCTGCAAGAACTACGACGGCGACGTGCAGTCCGACATCGTGGCGCAGGGCTTCGGCTCGCTCGGCCTGATGACCTCGGTGCTGCTCTCGCCCGATGGCAACACCGTCGAGTCGGAAGCCGCGCACGGCACCGTCACCCGCCACTACCGCGAGCACCAGAAGGGCCGGGAAACCAGCACCAACCCGATCGCCTCGATCTTCGCCTGGACCCGCGGCCTCGCCTACCGGGGCAAGTTCGATGGTACGCCGGACGTGACCGGCTTCGCCGAGGCGCTGGAGAAGGTCTGCGTCCAGACCGTCGAGAGCGGCTTCATGACCAAGGACCTCGCCATCCTGATCGGCAAGGACCAGCCCTACCTCAGCACCCAGGCCTTCCTCGCCAAGCTGGACGAGAACCTGCAGAAGGCAATGGCCTGAGGCCCACGCGGCAAACTCCGGGTGGGCGGGCCTCCTGCGGGGCCCGCCCGCGCGACTTGGCGGCTAGACGAACAGGAACGCCACGACCAGCGCGACGACCGCGAGCACCATGGACGCCAGCAGGACATAGCGGACGGGGAACCGCGTGCTGCCCTGCCGCGCCTCGGTGGTGCTCAGTACCGTCTGGTCATCGGGGCCCGGCGTGTTGCTGTCCTGCGGCGTCATAGAGGTTTTCCCTTCCGGCGGAACTGGAACGTATCGGCCCGGTCATTCGTTGCCCAGCGGAACAGTCGGCGGCGATGTTTCGGTTCCGGTCCTCGGCGCAGAGGCCTAGGCTGGCGCCCGATGCATATGCTCTCCGTCCTCGACTGGATCTCGCTGGCCGTGTTCCTGCTGTGCTGGGCCGGCTATTCGGTCGTGGTGGACCGCCACCCGACGCTGCGCCGCCGCAGCGTCATCGCCGCCATGGATGAACACCGCCGCCGCTGGATGCGCACCATGGCCACGCGCGACAACCGCATCATGGACACGCAGATCATCGGCAACCTGATGAACAGCACGTCCTTCCTCGCCAACACCTCCATCTTCATCCTGGGTGGCCTGGTGGCGATGCTCGCCAGCCCGGAGCTTGGCGCGCGGGTGTTCGGCGCCCTGCCATTCGCCACCGTTCCCAACCTCGCCGCCTGGGAGATGAAGATCGCGCTGCTGCTGCTGATCTTCGTGCGGGCCTTCTTCGAGCTGACCTGGGCGCTGCGCCAGTTCAACTACTGCTCCATCGTCATGGGCGGCATCTCGCACGACCCGGAGGATGCCGGGCAGATGCGCCACGCCGAGATGGCCGCACAGGTCGCCAACCGCGCCGCCGGGCATTTCAATAGCGGGCTGCGATCCTACTACTTCGGGCTCGCGGCCCTCGCCTGGATCCTGCACCCCTTGGCGCTGATCCTGGCGAGCCTGCTGGTGCTGCGCGAACTCTACCGGCGCGAATTCCGCTCGATCGTGCGGGACGCGTTGCAGGGCTGAACGGTCAAGCCGCGGTCAGCGCACCCCGCACGGCCTCCAGCGCCACATCGGCCAGCGCGGCATCCGGGCCGCCGGCCTGGGCCATGTCCGGGCGGCCGCCGCCGCCCTTGCCGCCGGCCGCGGCGCTCGCGGCCCGCACCAGCGCCACCGCATCCGCCTGGCCCCGCGCCGCCTCGCCGATGCCGACGACGATGCTGGCCTTGCCCTCCGCGGTGGAGACCAGCGCCACCACATCGGCGCTGCCGCCCTTCAATATGGCCTCGGCCACGCCCTTCAGGTCGCGCGAAGGCAGGTCGCCCAGGTTGCGCAGCGCCACGCGGAAATTGCCGATGACCTCGGCCTCCGCCGCGGCGCCGCCGGTCGCCAGCTTCTTCCGAAGCTCGGTCACCTCGCGCTCCAGCCGGCGGCGGTCCTCGACCAGGGCGGCGACGCGGGCCGGCACCTCGGCGGGCGGCACCCGCAGCGCGGCGGCGGCTTCGGTCAGCCGACGGGACTGCTCCTCGATGAGCGCAAGCGCCGCCTGGCCAGTGACCGCCTCGACCCGGCGGATACCGGCCGCGACCGCACCCTCGGAGACGATGCGGAACAGCCCGATGTCGCCGGTGCGCCGGACATGGGTGCCGCCGCACAGCTCCAGCGAGTAGACCCCGAACTTCTCCTCCGCCGCAGGGTCTTGGCCCATGCCGACGACGCGGACCTCGTCGCCGTATTTCTCACCGAACAGCGCCATGGCGCCGGCGGCCACGGCCTGCTCCGGCGTCATCAGCCGGGTGGTGACCTCGGCGTTCTCGCGGATGCGGGCATTCACCTCGCCCTCCACCCAGGCGATGTCGGCATCGGTGATCGGGGTCGGCTGGGAAACGTCGAAGCGCAGCCGGTCCGGCGCGTTCAGCGAGCCCTTCTGCGAGACATGGGTGCCGAGCCGGCGCCGCAGCGCCTCATGCAGCAGGTGGGTCGCACTGTGATGGGCGCGGATGGTGCCGCGGCGGATGTGGTCCACCTCGGCCTGCACCGCCAGCCCGACGGTGGCCTCACCATGCGCGATGGTGCCGAAGTGGACGAAGAGGTCGCCCAGCTTCTTCTGGGTATCCCGCACCACGATGCGGCAGGCCTCCCCGGCCGAGATCAGCCCGGCATCGCCGACCTGCCCGCCGCTTTCGGCATAGAACGGCGTCTGGTTCAGTACCACCGCCACCTCGGCGCCGACCGGCGCACTCTCGACCACCTGGCCGTCACGGATGATGGCGAGAATCTCGCCCTCCGCCGTCTCGGTGCTGTAGCCAAGGAACTCGCTGGCGCCGAGCTTCTCCTTGAGGTCGAACCACACCGCATCGGTCGCCGCCTCGCCGCTGCCGGCCCAGGCGGACCGGGCGCGGCGGCGCTGTTCGGCCATGGCCGCATCGAAGCCCTCGATATCGACGGCACGGCCTTCCGCGCGCAGGGCGTCCTGGGTCAGGTCGAGCGGGAAGCCGTAGGTGTCGTACAGCCGGAAGGCGACGTCGCCGGGCAGGGTGCCGCCCTCCCCGAGCCTTGCCGTCTCTTCCGCCAGCAGCCCGAGGCCGCGTTCCAGCAGGCTACGGAAGCGGGTTTCCTCCAGCTTGAAGGTCTCGGAGACCAGCGCCTCGGCCCGGACGATCTCGGGATAGGCGGCGCCCATCTGGCGGACCAGCACCGGCACCAGCCGGTGCAGCAGCGGGTCGCGGCTGCCCATCATATGGGCGTGGCGCATGGCGCGGCGCAGGATGCGGCGCAGCACATAGCCGCGGCCCTCATTGGAAGGCAGCACACCATCGGCCATCAGGAAGGTGCCGGCGCGCAGATGGTCGGCCACCACCCGGTGGCTGACGCGCCAGGGGCCGTCCGGGTCCTGCCCGGTGGCCTCGGCACTGGCCAGGATCAGCGCCCGCAGCGTATCCGTATCGTAATTGTCGTGCTTGCCCTGGAGGATGGCGGCGAAGCGCTCCAGGCCCATGCCGGTGTCGATCGAGGGGCGCGGCAGCGGCGCGCGGGTACCTGGCGGGCCTTCCTCGAACTGCATGAAGACCAGGTTCCAGATCTCGATGAACCGGTCGCCATTCTCATCCGGGGAGCCGGGCGGGCCGCCGGGAATCTTGTCGCCGTGGTCGTAGAAGATCTCGGAACAGGGGCCGCAGGGGCCGGTGTCGCCCATGCGCCAGAAATTGTCGCTCGTCGGGATGCGGATGATCCGGCTGTCCGGCAGGCCGGCGATCTTCTTCCAGTAGACCGGGGCCTCCTCGTCCTCCGAGTAGACGGTGACGAGCAGCTTGTCCTTGGCCAGCCCGAAATCCCTGGTCAGCAGCTCCCAGGCATGGCTGATCGCCTGTTCCTTGAAGTAGTCGCCAAAGGAGAAATTCCCCAGCATCTCAAAGAAGGTGTGGTGCCGGGCGGTATAGCCGACGTTGTCCAGGTCGTTGTGCTTGCCACCGGCGCGCACGCATTTCTGCGCCGTGGTCGCGCGGACGTAGGGGCGCTTTTCCTGGCCGGTGAATACGTTTTTGAACTGTACCATGCCGCTGTTGGCGAACATCAGCGTCGGGTCGTTCCGCGGCACCAGCGGCGAGCTTTCGACCACCTGATGGCCATTGCGGGCGAAATAGCCGAGGAAGGTGGCGCGGATATCGTTGCTGCTGGTCATCGCCGGTGCGGGTCCTGTCTGCTAGCCCCGCGCGCGTCCCGGCCGCGGGGCCCCGAGCCTCCTACCGCGCGCGGCAGGAAGCGTCGAGAGGCTCCGCGGCCAAAGCGCGGTTGCGGCCTATTCGGCGGCCGCCGCCTCGTCCTCGGACTCGCTCTCGCTTTCGCCGACCAGCATGGCGTTGGCGACGATGCCGGCCTGGGCGCGCACCTTGCCTTCGATGGACACCGCCATCGCCGGGTTGTCCCGCAGGAACTGCTTGGCGTTCTCGCGGCCCTGGCCGATCCGCTGGCCCTCGGCGCTGAACCAGGCGCCGGACTTCTCCACCACGGCGGCCTTCACCCCGAGATCGACCAGCTCGCCGACCTTCGAGATGCCTTCGCCATACATGATGTCGAATTCCACCTGGCGGAACGGCGGCGCCATCTTGTTCTTGACCACCTTCACCCGGGTCTGGTTGCCGACCACGCTGTCACGGTCCTTGATGGCACCGATGCGGCGGATCTCCAGCCGGATGGAGGCGTAGAACTTCAGCGCATTGCCACCGGTGGTGGTCTCCGGGTTGCCGAACATGACGCCGATCTTGAGGCGGATCTGGTTCAGGAACACCAGCAGGCAGTTCGAGCGGGAAACGCTGCCGGTCAGCTTGCGCAGCGCCTGGGACATCAGCCGGGCGTGCAGGCCGACATGGGTATCGCCCATCTCGCCCTCCAGCTCCGCCCGCGGCACCAGGGCGGCGACGCTGTCCACCACCAGCACGTCGATCGCGCCCGAGCGCACCAGCGTGTCGCAGATCTCGAGCGCCTGCTCGCCGGCATCCGGCTGGCTGATCAGCATGTTGTCGATATCGACGCCGAGCTTCTTGGCATAGCCGGGGTCGAGCGCGTGCTCCGCGTCGATGAAGGCGCAGGTGCCGCCCTTCTTCTGCGCCTCGGCGATGATGTGCAGCGCCAGGGTGGTCTTGCCCGAGCTTTCCGGGCCATAGATCTCGATGATGCGGCCCTTCGGCACGCCGCCGATGCCGAGCGCGATATCAAGCCCGAGCGAGCCGGTCGAGATGACCTCGATTTCGCCGTCCTGCGCCTGCCTGGCGCCCATCCGCATGATGGAGCCCTTGCCGAAAGCCCGCTCGATCTGGCTGAGCGCGGCGTCGAGCGCCTTTCCCTTGTCCATTCTGGATATCCCCGCTCCTGGCCCGCTCCGCTTCATCCCCGCCCGCCGCAGTGCTTGCGGCGATCGATACGGATACGGCCAAGGGTTGCAATGCCGATCAGCTTAACACGCCCGCAGGCTCGGTTGGAACAGTATCGAAACTGAAACCACCACCCCGGGCAACCGTCGCCAGACTATGGCCCCGGGCGGCAGGAAAAACAAGAACATTTAGTAAACACGGTGAACCTCCCACTCAGGCGGCAGCCACCATATGGCCCAGGGCCGCGTCCAGCGCCGCCAGCAATTCGGCGGGCGCATAAGGCTTTGCCAGGAAGTGGAAACCCTCCCCGGACAGGTCAGCCCCCAGCGCCGCCTCGGCGTAGCCGGACAGCAGCAGCACCGGCAGATCCGGCCAGCGCGACCGCAGGCTGCGGGCCAGCGCCACCCCATCCATGCCCGGCATCGCCACGTCGCTGACCAGGATCGCCGGGCAGCCCACAGCTTCCAGCAGGGCCAGCGCCGCCTCCGCGCTGTCGGCCGGCAGCACGGCATGGCCGGCGCGGGCCAACACCCGCTCGGCAAGCCGCCGCAGCGCATCCTCATCCTCGACCAGCACCACCGTCCCCGCGGCGGGATGCACGGATGGCTGCGGCACGGCCGGCGCCGATGCAACCTCGGCCGGGGCCTCCTGCCGCGGCAGGTGGATGCGGAACCGGGTACCGCCACCGGGCCGCGCCTCCACCGCGATCTGCCCGCCCGACTGGGCGATGATGCCCTGTACCGTGGCAAGCCCGAGTCCGGTGCCGCCCTTCTCCGGGCGGGTGGTGAAGAACGGCTCGAACAGCCGCGGCAGGGCATCGGGCGGAATGCCGCAGCCGGTATCGGATACCTCCAGCACGGCATAGCGGCCCGGCGGCAGGGCCCCGGGCCCCTCGCCTTCCGGCCGCAGCACCATGGCGTGGCCGGTGGCGAGGGTCAGGGTGCCGCCATCCGGCATGGCGTCCCGGGCATTCACCGCCAGGTTCAGCAGCACCTGGTCGAGCTGCGCCGGGTCCACCCGCACCCGGCGGCCGGGTTCCTCCAGCGACACTTCCAGCAGCACCCGTTCCCCCAGCAGCCGTCGCAGCAGCGGGGCGATGCCGGCAACTGCGGCGTTCAGGTCCAGGATCCGGGGCTGCAGCCGCTGCTGCCGCGCAAAGGCGAGCAGTTGCGCCACAAGCGCGGCGCCGCGGCGGGCGGCATCCTCGATCCCCGCCAGTTCCACCGTCGCCGCCGGCGCCAACCCGGCCGCCCGCATGGCCTCCGCCCCGCCCAGCACGGCGGTCAGCAGGTTGTTGAAATCATGGGCGATGCCGCCGGCCAGCCGGCCGATGGTCTCCAGCCGCCCGGTCGCCGCCAGCCGCGCCTCCGCCCGGCGCTCAAGCGTGCGGTCGATCACCCGCAGCAGCAGCAGCCCATCGCCGGGCATCGCCTCGGCGGCCAGGGTCCATTCGGCATCCGCGGAGGCCGCCGGGTCCGCCGGGCTGGCGCGCAGCGGCGGCGGTGCGCCGCGCCCGCTGCGGGCGGCGGCCAGCAATCCCGCGAGCGCAGGACGATCGCCCGGGGCCAGCAACCGCGCCGCCGGCAGCCCGGGCCGCAACGCCAGGGTCGGCCCGGCGAGGCGCCCGAGGGCCGGGTTGGCCACCAGGATGCCGTCCACCCCATCCAGCAGCGCCATGCCGTCCGGTGCCGCCGCGAACAGGGTGCGGAAGGCGGCCTCGGCGAGCTTGCGGTCAGCCACGCGGCGCGCCCTGGATGCGCCAGACATAGGCGATGATCTCGGCCACCGCCGCCCAGTGCTCGGCCGGGATCTCGGTGTCCGGCTCCAGCCGCCAGAGCGCACGGGCGAGCGGCGGATTCTCGACGATCGGCACCCCATGCTCGGTCGCCGCCGCGCGGATTCGCGCCGCCATGGCATCCACCCCCTTCGCCACCAGCTTCGGCGCCGCGGACTGCCCCGGCGCATAAACCAAGGCGACAGCGTAATGTGTCGGGTTCGTTACGACAACCGTTGCCTTCGGCACCGCCGCCAGCATGCGCCGGCGCGCCCGGGTTTCCCGCAGCCGGCGCAGCCTGGCCTTGACCTGCGGGTCACCTTCCGAATCGCGGTGCTCCTGGCGCAACTCCTCGCGCGTCATCCGCAGCTTCTTCGTATGCCGCCAGCGGACCCAGAACAGGTCCAGCACCGCGATCGCCCCGAAGGCGGCAAGTGCCGCCAGCAGCAGCCGCAGGGCGCCCCGCCCGGCTTCTCGCAGCAGCAGCGGCGCCGGCTGGTGCAGCACCGCCTGCAGGGCCGCCAGGTCCAGGGTCTGCCACAGCGCCATGGCAACCAGCGCCAGCTTCACCACTGTCCGCAGCAACTCAGCCAGCCCGTCCGGCCCGAGGATCCGCTTCAGCGCGGCCAGCGGGTTGATGCGCGAGAGCTGCGGCGCCAGTCCCTTGGCCTGCAGCACCACCCCGGTCTGCGCCATGCTGGCCAGCACGCCGGCCGCCGTGACCAGCGCCAGCACGGCCAGCAGCGCCAGCGCCGATTGCCACAGCAACGCCGGCACCACCGCCATGCCCGCCCCGGCGCCGGGCGCTTCGAGCAGTGCCCGCAGCATCCCCAGCCATTCCAGCCCGAGCGGCGGCAGCGCCAGGAAGCCGGCCACCGTGCCGGCCAGAAGGGTGGCGAAGCCCACCGCTTCCTTCGACAGCGCCGACTGGCCATCCTCCTGCGCCTGGTCGAGCCGGCGCTGGGTCGGGGCTTCCGTGCGGTCTTCGGCGGACGGATCGTCACCCTCCGCCATGGCTCAGCCCGCGCCCGACAGCAGCAGCGCGTCGGCCGCAGCCGCCAGCCAGACCGACAGCATCGCCGGCAGCAGCAGTCCGAGCAGCAGCAACCCGCCCATGATCTGCGCCGGCGCGGCGATGATGAACACCTGCATCTGCGGCGCCACCCGTGCCAGCAGGCCCAGCGCAAAATTGCCCAGCATGGCGGCCAGCACCAGCGGCGCCGCCAGCCGCAGCGACAGTGCCAGGCTGTCCGCCACCGCCCGCGCCACGCTCTCCGCAGTCTGGCCGAGCGGCAGCGGGTCGCCGGGCGGCAGCACCACGTAGCTCTCCGCCAGCGCCCTGAGCGGCAGGCCGTACAGCCCGCTTGAGAGGACCAGCACCGCCGCCATCAGGGTAAACAGCCGCCCGGTCGCGGTGGATTGCGCGCCGAACATGGGGTCGGTCTGCAGCGGGCTGGCGAGGCCGATCATCAGCGCCACCACCTGCCCGGTCTGTGCCAGCGCCAGCGCGATCAGCCGGGCGAGCAGCCCGAGCCAAAGCCCAATGGCGGTTTCCGTCAGGATCAGCCGCAGCAGCTCCGGCAGTTCCGCCGGGATTGGCGGCAGGCTGTCCGCCAATCCCGGCAGCATCACCGCGACCAACGCCAGCACCAGCGCAAGGCGGATGGCCGGCGGCACGTCCTGCTCCCCGAGGCCCGGCAGCAGCAGCACCGCCGCGCCCAGCCGCGCCAGCACCAGCACGCCGTGGAAGGCGAGCGCGGGCAGCGCATCCAGCATCAGGGCAGCCCACCCACCGCCACCACCCGGTCGAACAGCGACGCGGCAAAGTCGCGCATGGAGCCCGCCATGGCCGGGCCGAGCAGCAGCAGGACCACGCCCATCACCACCAGCTTCGGCAGGAAGGCAAGGGTGGCTTCCTGGATCTGCGTCAGCGCCTGGATCACGGATACGACCAGGCCGATCGCCAGCATCGCGCCGAGCGGCGGGCCGGCGAGTTGCAAGGCCATCCACAGCGCCTCACGTACCGCGAGGGCGGTCTGGTTTTCCATCACGCACCGCCTCCTGCGGTGGACGCCGGGTGTGCCGGCGTCAGATCGGCATGCGCATCACGTCCTGGTAGGCGGAGACCACACGGTCGCGTACCGCGACGGCGGTCTGCAGGGTGAGTTCGGCGCGCGAGACGGCGAGCACGACATCCGAGACGCTGCCCTGGCCGAGCAGCGCCTGGGTGCTTGCGGCATCGGCACCCCGGCCGACCTCGACCGCGCCTTCCACCGCGCGCCGCATGGTGGCGGCGAAACCACCTTCCGGCCCGGTTGCTTCGGCCGGCGCCTGGGCGGCGCGATAGGCCGCGGCGGCCTGCGGCGGGGCGATGCCCAGGGGTGCTGCGGCGCGCAGCATCAGCGCAGCGCCTCAATGGTGCGGGTCAGCATGCCGCGGGTCGCCTCGAGCACCGAGAGATTGGCGCTGTAGCTGCGCTGCGCCTCCCGCATGTCCATCATCTCGACCAGGCTGTCGACATTGGGCTGCTTGACGTAGCCGCGGGCATCGGCGGCCGGGTGGGACGGGTCGTACAGTTGCGGAAACTCGCCCGGCGCGGTGCCGATACGGCGGACTTCCACCGTCTGGGTGCCGTGCGCGCGGTCCAGCCGGGTACCGAAGGTGACCGTCTTGCGGCGATAGGGATCGGCGCCGGCGGACTGCCCGGTGCTGTCCCGGTTGGCCAGGTTCTCCGCGACGACCCGCAGGCGGGTGGATTGCGCCTGCATGCCGGCGGCCGAAATGCGCAATGCGCGGTCGAGATCCATGCCATGCCTCCTGTAGTGGTTGCGGCTACTGCGGCCGACCCAATGCGATGCGGAACAGCCCGACCCAGCGGCGGTACAGGCCGGTTGCCAGCGCATGGGCGGTATCGGTATCGGCGATCCTGATGGCCTCGCGGTCCAGCGAGACGGCATTGCCGTTCGGTGCCAGGTCACCCGGCTGGCGATCCGGCCGCGCCCGGGCCGCACCGCCCGCGCCGTGCAGATGCAGCCCGGAGGTGCGCGCCATGCCGAAGGCGCCGGCCAGCGTATGCTGGAAGCTGCCGATGTCGCGGGGGCGGTAGCCGGGCGTATCGGCGTTGGCGATGTTCCCGGCCAGGACCTGCTGGCGCTGCTCCAGCCAGGCCAGCCGCCGTTCAGCCAGGATGATGGTCGAGGTTCGGGTCACGTCCATGCCGCATCCTTGCGCCCGTACCGCAAAGATTTGGTAAAGCGGGCAGCCTTCCTTTGGACCGGTGCGGCGCAAGGCTTCCTTAACCGTTGCGGCGGCACCTTCGCCGCATGACCCATGGCAGCGGCGCCGCCGCCTTCACCCTGGCCGCGATCAATTCCCTGCACAGCACCGTGCTGATGGCCCGTGCGCTGGCTTCGGCCGGCCGGCAGATCGACCTTGCCGGCCTCGATACGGAAGCCGCCGGTCTCTGTGCGGCGGTGGCGCTGCTGCCACGGGCCACCGGCCGGCGATTGCGGCCGGCGATGGAAGCGCTGTTGCACGACGTGGAAGGGCTCGCGGCCGTGCTGCCGCCACCCTGAGTGCCTTCAACCGCTGGCAGGATGCCGCGACATGACGATTGATACAGGACAATGGGCACAGGCCGGCGGCGCGCTTGCCGTGGTGATGGTGCTGCTCTGGCTGGTGGCGCGTGGCCTGCGTGCCAGCGGGCTGACCCCGCGTGCCGGCCGCCGTCTCGCGGTGCAGGAAGTGCTGGCGCTCGATACCCGCCGCCGCCTGCTGCTGCTGCGCTGCGACGGAAGGGAGGTGCTGGTGCTGACAGGCGGCAGCCAGGATGCCGTGCTCGGCTGGCTGCCGGCGCCGGAACAGCCGGCATGAGGGCGCTCTCACTTGGGCTGGTGCTGGCTGCGATTGCCCTGCCGGTGGCGGCGCAGAGCGTCAGCATCGACCTCGGGGCTGCCGGCGAGGCGGGCGCCACGGCGCGGCTGGTGCAGCTTACGGTGCTGATCGGATTGCTCTCGCTGGCGCCGTCGCTGCTGGTGATGGCAACCGCCTTCACCCGCATCGCCATCGTGCTGTCCCTGCTGCGGAGCGCCATCGGGGCGCAGGGCGTGCCGCCGAACCCCGTGCTGATAGGGTTGGCGCTGTTCCTCACCGTCTTCGTGATGCAGCCGGTTATGGAGGAAAGCTGGCGCAGCGGCCTGGCGCCGATGATCGAAGGCCGGATCGGCGAAATGGAAGGCATCGCGGCGGCCGCGGAACCCTTCCGCAGCTTCATGGCGGCGCAGGTCCGCGATGCCGACATGGCGCTGTTCCTCGACCTCGCAGGGCTGCCCGCGGCGGCCGCGGATGCGCAGCCCGATCAGCTGCCCTGGCGTGCCCTGCTGCCGGCCTTCCTGGTCGGCGAGTTGAAGCGCGCCTTCGAGATCGGCTTCCTGCTGTTCCTGCCGTTCCTGGTGATCGACATGGTGGTTGCCAGCCTGCTGATGTCGCTCGGCATGATGATGCTGCCACCAAGCGTCGTCTCGCTGCCGTTCAAGCTGATCTTCTTCGTGCTGGTCGATGGCTGGCGGCTGGTGGCCGGCAGCCTGGTGCAGGGGTTCGCCAGCAGTTGAAGCGGCATCCGTCACGCCGGGCGACCGGCATCCCTCAAGTATCGGCGACCGACGGCCGAAGCCGGCCCGGAAATCCCGACCCGCGTCACCATGCTGGTGAGGGACGGATCATTCGACCAGGCTGCACCAGGCCATTTGGGTAAACCAGATGATGGCACCCCACAGCGGGAGGGACAGCAGGACGGCGAGCAGGATGGCAAACCCGATCCCCAGGGGCGGGCGTTCCGCATGCACATCATCCTGGTCACCGTTCTTCGTCAAATCCGCCTCATATGGTCGGTTGCGGAATCGTGTCTGGATGCCTGCCAGGCAGCGGCATGACGTCCCGTCTCCCAGACCCCGAAGGGTACCTGCTCCAGCCAAGGAATCCCGCTGGAGACCAATGAGCATAAGCGCATCGCCTGAGAGAGCGAAACCTCTTAACGTCGTACGGTTGACAGTTTGTTGCCCGGGTCCAGGCATGCGCGGCCAGCGGGAACCCGGCAGATGCTCCGGCAGCCCATTGCGGGCGGGACAACATCGTTCAAGCCTGCGCAGCGGTACCGCCGGACCGGTTCCCCGCTGCCGGTGAAGGGTTCCTGAACCTACGCCAGAAGCTCCTGGGGCCTCGGCCCGACGGGAAACCTCAGATCCCAGACGGCGCCGCCGTCGGTCCGCATCGTCGCACTGCCCTGCACCTGGTCCATCAGGCGCCGTACCAGGCCCACGCCGTGCCGCTTGCTCCCGGGCTGTTCGATGAAGCCGGCGCCGTTGTCGCGCACCGAAAGGACGGCATCACCATTTCCCTCGGTCCAGCACAGCGACACGGCGATGTCGCCGCCGGCCGGGGTGAATGCGTGCTCGTAGCTGTTCGATATCAGCTCGGCGACCACCATGCCCATGGCCGTCACGGTATCGAGGTCGGTGCGCACGACGTCGGTGACGCAGGTGAGGCTGATCTGGGAATTCGGCTGGTCCTGCAGCCCGGGCAGGCTGCCGCACAGCGCCTTGAGGTATTCCCCCAGGTCGATCGTCCTGCTCATACCCGTCCCGAGCAATTGTTCGTAAACCTCCGCGAGGGTGATGACGCGACGGATGATGCCCTGGATGGAAGCCTTTTCCTCGCTTCCGGATTTTATCTTCAGATGGCTGATCAGCATCCCGTGGACAAGCTGGAGGTTGTTGCGGACGCGGTGCTTCAACTCTTCCGCCAGGACGGCCTTCTCGGCGAGCAGCCGATCCTTCTCGATGACCAGGGTCTGCATCTGCAGGACCGTCTGGCGCAGGATTTCGTTGCGCTGGGCGGTCGCAACCGCCTCGGCCAGCACGTTGGCGAAGCCGGTCAGGAAGGCCACATCGTGCTGGTCGTAGGCGTGCTCCACCGCGCTGTCGATTTCGAGGACCCCGTAGGGCGCACCGTCGAGCCCCTTGATGATCACGTCGATCGTGGAGGTGATGCCGTGCTGGTCATAGAAGGCCGGCAACCGGACGTTGTTCGCCTCCCGCAGGTTCGGGATGATGACCGGCTGGCCGGTTATGTAGGCCCGTCCCTGCGGAGAGGTTTCATCGGCCTTCGATACCACCAGCCCGACGACGCCGGCGTGCCAGCCGAAGCCTGCCTCGATGAGGAGGTCGCCCTCGATATCCCGGTACCGGCACACCTTGCAGAAGGGCACTTCCAGGCTCTCCGCGCAGACCCGCGCCGCCTCGGTCAGGATGTTGAACAGCAGCGGTTCCCGGAACGCATAGCTCCCGAAGCCGGCCAGAGCGGCCTGCTGCCGCTGCAAACGGATTACGCCGAGTTTTGATGCTGCTTCGGGCATTTCACCTGCCGATTGAAAACCATTGCCAGGCACGTGATATCGAGCATACAATCCGATGGTGGACTTGGGCCGTCGATTTCACGAATACAAGGTTTTTCGAGAAAGCAGCTGGTAATGTCTAAGGTCCTCATCGTTGAAGATGACTTCATGATTGCCGACTGCCTGGAAGAAATTCTGGTGGATGCCGGCTATGAAGTATGCGGCATTGCCAGGGAAGTGGATGAAGCCATTGCGATGGGCAAAGCATATTGCCCCGATCTGGCGGTCATTGATCTACGATTGGCCGACGGACGTTACGGTACGGAGGTTGCTTCGGTTCTTTGCGTCGAAGGCGGGCTGGGAGTGCTGTACGTGACTGGCAATGCCAACCACCCGATGCTGATTGACGCCGCTGGCGAAGCATGCATGTCGAAACCTTATTCGGCGACTTCAATCCTTGCGGCGTTACGGATTGTCAGGGAAAGAATGTCCAAGCTTGCCGTCTTGTCCAGGTTCCCCGCGGACTTCAGGCTGCTTCGGGCCTGAGGCGATCTGTGCCGTGGCCAGTGTCGCCAAACCATCCCTGCCCCCGGCCGAACCAGCTTGCCATTCCGGTGCCACACGCTGATGCGTCGAGACATTGCGGCTTGATGCCCGCCACATGCAGCCGGGAATCGCTCGACGCAGGCGGTTGCATCGGATGGAGCACTGAAGCGACATGAAGAAGCCGACATCCTGGGAACGTGCCCAGGTCGACGTGAGCAAGCCCACCGAGGTCATCGGGTGGTCCAACAAATGGGCCATCACGCCGGAGCGGCTGAAGGCCGTGGTCGCCGAGGTGGGCACCTCCGCAGTCGCCGTCGCCAAGGCACTCGGCAAGACCGGCTGACGGTGGATCAACAGGGCGAATGCCCGGGTCGGCATCGCCGGACGGAAGGGGGTCGTCGCCCGACCACCGGATGAACCCGCCATGAAGTAAACCGCCAGGATGGGACCGCGACATGGCGGGGCGCATCTTCGCGGCGCCCGAGGCCTGTGCGCGGGTCCGGTACCCACGCCATGCCGTGGCCGATCCAAATCCCCGGACGCCCGATGGAGAATTCTGCAACGGCACGCGCGCAGGCCCCGGCGAGCCATATGCAGGTGTGGGGCGTCCCGCCGTTGTACCCAGCCCTTCAGCGCGTTCCAGCCTGGCCGCGGTCGGAGCCGGCGAAAGGCAAGGATCGCGGTTACCCGCCTGACCCGGAAGAATGCCCACCATGCGGTTCATATCGGAAATACCCGAGATGGCCGCCCGGTGCCTCCGCCAATTCACCGATGAACCTTCGGCGGCGTGCTGGCCCCGGCATATCCCACTGCTTCGGCCGGTCACGCACTGCGAACCCGGATGCGGAAGTGTCAGCGGCGGCGCAGGACCAGGCCAGCGTCGCGGTACATCCGCAAAGGATGCAAGAAACAGCAGCAGGCATGGCTGGTGCCGGTGCGCGGTATTGCCTGCAGCCGTAAAGTAGCAGGATGACTGGCACCCCCCCTGCCCCGATCCGCGTCAACCGCGCGCCGGTCCTGACCCTTTGGGCGGCGGTGGTGGCCGAGCGGCTCGGGCACCCCCCGGACACCGCCGTCAGCCTCGCCAGCGCCGTGGCAGGCACCGCGGCACGGGCCAAGGTCCGCCGGCTCGGTATAGCCGAGGACCCGGACCGCGCCGCAGACGCCGCACCCATGAAGCCGCAGGCAACCACCCGCCTGCTGGGGCGTGACATTCCGCTCACCCATGATGATGACGGGGTGGTGCTGGCCGATGCCGGCCACGGGAAGCCAGCCCCGGCGGCACCTGCCGCGGCCTATGTCGCCAAGGCATTCGGCGGCAGGCTGGGCGAGGTGCGGGCGGCCATGACCGCATTGGCAAATCGGATCGACCCGGAGGAACTGAACCGGGTCGGATTCCGGCTGTACGAGCATTTCAGCCCGGAGGTACCGGCGGAGGCGAAGGGCTGGGGCGCCAAGGGCGAGCTTCACCTCGACAGGATCACCGGCGCCCACGCGTGATCGGGCCAGAGCGCCTTGAGTTCCAGCGGTCCTACCCCAGTCGCCTGTGAACAACGCCGTAACGCTTGGATTTCCTTGGTTTTCCGGCTTGGGGAAGTATCTGGAATTGCAAGGTGCTTGTCCGGAGCATGCGAAAGCCTGGCAAAACGGCGCCCCTGTTGCAGTCATTCGGGCGACGTGATTTGCTCGGCGCGTCGCCGCGCAGGAGCCCGCCGATGCCGCCGAAGTCACCACCGTTCGAGCAGCCCGAACTGTTCCGCTCGGCCCTGCTGAACCTCGTCGATCGCCGCCATCCCCTGGTCCGTCTGGCCGGCCTGATCGACTGGGAGCGCTTCGCTGTCGCCTTCGGCCCGCTCTACCGCGACGGCGTCGGCCGGCCCGGCCTGCCGACCCGCCTGATGGTCGGGCTGCACCTGATCAAGCACATGGACGGCCTCTCCGACGAGGCCGCCTGCGCCCGCTTCCTCGACAGCCCCTACGTCCAGTTGTTCTGCGGCGAGGCCTACTTCCAGCACGCCCTGCCGCTGGATCGCTCCTCGCTGTCCCGCTGGCGCAAGCGCATCGGCCCCGAGCGGCTCGAACTGCTCCTCGCCGAAACCCTCGCCACCGCGCAGCGCGCCGGTGCCGCCGAGCCGAAGCACTTCGAGCGCGTCACCATCGACACCACCGTCCAGCCCAAGGCGGTGACCCACCCCACCGACAGCAAGCTGCTGCATCGCGGCGTCGAGATCCTCGGACGCCTCGCACGCCGGCACGGCATCGCGCCGCGCCAGTCCTACAGGCGCGTCTCCACCCGTGCCCGGCGCGAGGTGGCCAGGCTGATCCACCGCGGCCGCCACCGCGAGGCCGAGCGCCTGGTCCGGCGCATGCGCACCTGGCTCGGCCGCCTCGCCCGCGACATCGCCCGCAGATCCCGCGCTACCGACGAGTCGTGCCGCCTTCCACGCCGCTCGATCGCATCGCCCAGCTGCTGCGCCAGCGGCGCGAGGACCGCGGCCGCGACAAGCTCTACTCGCTGCACGCCCCCGAGGTGGAGTGCATCGGCAAGGGCAAGGCCCGCACCCGCTTCGAGTTCGGCGTCAAGGTCTCGCTCGCCACCACCAATCGCGCAGCACCCGGCGGGCAGTTCGTGATCGGCGCCCGCGCCCTACCGGGCAATCCCTTCGACGGCCACACCCTGGCCGGCCAGATCGCCCAGACCGAACGCATCACCGGCGTGCCCATCGAGCGCGCCTATGTCGACCGCGGCTATCGCGGCCACGATGCCGACAAGGCGCGCTTCTTCGTCTCCGGCCAGAAGCGCGGCGTCACGCCCACCATACGCCGCGAGCTCAGGCGACGAGCCGCCATCGAGCCAGTAATCGGCCACATGAAGGAGGACGGCCATCTCGGCCGCAACTTCCTCGCCGGCGCCACCGGCGATGCCATCAACCTCGTCCTCGCCGCCACCGGCCACAACCTGCGCCTCCTCCGTGCCTGGTTGATCCGGCTTTTCGCGTTCCTCCTCAGCCTTGTCTCGATCAGGGGACCAATGGCTCCACCGTGCCCGGCAAAGCTCGCAGCGCGCTGAAAACTCGTTCTTCACGGGCGACGAGCTATGGCCACGACGCAGAAATTGCCGCCAGGCCGGGCACGCATCCTTCCGCGTGGCGAGGGCAGGCCCTGGAGGCAGGAAACCGCCCTGCGGGACCCGCCGTCGAACCGCTTCAGTTTCGGCCGGATCTGGCGGCACCGGCAAAGGGCTTTCAGCCGGCAAGCAATCCAAGGCGCTGCATTTGGCAACGCTGGCGCCAGGCTCCGGCGGCGGCGGATGCGATGCGCGCCGTCAAGGCCCGGCGCTCCGCCGGCGAATTGGGCAGGCCCATGGCCAGCCCGGCAACCGCCATTTCGTGCGGGTGCGGCGCGGCCTCGGCACATCCATGCGGCGCGAGGCGGAACTGAGCCCCGGCGATGCCCGCGGAAAGGCTGCCGAGCACCACCAGAGGGCCGCCATAAGCCGGTGCATCGGCCAGGACAGCCCATAGGCGAGGTCCGAAGGCCGCGGCGGCCTGCCGTTCGCTGTCGTTGAGGCACTGCGTCCGGGACTGCCCGGGACGGTGGTCGTACACGTTGATGGCGTCGAGCGGCATTGGGGGGAATGCTCCACGAAAGAATCGCCAGAAACCGGCGCGGTCTGCCGTCGATCGGGGGCGGCCGGGCGAAATTGCCCGACAGCGAATAAACGGCCAATCTTTTCTACTTGAGGTTGTTCAAGAAACGTTTAGAAGGCGCGGCCCCGGCGCATTTTTCGGGAAGCCATTCCACGACAGGGAATCGTCCAACGCGGTCCGGCATGCGGGACTGCCCAATAGTGCAGCTGGCGGGCGGAGCATGGTCGAGGCTCCGGACAGTGGCGAGGCAAGTGCCAGCTCCGCGTTACCAGGAGGAGAGCCACCTGCGGTGACGGGAGCAGCCAGCCGCAGCCGCCTCACGACCAGGAGGTTTCAATCAGGCGGCATGCGGTCGAGGGCGACGCGAACCGGCGATGATGCATCGGCAGCAAACCAGGACCAGTGCCGGTCAGGTACGGAACATCGCCCAGCAGACTGTCAGCTCAAAAATGGGATTTCCGAAACCACAGGCCTACGGCGAATACGGCGATCCACTGCTAATATCCAGTATAAGGCTCGCTCGTGGCGCCCTTGCCGAAGTTCCTCCATCAGCGCGGCGACACATACTGTGTCTGCTGCCCGCCGCCCGCCCCGGCGTGCCGGCGGCCTTCGGAAAGAACGAGTTCGAGTAAGACTGCACACTACCAGCCGGAAGGAAGCAGAAGCGCGTTCCCACGCCATTTTGGTCAGCCTTGAAGGGAAGATTGAAAGCAAACGACGCCGCGGGAATTTGGTACAGGAGAAAGAAGCCTTGCTGGTGTGCAGCGAGTTCGAGAGCGCGCTGCGTGAATACAGCAGGGCGGCCGCCGGGATGGATTTCGATGGTCAGGCCCTTGCGAGGCCTTGGACCACTGTCGCAGAAGCGCCGGCCACATCCATCGGGATTTCAGCTGGCATTCTGTGCCCTCGGCCCGCGTCACGGGTGACCGGCCTGGACGAGGATGGCGGACCTACGTTCGGCAGTATTCCCGGCCGCTGCGTGCCTGCGCTCATGGAACGGCTGAACGAAATCATAGAGGCCGAAAAGCTTACCTTGGAGGCGCAGTGGAGTTGGATATTCACCGAGTTTCGTGGACACCCCGAAGCTTGAGACGGAGGTGTCCGAGATACCGAAGTTCAGGCTGCCCACCTGCCGGAGTTCCGACGGCAGATGATGGATTTGGTTCAATCAGGACAAAGGCCGGGAGCAGCCTTCCCGGGAGTTCGAGCCGACGGCGCTGTCGATCTGGAACCGGGTGGGTCAAGCCGGGCGCGATGGCAGCGTACGCAAGGACGCTGGCGCAATCAGCCCTGAGCGGGAGGAGCTGGACACCTCCAGAAACCTCTCGCCCTGATGCCGTTCGGCTGATTTACTGACGGGGATTGGCGCGGGGGATGGCGATGGGTCGGCAGTCAGGGTTCTTCGATGTGGAGGAGCGGCTGCGGGAGTTGTCGGCCAAGGGCGATGACCTCGAGCGGATCGCCGTGCTGGTCGATTTTGTGATGTTCCGTGCCGAGCTGGAGCGGGCCGTGCCGCGCGCCGACGGCACGAAGGGCGGCCGCCCCGCCTTCGACCACGTGCTGATGTTCAAGATCCTGCTGCTGCAGGCGATGCACGGACTGTCTGACGAGCGCTGCGAGTACCTCATCAAGGACCGCCTGTCGTTCATGCGCTTCCTCGGCCTTGGGCTGGCCGACCCGGTGCCTGACGCCAACACGATCTGGGCGTTCCGCGAGGCGCTGAAGCGTGCCGGTGCGGTGGAGCGGCTGTTCGCGCAGTTCGACGCCACGCTGCGTGCTGCGGGCTACCTGGCGATGGGCGGGCAGATCGTGGACGCGACCATCGTCGCCGCGCCGAAGCAGCGCAACACCGAGGCGGAGCGGGCGGCGATCAAGGCTGGGCAGATCCCCAAAGGCTGGGCGGAGAAGCCCGCGAAGCTGCGCCAGAAGGACCGCGATGCCCGCTGGACGGTGAAGTTCTCCAAGGCCAGGCCGCGCGAGGATGGCGCGCCGCAGGTCGATCTCGCCGTTCCGGCCTTCGGCTACAAGAACCATGTTGCGATCGATCGCCGGCACGGGCTGATCCGCGGCTGGACCGCCAGCCATGCCGCGGCCCATGACGGCGCCCGGTTGGCGGAGGTGGTCGACGCCGACAACACCGCCGGCGATGTCTGGGCCGACACCGCCTATCGCTCGGCGAAGAACGAGGCGTGGCTGGCCGCGCGCGGCCTGGTCTCGCGCATCCATCGCAAGAAGCCGCCGGGTCGGCCGATGGCGGTGCGGACGCGGCGGGCCAATGCCCGTAGATCGGCCGTGCGCTCGGCCGTCGAGCATGTCTTTGCGCGGCAGAAGGGGCCGATGGCGTTGGTCGTGCGCACCATCGGCATCGCCAGGGCGCGGGTGAAGATCGGCCTCGCCAATCTCGCCTACAACATGAAGCGCCTCGTCTGGCTGAGCGGCAAGGCCGCGCCAGCGTAGCGGCACGCAAGCAGGCCAGCCGCCGCCGTAGCGGCCCGTCCCCCGGAAATGCGCAAACGCAACCGCGTCATTGCCGCCCCGGCAGCCTCAAACCGCCCTCATCCGCCGAAGCCACAGGGTTTCTGGAGGTTTCCAGCTTCAAGGGCGTTGCGCGGCGGCACATGGACAATTCCTGGCATGACAAGCTGACCGGGCACGCGGCCAAGACGGTGGAGCAGACGTATGGGGATTATGATCTGCGAACTCTGAAGAAAAAGATCGACCTGATCGGAGTTGGGGCGGCAACGCGTCCGTCAGCAATAGGTACAACAAACGGGATGTCGTTTCACCGACACGAGATTCCAGAGAGTTAAATGGCATTCGTGCAACGGCGCCGTGCCGCTGCCGCACACCCTGTTTACGAAATGGCATCCCGTCGCAGGACAAGATGGCTCCAACCTGTCGCAAGATCCCGCACATCCCTCTTTTGGAAACGGTCAGCAAGGCGTAGCTGCTTGACTTCCTTAATCCCGCCCTCGCTACAATATATATTTTCCAAGATGACGGAAAATTTTAACTCCTCGAATATCGCCTTGTAGTCCGAGTGGCGCAACCGGTTTGTGTAGTCCTGCGGGTTCAAGCACAGCATCTTCCATACTTCATCACTGTACCGCAGAAAATCAAACCGGTTCAGCGAGCGGTCACGGTGGGCCCGGTGGTCAGTGTTGTCGATGCCGTGGGACATGAAGCCGCCAGGCTTCAAGCCTCGCTTCACATGGACCAGAAGATTGCGGATGACGTGAGGAGGGATGTGCTCGAAAACTGTGTGGCTTACGACGGCATCAACCTGCGGCATGACCCGCACCGGATCGAACGGTGCTCGGTAGGTGAAGTTGAGTTGGCACAGCATTCCTTCCAGGCTGCAATTCCTATCAATCTCGACGGCCTTGAAATCCAAGCTCCCCTTTAGCGGCAGGCGTGCCGAAATTTCCTCGCTTCTTGAGCGGATGCAGTCGACAGCGGCCAGGAGCGTGTCCGCATCCATCAGCACATGCTCATCGGTAAGATGTACGTGCCGCGCACCGGCCAGCCGCAGCAGCAGTGGGATGATTGGAAACCAGCCACTGCCGATCTCCAGGATGTCTTTGTTTTTCAACTCGCATCCCGCCTTTTCCAACGCGAGAATGTGGTCGATTCCGCCAGATATTACACTGGCATGCTGCGGTCCAATGGCCGGCGGCTTTATCCGGCGCTTGAAGGTTCTGAGTTGCTGCTGGAAAGGGAACATTGCCTTGGCTGTGTTCATTGCAACGTCGATCTGCCACATGCAATCCTCCCGATCACCTAGACTGGATGCCGTGCGTGGCATCGCGCATTCCTGCACCATCGCTTCGTGAGCACGCTATCTGGTGGAACCCAGCGGCGAGGTACAACTGCCTGCGCCAGGGCCAACAGCCCTTTCCGCCAGGATGGGACAGCGTGAATGTTGGAAAATGCCCCTGCTCCATCGCCCAGCCCGGAGTGCGCGCTACATCAAGGAACGTTGATGCGAGTGCACGGTTCATCAAACTCACGCCACGTTGTGGCCACGTCAGTTGCCGCCCTGCCTTCCAGCAACCGGCGCGGGCGCGGTGACAGTCTGGCCCTAGCGGCGCCTCGTCCTCCTGAACATGCCCCAGAGGCCGCGCAGGATGGCGAAGTTACGAAAAAGCCTGAACATGATGTTCTCTATTTCTGCAACAGCCCAGCGTGCCCGGCCTGCGGCGGGTGCGGACCATCGACAACAGCGTTCGGCAATCGCTTTGGATCCGCGATCCGCATCAACCGTACCGCGGTCCCCATCCCCCATGGGCAGCAGTAGTGGCCGAACGGCTTGGGTACCCGCCGGACAATGCTTCCCATTACCCACATCTTCGGCGGACCGGTTGCCTCGTATGAATTTACCGCGATTCTCCCCCCACCGCCGAACCGCGGAGGCGTCACGGATTCGGAACGAGACCAGCAGCAGCGAAGCCGTCTGGCAGGAGAAGGAACTCTCTGCGACGACCCTTCCCGATAAGCGTCTGGCCCATCGGTTGCGACAATTGCTGGATCAACCGTCAGCCGCGCCGGGCAAGCCAATCCCGGCAGCCCGCGGCAACTGGATGGCGACAAAGGTGTTCTACCGCTTCTTTGATAACCCGCGTATGACTGAATACAGCGGTTCAGCTGGCCATTTTGCCACGACCACGGCGCGCGTAGCGGCGAACAAGGGTCCAATCCTTATCCTGCAGGACACGACCGAATTCATCTGCAACCGTGCGCAGCGGGGAAAATCGGCTTCACCAAAACCATCAATGCCGGGCGCTACAAAGCCGGGCAGCCCAAGGTGCAGACCTTGTGCGGGATTTTGATGCATTCGAGCCTGGCCGTCACCCTCACCGGGATATCCACCGGCCTGACGGCGGTGAACTTCTGGACGCGAGCGAAGTTCAAGGGAACGCTCGCGCCTCAAGCGCTACGAGCACGTTTCCACCATCTTCACCTCGCACTTGCCGTTCGAGGAATGGACGTCGGTCCTCGGCTCGGAACGTCCGACCGGCGCCCTGCTCGACCGCCTGACCCACCACGTCCACATCCTGGCCATGAACGGCGAGAGCTACCGCCTGGCCCAACCCGCCGCCTGGCGACCGAGGCAGCGCCGACCGCCGCCGCTGCAGGCGACAGCATTGATCCAGACACCGGAGATCCCGCTGTGCCAAATTCCAAGGATACCAGCTGCAGGCCTGGCCAAGCGTGGCGCCGCTCCGCCGCCAGCGGCCTTATTCTACGCCGCCACCCTCGCCTGGTTTTGCTTCGCCGTTGATAGGCATCCAAGTCCATTGCCATCGGCATCAGGCGAACGGACCCGCCACAGCAGCTCCGCCCGCCATCGGAGGCAGCCCCGATCTACGAAAGCTCCCCACATGTCGATCGGCTTCTGCAATGCCTAGCGTTCCCCCCAGCCCCTTGGTGGGATAGATCCCACACAACGCGCGTCGGGCAAGGCGGTTGGCCGGGCCGGCCACTCAAACGCGACTAGAACCGACCCGTCCGAACCATCAGATCGCCAAGCCAATCAGGATTACCCAATCAGGCTTCGGCAGGCTGCAGGCCGAGCTTGTCGACACGGTATTTCTCCCAGTGCCGTAGCCAAGCGTCATCGCCCTGGCCGGCGAAATCCTTCTTCGCCGCCTCCCAGCCCTCCTGGATGCGCTTCAGTCGGGCAATCCGCTCATCCTGCCAAGACTGATGCTCTGCCGTCCAGATGCCCTTCTCCTTCAGATAGCGGATGGCGCCTTCATGCCAGGGCGCATCCGCGGGCGGCTTACCCGACAACTCCGGCTTCCAGTTCTCTGAGCTGCCGGTGATGTTGCGGATTTGGTCCATCGACTCGTCGATCGCCTTGACCAGTGCATAGACCTCGTCGGGATCGGTATCCGCATAGGTAGTGATGATCGGGTAGCGGAGGCCGATTATATCAACCGGATGTTCCGGCGAGAGGCCGGCGCCGGCGGTTTCCTTGCGCGGCTCGAAGAAGTCGGCCACCTGACGAAGGCGCTCCCAACCTTCCTTGTTTTCCGGCGGGAAGGGCGGATAGGTCAGGCCGCGCGGACTTGCGTCGATCTCGCGCATGTTGGCAGAGGTGGTGACGCTGCCAAAGCAATCGAGCTGGTTGTTGATGACTGCGGTTTTCATGGCGTTATAGCTGCCAAACCAAACCACATCGATATCGGCGCGCGTCAGCCCTGCGAAGGCGAGGTAGGCGTCCGTCTTCACGTTGACCGAAGGATTGCCGCGCACATAGCCGATGCGCTTGCCGCGAACATCGGACAGCGACTTGATGCCGACGTCGCCGGCACAGGCAAGCGCGTTGCCTGCCGGACGGGCGAGCACGACGCGGAGGTCCTGCGGACCCCAGCTGGGCATGGCGAAGTCATAGGTTCCCTCTGTGGCGAAATAGACTTCGTTGGCGAGGAAGCCGTAGGTGGCACGGCCTTGCTTGAGCGGTAGCAGCCGGCCGATCGAGGTGCCGGAGGGCACAATGCGCACCCGCATTGGCTGCTGCTTCATGATTGCATCGGCAATGCCGGACGCCTCCGCGTAGCCGGAGGCGCCAAGGTCATAGGCGGTCCAAACCGAGGTACTGGGCAGCTTGGCTTGTGCCGTATGGGCCGCCAAAATCGCGGCCGAGGAGCCGAGCAGCACGTCGCGTCGCGTCACCATGGCAATATCCTCCCAGAATTTTTATAATTTTCCTAGTCAGCAGGCCTTGCGCCACCCTGGATCCTGGTGAGGCGTGCCCGCGACATCAATATGCAGCGTGAAACTCGCTCTGTCGCGGATTGGGTTCTGGCGCCGGGCACGATCCCTGCGCTCCACTGGACCAACCAGTCATGATTTGTAGGACCGCTCGGCCCGTCCGCGGCTCAGGGACCAGGCATAGCCACAACCTGCATTACGGTGGCAGGGGGCGACAGGTTCGTGCCTTGAGGACGCGGCCAGCCGCGATTGCCGTCGCCCAGTCATCGGCGCCGGCCAGGAGCGCGATCCCCGACTTGCACGACTGGCGACAACCAGCCGCCGCCTGACAAAAAGGTGTCTTGGCCGGCGATACATGCCAACCGGGATGATAGGTATGGATTGCGCGAAGGCGGGAGGGAGGGTTTCGGGCGGCGAGCCCATGCCGCGGTGGCGGATCGATCTGGCACAATCCGGTGCTGCAATCCAGCACAGGAATCAAACCTTAGCCCTTTGATTTTGCACCAGGAACGCCGGCTGGCGTCCCCTAGGGGATTCGAACCCCTGTTACCGCCGTGAGAGGGCGAGAGCGCGGGGATTAGCTGCCAACGGTGCCAGCGATAACATCTTGTAAGCCTTGGTTTTCCTTGATTGCATCGATATCGTTGAAAACTGATGTCACAGATGCCAAGTTGGGATGCAAGTTGGGATGAGGATAGCGGCCATGGCGAAGCCTATCGGAGCGCGGGCTAAGGCAGCACGTGCCGTGGCGATGGACAGCCCATCGAAGCGCAGCCGCCTGGCGCCGCGGCGGAACCCGTACTGGCAAACCTGCGGCCCCCAGCGAGGCGGGCTCTGCCTCGGCTACCGGAAGGCGGAGAAGGGGCCGGGCGCCTGGATCGTCCGGCGCATCTGCGACAAGCAGCGCGACGAGGGCCGGCTTGGCGAGGCGGACGACGCCGGCGCCCAGCCGGGCGCCCTCCCCTACGCCGCGGCGGTCACGGCCGCTATCGCTTGGGGCGAAAGGCTGGGGGCAGCCCGGGCGGATGCCGGGAGGGTTGTCCATGCGCCGATCACCCTACGCGCCGCCGTCGCAGCCTACGTGGCGGAACGGAAGGCCCGCAGCGCGCGGCATGGGCGTGATGCAGAGACGCGCCTGGCGAAGCATCTGCTGTCGGTCGAACGGCTTGCGAGGAAGCCCCTGGCGGCCCTCACAGAGCGCGACCTGGCGGACTGGGCGCGGGGTCTGGCCGGGCTGTCCGGCGCATCGGTGGCTCGGCTGCTGAACGACACCAAGGCGGCGCTGAACCATGCCTGGGGGCACCACCACCGCATGTTGCCGGCAGGGTGGCGGGACGTGGTGGCGCGCGGCCTGAAGCGGCCCAACGGCGCTGGGAGCCCGGCCGGCGAAGCATCGCACCACCGCTTGGCGCTGACGGACGCCGACATCCGCCGGCTGGTGGAAGCCGCGGCCGCGGTGGACCCGGCGGGAGACTTCGGACGGCTCGTGGTGGTGCTGGCCGCCACCGGCGCGCGGCTCTCGCAGGCCGCAAAGCTCCGGGTGGCGGATGTGCAGGGCGGCACGGACCCGCGGCTGATGATTCCGACCAGCGCGAAGGGCCGGCCCGGCACCAGCAAGCGGTCACACCAGCCGGTGCCGGTGGGGCATGACGTGGTGGCGATGCTGCAGCCCGCGATGACCGGGCGGGGCGGGCATGACCTCCTGCTGATGAAGTGGCGCCTGCGGCAGGAGGCGGGGGACAAGGCGGCCGATCGGGCGCCGGCGTGGATGCAGGATTCCCGCGTCGCCTGGGACCATGCAGCGGAGCTGTCGCGCCCTTGGCGCCGGGCGCTGGCGGTCGCGGGGCTGCCGGCGGAGGTGACGCCTTACCGGCTGCGCGACGCGAGCATCATCCGCGGGCTGCGGGCGGGGCTGCCGGTGCGCCTGGTGGCGCAGATCCATGACACCTCCGCCGCCATGGTCGAGAAGCACTATGCCAGCCACATCTCAGACGCCTTGAGCGAGGTAGCGCGCCGGGCGGTGGTGCCGATAGCGCCGGCCCGAGCCGTGCCGCTGCGGGCCGTGTCGTAGGGATGGATATTTAGCCGCGATGGCCGGACCGTATGCCGGGGCAAACGTCCCCCGGTCTGCCCCCAAATCGATGAGGGCAAGAACTTCGGGCTCGGCAACCGTCAAGGTTGGCCTCTCCGGCACTCGCGCTTGCGGCACACGTCGGTTATACGGCAGGCGCCAACTCAACCTAAAAAAGCATAAAGGGACGCCATGGCTAACGCATCCGGCACCATTATGGTGCCGCTGCCCCGGCATTTAGGCTTGGCGCAACTCATAGCACTGCGGACGAACTGGCCTAGCTCGGCCGAGTCTATTCGTGTCGTACTTCACCCCGAGCAATGGGTAGAGCCCTCAGGCCTAGTCGGCCTGGCTTGCCTCATCGACGAGGCCCGCCGTGCAGGTGTTCTTGTCACCGTCGACCACCAGCAGTGCAACCGCGCGAGCTATTGGGAGCGTATGGGCTTCTTTCGCCAAGTAGGAATTGAAGGTCCGCTGCCAAGCGGCGTGCCGCAAGAGGCGCGGAAACGGTTTGCTGAGATACGCAAGGTTACCGATATATTTTATGTCGATGATCTAACAGAAGAATCGATATCTGTCACAGAACCCCCAGCAGAAGCCAGAAGAACATTTAGTCATATTGTTGCAGAATTAATGAATAACGTTTGTCAACACAGCGCGTCATACGGATTTTCTGCTGCACAATATTGGCCTGCCAGTGACAAAGTGCAATTTTGTATTGCCGATATGGGCTGTGGGCTAAAGGAGGCTCTGACGCCTCGTTACAAGCCAGTGGACGATCTGGCTGCGATCGAGTTGGCGCTACAAGTCGGCGTGACCAGCCGGCCACCAAACTTTGCTCAACCCCATATGCGGAATCGAGGTGTAGGGTTGTCGTGTGCCCACCGCCTTGTCACGGCCAACAACGGGACGATCGAGGTATGGTCTCGGAATGGGTTGTTTACAAATCGTTCGGGAATACAATCCTGCGATGCTTGCTGGACAGGGACACTGGTTGCGGTCACGATGCGGCGTGAAAACTTGGCAGCGGATTTCAGCGTTGTGATGAGGGAGCTTACGACGGAGCTTTACAAAATCGAAACGGAACAAAAGGCAAAACGGTAAAGGTTGCGGAGGCTATTCCATGGCACACGTGCTGAAGCTATATGCCGGCCGGGGCTTCCTGGGTGGGCGAGCTGTCGCTCATAAGGTGCGGACCCAAGCCGTCGAGGTTCTAACCTCTCATGGCGACAGCGTTGTAGTGTTGGATTTTGATAGGGTGGAGGGAGTGTCGCACAGTTTTGGCGATGAACTGCTATCTCCGCTTGCCGATCTTTTGAACAATGCTGTGCCGGACCGCGTGCAGTTAGCGAACTGCTCTGCCTCAGACTCTCGCCGACCTACAAAGCGTGGCGGACATGCACCGGCTGCCGATGCCGCATGTCTGCGCTGCAGCGGGAATGGCCGACGCCACCTCCTGACGAGGCGTTCGCTTAGCCTGCCAACTCCCCATAGTGGCCTTTGACTCTTCCGTATTTTGGAAGAGACTTCGTTGCACGGAGGGTACAGGGCCATCTGCCGCATCGCTCTTCGATTGATCCGGCTGGAGCCGATCGCGGCGGGGAATGAGGTGCCCCTGCAACACCATATCAGCGCCCAGCGCTGCCGGGCCGGTCGCATCCACCCGCGGCGAGAGTAAGGCAACGTGCTGCCGTTCCAGCCCCCGCCGGAAAGCCTGACTGCGGCCTTTTCCGCTGGGCGCAGTGCGGTTGCGGTCCGTACGCGAAGCCCTCTGGTGCGGTCCTGTCGCGGTGACGTGATGAGGATGGCTTTCCAGCATCGATATCCTGAAGACGTTCGGCGAGCGGGCGGTGCCAATGACGACGCAGGAGCAATGGCGGGAGATCGCCTACCAGCAGAGCCTCGGCGAGAGCGGCGTCCGCGGCAGCAGCATGCACAGCGCTACCGCCTATGACACGGTCTATGTGCCGCACATGGAGGCAACGCGTCGGGCGGACGAGGCCTTTGCCAATGCCATGCAGAGCGGGACCCCCGCGTGGAATGGGACCTCAGGAGGCTTTGGCGGCGGAGCCACTAATACCGGCGGGGGAGCTCAGGCCCGCCGACCCTGGTTCTGGACCCTTGGCCTATGCGCGGCGGGCGGTGGGACTGCAGGCTTGTTGGCCTGGGCGAGCGGTGCCGATGCCGTCGGCGGCCTGGAGGGTGCTTGGCTCACCTTCCGCGTGATTGCCAGCGCGGCAGCCTTCATCGCTGCTCAAATTGCGCTGCTGGCCTTTGAGGCGTTCACGGTGGTGAAGCCTCTCCTCCTTGCGTTGGCGGCAATCTTGTCGCCGCTTGAATTATGGCAAGCTGGATTAGTCGTGGCTGTAATGGCAGCTGCGGCATTCCTCGCAATCCTACTCGCCGGCAAGCTGCATCAAGTGGCACCGAAGCCCCTCCCGCGTGGGTGCATATGGTGTGGCGGTAATCGCCGCTCTGGTCCTTTGGCTGCCTTGGCATTTCGAACTGACGCTGCAGCGGTTGCCTGCTGATCCGGTCGCAAGCACCCAGCTTCTTCCTGTAGCGCTAGGTCGCCGGGCGCGGTGCCGTCAGAGCGCGGCTTGAAGGGCCGCGCGCCGTCAGGCGTTCGTCGAGCTGTCGGTGATGAGCCCAATCGTCGCCAGGATCTGCGCCAGCGACTTGCCCATGGCGGGGGCGTTGCTGGCCCAGTTGCCGGAGAGCACCGGCTTCGTGGTGGGCGACAGCGTGGCGGCGGTAAGGGCACCGGTGGCCGTGACCGCCGCCAGCGAGGAAGCGCCTGCAACCGACAGCGCGCCGGCGACCGACAGCGCGCCCGCGATTGTAGTGCCGGTGCTGTTCCAGGTCAGCGCATCGGTCGAGCCGTACCGCAGCCGCCCGGTGCCGGTGCCTTTGGCGGACAGAATGAGCCCGATGTTGGCTTCCGCGCCGGCGACAAAGATAGAGGGCGCGACCCCGGAGACGCTCCCGGTGATCTGCACGTAGTTCACCGCCAGGCTTGGCGCGGAGGCCACGAAGGCGGTGCCGGCGTCATTCCCGACCGTGACCGAGCCGGTGCCGCTGCCCAGGAGGTTGATCCCCACGTTGTTGGACGCAGATGTGTGGGGCCGGATGCGCGGCGTGGTGCCGCCGCTGTGGATGATGCGCGCCCGCGCCCATGTGTAGCCGCTGCCGGGGGCGGTGATCGTGACGCTGGTAACCGCCCCGTCGCTAACCGCCGCGGTGGCGGTGGCGCCGCTGCCATTGCCCTCGATCACCACGGTAGGGGCAGCGGTGTTGTACCCCCGCCCACTGTACATGAGCGCAGCGCCCGCCACCTGGCCCGAGGACAAAGTCAGCTCCACCGCGGCGCCGTAGCCGTCCAGGGTCGTGGTGACCACGTTGGCGTCTACTGACACCTGGCGCGACTGCGTGGCCGCGATCGAGAACATGCCGTTGCCTGAAGTAAGGTCGAGCACGGCGCCCTGCTTGTTCGAGGCCGTACTCCCGAAGTCGCAAGGGCCGATCCAGATGGGGCCGCTGCCAGCCGCCGCCTCGATCCCGAAGCGGCCGTGCCCAGTGACCTTGCCACCGCCAAAGTGGATGTTGTTGACCCCAGGGCCGAAGTACAGGCCGCTGCCGCCGGGCGGGGAACCGCTGGCTACACCACCGTGGAGGTATTGCGCCCCGGTGAAGAAGTAGTGGTTGCCTGAGTCGAAGCGGACCGCGTGCTCCCGCGCGAAATCGACCTCCAGGTCATGGAACATTCCGAAGGACGGCGGGTCAGAGGCGGTCGTGTTGCGGACCCATACCCCGATTGACGGGTTGACGATGACGAGGTTGTTGCTGTGCACCGTCTCGCAATAGCCGTCGATTTCCAGCCCCACCCCAGGCACGGCAGCAGCGAAGCCGATTGTGACGTTGTTCAGCTTCAGCAAATCATTGCGAAGGGCTGGAGTGCCGTAGAGGTAGAACGCCCGGCCGCCGCGGGGGCTCTGCACCCACACATTGTCGAACAGGCAGACATTCATCCGCTGAACACGCGCCACCTCCCAAGGGGAAAAGATCAGCACGTCGCGGACGATGAAGCTGCTGGAGTAGATGGTGTCGAACACCCAGCCGCTGGTCATGCCGGCGGCGTTGATCCGGATGTCCTGCACAAACTGACCGCGGCGGCTGGTGGTGGTGCCGTCGTTGGTGAGGGAAAAGACGTGGAACGGACCGGACGGGGTCAGCACGGTTTGGCCCTGGCCGTCGCCGTAAAACCCCTGGCCGTCAACCGTCAGCGCGATTTCGCCCGTCAGCACATAGTTTCCGGCCGGGGCGTAGACCGTCTTGCCGGTCGCCGCCGCAGCCTGGAACGCCGCGGTGCTGTCCGTCACGCCGTCAGCCACGGCGCCGAAATCGAGCACGTTCGCCACCTCCGCGAAGCGGGCGGCTATGGTCCGGGGTACGGTCGAGCCGGACGCGATGATCTGCGACAGGGAGCTGATCTCCGCAGAGTCACCGAACACCGAAAGCCACTTGCCGGCGGCGAGATCGGTGGCGAACGCCCCGGAGGTGTGGCCTGCAACCGCGACATACGTCAGCCCGTCAGGCGCGGTCAGGTAGTCCTTCGGTGCGTAGGACGTCGCAGTGGTCCAGGACGCACGGGGGCTCCGTCCCCCCATGACGGCACGGGTTGCCGCCGACAGGGCGTCCAGCGTGACTACCCCGTTTCGCGGGGCTCCATCGTCGCGCTGGATCAGCGCCAGGTTCGACCGGATTGTGCGGATGGAGGTGGCAACCCCGTCCAGCTCTGAGTTCACCGCCCCGCCGATCGCCGGGATGTTTGCCGGCGCAAGCGGAGTGAAGTTCGTCTGGCGAGCGTAGGGCGTTGGCTGGGGCATGCGTCGCGTCCTCTTTCGAGGACAAAATATGGCGTCATCCCGGAAATATTCTTGAATCTCGTGCGAACAAGTCGGCACCCTTTCGGCTTTTATTCAAATATCGTGCCTATTACCTCGTTATATCATGAACATATGTTACGCAAACCACCAGCTTTATTGAGTTTCACTGTATTGTTGTGCCGATACATCATGTCAAATACGGCGCGACAGGCGGTGTTTCTGATACGTCTGCGTCTGACACCGCCTCTAACGTCGTTGGAAAACATCTCGCGATATTAGAGCCAACGCACGAAGCGCTTTCTACACGTATCTTGTTGTTTCTATTGCTGCTGTAGAACATAGTTGGACATTTGTAGGTCTATGTTGGATTGTGATCTGTATATCCAGGGTATTTCACTTGAGTTCAAATGTGTCTGCGCCTTGTCGGGCGCAGCGGTGCGCGATGCACCTGCCAACCGAGATTTGCGGTGGAAACGACATGCGGA